>JBMNEM010000005.1:0-258724 GCA_050948785.1 Dethiobacteria bacterium
TGAAAACCCAACCTTTTTCCCTAAAAACCCCCTAAAAACCCACAAATATGATATAATTTAACTATAGGATATCATAGAAAAAGGTGAGCTTATGGGGTATATAAAGGGCCATGACAGAAACCAAATTATTCTATTCCCTGAGACTATAAATGACTATATTAGTGAAGACAACAGCGTCCGCATCATAGATGAGTATGTGAACCAGCTCGATCTAGAAAAATACGGTTTTAAAAGGACAACACCGTCTAGAATAGGAAGACCACCATATAATCCCAAAGACCTCCTCAAACTTTACATATACGGCTATCTTAACCGGGTCCGTTCTTCACGCAGACTGGAACACGAAGCAACCAGGAACCTTGAAGTCATCTGGCTTCTTAACAAACTAAAGCCTGATTTTAAAACGATCGCTGATTTTAGAAAGGACAACAAAAAAGCACTACTAGAAGTTTTTCGGGGCTTCACCAGGCTGTGTAATGAATGGGATCTATTCGGCAAAGAAATAGTAGCTATTGATGGTTCCAAATTCCGTGCCTGTAATTCTAAAAAGAACAACTACAACAAGAAAAAACTTGAAAGACACCTAAAATACATTGATGAAAAAATAAATAAATACCTGCAGGAACTAGACGAGTCAGACGAAAACGAAACCTTTGACCGGAAACCCGACACCGAAGAAATCAGACAAAGAATTAAAGAACTTAAAGACCGCAAGCAAAAATATGAAAACTATCAAAAAGAACTTGAAGAAACAGGCCAAAGCGAGATCTCTACCACTGACCCCGATGCCCGTTTGATGACCACCAATAACAAAAACAGCGTAGAAATGAACTACAATGCACAGACAGCTGTAGATTCCAGGCACAAACTATTAATCGACTTTAAAATAACCAATAGTCCAAACGACCTTGGCGAACTTGCTGACATGGCCCTGCGGGCCAAAAATGTTTTTGGCGGCGCAGACTTTGAAGCACTGGCAGATAAAGGCTATTACAAAGCAGAAGATTTAAAGAAATGTGTAGACCATGGAATTACCCCCTACGTAGCCAGACAGACGTATTCAAATAGTTCAGGTAACAGGGAATTTTATCCTGATAAATTTATCTATGATAAAGATAAAGATGTTTACATATGCCCTATGGGGGAAGAACTTACCCGTGGCAGGCAAAGAAAATCCAAAGGGCAGATTATTGGTTTTGATTACAGAAACTATGGGGCCTGCAGCCGTTGTGCCTGCAAGGAACAGTGTACCAAAAGTGTCAGGGGCAGAACAATATTCAGGCATGTAGATCAGGATTTCCTTGATGGCATTAATTTACAAACGGCACTGAATATGGAAAAATATAGACAACGCCAGATGATTGTAGAACACCCCTTTGGAACAATAAAAAGGAACTGGGGAGCATACTACTTCCTGACGAAGGGGAAACTGTCTGTTACTGCTGAAGCAGCGCTTACATTTCTAGCATATAACATGAAACGGGTAATGAATATACTCGGCAATAAGGAAATGCTGAGAAGATTAAGAGAAAAAAGGGAAGCAGTAACAGTATAAAGTGCCATATAGGTTTATTTTTTAACTATTTCAAGAAACCAGGATTTATGGCCGGGTGACAAAAATCCAAAAGCTGTTTTTCACACAGTCTGCCGTCCCCGTGTCTTGCGTCTTGTAAGCAATCTATGGTTCTGAGTAGTTACTAAAAACATTTGTCGCCAAAATAGGAGGACTGTTCATGGTTTACAGAGTTTATAATTTTAATCCCGGACCGGCAACTTTACCCTTACCAGTCCTGCAGGAAGCACAGGAGGAGCTGTTAAATTACCGGGAAAAGGGTATGTCCATCATGGAAATAAGTCACCGTTCCCGGGAATTGGAGGAAATCATCGAATCAGCGGAAGCCCTGCTGCTGGAACTATGCGGCCTTTCCGCGGCATACCAGGTGCTTTTTTTACAAGGGGGCGCCAGCCAGCAATTTGCCATGGTACCCCTTAATTTTCTGCCTCCCGGGGGCACGGCAGACTATATTTTAACCGGCAGTTTTGCCCAGAAAGCCTACCAGGAAGCGCAAAGGCTGGGGAAAATCAATGTGGCAGCCACCACGCAAGATCATCAATACCGCCGCATTCCCCTCCCGGAGGAACTCAAATTCAGCCCCGTTCCCGCCTATGTACATATAACTACCAACAACACCATCTATGGAACACAGTGGAAATACATTCCGGACACCGGTGAAATTCCCCTGATAGCCGATATGTCCAGTGACATTCTCTCCAGGAAAATAGATCTGACCAGGTTTTCCCTGGTATATGCCGGGGCTCAAAAAAACCTGGGGCCTGCCGGTGTCACCGTAGTGATCCTTAAGAAAAATATATTGGAGAAAGCTTCCCCGAATATTCCCACTATTCTTAGTTATGAAACCCATGCAGAAGCACGTTCATTATATAATACACCCCCGGTCTTCGCCATATACCTTGTTCATCTGGTCCTGCAATGGGTTAAAAAACAGGGGGGCCTTCAGGCCATAGAAGAATTAAATACAAAGAAAGCTGCCCTGATTTACCAGGTGATAGATGAAAGTAAGGAGTTTTACCAGGGACACGCTTTAAAAGAAGACCGTTCCGGCATGAATATTACTTTCCGCCTTCCCGATGAGGAGCAGGAAAAAGCTTTTGTTGATAGGGCAGCCCAGGAAGGTCTTGTGGGCCTTAAAGGCCACCGCTCTGTTGGCGGAATCAGGGTTTCCCTCTATAATGCCATGCCCCTCAAAGGAGCAGAAACCCTGGCCCAATTTATGACCGCATTTTACCGTAAAAACGGGTAATAACACCATGTTGCGGCGAGTAACATATGCAGTAAGGAAACAAGTCCACAAAACTGCGAGTCACAATTGTAGCTGGAAAAGAACAATTAATAGAACTAGACGTTGTCACACGGAAGCAGCATTTGGCTGTTGACGAAGTGCCTTGTGCAGCGAGGCAAAAAGTTCACGGTGAAGCAAGGGACGGAGACAATCCTGCCGGCAGGACGCCGGCAGCCGGCCATGTGACCATGGATGGGAACTTGGCCGGGAAGGTTGGCAAAGTCCCAGGCTGAACCGTAGAACTTTCCGAGCGGAACCCGGCACTGCGTCACCAGCAAAAGCTGCCCCACTTTATATTAAGAGGTGATAAAATGTTTTCCCGTAAAGCTTTACAGATTACTCCCTCCCCCACCATGAGTATTGATGCCCGGGCCAAACAACTGCGCAGCGAGGGCAAAGATATAATTGGTTTTGGTGCCGGTGAAACGGACTTCGATACACCTCTGCATATCAAGGAAGCGGCAATCGCTGCTTTGGAACAAGGTTTTACCCGGTATACCCCGGCCAGCGGTATCCCGGAATTAAAAGAAGCTATCTGTGAAAGATTTTTACGTGATCATAACTTGCATTATGAGCCACAGCAGATCGTTGTCAGTAATGGGGCCAAACATTCGCTGGCCAATGTTTTTGCCGCCCTTTTAAACGAAGGGGATGAAGTAATCATTCCTGTTCCCTACTGGGTAAGCTACCCTGAACTGGTCAAGATAAATGGAGGCCTCCCGGTATTTGCAGAAACAAAAAAAGAACACAACTATAAACTCCGGGGCTCAACACTGGAAAAGCACATCTCACCCCGGACCAAAGCCTTGATCCTGAATAGTCCCAGTAATCCCAGTGGACAGGTTTACAGCAAGGAAGAGCTGGCAGAGCTTGCTGCAGCAGCCCTAAAAAATAATTTTTATATCATATCTGACGAAGTTTATGAAAAACTAATCTACGATGGGAGAAAACATTTCTCCATCGCCTCTTTAGGGGAGGAAATCAAAAAACAAACCATCGTCGTTAATGGTGTCTCCAAGACTTACGCCATGACAGGCTGGCGGATCGGTTATGCCGCTTCGGAGGCAGAAATTGCCGCGATCATGTCCAGCATTCAAAGCCACACCGCTTCTAATCCCAATTCCATCGCCCAAAAAGCTGCTGTAGCCGCCTTGGCCGGACCACAGGATTGTGTGCCGAAAATGCGTCAATCCCTTGCCGAGCGCCGGAATTATGCCTTCGAACGTATTAATAAGATGCCGTTTCTGACCTGTGCTGAGCCGCAGGGGGCTTTTTATCTTTTTGTTCATGTTGAAAATACTTTTTCCCGTAAATTCAGGGGTGTAACCATCGCCAACAGTGACCACCTGGCCGAATTATTACTCGAACATTACATGCTGGCCCTGGTGCCCGGGAAAGGTTTTGGTGCCCCCGGGTTTGTCCGTCTTTCTTATGCAACCTCCATGGAAAACATACGCCGCGGCCTCGAACGCCTGGAGTCCTTTCTAAAAGAATTACAGTAAAGCTTTATGCAACTTAAAAACCCCGGAGTTCCACAGATTGAACATATTCCCGGCAGGAGCGGGCTACCTGCCGGATCGTCTCCCGGGGAAATGGTTGCACGGAACAAAGGGCCGGGTCGATTACACCGGCATGTGGGCGATACTGCTGTAAAACATACTTTTGACAACCTGCAATTTCTTTCGCTATACAGAGTAAGTCTTCTTCTTCCAACAAACCGGGGACTACAGTCGTCCGGAATTCTTGCTCCAGGGAGCAGCCTTTAAGCAGGGCCACGGTTTCTTTTAAGGCCCCGGGATCTATGTTTTCCCCGGTGATCAGGGGATATTTCCCCCATGGGCCTTTGATATCCACAGCAATATAGTCTAAAATATTTTCTTTTAGGAGTTTTCGGATCACCGCCGGCCTTGTCCCATTGGTATCCAGCTTAACCTTCAGGCCCATTTTTTTCACAGCGGTTAGAAAAGGCAGCAGAGCCCCCTGCAGGGTAGGTTCTCCCCCGGAAATACAGACACCATCCAGCAGAGGACGCCTCCTTTGCAGAAAAGCCAGAATTTCCTGTGGAGAGAAAAATGGAAGCGCTGCGTGATCCAGAACCAGCTCCCTATTGTAACAATAGCGGCACCGGAGGTTGCAGCCGCCAACAAAAAGCGTGGCACAGATCTCCCCGGGAAAATCAATCAGGCTTGTTTGCTGTAAGCCCCTGATATTCAAGCTCTTTTCACCCTTCCGGCTAATGTTGGCAGGAGATTAAAGCAGATCATGGTTGAACTCTTTTTTCCAGATAACCGCCCGGGCAAAAGTACGTGTTGCTTCCTTGATGACTACCTGCACTTCTTCCCCCACCAGTTCACCGCCGGCCTCAATATCCAAAACATACCCGTCTATGCGGGCGATCCCATGCCCGGGATTTGAAAAATGAGGCTCTTCCACCGTCACCCGGTAAAGACCCCCTTCTTCCACGGGTAAGGCATGCCTGGCAACTTCCTGCAGGGAACCTGACATCAAAATATTGTACTTCTCTACATGCATGCTATCTGAACCGCGAATAAAAATGTTTTTCCCCGTTTCCGCTTCCAGTTTTTTCAAATAAGCCCCCCCGCTGCCAATAAGTAAGGCCGCAACCTCGCTATTCATCTCCACAAGCACTGCCTCGATCCCGCGGCGATGTAAAATCTTTTTCAACTCCCGTTCCACCTTACTGCTGACCACCTCCGGCAAAAGAACCCTGCCCTTGCCATGACAATAAGAACAGGGCTGCTGCATCACCGCCGCCAGACCTTGTGTGACCCTCTTTCTGGTAATCTCGATCATCCCCAGGGAAGTAAAACCCAGCACCTGGTTTTTGGTCCGATCCCTGCTCATGCCCTGTTTAAGCCTTTCCAAAACTTGCTGGCGGTGCTCCGCCACACTCATATCGATGATATCAACAATAATCATACCGCCGATATCCCTTAAACGTATCTGCCTGGCGATCTCCTCTGCAGCTTCCAGGTTTGTTTTTAAAATAGTCTCCTCCAGGTTTTTTCTTCCGGTGTATTTGCCGGTGTTGACGTCAATCACTGTGAGGGCCTCTGTTTCATCAAAAACCAGGTATCCCCCGCAATCAAGCCAAGCCAGGCGGCCCAAGGCCCGTTCAATTTCCGTTTCGATATTGAAACGTTCGAAAATGGGTTCGCTGCCACGATAGTAAACAACCCTGTTTTTCAATTTCGGGGAAAGGCCGGACAAAATTTTGAGCACTTTAAAATATTCCTGTTCATGATCGATAATCAGCTCTTGCACAGATTCATTGAAAAAATCCCGTACAACACGATAAATAAGTGCTTCATCCCTATACAGCAGAGCCGGCGCCCTTTCTTTTTCATACGAATTTTGGATATTATCCCAAAGGCGTAAAAGAAATTTCAGATCATTTTTTAGAGAAATGATTTTAGCACCTTCGGCGGCTGTACGCACAATTACCCCCATATGTGGCGGGCGCAAGGCCTCCATTTCTTTCTTCAACCTCTCCCTTTCCTGGGGCACTTCAATACGCCTGGATACACCGACATAATTCATGCCGGGCATCAAGACAAGATAACGTCCCGGGAGGGTGATATGGCCCGTTAGACGAGCCCCCTTGCTCCCAAAAGATTCTTTCATGACCTGGACAAGAACCTCTTCTTTCACATGCAAGCGGCGCTGTATAGGCACCTTTTTCTCACTTTTTTCTTCACTTCCGGTATAGGGAACATCACCAACATAAAAAAAAGCGTTTTTCCCCTCCCCGATATTCACAAAAGCGGCCTGCATCCCGGGAAGAATATTTTCGACTTTGCCTTTATAAATATTACCAATCATACGTTGATGCACAGGACGTTCCATATATATTTCCACAACCAGCCCGTCCTCTAACAACGCAACTCTGGTCTGTTTATCATTATAATTAATCACAATCTTCTTTTCCATAAAATACCTCCAAATAACGCTCCACAGAAATCCCTGCAGGAGTTTTTAACTCCCCGCCTGTAGAAATAAAGAGGGCTGCACGGTAAGTTTTGGTCTTAACTCCGCCTAAAGGCAAAAGTTCAAGTACTTCCTGCGGACGGGCACTTCCCTGGCTGCCGGCAGCCAGGAGCATCAGGAGCATCCCTCTTTCTCCCTGCCTCCTAACTTCCAATTTATAAAGAAAAGGCCTGATCTCAACTTTTTTTGTGCTTTTCTTGCCCCGCCGTTCCACATAAATGGATTCTGCCCGCAGAAGATTGTCCAGTTCCTGAGACAAATTAACGGGAACAATATCCAGGCAAACAACATAAAGAGCAGCCTGCACCAGGGAGGAGAGAGAAGGTTGTTTAGAGTTCACCGTAGTGACATTCTTAACCTTTAAACCGCCGGGCAGTTGTGCATTCAGGGTTTCTTTTAATTTATTTTCTTTCCAGGGCACATTGAGATAAAGATCCAGGTATTCGTTTTTACCCTCGATCCCCAAGGCCAAAGGCAGAGCAAATCTCAGCCGCGGTTGGGGATTAAAGCCCCGGCTATAGGCTACCGGGACGGCAGCGCGCCGCAAAACCCGGCTAAAAGTACGTTGTAAATCCAGGTGGGAAATATACTTTAAAGACCCTTCTTTACTGAAACAAAGCCTATATTGGTACATTTTTACTCACCTGCCTTGCAGGGCAATCTTCCAGGCCGCATCCCTGGCAGCCTCCCTGGCGGCAATCACAGGTCGTCTCCCCTTGGAAAGCTTTTCTGTACTCTTCCTGCAAAAATTTTTTCGATACGCCGGAGGCAAGATGCTCCCAGGGCAGAGGATCGTCAACAGCCGGTTTGTAATAGGCATAAAGCCGGGGATCAATATTCTCTCTGTAAAAAGCTTCTTCCCAGAGAGCAAAATCAAATCTCTCGCTCCAGGCCTCCAGCCTGCTTCCCAGAGCACAAGCTCTTTCCAAGACAGCTGCCAGACGCCTGTCCCCACGGGAAAAAACAGCTTCTAAAAAACTCATCTCCGCGGCAGGCCATGTAAACTGCACACCTTTTAGTTTACGGAGGTGTTCACGTAAAAATTGCTGGCGGCATTTGACTTCCGCCATCTCCAGTTGTGGTTCCCATTGAAAGGGAGTATGCGCCTTCGGCACAAAAGTGGAAGCGCTGACAATAACCTTTAAAGGGTACCTTTTCCTCTTGACCGTTTGACGGAGAGTCAAAATTTTCTCTATCAGCTTCACGAGTTCCCGCAGATCTTCCTCCGTCTCTGTCGGCAGTCCGAGCATAAAGTAGAGTTTAATATGACTTCGCCCGGAAATAAAAGCCTGTTCGGCCGCTGCAAGAATCTCTTCTTCCGTAATCCTTTTGTTAATCACGTTTCGCAAGCGCTGGGATCCGGCCTCCGGGGCAAAAGTAACGCCACCGGCCCGGTTCTCCTGTACCTTATCCGCCAGATACAGGGAAAAAGGATCGGCACGCAGGGAAGGCAGGGACAACCTGACATGCCTGCCGGCAAATTCTTGCTGTAATTCCTCGACAAGCTCTTCTATCCGGGAATAATCGCTACTGCTTAACGAAGAAAGGGAAATTTCCTCCCACCCGGTCTGCTTGATGATCTCCCCGGCCAGAGACTTCAGTTTCGCTACGGAGCGCTCCCGTACCGGCCTGTAAATATACCCGGCCTGGCAAAAGCGGCACCCCTGGGAACAACCTCTAAAAAGCTCCAAAATTGCCCGGTCATGCACTACATCCATATACGGAACAATAAAAGAATCAGGGTAAAAAGTATTTTCCAGATCGCGAACAACCCCTTTTTTTACCGGCAGAGGTGCCTCTGCTCTTAAACGCTTGATACCGGCAAATTTATCCCCGTCATAAAGAGGTTCGTAAAAAGAAGGCACATAGATACCGGGTATGCCGGCAATTTCCTGCAAAAAAGCCTCTCTTTTTACTCCGTCGCGCTTTTTCCAACGGGCAAATTCATTTAATATTTCAGGCAAAACCTCTTCCCCGTCACCAAGCACAAAAAAATCAAAAAAAGGTGCCAGCGGTTCTGGGTTTAAAGCCAGTGGACCCCCTCCCAGAACAAAGGGATCTCCTTCCTTTCTCTGTACAGTTCGTAAAGGCACTCCGCCCAGGGAAAGCATCTTAAGAATAGTCGTATAACTCAGTTCATACTGTAAAGTAAAACCAACCAGATCAAAATTTTTTAAGGGAGTATAACTTTCCAGGCTGAAAAGGCAAATTCCTTCCCTCCGGAGAATTTCCTCCAGATCTCCAGCCGGCGCGAAAAACCTTTCGGCATAAACTTCCTCTTGCCGGTTGGCCAGGCCATAAAGAATTTTCAATCCCAAATGGGACATCCCGACTTCGTAAAGATCCGGAAAAACCAGCGCCAGGCGTGTTTTAACTTTTCCGGGATCTTTCCGGACGACATTTATTTCCCCACCCACATAACGCGCCGGTTTTTGCACTTTTTCAAAAATATTGTGTAAATCTTTACTGGACAATAAGCTCAGCTCTTT
Source organism: Dethiobacteria bacterium (assembly GCA_050948785.1). Lineage (GTDB taxonomy): Bacteria > Bacillota > Dethiobacteria > DTU022 > UBA8154 > JAAZMI01. The sequence continues at coordinate 9,359 of JBMNEM010000005.1, forward strand.
CTCAAAAGGGGTTAACTTATATTATACCTGATTTGTGTCAAATTGAAACATCCTCTTCCTTCGTCCTATCCGGAAAAGGGATCCTGCCTGGGCTAAATACCGCCTTAAAAGGCTTATATCCTCTTCAGGATGTTTTTTAAGGGAACTCTCGCACTACTTTAAAATAAATGCTGCTACCAGTTGCCCCGGCATGCGCTATAGGCACCAAAAACCCTTTCATTTCTGCCTGCGCACCAACCTTTTCAAGGTTAGATCCATGCCCTGCTTTAAGGCTGCCTCCAGGATCTGGCTTTCCGATAAAAATTTGAGAACACGGCAGGCCTGATCAAGCACAATAATCTGATGGTAGCGCGTTGGTTTAAAGCGTTTCAACACTTCCAATATGGTTGTATTTTCCATGGCTACCAGCTGTTCTCCTTTAATTACGCCATGTTTTTTCAGTGTTTTTTCTTTACGCAGGAGGTAGCGTAAAAATACATAGATGGCGGATTTCTGTTCACGCCCCGCTGCATAATATAAAAACAAGCCCATTAAAGATAAAGATAGATGCATATAATCATAGTATGAAAACAATAATCCGATCAGGGCAAGGAATACTCCCTGCCATTTTCCCCAGGAGGCAGCTACCTCCGTAGCTTTATAAAGACCCAGGCGTGGGCTCAAAGAGGCACGCAGGAGTCTGCCTCCGTCCAGGGGAAGAGCCGGGAGCAAGTTAAAAAAAAATAAAAAAATGTTCGCTTTGCACAAAAACAAAATCAAGGGATTATCAGCATAAAGAGGAGGGCCATAGAGACCCAGCCGATAATTCCACAAGCAAAGGAACAAAACCAAATTAAAAGCAGGGCCCGCACCGGCCACGATAAATTCTTTTTTAGGATCAAACTCCAGGGGGTTGGCCAGGTAGCCAACACCGCCAAAAGGGAAAAGTTCAACTCTATAAACCTTGACCCCATATATCTTAGCAGCGATGGCGTGCGTCAACTCGTGGCCTAAGACCAGGATAAAAAGTAAAAAGGTCTGCAGCGGCAACCCCGCCAGAACCCAGAGAAAAACAAAGAGTAAGAAAAAGGGATGAACAGTTATCTCCAGCTCGCCAAATTTAACCAGGCGCCAGCTCAAAAACAAACCCCCCGTTTTTCATACTAGCCGCCACAGCAACCACAAGGACCGTCCCCGCGGCTGGTACCCGCGGCTGGTACCAACCACAAGGTACGTCCCCGCGGTTGGCCCAGCTGGCCAGCCATAACCCTCCAAACTATGGATTAATGATTAGGGGCAGGGGGTCTACAGGTTCGCCATTTTCCCGCACTTCAAAGTAGAGGGCCGATTTATTTTCCAGGGGATCCTGCCCGGCCTGGGCAATTTTTTGACCCTGCTTGATTTCATCTCCCTCCTGAACCAGTGTTTCCTGCAAATATCCGTAGCCGGTTTCTCTCCCGGCTGAATGTTCCAATAATAAAAAGAGCCCATAACAGGGGTGATTCTGCACTTCTTTTACGCGACCGCCCGCCGCTGCCCGAACGTACGTCCCTTTCGGGGCATTAAAAACCAGGCCATAAAACATTTCCTCTTTCTGTAAAAAGGAATTAAATTGCATCCCGAAGTTTTTCACCGGTTCCCCCTCCAAAGGGGCTTTAAACTGCTCTTCTTTCCCTGGTATAATGCTGCCCCTCGGAGCCAGGACAACTTTCTCCAAATTTGTTTCCAGGTCACCTTCCCACAGTTTTTTGATGACCGGGGCCACCTCACGCCCCACCGCGGTAAAGTCCATTTTCCATACGGTGATATATTGTATTTTTTCCAAAATAGAAATAGCAAAGGGCATCTTGACCAGCGAAAAAGAGGAAACAATCAGAATAGTTAACAGGACAGCCGTAATTTTAAAAAACAAAAAACTGTGCATATCCCTTAAAACTGAGAGAGGAAAATAATCAAAAAGCGTCTCCGGTTCTTTGCCCTCCTCCTCCCCCGCTCCATACCACCATGTTTTTTCCTTGAGGGAGGAGTATTTCTCCAACCTGCTTCTTAAATCCGAACGAGGAACACCCTTTTTTCTTTTTTTAAAATACATGCTGCCTACCCTCCCGGGGATTATGCTGCCTGTACATATATATTCCTCACGGCATGTTTTATGCTAAAACTGAATCTTATGGCGCCGCATACCAATGTTGAGCACAACCCCGATCGAGAGCATATTGAGCAGCAGGGAATTACCCCCATAACTCATAAAAGGTAAAGGCAATCCGGTAACAGGCATGATGCTCAGGACCATACCCACGTTCACAAGAACCTGAAAAAGCATCATCGTGGCAATACCGGTACAAATTAAAGCTCCAAAACGATCTTTGGATAAAGAACCGATTTTCAAGATACGGTAAATCAAAAAAAAGTAAAGAATTAGCAAAACCAACGCCCCTAAAAACCCACATTCCTCCCCCAGAACCGAAAAAATAAAGTCTGTGTGTTGCGCCGGTAAAAATTGCAGGCGGGCCTGGCTTCCCTGATAGAGTCCTTTGCCGGCCAACCCGCCGGAACCAATGGCAATCATGGATTGTTTTAATTGATAACCATACCTTAGGGGATCCAGTTCCGGGTTTAAGAAAACTATCAACCGTAATTTTTGATAGTCAAGCAAGCGCAACCATAAAAGAGGGGAGATCGCCAGGCCCGCACCCGCTAAAGTTAAAAGGTTTTTCCAGGGAAACCCGGCCATATACAACATGCCAAAAAAAATAGCGATAAAGACCAGCGCGGTTCCCAGATCCGGTTGCAAAAAAATCAACAGCATGGGGAAAAAAACATGAAGTAAAAAAGGAAACATTGCTGTAAAAGTTTTTGGTTTTTCTTCTTCATAATCCGCAAGAAAACGCGCCAGTGTGATAATGATGATTATTTTGGCCAGCTCCGAAGGCTGAAAATCGAAAACTTTTAAATCGATCCAGCGGTAAGCACCCCTGCCTTCTTTCCCGATGAAAAGAACTGCACTCAAAAAAATAAGGTTGACGGCGTATAAATACCAGGACCAGCGGTAAAAGTGCAGATAATTTATACTGATGGTCAATAAAATTACGCCCGTTCCCATGGCAATCCAAACTGCCTGTTTCCTCACATAGAAAAGAGGATCGCCGCCAGCCACTCCTTGTGTGGCGCTGCTCAGCACCAGCAAACCATAAAAACAAATGACGAACATAAGCAAAAAAAGCTGGTAATCAAAATTTTTTAAGAGGCGGCGATCAAGCATTCTTTTCCTTCCTTCGGAAATTGATTTTCAGTTTTATTTAATGAAACCTTTTCTACTCCACAGGGATTTGGAAGTATACTTCTAAAATTCTACGGGCTACCGGCAGGGATGTACTGCCACGCCAATCCTCTCCGTGTTTGATAAAAACTGCCAGGGCTATCTCCGGTTCATCCAGGGGAGCATAAGCGACAAAAAGGCTGTGGGAGGGAATACTGCCATCCCTGCCGACAACCTGGGCAGTACCCGTTTTAGCGGCCACCCTTATGGGGAAATCAGCCAGCCTCGCACCTGTTCCACCCGGCAAGGTCACCAAGGACATTCCTTGCCGGATAGTTTCCCAGTGGGCCTGCTCCACTTCCATCCTGTGCAAAACCTCCGGTTCGGCGACCATAACCAAGTTGCCCTCGCTGTCAACAACCCTCTCCACCAGGTAGGGCCGGTAGTGGATGCCCCCATTGGCAATCATCGCCGTGTAATTGGCGAGCTGCAAAGGTGTGATACTGTGGAAGCTCTGGCCAATGGCTGCATCCATGGTTTCTGCCGGGTACCAGGGTTCCTGATACAAGCTGCTTTTAAACTCCCGGCTGGCCACAACACCTTTTTTCTCACCGAAAATATCGGTCAGCCCTACGGGGCTGCCAAAACCAAATTCCCGGGAATAATGAGCCAGGGTATCAATCCCGACACGCAACCCCATTTCATAAAAAAAGATGTTACACGATTTCTGGAGGGCCTGAAAGATGTTTAAAGGTCCGTGTACAGTGCCCCGGAAGCAGGATTTGGTTGCATTATAGCGCGTTATGGTCCCGCCACAGGACACCCTCTCCTCTTTAGTTATGGAGCCTTCTTGCAGAGCGGCCATAGCCGTAACCATTTTAAAGGTCGAACCTACCGGGTAATGTTCCTCGATTACTTTGTTGACCAGCGGACGACGGGGATCTTGTGCCAGAGCGGGAAAATCCAGGCTGAAGGTATTGGGATCATAAGCAGGAGTGTCCGCCATAGCCAGAATAGCTCCACTGCGGGGGTCAAGCACTACTGCTGCAGCTTCGCCGGCATACTGGTTATTCCCCGCCAGCAAATCTTCCACGATCTCGTTTAAGGCCTCTTCTACCGCAAACTGCAAGGGGGCATCTATCGTCAGGTAGATATCGTGGCCCGGTTTGGGTTCAACCCTTTCAAATTCTCCGATGGACTGACCGGTAGAATTTACTTCCACCTGGATACCCCCATCTTCCCCCTTGAGATACGGTTCCCAGGCCAGCTCGATTCCTGCCTGTCCCACCGGGTCCCCTTGCTGGTACTCATAGCCCGTTTTTTCCCAGTATTCTTCTACCCAATCGGGAACAACCCCCTCCCCCATATAACCAAGAACATGGGCAAGAAGCTTCCCATAGACGTTGTTCCTGATCGGCTGAACCTCAATCAAAACACCCGGGAGTTCCAGACGCCTTTCCGCAATCCTGGATACCGTTTCCATGCTAACATCCGTTTTGAGGCGTATCGGCAGATAACGACGATAAAATTGGGAATCAATTTTTTGCTGGATCTCTTCCTCTTCCATCTCTAACAGTTTCGCCAGGTAAGAAATTGTTTCTTCACTGTAACCTTTACCCAAATCAACCAGCGATACGGTAAAACCGGGTCTGTTTGTAACCAGCTGTTCCCCGTCGCGGGCAAAAATTTCCCCCCGGGGTGCGGTAATGGGTAAAATACGCAAACGATTCTTTTCCGCCCTGGCCCAGTAATGTTCATAACGAAAGATTTGCAGGTAAGCAAGTCGTGTTAACAGGACAATAAAAACGAACATGACCAAGTAAATAAAAATTTTCGTCCTTTGGAGCATTTTTTTATCCATACAGATCCCCCCTTTTACGTATCATTTGAAGAACGGGTAAAAGAAATTTTTTTGTTCCGCCCGGTAAAGTAAAGGATAGATCGGTATGGTTAAAATAAAATGGTATAAAGCCCGGGGTAAAAACAAATTTTTTAGGGCATAATAAAAATTATAATTGTTTCCCCCCCAAAAAAGGCCTACCAGGAGAAAAATAATCATTTCATGAAAAAAGGTAATCAAAAAAACTGTAAGTGCCGGACCGATAATCTGGTCTCTGTAGATTTCCCGGGAAGCCAGGCCGGCCAAAAAAGCAGAAAGCATTTTTGCCAGGGAAAAAAACCCCAGTGCCGGCCCAAAAATAATATCCTGTAAAAAGCCGGCAATTATGCCGATAAGCATGCCCCTTTTTTCACCACCAAGAAAAGTGAGGCAAAGAACAATAATCAGAAGTAAATCGGGGATGCTGCCCCCTGCAAAGAAAAAAGACAGGAAGGAACCTTGAAAAATCAGGATAAGAATAGTTACAAAAATAAAGGCAGGATAAAAAATCAGATGAAATTTATTTTCCAAAATAATCACCTTTATTCCACTTCAACCTCTTCTACCGGAGATTCGATGACGATAAAAACTTCTTCCAGGCGGTTAAAATTTACGGCGGAGCAAACAATGGCCTGCTGCAACAATCCGTACTGATCCTGGCCCACTTCGACAACATGACCAATGACCAGCCCCTTGGGGAAAACACCTCCCAGGCCGGAAGAGATGACAACATCACCCGGCTGGATGTTGGCCTCCGGAGAAAGGTTACTCATCCTTAAAAACCCTTTTTTTTCCGGGTAACCCTCGATGATACCAATGAAGCCGGGTTCCCGCGAGCGCTGCACCAGGGCACCAACCGCCCGGCGCGAGTCTGTCAGCATTAAAACCCGGGAGGAATTTTGAGAAACAAAGAAAACATTGCCAACCAATCCCTGGGAAGTAACCACCGCCATATCTTTCTGCACCCCATCGACATAACCTTTATTAATAGTGATTGTTTCAAACCACTGGCTGGGATCCCGGGCCACAACTTCCGCCGGCAAAAGGGTATAGGCGGTCTGCTCTTTAAAACCGAGCATCTCTCTAAGCCGGTGATTTTCTTTACGTAATTCCATCAGTTGGGAACGAAGATTCTGCTCCGCAGCAAGTTCGTCTTTAAGCCGCTTGTTTTCCTCGAGAACTTTGCTGTATTCCAACACCCCTTCGAAAAAAGCATAAACTCGCGAGCCCACCTGCGAAAAAAACCCCTGTACGGGTAAAAGACCGGTCATCAGCAGATCCTCAGCGCGGGCATAACGGTAATAAAATTTCCCTGTAAAAAAGCTCAGGGAAAGGAAAAATAGTATTAAAATTAAAATCACTATAATTCTCCGGGTGGATTGGTTCAATCTGCACACTCCAAATTTTTTCTCCTAATAATGCCTGTAGGGATTCATGGCCACCCTTTTTAAAAGATCAATAGCACCCAGTGATTTGCCTGCACCAAGAGCAGCACAGTCGAGAGGATCCTCTGCCAGATAAACGGGCATACCTGTCTCTTCTGACACCAGCCTGTCCAAGCCGTTTAACAGAGCACCCCCACCCGTCATCACAATCCCTTTCTCCATGATATCTGCAGCCAGCTCCGGCGGTGTTCTTTCCAAAGTTGTTTTTATTGTTTCCATAATCGCCGTAACCGGTTCCGCCAGGGCAGTTTCGATTTCCCAGGAACTGATGTTTAATACTTTGGGTAACCCACTGACCAAGTCTCTTCCCCGAATCTCCATCTGTTCTTCTTCAGGACTATGATAGGCTGAACCGATTTTAATTTTGATTTCCTCCGCGGTGCGTTCACCAATCATTAAATTATAATTTTTTTTGATATAATTGATAATGGCATCGTCAATTTCATCTCCACCTATACGGATTGATTCACTGGTGACGACGCCCCCCAAGGAAATCACGGCTACTTCGGAAGTACCCCCTCCTACATCAACGATCATGCTCCCCGTGGGCTCTTCCACTGGCAGGCCGGCACCAATAGCCGCGGCCATCGGCTCTTCAATTAAAAAAGCTTCTTTTGCTCCAGCCTGTTTCGTGGCGTCCAGCACAGCCCTCTTTTCTACTTCAGTAACACCGGAAGGGACACAGATCACTACATGGGGAAGGAAAAAAGCACGTCGACGGTAAGATTTGGCAATAAAATGCCGTAACATAATCTGCGTCACATCAAAATCGGCAATCACACCGTCTTTCATCGGCCGCACGGCAACAATATTTCCAGGTGTACGCCCAATCATCTTTTTTGCTTCCTCTCCCACAGCCAGGATCGAACCTGTATCTCTACGAATGGCTACTACAGAGGGCTCCCGCAGCACAATTCCTTTTCCTTTAACATAGACAAGTGTGTTGGCAGTACCGAGATCAATACCGATATTCCTGGAAAAGAACCTGCTAAGTAATGCCATCTACGGCCTTCCCCTTTCTATTCTCTTTCTATTCTACATTTTTAGTTTCTTGCCCTGTTGCAGTGATCAATTTTTCAGCCTGCAATTGAAAAATCAGCTAAAACAATTATATCATAGACCGGGCCACAACCCTGCTAATTAAAGAAGACCTTTTTCCTTTAAACTAAAATATTTACCTTCCCCGATAATAAGATGATCCAGAACACTTATCCCCAGGATTTTCCCCGCTTCCGCCACCCTCGTCGTCACCTCCAGATCTTCACGACTGGGGTGTGGATCGCCGCTGGGATGATTATGAACTAAAATAATCGCCGCAGCACTTTTTTTTATGGAAACATGAAAAATTTCACGCGGGTGGACAATCGATGCATTTAAACTTCCCACGGAAATATCCTCCAGGGAGATAATCTGGTTCTTTGTATTCAGCAGGATAATTTTAAAATACTCCTTGTGATAGTAACGCATCTCTTCCATTAAGAAACCGGCTACTTCCTGGGGAGAATTTAAAGAAAGTGTTGCGGGCCGGAAGGTGGAAGCTATACGCCGGCCCAGTTCCAGGGCGGCTTTAATTTGAACAGCTTTGGCCAAACCAATCCCCTTAATCTCCTGTAATTCCTCCAGAGTATAGTCGGGCAAAAAGCGCAGCCCTCCGGCCTGGGAAATGACCTTTTCCGCAAGGTGTATTGCCGTTTCCTCCCGATAGCCTGTCCTTAAAATAATCGCCAGAAGCTCGGCATTGGAAAGCCTCCCTGCTCCCTGTCCCTTCATTTTTTCCCGGGGCCGCTCTTCCAGCGGCATATCTTTAATAGTTATTTTTCTTTCCATGTTACCTCCTCTTTGCCAGGTAAAAATTATCACAACCCGCGCGGAGGTCATTGGTTAATGGCAACAAACTCTTGAAAATTAGAGCATATCCTACTGTTTGGGGCTTTTATCCGTCACGGCGGCCGGTCAGGGTTGGTTCAATGGCTTCTTCTATTTGTAAACCGGCATGCCGGGCAACCTTTTCCAGGTAAATAGTTGCCAGCCCGGTAAAAAAACCGGTGGGAACGGCCAGCAGCAATAAAAAAGGAAGGTACCCCCTGAAAAGTATCATGTTTTTTACCAATATGGAAGCCAGGGCCAGTTGCACGATATTAAAAGTCACCGCCCCCGCGAGGCTGACAGAAACCAAAGTAATTTTTTTGCGGCGATATATATTCATAAAAAAAGCCATCATGAGGCAGCTGCAGATAGCACCGCAAAAACTGAGATAAAAACCAAAACCCAAAAAACTTCCGGTTAAAAGACTGCCAATAATACTCCGTAAGGAAGCAACCAATAAACCGCTGCGGTAACCGTAAAAAACAATTGCCAGTAAAGTGATAATATTGGCCAGGCCCAGCTTGGCCCCGGGTACCGGTATGGGTACCGGTAAAGTCGCCTCCACTGTATGAATGGCTACGGCAAAAGCAACCAACAGCGCTAAATAAACCATCTTAAAGGTTTGATGCCGTTTCAACAATTGCAGATCACCCTTAAAAAATCCCTCCGGATTATCATCGTTAAAATTAACAGCGGCGGAAGCAACTGCTGCCGGAAATAACCGTTAATTTCATTCTTCGTTGCACGCGGGTTCCCGGGAAGAAAGTATTTCAATTTTAGAGGCCAGCCCGGAGCTGACATGTACTTTCCCCTCTGAATCGATAATTACACCTTCGATACCGTCAAGGCTCTCCAGCAACCGCAGCCCTTCCTCCCGGCCCAGAACAAATACAGCCGTAGCCAACGCGTCGGCCGTCAGGGCATCCGGCGCAACAACAGTTACACTTCGCACACCACCGGCCGGCATACCTTTTTGGGGATCAAGAATATGATGATAAACCTCTCCGCCTTCCTCAAAAAAGCGCTGGTAATCGCCGGAGGTTGCAATACTACCCCCACTGATGGGAATAATGGCCACCCATTTTTGTGGATCCCGCGGGTCCTGAACGGCAATCCTCCAATCCTCCCCGGAAGGTTTATTACCGACAATATTGATATCCCCTCCGGCATTTACATAAGAAGCCCGGGATGTTAATTTTCGGGCCAAGGCTTGCCCCCGGTCAACAATAAAGCCTTTGGCAATACCGCCCAAATCTATTTTCATTTCGGGCAAAGGTAAAAATATAGTGGAATTTTCGACGTCAATCTCTACCAGTGTATAGTTAACAGAGGGAAGTACCGCGTTAATTTCCCGGGCCTCAGGCACCCCGGGTTCTTCAGTACCCCAGCCCCATATCTCCAAAAGAGGTCCAACAGTGGGATCAAAGGCACCACCTGATAACTCCGCAATCTCCAGAGCTTTTTGCATGACGATTATTGTTTCCGGCTGCACCTTGACCGGAGCACGGCCGGCGGCGGCGTTAATACGGTTCACATCACTATCCGGAACATATTTACTTAAGATGTTTTCCATTTGCTTCATTTCAGCAAAAACTTTCCCGGCCACACTTTCAGCCTGTTTTGGCGGCAGGCCATAGAGAACGAGATCCACCTTCGTATCCATAAAAAACCCGGTTTTAGAATAATTTTCCTCCGGGGAACAACCCGGAATGCTGAGGCCCAAAACAGCGATTATCATTAAAATGGCCACTATTTTAGCCGGAATAACCTTCATAGCACCTTTTACTCCTTATTAAAGATAACTAAGCTTAATCTTCTATCATTCAGGCCATATACATAATACATAGTAGCACTTTTGTTCAGAGTAAGCAAGGTATCAAACCCGCCGGTAGTGGCCGCTTTTGCCCCCTATTTTTTCCATTAAGCGGATTTGCCGGATTTCCATCTCCCGATCCACAGCCTTGCACATATCATAAACAGTTAAAGCGGCAATGCTTACAGCGGTTAGCGCCTCCATCTCCACACCGGTTTGACCTTTTACCCTTACAGTTGCTTCAATCACAAGACAGTTTTTTTCATCCACAAATTGAAAGTCCAAATCCACTCCTGTTATAAAGAGAGGATGGCACATGGGAATGAGAAAAGGGGTTTGCTTGGCGCCCGATACACCTGCCACCTGGGCTACGCCCAGGACATCACCTTTGGTCAGGCCTCCCTCTTTTATTTTTTGCAGTGTCTCTGCCCGCATAAATATTTTCGCCTGGGCCCTGGCCTGGCGGAAAGTAGTTTTTTTAGCACTGACATCAACCATCCGGCCCCGCCCCTGCGGGTTAAAATGTGTAAATTTTTCCTGCAACACCATCACCTTATTTCTATCAAAGTATAATCCTTAATTCTGGCCTGAAAAAATAAATTCCTTCCCCTTAACCTTAGTTTTTGTTCTTTTTGATACCTGATGCTCAATTATAATAAAAAAAGGCAGGGCAAAACTTCTTCCCTGCCAAGAATGATATCAATTAACCATTATATTATTGTTGTGACCCGTTTTTTATAAAATCAGGCTATTTTCACCACATCTTTGATTATGTTCCGTTTACAAGCTTCGATACATTCACCGCAATCATCGCATTTTGCACTATCAATGCCGGCTAGAAAATCTTCCACGACGATCGCTTCCTGCGGGCAAGCTTTGACACAAGCTTTACAGCCAATGCAGCCTACCTCACAGGCCTCACGGGTTGCCTTACCGCGATCCTTGGAGTTGCAAGGCACTACCTTGCCGCGACGATCGGCCTCCACAATACGAATGACGGCGCGCGGGCAGGCCTTGGCACATATCCCGCAACCTGTACAGCGCTCCTTATCGATTACCGGCAATCCGTTTTCTCCCATGTACATAGCGTCAAAGGGGCAAACCTCCACGCAGGTCCCCAGCCCCAGGCAGCCATATTTACAGACTTTAAAACCATCACTGTACATCATGGCCGCCTTACAATCCGGGACACCCTGGTACTCAAATTTATCAGCGGCCACATCTTTTGTGCCTAAACAATATACCTGAGCGATTTTTTTCACATCGGAGGCCACTGCTGCCAGCCCCAGAACCTCACAAACCCGGTCACTTACGGCCTTTCCGCCCGGGATACAGCTATCTACAGGGGCATCGCCGGCAACCACCTTTTCAGCAAAGTTTATGCAGCCGGGATATCCACAAGCGCCACAATTGGCACCCGGAAGGAGGTCAGCGATGGTCTCTACCCGCTCATCCTCTTCTACAGCAAATTGCAGGGCGGCATAAGACAGAAGCCCGCCAAACACCAAGCCCAACCCCCCAAGTACGACGAGGGCATAAACAATGTTCATCCTGGCTCACCTCCTATAAAGTCATCATTCCCGAAAAGCCCATGAAAGCCAGGGAAAGGATCCCGGCTGTAACCAGGCTCACAGCTGCACCACGCAGGTAGCCGGATACATTGGCCAGATCCAATCTTTCCCTGATCCCGGCCATAATAATCAGAGCAAGAGTAAAACCAATCGCCACGGAGATGGAGTAAACAACGGTCTCGATAATATTGTGTTCTGCCTGTATGTTTAGAATCGCCACACCTAAAATGGTACAGTTGGTGGTGATCAACGGCAGGTAAATCCCCAAGGCACGGAAAAGAGTCGGGTTTGTTTTCTTTAAAATCGTCTCCACCAGCTGCACCAGCCCGGCAATAACGAGAATAAAAGCAATTGTGCGCAGATAACCAAGATCATAAGGGAATAAAAGATAATTGTATACAATCCAGGTCACTATCGCTGACAAGGCCATCACAAAAATCACCGCTATACCCATCCCCAAGGATGTTTCCACACGCTTGGAAACCCCCAGGTAGGGACAAATGCCCAGAAACTGGTTAAAAACAATATTATTAGCCAAGATTGCCACAAAAATAATCGCCAGCAGGTTCATGGTCCAACCTCCTTTACACTAAGGTGTCCTAAATTTCCATCCGGATATCTTGCTATATTTCTTATATTGCTTAATTGCTTAATCCACATGATTATTCAATACCCAGACGCTTAAACAGGTAATTAAAGAGACCCAACAAAACACCCAAAGTGATAAAAGCACCCGGAGCCACACCCAGAACCCCCATGGGCTCAAAAGCAGTCCCCATAATCGGGCAACCGAAAATGCTGCCCGCACCAAAAAGCTCCCTGATAACTCCGAGAAGCGTCAAGGAAAGCGTATAACCCAGGCCGATGCCCAGCGCATCAACAACCGAGCGTCCAATCGTGTTTTTACGCGCAAAGGCTTCTGCTCTCCCCAGGATGATACAGTTGACAACGATCAACGGTATAAAAATACCCAGGGCCTCGAACAGTTCGGGAGCAAAGGCATTGAGCACCATTTCCACTATTGTCACAAAAGTAGCGATAATCATAATATAAGCAGGTATCCTTACTTTGGCGGGAACCACATTACGTATGGCCGAAACAACGATGTTAGAACATAAAAGAACAGCAATCACGGAAATGCCCATCCCCAAGCTGTTCAGTGCTGTGACGGAAACCGCCAGAGTCGGGCACATACCGAGTATCAGGCGAAAAATAGGGTTTTCTTTGACAATCCCCTTAGAAAACTCCTGAGCAAGCGTAGTCATCCTTTCTTCACCTCCACAACCGCATTATTTTTACTGGAAGGCTTCAAAAACAGCGTTAACAATACCCTGACTGGTCATTGTAGCTCCGGAAACAGTATCAACATCCAGGCTTTGAGCCTCGATAATTTTTCCGGGCATTTCGTTAATGGCATTATCACAAATCCCGTCGGTTTCGTTGTGGGAAACCACCTTGATCTCCGTAATTTTTCCATCGCTTACAGTAACTTCTACAGTGAGATCAGGCTGGAAACCGCTGGCCGTGCCGGTATAAGTTCCATCGGCCACCGTGGAAAGATCAATTTCCGCTTTCTCTACTTCCATCCCCAGGAAATTCTCACCCATAATGTTCATGACCCGGCGGATCGAGTTGATCATCCCGCCGGTAGAAACAGTGGCACCGGAGACCGTGTCCACGTCTACACCTGCCGCGATGGGATCGGTAAAATTAAGGCCAAGCAATCTTTCCTGAAAGTCAGGCTTGGTAATCACATCGCCAATGCCGGGGGTTTCCCCGTGGGCACTGATGCGTATACCGATAATATCCCCGGCAGCATCTACCGCCAGGTCATAGTCGATATTCCCACCGTAGCCTGCAGCTTGCACTTGACCCACAACACCGATTAATTGACCGCCGGCATCATAACAACTATAAAATTCCTCTTTATCAACCTTTTCCACTTCATATTGGTCCACATCAGGGAAAAACGTTTCCAGCGCCGCTAAAAATTCGGTCTCGATCCTCTCTGCAATCAGGGGAGCAGTAGCATCATTAGCCGCAGCAAGGAGAGAACCACAGAGCACTCCGATGATTAACAAGACCAAAGTCATCTTTAAACCCTCATGCATTGCTCTTCTTCACCTCCCCGAATTTCTTCGGTAAAGTCAGGTTATCAATAAGGGGGGTCAGCCCGTTCATGAGTAAAATACCAAATGTTACTCCCTCGGGTAAGGAACCAAAGAGACGGATCAGCATCGTGACCAGGCCACAACCAATCCCAAAAATGAGCTTACCAACCGGGGTCACCGGCGAGGTAACCATGTCGGTAGCCATAAACAGTGCACCGAGCATTACGCCCCCGGCCAGGATATGATAAATCCCGCCGTAAAGACCACCGCTGAACAAACCAAGAACAAAAACAATACCGATAAATCCACCCGGAATACGCCAGTCAATATGACCTTTGTAATAAAGCCAGGCCGCACCGATAATTAAAGCTAAAGCAGAAGTCTCCCCTAAAGAACCGGGAACAGTACCGATAAAGAGATCCAAAAGGGAAGCTTTATTGGTAACCAGCGGGGAAGCCCTTGTCACCAAATCCGCGGTAAAACCGAAAGGCACCGGCTTCATCCAAACATTACCGGCAAGATACGATCCCCAGGATACCAGCAGGACAGCCCGCCCCACCAAAGCCGGGTTAAAAATATTGCTCCCTAATCCTCCATAAACCTGTTTACCAATCGCGATAGCTACTATTGAACCGATTGCCACTACCCACCACGGCGGAGCCGGGGGAAGGGTCATGGCCAAAAGCAATCCCGTTACTGCCGCACTGCCATCCCCGAAAAAATCTCCTTTACGTAAAATAATTGCTTCCGTGGCCATGGCTGCAACCATGGCAATAACCATGGTAATCAGAGCACGGTAACCGAAGAGAAAAACAGCCATCAAGGCCGCGGGGAAAAGAGCAACCAGAACATCGACCATAATGCTCTGAATATCCTCTGGGGATTTCAAGTGTGGGGACGAAGATACGACCAGTTTTCTTTCCATTTTTTATCCCTCCTCCATTTCTTACTGCTTTCTCCTGCGCGCCACAATCTCCCCTTTGGCCATCCGGATCCACTGCACCAGTGGCCTCTTGGCAGGACAGGTATAAGTACAGCACCCGCATTCAAAGCAATCCATGGCACCGTATTTTTCCGCCAAGTCTATATTCTCTTTCTCCGAAGCCGAACCAATAAAATTAGGCACCAGGTGCATCGGACAGACATCTACACACTTTCCACATTTAATGCAGGGGCCAATGGTATAATACCTTACAAACTTCTCCGTTAAAATTAAAACTCCAGAAGTCCCCTTAATCGCGGGAATCTCCTCCGTAGACTGCGCCATGCCCATCATCGGCCCACCTAAAATCAGCTTACGGGCATCAGCAGTCATGCCTCCGCACTGCTCAATAATATCACTGACCAGGGTCCCGTTCCTGACCAGAAGGTTGGCAGGATTATTGATACCCGGGCCGGTCACGGTCACAACCCGCTCATAAAGGGGCTTGCCCAGTTTGATCGCCTCGGCCAAAGCCACGGCTGTGCCGTTATTTTGGTTCACGACATTAACAGCCATGGGCAGGGCACCGGGAGGCACCTCTCTTCCGGTAGTAGCCTTGATCAACATTTTTTCAGCACCCTGGGGGTACTTCGTCTCCAGGGCATGAACCTCGATGTCATAACCCTGACCGCTTTCCGCTACAGCTTTTTGCATACTGGCAATCGCATCCGGCTTGTTATCCTCTATACCGATAATTCCTTTCGTAGCGTTGAGAGCCTTCATAAAAGCTTTCAATCCATAGATCACGTCATCAGCCCGTTCCAGCATGAGAACATGATCAGCCGTCAGAAAAGGTTCACATTCTGCTGCGTTGATAATTACAGTGTCAATAGCAACCTCCGGGGGTGGAGACAGCTTTACATGGGTGGGGAAAGTAGCACCGCCCAAGCCTACCAGACCGGCATCTTTGGAAATTTGGATAATTTCTTGCGGCGTCAATTCCTCCAGGGGCTTATTGGGCTTAACCCCCTCATACAGCGTATCCTGACCGTCATTTTCGATAAAAACAGCCTCCACAGGTCTACCCAAGGGGTGATTATAAGGCCCTATTTTTGTTACCTTTCCGGAAACGCTGGCATGAATAGGAGCAGAAACAAAACCTTGGGGTTCACCGATCTTCTGCCCGACTTTTACCTCATCTCCTACCTGCACGACAGCCTCACAGGGCGCCCCTATATTCTGGTGCAGGGGAATAATAACCTGTGACGGCGCGCGGGCTGGAGCGATGGGTTTCCCAGCGGTAAAATCTTTAAAATAGCTGGGATGGATACCACCAACAAAAGTCCGTTGGCTCATACGCTTATCACCTCTTTTTTTATATTTTTTAAAATTGTTTGGAAATACCTATAACCAACCACTACAATATTCGTGATTACCTTCTAAATTCCTTCTGTTGTAACCTTATTTTCTTCGGAACTTTTTTGGAAATTCAGGCTACAATCAATATATAATCGTAAATAACGACACCGGCACACAGCCCTGTCCCACCTGAAGGCTTTAATAAATATTTGGAGAAGTAGTATTTTCGGAAGCAAATTAGAGAGGCAAACAAGCGGAACCTTTAAAGCCCCGGGGACGTCCTAATAAATAAGAGCGGGGCAGTTTTTGCCGGCGTAGCTCCAAGTTCCGCTCGGAAATTTTACGGTTCAGCTCAGGTCTTTTGATGATATAATCAAGAAACCGGCTTAAATATCGGCTAAATGGAAAGGATGCCGTGCGATGTTCCAGAAAAAAGGCTGGGCTTTAATTCTCCTCGCCTTTTTCCTTTGTGCCATCTTCAATTTTTATGGAGCTGTCTTTACCCCGGAGAGCAATACCGGGGCAGCCATCTCGGCGGATATTCTTGCCGCTTTGGACAAAAAGCCCTTTGTTCCGGTCATTGTTACGCTTAAGGATAAAGCCGATTTAAGGGAAATATCGCTCCCTGCAAAAGACAAGAACCGTACAGAGATGCTCATCAAAAAACTCCAGGTGACAGCCCGGGCCTCCAGGAAAGAATTGGAGCCGGCCATCACAGAAGAAATCGAAAAAGGAAACATGAGGGAATATAAACCTTTCTGGATCGTAAATGCCTTTAAAGCAGAGGTTAATGCCACAGCGCTGCAAAGGCTTTCCACCCTTCCCCAGGTGTTACATATTAGCCCGGATCGTCATTACACCCTGCCTTCCTTTTTGGTAAATTCTCCGGCGGAGCAGAGTTTTGAAATTCCTTATACCCCCTCCACACACCAGCCGGGAACAGAATCTCATCCCTGGAACCTGGAATTGATCAAGGCCCCTGCAGTCTGGCAAGAAGGAATTTCCGGCAAAGATATCGTTGTGGCCATTATGGATACAGGTGTGGATCTAAACCATCCGGCACTCCAGGGCAGCTACCGGGGCAATTTTCCGGGTCACAGCCATGCAACCAGCTGGTACGATGCCGCGGCAGACAATAGCCCGAACACGAACAGTCCGGAAAATAGCGGGCCACGGGATTTAAACGGCCACGGGACGCATATTGCCGGCATTATTCTAGGCGGGAGTCCGGAAGAACCCCTCGGGGTAGCACCGGGTGCCTGTTGGATCGGTGTAAATATTTTCACCAGGGGATTGGCCTGGGATTCCCATATCATACAAGCCTTTCAATGGTTAATGGCTCCCGGGGGGGATCCACAAAACGCCCCCCGGATCATCAATTGTTCCTGGGCCTCCCGACCCGAATATGTTACAGACTACCTGCAGTGGGAAATCTTGCATCATCTTGAACAAGCGGGCATCTTTGTCGTTTTCGCTGCCGGAAACAACAAAACCGCCGGGCCGGGCAGCCCTGCCAGCTACCCGCATGCTTTTGCGGTAGGTGCCGTCCAAAAAGAAGAAGATCAGATCGGGATCGCGGATTTTAGCAGCAGGGGGCCGGTTCAATGGCAGGGAATGAGTTATCTCAAACCGGAGATCACGGCACCAGGGGTAAATATCAGGTCTGCCTGGCTTAATGACGATTATATTACTTTAGATGGCACCTCCCTGGCAGCGGCCCATGTTTCAGGGGCTGCCGCCCTGCTGCTGGAATCCAACCCGCAGCTTTCCCCCTTTGAAACCGGGTCTATCTTGAAACAAACAGCCTCCTGGGACTCCTCCTGGGAACAAAACGGGAAGCGTCCCAACAATACCTATGGCTTTGGGACCCTCGATGCCTATGCAGCCGTACGGAAAAACACTCTTCCCCCTCAGGAGATTATCTTTAGCGACGACGCGGAAGAGGGGATCATGAACTGGAGCACATCACCGGATACCCCTTGGAAAATTACCCGGGAAAAGGTCTATGCCGGAAACCTGGCTTTCGCTGATTCACCCTGGGAAAATTATAAAAATAACACCACGTCCTGGCTTTGCCTGGCAAAGCCCCTTCCCATAGAAGAGTATCACAGTCCTGTTCTTTCCTTCCGGCATTTTCATGACCTGCAAAAGGGAAATGGCAAGGAAGACGACTATGGCTACATAGAGATCTCTCCTGATGGCCAAAACTGGGTTAGCCTTTACCGTTTTTCAGGATCCAACGGGCAATTCCAGCCTTTTTCTCTCCCACTGAACCTGCCACAGGACACAGAGTCCTTTTACCTGCGGTTTCGCCTGCAGAGCAACAACAACGGCCCGGGCAAAGGATGGTATTTAGACAACATTGCCATCTCCGCTCTGCCCCCTCTCCCTTCCTCGGGCACCCATGAGGATCCGCTCCCGGAAACAGATGCCCCGCTGCCGGCCGGTGATCTGAACAACGATCACCGCATTGATCTCACCGATCTCGCCCTTTTATCCCTGGCTTACCACAGCAAACCGGGAGACAAAAACTGGAACCCCCTGGCCGATCTAAACAATGATGGTATCATTGACATCCTTGATCTGAACATCCTCACCCAAAAAACGAACAAAAGCAACACATCTTCTTAATTGGGGGATGAAGCAGGTGTTCTTTACTGGGGATCTTTACAGGGGAGGGGCGATCCATAAACCCCGCTTGCTATAGGAATGGTTCCTGTAATAGGCGGGAACGGGTGAAAAGGCCATATTGCCAAAAAGATCAGAAAAGGTTAGAATATAAAATATAAGGTACCTACTCCGGTCCGATATTCGGAATCCACCAGTCAGAATTCAGAATATCCGGAACTGCTCCGGTTTTTTCAGGTTTGCTTTATTTTGTTCTTTTATGCTGACTCCTAAATTCTGGTTCCTGACTCCTGAATAATTACAATATAAGTAGAAAAAGCTCCATTCTCGTGGAAGGAGGTGAGTTTTTGCCCGCCAACCTGACACCTCAGTATTACACTGCCGAGGAGGCTTATCGCAAAGCTGCAACTTTAGAGGAAAAAATAGAAGCCTTGCAGGAGATGCTCGCGGTTATTCCCAAACATAAGGGCACAGAAAAAATACAGGGAGATCTCAAGCGGCGCCTTTCCAAACTCCGTGAGGCAGGGGAAAAAAAGGCCCAAACGGCTCGTTTTAACCCTTTTTATATCGAAAAGCAGGGAGCCGGGCAGGTCATCCTTGTAGGCTATCCTAATGTAGGCAAGTCTTCGCTCGTGGCCGCTCTGACGAGGGCACAGCCCAAAATTGCTGCTTTTCCCTTTACAACCACCTTGCCTCTTGCCGGAATGATGCCTTATAAAGATATCCTTATACAGCTCGTGGATACACCTCCCCTTAGCGCTGATGGCGCTCCCTCTGAATTATTAAATACTCTGCGGGGCGGAGATCTTTTGCTTGTTGTCCTGGATATGAGCAGTGATGAGTGCCTGGAACAAGCCGAAGGAACACTTTCTTTCCTCTTGGATAAAAAAGTGATTAAAAAAACGGGGGGAAATACCCCCGAAGATGAAACAGCTCCAGGGAACAGAAAATACATTCCCTATCTGGTTATTGGTAATAAATGTGATCAACCTCAAAGCGAGGAAAATATCCACATCCTCAAGGAACTTCTACCTGAGCTTTCACTCATCAGTGTTTCTACCAAAGAAAAAACAGGACTGGTGCTCCTAAAGGAAAAAGTTTATCAGGGGCTGGACATTATCAGGGTTTACACCAAAGCGCCCGGGAAACAGCCTGATTTGCAGACTCCCTTTGTCATAAAAAACGGCAGCACAGTTCTGGATCTGGCGTACAATATACACCGTGATTTTCCCCAGCTCTTTAAAAATGCCCGGGTTTGGGGTTCAGCCAAATTCGAAGGCCAAACTGTAGCCCGGGAGTATATTCTGGAAGAAGGCGATATTGTCGAAATAAATATTTCATCCTGAGGACAAGCCCTCATATTTTTTGACGAAGTTTTTATAAAACCGGTAAAGCCAGGGGGAATACCCCCCGGCTTTGGCACGTTTAAAATATCGGCTTACCGGAATACCGGACGGACATCCCGGTCCAGGCATCCCGGCCATGCAAACACAAGGAAAATTACCGGCCCTTATATTCCGCTTTACGCTTTTCCAGGAAAGCGGCTACACCCTCTTTTTTATCCTCGGTAGCGCAGGATAAGGCGTGGAGATATGATTCGTGAGCCATACCTTCATAAAGCCCCATCTCCAAGGAGCGGTTTACAGCTTCCTTGGCGTATTGGATTGCCAACGGAGATTTAGAGGTAATGTAACCGGCCATTTTTTTAGTTTCTTCCATCAAATCTTCCGGGGCAACAACTTTGTTGACCAAACCAATGCGGTAAGCTTCATCCGCATCAATCATCCTGGCTGTCAGCACCATTTCCATGGCCCGGCCGAACCCGACCAACCGGGGCAGGCGCTGCGTAGCACCGTCTCCGGGGATAATGCCCAGGTTTACTTCCGGTGAACCCATTTTGGCTTTACTGGAAGCAATGCGCAGGGTACAGGCAATCGCCATTTCCAGGCCGGCCCCCAGGGCAAAGCCGTTAATCGCCGCAATAACCGGAATGGGCATCTCCGCAAGCTTATTGAAAACTTCCTGGCGGAACTTGGTTTGCTCGCGTCCTAAAACAAAATCACGTTCCTGCAGCTCTGTAATATCCGCACCGGCCATAAAAGCTCTATCCCCGGCGCCGGTAATAATTAAAACCCGGACTTCCTTGTCTTTTTCCACCTCTGAAAAGACCTGGCCCAGCTCATCCGTAAGGGCATTGGACAGAGCATTCATCGACTCAGGACGATTAATGGTTATAAAGGCCAGCGGGGGTTGTTTTTCATATAAAAGAAATTTATACATAAATACTCCCTCCGAACACATTTTTAAATTATGAAAGGAGAGGGAAGAAGGAACAAGCCTCCTTCCCCCCATGATCAGTTTTTTTAGAAGGCCGGCATTTCAAGCTCAGCATTACCGATAATGAGCTGCTGAATTTGAGAGGTCCCTTCATAGAGCGTATTAATCCGGGAGTCACGATACATCCTCTCTAAAGGATATTCCCCGGAGAAACTGTAACCGCCCAGAACTTGCATCATATCGTAAGTAACCCTGTTCACCATTTCGCCGCAGAAGTACTTGGCCATGCAGGTTTCACGGGTATTGCGGACATCTTTGTTTTTGAGGAATCCGGCACGATAGACCAGCAGCCTGCCCATTTCAATATCCAGGGCAGCATTGGCGATCAGCTGTTGCACCAGCTGCTTTGTAGCAATGGGCTTACCAAACTGGACCCGCTCCTTGGCATACTGCTTGGCAATATCCAGTGCCGCCTGGGCGGTCCCCACGCAGCCGGCTGCCACAGTATAACGGGCATTGTCCAGGGCAGACATGGCTACAGCAAAACCCCGGCCCACAGGACCAAGAACAGCATCCTTGTGTACGCGCACGTTATCCATATTTATTTCCCCGGTATCCTGAGCACGCAGCCCGATCTTCTCGTGAATCGGCTGCGGAGTAAATCCGGGAGTGCCCTTATCAACCAGAAAAGCGGTAATACCCCGGGCACCCTTGTCTTTATCCGTTTTGGCAAAAATAATGGATACTTCGCAGACATCAGCATGGGTAATCCACATTTTGTTACCGTTTAAAATATAGTAGTCCCCATCCTGTTCGGCCGTACTTTTCATGCTGGCTGCGTCACTGCCGGAGTCAGGCTCGGTCAGACCATAGCAACCGAAAATTTCGCCGGTGGCAATGCGCGGAACATACTTCTTGATCTGCTCCTCAGTGCCCCACTTCAAAATAGTCTTGGCCACCAGGGAGATATTTACAGAGTAGGTCCCCCGCATGGAGCTGCAGCCATAACCCAGTTCCTCGGCGACAATGGCGTGGGAGATGAAATCCATACCGCTGCCCTCATACTCCTCGGGAATGGATGTCCCGACAATACCGAGATCTCCCATTTTCTTCCAAACATCCATAGGAAACTCTTCTTTTTGTTCCCATTCCTTGGCGAAAGGTGTGATCTCGTTGGCCACAAAATCGCGCACCATTTTCTGAACAGCTAATTGCTCTTCATTCAGTTCAAAATTCATCCTTGGCACCTCCGTTTTTTCACTTCAATTTTTTTTAAATTATTTTAAATTCACAGGTACTGGGGGATCCTGGGAGTAATCGTAGAATCCTTTCCCGCTTTTACGTCCCAAGTAACCTGCATGAACCATTTTTTCCAGGAGGTAGCAGGGACGATACCGCGCATCTCCCAATTTCTCATAAAGAGTCCTGGTCTTGGCCAAGTGGGTATCGATGCCGATGAGGTCGATTAAGGTCAGCGGGCCCATGGGGTGGTTGGAACCCATTTTCATCGCTTTATCAATATCGCTGGCACTACAGATTCCTTCCTCCAGCACCCAGACCGCCTCGTTGAGCAGTGCAGCCAATACCCGGCTGGCAACACCGGCAATACCTTCTTTGGCAGTGACAACCGGTTCTTTACCGAGGAATTCAGCAAATTTTCTCGTTGTCTCCACAACTTGCGGATCCGTGGCCAGGCCGGGCATGATCTCCACCAGTCTCATAACTACCGCCGGGTTGAAAAAGTGCATGCCGACTAAACGGCTGGGATCCTTGAGTGCGGAAGCAATTTCCGAAATGGAGCAGGCTGTCGTATTCGTGGCCAGAATAGCACCTGGTTTAGCCACTTCTTCCAACTGCGCAAAGAGCTTCTGCTTCAGCCCTACATCTTCAATCACAGCCTCAATAATAAAGTCGGCTTCGGCTGCGGCCTTCATATCTGTAGTAATCGTGATCCGCCCGACAAGATCCTTGACTTCATCGGCGGTCATTTTGCCTCTTTCGACGCGTCTATTTAATATTTTTTCGATATTACCGATGCTGCGCTTTAAAATGGCGTCATCAATATCCACCAAAATAGCCTCTACACCCTTTTGGGCCATGAGATGGGCAATTCCTGTGCCCATAATGCCCGCTCCAAGAACAAAACCTTTTTTGATTTCCATAAATTTTGTCCTCCTCTCAAATAATTTAAGTATTAGCTTAACCTTTCCAGCACGATGGCAAGACCCTGTCCGCCACCGACACAGGCAGTAATTAATCCGAAGGTCTTATCGTACATTTTTAGAGTGTTGAGGTTGGTGCAGATGAGCTTGGTACCGGTAGCCCCCACGGGGTGTCCCAAAGCAATCGCTCCGCCGTGTACGTTTACTTTTGCACGATCAATCTTAAGTTCCCTTTCACAGGCCAGATACTGCGCTGCAAACGCCTCGTTCAGCTCAATTAAATCAATATCTTCTAGCGTCAGCCCCGCCTTTTTCAGGGCAATTGGTGTAGCTGCCACCGGGCCAATTCCCATGTAAAGGGGGTCTACCCCTGCCGCGGCATAACCCCGGATTCTTGCCAAGGGCGTCAGCCCCAGGGACTTGGCTTTCTCCTCCGACATAATTACCACGGCGGAAGCGCAGTCGCTGAGAGCGCAACTGTTAGCAGCAGTAACGGTCCCGCCGTCTTTCTTGAATACCGGCGGTAATTTGAGCATTTTTTCCAGCGATGCGTCGGCACGAGGTATTTCTTCCTTATCTACAACTACCGTTCCTTTTTTCTTTTGTGTAATTTCAATAGGTAAAATTTCTGCATCGAATTTGCCCTCTGCAACCGCTTTGGTAGCTTTCTGGTGGCTTTCCAGGGCGAATTGGTCCTGTTCCTCACGGGTGAGGGAATATTTTTCTACCAGCTTCTCCGCCGTATTACCCATCAGCATACCCGCCAGCTTGCACATAAAACCGTCCAGATGCAAGTCATCATAGACCGTGAAGTCCCACATCCGTGCTCCCCAGCGTGCCTGAGGGATGATATAGGGAACATTTGAACCGGACTCCGTGCCGCCGGCGATAACTACATCAGCATCTCCACAGGCGATTTGCCTGTAAGCTTCGATCACCGCCTGCATGCTGGAAGCACAGCGAATGTTAACCGTATAAGCCGGCACTTCTACCGGTAAACCTCCCCTAACTGCACAAATACGGGCTATGTTGGGTCCAAGCCCGGCCTGCCATCCGCTTCCAAATACCAGCTGGTCTACATCTTCACCGGTGATCCCTGCTCTTTTAACTACCTCCTTCACTACAGCCGCCCCAAGATCAGCAGCATTGAGGCTGCTCAAACTTCCTCCGAACCTTCCTGCGATAGTCCGCACTGCACTGACTATTACTGGATTACGCATAAATCCCCCGGAAATATTTCCGGGAATCCCTCCTTTCAAAAACTGGTTTTTTAAATAACCTAACCTCCGCAAATAACCATCAAAATTATAGATTTTCAATTTTGCTGTCGCATCACCCCGCGTTATCAAAATTGACTCGCCAAAGGAACTGTTATTTGTTTAACTCACCCGAGGCCCTCTATTGATATGGAAAAATATTGGCTCCAGGGAGACTGTTAGCGCTGCAATAAGGTTTGCGCTACAGGGATACTCGATCGTCCCTAAACTACACTTTGTTTACCTGAGTAACTGCGTCTTTTTTTAATTCATTAACTGCAAACGTTCCTACCCTCTTAAAGTTTTTAACCTTTTCCATAATGTTGTCCTGCTAATTCCCAGGCGGTTGGCCAGGCTCTTCTTATCCAGATCGGTTTGCCGGTAAAGTTTCTCAATAATCTCCTGTTCCATTTCTTCCAGCGTGCCAATCTGAACAGTAAGGTAATTTTTATGATCATCAAACGCTGCACCGGGATCCTCCCGGAAACGGTAAAGCTCATCCACCAATTCTTCCATCAGGCGAAAATTATCCTTGTCCTTGCTGCCCTCAGAAAGAATGACATACTTTTCCATAAAGTTCTCCAGCTCACGTACATTGCCGGGCCAGTCATACTCACAAAGGAAACGGTAGACAGAGCTGGGGAACTGTTCCGTACGACTATCATTTCCACGAAACTTACGGGCAAAATAATCTACCAGCAGAGGGATATCGCTCTTCCTGTTTCTCAGGGGAGGAATATGCAGGTTTAAAACATTAAGTTGGAAAAAAAGATCTTCCCTGAAGTTTCCTTTTCTGATCTCATCGGGTAAAAAACGGCTGGTAGCGGCAATAACACGTACGTTGACAGGAATAAGGCGTTCCCCGCCGATACGGCGAACAACTTTTTCCTGGAGGACACGTAGCAGGTTGGATTGTAGGGGAAGAGAAAGTTCTGAAATTTCATCAATTAAAATTGTGCCGTTGTGTGCCAGTTCAAAAAGCCCCTGCTTTGCACCCTTCCGGACACCCGTAAAAGTTCCCTCTTCATAACCAAATAACCCGCTCTCCAGCTGATCTTCAGGTGTATTGGCACAATTAATGGTTACAAAGGGACCCTTACAGCGTAAACTGGCGGCGTGAATACTATGGATAAGGAGTTTCTTGCCAGTCCCCCTTTCTCCGGTAACCAGGACAGCGGAGTCCACACGGGCGCACTTTTTGGCACGTGAAATGGCTTTTCTGAGTTCTGTGGAAGAACCTATGAGGTCATTAAAAGTATAGCGTGCTGTCAAGCCGGGGGCATGAAGTTTTTTACGGATGGCAACCTCCAGGTTTTGAATATTATCCACGCTTTGAAAAGTAACCACCGCCCCTAAAGGTTCCCCATCCATATGTATAGGAATGCGATTATAAACGATCTGCTTATCCTCTATATTCTGCACCTCTCCTCTGGCTGAGTCAAGGTTCTGAAAAAAGCTTTGGATCAAGGGAACCGGAATCTCCTTAATCTTTTTCCCCACAATATTCCCGGCCGAAATATTAAAGGCCTTTTCTGCTGCAGAATTAAAATGAGTAAGCATATTTTTCTTATTAACAGCAATAACCCCATCATGGGTGTGATCAATAATTGTCGTTAAAAATTCCGCTTTTTCCCGGTCCTTTTGCCGTATGGAGATGATATCCTGAGCCCGCTCCAGAGCATCAACTACCGCTTCACGCGAAGAAAAGATCATCACACCTTCCATGCCCTGCTCCTGGGCCATGCGAATAACACAGATACCTGAGGCTACCACTACCTCGATACCTTTTTCCCGGGCCTCTACTATTTGTTCTTCCAATTCTCTGGCATTATGGTAGAAATAATACTGCAGATTTTCCAGTGAGAGGATTTCGGCGATGCTTTGAAAATCATAAATTCCCTTGCGCTTGACATGATCAAAATAAGCTATTTTTTGGCCTTGCCCTTTCGCCCGGTTTAAGGCCTGGGCAATATCAAAACTGGTAATTTGCATTAAAATTACCGGAATGGACAGCTCTTTTTTTAAAAGTACCCCTGTCGGACCCCGGCTGATAATAAGCTCTACACCGGATTGTTCAAATTTTTTGCCCAGCTCTACCCCCTTATCCAGAAAAGCCTCTACTATGCCCATCTTAAAATTTAGTTCTCGGGAAATCTGGTGGGCCAACCTGGTCAGCTCTGGAAGAGGTGAAACCATAACAATCCGGGCTTGATCCATTATCATAATGCCCCTTTTGCAATAAACTGTTTAGTTAATCAACATTCACTTAAGGTAAAACCTTTTAGTGAACTTTACGTCCATTTTTTAAATTCGGCATTACCCGTTAAAATTCCTTCCGGTCTAAAATTTTTTAATTTTTGTAAATATACTCACAACGCCCGGCATGCACCGGACAAAAAAAAGAAACCGCTTGCACCAAACGGCCTCTATACCCATCAAACAATTATATGGATGATATGGAAAGAAAAATATGCTTCGGGGTGGGCAGTATGCTCCACCCCGAAAATTTTCATTTTCCCCCGGCTATCAAGGAATTATCTTATTTAAAGGGTATTCGATAATCCCCTCAGCCCCTGCTTCCTTCAGCTTGTAGATCAGATCTCTGACGAGTTTTTCATCGATAACGGTCTCTACGGCTACCCAGGATTCTCCATGCAGTGAAGAAACAGTCGGTTTACGTAAAGCGGGCAGCAGGGAAAGAACCTTGGGCAAGTTTTCCATACTAACGTTCAATTTCAAACCCACTTTTTCTTCCGCCACCAGCGCACCTTTTAAAAGGGTAACGATCTGTTCAATTTTATGCCTTTTCCGCTCCACTTCCCAGCTCGCTTTATTGACAATAAAACGGGGGGTTGACTGCAAAATTGTCTCGATAATACGTAAATTGTTTGCTTTGAGAGAACGGCCTGTTTCTGTGAGCTCGGCAATTGCATCCACCAGGGCAGGGGGTTTTACTTCGGTGGCACCCCAGGAAAATTCCACTGTAGCCTGCACATTATGCTGACGTAAAAAGTTTTTGGTGACGTTGACCAGCTCAGTAGCAATTTTTTTGCCCTGGAGATCTTGGACACAATTGATCTCTGCATCGTTAGGAACAGCAAGAACAAGCTTGATCGGCTTCAAGCCTTGCCGCGAATAAGTCAATTCCGCAACCTCGAGCACATCCGCCCCGGTTTCTGTAATCCAGTCTTTTCCGGAAATGCCTGCATCAAGGACATCTCCTGCGACGTACCGGGGGATTTCCTGCGCCCGGATCAGAATCACCTCGATTTCCTCGTCATCAATGTACGGGAAATAAGAGCGCTCATTGAGATAAATATTAAAACCGGCCTTCTTAAAAATCTCTATTGTGGATTTCTGCAAGCTTCCTGCCGGCAACCCCAGCTTTAATTTAGACATAACTTATTCCTTCTCCTTGCATGAAGTGACTTAAGACATTATACCATATTGTGGCCTTAAAACAACATCTGAAACAATAGCCGGCCCTCTACTTTTCAGGACTTGCCGGCTCAGCAATTATGGCTTGACGGCCGGCCGGGGAAAGGATTCCAAGTCTTTCAAAGACTGCTGGATCTCCTCCTCTGATAAGGTGTATTCAACCAGCTCTCCATTCAGGTAAGCATCATAGCCGGGCAGGTCAAGCAAGCCATGGCCGCTAAGATTGAAAAGGATGGTTTTCGGCCTTCCCTCTTCTTTCGCTTTTCTGGCCTCCTCAATAACCGCAGCAATGGCATGATTGGTCTCCGGCGCGCAAACAAGGCCCTCCGTCCGGGCAAAAAGCACCCCCGCCTCGTAAGCCTGCAGTTGATTGTAAGCGCGCGGCTCGATCAACCGGTCCAGGGTCAGCTGGCTTAACAGCGGAGACATGCCATGATATCTCAGGCCTCCGGCATGGATTGGTCTCGGCAAAAAATTATGGCCCAGCGTAAACATGGGCAAAAGAGGGGTTTTTGCCGCCGTATCCCCAAAGTCATAGGCAAAAGGCCCCCTGGTCAGCGTGGGACAGGCGGTAGATTCTACAGCGACGATCTGAAGCTCCCGGCCGTGTATTTTATCCCGGATATAAGGGAAAGAAATACCGGCAAAATTACTGCCTCCTCCCACACAACCGATCAGCACGTCGGGGTACTCCCCGATTATTTCCAGCTGTTTCTGCGCTTCCAGACCGATGATCGTCTGGTGGAGCATGACATGATTTAAAACACTGCCCAGTGAATATTTGGTGTTTGGAGATGTTACTGCATCTTCAACCGCTTCACTGATAGCAATACCCAGGCTGCCGGAGGTATGGGGGTCTGTGGACAACATATTGCGCCCAAACTCAGTTTCCCGGCTGGGGCTGGATACGCATGTCGCCCCCCAGGATTTCATCATCAAACGGCGATAAGGTTTCTGCTCATAACTTACCTTCACCATATAAACCTTACATTCCAGGCCAAACAAGGAACAGCCCAGACTTAAAGCACAGCCCCATTGGCCGGCACCGGTCTCCGTGGTAAGCCTCCTGGTTCCGGCAATTTTGTTATAGTAAGCCTGCGCGATCGCCGTATTGGGCTTGTGGCTGCCGGCAGGGCTCACTGCTTCATTTTTGAAGTATATTTTAGCCGGAGTCTGCAGGTATTTTTCCAGAGCAGAAGCCCTTTGCAAAGGTGTCGGCCTCCAGATCAGCAGTTTCTCCAGAACTTCCTCCGGTATATCAATCCACCGCGTGGTACTGACTTCCTGCTCAATAAGATTCATCGGGAAAATCGGCAGAAGATCATCCGGGCCCACAGGTTTTTTAGTCAGAGGATGCAGGGGAGGCTGTAAAGGCGTGGTCATATCCGCCTGGATATTGTACCACTGCCTGGGAATCTCCCTTTCAGGTAAAAAAACTTTTTTAACAGACATTTTTTCTCCTCCTTTTTGTTTTTTAAAAAAAATAAAACCCTCCGTCCTGGGACGGGGGGTTGCCCGCGATACCACCCATATTACCCCTTGATCATCAAAGGAGTCGCTCAGCAAGGTACGGGAATATAAAGTCCTGTTCCGATACCCCTTTCTTTTAACGGTAAAATCTCCGTCTTGACCTACAAAAAAGCCCTTCGGCCAAGCCCCTCCGGGACCCATTCAACCGGCGATGAAGTACCGGGCTTGCAGCTTCGGGACCGTGCCCTCCACCCGGCTCTCTGCACCCCTCTTACCAGTCTACTATTTCCCATCGTAAGGTTTTTATGAGCATAAATCTTGGCACAATCTTAGCATAGTAAATACCCGCTGTCAACAATATTTTTTCATTGTTTTTTGGAAACGCCTTTTCCCAACTATAAATATAGTATTGCCTGCTCTGCAAGAAGGAGTTCCTCAGGCCGGCAAAGAAAAATAGAAAAATAACTGATACTGTACCATATACTAATACCTGGCCTCTGCATAAAGCCTATTTCTTGATTCAGATAAAACGGTGCCTCCCGCTTTTCAGGAAAAAAGAAGCTGCTTGGCATTAAGAAGATGATTTTCACTATCAGCGGGAATTTATCCCCATTTTAGTCGACAGATTACAAGACACGGAGGACAAAATACAAAGGAGTTGTATCTTGGTGATCATTGACGCACATGCACACTGCGGTTTAACCCTGCCTTTTGAAAAATTACGTCCCTACTGGGAAACAGCAAATATAGATGGGGGAGTCCTCTTTGCCCCTGTAGAGGAAATTTATGACCGCTATGATTATAATTTCACCGATAGCCCCTCGTACCGGCAATCCCGGAAAAAAGTACATACTTATCTGGAATCCCTTCAGAGAGAAAATATTTTCACTTTCTGGTTTGTTTGGAATGATTTTACCTATCCCCCGGAAAGCTTTGCCGGCATAAAGTGGCACCGGCACAGCTCTGAGCCGGAATACGACTACAGCTCAGAAAAATACAGACAGTGCCTGGAATTCATCTGTAGTAAAAAACTCCCCATCATTATCGAAGAGGAGCTCCACCATACTTTAGAGTTGCTTAAAGTGATCAACAGGCGTACTACGGTAATCATTCCTCATCTGGGTATGCTCAACGGAGGTTATGAAAATCTAAAGCGGGCCGGGGTTTTTGAAAACCCCACTGTGTATGTGGATACTGCTCTGGCCGGCAGTACCGACATGCAGGATTTTGTCTCCAATTATGGCATTGACCGGATTTTATTCGGCAGTGACTTCCCTTTCGGTATTCCGGCGAATGAGCGCTTAAAAGTGGAAAGAATTTTTAGCGGAACAGAGCGGGAAAAGGTATTGGGGCAAAATCTCCTTGCCCTCCTGTCCGGTTAAAGGCCCATGATCGCATAAAGACGTTTTAAATTCAGTTGTTTCCTCAGCATATCTGCTAAACGGTCATAACTTTCTTCCCGCTTCCTTCTCCTCGCCGTTTCATCCACTTCTTCTTCAGGGGATTTTTCCTTCCCCGAGAAAAACCGGGAATCTTCCTCATCAATTTCCAGGTTCTCCATAAAGGGTATTACCCCCAAAACCGGTAAACCCGTCCGCTCCTCCAGAAAATCGAGCGCCGGCTGTAAAAGCAGAGGTTCCCCCCGGAACTTATTAATTATAAAGCCGGCCACCATGGCTCTTTCTTTGGGTTCCAAAAGCTCCAGAGTACCGATAAGGGCAGCAAAAGCGCCCCCTCTGTCTATATCGGCGATGAGAATCACGGGAGAATCCGCCAGGGAGGCAACTTTCATATTGGCAAGATCTTTTTCTTTTAAATTAACCTCTACCGGACTGCCGGCTCCTTCAATCACCAGAATTTCATTTTCCCGGCGAAGTTTCCCCAAGGCCTTTTTGATGACCTCCAGGCCGCGGAGGAAATAGCTGTCCCTGTATTCCCAGGCACCCATCTCGCCAAGGGGCCTGCCCATGACAATAACCCTGGCAGCCATCCCCTTTTTCAGCTGCAGCAGAATGGGATTCATCTCTACCGCGGGCCGAATGCCGGCCGCCTCGGCCTGCAACCCCTGGGCAATGCCTATTTCACCCCCGTCCGCCGTCAGGTAGGAATTCAGAGTTATGTTCTGGGATTTAAAAGGAGCAACCCGAAAACCTTCCTGGGAAAAAAGACGGCAAAGCCCTGTTGCCAGAATGCTTTTACCCACATTGGAAGCTGTACCTTGAAACATAATGCATTTTGCCACCATTTTTACTTTAACCCTTTCCCTCTGGCAGAAAATAATTACCTAGCTCTTTGAGGAGACGTTGATTATCCTCCCGTTGGCGCACAGCGATGCGGAAAAAGCGCTGATCGAGGCCCGAAAAGTTGGCCGCATTGCGGATCAAAATCCCCCTAACAGCCAGGAACCGAAAAAGTGCCGTGCTGGAAAAATTCTCTCCTTCTCCTTTCAGCAATAAATAATTAGCCTCTCCCGGAAATACTTTTAAGCCCTTTATTTCTCTTAAATTTTTCAAAAGATACTCCCGCTCTTCCCGGATCATTTCCAGGGAAGAGTTAAGGTATTCCCGTTGCGTCAAACAAAAAATACCGGCCCTTTGAGCCAGAGCATTGACCCTCCAGGGATCACCCCAATGCGTCAGCATTTTTATTTTTTCTCCCGGCCCCGCAAGAAATCCCAGGCGAAGTCCGGGCAGCGCCCACAGCTTGGTAAGAGAGACCACAGTCCAAAGGTTGGGATAATCCCTGCCCAGGAGCGCCTCTTTGAGAGACCTCCCGGTAAAGAAAAAAAAGCTTTCATCAACAAGTACTGTTATGCCCTTTTTTGCAGCTTCCCGGATAATTTCCAAGATCTTCTCCGGAGCATAAAACAACCCTGTGGGATTATTGGGATTGCAAAAAACAAGAAAATCTCCCCAGTTCAACAGCTCTTTTATTTTATCCGTCTTCAGAGAAGTTGTCTCCAGGGGCAGGGGAAATTTTCTTACTTCCGCACCGGTCAGCTTGGCGGCCCTCTCATATTCAGAAAATGTCGGGAAAGGAATGATTACTCTTTGGGGCCTGGCCCAGAGAAAAAGAAGATGGATAAGTTCGTTGGCACCGTTACCGATAAGCAAGCGCTCAACGGGGACT
The DNA here is from genome assembly GCA_050948785.1 of Dethiobacteria bacterium. Taxonomy (GTDB): domain Bacteria; phylum Bacillota; class Dethiobacteria; order DTU022; family UBA8154; genus JAAZMI01. Next base: position 41,923 of record JBMNEM010000005.1, read on the forward strand.
TCCAGAAAAGCAGCCAGTGCGCTCCGAAAAACCCGGGCCTGGGGAACGGGGTAACGGCAAAGATCAGAGAGGAGGTTGTTTTGCAATTCTTTGAACAGTCCTGGCGGTGGTCCCAGGGGGTTGATATTACTGCTGAAATCACAAAAATCTTCCGGCTGAACACCAAATTCGATGGCAACCGCCTGCAGATCACCCCCATGTCCCCCTGCTTCCCTATAATCCAGCATTAAAAAACCTCCTGCTGAAGTATTTTCCCTCTATGGGGCAACCCCTTGAGGATTCGCGGGCTTAGACCTTACTTTAATATTATCATATCCCCATAGGCGTTAATTTCGGTAAAGTAAGAAGAGGCTATTTAATCCGCTGTGCAATACCGCAGACCATCAGCCAGACCTTATCCGCTTCCGCTGCTACAAGCTGATTCGCCTTGCCGGCAAGGTCACGGAAAACCCTTCCCAGCAGGTTTTCGGGAACAAGACCCATACCTACCTCATTAGTAACAACCACTACATCGGAAAGGCCATGGCGTACGGAAGCCAGAAAAATTTCGATGTATTTCAGTACAGCTGCCGCCCGCTCCGACCAGAAGAAAGAGCTTTCTTCTTCTTTTACCTCCCCCTCTTTTAAAAGGTGGTTGGTAAGAAGCAGCGTCAGGCAATCCAGTAAAAAAAGAGTCTTTTTATCGTTTTCCTTCTCCAGCACCTGGTGAGGGTAATAAGGTTCTTCCACGGTGTGAAACTGAGGCGGGCGTCTTTTTTGATGTTCAGCAATACGCCTGCGCATCTCCTCGTCCTTCCCCGCGGCCGTCGCAATATATATTACCCTTTTACCACTGTTTGCCGCATACTGTTCAGCAAAGGTGCTTTTGCCGCTACGCGCACCCCCGGTAATGAGAACCAGTTCCCCGCCACTTTGCCCCATTTCACTGCTCCTTTACATTTATTCGCTTCTTCCCGTTCTATTTTTGCCTGTAACTGTTACCCTGCCTGCACTGTGTTTAGGCAGGTCTTTCGTCAATGCTCCTCTTTATAACAGGGGAAATTTTCCTTAGAAAATACTGGCCAAAAAACAAAGCCCCATCCCCGTAATCAAAGCCAGCACCGCCGCTCCTTTCACCAGGATCCGTAGCGTTTCCAAATCCCCGCCGGAGGACCTGCGGCCAGGTGCGTTAATCACCGGCCGGTCAGAGGAAACACCCTGGTAAAAGCTTTTTCCTCCCAGTCGAACATGGAGCAAAAGTGCAGCAGCAGCTTCGGGATAGCCGCTGTTTGGACTGAGATGTTTTTTCCCCTCCCGGAGAAGAGTACCACAATACTCCCTGACCCGCAACGGTGACAACTTTCCCCCGATCAGGGCAGCAGCCAGAATGAAAAGAGAAGTAAGCCTAGCCGGCACCAAGTTGACCAGATCATCAAGCCGTGCCGCAGCCCAGCCAAAATAAAAGTAGCGATCATTTCTATAGCCCAACATGGAATCCAGTGTATTGACCGCTTTGTAAGCCATCGCCAGAGGTGCCCCCCCAATGAAAGCAAAAAACAAAGGAGCAATAACCCCGTCACTGGTGTTTTCCGCCAAACTCTCCAAGGCAGCCCGGGAAATTTCCGACTCCGTCAGATGTTCCGTATCCCGCCCTACAATCATGGCGAGAGCCCGGCGTGCCTTGGGCAAATCCCCTTTTTTCAGCGGAAGCTCTACAGCCAAAATGTGTTCTTCAAGACTCCGTAAAGAAAAAGTAGTATAAAAAAGGTAAACGGCTACCAGGTAGCCCCAATAAGCATTCCAAGCACCAAGCCGGGAAATTATTTCCCGGGAAAGAAAGAAAACGGCGCCAACAACAACGCTGACCAAAAATATTCCGGCAGTACGTTCCAGAAAAGCGCCCTTACACCACACACGTAATCTTCTCTCCAGGAAAGAAATAAACCTGCCCATCAGCACTACAGGATGAGGCAGCCGGCGAGGATCACCCAACGCCAGGTCTAAACAGTATGCTAATAAAATCAATACCGCATTTGTCTGGAACCAACCCATTTCCATTTAACTACCCTTTGCCTGGCCTGCAAGGCCATCTAAAAAGGCAAGTATGCTATCCCCTAAAGAACGGGAATTATACCCCCCCTCCAGCGTAGCAAATAAACGGCCTTGACACTTTTCCCGGGCAAAATCGCCTAAAATGTTCCCCAGATCCCTATAATCTTCGGTGGACAGCTGCCCTCCCCAATCCTGCAAATGGCGATCAAAACCTGCTGAAACTGCAAGCAGATCTATTTGTACATCCTCCAGGTAATCCTTTACATTCTGTACAAAAGAAACACGATCCTTCCCCCGTACATGCCAGTAAGCAACAGCCGGGCTGGCAGCAAAAATATTGCTTGTTCCGTCACCATAATGCAAGTCAATGTCGATAATTAAGGCTTTTTCTATTTTTCCCTGAGTCAACAGTTTTTGGACAGCAATGGCCACATTATTAAAGTAACAAAATCCCCAGCAGGCCTCCGGGCTGGCATGATGGCCCGGAGGCCTGCACAGGGCAAAGCCGATCTCACCGTTCCAGGCGAGATCGGCAGCCGCAATTGTAGCACCGGCGGACCAAAGAGCCATTTGAAAGACAGCTTCATCCCGACGCACGTCTTCCAGGTGAAAGGGACGATGCACTAGCAGCACATCCTCCTCATTGCAGGGCCGTGGTTTAACCAACGTATACTTCTCCCTTACCAATGAAAGAGTATAATCCAAGCGGCCCCGGGAGGCTGCAGGATCACCAGTATACGTCTCTAAAAATATTTCATGAAAAACAACTTTCACAGTCTGCGGTACCGAAGAGCACCCTTCCCCCTTTCTGATTTTCCGTACAAGCCGATTTGCCGAGGCGTAGAAATAAAAAAACAATTCAAGTTGTTTCTACTTCTACTTTAAATAAAAATTCTTTATCAGCAACATAAATTCCTGCCGCTATGATAAATTTTTGTAATTTTTACCTTTACTTCCTTAAATAAAAAAAGGTCTGGAATAGCCAGACCTAAAATATGTGAATACATTCTCCTTTTTTAGTTATTATTACTAATAAGCAGTAATGTTCCTGCCACCTAAATACCCGCTCCAATAACCCCAAGCTGCAAGTAGAGTAAAAAGACCAGTGCAACACCGAGCATAAACATGAGCATGAGTACACCAAAGTTAAAATTGTTGAAATTGAAAAAGCGTAGCACTTGTGTTTTGAGCGGTTTATAATCAAAAGCCTGCAGGGAGCGGAAACAGAAGTAATAAAGATTATCCATAGCGTTCGAAAAGCCTCGGCTGAAACCGGTATCGCGTTCCCTGACATTTACTGTCAACTGCAGTGGGAAAGCCAGCTTCATTTCCTTTTCCAGCGTTCCCGCCAGCAGGATAAAAATCAGAATACCCAACAGGACCAATCCTCCGGCAACCTTTACCCCTTCTACAGAATAAACCTGCAGCGAAGTGCCGCCAGGCAGGATCGGTGCCAGTATTTGCGGCCAGATCCCCGTGATAATACAGCTCGCGGAGAGGATCAAAATTGCCGCCTGCATAGTACCTGTCAAGTTTCTCAATATTTTCCCCCGGCCTTTAATAAAGCCAAAGTAAACAAACTTACTGAATGAAAGGGCCGTTCCGACACTGGCGACCATCAGCATCCATTCCGCAGGGTTTGTTCCATGCATCGCTGTTTTGAGCAGATATTTACTCACATAACCGTTAAAAAGAGGCGTCCCCGAAATGGCCAGCCCCCCAACCAAGGCCCCTATAAAAGCCACGGGCAACGTCTTCCAGAGTGCGACTTTACCTGTGGCTCCCGGTTTTTCCGCGGGATCATGGAGTTTATGTAAATCTTCAGTTCCCACAGCAAAAATTACGGCCCCTGCACTCATAAAGAGGAGTGCCTTATAAATCATGTGGTTTACCAGGTGCAAAAGACCGCCGTCTACAGATAGCGTAACACCTAATCCGACACCGGCAACCATGTAACCGACCTGGCTGATGATATGGTATGAAAGCAAGCCCCGTAAATCACTTTGTAAGAGGGCCAAGGTCACGGCAATGATAGCCATGCAGGCACCCATGATATTAATAAAAGGAAGCGGCGGCAAAACACGGGCTACGGCATAAACTCCAACTTTTGTACATAAAGCCGCCAACAAAACACTACATGGGAAATTAGCAGCCGGATAACCCCAAGGAACCCAAAAATGTAAAGGTAAAAAGGCGGTTTTTATACCAATACCCAAAATAAAGAAGGTAAGGCCCGCAACGGGGTACATCAGCTCGAAGGTCCCCGTAGCATTATACTGAAGAATAATTCCAACCAACAACGAAAAACCGCTCATCAATGAAAAGAATAACATACGATAAGCCATACGGACAGCATGGGGTGTTCTTTTTAAGAAAACAAGGGTAGCAGTTGTTAAAGTCAAGATCTCCCAAAAAAAGAGGAAGGTAAGAAAATTGTCGGCAAAACAAACACCTACAGCACTGGCTATTGCGGCCAGCGATACAGCCTGTTCCCAAGGGTTGGAAACATCAAGGCCGTAGAGCAGCCCAATGCCCCCCACAAACAGAAATCCAAAGCCGGCAATCTTACTGTAAGGATGTTCGCTAAACGAAAAAAGTGTCAGATTAGTTTTCAACTGAAAGGCAGAATCAGCAAATAAAGTGTAACTTCCCAACTTTGCTCCGGCCAAAAGATAAAATGCCAGAAAGAGAAGCCCTGCAATATAGATTAGCATCAGGGCCCTGCGCCACTTTTGTGAAAGAAATAGAACGGCTGGAGATATTATAACGGGGGCAAATACTGACAATAATAAAATGCTCATTATAGATCACTTCCCCATTTATTTTAAGGATACAAAAATATATACTGATTTCTGGCTTTACTAACTATAAGACGCCATACCAGCTTTAATCCTAAAGCCTATAATCAATAGCCCCGCTGCTAAAGGAATTGCTACATCCTTACTTGATGCAGCTACAAGAAAATTATCAGGGATTCCAAATTTAAATTTTTTTCACATCTCACCCCCTGTTGAGGCGTTATCCCCCATAAAAATAAAAAACTGCCTAGCTCATATAGCAAGGCAGCACATGGCATATACAAAATATTGCCACATATAGACAAACAAACTTGTTAGTGTTATAATGTTGGTATTGTAATAAACTTAGTTACCGGGGGGTGCGCCCTTGTGGTGCTACCTCTTGAGGCTCTCCGGAGGAGCCATCTCCGGAGAGCTTTTTATTTTATAATATCAAAAAAAAACCCCCTTTCATAGGGGGATAACTGCCACTTAAGTGTCAGCTATTTGCAATATATGTGGTAGCAACCTGACAGCTGCTGTCAAATATTGCGCTAGAAGTCACCGCTACCATTGCCACAATCCTTTCGCTTTCCTTAAAAGAGCCCGAGATCTGTAATAGGAAAAGGGATTTAAAACAAACGTTAGGTTTTTTAACTTTTTCCAGGAGAGCCATTCCCGGAAAGTATTAAATGATTTTTATTTTTAACCGGGGGTTTACGCCATAAAACAAACAGCGCAAGTAAAGTGTTTATTTTTACTATTTAAGCTTAACTTTATTATCAGAAGTATATCATAAATATTTAATTTTAGCAAGAGATATTTTTATATTTTGTGTAAATTTTTTTACGTTAAAATATTTATTCAAAGAATTATAAACCGCCCCGGCAATATAAAAAGTAAATCCTTTTGAACTGCACCAATAGTTAACCATAAGCCGTAGAATTAATCCCTAATCTATATAGAAGGAGAAAAGCAGCAATTAAAGCCTTGAGCTTAAATTGCTGCTTTTCTGCCTTCCTTTAGTAGGTAACCTGAGATTATAACTCATTGATAAATCACCTAAACCCCAACACCAAAAATACCGAATTGAAGGTAAAAGAGGAATACCAAAACCACACCCAACATACCCATGATGAGTAATACATCAAAATCAATACTGGTAGCGCTTACAAACTGCGAAACCTTAATTTTTTCCATTTTTAAATTCAATCTCTGCCAATAACCTAAAAGTAAACGGTGAGGAATATTTTTAATAGCACTTATCGCGTTGAACAAATTACCATATATTTCGGATAAAGTGCCATTCAAAACTAACTTCATATCAGTAGAAGATGATTTTATCTCCTTCTCCAACACCCTGGCCAGAAGAACAAACGCACCTATCCCCAATACTAAAAGCAAGAGCGCCGTTTTTATTCCATCCACTGAATAAACATCGAGAGATGAATTATGTGGAAGTATGGTTGCCAGAGACTGCGGCCAGATACCCGTAATTAAACAGCTGGCAGTTAGAATAACCATGGCAGCCTGCATGCTAAAAGTCAATTTTCTCTGTACCTCTGCCCGGGTTTTGATAAAGCCAAAATAGATAAATTTACAGAAACAAAGCACGGTACCTACACTGGTTATCAAAAGCAACATTTCAACCAGATTTAGGCCATGTACTGCATTTTTAATAAGGTATTTACTAACATACCCGTTAAACAAAGGCGTACCCGAAATAGCAAGCGACCCAACTAGCGCTCCAATAAATGCTACCGGCAAAGCCTTCCATAAGGGAGAAGTTTCTTTTTCCTTCCCCGCAGGATCTTTTCCATAATGCAACTCTTGAAAATTTTCTGTCCCAACGGTAAAAATTAATGCACCTACGCTCATGAAAAGCAACGCTTTGTAAATCATATGATTCAGAAGATGCAAAAGTCCACCGTCTACGGAAAGAGATATTCCTAAACCAACGGCTGCAACCATGTATCCAACCTGGCTAATTATATGGTACGAAAGGAAACGGCGGAGATTGCTCTGAAATAGAGCCATGGTAACTGCAAAAACAGCCATACATGCTCCCATTGTAATAATAAAATTACTCGGTGGTAGGATTCGGGCCACAGCGTAAACTCCAACTTTTGTGCACAAAGCCGCCAACAAAACACTACATGGGAAATTGGCAGCCGGATAACCCCAAGGAACCCAAAAATACAATGGTAAAAAGGCGGTTTTTATACCAATACCCAAAATAAAGAAGGAAAGTCCCGCTACCGGATACATTAGCTCAAATGTCCCCGTAGCGTTATACTGAAGAATTACTCCCACCAACAACGAAAACCCGCTCATCAATGAAAAGAACAACATTCTATAAGCCATACGAACAGCATGAGGTGTTCTTCTTAAAAATACAAGAGCAGCAGTAGTTAAAGTAAGGGTCTCCCAAAAAAAGAGGAAGGTAATGAAATTGTCGGCAAAACAAACACCTACAGCACTGGCTATTGCGCCCAGCGATACAGCCTGTTCCCCAGGCCTGGAAACATCAAGGCCATAGAGCAGCCCAATAGCTCCTACAAACAGAAACCCAAAGCCGGCAATCTTACTGTAAGGATGTTCGCTAAACGAAAAAAGTGTCAGATTGGTTTTCAGCTGATAAGCAGAATCAGCGAATAAAGTGTAACTTCCCAGCTCTGCTCCGGCCAAAAGATAAAATGCTAGAAAGAGAAGCCCTGCAATATAGGTTAGCATCAATCCCCTGCGCCACTTTTGTGAAAGTACAGCTACGGCAGGAGATACTATAATTGGGGCAACTACTGATAATAATAAAATCGTCATTAAGATCACTTCCTCGTTTGTTTTAAAAAATGCTAATATAACCTGCTTTTTAGCTTAAATTAATCGTAATCCACCTTATCAGCTTTAAATTCCAAACAATAGTTCGCCCGCCAAGCAAAATAAAAAGTTACCACATTGTCAGAACTGTTGCAATTGTCATATCATAACCCTAAAAAGATAAACATGAAACCTTTAGATCGTGAAGCATAACACTCACCCTTTCATTTATTTAATAACACTTCCAACTATTTTGTTTAGATTAAATCGCACTTGTTATTTTTAACTTATTATTTTTCCCACTATTCACCTCCTATTTAGTTGCTATTCCACTACAAAACATAAAACTGCCTGGCTCATATGCAAGGCAGCAATCCCACATGGCAAATATCGCATGGCTAATTTGACATGTATAGACAAAAATAATAATTGTTGTTATAATGGTGTAAACACTGTTAATATAGTTACCGGGGGGGTGCGCCTTTATGGATGCTACCCCTTGAAGCTCTCCGGAGGAGCCATCTCCGGGAGCTTTTTATTTTATAATATCAGAATTATTTACCTTTTCATAGTAGTACAACTGCCACTTATACGTCATTTTTTGAATTATATTTGGCAGTAATTTGCCACTGCTGGATATAATAAATAAGATTGCTTAATACTGTCACATTTCGATTTTAGGTACAGTACTAAGCAATCTTTTTTAACAATCCTAATATCATCAATAACATCTTACAGATATTATTTCTAAATCAAACCCTTTTTAATAGCAACAGTCAACGCTTGCGCTTTGTTGGATACACCCAATTTATCAAAAATATTGTTCAGCTTCCGGTAAAAGGTTCTTTCCCCAATAAACAATTCAGAGGAAATTTCAGTATAGGATTTGCCTTCACTGCACAGTCTTAAAATCTTAATCTCATCATCTTCTAATGTTCTGCGGCGCTTCTTCGATCGTTTTTGAAAGGAAAGTAGCAGAGTGTCCAACACAACACTATGAAAAGCCCTTTCCCCGTTTACAACCTTCTTAATGGCTTCACTGATTTCATCTAACAACGCCTGCTTGGTATAATAGCCTTTTACACCCAGAGAAAGTGCTTTTTCGACCATTTCGGGTTCATAATAACCGGAAATAATTAAAACCGGCAGTTGTGGATGACTGGAAAGAAAATCTGACAAAAGATCGAGCGCATTTCCATCGGACAACTGAATATCCATTATTATTACATCCGGTTTGCATGAACGGAAAAGTTCAGGTACATCGGCAGCACAGGCAGTTTCGCCTGCAATTTGAATTCCTTCACGACTAAGCATTCCTGCCAGGCATTGCCGGAACAATGTATGTCTTTCAGCTAGAAGCACTCGTACGGTTTTTTTGTTCACTGCTGACCTCCGGGATTAATATTTGGCTCGTTTTATTCATTAAATTGAGCTCATTCAGCAGTTCGTCCGAACTCACCGCGCTATTATTGCATCAGCCTTTTTCCATTTCATAAAAAAAGCCCCGGCTCCATAATAGGAAAAAGGGCTTATCCATAAATGCAAGTTTTTATTATTTTTCAGGGAGAGCCATTCCCTGAAAAACAATGGTTTGTATTTTTTGCCGGGGAGATGCACCATAAAGCATCTGGTACAACTGTTTAACTTTCTATTTATATTATTAATTCTTAATTGTATATTCAATAATATATCATATTATTTTAACTTTCTCAAGAGGTAATTATATTTTTATTTCCTCTTGAATGCACCAGCTGCACCAAAATTAACTTATACTATTTAATTTGACATAAAAACCTTATTTTCCTTCTATTCCCGAATATTTATAAAAGAGAAAAGCAGCCACCCAAGTCTTAAACTTAAATTGCTGCTTTTCTGCTTTACCCTAATCAAGCCCAACCATACACTTAAACTGTAATCCTGTTATTAATCCATCTAAGCTCCAACACCAAAAATCCCAAACTGAAGATAGAACAAGAAAAACAACGCTACGCTTAACATGCCCATAAGCATTAGAACATCAAAGTCGATATTGCAAACATTAAAAAATCGGGAAAGCCTGCTTTTCCCCGGCTTGTAATCTGTTCTCTGTATTATTCTAAAAACAAAACGGTAAACACTAGCTTTAAAAGCACTCATCGAGTTCAAAGCATTCCCATATGTGCTGGATAAAGTATCATCAATAACTAACCTCATACCAATAGGCAAAGATAATTTCACTTCCTTCTCCAGCACCTTGGCCAAGAGAATAAATAAAACTATCCCATAACCCACCAGTTTAAGCGCAGTTATAATTCCATCCGCATTATAAACATCAAGAGATGAACCATAGGGAAGCAGTGATGCCAGAAGCTGTGGCCAGATACCCGTTATTAAACAGCTGGCAGATAAAACAACAATGGCTGCCTGCATACTAAATGTCAACTTTCTCTGGACTTTTCCCCGAGCTTTGATAAAACCAAAATATACAAATTTACAAAAACAAAGCGCGGTAGCTACACTGGCTAGCGTTAAAAGCAATCCTGCCGGGTTTATTCCGTGTACTGCATGTTTTATTAAGTACTTACCTACATATCCGTTAAAAGGAGGAGTACCTGAAATAGCAAGCGCCCCTACCAACGCACCGATAAAAGCCACCGGCAAAGCTTTCCATAAGGGAGAAGGTTCTTTTTCTCCCCCGGGAATTTCCTTATGGTGCTGTAACTCTTGAAAATTTTCCGTTCCTACCGTATAAATAACCGCGCCTGCACTCATGAAAAGTAATGCTTTATAAAGCATATGGTGTACCAAAAACAAAAACCCGCCATCTACCGCAAGAGGGGCCCCCAATCCAACACCGCAAACCATAAACCCAACCTTGCTGATAATACTATATGAAAGCAGACGGCGTAGATCGTTCTGGAAAAGAGCCACGGTAACTGCATAGATAGCCATAACTGCACCCATTATAATAATAAAATTGCTTGGCGGAAGTAACCGGGCTACAGCGTAGACCCCAACCTTTGTGCACAAAGCCGCCAGCAAAACACTGCAAGGAAAATTGGCCGCAGGATATCCCCAAGGAACCCAAAAATGTAAAGGCAAAAAGGCAGTTTTTATTCCAATACCCAGAATAAAAAAGGGAAGCCCCGCTACTGGATACATTAGCTCGAAAGTGCCCGTAGCATTATACTGAAGGATTATTCCAACCAACAACAAAAAACCACTCATCAATGAAAAGAACAACATACGATAAGCCATACGAACAGCATGGGGTGTCCTTTTTAAGAAAACAACAGCAGCAGTGGTTAAAGTCAAGGTCTCCCAAAAAAAGAGAAAGGTAAGGAAATTATCTGCAAAACAAACACCTATGGCACTGCCTATTGCACCTAATAATACAGCCTGTTCCCCAGGCTTGGAAACATCAAGGCCGTAGAGCAGCCCAATAGCCCCAACAAACAGAAATCCGAAACCGGCAATCTTACTGTAAGGGTGGTAGCTAAACGAAAATAGTGTTAGGTTATTTTTTAATAATAAAGTATAACTTCCCAGTTCTACGCCGGATAGGAGATAAAATGCCAGGAAAAGCAGCCCTGCAATATAAGTTAACATCAGGGCCCGGCGCCACTTTTGTGAAAGAAAAAGCACGGCAGGAAATACTATAACCGGTGCAACAACTGACAATAACAAAAGGTTCAATTAAATCACTCCCTTATTTGCTATCTTTTTTGCTAAGATATATACTATTTTCCGGCCTACAGCAGATAAGCCGCCCCGCCATACCACCCTTAGTTTCTAAAACAGATAACTTACAACGTCATTTACAAAAGGAACCGTAAGATCGAGCTTTATCCCAATTACAATACAAGCAACAGCCAGTACGGCAATGGGAAGCAACATCGGCCAAGGAGCTTCAATACCTTTAGTAGAAGTAAAGTCCCCCTCTCTAAAAAAAGCAGCGATCACTATAGGGAAGAAATACATTGCGTTAAGAACAGCACTGGTAATCAAAATGATAATAATAACAGGCATTTGGGCTTCCAGACTGCCCATCAAAAGGTACCATTTGGATATAAACCCATTAACAGGCAATATCCCTACCATGCCTATACTTCCTACAGTAAAAGCCAGCATGGTAATAGGCATACGTCGCCCCACACCATTCAGCTCACTGATTCTTTCTTTACCGGTCATTGTAATAATAGCCCCCGCACAGAAAAAGAGCATTATCTTCAGCAGCGCGTGATTAAGTATATGTAACAGCCCCCCGGTTAAGCCCAGTTGGGTCAACAAAGCGCCCCCCAGCGTTATATAACCGAGCTGGCTGATAGTAGAAAAGGCCAACCTTCGTTTAAGAAAGTCTTGTCGCATAGCGATTATTGAGGCTAAAAGGATAGTAAAGGAAATTAGAACTATGACAACAATGCCCAGATTTAATTCTATCAATAATTTGGAGCCATAAACCGAATACATTACCCTTAATATACCAAACACACCTGACTTAACAACAGCAACAGCATGCAGCAGAGCACTAACCGGGGTTGGTGCAACCATAGCGGATGGCAACCACGAATGCAACGGCATAATCGCGGCCTTGACTCCAAAACCCAGAATATAACTAGCAAAAATAATGTTCAACGCCAAAGGCGCCATCCGAGCAGCTTCTGTAAAAATACCCCCCTGTGCAAAGTCAAGGGTCCCGGCAAACCCGAAAGTGCCAAACAGGGCAAAAAGAACCAGGCCGGCACCGGAAAAACTGTAAATAATATAACGCAAGCCGGCTTTATGATCTTTTTCCTGACCCTCATGGATAACCAGGGGATAAGTCGCCAGAGTCAGCAATTCATAAAAAAGGTAGAGCGTAAACATGTTTGCTGCAAAGGCAATGCCCATGGTCACGCTGAGGGAAAGGAGGAAAAATATGAAAAAGCGCCTCCTGTTATGTCCAAAAGACATATAACCAATCGCGTAAAGTACCGTAAATACCCAAAGTATAGACGCTATTCCCCCAAAAAGCGCTCCAAAGGGATCGACCCGAAAGGCAAATTCCAGCCCGGGCATAATCTGTACCAGCTTGTAAGAGAGAAAATTCCCCTTGAATACCTGCTGTAAAATAAGTATCACAACTATGGCAGTAACTATGCTGGTAAGCAGCGCCAGGGGATTACGAATCTCGTCCTTTTTTTCAGAAATAAAAACGAGCAGCAGCGCTCCAATGATCGGAATAATAACGGCATAAAGCGGTAAACTCGAAACGATTTCCACTAGCTTCACCCCTTTTTCCGGAGATATTTCTTAAACTCGACAACCGACGATCCACGTATGCTTGTATGCATTAATATTAATAAATTGTTGCGCACGGCATTTTTACTCCTTTTTAACGCCCCAAAGGACCATAATTGACATTACGGCAGTAAAGATCACCGTTGTTTCCAACAAAGTATCATAGCCACGGTAATCCAGCACGACATTGGCAACGAAGTTGGAACCACCGCTTTCAGTGGGTCCCATATCCACATAACGGCCCGTCACATAATTATTGGTCGGGTTCGTCACCTCCCCATAAACGGGCATTTCCATAATGGATAGCAAAAGAACCGTGGCAATTAAAGCTACCAGTACAACGATCACACCGATAAAAGTAAACTCACGCCAATCAACGTTCATTCCGGTCGCCTCCCCACTCTGGATATGACAGTAATCATCAGGACAGAAGATCCTAAGGCCACCGCCGCCTCAGTAATGGCAATATCAGGAGCATTGAGCATCTGCCAGACAAAAGCCATGACAACGCTGTAACCTCCGTAGATGATGGCCATAAGCAGAAGGTCTTCAAAGATAAAAATCGCCAGTATTGCAAGAACGAGCAAGGTCAGAAGCGTAAAAATAATATATTCCGGCGCAATGATCATTTATCACTCACCTTCTTCCTGCGAGAACTCCCCTTTTTATTATCATAAAGATTACTGGTAAAAGTTCCTTCAACCATCGGGGTGCCCCGGTCATAAGCCGTTTTCATAATCAAGTGCGTCATTACGGGGTTGACAGTCAGGATTATCCCGACAATCATCAACAGCTTGATCGTGTTGGAAGTTCCCGGAATTAATATCAGCATCGCCAGCAATGCCAGGCCGGCACCCAAAGTATCGCATTTTCCCATAGCATGTATCCGGTTGTAGAGATCAGGAAGCCTGAGCAAGCCAATCACACCCGCTGCCAGGAAAAAATAACCTCCGATTAAAAAAACCAGCACAATAATGTCCCTCGCCACATGCATTTACTCTTCTCGCCTCCTCCGTAAATAAATGGATGATTTATTCTACTCGGCCAAATTACTCTGCAGGCATTCTCATACAAAAAACATGGAACACCTCCGGCTAGATTATTCTGCCATCGCGCAGCAACTTGAGAATGGCAAGGGTGGCCGCAAAACCAGCCAGTACAAAAAGCAGGGCCACATCGATATAGTGATACTGATCAAACCTGTAGGAATAAATCAATATATACAGCACTATCATCGTATTGATCATATTCATGGCTACAATCCGGTCAGTGGCAGAAGGGCCGGTATACGCCCTGTAAAAAGCAGCCAAGCCTAGAAGAGCCAAACCGATGGAATAGAAGTTTAAAATAGCATCTAGCATTTTACTCCCCGCTTTCTTCCAGTTCTTTCGCCATGTTTAAAAGATACCAGTCACGAACTCCTTCGATATGGTCTTTTGTCATGCCGTGAACAACGAGACGATCGCCTTCCAACTCCACCGTAACCGTACCTGGCGTAAGAGTGATGGAATTGGCATAAAGAACACGCACCAGATCTTTTTCCAAGTTTATTTTCATGGTGATGACTCCCGGTGAAATAGGCAGCCTGGGATTAAGCACAATGCTTGCCACGATAAAATTTGCTTTAATTATTTCCCAGACTAGAACAATGAAATAGCGTATAAAAAGAACAACCTGGCGCAAAGTTATCTTTGTCTTTACCTTTTCTTCGGCAGTAATTTCGTTCCAAATAAGAGTTGTGAGGAAAGAGATAATGATCCCCGTAAGGAAATGCTGCCAATGCAAGCTGTTGGAAACAAGCAGCCAAAAGGCCAGCATCAGGACAGCGATAAGTATTGAGCCGCCCAAATCCCGCTTAAAACCATCCAGCAGCGAGCGGTTTGAAGACATTAAAAATCACTCCCTGACAATTATAGTAAAAACCTGGTAACCGCTTTCCCCAGGAATGTTAAAGCTCCACCGGGGAAAACCCCCATATAGATAATTCCTGCAGCTGTGACAATAATGGGCAGCAGCATACTGAAAGGAACGGCATCCATTTCCAGTTTGATCTTCGGGCCGGACACAAAATAAGCCTGCCAGATAATCGGTAAGTAGTAAGCGGCATTTAATAACCCGCTTAAAACAATCAAAGCGATAAAGTAGGGATTGCCTGCTTCCAGACTGCCCAGAGCTATCCCGTACTTCGTAATAAATCCTCCGAAAAGCGGGATACCGATCATCGAAAGGGAAGCGATCGTAAAGGCAACCATAGTCACTGGCATCTGATAACCCAAACCTGTAAACTGCGTAACTTTTTTCTTGCCCGTCTGGTAATAGATCGCTCCGGCGGATAAAAAGAGACACACCTTCATAAAAGCGTGAATAATGATGTGCAGCATCGCCGCCGTAATACCCCAGACTGTCCCCAGCCCAAAACCAAGAAAAATATAGCCGATCTGAGCCACAGTGGAATAAGCGAGGCGGCGCTTTAAATTTACCTGTACAAAGGCAAAGAAAGAACCAAAAAGAATCGCCATTGAAGCCATAATCAGGATCAAATAACGCATGTACGTACCTGTGAAAATATCAAAACCAAAAACTAAGAAATAAACCCTCATGATCGAAACAATGTACACTTTCACCACCAAGCCGGAAAGAATGGCACTGGAAGGGGAAGGAGCCGAAGAGTGTGCATCAGGCAACCAGATATGCAGAGGAAAGAGTGCTGCCTTCAATCCAAGGCCAATCGTAAAAAAACTGATCATCATCCAGATAATAATCGGGTACTGATCCCTAACTCTGACCAATTCAGCAGCAACATAGGTCATATTCAGGTTCCCCGTAAGCTGGTAGGCAAAAGCAATCGCAAACAAAAGAAAAGCCGCTCCCGTGGAAGAAAGGATTAGATAACGCAAAGCAGCTTCTGTTGAAAGTTTTTCCCCTTTGGCCGCCACCAGCGCACAAGCGCCAATGCCCGTAACTTCAACCATCACAAAAAGGTTAAAGAAGTCGTTCGTGGCCACCATACCCATCATCGCCGAAAGCGTTAAAAGGTAGCATGTATAATACCAGCCCGAAACAGACGGGGGAATTTCCGTGGGAATGGCTTTCACGCAGTAGATGGCGATCAGCAGAAAACTTCCCGATAAAAGCAGCAACATCATAGCACCCAGCTCATCAATCATCATTTCAATACCCCAGGGGGGGCGCCAGCCGCCGGCGTAATAGTGGATAATCTCCCCTCCTGCCACCCGGTAAGCCAGAATGCAGCTGAGAATAAAGGAGAAACCCACGCTGATAATCGTAAGATAAGGGCACCATTCCTTTTTCCAGCGGGCAAAAAAAGCCATACCAAAAGCTCCAATTAATGATCCAATTACTAAAAAGAAAGGCATGTTTTCCCACAAATACATCTTTTTGTCACCTCATCCTAATGATCTCATCCTAATGATATCAGGAGCGTGAATCGTTCCATAAAAATTATAAAGCTTCACGATGAGAGCCAGTGCAAAGGCCGTTACGCTGAAACCTACCACGATACCGGTCAGAATCAGGGTTGAAGTTAGTGGATTAATGTATAAAGTGGCCTCTGGCAAACTGGGATCATAGATCGGAGCAATACCGCCTTTGATGTTGCCCATAGCAATATAAAAAAGAAAAATACCCGACTGCATAATGTTGACGCCCATAACTTTTTTCATCAAATTATGTTGGGTGAGAATGCACAGACAGCCCAGACAAAATATGATCATGGAAATAAAATAGGGATAATTCAATATCAACTTAGAGAATTCAATCGTCATTGCCGCTTCACTCCTCCTTTACCAAAAGGTAAATAATGCTCAAGATGGAGCAGGCCACCAGTGTCCCAATACAAAAGTTTGCCAAACTGACCCATCCCCCGCTGAACAATGTCCCGGGCGTGCCGACCGGCCCATGTACCTGGGGAACTAAAAATTTAATACCTTCTACCACAGCCCCCAAGCCCAGCAAAAAAATAGCCAGCCCCATGGGTGCCCCACGCAGTTTTCCTCTCCATTGCTCGCCAAAGACAAAAAAACAAACAAGAAAGCCCATGGCCAGTATGGTTCCTCCGGCAAAACCGCCCCCCGGAGAAGCGCTACCATGAAGAATAACGTAAAAACCGTAAACAACGACAAGCAGCGCTACATAGCGAAATACTATCTTGCTAATGTGATCATCCATAAATGCATCACCTCACAAAATGATGATGTTTCCGTGCTACCCAAAAAACGTCTGACAATTTTTACACTTGGCTTTATTTTCTCTTTACTACCCCCTTTATATAAGCTTCTTTATTATTTCTTTTATTTACTCTCAAATTCCTGCCAGTCAGATATTTTTATAATAAAATTAGATTAAAATCATAGCCCCTTTCTAAATTTATTGCCGTTTTAACACATTTTTTTCGTAAATGATCCGCAGGCCTTCCAGCGTCAGAAAATAATTTACTTCCTCAATGGTTTCTGATTCAGAAGCAATTAAACCAGCCATACCCCCGGTAGCCACGACTCGCGGTTTATGCGGAAATTCGTTAAGCATACGCCGGACAATGCCATCAACCTTGCCCACAAAACCATAAATGACACCTGATTGTATACTCTCCACAGTGTTTTTCCCGATTACTTTTTGGGGTTTGGTTAACTCTACACGGGGCAATTTGGCTGCTCTTTGAAACAGAGCCTCCGTAGAAATATGAATCCCCGGCGCAATAGCTCCCCCCAAATATTCCGCCTTTTCAGAAACGGCACAAAACGTGGTCGCTGTCCCAAAATCGACAATAATCAATGGCCCGCCGTACAATTCAATCGCCCCCACCGCATTGACGACACGATCCGCCCCTAACTCCTGGGGGTTATCCATGAGAATATTTAAACCGGTTTTAATCCCCGGCCCGACTATCAGGGGAGAGGTTTTAAAATATTTTTGGGCCATCTTCTCCAATGGATAGTGCAGCGGAGGAACTACGGAAGAGATAATCATAGCCTCAATACATTCCGCCTGAAAACCATTTTGTTGAAAAAGATTCCTGATAATTACACCATATTCATCCTCCGTACGGGCACGATCCGTGGAAATACGCCAGCACATTTGTAAATTGTTTCCGTCATATACCCCTAACATGATGTTGGTATTACCAACGTCTATAGCAAGGAGCAAGCTGACCACCCCTTCATCTTCCATCTGAGTTCATCTGCCAAAATTCTACCGCATACCACCTACAAAACAAGCAGTAAAAACTGCCAGTCCTCCTTTGAATTTTAAAGGCCTGCACCATTTTCATCTTTCAACGGTACAGGCCTTTATTGCAGGTACTACCATATACGCGCTGAGAGGTGCAGAATATTCTTGTCGTACCCCAGAACCAAAACCCTCTCCAGGATGCGGCCCAATGCAAAAAGGATGGCCGTATAGGCTGGAATGGAAACAACAGCTTCAACAATTTTTGCAGGAACAGTCGCCACACGCAGCGTTCCAAATAATATTTCAATGAAATAGGGCAGTATAAGCACATTTACAAGGACGAACATAGCTGCAACAGCCAGAAAAAGAGGGAAAACACCAACTTCACGCCTCCCCCTGCTGGCCAGCAGAATCAGCAGGCCGGGGATAATCCCCCGTAAGGCTGCTGTCAGTGTAAAATGAGGCATATATGGGCCCGTGGGGTTGATAAAAAATCCGACAAGGTCGCCAACCGCACCCACCAAACCTCCGGCTAGAGGCCCCATAAAAATACCGGCAAACACAACCGGCAGAGGCCCAAAACCGATACGCAGGCCTTCCACCCCACCTAAAATTATGCGCAGGCTTAAAACCCGCTCCAAAATAACATTCAAAGCGATCAGCAGGGCCATCCTTGTCAACATCCGTGTCGTCATTCCGGTTTTCATAAAACGGAACACCTCCTTTCTCTAAGGATGTGCAGGCTGCCACATCCAAGAGAAAAGAGGTGTTTTTACTTTTGCTCTTGTGTGACAGCGGACGCGGTGCCATGTCGCAGGTCACTTGCCAATCAAGTACCCTTCGTCTAAGGGCAACTTCCCATCCCTTAGCACTTTACGCATAACACCTACTCTGCCATCAATACACCGGCAAAACCAATAAATTATCTGGTATCTGGTATAAAGATGAGTATCTAAAACAGGACTCTAAAGGATTATTTATCTTCAGGGCTGCCCAACAGTTGCTTTCCTGAAAGTTAGAATAACCCTTTAACCTTTCCTGTTTCAACATCAACATCGACGCGGCGATAAGCCGGGTTGGAGCCAGTCCCGGGCATCAAGCTGATGGTTCCGGCCACGGGAACGACAAATCCGGCACCGCCATAAGTAAGGATATCCCGGACGAAAAGGTTCCAGCCCTTGGGCACACCTTTAAGCATGGGATTGTCAGTTAAGCTCAGGTGCGTCTTGACCATACAGGTACAGAGCTTTTGCATTTCGGGGTCCTGCTCCATCCTCTTAGCCTTTGCCAAGGCTTCAGCTGAATAATCGACCCCAGCGGCACCATAAACTTCCTTGGCGATCAGTTCGATACGGTCACGCAGGGGAACATCCAGTTCATAGAGGAACTTGAATTCCGCTTCATCTTCGCAGGCTTCAACCACGGCATCAGCGAGTTCGAGGGCGCCGTCTCCACCATGCTCCCAGTGTCTCGAGAGAGCTACCCTTGCCCCGGCCTCTTCAGCCAGGCGGCGTACCGCTGCAATTTCATTATCTGTATCAGTATGGAAAGCGTTGATACAAACAACCGGGTTCACGCCGGACTTCTTGATGACATTGATCAGGTGAACCAGGTTTTCACAACCGGCTTCTACCCAAGGAATATTTTCTTTTTCATAACCTTCATCCAAGGGCCGTCCCGGTAAGGGCAGCGGTGCTCCACCGTGGCACTTCAGGGCCCTGATTGTAGCTACCAAAACAGCGCAATGCGGTTTCAGGCCGGACATGCGGCACTTGATATTCCAGAACTTCTCAAAGCCGATATCGGCAGCGAAGCCGGATTCTGTAATCACATAATCGGCCATCTTAAGAGCAACGCGGTCCGCCACAACAGAAGACTGCCCCACAGCGATATTCGCAAAGGGACCGGCGTGAACAAGCATCGGCTGCCCTTCAAGAGTCTGCATCAGGTTGGGGTTCAGGGCTTCTACCATCCAAGCAGTCATCGCGCCAGCGACATCCAGATCAGAGGTGGTGACAGGATTGCCCTTCTTGTCATAGGCTACCACAATCTTGCCCATGCGCTCCCGCATATCCTTCAGGTCGGTAGCTACAGCTAAAATAGCCATAATTTCAGAGGAAACGGCAATGGCAAAACCGGATTCCATCATAAAGCCGTCCATTTTACCCCCGATACCGATGTTAATGTTGCGCAGAGCCTGGGCACAGAAGTCCATGATCCACTTCATTTCTACGTTCCGGGGATCGATGTTCAGTCTCTTCAGACCGATCTTATTCAGGAAATTGTCACTATAGTTGAATTCGTGCTGCATACGGGAGGTTAAAGCAACCATCGCCAGGTTGTGGGCATTCATTACAGCGTTAATATCGCCGGTCAGGCCCAAGGAAAACTCGGTGAGGGGGATACACTGGGCCAGACCACCGCCAGCGGCTGAACCCTTGACGTTCATTGTCGGGCCACCGGAAGGCTGCCTGATTGTACCAATAACATTCTTGCCACGTTTCCCCAACCCTTGAACCAGCCCTACCAGAGAAGTTGATTTACCTTCTCCCAGGGGGGTGGGGGTGATGGCTGTCACGTCAACATACTTGCCATCCGGCTTATCCTTGAGACGCTCCAAAACCTTTTTAAAATCTATCTTAGCAACATAGTGGCCATAAGGAAGAAGTTCTTCCTTTTCCAGTCCCAGCTCTTCTCCCAGCTGGTAGACTGTTTTCATCCGCGCTTCTGCCTCCTCGGCAATTTCCCAGTCAGCATGTTTGGTTGGATCGAGAGCCATTGTAAACCTCCTTCAAAACTTCATATCATTTTTTAATCTAAAAACAGATCTTTCCTTACCTCCTACCCTCTGGAAGCCTCTTCCTGTTGGTTAAGCGCTAGTTTTCTTGGGTGCTCCTACCCCCTTTTTAAACAAATTTTTGCAAATATTTTAAACATATCCCTAATTCGGGCCTAAATCTTTCCTCGAAAAGTATTCTACACAAAAAAGTAAAATCCTGCTGTAAACAGCTAGAAAATTCACTTTTAATCTAAAAAGGGGAAACCAGAAGCTGGTACATAAAAAACCGGGGTTCTTTTCCCCGGCTTTATACTTGATAAAATTAAATTTTTCTCATTTTATTAGATTTCCTCTTACGGCTCCCGAAGCAGTTCTCCTTTTTCGTGCCGGAAGACAACTTTTATTTTGCCGACAGTCTTTTTATTCTTGGGGTTCTTGGGAGTTATTTTCGCTTCCTCCGCTTTTTCTTTTTCCAACTTTTCCTTCTCCAGCAGTTCTTGCAGGGATTTACCCTCTATCAGTGCTGCAATTTCTTCGGCATCCAAAGTTTCCTTTTCCAGTAAAGCTTCGGCAATAGCATCCAGCTTCCCCCGGTTTTGGATAATAAGCTCCTCGGCCCTGTGATAGCACCTGTCCACTGTCCGGCGGATTTCCTTATCAATAGCCTTGGCAATCTCCTCACTAAAATCCCGATCCCTGGTCAAATCGCGGCCCAGGAAAACCTGCTCGTATTTGCGGCCCAGGGTAATCGGACCGAGTTCATCGCTCATCCCGTACTCCATGATCATCTGACGCACAATGGCCGTAGCGCGTTCCAGGTCATTTTGGGCACCGGTGCTGATCTCATCAAAGACAACTTTTTCCGCCACCCTGCCTGCCAGAAGTGTACCCACCCGGTCCAAAAGCTCCGAACGGGTCATATAATAACGATCCTCTTCGGGCAGCATCAACGTATACCCCCCGGCCCTTCCCCGGGGAATGATGGAAACTTTATGCACAGGGTCCGTATGCGGCAGGAGAAAACCCACCAGGGCATGCCCGGCCTCGTGAAAGGCCACAATTTTCTTTTCAAAATCACTGATTACCCGGCTCTTCTTTTCCGCTCCGGCAATGACACGATCGATGGCTTCCTCCGCCTCTTCCCCGCCGATTACTTTTTTGTCCCGGCGTGCGGCCAGAAGCGCAGCTTCATTGACCAGGTTTTCAATATCTGCGCCGGTAAACCCCGGGGTACGCCTGGCCAGGACTTTCAAATCGACATCGGGGGCCAAGGGTTTACCCCTGACGTGAACCTTGAGAATCTCTTCCCGACCACGCACGTCAGGCAAATTGACAGTAATCTGCCGGTCAAAACGGCCGGGCCTGAGCAAAGCAGGGTCCAGGATATCGGGCCTGTTGGTCGCCGCCAGGATGATGATCCCGACATTGACATTAAAACCGTCCATTTCCACCAATAACTGGTTAAGAGTCTGCTCCCGTTCATCATGCCCGCCTCCCAGGCCTGCTCCCCGCTGGCGGCCAACAGCATCAATCTCATCAATGAAAACAATACAGGGGGAATTTTTCTTCGCCATCTCAAAAAGATCACGGACGCGGGAGGCCCCCACCCCGACGAACATCTCCACAAAGTCTGAGCCGCTTATGCTGAAAAAAGGAACTCCGGCTTCACCGGCTACAGCTCTGGCCAAAAGTGTCTTGCCTGTCCCGGGAGGGCCGACAAGTAAAACACCTTTCGGGATACGGGCACCCAGGTCATTAAACTTTTTGGGGTTTTTTAAATACTCTACAATTTCCTGCAATTCTGCTTTCTCTTCATCCGCCCCGGCTACCTGGTCAAAGCTTACTTTGAGTCGTTCCCCATCGTAGAGCCGTGCCCTGCTCCGTCCAAAGTTCATGACCTTGTTCCCGCCGCCCTGGGTTTGCTGCATAAAAAAGAAAAAAACAGCGATAATGAGAATAAAAGGGATCAAATAAGTCAAAAGCATTGAATACCAGGGGGGTTCCGGCTCGGGACGAGGATCAAAAGGAATTTTATTCTCAATAAGTCTGGCCGAAAGCTCATCATCCGGCGGCTTAAATGTTTTTACTTTAGTCCCGTCGGTGCATAGAGCCTCAACATTGTTGCCGGTAATCGTTACTTCCTTGATTTCGCCCTTCTCGACAAGCTCCAGGAAATCAGGATAATATTTAATATCACGCACCACTTCCGGTGGGCGGCTAAGAGTCTGGAATAACGCCAATGCG
The DNA here is from genome assembly GCA_050948785.1 of Dethiobacteria bacterium. Lineage (GTDB taxonomy): Bacteria > Bacillota > Dethiobacteria > DTU022 > UBA8154 > JAAZMI01. Next base: position 65,017 of record JBMNEM010000005.1, read on the forward strand.
ATCATAAAAATTAGAAAACAAAACGTGGCCTGGCGTAAAAAGCGGCTGTTCAAATCCAAAAGCCTCCTTCCCTATAAATCTGAATCAAACCTTGGATAAAGGTAATTCTATCACACTTGGGATTCAAACTCAAGCAAAATGCAAATGTCGGGTAAATTACGGTATTTTTCATTAAAATCCAGACCATAACCGACAACAAACTCGTCAGGAATACAAAAACCGCTATAATCCGCCTCAACATTTACTTCCCTGCAATCAGGTTTATCCAAAAGAGTAACTATTTTCAGGGAACGGGGGTTACGGGAAAGAAGGTTTTCCCGCAAATAGCTTAAAGTTAACCCCGTATCAATAATATCTTCAATAATAATGACATCTTTATTTTCAATGCTCATCTCCAGATCCTTAAGAATCCGGACCACTCCGGAGGTAGTCGTCGCCGCACCGTAACTGGAAACAGCCATAAAATCAATTTCCACAGGAAGTTGTAAATAGCGCATAAAATCAGACAGAAAAACCACTGCTCCCTTTAAGACGCAAATAAGCACCGGCTTTTTATACTGATAATCCCGAGACACTTGCTCAGCCAGATCTTTTACTTTTTGCGCAATCTCCTGCTGCGTCAATAATACCCTGATTTTGGGGACTGGCATCTAAATTCCTCCCAAGTAATTATCTATCCGCGGCTGTCGCCCCTGGCTGGCGCCGGCTCAGCCTTAAAACCAAGACCCTTTCCGTTTCCTCCGTAATCCTGCAAAAATGGGCCGGCTGCATGCCCACAACCCAAATGATCTCTTCACCGGCGAGAACCAGGGGGATTTGATCCCGCTCTTGAAGAGGAATTTTTTGATCAATGAAATACTTTTTCAGCTTTCTTTTTCCCGGAGCCCCCAGGGGATGGAAACGATCGCCTGCCCGCCGGCCCCGAACCCAAAGTTCTATAGGGGTATTTTGTTCTACAGGCTTAAATTTATCCGGAAACAGTTCCAAAACCCTGTCATAATCCAGGTATGCTTCCCTCCGGCTATCAGGCGGCCAGACAACTTTTTCCGGCGGAAGCAGCTCCGCCTGTAAGAAAACTCCCTTTCCAGGGAGAGCTTTTTTCCCGGGAACCGTCAAACTGAAGGGAACCAAAAAGCGGGAGCGGGCTTTTTTCCGAAATGATATCTTCAGGCGATCATAACTCCTGGAGACCTCCAGGCCAAAAGGAAGATGCAGCCGGCCGTGAGGGGAACCCTTCCGGACCAGGTTTAAAATAGCCCGGATATGATTATAACCCACTTCCCGCGGGGTTGTCCCGAGCAGCCTGCAAACGGCAAGACGCAGAATTCTTCCCTGCAGCGCCTCATGCTCAGCAAGCAGAGCCCGTCCGTCCAGTTCCAGCCGCCGGTCCTCCTCGATCAAGGTTAAACTCTTCAAATGCCGGGCCGCAGTCTCCTCTAAAAAATCGTTATCCAAAAAAACAAGCCGGGCCAAACGCTGCATATTTTGCCGCAAATTAGGATTATATTCTTTTTCCAAAAAAGGGAGAAGCTCCAGGCGAATTTTGTTGCGTAAAAAATGCGTCTCCCGGTTTGTTTCATCCCAACGGGGAGAAAGACCCTTTTCCCGGCAGTACCGTTCCAATTCTTCCCGGCTTGTTTCCAAAAGGGGCCGGATTAAATGGCACCCTTCTGCACCAATTATCCTTTTCATTTTCATGCCTGCCAGCCCGGCCAATCCCGTGCCGCGTAGAAAATTAAGCATCAGGGTTTCCACCTGGTCCTCCCGGTTATGCCCGACAGCGATCCGGGAAGCACCGGTCTTTTTCGCCAGTTGCTGTAAAAACCTGTAACGTAAACGCCGGGCCGCATCCTCCAGTGACAACCCCCGGCGCCTGGCGTAAGTATAGCTGTCAACTGCGGCAACTGTACACGGCAGCCCCATTTTTTGGGCCTCACAGCGCACAAATTCTGCATCCTCACGGGCGGATTTCCCCCGCAAGCCATGATTTAAATGGGCAACAAAAAGAGAGAAAGAAAAAAATTCTTCTTCTCTTAAGGTATTGAAAATATGTAATAAAGAAAGGGAATCCACCCCCCCGGAAACAGCAACGATGATCAGGTCCCCCTTCTCGATTAAACGTTCCCTGAGAATCAACTTTTTAAGACGTTCATGTAAAAACGGCACAACAGAATTGTTAACCATCCTGGAAAACCTTCCTCTTGGGCTGCGCCCGGGATTCTGCCCCGGAACTCACCCGGATATTTATACTAGTTTTTCTCTAATCAAAAAGAAAATCCTGCTGGAAAAAAATTAGCAAGCTTAAATTTACACTATCGCCGTCAAAACCCCGGATTTAGCCGTAAAAAAGTTGTCGTTTGAAGCCGTATATATCTTCCAGCTTGCTGATTACTCGTTTTTATAGTTTTTTTTGTCAATAAATTAATTTCAGGGCCGCTGCATTAACCTCCCTTTTTTGACAGACATTTCCTTTTATTCCCGCTATAATAACCATACCGCCACCGCGGCTCTACACCACCCTGCCGGTTTAATTGCGGGGCATCACGTTCTTACGATCAGGGAAATGATTTACGAAGCAAAGTAAAAAGTTCAAGGGGAGGTTTTGTTTTTGGAAAGAGTAAAAAAATGGCCTTATGATTTTCCTTTGGCCTTAAGGGGACAAGCTGTCAGGATAAGATTGGATTGGAACAAGGTGTTCTGGTTTATCACCTCTTTTTTACTGGGTCGTGCCACACTTATGGGTGAGGTCGCACCCTTTGCCCTGATTTTTTGGGCCCTGGTGATGCATTTATACCCGCAAAGGAAAGCCCTGGTAACTATATCTCTTTTTCTGGGCTGGGCGACTACGGAGGTGGGGGTTTTCCCTCCGTGGTTTATGCCCGCGGCCATGTTACTATGGATCCTGCAGGATTTTCTTTTGACGAAAATTTTTCGAAAAAAAATTACGCTCTCATTAACTTTGCCGCTGAGCATCATTTTGCTGCGCCTGCCCCTGCTTTACCAGCAACATTTTATGGTTTATGAAACATCTATTGTTATCATGGAAGTTACCCTGGCGGCTCTTTTACCTCCGCTGCTCCGGCCTTTTTTCACGGAACTGCAGGAAAAACGTGGCCGCAAGCCCTCTCCTGAAGCAATCGCCGGGGGTGTTTTACTTCTTTTCCTCGTGTTTTTAGGGATGCATGGCTTGGCCATTAATGATCAAATCGCCATTACCAACATTGCCTGCCCCTTGATAATTCTGGCGGGTGCCTACCTTTGGGGTCCCATATGGGGAGTGATTGGCGGCCTTACCGTTGGTTTGGGTCTTAGCTTCGGTCACCCGGTTATGTTTCACTATACCGGAGCGCTGGGTATCGCCGGGTTGATCGCCGGGCTGCTGCGACCCCACCGCCGCTTATGGATAGCACTGGGCTTTTTCCTTATTTTAAGATTTCTTGCCTGCTATATTGCCGAAGGAGGCTATATTCTTACTTCTTTAGGGGAAGATCTTCTTGTAATCAGCATTTTCTTACTGGTTCCCACCTCTGCTTGGCAAAGGTTAAAGGAACTAAGTATATTTTGGCCTTTCAGGCTGGAAAATGAGCAAAAATTAAGGTTCACCATGGCCTCCCGTGTAAAAGAATTTGCCGCCGTTTTTAAAGAACTGGCTGTTACTTTCCGACCTTTGAGCCCCGCAGAAGAAATACGGACAAAAAGAGACCTTTCCCCCCTGGTAGATTATTTTAGCCGTAAAGTATGCCGTTCCTGCGAATATTTTAACCGTTGTTGGAAGAAAGATCTTTTTGACCAGTATAGGAGAGTACTGAGCATGTTCTCCACCATAGAAGAAAAAGGTAACTTTACAGAAAAACAGATCCCCATAAAACTGAGAAGGTTTTGTCCACAACAGCGGGAAATCGTCAAAGCAATCCATAATATGCGCGAAATATACAAGTTAAATTGCTACTGGCAGGATAAAATACACAAAAGTCGCTCTCTTGTTTCCGAGCAACTTGAAGGCATTGCCACAATTATGCACGATCTGGCTCAAGAATTAAAACTGCAGCCCGGGGAAAATTCCAAGCCCGTTGGAAACGAAATAACCCTGACCCGCTTTTCCTTGGAAATCGGTGTAGCTCAGGTTGCCAGAAACGGTCAGGATATTTCGGGAGACAGCTATGCCGTGATTCCTTTAAAAGACGGTAAACAGGCACTGATTATAAGCGATGGCATGGGTAGTGGCAAAGAGGCCCGGTTTGCCAGCGCTTCCACAGTAAAGTTAATGGAACATTTGTTGGGAATCGGTTTCCGCCGTGAGGTAGCCATCAATACACTGAATACACTTTTACGCCTGGGCTACCCTTCAGAAAGGTTTGCGACCCTGGATCTGGCCCTGCTCGACCTGCAGTCCGGTGAGATAGAACTTTATAAACTAGGAGCCGCGCCCAGTTTCTTGAAAAGCGGAAAAACAGTCAAGACCATCGGCTCCGTTTCTCTGCCCATTGGTATACTGGAAGACATTACTCCGGAAAAAAATTATTTGAAAATGTCCGGGGGAGGTATCCTGATCATGGTTACAGATGGAGTATTGGATACCCGTCCGGAGAATGAAAAAGATTGGCTGATCCAAACTCTGGAAGAGATCCGTCACAACCATCCCCAAATTATCGCCGATCGTTTGATTGAGGAGGCTTGTTACCGTTGGCCGCGGGGAGTCCGGGATGATTTAACGGTTCTGGTCGGCCGCTTAAAACCATTATTTTTAAAAGAAGCGACACTCTCTGCAAAAAATCTCCATAACAATTAAAGGCACCTTGCGGTGCCCTTTGATATATATTCCGGAAAATTTAATAATTATTTTTAACAGAGAGTACATATTACATAATTCCCTAATTAAAACTCTGCCGGAATGGCCCCCTACTGCCCCCCCTTTTGGATTCGGTATTACGCCTTAAATCCTGCTGCCTTTCGTCACTGTCCTTTAAAAATTTGGCCAGTTTATCCTCGAAGGACATCCTCCCTCTTTCCGAAAAACGTGGGTTTCTCCGCGGAAAACTTTTCCGGGGAGCGGCTTCCCTTCTTTCTTCCCGTTGGGTAGCACTTTGGGTAGCACGCTTGATCGAGAGGCCAATTTTACCGTCCCCGTTAACAGATAGGACCTTCACTTTCACCTTATCTTTTTTCTGAATATAATCGTGAATATCCCGTACATAAGTATCTGCCACTTCAGAAATATGGACAAGGCCGGTTTCCCCGCCGGGCAGCAGAACAAACGCACCGAAATGTGTAATACCTGTTACCACCCCTTCCACAACTGCTCCTACTTCAATAGACGACATATGAAACTAAAAATCCTCCTTAAAAAAAATGCTTAAAAAAAATAAATGACACTAGCTTGATTATACCTTCTTGTAGCAAATTGTCAAGAGATTCTGCCGGACAATGACGCTTTAATCCTCTATAAAAAAGATGATCTCTCCCGGCCGGACCATACCGAGGTGCTTGCGAGCCTGAATCTCAATATATTCCTGGTCCTGTAAAAGCCTGATTTCTTCCTTCAATTCCTCATTTTCAGTACGCAGTTCTTCCAGACTGGCTTCAAGCGTGTCTGCTTCCTTTTTAATTTCCTGGTAAGAACGGGTTTGTCCCCAAAAAAGTGAAAAAAAGACCCCCATGCATATAACCAGCACGGCAAAGATGAGTTTCCTTAAAAAACCCCTTTTTCCAGGGCGTTGAGGATAACTGATTACTTTATTATTCAAATCAGTCCTCTTTCCGGAAAAACCTTTTCCAACCATCATAATAACCCCTATAAACAATTCTTTTTTTATTTACTAAGTCCTGCCAAGAACGCACTATTTTTGATATCTTCGCCTTGAATAACTTTATAGCCTGGAAAAAAAATAAAAAATGCGCATGCAAATACGGGCTGGCAAAACCATAATACAAGATTATACCACCGGCCAGGGCCAAAAATGTATAAAAGCGAACCTCGCCCCGGTTGGCCAATAAAAGTAAATAAAAAAGAATCAAAGCAAAAAGCAAACAAAATAAAAAATCCATCCAAAAAACTATCTTTCGGGAAAAATCAAATACTTTTGCCCAAGCTTTAAAAAAATCAAAAATTAAACCAATTACCAAACCAAACACACACAAATACAAAAGAAGCAAAAATTGTTGCTCGATGGACATCCCGGACATCTACCTGAAAAGCCGTTCAAAAAAACTTTTTCCCCTGTCTTTTCTCCAACCCCTCTCCTCCGAATAGGCTAACTCCAGAAGAAAACCTTCAATATGCAGCTCTCCCTGCTCCAAATTGAGATGTTTGATATGCAGTTCTTCACCACGCATAGCCAACAAACCCTGCTCTGTCTCCAAAATAATCTCCTGATCATCAAAACTGTCAACATTCAGAACCCCGGAAACTTCCAGCTTTTCCCTGTTGTCGATCACCAGCCGGTGCCGCCCCGGCTGCTTGGAAAGATATTTGTTTTCCTCCATGGCCAACCTCTCCTCCTTGTACCATTATACTGGAGAGGAAGGCAAAATATACCACCTGTTAATCCCATAAGGAGGCCAGACGAATATTTTTATAAAAATATTTTACAATCTCTTCCGTGGATTTTCCCTCTGCGGCCATAGCCCGGGCACCCCATTGGCAAAGCCCCACACCGTGTCCGTAACCCGTGCCGGACATCTGCAGGCTGCCCTCGCTGAGCTCCACTTTTTCGACAAGCGTGGAACGCATTTCCGTACTCCCCAAAGCCAGGCGCAAAGCGGGACCGGAAATCTGCTGGTTGTTGACCAGAAAAGTAGCCGCCCGGCCGGAGGGACCGTATTTTGCTATCTTTACCCCGGTTACAGTTCCCGGATCCACACCTGTAGCTTCCAGAACAGCATTTCTCACCTGTTCAAGGTCAAAAACAGCTGACCAATTTCCCTCCTCCGGAGAGATTATTTTTTTGCCGAGGCCCTCTACAGAATAAATATAAGGAGGATTATATTTAAAAGCCAGTCCTTCATTCGCCAGCGCCGTCCGCGGCCCGGCATAAGCATGAAACCAGGCCCTGATAAACTCATTTTTATAACAGGCCACCATACCGCGTGTTAAACGGACCGCCTCCCGAACTTTATCGTTGATCCTTTCCGCGCTGTAAGCCTGAAACTCTTCAATGTCCGTGGAGGCATGAGTATTGCGCTTAGGAACCCCTCCCGACTCGGTAATTTTTTGCAGGGTAAAAGTACGGGCCAAAATTGCCTGGGCGGCCAGGGCTTCCAAAGGCCAATCCGGATCCATCTCCCCGGCCACTACGCCGGCCACATAATCCTCTATGGGCATCTCTTGCACTATATCTTCTGCCGCAATATAGACGGAAATAAGCGGTTCCTGCCGCTCCCCTTTTTTTATATCGGAGGGTATGGCAGGGGTTTTCGGAGGCCGGGCCTGCAGCTGGGAGCCGGCCACATACACAACAATTAAAAAAAGTCCTAAAAGGACAGGACTGAATTTTTTCAGGAGATCCCGGTAAGAAGACAAGTAAAAACCCCCCATAATATGAAAATATCGACAGCAACTTCGCTCTAAAGCGGCGTGCAGCCTATTAATTAATATTAGTGTACACCGCAACAGGCAATTTATACAAAAAGTAGCCTGCCAGAGAGCAACCGCGGGGACGGGCCTCGTGGCTGGTATCTATACAAATCAGGACAGGAGAATCGTCCCCGCGTCCCCCGCGCCCCCCCCCTAACCATGGGCACCAACCGCAGGGACGGGCCTCGTGGTTGGTCCACATTAAGTAACTTTTTTACCCGGCGCGGCATAGGATAAAAAAACAATGGGGCAAAGGAGAGAAGCAGATTGCAGAAGGGAAAAACGGGTAACGCCTGGGGGCTTGATTTTTCCTTTCCTTTGCAAGGTCGCGCTGTCAGACCCCGCCAAAAGGGTTTGACGATGATCCTTGACAAAGGAACAGGCCTGAGGGAAACCCTGGATCTTTTGGAGATGTGTGCCGAGTACATAGATTTTTGGAAATTAAGTTTTGGTTCCTCCGCTCTTTATGACCCCGCCCTCCTGAGAAAAAAAATTAAATTGATACACTCCTTTCACATTCGGGTTTATCCGGGCGGTACTTTTACAGAAATTGCCTTTGTGCAAGGCAAACTGAAACCTTACCTGAACCGGGCCAAGGAACTGGGCTTTACCGCCATAGAAGTTTCCGATGGCACCATTGAACTCTCTGCCCGGCAAAGAAGCTCTATCATTAAAACAGCCCGCGAGGCGGGCCTGCTCGTCCTCACAGAAATAGGAAAAAAGGAAGCCGGTGAAATTTTTGATCCTGAATTGGTGTCCGCACAGATCAACAAAGATCTGGAGGACGGCGCATATAAAGTCATCTTAGAAGCCCGGGAGTCGGGTAAAGACGTGACCATCTTCAACGCACAGGGAGATATTGAGCAGGAGAAGATGGACAAACTGCTTATGTTCACTGCCGCTCAGGAGCAGATTATCTGGGAAGCACCTTTAAAAAAACAGCAGGTCAATTTTATTACTCTCTTAGGGCCCAATGTCAACCTGGGGAACATTGCCACCGGCGATGTCCTTGCCCTCGAATCCCTGCGTACCGGGATGCGGGCCGATACTTTCAAGCTAACCCTGGAACAAAATACCACCAAACAGCACACCGGTTTTTACGGTTAATGAAAGAGCGGACCGGAGCATGTTGATCGAACTTCTTTTAACTCACCGGGAAATAAATGCGGAGGCCATCAAAAATAAAATATGTGTCGTTATCGATACTCTCAGAGCCACAAGCACGATTATTACCGCTTTCAGCCGGGGCTGCCGGGAAATAATCCCCGTAAAGTCTTTAGAGGATGCACGGCAGTTGAATAAACGTGAAGCTTACCGCAGCTATTCCTTGGGTGGCGAAACAGAGCTTCGGCCCCCGGATAATTTTGATCTGGGTAATTCGCCCCTGGAGTATCTGAAAACCAACCTTCAGGGGAAGGGGTTGATTTTCAGAACAACAAACGGCACCCGGGCTCTGCAAAAAACAGGTACAGCTGATACCGTGATTATCTGCGCCCTCCTGAACGCCGGGGCTGTCGCTCAATGGTTAGGAGAACAAAATAAAGAATTGGTGATCTGCTGCGCGGGAACAAGAGGGGCTTTCTCCCTGGAGGATTTTTTGACCGCCGGGCGCTTGATTATCGATTTAAATGAAAAAGCAGATAATTTTATTCCCTCGGATCTGGCCTTCACGGCGGGGTGTTTTTATACTTATATCCAAAAAAAAGCCGGCAGGGGAAATGGTATGGCCGCAGCACTGAAAAAGACTGCCAACGGCCAAAGGCTTCTTCAAGCGGGGTTGGAGAAAGACCTACTCTACTGCAGCCAGGAAGATATCCTGCCCCTTTTACCTTTTTATCAAAACGGCTCCATTCGGTTGCTGGAAGTTTAATCCTGCCTGCCCTTACCTGCCATTACCTTTCCCCTTTTACTACGGCGAACTCTCCCGGGAAGGCCAGCCATAAGCCTGAGCTGAGCTGCAAAACCTGTCTCAAGCAAACCTTTAAACTGGGCCCCAGCCTTCACCACCCGTTTTCATATTTACCCTGACTTTAAATTCTATCCTGCAATTTCCTGACATATAATGGGATGGTATCTCTCTTTAAGGGGCAGATCCATGTATGGATTCATCTTTATCCTTTTAATTTTTATACTGGGATTGGCAGCCCGCTCCGGTTCCCTTTCTTTAGCTGCCGGGCTTTTGCTATTGATCAAATTATGCAACATCAAAAGCCTGCTCCCTTTCCTGGAGAAACGGGGCCTGGAACTGGGCCTTTTTTTCCTGATGATCGCCGTCCTTGTTCCCCTCGCTCTGGAAAGGGTGGGATTCCGGGAAATAGTCATGACCTTCAGCTCCCTGCCCGGCATCCTGGCCATCGCCGGGGGGATCATCGCCACCAGGCTAAACGGTATGGGGCTCAACCTGCTGGATAGCCAGCCCCAGATCATCCTCGGCCTGGTCGTCGGTTCCATCATCGGGATCGTCTTTTTAAAGGGAGTGCCGGTAGGTCCTTTAATGGCGGGTGGGGTAACCGCCTTTTTTCTTTACCTGCTGAAGCTGTTTTGCCGCTGAACAAAAAGGGAACCCCCCGGGCGTGAATCGCCCCCACACCCTGACCCGCATCAAATACTCTGAAAGATATACGGACTGTCATTGAATTCTTTAATTATTCATAATCAAATTCCTGCTGGCGGGAGGTCTTGAATGTTTTTGGAGATTATCTTTTACCTTTTTATCTTCAACCTGCTGTGGCTGCTAGCAGCCAATTCAATTTTGTTCGACGATAAACGAGATAATTACAGCTATTATTTTCGCCGGCTGAATTTTCCGCAAGGATCAAAAAAAGATCAGGCATCCTGACCAAGTTCAAAAGAAATGCATTAGAATCGGAATCTGCGGGCTCAATTTATTGTATTGGATCCTGAAAACCCTACCAATCATCAGGAGCCGGACTACCTGAAAAAATCTCCCGGGCAGCAGCATCCCCAAAAATCAGGCTCCGGCTGAACCGCCCGCCGGCTGTAAAACAACCTGCTCACGAATCAGCAAAAAGCCCAGGATGCCTGCGGCCAGCGCCAGTCCGCCGCCGCTTAAAAACATAAAGGAAGTGCCGGCATCCTGCAGCAGTGAGAAAACAGGTGGCCCCAGAGCCACACCGGTAAAGCGCACACTGCCGTACAGTGAGGTGATTCCGCCTCTTTGTTCACTTCCTGCAGCACTCGTAACCATGGTATTCACAGCAGGGAGCACCAGCCCACTCCCCAACCCGAGCAAGCCCAAGACTAGCGGAAAAACAAACAGATCATGGCAACACAAGGGCAAAATACCCATGGAGATACCGACAATCATCAGTCCAATGGAGTAAGAAAGTTTAAAAAACCGGCCTTTCTTTTTTAAATATAGACCGGTAAGATAGGCAGTAATGGACATGGTTAATAGAGGAATGGATAAGAGCAGGCCTTTTTTTATACCCCCCAGATGAAACCTGGAAACAAGAAGATCGGAAACAAAAGAAAGCACACCAAAAAGAATAAACAGAACAACCAGCCCGCCTAAAAAATTGAAGAACAAAGATACTCCCTTTTTTTCAAAAATCGAAGCTATGGTTTGCAGGTATGCGTGAAAAGTTCCTTTTTCCCGTGCGCTCTCCGGCTCCTGCACAAAAAACCAGACCAAAAGGGCGACCGGCAAGGACAGCAGCGCGTAGGAAAAAAACAGGGCATACCAGACAATCAGGGCCACAGCCGACCCGATAATGGGGCTTAAAACCTTGCCCAGACCGTTTGCCGCTTCCAAAATACCCATACTCTCACTGCGCTCCTTTGTTTGGAACAAATCTCCGGCCAAAGCCATGGCAATGGGTGCTGTCCCGGCAGCTCCCACGCCCTGGACAACCCTCCCCCCCAAAACCAAATAATAAGGGCTGCTGAGAAAAGCAGCCGCAAGCCCGGCAACGAATCCTCCCAGCCCATAAAGGAGCAGGCTGGGAACAATGATTATTTTTCGCCCGATTCGATCAGAGAGATAACCCAGAAAAGGAATAATCAGTGCAGCCGGTGCAGAAAAAAAAGTGATGAGCAACCCCACCTGAAACTGACTGATCTGCAATTCTGTTTTAATTGTGGGGAATTCCGGGATCAACATGGAGTTTCCCAGAACCATTAAAAATGGCACCGTACTTAGAATAATGATCATGGTTTTTTTTTCAGACAAGGTCATTTTCCTTACTTCGGGTTTTTTATATTAATTCCAGCTTTATTAGGATTAACCAAGCCGGAAATTTAATACCTCCTTTACGTTAACGATTTAATTTTCATTACCGGATAAACAGAGATCCCCCGCCAGCCCAAAAAATCCAGGCATATTTTGTTTGCAGGGATTTGAATCACCGCTCCTGCTCCGGGTTGCCCCTTTCCAACTTTTTGGCTTCTTCCCACCAGCCGTCCAGCTCTGATAGGGAAAAATGCGCGAAATCTCCCCCGCGCCGGTCGACCTGCTCCTCGATATACCGAAAGCGGCGGATAAATTTATCCACCGTCAGGCTTAAAGCTATCTCCGCATTTATCTCCAGAAAACGGGCCAGGTTTACCAGGGCAAAAAACAGGTCGCCGATTTCCTCTTCTATTTGCAGCCGATCCCCGGCCTTTTGCGCGGCATCCAGCTCCCGGGCCTCTTCGTACAATTTTTCTACAACACCGTTGACATCCGGCCAGTCAAAGCCCACCTCCGCCGCTTTTTTCTGGACCTTTTGCGCCTTCATCAGCGCAGACAGTTCCGCAGGCAAGGCAAAGCGGTCAGTTTTTTCCCCGCCTCTTTCCTGTTGTTTGATCTCCTGCCATTTCATCTTCACTTCGGCTACGCTCTGAACCTTTTCATTTTGGAAAACATGGGGATGACGCCGGCGGATCTTGCGGGCCAGGCCATCGATAACCTGCCAGAGGGAAAAATCCCCTTCCTCCACGGCCAGCTCGCTGTGAAAAACAACCTGCAGCAGCAGATCCCCCAGTTCCTCACAGAGTTCTGCGGGGACCCCCTTATTAATGGCCTCCAGCACTTCATAAGTTTCTTCCAGCAGGCAGGACTTCAGGGAAAAGTGATCCTGCTGCCGGTCCCAGGGGCAGCCTTCCGGAGAACGAAGCTGCTTCACAATACCGGCCATCTCCCCCAGAGAGTAATAAGGTGGAGGGGTAAGGTGTAAATAGGTCCAGCAGTTAAAAGCCCCGTCCCGGCCCAGATGCTCTAAAGGCTCGGATTGCAGCAGAAAAAGATCTCCTTTGGCGTTGAACTGTAGAATATTTACAGGATGCCGCGGCGGATAAAAATATAAGAGGCGTCTCCGGACCCCGGAGAGAAGTTCCCTGCTGCAGGGATGCGCGATCAGCAGTTCACCGCGCGGCGGGTCAGACAGTTCCTTGAGGTGGTGAGCATCAAAAAAGGTTACACCCCGGGAAAACTTTATCCCCATTTCCAATTTTAAAAAATCCAGCGCAAAATCCCAGCTTTCTTCTCCCGACATTATTTTTAGGGAAATTTCCATTGGGCCTTTTTGCGCCTCCAATTCCGCAAGGAGAGCTTCCCCGGGCCAGGGCCTTCCCGGCAAAATTAATAGAGCGGAACCCTCTTCCTTGAGAATTCCCAGAATGTACTCCGCAGCATGTTCACAGATGCTTTTTAAGGAATCTCCGGGGTTTGTTTTAATTTCTTCCTGAATATTGATCAATTTAAAGTCCCTTTTCTCTACCGGCTCCCTGAAATAAGGGGGGGCCGCGTGAAAAATACAGGTGCGCGGCTCAGGAGAAAAACACTGCTGATCAAGAATCCCGGACAGAGCCTCCGTACCGCCCCGGCCAAGGCCGGCCACATACAACTTGAACATAGTACACCCTCCGCAGTGGCACTACCGTGCCTAACTAAAATTTGATTTGATTGCACTGCTAAAAGCTTTCATTTTATCTTCGATTAATGCTACTTTTTAACCAGATTCAGGCGCCGGGCAATTTTCAATAAAGGTTCTCCCAAACGGGGTATCGCCCGGAGATCCTGGGCATAGATGCCTCCCACCAAAAAAAGTATAACCACAAAAATAAGTACGCCCAGAAAAATGGCCACCGCTAAAGACAGTGCCTGCACAAGCCTCAGGGGTAACGCTGCGGGTAGCAAACCCAAACCTATGTTGTAGCAATAATACACCCCCAAAGACATCACCACTGATGCGGCCAAAGGTTTGAGGACCAGCCCCTTAAAGTCCAGGCGCCACCCGGTGACTGCACTTACCTTGCTGATATTTAAAGAAGAAGCCAGAAAAAAACTGATGACCGTCGATAGAGCGGCTCCCCCAATATGCAGACGGGGATCTGCCGTTAAAATCCAGCTTAAAACAAATTTCAAGGCCGCACCAAGGAGCATATATTTAACCGGCTCAATCACGTATCCCAACCCCTGTAAAATACCGGTAGTAGAGGTGTAAAGGGAAAGAAAGATCAGGCCAAAAGCCATCATGGCCAGAGGGTAGGCAGCATCAGCATCCCCAAAAAGAACAATTGTTGTCGGCTCCGCCAAAATAAAAAGGCCAAAGGAGGCAGGAATACTGAAATACAAGGTAATGCGCATGGCCAGATCAATCCTCCCTCGCACACGGGAGCTGTTTTTTAAGGCCTGCGCCTCCGAGATCGCCGGGACCAGGCTCATCGCCAGGGAAATGGTCAAAATCAGGGGAAACTGGACAACGGAGCTGGCCATGCCTGTCAACAGCCCATAAAGAGCTGTAGCCTCTTCCATGGTGAATCCTGCGGCGGGTAAACGTAGGTTGACAACGCTAAGATCGATCATATTGATCAGAGGAGTAACAAGGCTTCCCAAGGTGATCGGTACAGCCAGTGCAAAAATACGATAGAGCACTTCCTTAAGGTGAAACGAGCGCTCCACAGCTTGTTTGTGCATTTTTCCAGCATAACTGCTCTTTTCCCGGTAAAAAATATAAAGCAAAACCAGTAATCCGCAAAAAGCCCCGGCCACTGCCCCAAAAGCAGCCCCTGCCGCCGCCTGCTCCAATCCTACGGGCAATAATAAATAAACCAAAATAATTACGACCGCAACTCTCCCGAGCTGTTCAACAATCTGCGATACGGCTGTGGGAACCATCTTTTGCTGCCCCTGAAAATAGCCCCGGAAAGCCGAAAGCACTGTAACGAACAAAATGGCCGGCGAAATACTCACAAGCGGGTAATAAGCACGGGGATCGTTCGCAATGTTGCGGGCAAAATAATCGGCACCAAAATATAACAGCAGGGAAAAGACGCCCCCGAGAAAGGTTAAAATTAATAAAGAGACCTTAAAAACACGGTAACCGCCGCGGTAATCCTTATAAGCCAGGTTTTCCGCTACCAGTTTGGAAATGGCAATGGGAATTCCGGCGGAAGAGATCGCCAGGAGTGTTGTATAGATCGGATAGGCCATCTGGTAAAGGCCGATACCTTCCGCTCCCATAACCGCCGCCAAATAGATGCGCAACACGGCCCCGATAAAGCGAACAAGAAAACCGGCAGCAGTAAGGATCAAAGCTCCCCTGATAAAGGACTGGCTTTTGGACATACCCTGGCCTCCTCCTTGGGAAAATCTCCTTCATTATAACATATTGATCCCATAAAAAAAGTAGTAACAAGGATGTTACTACTTTGAGAAAAACTGAACAAACAATGTTTTGTAAGAGGCCGAAAGTAAATTACTGTTCCATTTGTTTAGCTAAAAAACCTGCTGCCGTTTCCACCAGTTTCAATTCCAGATCAGTCATCTTAATTTCTCTGCTTCTCGTGCCCATGAGCACAGCACCAATCGGATCACCTTCAGAGATAATCGGAGCGATCGCTTCGGCATAAAACTTGGAAAGGTTTTCCTCATCGCTTTCCCGGTAGTACTCATGCTGGGAAGTATCATTGATCAGGATACTTTTACGGGTTTCCATCACCTGTTCAACAGCAGAACTCAGGGCACGATTAAGAAATTCCTTTTTGGGGGCACCCGCTACGGCAATAATTGTATCACGATCTGCAATGCAGGCAATATGTCCCATAACTTCATGCAAAGAATCAGCATATTCCTGGGCAAAATCACCTAGCTCTCCAATTGGAGAGTATTTTTTTAAGATAACTTCTCCGTCACGATCTACAAAAATTTCCAGAGGGTCCCCCTCGCGTATCCTCAGGGTTCGTCTGATTTCCTTGGGAATGACAACTCGGCCTAGATCATCAATTCTACGAACGATACCCGTTGCTTTCATTTTTCCCCTCCTTACTTACTCTCATCGCATTTAAGGGTTCTTTCCTATTATTTATCTAGCGAAGGGGTTTTATTCATTTTTTTCTTCAGAGGAGGTTTCTTGATCAAAAGTATCAATATCAGCATCCTGAATCAGTTTTTGCAAATATTCACCAAAAAACTCCTGTTTTTTCCTGTCAAGCGCATCTTCCTTCACTTCATCAAAGGCAAGCTCTTTTTCTTCCTCTTTTTCCGTAATTTTAATAATATGAAAACCATATGAAGTTTCTACAGGCTGGCTGATCTCTCCGGGATTTAAACTAAAGGCCGCCTCTAAAAAAGCAGGATCGTAGAAATCATAGGCACTGACAGATCCCAGTTCCACATGACTGTCCAGGGAATATTCCTGGCCGGTTTCCTCAAAATCAGCACCTTCCTCCAGAAGCTTGCGTACCTCACGTGCCTTTTGCTCATCCTCCAGCAAGATATGAAAAGCGTACACCCGGGCAGGCTTTTTCAAAATCATCGGATTTTCCTCCACAAAAGCCCGTGCTTCTTTTTCGCCCATATCTTTCGTGCTATGGTTGTAAAGAAGCTCTGTAAAATAGGCTTTGTAGTGAAAATCTTTGAGAATCTTTTCATCAATTTTCAGTTCTTTTAACCGGGAGCGGAAATCCTCCTCCGAACCATAAATTTCCTTTATTAATCCATCCTTGGTTTGCTGAAAGTTTTCCGTAATTTTTTCTTCATCAAGATTCTGATCAAGACCCAGTTTTTCAATTTCCTGCTGGACAACCTTGTTTTCAATCAAAAACCATAAGATCTCCTCTTCAAGCGCCGCGGCATATTCTTCCTGAGCGTATGTCTCTGAGGCATCCGGCCCGGCAAATAAATAAACTACCTTTAAAAACTTCTCCACTTCATTTTTTTCGATCTCTTCATCGTTAACCTTGGCCACCACCTGTTTCGCCGCAACATTTCCACAACCGGCCACAAGAATATTGCACAAAAAAATGAACATAAAAAAATAAACGGTGAGTTGCTTCACCCTTTTAGAGTTCACGAATTATATTCCCCTTTCTATATTTATTGCTTAAAAATATTATAACATTGAAGTGGCTAAATAGACACTAAAAATTCTGCTAACAAAAACTGGAATTAATAAGCAAGAACTACCCGGGGGTTAAAATTTAAAAAATCCGCTGCAATAAAATAGTATGTGATACCATCCCTCTCTCCTTGAAAAACTCTTTGCTGATCAACACCATGGAGGTGGCCATAAAGACATAACCGGACCTCAAATTCCTGCATAATTGCTGTAAACCCGGTATCTTCCCCCCGGGGAGTAAAGGGCGGGTAATGCAGCGTGACAATGAATTCCCCAAAACCATCTTTTTGCGCCTCGGTAAGGGATAGCCTTAAACGTATCAGCTCCCTCTGATAGATTTTTTCATCTTGTGCCGTGTAGTTCTCCCCCCCGGGCGCTGTCCAGCCGCGGGTCCCGCAAAGGGCGATGCGGCCCTGATAGGAAATATAATTATTTTGCACAGCTTGCATACTGGGAGGTAGTGCCTTTTTAACTTTACTATAGCTCTGCCACCAGTAATCATGATTGCCTTTAAATAATACCTTTTTGCCGGGGAGCTGATGAATGAAATTAAAATCATCCCGGGTTTCCTCCAGCTTTAACGCCCAGCAAAGATCCCCTCCGATAATTACGGTATCATCTTCCTTTACGGATTTTACCCAGTTTTCTTGAAGCTTTAAATGGTGATCTTTCCACTGGCTGCCAAAAATATCCATGGGCTTCTCCCCTCCCAGGGATAGATGCAAATCGCTAATAGCAAAAATCATGAAAACCCATCTCCCCTCATACTCTTGTTCTACCATAAATAAGCTGACATGACCAGAGGGCATGGCCGTAGAAGTTATCCATAAACCCTTTTAAAGCCCATGGCCCCCTTCTTAATTCAGGCCCCTATCTCCCTGACAGCCGGAATGAATCCCCCAAAAGCAATCTGTTAAAAACCTTAGAAGTAATCAAAGTTGAGTTTGTTGAAAGTTGAGCTCAAATATGCTATATTATCTGCAGGCGGGCGTGGCGGAACTGGCAGACGCGCAGGACTTAGGATCCTGTGGGGCAACCTGTAAGGGTTCAAATCCCTTCGCCCGCACCAGTGATCTGAATGTTTTCCCTATATAATCATGTTAAGGGAATTATTTTATAATCATTTAAAAACAAACGGTGGTTTGGTAGGAGCAGATGACTTTTATCAAAAGGGTGTATCATGAAATAAATACATCCGTAATTCCCCCTTTCACCTTTAGAAAAAACATACCGATGGAGTGTTGAAAAATGAGGTACGCAGAGGCAGGGTATAATTTAGAAATTGATTTATCACGTGGAAACATTGAGAAGGTAGAAACCGACCCGGAATTAATGGAACTTTATCTGGGGGGCCAGGGCACTGCTGCCAAGATACTATGGGATAGGGTTTCTCCTGAAGTTGAGCCCTTTTCTCCCGCCAATTTACTCATATTCAGCAGCGGCCTTTTACACGCCACACCTGTTCCCGGTGCCAATCGTACCGCTATAAATAGCATTAATCCACAGACAAACTTATTTGCACATTCATTAATGGGAGGTTTTTTCGGGCCGGAGCTAAAACATGCCGGTTACGACAAAATAATCATTCGCAACAAGGCCCCCGATCTGGTTTATTTGTGGATCAACAATGACAAAGTGGAAATACGTGATGCTTCCCATCTGCAGGGAAAAGGCGCTTTGGAAACTGCAGCACTCATCAAAGCGGAGTTGAAAGAACCAAACGCTCAAGTGGCCGCCATCGGCCTGGCCGGTGAAAACAGGGTCTACATGGCCAGCATCGAACACGCCAACTCCAGTGCCTCCCGCGGGGTAGGTGCGGTCATGGGAGATAAAAGGTTAAAGGCAATCGCTGTTCGCGGAACAAAGGACATCAATATTGCCCGGCCGGCTGAACTTTTTAAGTTAGGCCTCCACCTGAGAAAGGAAATTTACGAGAATCCGAAATGCGGGGATCCTATGGCACACGAGGACGATGAAACATTCCACACCGACAATTTTGCCTGGGGCAATGCACGTGAACGGAAAAAAGGTTATTGGAACAAAAAAATTGAAAAGAAATGGAAGACGATTAGTGATAGCGTGCGCCTTCGATGGACGGCATGCTATAACTGCCCGAAAGATTGCCATCAAGCGATTTTCTACCCGGGACGGCCAACATATTTCCAAAAATGCTTCAACAAATTAACTTATGCCATGGCTGCCTACAAAGAACTGGATTTTAATTATGACATACTGGGCGTTACTCAGGAATACGGGCTGGACGGATTCTCCACACCGCAAGTTCTGGCCTTCGCCATTGAGCTTTACGAAGCCGGCATTTTAACTGACAAGGACCTACCAGGATTTCCATCCGACTCCGGAAAGAGATTTTTCTATCTCCTTGAGATAATTGTTCGGCGGGAAGGGATTGGGGATGCTTTGGCCAATGGTGTTTACTGGGCGGCCCGCCAGATTGGCAGGGGCGCAGAAAAATATGATCATAATACAACCAAAAAACTGGAGCAGGTACCCATTAAACTGGGACAACTGAATCCTCCTTATTTCCTGATGATCGCTACCGGCGAGAAGATAAATATCACCCAGATTGAAGGCTCCTTCCCCCAGGACCCCCTTCCTACCAGGGAAAAGAGAGAAGAGTTTGTAAAAAATTGGGACGCACTTCCCAATGAGAAGATTAAACAAATTTTTCTGGAATGGGAAAAACGGCACGATCTATCTATGGAAGCATCCTGCCTCATTTGTGATTGGAATGAGATCATGCATTATATTGATGACGCCATCGGGCTCTGCGGCTTTTTGTCATCATTTAGAGGCCAATTCGGCGGAAGGATTCCGTACCACGTGAACAATATACCACATTTAATCTCACTTGCCACCGGGATAGACCTTGACAAAGACGGGCTATGGAAAACAGCTGAAAGGAACCGTAATCTAATCAGAGCCATCAATGTAAGAAGAGGCCTAAGAAGAAAAGACGAACGCCCTCCAGAGAATCATTGGAAGATAAGAAACCATGATTATGAGCAAAAACTTCTGGACGCGTATTATGAATTCAAGGGATGGACTGATGATGGCATTCCCACCAAAGAGACGTTGGATAAACTGGACTTGGACTATGTGGGCGAAGACCTCGTACAAAGAGGGATCCTGACAGGCAATGAAGGTACTCCCTCCACAAAAAATTTGGCGGAAAAAGGCAAAAATTTATCTCCGGGGGGTGCTGACCATGAAAAGTAAGTTGAAAAAGAAAAAAATTAAAATAATAAAAGTTGATGTTGATAAATGCATTGGTTGCCGGGCATGTGAGCTTTTCTGCTCCGCATTTCACGCTGCACCAAAATACAGCAACATTAATCCGGCAAAAGCCCGGATGCGGATGATTATTGATGAGCTAAAAGACATATATGTTCCTGTGTACGCGGGTGAGTATACAGCAGCCGAATGTATGGGCAGAAACAAATATGTAGTTAACGGAACGGAATATGAAGAGTGTACTTTTTGCAGAGCTTCCTGCCCGTCCAGAGACGCTTTCAAGGAACCTGATTCCGGTCTCCCTTTCAAATGCGATCTATGTGCAGACGATCCGTCTCAAGAAGAGCCGGTGTGTGTTCAAGCGTGCCTGGCCGGTGCCCTGACTTACAAAGAAAGAGAAGAGGAAGAAGAAAGCGAAGCACAAGAGAAGTCGGATGAGCTGGAGACAGGATTAAAATCATTAGCAGACAAATATGGATTACAAAAGCTGGTGGATACCTTTGTCCGCATGGCACAGAAGAGCTAAAGCATTAAGACATACTCCCTGCAGAAAGCACCCTCAGAAACATATCCTTCAACATCTTACAGCTTAAATTTTACCCATTTATGCTTCTGCCTGCTTCAGAATTCTTGGACAATTTTTTACAGTAGGAAAATAAAAATATTACTAAAAAAGGACTTGACTAATGCTTCTTCTTATGGAATAATGTAGCTAGTGAATTCCAACATTGGTTAATTTTGCAAATAAATGGTTGATCATGATCATATGTTGTTCATATCCAGATATAGAAATTATCTCTGCTCAAAGGCTCTAAGGAAATTGTCTTTTAATTATGTAAAACAAACGGTAGTTTGATGGGGTTGCACCCATCCCCTTGTCGAACGATAAAAGGAATAAATGCATTACAGGGGGTATTGATCGAGATGATTACAGCGGGAATTGACGCCGGCAACAAATTTACCAAAGCTGTCCTCGTCAAAGATGGTGAAATAATAGGCACCGGGCGTGTCCCCAGCGGCTTTGATCAGCGGCAAGCGGCGGTTGATGCCTTTAACCAGGCCCTTTCCGCTGCAGGCCTGCACAAAAATGATGTTCAAAACATTATTGCCACCGGTACCGGCAAAGCGGAAGTGGACTTTGCCGGCGGCATCATTACCGAAGTCGGTGCCGCCGCCCGCGGTGCCATCAAAGTCTTTCCGCAAGCCCGTACGGTTGTAGACGTCGGTGCCGAAGAAGGAAGGGCCCTGAAAATGGACAAAACCGGCAAAGTGATCAACTTTGCCATCAACGAGAAATGTGCTACCGGAACCGGTTCCTTCGTGGAGGCCATGTGCCGTGCCCTGGAAATAGATCTTGAAGAAATGGGCCCCTTGTCCCTGCAGGCCACCCAAGTAGTACCGATGAACTCACACTGCGCTGTCTTTGCCGAATCAGAAGTAATCTCCCTGATCCACTCCCAGATACCAAAAGCGGACATCGCCCGGTCTGTTCACAATGCCATGGCCAACCGGATCGCCTCCATGGTCCGCCGCGTCGGGCTGGAAAAAGAGATAGCCATGATCGGCGGCATCGCCAAAAACCCTGGCTTTGTCCGTGAACTGGAAAGAGACCTGGAGCTTACACTTCTCCTGACTGATAAACCCGACTTTATCAGTGCATTGGGTGCTGCCCTGGCAGCAGAGGAAAAAAATAACCCGCCCAAACCAAAAACCGAATTGGGGGATCATTAATGTCTACGGGAAAGAAAAAAGAATACTGGAGATGGGAAGAATCCAACTGGCATCATCCAGATCTGGACTGGAAAAAAGCCAGGATCATCACGGCAGGAATAGACGTCGGCTCTGTCAGCTCCCAAGCCGTGATCATGTGTGACGGGGAACTCTATGCCTACTCCAATATGCGGACGGGTTCGGACAGCCCCAACAGCGCTTTAAACGCCATTAACCGGGCAATGGAAGGAACCGGCCTGACCCTGAATGACCTCCATTACACAGTCGGCACCGGCTATGGCCGGATCAACATTCCCTTTGCCAACCGGGCCATTACGGAAATCACCTGCCATGCCCGTGGCGGCAACTACATGTACGGCCCCACCGTGCGGACCATCCTGGATATGGGTGGTCAAGACTGTAAAGCCATCCGCTGCGACGCCAAAGGCAAAGTAACATCTTTCCTCATGAACGACAAATGTGCTGCCGGTACCGGTCGGGGCATGGAAGTCTTTGCCGACCTGTTAGGCGTGCCGATCGGTGAAGTCGGCGTCAGATCCTTGGATATAGACGAAGAGCCCGAGCCGGTCAGCAGCACCTGCGTTGTCTTTGCAAAATCCGAAGCCACCGGCCTTTTACGTTCAGGCTGGTCTACCGAGCGTGTCCTAGCCGCGTACTGCTCCGCCATGGCGCACCGTGTCCTTTCCCTTTTAGAGCGAATTGGCGCGGAAAAAGACTTTGCCATCACCGGTGGTATCGCCAAAAACATCGGGATCGTCAGCCGCCTGGAAAATAAACTGGGGATTACCGCTTTAAAGCCCCGGCATGACACCCAGATCGCCGGCGCCATTGGAGCAGCACTTTTTGCCAAAAGGCTGGTGGAAAAAGAGGGAGAAAAATAGCGAATCTTTGGAAAAAACGGCCTGGCCCCAGGTTTTATTGCAAATATATGATAATATAAAATAGTACTCACGTAGAGAAGAAAGGAAGATTCGAGCAGTGGATGCCAAGAAAATAACAACTCCAACTTTAGATAAAGTTGGGAACAACAAAAGGGATGAGATCTTAAATGAAGCTGCAAAACTATTTCGGAGAAAAGGATTCGATGGTACTTCCATGCAGGATATTGCCGAAAAAGTAGGCATATTGAAGGGCAGTATTTATTATTACTTTAACAGTAAAAACGAAATATTCCGAAAAGTACTCGATAAAGGGATCGGCCCTGTTCTTAAAAACGCAGAATTCATTATGAATAAAAAACTTTCCCCCCAGGATAAACTGCAGGAGCTCCTGCAAAGCCATTTACAATATATATTAAAAAATGATTTTTCCCTGGTTATATTCTTCCGGGAAAAAGAAAACATCCCTGCAAATGAAACCCAAAAATATGTGCAGAGCCGTAACCGCTATGAAAATATTTTCAGGGATGTTTTGGAAGAAGGTATAAATAAAGGCTATTTCCCCAAGGTAGATGTCAATCTGACCATTTTTGCCATTTTAGGAATGTGCAACTGGGTAATCCAATGGTATAACCCTAGGGGTTCTAAAAACCAGGAAGAAATAACCGCCCATATGATTTATCTGATTTGCGAACTGATGCTTAATCCCGATAAAAAAGAAACAGATAAAAAATAAATAAAAAAAGAAGCACACAACGGCTTCCGTGGAAAAGATTACAAGCTAAAATAAAAGTGGCTGGGGCGGTAGGATTCGAACCTACGGAATGCGGGATCCAAAGTCCCGTGCCTTACCGCTTGGCTACACCCCAGCAATAAACTTTCTTTTTTAATGGGGTGAGTGATGGGACTCGAACCCACGACCTCCAGGGCCACAACCTGGCGCTCTAACCAGCTGAGCTACACCCACCATGATAAAAAAATCATTTAGCAGAATTTATTTTAGCATAACAGTCTTTCATTGTCAAGAACCGGGCTGACCCAAAACCCCGCCCAGGAATTCCGCGTGTCAGCCCTGCACATCCGGAGACGTAGCAAAAGTAAATAATTCAACTTGCATAAAGCCTTAAAATATCGTAAAATATAGAATACATGCGCCCGTAGCTCAGAGGACAGAGCAACGGACTTCTAATCCGTTGGCCGCAGGTTCGACTCCTGCCGGGCGTGCCAGGTTCAAATGCTGTGGATGCCCATGCTTGGCGGCTTTAAGAGGGGCATCCCCTTCTTCTTTTTTATCAAAAAAAGAGGTGAAAATAATAATGCTTAAAGCCTCTGCAACCTAAAATAACAGCTTATATTAAAGCTGCAATGTCAACCGCTAAAATAAAGACCCTTGATGATGGAACATTTTAGGCCGAAATACCGGCCTGCCCGGGTGTTTGGTCCAATGAAAAAGAAAAAGAAGCCTGCCTGGAAACGCTCCAGGAAGTTCTTGAGGAATGGCTCATTTTAAAGCTGCGGGATAACGATCCTTTACCTGCTATAAATAACATTGAACTAAACAAGGTTGTAAAAGAGACATGGGACCGATAAGCAGACGAAAGCTTATCCGTAATCTACGTATTCTCGGATTTGAAGGCCCTCCACATATTACAATTATTAACCCTCAAAAAACTTGTCGTATTGCTTATCAATTAAGATATGATTATAATGTAATTTGAGGCGTCAGAAGATTATGGAAAGTCATTAGAAAGGTTAGATAAATTGAAGGGAGAAAAGATAAATGAGCGTTAATAAAGATGAACTCCATCGCATAATCGATGATTTACCAGAACCCGAAACATTTGCTGCGAAAAAGTTTCTAGAATTTCTATTAACAAGTGCCGGAAAAAACCTGCGTACTTTAAGTGAACATCTGGCTGATCCAATATATGATGATGAACCGTTAACAGGGGAAGAAAAAAAGGCAATTGAGGAAGCTGAGAAGGATATTAGGGAGGGAAGAACTCAATCTTTGGAAAAAGTCGTGAAGGAGTTAGGCATCGAATGAAATGGTATTTAGAAATAACCCCCAAAGCAAAAAAAGACCTTGAAAAACTTGATAAGAGCACCCAAAAACGTATTACGGATGCCTTAAGTAAGATGATAAGCGACAAGGAGAGAGTGGATTTAAGGAAGCTGAAAAACACAGACAAATGGCGTTTGCGTGTTGGAACGTATCGAGTAATTTTAAAGGTCGAAGAAAATGGTAAAGTAACGATTTATGCTCTACGTGTGTTACACAGGCGAGATGCCTATAAAAGCATATAAATGAAAAGTTATATTGTAGCCAATGCTTCTTGCAAACCTATACCGTTTTATTATACCGTTTACATGAGCATATATTAAGTATTTTTAAAGCTTCATTGAAACCGTTATTCCTATTGCTGGAGGGGCATTAAATAGTTTTATGACAGATTTATATACCAAGCAGAAGATGAAGGAAAAACTTATCCTCCCTGCAGAATGGATTGTGGGGTAACTTGAAAAATTTCAAAATCTATATTTTAGTTTCCTTCATAACTTGCAAATATTTTCCGTAAAAAGTGTTTGGTGTGATACAATACCAACGATAAATGCCCAGCAAGTATTTTCAAAACATATCGGCTGGATTGGTCAGAAATCGCGTAAATCTCCTTTTCCTAACGGTCTCAGGTGGCAGGAGTCGTTAATAACCAGCATGTTAAATATGGAGCGTTCCCGGGCAAGAATATTGATACAGGCAGTGTCCTGGCGTATCTTCCAAAATAAATCCAGGTTGGCACACAACAGCAGAGAAAGCAAAACCTTGTTTACAACACGGTGAGTAACAATGACCACATCATTTTCCGGATGTTCCCTAACAATGGACATAAATGCTTTTTCCGCCCTGGCCGCCACTTCCCGCAAATCTTCACCCCCCGGGAAAACAACCCCGGCAGGGTTTTCCTGCCACATTCTGTAAAGTTCCGGGTAAAGCTTTTCTATTTCCTCCCTGGCCTGCCCCTGCCACTCACCGAAATTAATATCAGTTAATGCCTCTACATCTGATACAGAAATGCCAGGCAAAAAGCTGCCGGCGATCTCCGCAGTTTCCCGGGCCCGCTTAAGCGGGCTGGAAAAAAATATGGGATTTTTGAGCTTTTTTTCCTGCAGTTCTTTGGCTATAGCTCCGGCCTGCCGGCGGCCGAAGTCGTTAAGGGGAATATCGCTCTGCCCGCGAAAAACCTCCTCCTTGTTCCACAGTGTCTGACCGTGCCGGATCAAATAAATTAATCCCATGACATTGTTCCTGGTCTATTGCCAGGCTTTTCGCCTCCTTCAAAATAATAGCTTTACAACTGCTGTAAGCTCTTATTTATTAATCTGCTTTTTAAATATTAATAATCGATTCAAGCTGTTGAATTATATTTTTAACTGTAGCTTCTTGTTGTTGTAACCGTTCGGTTGACCTGGTAAGTTCTTGCGCAGCCTGCTCTTTTTTCTCCATCGCCTGGGCAAGAGCGCTTTCGACTCCCTTGATGACATTTTCTAATGTTTCCGTAACATTTTTCTCAAACTGCTGTACCCCTACCTCTACGCGTTCCACAAAATCTTCTCTTAAGCGGCCGCAGTTCCGGTCAACCTGTTCAAAAATAATCCAGTTCATTTCCTTTAATATTTTACGGTGTGCGAAGACCCTGGGCAGAATGCGGAAAAAATACCCTTTTCCCTTGATGAAAAAATCCGGATCTTGAGGTAAAAAATCTTTTAAGGTTCCGATGATAAACCGAAATCCTTCTTTTTGAGGCAGGTTTTCCATATTATTTATAGTTCCGATTGTTATTTGGAAAATAGACGCTGTTTCCTCTTCGAACTCTCTGATTAATTGGTTTGACTGGGCAGTAAACCTTGACATTTTTACTGTGACGCGCTCGGTTAGCTGCTCATCCAGCTTTCCCCTTTTTTCTTTAAATGTTTCCTGTAAAAGTGAATAAAGATATTTGCTCCACTCTTTCATAAGTTTACCGCTGGACAGATGGGAGTGTCGGGGATACCAATCTTTGACCGCTTCCCTTCTCAGCCTGTAGACCTCTTCCTCTTTGTACTCGTTTAACTCTTTTTGAAATTCCTCCAGCATCTTATTCATTTCGCCTTTGATTATATACTGCTGATCACTTGCCCTTTGCCTCGTTTTCTCTATTAGATGATTAAATGTCTTTACCTTGGCTTCAAGTTCCGAAAGGGGCATCCCCAGAGCTTTTTGTTCCAAGTGCAGCTGAAACTGCAAGCGCAGTGCATTGTTTTTGACCTTGACTGCTGCGGAGGAAATCGCCACACCACCCTTATCCTGGGTTAAAAAAAGATTTAGATCCTGTTCGAAGCGAGGCATCATGCTTGTAGCAAGCAGTTGCTCATCATTATTTTCAGTGGCTTCCAGGGCCTGTTTGGCGGAAAAAGGATATATTTTAATCTCTTCTTCAAAGAACTGTTTAAGAGTTTTACCGGTAAAATTAAGAGATTCATCCCTGCCACAGGGGGAACAAGATCAATTTTATTGAGGATAAAAAATATTTTGGGAACATGCTCTTTTAAATCTTTTAACAAGTTATATTCAGCCTTGCTTAAGGGATGGTCTACTGTTAGTAAAAATATGGCAGCGTCAACCTTGGGTATGAAATCATAGGTAACAGCGGTATTGTGCTCAAATATCGAACCTATCCCGGGTGTATCAATAAGCACAACTCCATTTTCCAGAAGGGCGGAAGGATAAAATATTTCCAGATATTCCACCTTTTTTTCATTAACCGGATTTCCTTTTTCTGTAATATATTGCCTTATGTCCTCCAGTCCGATTTTTTTCGGGTTTTTATTCTGAAAAAAAACCCTGGCTAATATTTCTTCCCCATAACGTATTTTTGTAACAACTGAGGTAAGAGGGATAACAGCAGTAGGCAAAATATTTTTACCCAGCAGGCTGTTTATAAAAGTGGATTTCCCCCTTTTGAATTCACCCAGGACGACTAAATAAAAAACATCATTCAAGAGCTTGGCTTGAACTTCATCTAAAGATGATATGATATTTTTTTGGTTTTTCTCTTTGACCAGTTCGATTAAATTCTCTATTTGGTTTGTTAAAGTCTTTTTTAAAGATGCTTGTTCCACAAAATTTTTCATCGCTAACCTCCTTGATATCTCATCATCTATTTTAAAAAATAAAAAAAACCCCTGCAAAAAATGCAGGAGCTATCAGCTTGTGCAATTTCGGCAACATATTTTGCCCCGGTGAGCTCCATCACCAAATAGACTTATTCTCCTAAACATTATTTTAAAGCAATTGGTTCCTACTGTCAATCACTAACCCTAAGAGCTCAGGAATTCTGTAAACTCATTTTTAAAATATGCTCCTGGTATAAAACTTGATCTGATTTTATGTAATCACTATCATCAGCGCGAGCTTGTCTTTGAAACATCGTTAAAACCATTCCAATGCACTATTTCATCCATCGGCTTCCTTTTTTTCGCCACTTTACGATCAATACCCTCTTCTTCTGCCGGATAACCAAGAGGGAGAAGTGCAATAGTTTCTATATGTGCAGGAAGCCTCAATATCCTATGACACTCCATAGAATTAAAAGCACAGACCCAACAGGTTCCAAGTCCCAGGTCAGCTGCTGCTAACGTCATATGATCAATTGCAATTGCAGCATCAATATCACAATGATCTTTCCCATCGGCGCGTCTCCAGGATTTACTATGATCTCCACATATTACAATTATTACTGGTGCTTCTAAAATCCAGGATCCTTTATATGTTCCACCTATTTGTTCCTTGATCTCCTTTTCCTGGACAACGATGAAATATATTGGCTGATAATTTACTGCTGAAGGCGCAACCCTTCCTGCTTCCAAAACCACCCTTAACTTTTCTTCTTCAACAGGCATATCTTTAAAACTTCGCACAGAATATCTTTTTTTTGCTAATTCTAAAAAAGACATTTTATCCCCTTCCTCTCATTACCCATATAACCAGGTTTTAACAATTAAACTGAACTGCGGCCCCTACCGTACCCGGCCCTGTATGGACTCCAATTACGGCCCCAACTTGTGTGAAAAAGGTTACTTTGGTCTTAAAAGTATGTTCCAATGCCATTTTTAGTTTATCAGCAGCATCCAGGGCGGCACCATGGCCCACAGCCAAGGTTTTTATCTTACGTCCTTTGGCCAGCTGTTCAATTCGCTGCACAATCTGTTCAAGGGCCCTGTTCTGACTTCTTGCTTTACCGACGGGGATATAAACTCCTTCATCGTCCACTTGAACAATGGGTTTAATGTTGAGGATGGACCCGAGTAAACTCGTTACTTTGCCGATACGACCACCCTTATGCAGGTATTCCAATGTATTCAGTGTAAAGAGCGTTTCCAAATTTTTTCTTACAAGTTGCAGCCTTTCCAGAACATGGGATGCATGCATTCCCTCTCCGATACAACGGGCAGCCTCCCCTACCATTAAGCCTATACCGAGACTGATGGTTTTTGAATCAACGACATAAATATTTCTCTGCAAAGTTTCCGCCGCCAGGCGGGCGGTATTCACCGTTCCACTGAGGGCACTGGACAGGTGAATAGAAATAATTTTGTCATGCTTTTTCAATAATCTGTCATATAGTGCAATAAAATCTCCGGGAGACGGTTGGGATGACCGGGGCAATTCTGGGGCAACTTCCAGGCTTTGATAAAACTCCTCCGAGGTTAGTTCTCCGTCAAAATACTCCTGCTGATCAAAGCAGATTTTTAGCGGAATGACGTGGGCCTTAAAATCCTCTTGCATAGCCATAGTTAGATCTGCCGTGCTGTCTGTAACTAAAGCAATTTTTTCCATCTAGGTCTCCTTTATCACAAATGTTACCCTATTTTATCATAAATCTACATAAATCTACATATTTTTTTTGATTATTCAGTGAGAGTTTACCCACAAGCTGGATGATGTTAGTGTGGTTCTTGTATGGCACCTTATAGTATGCTATAATATCAAACACATGTTCCTGTACCAAGAGGGGATGCAGCATGAGTTTTAAACTTTACAACCAGTTTTTCTGCAGTTCCATGATGCTTCCTGAACACAGGGAAGCATTGGCAAAACGTAAAAAAGAGGCCGGGGAAAAGCATGAAATGCCCTGTATTGATGAGCATCAGTTTGAGTTGTGGGGGCGTTTGGTTCAGCAGTCTTATCAAGATGGGAAACAAATTACAGTCAGAGCACTTTACAGGAACAAAATCCGCGATATTACCGGAGTAATCCTAGGGTTTATTCCGGGCGAAGGACTGCTGCGGATCTCAACCGCTACCGGTGAAAAAAGGGTAAAAATAAGTGAGATAAGATCTATCGAATAGTTGTATAATTCAAGTTACGCTTATCCTTACCACTTACTTTTCCTGAGCAAGATAGGTTTGGAATGTCAGGGTCCAATCTTCAACATATTGCCCTAAGGCCCATTCTGCCATAATCACCTCTTCGCCCTCGCTTAAAGGGATCCTTTCCAGGGGGAAGTCTGCCAGGTTTTCCTGATACATTCCATAAACAATAATTTCGTTGTTCGTGACCACCAGCGCTAAATCTTTGGCGGGTGAGGTAAATACATCAATCGCACTCGGAACATGATTCTTCACCCGGGTCCAGGGGATATGCAGTTTGTTATAACAAATTACATCATTTGGCGGGATAACAGTAATATTATAATCTGCCTTTTCATAGGCATCTTTTTTCCGGTAATTCACTCTACCGTCAAAAATCCAATACCCCATTTTTCTAGCCAGGCCAAAATTATTTTCATCCTGCAGGCCCGACTGTTCCAGGCCGAGCTGCTGCAGCAATTTCTGCTTTCCATGCTCCATAGCGGTGACAGCGCCTGGGCCGGCTAAATCAGAAATCTTAACCGCTTTCATCCCGGGCAAACTGTCAACAGCGCAGATATGCAATTTGCTTTCTTCGCTGATGCTGCCCTCGCTTACAGATGCCTGTTTTAATGTTTCTTCAATGGAAACATAATCATTGCCGATATAGTTGATCCTGCGCGCAATATAACCTTCTTTTCCTTCCCAGGCCAAAGGATCCAGGGATAGCTCCAGAGTACTGTCTTCTTCCTGTCTTAAAATATGTTCAACGATTAAAAAATCTTCCTCTTTTCTTCCCTCCTCTTTTCTTACAACCTGCAGCCGGTAAAAACCGCTTCTTCTTGGAAACAAAATCGTCTTTGTTTCCAGGACAGGCGCCAATTTTTGACCTTCCAGCGCCAGCCAGAGAGTGCGATAATGTTCACCTGTATTACCCTGCCAATCCTGGTATGGGGCACGCAGTCCGAGCAGCACACCTGTATGGTTACTTGCAGCTTCCGTCAGGCTGCCAATGTCTAAGATTTCTGTGGTTTCATCTGTGGTTTCCAGGGAGGAAAAGACTGATTCATCCACTTCGTCAGAAACTTTTCTGACAAGATAGCTATTGTTAAAAAGATTCAGCAATAATTTATCGTCCTTTTCACGCAGCAATTCACAGAAAAACAGATGATTGTCTGAAAGGGTGAAAACTTCAATTTCCGGGTCCTGAAAATGAAAGCCCTCCGGAAAAACCTGGTGACGATAGAACAGATAAGTTTCTGCCACGACTCTTTTTACTTGATAACGGGGATTGAGTAAAAGATACTCACCCAACAACACATATTTATCTGCAAAATAAAGGGTTTTACCTACCCATTTTTGCGTAAGATCCTGGGTAGCTGTCGTCCCCTCCTGCAAGAGGGAAACAATTTCCCATGTACCTTTTAGAGGAAGCAGTAGATTTTGGGGAGGGATAACTTTCAGGGTAAAATCTGTGTTTTGGCCGATACAGCCGCCGGCCAGGATGCCTGTAAGCAGCAGGAGAACGATGGCCGGCCATATTTTCTTCATTTTTCGCTCACCACTTTCTCCAGGGGTAACGTAATCGCAATGCGTGTGCCCTGGTCAACCTGACTGGCGATCTCCATTTTTCCCTTCATCAGCCGGATGATTTCATCGGATATGGACAGGCCGATACCACTTTGCGATTTACTGGATTTCCCCTTGTAAAACTTTTCTTTAACTTTGGGCAGCTCCTCTGCGGGGATCCCGCACCCGTTATCTTCAATATAAAAGCAGTACCGCTGCTCATCGGAAACGGCTGTCAATGAAACTTGCCCGCCGGGAGCCGTAAATTTGAAAGCATTGTCCAGCAGGTTAATAAATACCTGCTTCAAGCGATCTGCATCGGTGTAAAAGAAAGGGTTATTCCCGTCATACCTGATCTGAAAATCTATCTCCTCCCGCAAAGCTCTGGGGGTTAACTGGATACGCAGGTGTTCCAAAAGGCCGGCCATATTGACCTTATCCCTTTTTAACGTAATCTTCCCGGACACAAACCTGGAGAAATCCAGGAGCTCAGCCACCATACCGGTCAACCTGTCACTTTCCTTTTCAATAATGTCCAGGCCGTCCTGTAAGAGTTCATTGTTTTCATAGCCCTGCTTGAGCGTAACGGCCCAACCCTTGATTGAAGTCAAAGGCGTGCGTAATTCGTGTGAAACCGATGAAATAAAATCATTTTTCAGTTCATCCTTCTTTAAAATCTCATTTCCCAGATAGTTTAGCGTTTCGGAGAGTTTACCGATTTCATCCTTTGACTTTTGGGCGCTTTTCACCTTGAAGTTTCCCCTGGCCATCTCCTCTGCAGCCAGGGTGACCTGCTTTAATGGCCCTGTAATTGTATTGGCTAAAATAATACTGACCAACCCGGAAAAAAGAATCACCACACCGCCAAAATACATATACCTGCAGGCAACGCTCCTGATTTCTTGGTTTACTTCCCTCAGAGAAGCCACAAACCGTAAAACTCCCACCTGCTCTTCTGCTACAACGATGGGGTAAGCTGCGGCCATGACTTTTTCCGTATCATAGGGAACACGTCCGACCCAGACTCCTTTTTGTCCCTGCAGCGCCGCCTGGACGTCATCCATTTCTGTAACAGGGTCGGTGATGGTACCCAGGGAATTCAGGATCATGTTTCCCTCCATATCAATAATTTCCACCTGGGCCGTTACCTGTTTCCAAAATGTATCCACATTATTGAGGACATTTTCATGCAGAGTCGCATCTGAAAAGTACCTGTCATATAAATCGGTAGATGTTTGCAGCTGATTAACCAGAGTGTCTTCCAAGTTTTTATAGTAGTTATTACGGATGCTAGTAATTAAAAACAATTCCAGAATGATCACTGTAATCACAATGATAAACACAAAATTCAGGACCAGCCTGCTCTTGATACTAGGCATGCTTACCCGCTCCCTTCAACCGATAGCCAATCCCCCACACCGTTTCTATCCATCGGGGAGCAGAGGGGTCTTCTTCCAGTTTTTCCCGTATCCTGCGGATGTTTACATCCACTGTTTTCAGATCCCCAAAATAATTCTGACCCCAAACACGATTCATGATTTCGTTCCGGCTGAATGCTTTCCCGGGGTTGCTCATAAACACTTTCATCATGGCAAATTCTGTAGGTGTTAATTCTATTTCCTTGCCATTTTTATAGAAACGCTGCCCTTCCAGATCCAGCTTGAGCTGTTGAAAGCAAAGACAATTGGCTTTTGCAGGAGCATAACTGGCCAGTTTTCGCAAGTTGGCACGAATTCGTGCTACCAGTTCCAGAGGGTTAAAGGGCTTGACCATATAATCATCAGCCCCCAGCTCCAGCCCCATGATTTTATCCATATCCTCTCCTCTGGCCGTCAGCATGATAATGACAACCTGGGGCATCATGCCCCTTATTTGCATGCATACTTCAAAGCCGTCCATGGACGGCAGCATTACATCCAAAACGACCACATCAGGTAAATAATTTTTGGCCATCCTCAGGGCAGTCTCCCCATCCTCGGCCTCAAGAACTTCGAAATCATTTCTATGTAAATTGATGGCAATAAATTTGCGAATGGAAGCTTCATCTTCCACAACCAGTACTTTTGCTTTACCTGCCTGCATGTAATCACCTCTGGACTGCTCTTTCATTGCTATTGTACTATAAATACAGAGAAGTTTCTTCAAGAAACACCTGAATTTAAAAACTGTAACTTTTTTGTAACCAATCTTTAATAACTCTGTAAATATTTGTCGAAGCAGAGTGATTACAATGATCATGAGAGAGAGTAAAATAATTAGATAGGACTTGTAAAAGACAGTAAGACTGTGAGGCTCTGGAAAGGAATGTTCCCGGTAATGGAAAACAGATATTACAGGATGCAGGACAGAGTGCGGAACAGAGTACAATACTCCTTGAAGCGGCCTTATTTTTCCCTGGCAATTGTGTTGCTTTTTCTTCTTGTGGCCCTGGTTGCTGTTTTCCGCCCCGGTTATACCCACACTGTCAATAATGATCTTACTACTCCCCTGAGCGGCAACTTTTCTCCTGCAAACCAGGCTGCTCCCTTACCACCTGTAGAACAAAAAAGTGAGGTTTCACTCGTGGCAGGTGAAAGTGAGCATACCGAACCGGCGCCCGTAAAGCCATCGCCTTCAACTCAGCCGGCTGGAAAAGAAGAATATGATTCTGATAACCCCGGCAGCGGGGCGCCGGCCCTGGCCTTGCCAGATCCTGGAACAGGGGAATATGATTATAGCAAACCCGTGCCGGCAGCAGATGCTGCCATTACTGACGACTACTTCCAGGATGCTGTTTTTATCGGCGACTCCCGCACGGCAGGCTTCCAAATGTTTAGCGGCCCGCAGAAGGCGACGTATTATACTGCCAACGGCTTAAAGGTGGATACGATCTTTACCAAGGAGATTGTTGAAACTGATAGCGGGGAAAAAATAACCATCATCGAAGCGTTGCGGCAAAAACCATTTCAGAAGGTCTATATCATGCTGGGCATCAACGAACTGGGCTGGGCTTACAGCGATTTGTTTATAAAAAAATATGGTGAAATCATTGCCGAGATCAAAAACATCGCGCCGCAGGCCCGGATTTACGTCCAGTCGCTCCTCCCGGTCTCCAAGAAACGATCGCAAAGTGATGAAATTTATAATAACGTCAACATTGGCAAGTATAATGAGTTGATTCAACAAATGGCTGCGGAGAAAAAACTTTATTACCTGGACGTTGCGCAGTGTGTTGCCGATCCGGAGGGAAATCTTGCCAGCGACGCCTCCACTGACGGGATCCATCTGCAGAAAACTTATTGTGATCTCTGGTTGGACTATCTTAAGCGGTACTATGTTTCCCCATAACCGTTTTTACTTCGAGGAAGGACAGGAAAATTGTCCGGGACTACAGAAAAACTATTGTTTTTTAATTTGTCATTCTAAAACAAAATTGGGGAATCTAATGATTTCAATGGTTCCTTCGCTAACGCCCAGGATGACAAAAAAAGACTTTTTCAGTGGCCTCGTCCCCGTGCTCCCCCCTTGTTTCACCGTGTTTCATGGCTCAATACAGGAAGGTGGTTGAAATGATGTGCAGGCTGGACAGATTGGATCTAGAGAGTAAATACAGTTGTTTAAATTATAGGAATGGGTTCAAAAAAGTGCCCCGCAGGGGTGCAGGGGGAATGGCGAAACCATCCCCACGGTTCATGTTTCCGCGGCTTAAACCCCCGTGGTTCAATTTAGGAAGGCTGGCTGGAAGGACAGGAGAAGCGTCCCCCTGTCTCAATCCAGAAAGGACAGGAGAAGCGTCCCCGTGTCTCGCCCCATGTTTCACGCCGGGTTTACTGCATAAATACAGTGTAATGTTGCTGCTGATGCTCTTTATGGCCATCATGGTTTTACCGGGCTGCAGTAATCAGTCCGGTGATGATGTTACTTTAAATGTCAATGAATGTGCCGACGGGCTCCAGGAGACGATTGCCTTTCAAGACACCTTGACAGCAATCAGTGACCAAATGATCACCACAATTTACCGGATCTCTGCAGAGGACGTGGCACAACAGCAGGTGTATGTCAGCACCGGCGCTACCGCCGAAGAAATCGCTGTTTTTGAAGCTGTCGATACTGACGCTGCGCAAAGAATTGAAACGGCTGTCTGGCAACGCGTCGCCGACCAAAAAGCAGGTTTTGAGGATTACCTGCCGGCAGAGCTGCCCAAACTCGCAGATCCCTTTGTTCTAGTTAAGGGCAAATATGTGATCCTCTGTGTTTCAGATCACAATGAAGAAGTAAAAACGGAGCTGGATAAGCTTTTTAAATAACGCCTCATCTGCTGAGAACTGCTGCATTAAGCCGTGCCCCCGGGGTGGGTTTAAAATTCGGGAGGACGGTGGAACTGGCTACGTGGCCGGTGGTATAACAAAACAGGCAGGCTTTCGTTGTAGTGATAAAGCAAGTAAAACTTGATCCCAGGAACAAAGGACAGAATAAATATGGTCTTTAGCAGCTTGTTTTTTCTTTTTGTTTTTCTTCCTCTCGTCCTCTTGGTTTACTATACAGCTCCACGCCGCTACAGAAATTTTATCCTGTTTATAGCCAGTTTAATTTTCTATGCCTGGGGCGAGCCTATCTATATTTTATTGATGTTTTTTTCCATTATAATTAACTATACGCTTGGGCTGCTGATAACCAGGTACAGGGAGAATAAAAAAATCGCCCGCCCGGCCCTTTTTTCCTCCATTTTAATAAATGCAGGGCTCTTGTGTTTTTTTAAATACTATGACTTTCTTCTGCAGGCCATCAATAGCTTCCTGGGTACATCCCTCGCGGGCACGGGCCTGCCGCTGCCAATCGGTATCTCCTTTTATACCTTTCAGGCAATGTCCTATATCTTCGATGTTTACCGCGGCGAAGCGGCTGCACAGCGAAATTTCATTGCTTTCGGCACTTATATCTCGCTTTTTCCTCAACTGATCGCCGGCCCGATCGTGCGGTATCAAACGGTTTCTGAACAGTTAGTGCAGAGGATGGAAGGATTTGA
Source organism: Dethiobacteria bacterium (assembly GCA_050948785.1). GTDB lineage: Bacteria > Bacillota > Dethiobacteria > DTU022 > UBA8154 > JAAZMI01. The sequence continues at coordinate 101,755 of JBMNEM010000005.1, forward strand.
TAGTTTTGGGGCAGGGGTGAGGCGGTTTGTTGTCGGGCTGGGCAAGAAGGTGCTGCTTGCGAACAATATCGGCCTGTTATGGTCACAAATTCAGCAGGTTCCACCCTCTGAACTGACTATCTGCACAGCCTGGCTGGGGATTATCGCTTTTGCCTTGCAGATCTATTTTGACTTTAGCGGTTATTCGGATATGGCCATTGGTTTAGGCAAAATGTTCGGGTTTACATTCCCGGAAAATTTCCATTATCCTTATATCTCCCAAAGTATCACTGAATTTTGGCGGCGCTGGCATATCTCGCTGGGAACCTGGTTCCGGGAATATGTTTATATTCCTCTGGGAGGAAACCGCTCCGGCAGGCCGGCGCTCTACAGAAATCTGGCCATCGTCTGGTTCCTGACTGGATTGTGGCACGGGGCCAGCTGGAATTTTGTTTTCTGGGGGCTTTACTACGGCCTTATTCTAGCTCTGGAGAAAGCTTTCCTTTTAAAATGGCTACACCAGGCCCCCCGCTTCATTCGCCATGCTTACGCCGTTTTACTGATACTTCTGGGCTGGGTGCTGTTTGCCTTTGACCACTTACCCTCGGGCCTTCAATATCTGCAAGCCCTGTTTGGCCTGAGCGGCAGGGGCTTTTTCGACCGGCAGGCTATTTACTATTTTTATACCCACGCCATGTTAATCGCTATGGCCCTGCTGGCCTCCACGCCAGGCATTAAAAATGCCCAGCAAAAACTGCTGGAAAGGTCAACAGCACTCTACTATACAGCGGCAACGCTATTCTGTTTATTGGTGTTGATCCTTTCCACGGCCTATCTGGTTGATACAACCTATAACCCGTTTCTATATTTCCGTTTTTAAAAACGAGCGCAGCGAATTCCTGCCAGGAAGGATGATGGAAACTGTCCCCAAGGCTTAGCGGTTTAGCAAAACAAGCGATCCCGCGCTGCAGTGCTAACAAGGAGTGATCTTTTGCATCTTTTCAACAGGCTCTTGGCCATCACACTGCTTACCTTTTTGACCATCTTTTCATTGTTGTTTGTTATGTTGCCCGACCAGGCTTTTTCAGAAACGGAAAACCGTATGCTGCAAAAAAAGCCTCACTTCTCGTGGGACAATCTCATCTCCGGCAAATTCAGTTTTGCCGCTGAAAATTATCTGGCGGACCAATTTGCTTTCCGGGATATGTGGGTCGGCATCAAATCCGCCGCCGAGCTTGTACTGCAAAAAAAGGATAACAATGGCGTCTATTTCGGCCAGGACGGCTACCTGCTGCAGAAGCCCGAAAAACTGAATGCAGCCTTACTGGCGGAAAACATCGCCGCCATCAACCAATTTGCCGAAAACCTTTCCGCCCGGGCCTATTTCCTTTTAGCCCCGGCTTCTGTGCAAGTTTTGGATGACAAGCTCCCACCGTTTGCCGAACCCCGGCAAGCACTCGACCTGTTTGCTCTGATCAGGGGACAACTCTCCCCCGACATTCAATTTATCGACACTTCCAATGCCCTGGTCGCACACAAGCAGGAATATATTTATTATAAAACCGATCACCACTGGACAACCAGGGGAGCATATTATGCTTACCGGGAAGCAGCCCCTGTGCTGGATTTTAAACCTTTGGATATCAATGAATTTACCATTGAGCAGGCCAGTGATAACTTTTATGGCACGCTTCATGCGAAAAGCGGCCACCGTTTTATTCAGCCTGATGCTATCCAGCTCTTCAAACCAAAAAGAGAGCTTTCCTGTCGGGTAGAATACGTAAATGAAAAAAGAACAGGCAACAGCCTGTATGCAAGAGAACATTTACGGCAAAAGGACAAATATGCCGTTTTTTTGGATGGCAACCATGCCCTGCTCAGGATTACCGCTCAAAATCAAACAGGCCGGAAACTGCTGATGATCAAGGACTCCTACGCCAATAGTTTAGTTCCTTTTCTCACCAATCATTATGATGAAATCCATATCATCGATCTACGCCACTTCAACTCGCCACTTCAGCCCTATATTGAGCAATACGGGTTAAGCGAAATACTGCTTGTCTACAATACCATCTCTTTTGCCGAAGATCCCGCGATACGTAAAATCTTGTTAGAAAACTAAGATCGTATTGTATAAACAATGAGCGACGGGGATAACACGCTAGAGCAGATATGCTGATAACACTTCACCTATATCCCGGGTGTTTGCAGGGAAATTACATTAACAAATTGGGGAAAAAACTGGAGGATGATACAGGTGGCACCAATGGATGTATTTTTAGTTTACTCCCAATCCGTTTGGTCCAATATTTCTTTTATTTTCAGCTCAAATTGATCTAAATCTAGCGTGGCTTCTTTCTTAATGCTTTTTCTCAACATTGGGCCGACCTGATTAATATCATCCAGGAGGTCCTGCAGTAGTTCCAGGGCTGCTGTAGCCTCCAGTACTTCCTGCGGGGGCGGTTGGAAGCGGCTCGTTCGGGCACAGGGGGGGCAGCCGACCGGACGCGCCTGGCCCCGCTCTAGGTCCGGCTAATCGCCTCCTCCAGGGCACCCAATCCGGTTGAAGTCAGGCTCATAAATATTAGTATCTCCATCCTGCCGGGGCAAGTGGACTATTCCGCCAGTAAATAATAGTATTCAATTTCGTCCTTCAGAAGTTTGCTTGTGATCTTTTTTTGATGTTCCATATATTTTAAATGCGCCAGTGTCTCTGCCAAGGCCATCCATTTTAATTCTGTTGTAAATTGTTCCCAGGGCAAGGGGATATTCCAGCTCACTCCGGAGGCAATCTCGTAGGCACTTTTTCCGCTTTCCCCATTCAAGTCGAGAATAGAAGCAATTTCATGCTCTCTTTGGTAGTGGTGCTTTTTTAACTTAGAAACCCGGCCATGGTGATCCTCAAAGGCCCTGCGGTGCCCAGGCAGAACGATGTCAACTTCCAGGCCGGCTACTTTGTCGAGGCTATCCAGGTATTCGCTGAGGGGATTGCGGTCTTCTCCCGGCCAGAGAAAAATTGCCGGTGTAATTGTCTCCAGAATATGGTCCCCGGAAAAAAGAAGGTTTTTTTGTGGCTCGTAGAGGCAGAGATGTCCACTGGAATGGCCGGGTGTCATCAGACACTGGAGGTAGTATTCCCCCACGGTCAAAGTCTCACCATCGCCAATAATTTGTACGCGGCCTTTGGGGGATCTTTGGCCCGTATATGCTTCCACAGCATTTTTCATTTCGTTCAGGGGAAGATCTTTCAAAAAATCCGGCGTTTCCCGGATAAATTTATCCACCTCTTCTGCGGGGAAACCATTTCTTTTGCCATGAGCAAAACCTTCTGCCCATCTGTCGGGGACTCCCCAAAAAATCGCCTCCGGAGCGTTAAGGTAAATCTTAGAGCTATTTGAAGCCAGATCAGGCGCAAGGCCAAAATGATCTTCATGCAGGTGGGTGATAAAAAAGTCAGTGTTTTCCAGATTTATATCCAAATCCTGGAGAGCGCTGCGTAAAGCTGTTTTGCATTCTTGTTTATTCATTCCCGAGTCTATAATCAGGTTGCGTTCTTTGCCTTTGAGCAGATAGGTGTTCACTGTCTGCAGTGAAATATCGGGTAGAGGCAACTCAATCTTAAAAATCCCGGGTAAAATTTTTTCGATCATGACCGTCACCCTAACTGTATTTTTTCGGCAGCAAGCGGCTTGACATGCCAGCTTGTAGCACCAGCAGCACCACGCTTGGAAGGCACGCGCTGCGCCAAAAAATATTTTATTTGAAAGCAGGGGGAAGCAAAAGAACCGTTTTTTTGCTTCCCCTTGCTTTACAGGAATCTTTTTAAATTAAAAGATAAATACGACAACACTTTCTCCATCCTGGATAGCAAAGTGCTGTGCCAGCTTGCCGGCCAACCCGGCAGGAATCATAAACCGGCCGTCTTTGATCACGATAGCCTCGGCCAAATCCATCTCTGCCCCGTTAACAAGAGCCTGCCTGCTGCCGGAAGTAAACTTCATCTCCACTTGATCATCCCGGTAACAGGCCTGTCTCGTTTCCGGTATCCACCGGATTTCCCCTCCGGCCAGTTCTGCCAGAGCGCGAAACGGCACCATGAAGGTTTCTCCTTCAACGTAAGGGGCCGGTGCCAGCTCTATGGGCTGACCGTTTAACAGGCTCAGGTTTTTTTCAAGATCCAGTATGAGGCTCGCCGGTGCTCCATCTCTGCCCGGAGCTGCCAGCAGGTTCATGAGCAGGGACAGCGGGCCATCTCCTATCTCTTCCTGCAAAGCAGGATCCCCCATCAAGGCAAAAAAGGAAACCTGCTCATCAACAGGAGGGAAAGCCGCTTCGACCGGCTTGTTAATATCCCATAATATTTGTTCAGAGTTAATAGTCAGATCCAACTGCGGCGTGCCTAAAAGGGGTTCCAGCATTTCGTGCTCGGCTTTGATCTGATAAATGCTCTTGGTTTTCCTGATAAAACCTTCCTTATCCAGGTAATACTCCTCCTCAGCGGATAAATCAAGGCCAAACTGCTTTTTCAGCACGGCAGGAGAAACCGTATGCAGGTACTCTACCGCCTCAGAAAGGCTGCTTTGCATTTGTTGGTAAGCTGCTTCTACAAGCTCTTCCATCTCCTCCTCAGAAGGCAGTTCTTCCGGTGGGAAAGCTCCTGAATCCACCATCTGTTTCATGGGCTCGCTCATGGATGCCAGCATGTAATCTTTAAAAGCCTCACTTTCAGCCAAATATTCCGCGAAATATGTAACAAGGGCAAAAATCTCTTCAAAATCCAGATTGATTTTGATCTTCCGGGCTTCAATGGTCCCATCCGGAAGCTCCAGCTCTACTGTTCCCAGCGGCTCTACCCGGGAAAGGGGAAAGTCAAAGTCCTTGATCAGAGGCCTCATGAACTCGTATACCCTCTCTACCTGCTCTTGTGCATAGCCTGCATCAAACGCAGCGGAAAAATCAACATTTGCACCGGGAGCCAAAAGGCCCGTTTCAGCGGGATCCATGACCAGGTAGCGAGGATCGGCGGAGGTCTTCATCGCAATTTTCCCCCTGTCCACGCAAAGGTCAAAAGAAGGATCCTGGGGATAAGTCCATCCCATCAACCTTAATAAATCACCATCCTCAAGAGTAAGAACCATCTTCATGGAAGTCAGGCTCTCCATAGCCGTTTCCATGGCCAGTCCTTTTTCCAGCAAGGAAAAAACCGCCAGGGCCTGCTGGTTAAGTTGTTCACTGGGAACATTGTTGATCACGGATAAAGTACTGATACTCCTGCTGGATTTCACCTCCATGCTTTTCATGAAGCCCTCTTTTAAGCCAGAACCGTTGTCGAAACAACCAGCCAGGGGCAACACCATAAGAAAAACCATAAAAATTGCAAAAACCTTAGTTAATATATTTTTTCTCATTGGAGATCTTGACATTATTCCCACTCCTTTCTTTTTAATTACAACTAAAATAAACCCCACTTAATTTTTTGCCAACCATTAATAATATTATAATTATATCATAATCAACTCTCCGCTTTCAAAATTATTTTGGCCGGCATCCAACCACCAGGCAGCAAATTATGATATAATATTTAAAAACTATCTTAAGAGAGAGGGGAGCTTCTTTGAAAAAGTTTTTGCTTTATGCCGTTCTTTGTTGCACTGTTCTTGCTTTAGTCATCTCCGGTTGTGCAGGTCCTCAAGAAACAGGCCAGGAACCAGGTCCTCAAGAAACGGAGAAACTGGTCATGGGCACCAATGCGGATTTTCCTCCTTTTGAATTCCGCAATGAAGAAAATGAGGTAGACGGTTTTGACGTGGATATTGCCAAAGCCATCGCCGCTGCTCTTGACAAAGAGCTGGTTATTGAGGATATGGAGTTTGGCGGCCTGACCCAGGCCTTGAATTCCAACAGAATTGATATGGCTGTTGCCGGTATAACCATTACAGAATTACGCCTGGAGGAAGTGGATTTTTCAGAGCCCTACCACTTCGCCGGCCAAACGGTGGTCATCAGGGAAGATGAAGAGGGAATTGAAGGCGTTGATGACCTGGAGGGCAAAATTGTCGCTGTCCAGCTGGGCACAACCGGTGACCTGGAAGCACATGAACGTTTCCCGGTAGAAAATATCCGGCAGTACAATAAAATTAACGAAGGCTTCCTCGATCTGGCCAACAAACGTGTTGACGCCATCATTATCGACATCCCGGTTGCCGAACGTTACATTGAAATTAAAGGCGGTTGTAAAACCGTTGGCGGAGCCTTCACCGAGGAATATTTCGGCATTGCCGTCAAAAAGGAAAACACAGAGCTGTTAGCAGAAATCAATAATGTTTTAGCGGATTTAAAGGAAAGCGGTAAATTCGATGAGCTCATTAACAAGTGGTTCTAATGGATCTGCCGCCCGCAGCATAATTTTACTGCCATGGCCGTGGGGCCAGTGAAAGATTTCTGCTCTCCAGCTTCAAACCAGGGCTGGCCTGAAGGCAAAGCGCCAAGCGCTTTGCCTTTCCTATGGCTAAAATACATATATATAATAGACAAGCCCTGGGCTTATAATTTCCCTGGACACACCAACCGGGGGCAACCGGGGGGACATACCTGCCTGCTGGTTGGTAAGGTTGCCAACCATGAAAATAGTTCCGGCAACGAAGGTCGTTCTCTTTATTGGTTTTGGTGGGACAAGCCAAGAGACCAACCGGAAGGTACGTCCCCCCGGTTGGATAACAGTTTCCACACAATCTGACGTCTCCCGGACGCGCCTCAGCTTAATCCATGGAGGTATTATCCGATGAAATTTCTCGATTATTCCGTAGTTATCGAAAACTGGCCTTTCCTGATGCTGGGTTTGCGGGAAACATTGCGTATTTCTTCCCTTGCCGTAACATTGGGTTTCTGCATCGGTTCATTGGTCGCGCTGGCACGGCTTTCCCGTTTCCATATCCTCAAGCTTGCCTCCGGGGCTTATATTGAATTTATTCGCGGCACGCCCCTATTGGTGCAGCTCTTTATCCTCTACTACGGCCTGCCCCAACTGGGCATTGATCTCGACCGCCGGGCAGCAGCGGCAATCGGACTTTCGATCAACAGCGGCGCCTATGTAGCCGAAATCGTCCGCGCGGGAATCCAGTCCATTGACAAAGGACAGATGGAGGCAGCCCGTTCCCTGGGCATGAGCGGGACGATGGCCATGATCCACGTGATCCTGCCCCAGGCCTTCCGCCGGGTCATCCCCCCGCTGGTCAATGAACTGATTATGCTCATTAAAGATTCTTCCCTGCTATCAGTCATTGCTTTAACGGAGCTAATGCGGGCCGGTGAACATATCCGCACCAGGACCTACAAAGATTTTGAGATCTTTACGGCGATTGCCCTGATTTATTTTGTCATTACCTATACCCTTTCCAAGATTTTAGGCTACCTGGAGAGGAGGCTGCAAACCAGTGATTAAAGTCCGGAATCTGCACAAAAGTTTCGATCAACTGAAAGTCCTGCGCGGCATCACCACCGAGATTGATAAAGGAGAAGTGGTTGTCATCATCGGCGCCAGCGGTTCAGGTAAAAGCACTTTTTTGCGCTGTTTGAACCTGCTGGAGATACCGCAAAAAGGGGAAATCATTGTTGACGGGGTAAATATCTGTGCCCCCGGGGTAAACCTGAACCGCGTCCGGCAGAATATGGGCATGGTTTTTCAGCATTTCAACCTCTTTCCCCACAAAACAGCCCTGGAAAATATCAGCCTGGCGCCCCTGCAGGTTAAAAAAACAGCGCCGCAGGAAGCTCGCCTGCTGGCCCTGACACAGTTGGAAAAAGTGGGACTGCGGGAAAAAGCGGACGCTTATCCGCGCCACCTTTCCGGAGGACAGCAGCAGAGAGTGGCCATCGCCCGGGCTCTGGCGATGCAGCCGAAAGTGATGCTTTTCGACGAGCCCACTTCCGCCCTTGATCCGGAAATGATTAAAGAAGTTTTGAACGTGATGAAACAACTCGCCCGGGACGGAATGACCATGGTAGTCGTTTCCCACGAAATGGGCTTTGCCAGGGAGGCTGCTGATCGGGTCATTTTTCTGGATGAGGGCATTATTGCCGAAGAGGGCCTTCCGGAACAGATTTTCCGCCACCCACAGGCCCCCCGTACCAAGGAATTTTTGAGTCAGATTCTTTAAGTAAATCACAGCTGTTTTGTTGCTGATCATTACGATTATATTTTAACAGGAGGTGTGAGCCTGGTACTGGTCTACCTTCAAGTAAGTCAAACTTGCTAAACAGGGAAATCCCTGCGTCGTAGATTTTAGTACCAGGTAGCGAATTTGCTCGATAAAACTGCTCTGGCCCGGTTGATTGACCATGCCCTTTTAGCCCCGGACCTCACAGACCGGCAACTCCTCAGCGGCCTTGCTCTGGCCCGGGAAACAGGATGCTTTGCCGCCTGCGTCCATGCCACCGATGTTGCGACGGCTTCCCGGGTGCTGGCAGGCAGCAAAACGGGTGTTTGTGCAGTAGTGGGGTTTCCCCTGGGCAGACAAACTACGCTGTTAAAAGCCAAAGAAGCCGAAGAAGCCTTCAAAAAGGGCGCTTTTGAGCTGGATATGGTTCTGCATATCGGCCACTTAAAATCCGGGCGCCATCAAGAACTGCAGGAGGATATTCAAACCGTAGCCAGTGCAACCCCTGCTCCACTTAAGGTCATCCTCGAAACATGTTATTTAAACACCGAAGAAAAAATTACCGCCTGCAAAATAGCTATGGCCGCCGGGGCAAAATTCGTCAAAACCTCGACCGGATTTGGTCCCGGCGGGGCAACCACTGAAGATATCGTCCTACTGCGCAAAACTGTCGGTGAAAATTTCGGAGTAAAGGCCGCGGGCGGCATTGCCACCCTCAAAGATCTTCACCAAATGATTAAAGCCGGAGCAAATAGAATCGGCACGAGTAAAACCGCGGCGATCCTCCAGGGATCAGGATTTTAATCCCCCCGGATAAACCCGGCAGATCCCATAATTTGACTGCTCGCCAAAGCGATAGGCCCGGCATAATTCCGTTAAAGATCCCTGAATTTTGTAACATTGGTTGGTTCCCCGTAAAAGATCAGTGCCGCTCAGCAAATAATGCCAAACCCTCTTGTCGAAAAAGCTATTTCCCGGGAAATTTTATATAACACAAAATTACAACATCATTTTTTAAATCCATGGGAAAAATATTTACTCTAAACCTGTCCAAAAATGCCCTACACTGGAACCAAAATGCAAATAAATGTCTTCATGTATAAAGAGCAACAATAAAAAAGGAGAATACATATAATGTTGTGGCCCGGCCTGCGAATTTTTGTTGGAACAATGGTCTTTATCAGTATTTTTTTCTATCCCCTGCCCCTGTTTGCTCCTGCCAAAAATATGACCTTCGACTTATGGGTACATACACAACCAGCGCGACAAATACAGCCCGCGTTTGTACAGCCAAGCGCCAATCAGGAAGCGGAACTGCCGAAACCTGAAAGCACTCCCCCACAAACACTCCAACCGGGGGAGGGGAATCCAGCCGTCCTGCCACAACAAACAGCAACAACTGAAACTTCAGCCGGGGAAACCCTGCAAGAAGAAAATCTTCAGATAAAAACCGGCAGCGATAAAGAAGAATTTCTTCCTGCCGAAACATTGCCGGTCATTTACCGGCTTGATGTGCAAGACAAAGTGGCGCTAACCTTTGACGACGGCCCTTGTCCGGAAATGACGGAACAGTACCTCGCTGTACTGCAAGCATATGGTATTCAAGCCACGTTTTTTATCATCGGCCGGCAAGCCGGTCTCCATCCTGAAACAGTGGGAAAAATCATTGCGCAAGGGAGTGAGCTTGGCAGCCATTCCTGGAAACACGACCAAATGGATCGACTCACAACAAAACAAATCGCCGCCGATTTACAGGAAACGGCGGCGCAGATTTACGAACTATGGGGGCAGGAAATTACTTTTTTTCGACCCCCGTACGGCCGCGGCTCTCCAGATGTACTTGCTGCGGCAAAAGAATTGGGCCAAAAACTAGTTTACTGGGATGTCGACCCCCGGGATTGGAAAGAACCACCTCCGGAGGAAATTGTCAAAAGGGTTATGGAACAGGTCCAACCGGGCTCCATTATCATTCTCCATGAAGGACGCCCGAACACACTCGCAGCTTTACCGGAGATCATTCAAGGATTACAAGCATGCGGCCTGCAACCGGTATCCGTCTCTACACTGCTTACAGCCCGGGATAACAGCGCTTCATCAAGCACTGCCGACACCGGTAAGCAATAAAAAACAATCTGTTACAATAAATAATCAGTAAAAATCAGGCATCCTTTATTTCAGCTCCCGGTGTTACCTCTGCCGGGGGTTTTTTGATCAGCAGCAGCGATCCAATCAGCCCAATCATTGAAACAACTGCAGCCACGATAAAAGATAGGGCAAAAGCTCCGGTTGCATCCCTGAAATAACCTCCCAAAATCGGGCCGAACACCTGCCCAAGCCCGAAAAAGAGTGTTACAAAACCCACACCTGCAGGTGCCAGATCCGGACCCACGTGGTCTCCTGCTGCAGCACCCATAATTGTCGGTATGCTCCAGGCACTCAAGCCGAAAAGCACGGCTGAAAGATAAAAAGCGCCCATAGAATTGAAAACGGCAAAAATGATATAAGAACAGGCCAGGGTCAGGTAAGCCAGTGCTGCACCATTACCTCTGCCCAAGATATCGGAGATACTTCCCCAGATAACCCCGCAAAAAATACTTAGCCCTCCCACCAGAGCCCACATGGCACTGGCCCTGGCATCTGCAACACCGGCATCTAAAAGAAAAGCTTTAAAATAGGTCATATAGATAACATAAGAAAAGCCATACATGAAATATACAATGCCGATATACCAGACTTCTTTAACCCTGTAGATCAGCCCCCACTGCAAATTGCCGGCCTTGCCCCTTGCCGGTGCTGCCGGCGGAAGATTTACCGTTTCAGAACCAACCTGCTGCAAACCTAAATCAGCGGGCCTGTTTCTCAAAAAGATCCCGCAAATAGCAGCGATAACAAGAATCATACCGCCCAGATAAAACCAGGCATAAGACCAGCCTTGGGTATCATAAGCCCTGAAAATAACAGGAACGATAATGCCGGAGAGAAGTGTTCCGGCGCCAACGCCGCCGATAACAATCCCCGTAGCAAAACCCCGCCGCTGCATGGCAAACCAGGATGTGCCCAAGGCCACAGCAACAACATATGCCCCCCCGTTTCCGATTCCAGTAAGTAAGCGCATAATCAGTGCAAAATTAAATGAAGAAGCTATCCCTGTCAACAACATGGTAATGCCCATCAGCATCAGAGAAAGGGTGATCACGATGCGGCTGCCGTACATGGAGGCCAATATCCCGCCAACAAGTGCAAAGAGAAGATACCCCGTCATGTTTCCAGCCTGCAGCAAACCGGCCTGGGTAAAGGTTATCCCCAGTCCTTTGCTCATTTCCGGAAGTATAAGCGTATAGGCCATTCTCCCAAAACCATGTGCACCAATAGTGGTCAGCAAACCCATAAAGATTACAATCCAACCATAGTGGACCTTTGTAACTGCACCCTGCCTACGAATCAATAAACCCACCTTCCTTTTGTGATTAAAATAAATTTAAGCAGTTTAAAATTGCCGTCATCACCCCCTTAATTGGACTAATCCACCCCTTAATTAGTTATATTATTTATTATATTCATTCATGTCAAACTTGTCAAGTTATTTAGAATATTTTGTATCTACGGAATAGTGTAGCTCCGTTATAGAGGTACAATCCACCCTGAACACAAAAATGCAGCCATTCAACCCGTCACAAAGGGAGATTGCACGTATTCCGGCAGCATGGTAAATTGCGAACACAAAATGCAAAAATCAGGTAACCGGCCGGGCTTGGAAAATTCTAGTAAAAATTAAACGGGCAGTAAAAATGGAAGTAGAGGTAAAAAACGAGAAAAAAGATGAGGACCAACACAAGGACGAGCCAATCGACACAGGTTATAACATGGCGTGATAGGTAGGTTCTAGAGGGATAAAGACCAAAAGCGCGGCTTTCCATCGAAACAGTGAGAAAATCAACTTTTTCCAGGGCAGAAAGAACCAGAGGAATCAGCAGGTAATAAACATATTGCCCTAATTTACGCCACGAAATCTTTTCCAGCTCAATGCCTTTAGCCATTTGGGCTGAACGCACCTGATTTAGCTCCCGGTGGAAAACGGGAATAAAACGCAGGGCGGTGATCAGCATAAAACCCAGGCGGTAGGGTAAACCGGCCTGCATCAAGCTATAGGCCAGGCGGTTCGGATCCGTAACAGTAACAAAAAGGAAGCTGGAGGCAATGATATTAATAAAGCGCAGGGCCAGGCCCATCCCTCCCAACAGGCCTCCGGACCAGATTCCCAGCCTGAATTTCCAGATGAGAATCTCCCCGAGTAAAAAACCCTCTCGTACAAAAAGAATTTGCACCAAAAAAATAAAGAAACTAAATATAATGATTATGCGAAGCTTCCGCCAGAAAAAAGAAAACCCCAGGCCTGCCGCTTTATAAGCTACCAGTAGAAAACCTAAAAGAAGCAAACCCGGTAAATAATGGGTTCTGGACAGCACCGTCAAGCTAAAAACAATTAGCACGACGAGTTTAACCAATGGATGGAGACGATGAACAAAAGTAGTCCCCGGAACATAACTCAGTCCGGGGTAAAAAAGACTTGACCCTTCTCCTAAAGCGAAAAAACCCCGTTTAGCGCTCACCATGGCCTCCTCATGCGGGTATTTTTTACTACCAGCCTTTTTAAAAAAACACACACATCATATATATTACATTATATTACGCTACGTTTTTAAAATTAATTATACTGCTCCTGATAACCTTTTTCCTCTAGAAATGAAAACGCTTCCTCTGCGGGTGCGTCAATAACCAGCTTTCCGTCCTCCAAAAACAACACTCGCGCCTCAAGAGCCCGCACCACCGCCGGTTCATGGCAGACCATGAAGACAGCCCCCCCTTGTTCCCTGTATTTATGCAGTATTTTCTGTAAAAAAACTATTTTTTCCTCATCCTGCCCCACCAAGGGCTCATCCAAAAGCAGCAAAGGGGGTTGATAAGCAAGGACAGAAACCAAAGCGAGCCGTTTTTTTTCACCCATACTCAACGCTTGGGGGATTCTATCTTTATAAGGTAGCAAACCAAAAAACTCCAGAAGATTTTCCACGGAATGTTCTCCTACCTCCCCCTGCCGGAGAAAAAGGGAGGGCAGCTGTGCTTCCCGCAGGACAGTTTTTTCAAAAAGCTGGTGGTTGGGATTTTGAAAGGTCAGTCCCATCAGCCGGGCCCGGCGGGCAACACTCCAACCGGTAATTTCCCGGCCTTGAAAAATAATGTGGCCTTCCTTGGGCTGGAGGATGCCCAAAAGGGCATGAAGCAAAGATGTCTTTCCACTGCCATTATCACCCATCAACGCTAAAAGATCTCCCGGATAAAGTGTAAAATCGATACCCGCGATCACCGGCGTGGAAGTATAGCCCGCAGTTAAATTCTTTACAGCTAACAACGGTTTATCCCAGCCCCTAAATTTCTCCGGTGCTTCAGCCCCCGGCGAGGCAGACGCCGCCAAGGTGCACCCCAAATCCGGTAGAGGCTTCTTTTTACTGCGGGATAGTTTCTCCCGGTATCCTGCATATATTCCCCGGGGTTCCCCGGCAGCAGTAATCTTACCCTCTTCCATGACCACCAGGCGATCGGCCAAAGGTAGCACTTTTGACAGGCGATGTTCGATCACAATTATAGCCGTATTTTTCTTACGGCGCAACTTTTCAATGGCGGTTAAAACTTCAACTGTACAGCGCAAATCCAGATTGGCAGTTGGTTCATCCAGGATCAGCAGGCCGGGTGTCATCGCCAGTACAGAGGCAATGGCCACACGCTGCTTCTCCCCTCCGGAAAGAGAGTAAACATCCCTGAACAACAAGTCCAGAGAGTCCACCGCGGCCAGGGCCCACTCTACCCTCTTTTTAATTTCCTGGGAAGGTAAACACAAATTTTCCGGCCCAAAAGCAACCTCATCAATAACTTTAAGGGTGCAGAGCTGGGCTTCAGGGTCCTGCTGAACCAGGCCGCTAATCCCGGCCAACTTGCCGGGAGTAACCCGCCGTGTATCCAGGCCACCGACGCGGACAAAACCCTTCATTTCCCCGGCAAAAGCGTGCGGGATAAACCCGGTAAGGCAAAAAGCCAGGGTAGATTTACCACAACCGCTGGGGCCGGTAATGGCAACAAATTCCCCCGGCATTACCTGCAAATGAAGATCTTCAAGGGCAGGGCGGGATGCACCCGCATAAGTAAAACTCAGCCCTTCAACCAGAGCGATCGGTTCCTGCATATAAATTCCCTTTCTTATTACAGTGGCCGTTACTCGACAACAAACTTGTTGACCTGCTTTACCCAGTAACCGCCGGAATAATTTCCGGCAATCAGGCGTAAAGCACTGTTCTCTTGAATGAGCAGCATAGCCTCATCACTGAGCGCTTCTTCCAGTGGAAATTCAACCATATACCCGTCATTGGCAATTACTTTTACCAGGCTGGCCTCCGGTTTGGGCAGCACTGCCTCCAAAATAACTTTTACCGGAATACCGGTGTACTCCTCGGGAGGTATATAAGTCACCTCTCCGACCAGTTCGGCAACGATGGTCGTCTCCTGCCCGGCAAAGCGGGAAAGTTGAAAATTAAGCGGCCGCTCCACCTTCCCCTCCACCAAACACTCCGGCCCGCTCCAAGGGGACTCATAGATCGCGGCAAAATAATAAACAGCCCCGGCTGAAAACACTACTGCAAACAGGATTGTGAGCACCAGCCCTACAACCCGCAGGCGCCGGGAAAAAGCTTTTGCCGACACCTGCGAAGCAGATCCTGCAAGCCCTGTACCCAGACGGAAAGGCCTGACCTGCCGGACAATCTCCAAAACCCCGTGCCCAAAACCGCCGCCGAAAAGAATACCGGAAAAAAAAGACAGCCCGGCAATAAAAAGAATATAGGATAGGGGCGCGCCGGAAAAATAAAGGGCTTGAAAAACAAGCACATTGGAAGCGGAACCCATCCCCCCGGCCAGAGCATAAACCGGAAGGCTATGCCGCCGCAGAAGAAGCAGCACGAGATCTACAAATAAGCCCTGGGCCAAAGACACAAAAACAATGGCCACCCCATGCGTACTGCCTGTGAAAAGCTCAATGACCCCTTTCAGCAATCCGGCAGCGGTGGCTGCCCCCGGCAATCTGACAAGACCCGCCGCTAAAATAATCCAAAAAATATGAAGTCCGGAAAGAAACTGACCTGCACCAAAAGGAACACCGAAAAGGCGGTTCAGAAAATTTCCCAAATAACCGACATAGGTGCTCATCACCCCGCCGATTCCGCTCAAGATGGCAATAATTAAAAGATCACGATTTGACAGGTAATATTTTCTGTGTGATTTATATTCCAACTCTGACTGCATGGCCTTACCTCCCACCGGACTATAACTATGGTCTGCACACTCATCTAGTTATCACGAACTACTAAATACGTCAACCCTGACCCGGCGCAGAAACCCGGGCACAATCCTCACTATTCTCTAAAAAATTGAGGGGAAGGAAACAGTTCAACCCTCTGCTCCTCTTCCCCTTTTTTAAGGCGTAAAGCTAAAACGGTACCGGAGCGAATTTCAAAGTCAAGGTTAGCTGCCTGCTTTCCCGCCTTAGCCTCCACCTGGACCTCTTGAATAACCAGCAGCGGAGATTTTTTACCATTTCACCGCCTATTTCCAGAGTTGGCTCTTACCCTGGAAATCCATCGATTAACTGCAAAAAAACACTGCATAAGGTCTTACCATCCTCAAAAGCAGTGTTTTTAAGAAATACAATTCCCTACATCTCCTTTCCACAATGGGGGGCATAACAGTTTTCCATTATACCTGGCGTTTATAGCCTCATAGCACAGGCGCCTTAGAGACTATAAATCGAAGATGCTTTACATATATGAATAGTTATTCACAACGGCTGTACAAATACAACTTCGTATTATGCTGTATACAGCATAATACAGTATAAAGAATGCTCTGTCAAGGTAAAAAAAATTTTTTGCAGCGCGGCCGGGGTAAAATTCCAAAAGTTGTAAATCTATGGCCCTTTTGCTTGAAGAAAGATAAATTACTGAAAAAAATCTATTTTTTTGCAGGAATTACTAATTTTTTAACGAATTTAATAAGAGATAAAAAAGAAGCTTCTCCCTTGCACACGCTAGTTAGCGAGGTGTTTTGTTGTTTGAAAAAAGAAAAGCATTCCAAACAGGAGACTCAGTAATTCCTCTAGCTATAATCTTTACAGTAATCATGACCGCCTTTACAGCAGCCCGGTTTCTGTCCAAGATTAATTTCCGGTTCGCTTCTTGGTGGGTATTTATCTGTATCCCTTTTCCTCTTTACTTGATACTGACATTCCTGAACAAAATAAGCCATCGCTCCAGTAAAATAAACCCTGTTTTAGCTGACCACCTGCAGCTAGCCTTTCCTCCAATCATTACTATCCTGTTCTTGTATTTAACAGGAGGGGGTCGCAGTAGTTTCAGAATACTGTTTTTATTACCGGTTATTTTTTATAGCCTGAGATTTGGATTAAAATGGGGGTATGCCGTTTCCTTTTTCAGCACCTTTGTAAATTTCTTTTTTTATCTGCTCTGTCCGGAAAAAAGTTTGGTAATCCTGGAAGAGAACATTATATTATCCTGCACTTTTTTTTTGTTTAGCTGGTTTATAGGAAATGTCGCAGAACTGGAACACTCTATAAAGAGCCAACTGACGCAAAAAGTAACCCGGGATGAATTAACAGGGTTTTATAATTACCAGTACTTCCAGAAACAACTAAAAATAATGATCGCTGCGCATAAGGATGACCAGGGTAAAATAGGTTTGATCGTGCTCGACCTGGATAACTTTAAGCTTTACAGCAAGCTTTCTTCTCCGGACCACAGCAAAATTTTGCTGCAAAAGATCACAGCCGCGATAAATAATAATTTAGCAGAAGGAGATTTTGCGGCACGTTACGGTGAGGATGAATTTGTAATTGTTGTTCCCTGCCAAAAAACTGCAGAGGTTATGTCTAAAGCCGAGAAAATCAAAGAAGAAATCAAGGCCTGCCAAAGTTTTAAACCAAATGGCTGGAACATGTCCGCCTCTGCAGGTGTAGCCTTATTCCCGGATCATGCTCCGGACTTTCAAAAGCTGCTCCAAAAAGCAGATGAAGCTTTATACAGAGCCAAAGCGTTGAAAGGAAACCGTGTTCAGCTTTATTATCCTCTTTTCGCTCAATCCAGCACTAACCGGGCAGAAAAAAGAGATGAGTTTTTAAGCAAAGCACGAACTTTGTTATCGGTAATCAATGCCCGGGATAACTATACTTATGGTCACAGCGAAAGAGTCCTTATTTACACCCAGCTTATTTTGAAAAAAATGCAACTACACCCGCTGGAGAAATCCGCCATAGAATACGCCGCCTTTCTTCATGATATCGGTAAAATTAAAATATCCGGCGCGGTTCTCAACAAGTCGGGGCTTCTTGCTCCTCAAGAACAAAATATTTTAAGAAAACATCCTCTCTACAGCGGGGAAGTAATCAAATCATTAATCGAAACAAAAAACATGCCATCAATATTACCCTTGATTATCCACCACCATGAAAGATTTGACGGTCAAGGATTTCCCTCCAGGTTGAAAGGTCATAGCATACCCCTTGGTGCCAGGATTATTGCTGCCGCCAATATGTTTGACAACCTGATAGCGGAACACCCTTTTAAGGAGAGAGAGACCAAGACTGTTAAAGAAGGGATTGAACTCTTAAGAGAAGAAAAAGGAGGCTATTTTGACCCCTATATAATTGATACCTTTGTTGACTGCCTGCGCAGCTACATAGGCATTTCCCAGCTGATAACATGGCCCGAGGACTTGCGTCGTTTAGTGCCTGCAGGTTACCTGCCCGGTGCCTTTTTATTGGGCTGTCATTATATAGATTTTTACAATGGAACCCTTCATTTTGTCGTTAAAGCCACAGCATACCTGGCCGCAGCCCTGGCCAATAATGAAAAGTGCCTCTATTTTATGAGTGAAAAAAGTGAAACAGTCTTTCTTCAAGAATTAAGCAGTTGCAGTACCCTCGCGGGAACATCGATCCGGGACAAGCAATTGGCAAAGATGCCCAGTCTGGAAGGTTTATGGAGAATTTTGTATAAAGCCCGGTTTCCTCTGGAATTAAAAAGAATTTTAAAAGAACTGCTCGATCAAGCCCGCGAGGAAGAATTTACATCACTAAGAATCCTGCTTGACGGTTCTGCACTGTCCTCTTTTACAAAATCAGTTGCTCCTCTGGGAAAAAAATCTTTCCTGGAGTATCAAAGACCTGGAGATCGTGATCATCTGCCTTTACAATGCCGAGCAGGAAAACCCGGAGTTTTGCCGTTTGCTTTACCAGTCACATGATGAGCCGCTATTGAACAGGGAAGAAAGAAGTGAAAACAGTGAAAGTGTATGAAAATGACAGAGAAATCGCTAAACTGAATACAGAAATTAAAAAATTGAAAAAAACACTGCAATCCAAGGTCCAAGAGTATGGGGATTTTTCTCATCCGGAAGTGGTTTTGATTTCTAACAAACTGGATCAAAAGATTTTCGCCTGTATGCGTTTATTGCATCCCCTGAATAGAGATAAAAAATAAAGTAATTAATAATAATGCCAATACCAGGGTAAATTGATACAGGTGGGTAGAAACAGCTCTGTCGCAGGGGTCAGCCGGTGGCCTACAGAGAGCAGCTAGATAAATTGCTTTGGCACGCTATTTCCCTCAACGGGAAGCAGCGTGCCGTGGAATGCGTTGCTCACTTTGCACTTTGTAATAATACACCGTAATAATAACAATAGGAGCATTACCTGGTTTGATGGACACACCGAAGTGAGATAAAATAATCTCGATGGAGGAAGTGGCTCAGTCAATGAATAACTGAGACTCTATAGCTGGTTCATGCTATTTCTTTTCCTGCTCTGGACGGAGCTGCCGGGCCAAAAAAGCCGCCGCTTTTTCCGCCACCTTCTCTTCATACCCCCAGAGAAAATGATCAGCCCCCTCAATCGCTTCCATAATTCCGGAGCCAGGCAGGCCTTCAGCCTCTGAGATGATTTTTGCTGGAGGGATAACATCATCTTTCGTTCCATAAGTCAACAACAGAGGTTTAAAACACTTTTGTAAGAGACCGGGAGAAATAACAGGCGATATCCCGACCATGGCTTGAACCAGATCGCTTTGCACACCCGTGGAAAGAGCCACCATCCCCCCAAAAGAGTAGCCGAGAATGCCGATCCTCTTAGCGTCAATACCCGCATAACCGCAAAGGAAGGAAAGCGCGGCATGCGCATCCTCTTCCTCCCCCACTCCTCCGCCAAAAGAACCCTGGCTGCTGCCCACACCACGAAAATTAAAACGCAGGGCTGCCAGACCCTGTGCCACCAACGCCCTGCTGACAGCCTGAATAACATTATTATCCATATTCCCGCCATAAAGAGGATGGGGATGACAGAGAAGCACCCCCGCCCAAGGAGCCGGCGATCCGGGCAAAGCCAGAAAACCTTCCAAAATCAGATCGGCACATTTAAAGGTAACTTTAAATTCCGGCATGCGCTCACCTCATCAATACATAAACATAAAAATAAATGGAGCGGGTGATGGGAATTGAACCCACGCGACTGGCTTGGAAGGCCAGGGCTCTACCACTGAGCTACACCCGCAAAAAAATATTGACCGGGGCGACCGGCTTTGAGCCGGTAACCTCTTCGTCCCAAATTGTAAAAAAGCTTTTAACTCCGTTTAATAGTATACCATAAACGCCCGCTTTTAGAAAGTTATTTTCCATGTTGATCATGGAAAAGCGTTAATTTTATATTCCCCATGAATGCCTGAACAAGTTAGATTCTTGGGCCTTTCAACCTATGAGAGCAGATACTTTTTCGGCATTCATGGGAAGGATTCAAACAAAAGACTATAGAAAATATAAATAATAGAAAATAAAATGGTCAAAAAAAAGAAAGAATGGTAAATAAATAAAATGACAAAAAATGATGATTTGACTAAAGTTTGCAAAGAGGCTGCCAGAGCTATAAATAATGCTCACACCATGGTCATCACCGCCGGTGCCGGAGCAGGCGTGGATTCAGGCTTACCCGATTATCGAGGAGACAGAGGTTTCTGGAAAACTTACCCCATGTATGCACCCCTGGGGATCAACTACTACGACGCTGCTGACCCTGTGCACTTCAGCGCTGACCCTGCTTTTGGCTGGGGCTTTTATGCCCACCGTATTGACCTCTACCGTAACACCATACCCCACGAGGGATTTCAGTTGCTGCAGGAGTGGATCATTCACCGGCGCATGGACTATTTTGTCGTTACCTCCAACGTGGACGGTCAATTTCAGAAAGCAAACTTCCCAGAAGAAAAGGTTTACGAAATACACGGTTCTATTCATTATCTACAATGCCTCACACCCTGCAGCGACGCTATCTGGAAAAACACGGAGAACATCCCCGTAGACCTCTCAACCATGCGGGCTCAAAAGATCCTGCGCTGCCCTCACTGCGGAAATGTCTCCAGGCCAAACGTGCTCATGTTCGGAGATTTTTCCTGGATCGGCAACCGTTCAGACATGCAAGGAAATAATTTCCGCACTTTCCTGGAACATTGCCGCCCTCCCATGGTGGTAATTGAAATGGGCGCCGGCACAGCCATTTCTACCATTCGCCACATGAGCGAAGACCTGGGGGGACATCACAACGCCACGGTAGTGCGCATCAACCCACGTGATTATCAAATTTCCCCGCCGCACATCTCCATACCATGCGGGGCACTGCAAGGGCTCTTGGAGATCCAAAAACAGATCTAAAAGAATGACATTGGTGGTAACCGGCGTTCACATTTCCAACCCTCCGGGGCCTCCAGAATAAAGAAGGAAGCTACAGCAGCCTGTTAGCTGCTTGGAGAATAATCCTCATTAAGAAGACAATACCGGGAGTTGCAGCTCCCGGTACTTAATTTTCTTTATTCCTCTTACTCTTCACTCTTGTTATTGGATTTAATCCCTCTCCATCGCACTCTTCGCAATCCCGCTTAAACTGCCCTTTTTTGTTATTACAAAAAGTATGTCAAAAAAGTGACAAAGCGGTGTCTTTAGTTGTATATTGGGTTAACGGCGTTTTTGCAGATCCCCGTTATAATCATGGTCGGGGCGACAGGATTTGAACCTGCGACCTCTTGGTCCCAAACCAAGCGCGCTCCCAAACTGCGCCACGCCCCGCTAAAACTACATTCTTTGATTACAATTACAATAATGATTTTAACATACCCCCGGAGAAAATTCAATACTAAAACGAGGTCTCTCTTTTCCTGCTTGGACTCATAGCTATTCATCAAAGGGGGGAAACCCAGTCTTCTTCCTGGAATTCTTTCTAAACCCTACAGCAACTTTATACTCGCCAGCAATTTTTTAATTTTTTCCAAAGCCTGTCCCCGGTGGCTGACACGGTTTTTATGCTCCGGCTCCATTTCTGCAAAAGTTTGGCCTTCTCCCGCAAAAATAAAAAGGGGATCATAACCAAAACCATGATTACCGCGGGGCGCAGCGGCAATAAAACCTTCACAGCCGCCTTCCACCACAGCCGTCTTTTGGCCGGGAACAGCCAAGGCCATCGCGCAAACAAAGCGTGCCTTTCTCTCCTGCGGGGGAACTTCGGCCATTAATTTCAGCAAATAAGTATTGTTTTCTTCATCTGTAGCGCTTTCCCCGGCAAAGCGTGCCGAAAAAATTCCCGGTTTACCCTGGAGAGAAGCAACCTCCAGCCCCGAATCATCAGCCAGAACCATCTCCCCGGTGAGACGACTGATCGTTTCCGCTTTGAGAAGAGCGTTTTCCTCGAAAGTCGACCCCGTTTCAGGCACTGCCGGCAAACCGGAAAGATCCCGGAGAGATATAATTTCCAGAGGGAAGGAGGCCAGCACTCTTTGCAGCTCGGCAACTTTCCCTTGATTGTGTGTAGCTAAAATCAACTTTCTTTTCTGTACCTGACCAATCCTTTGTGCTATTTCCCCTAAAGATTCCTTCTGTTTGGAAATAAGAATTTCGATGCCCCGGTTCCCCAACTCTAAAAGTTTATCCAGTTCGCTTTTGCTGAATGGCTTTTTTTCGGCGGTACCCTGGATTTCAACCAATTCCCCGCGGCCGGTCATTACAATATTCATATCCACATCCGCCCCGCTATCCTCTTGATAAGAAAGATCCAACCGGGGGTCTCCGGCAACCAGCCCCACACTGACCGCCGCCACGTAGTCGGTTAAAGGCAAACTACGGATCTTCCCCTCCTTTTGCAGATAATGCAGAGCATCAGCCAGGGCTACAAAAGCACCAGTAATCGCCGCCGTCCGTGTACCACCATCCGCCTCCAGCACATCACAATCCAGCCAGATCGTCCTTTCACCCAGTGCCTCCAGGTTTACTACCGCACGCAGTGCCCGCCCGATGAGTCTCTGGATTTCATATGTACGTCCACTGATCCTCCCGCGCGCCGCCTCCCGGACAATTCTGTTTTGCGTTGAACGGGGGAGCAAGGAATATTCTGCTGTAACCCAGCCCCGCTGCCCGCCTTTCATCCAGGGTGGAACTCCCTCTTCAACTGAAGCCGCACAGATTACCCGTGTATTACCGACCTCCATTAAAACAGACCCTTCGGCATAGCGCAAAAAATTTCGTGTAATTTTCACCGGCCTCAGTTCATCATTGTTTCGTCCGTCAGAACGCATCTAAAATTCCCTGCTTTCCTATAACTGTTAAAACTGTTAAATGCCTCCTAATATTTTAACGTAAAAATCATTACCCATTATACCCTTAATTAGTTTAGTTATTAGTCCTGCCCTCTTCCTGGCCATTCATATTCTTGAAATCCTGACCATCATGAACGCCACCCGGGGAAGAACTAAACAAAGGATTGATCATCAGTGGCTGCGCCAAGGGCTCCTCAAAGGATGTACCGTAAGCCAGGGTGGTTTTTTCCCCGGCAATCAGGACCTGGACTTTTTCCACCCCGGGAATCTCCGTCAAGGTTAAAATTAACTGCATCAGCATATTTTTTTCACCGCTTAGTCCGCCCTGATAGTCTAATATTTCCCTGGAAAAGTCTACGGTTAAAACACCTTCCTCCAGCATGAAATTTCGCAACTTCGTACCGGCAGGCAATTCACTGAAAAGAAAGCGGCCGGCGTGCGGTCCTTTTAAAAGCTCCTTCACCGTAACCGCCACAATATCCTCTTCCGCCGGGACAAGGCGGGTAA
The DNA here is from genome assembly GCA_050948785.1 of Dethiobacteria bacterium. Lineage (GTDB taxonomy): Bacteria > Bacillota > Dethiobacteria > DTU022 > UBA8154 > JAAZMI01. The sequence goes on from JBMNEM010000005.1 coordinate 125,141, forward strand.
CAGGAACATAAAAAATATGGTTCTCCCCTAAAACGGTGCAAAAATAGATTGTAACCGCCTGGGTTTGTTCCAAACCGGAAAGATCTTCCTCTCCCCCGACATCCCGGTTTAAAACTTGTTCCCGATCAAAATTTTCTTTCCCGGAAGTTCCCCCGGGAAAAGTCTCCAAAGCAGCACCTTCAACCAGCAGCTGTACATTTTTTACAGCAGGAAATTGCAAAAGCGTAAAAATGACACTGTTTAAAACAAGCTCTTCCTCCCCGGGATCATAATCCAGAAAAGATGCACTTATATCCAGTTTGGCCAGCCCTTCCCGAATTGTCAACCCCCGTACCTTTGTCGTCGGAGGCAAAGGTGAGCTCAATCCATAACGCATTTCCTGGGCCGGGGTGGGCCCCTCAATCAGCTTTTCCAGGGTGGCTTTGGCTACACCCTCCGTCCAGGGAAGGGCAACTGTGACCGGAAGAAGACACTCCCTCTTTCCATCCACCAAATATATCCTGGGATATAATACTCCTTCAGGCAATCTTTCTTTTTCCGCCTGACCTGCCTCCTCCTCTGCGGAAATAATCTCCGCCCCCTCCTTCTGTGGAGAAATCGGAAGAAAAAATTCCCGCAGGCATCCTGAAAGCAGTAAAATTAAACCGATGAAAAAAGCCCAAAAAATATAACGCCGGAGGGTCTTTTTTACAGCCATAGTCATTTTCACTTCCTAACCTTTGTCCTACTACTATATATTTATAGCAGACAAAAGCTAATTATGAAAAAAAATAATACCGGCCACAAGGACCGGCCACAAGGTACGTCCCCGCGGTTGGTGTGGGGTTACCAGGGCAGGATTACCTGGTAGGCTTTGGGCTTGCTGCGAAGTATGGTTGACGCCAGATCCGCGAAAGGCTTCGCCGGGCCACTGACAAAGAAGCGGTGCTGCGGCTCCGCATTTTCCTGGCGCAGCAGGTTCCTTTGGGCCAAAAGCTCCTTCGCTTCCCGAGCTGTTTCCTGCGCCGAGCTGAGCAGCTTTATGCCGGAGCCGATGACTTCCTGGATCACACCGGCCATCAAAGGATAATGAGTGCAGCCCAGGATCAGCGCATCAATCCCTTTTTCCTGCAGCGGTTTTAAGTATTCCTCTGCCACACACCGTGCTTCAGGTGAATTTACAAGGCCGTTTTCGACAATCAGAACAAATAAAGGACAGGCCTGGCTGTATAACTGCACTCCGGGAGCCAGCCTCTGAAAAACCTGCTGATAGGCACCGCTTTGAATCGTCCCGGCCGTGCCGATAACTCCGACTTTACCGGTCTTGGTATGCTTCAGGGCAGCCCTTACCGCCGGTTCAATCACCCCGAGAAGCGGTAAATCCACTCTTTCGGCATAGTTATCCAGTCCGGCAGCTGTAGCGGCATTACAGGCAATGATCAAGGCCTTGATTTCCTGGGTCTGGAGAAAATCGATGATTTCATATACAAAACTCCTGACCTGTTCAGGAGAGCGGGGCCCATAAGGCATGTGGGCGGTATCACCAAAATAAACAACACTTTCAGCAGGCAGTTGTCTAAAAACTTCCTGGGCAACGGTTAGCCCCCCTACCCCGGAATCAAGCATCGCAATAGCTTTATAACGATTTATTTGAGGTCCCTCCCATTATCCCGCTACTTAATACCGTTTATTTGGATTTGTGCATGGGGAAAAAGCCGCCAAGATTCTTACGTGTATCCACCGCAAAGATAAAAGCCTTTTGATCCTCATTGTTGATCATCTCCATTAATTTGGGTAAATCACGCCTTTTGGAAAGAATATAGAGAATATAATGCAGCCCATCTTTTCCGCTGCCCTCCACAGAGGTAACGCCAAAACCTTCTTCCCGCAACTGTGCTTGCAGAGTTTCATAGCGGTCCACAGAAATGACCTGCACATTAACATAACCCAAAGCAATACGTTCCTCGATATTGCTGCCCACATAATTTCCCACCGCAAACCCCGCGGCGAAAAGAATCATATTCAAAGGGCTGTCAAGGTTCTGCATAACCTGGCTCAGAGCCAATAAGTAAATCCCTGATTCCAAAAAACCGATCGTAGAAGCAAGCAGGCTGCGTCCTCTCATCAGCATCAAGATACGAAAAGTTGCCAGGGACATATCCAGAACCCTGGCTAAAAATATTAATAAACCGCTGAACACTAAAGCTATCTCCATCTTCTTCCCCTTCCGTCAATCGTCAATATAATATATATACACCGGAAGAGATTATATTTACAGTTGGCCAAATTTGCCTTTAAACTTTATTATAGCATGGATCTCCCCTTGTTTACTATAAGCGAGGGATAAAACAAGGCATTCTGCGCCGGGTTGGAGCATGGGACTCTGAAGCAGGACTTTTAAAAGATCAGGGGCGGCTCTTGATTTTTAAGAGCCGCCCCTGACATTGGTGGAGGTGGCGGGAATTGAACCCGCGTCCGAAAGTAAAGCTACAAGAGCATCTACGGGTGTAGCCTCAGGTTGGTTTTTACACCGGGGCCTTCCTGAGGCGAAATGCTCCGGCGCTATCTCCTGTCAGTTTCCCCGAATTGCAGGAGGAGAGGCCTGCAAGCCGGGTATCCTGCTCAGATGACACCTGTTCTTTTCCCGCAGGAAAGGAGAAGGCAGGCGCGCTGCTTTTCTTTAAGCAGCGAAAGCTAATTCATCGTTGGCAGTTAATGCCTTTCCATGTTTTAACCAGGCCATGGTCCTGGACCCGCTTCTCTTGCCTCTTCTACCCCCGTCGAATCCATTTCACCCCCATGATTGTTACGCTGGTTTGGCATTACCAGACAAAAAGAAGTACACGGGCGATTTATAAATCGCCCCTACAAAAACACCTGCATCACCCCACACGCAAGCAATGCAGACCCATGGTGCAATCACCTGGACAAATATTTATCCTTAAAACTTCTTTCCATTTCCCGCCGGGCATCCCTTTCAGCAATAGCCTGCCTTTTATCATAGGTCTTTTTCCCTTTGGCCAAGGCCAGCTCGATCTTCACCTTACCGTTTTTAAGATAAAGGCTTAAAGGGACAAGGGTATAGCCTTTTTCCTGGACATAACCGGCCAGCCTGTTAATTTCCCGGCGGTGCATCAGGAGCTTGCGTGTACGCAGGGGATCATGATTAAAAGAACTGCCATAATCATAAGGGCTGATATGCATTTCATAGAGAAAAAGCTCCCCGTTATCAACCCGGGCATAGCTGTCCTTCAGGTTGGCCCTTCCCAGACGGATTGATTTGACCTCTGTTCCCTGCAGGACAATACCGGCTTCGAAGGTCTCCTCGATAAAATACTGGTACCTGGCCTTACGGTTTTGGGCCAGAACTTTACCCCTGTGTTTTTCCATTCTCCCCCGTATCGGCTTAGCCTCCTTCAAGACTCTGATTTAAATTATAGCACAATTCCGTTCTTTTTTAAAGTCCTGACAGGGGCATGAAGTGCAGCGTCCGCATCTCCTTATCCACTTTTTCCAGGCGAACCCGGAGAGGATCTCCCAAGCGATATACTTTTTTGCCGCGTTCTCCCACCAAGGCATATTTTTTTTCATCGAAGCGGTAAAAATCATCTTCCAAGCTTGTCACATGAACAAGGCCTTCCACAGTGTTGTCCAACTCCACGAAAAACCCGAAAGAAGTGACTCCGCTGATGATCCCGGCATAGTCACAGCCCTCTTTTCCTTCCATAAACTCAACCTTCTTTAAGTCCAGACATTCCCTTTCCGCCTCCAGCGCGATGCGTTCCTGTTCGGAAGCATGCTTGGCTAGCAGGGGAAGATGACTGGTCAGTTTGCGGGATTCCGCCTTCGTCAGCGTTCCCTCCAGGGTATGGCGTAAAATACGGTGCGCCAGCAGATCAGGATAACGCCGGATGGGCGCAGTAAAGTGCGTATAGTAACTGGATGCCAAGCCAAAATGTCCCAGCGGGGGATGCATTATAGTGTGCCTGCGGCAAGGAGCGCAAGATCACGTAATTGACAGTTTTCTCCAGAGGGGTGTCCTTTATCTCCGCGGTAATCTTTTGAAGTTTGCGGGAAGTAACCCTGCTGAGATCCCCTTTCAGTTTAATGTTAAACAAGCTTAAAAAATCACGCAGCATACAGAGCTTATCTTCAGCCGGGCGCTCATGCACCCTGTAAATAAAGGGAACTTTTTGCCGGTAAAAATGATCCGCCACGACTTCGTTGCAAAGCAGCATAAACTCTTCAATGATCATTTCAGCTTCGCCATTTTTTCTAACCTTGATTTCCAGAGGCTTTCCCCGTTCATCCAGGATTATCTTGGCTTCGGGAAAGTTAAAATCCAGAGCACCGCGTCTCCTGCGCTTTTCTTTTAAAATTCCGGCCAGCACGTGCATATCTGCAAAAGTTTGCCGAAAATTGGCATATTTTTGCTCCAGCTCATGATCCCCTTTGAGGATCCGGTTTACATCACTATAGGTCATCCGTTCATCGATACAAATAAGGCTGGAACAAAAATCAGAGCTTCGCAGCTCCCCTCCCGGTGTCAGTTCCATAAAAACGCTGATCGCCAGGCGTTGGGTGCCCGGGTTTAAGCTGCAAATCCCGTTGGAAAGCTCTGCAGGAAGCATAGGGATGACCCTATCCGGCAGATAAACACTGTTAGCCCGCCTGGCAGCTTCCCGATCCAGAGCGCTTCTTTCCCGCACATAATAACTGACATCGGCAATATGCACCCCCAGCCTGTAACCGTTCGCCGTTTTTTCCAGAGACACAGCATCATCCAGATCCTTGGCGTCCTCATCGTCGATGGTGATCATGGGCAAAGCGCGCAGATCCCGGCGGTTTTCTGCCGTGGCCGCTGCAAGGACCTGTTCTTCATCATTCCAACGTTCCGCTTCCTGGAGAACCTTGGCCGGAAAGGCGGAAGGCAGGCCAAATTTTTTCTGTATAGAGGTTATATCCACACCCGGTTCATCCGCCGAGCCGATCACTTCGACAATTTTCCCCTCGGGAGTACCATTAAAGTCATCCGGCCAGCGGGTAATATTTACCAGAATCTTATCTCCGGGGTTGACCGGCCCGTACACCCGGGAAATCCGTATTTCATGAGAAAGACGTCGATCATCGGGGAGTAACAGTCCCCCTGTGACGGTTACCCTGGAAAGTCCCCACCACACTGGAGCTGCCCCGTTTCAGGATGCGGATAACCTCTCCCTCACGGCGCCGGCCATTGGGAGCCCTTCCCAGGAGGCGGACCATGACCCGATCTTTGTGCATCGCCCCTTTGATTCTTTCCCGGGGGATAAAAACATCTGCCTCCCCCGGCGCTTCCGGCAGAAGAAAAGCATATCCCTGGGGATGCCCCTGCAGCACTCCCACCAGCAGCCCTCTCCCTCTAAGCGGAGTATAGCGGCCCTGCAACGTTTTAAAGACAATTCCTTCCTCCTCCAGGGAAGCCAAAAACGAAAATAACTCCTGAATATCTTTATCTTTGGCAATACTCAAACCTTTACGGAGACCTTCAAAGGTCAGGGGTTTATAATCTTCCTTAAAAAGAAACTTCAATACCTGTTTTTTACTGACAGCCATATCCTACTCCCATCAAATATATAATTTCCGAAGACAGCCCTTTCGTCCAAAGCTTTCAGCCAGGCCGTGTTCCGTGGGCGAATCTGCCGAAAAGTCGCTATTTACATATTATGGAACAGGCCTTCAGCTCATCCAGCCCCAACACCTCCTGCCTGTCCATAGCCCACGGCTCCTTGCAGTGACCGCCTGATCTTACCTCTAATACTATTATACCCTGCTTGAGTAAAAAATAAAAGAGAGCAAGCCTTGACTTACTCTCTTTATAAGCACCCACTACTGCCATTATGAGACTATAAAAACAGTGGAGCAAACACCAGTGCTACAATACTCATGAGCTTGATCAAGATATTGATGGAAGGCCCGGCAGTATCTTTAAAGGGGTCCCCCACTGTATCTCCGACCACAGCAGCTTTATGCGATTCACTTCCCTTACCGCCCAGCTGACCTGTCTCAATCCATTTTTTAGCATTATCCCAGGCGCCGCCGGCATTAGCCATAAAGATAGCCATAAGTACCCCGGTCACCAGCGCTCCGGCCAAAAGCCCTCCTAAAGCCTCTTTGCCCAGGAAGGGAATTAACCCCACCACAATCGGCACAATCACCGCCGCCAAGCCAGGTACAATCATCTCTTTCAGCGCGGCTGATGTACTGATATCGACACATTTGGCATATTCGGGACGGGCTTTCCCCTCCATCAGGCCGGGTATTTCCCGAAACTGACGGCGAATTTCCTCGATCAAATCAAAAGCGGCCCGGCCCACAGCTTCCATCGTCCTGGAAGTAGCAAAAAAGATTACCGTCCCACCGATAAACAGGCCGACAATGGTACTCGCATCTGTAAGATTAATCGTATCCAGGCCTGCTGCCTGTGTATAGGCAGTGAAAAGGGCCAGCGCCGTCAGGGCAGCCGAACCAATGGCAAAACCCTTGCCGATAGCCGCAGTGGTATTACCCACAGCATCCAACTCATCTGTAATCTCGCGGACTTCCGGTTCCAGCTCGGACATCTCCGCAATGCCGCCAGCGTTATCGGCAACCGGCCCGTAGGCATCAACGGAAACAGTATTCCCGACAATAGAGAGCATCCCCACCGCCGCAATGGCAATACCATAAACACCGTCCGCCATGTAAGCAACAACAATCGCCACAATAATCGTCAACAGGGGAAGGGTGGTGCTCTTCAGGCCCAAAGCCAACCCGCTGATAATATTGGTAGCCGAACCGGTTTGCGAAGAACGAGCCAGTTCCTGCACCGGTTTAAAGCTGTAAGAAGTATAATAGTCTGTTATTTTGCCGATAATCACCCCGGCGATCAAACCGGAAATAATGGCTATAAAGGGGCCTATCCCACCTAAAACTTGCACGGAAAGATAATACGAAGCGACTAAAACAATCACAGCCGCAACCAGGGTAGAACGTTCCAGCGCGGCACCGAGGCGCACACCTTCTTTGGCCTGCACAAAGAAATAACCGATGATCGAAGCAATAATACCCACCGCTGCAACTAAAAGGGGTAGAAGAACCCCGCCAATCCCGTAAACCAGGATTCCTACAGTCATCGTGGCAATCATCGAACCGACATATGATTCAAAAAGGTCCGCACCCATGCCGGCGACGTCCCCGACGTTATCCCCGACGTTATCCGCGATAACCCCGGCATTACGGGGATCATCCTCGGGGATACCCGCCTCTATCTTACCGACCAGATCGGCTCCCACATCCGCCGCTTTGGTAAAAATACCTCCACCGACACGGGCAAAAAGAGCAATCGAGCTAGCCCCCAGGGCGTAGCCATTCACAATTTCAGGCTCTTGAAAAATAAGATAAAGAACGCCGACACCCAAAAGTCCCACTCCGGCAACCATCATCCCCATGACCGAACCGCTGGAAAAGGCTACGCCGAGGGCACTGCCAACCCCCTGCCGGGCTGCATTGGCTGTCCGCACGTTGGCAATGGTCGCCACTTTCATCCCCACATAACCCGCTATCGCGGAAAAAACTGCCCCGACAAGAAAGCAAATAGCCGTTGGCCAACTGATCGCAAAGCCGAGCACCAGGAAAAGAACTATGGCGAAAATTGACAGAGTAGTATATTCCCTCTTGAGAAAGGCCATCGCCCCTTCGTGGATTGCCGCGGCAATTTCACGCATGCGTTTATTTCCAGGGTCTACTTTGCTCACATTTACCCAAAGAATAATGGCGAAAATTATACCGACAACCCCTACTGCCGGTACCAGAGTAAAAAGATTCAAGCTTTCCTCCTCCTTTATCTAAGTATAAACCGGGTTCCTTACATATATATATAATATAATATGCTTTCCCCTATCCCCCCTTTTGGTAATCTGTTACCCTGCAGTAAACACACCCCATACCTTCATCGCCTTTAACGAACCACGATGGTCAGGGCAATCGCCAGGAGCATAAAGCCAACAGCCATTCCTGTAGTTACACGCCCCAAAAGGTCATCCAGGCCCTTTTTTTTCCCAAAAAGGGATTGCGCCCCACCGGCAATCGCACCTGAAAGCCCGGCACTCCGTCCGGACTGCAGCAAAACAGAAGCGATCAGGGAAAGACAAACAATAACATAGATGACGGTCAAAGCTGTACGCAGAACTTCCACCTTCTTTATCCGAATTTATCCAAAAAAATACTGTCGATAGTAAAGATATTTTACCATATGATGTCGGGGCTGACAAGCAGTTTGCCCCGACATCCTGGTTACCTTAAGATTATTTCTTCGGAAAAACAGCGGCCTTGCCCAGGTCCTCTTCAATGCGCAGCAGGCGGTTATATTTTGCTGCCCTTTCCGAACGGGCCGGGGCACCGGTTTTAATGAAGCCGGCATTCACAGCCACGGCCAGATCGGCGATGGCTGTATCCTCCGTTTCACCGGAACGATGCGAAATTACACAGCTATACCCTTTTTGCACCGCCAGCTGAATCGCCCGCAGTGTCTCCGTAACAGTCCCGATCTGATTCATTTTAATCAGGATGGCATTGGCCACACCTTTATTTATACCCCTGCGGAGGCGCTTGGGGTTGGTCACAAAAATATCATCCCCGACAAGCATCAACTTCTGGCCAAGGGCAGAGGTGAGCTCTTTCCAGCCCTCCCAATCCTCCTCCGCCAGCCCGTCTTCTATGGATACAATCGGATATTTCTCCGCCAAGTCGCTGTAATATTCGATCAACCTGCTGGAGGTCATCTCCAGGCCTTCGCCTCTTAAATGATACTTACCCCCCTCATAGAGTTCCGTCGCTGCCACATCCAGCGCCAGCTGCACATCCTCGCCGGGCTCATATCCGGCCTGTTCAATCGCCTCGATGATCAGCTGCAGGGAATCTTCATTGGAGGTAAGGTTCGGAGCAAAGCCGCCTTCATCACCTACTCCGGTGTTCAGGCCTCTTTCTTTAAGGACCTTTTTTAAATGATGGTACACTTCGGTACCCATGCGCAGAGCCTCGCGAAAATTTTTGGCCCCGGCCGGCAAAATCATAAATTCCTGCACATCAACGTTATTATCGGCGTGCATGCCCCCGTTCAGAATATTCATCATGGGCAGGGGTAAAAGATTGCCGTTTAACCCGCCCAGATAACGATACAGCGGCAGGTTCAGAGCATTGGCCGCCGCACGCGCTGTTGCCAGGGAAACACCGAGAATGGCGTTGGCCCCAAATTTTCCTTTGTTTTCCGTCCCATCGGCCTCCACTAAAAGGCGATCTATCTCACCCTGGTCGAGAGCATCTTTACCCTTTAAAAGTGGCGCTATCTTTTCCCGAATATTTTGCAGGGCCGTCAGGACCCCTTTCCCCTGGTAACGTTTTTTATCCTTATCACGAAGTTCCACAGCCTCAAATGTACCCGTGGAGGCCCCGGAAGGAATTGAAGCCCGGCCCATAAACCCGCCGCTCAGAACCACATCCGCTTCCACGGTGGGATTGGCCCTGGAATCCAGTACTTCCCGGGCATAAATAGCCTTGATTAAAGTCGTCATTACAGATCACCTCTTTTTGAACTTTGCCTACCACTGTCTATTATTTCATACCAAAGATTTCCCGCTCATCTCTACCGGCACAGGTATGCCCAGAAGCCGCAAAATGGTCGGGGCCACATCAGCCAGCTTCCCCCGTCCGGGCAGAGTATACCCCCCCCGGGGTGAAACCAGGATAAAAGGGGTATCATTATTGGTATGAGCGGTGTGAGGGGTGCCGTTCTCCATCATTTTTTCAGCATTGCCATGATCCGCAGTCACCAGCGCCGTCCCCCCCTTTTCCAAAACTCTGGCGACCACCCGGCCCACCTCCCTGTCAACCGTCTCCACCGCCTTGATCGCCGCCGTCAGCTTCCCTGTATGGCCAAGCATATCCGCATTGGCATAATTAAGCACGACCAGGTCATAATGATAGTTATCCAGTGCCTCCAAAACTTCTTCCGTCACCTTCTCCGCACTCATTTCCGGTTGCAGATCATAAGTCGCAACATGAGGAGAGGGGACGAGAATCCTTTCCTCTCCGGGAAAGGGTTCTTCCCGCCCCCCGTTAAAAAAATAAGTTACATGGGCATATTTTTCTGTTTCAGCCACCCTGAGCTGGCGTCGTCCCGCCCGGGAAAGCACCTCTCCCAGAGTGGCTTGGGGATAATGCGGTGGAAAAGCCACCGGCAAAGCAAGATCATGTTCGTATTCCGTAAAACAAACATAATCAGGAAAAGATGGGGCGGCACCCCGCTCGAACTCCTGGAAATCATTTTGTACAAAAGCCCTGCTGATCTGCCGGGCACGGTCGGCACGAAAGTTGAAAAAAATCAAACCATCACCGGTGTTGATTAAAGCTGTCGGTTGATCAGCAGCATTGCAAATAACTGTCGGAATAACAAATTCGTCCGTTTCCCCTCTGTGGTAAGCATCTCCCAATGCCGCCAAGCTGCTCCAGGACCGGTGTCCCTCCCCGTAAACATAAGCCCGATAAGCCTTTTCCGTCCGCGGCCAGCGCCGGTCACGATCCATACTGTAATACCGCCCGGAAATGCTGGCTACCCGGCCGATCTGCAGAGCTGCCATTTCCCTTTCCAATGCCTGCAGGTACTCCCCGGCACTCCGGGGAGGGGTATCACGGCCATCCAGAATCGCATGGATATATACTTTCTGCAGCCCGGCCTTCCTGGCCAGCCTTAACAGGGCGTATAAATGCGTAATATGGCTGTGCACCCCACCGTCAGAGAGCAAGCCCATCAGATGCAGGGCGGAATTTTGTTCCCGGACTTTTTGCAGCACACCCTGTAAAACTTCATTTTGAAAGAAAGTTCCTTCCTCAATCGCCCTGCTGATCAGCAGCATATCCTGAAAAACGATGCGCCCGGCACCGAGGTTTAAATGTCCCACCTCGGAGTTGCCCATCTGGTTCTCCGGAAGGCCCACCGCCTCACCGCTGGAAGCCAGGCGTGTGACCGGAAATTTGCGGTAAAGAGCATCTATGTTGGGAGTATCAGCCAAAGAAACAGCATTATCGCTTCCACTCCCGGCCAGGCCCCAGCCATCCATAATAATCAGTGCTACAAAATCGCTCTCCCAGGCGTGCACTTCAAGCTCCCCTCTCGTTTAAAACAGCCTCAACCAATGCGGCAAAACTTTTTGCTTTTAAACTGCTCCCCCCGACCAGGGCACCATCGATCTCCTTTTGCGCCGTAAAGTCGGTAATATTTTCGGGCTGGACACTTCCACCGTAAAGTATCCGCATTCTTTCAGCCATCCCGCTTCCTTTTTCCCGCAGCAAGGAACGGATCAACCCGGCCACCGCTCCGGCATCTTCCCCCCTGGCCGGAGTTCCCGTGCCGATCGCCCAAACAGGTTCGTAAGCCAAGACCATTCTTTCACCCAACTCATTTTTCAGGCCCAGACCCTCAAGGGCTCCCCACAACTGTTCCTGAATAACTTTTTCCGTTTTCCCGGCACGTCGCTGCTCCTCGTTTTCCCCCACACAGAGAATGGGAATCAAATCATGCTCCAAGGCCGCGGCCACTTTTTTATGAATTAATGTCTCCTCTTCGCCAAAATACCGGCGCCTTTCGGAGTGGCCGATCAGCACATATTTTACGCCGGCATCCCTGAGCATCACAGGGGAAATCTCCCCGGTGAAAGCCCCTTCATCGGGCCAGTACATATTCTGTGCCCCCAGCTGCAGCGCTTTTTTTTCCAGCAGCACAGCAAGGCGTGCCAGGGCTGTAAAAGGAGCACAGATAACCATCTCCACCGTGCGCTGCGCGGCGATTTCACCGGGAAAATGCCGGGTAAAATCCTCTGCCTCGGCCAGAGTCTTATACATTTTCCAGTTGGCCACAACCATTTTCTTTCTCATAAACCTGTCAGCTCCATCCTTACCGGTTTTCTTTCTTTACTCCTTACTTTCGTTAATCGCCGCCAGTCCGGGCAGCTCCTTTCCCTCCCAGAACTCCAGAATGGCCCCTCCCCCTGTGGAAATATGCGTCATCTTTTGGGAAAGACCCAGCCGGTCCAGAGCCGCAACGATATCGCCCCCGCCGACAATAGATTCCGCCTTGGACTCCGCCACCGTCCGGGCCACCACTTCCGTTCCTTGATTAAAAGGAGGAAATTCGTAAGCGCCTAAAGGACCGTTCCAGAGAACCATCCGCGCTACGCCGATAATCTTCTGAAACAGCTCCACCGTTTCCGGCCCGATGTCCACGGCGCTCCACCCCTCCGGGATCTCTGCCGCTTTAACGATTTTAAAAGTGCTATGGGGACGCAGCTCTTTAGTAATAACCACATCAACAGGCAGAAAAATCTTCGCCGTGCCCTGGTCGGAAGCTTCCTGCAGAATTTCCCCGGCCACATCAACTTTATCTTTTTCATAAAAAGAATCGCCGACAAATAAGCCCTTGGCCTGCAGAAAAGTATTGGCCATGGCCCCGCCCAAAAGCAGGCTGTCAGCGTTCTGCAAAAAATAGCGGATTACCCCGATTTTATCAGCAACTTTTTTCCCGCCCAGGATAGCCACCAGGGGAGAGGGGGGGTTTTTCCGGCTTTTAGTTAAATGCAGGATCTCCTTCTCCATTAAGAACCCGGCCACCACCGGCATGAAGCGGGACACTCCGCTATTGGAGGCATGCGCCCTGTGCGCCGTCCCAAAAGCATCGTTCACCGAAATATCCGCCAGCCGGGAGAGAGCCTGCGCAAACTCAGGATCGTTCTTTTCCTCCCCGGCCTCAAACCGGACATTTTCCAAAAGAAGCACTTCCCCCGGAGATAAAGCCCCGACAGCTTTTTCCACCTCCTCCCCGACCACCGCATCAACTTTTTGCACCTCCTGGCCCAAAAGCTGAGAAAGCCGCCCGGCGACAGGATCCATGCGCAGTTCATCTACAACACGGCCCTTGGGACGGCCAAGATGGGAAGCGAGAATCACCCGGCCGCCCTTCTCCAGAAGAAATTTAATTGTGGGTAAAGCGGCACGAATTTTCGTATCATCCAGAACCGCCCCCTCCGGCGTAAGAGGAACATTGAAATCAACCCGGACAAAAACCCTTTTTCCTCCTACCGCAATATCCTCTACAGTTATTTTGGACAAGGTTATAATCACACTCCCGGGTAATTATTTACAGGCCTCTGGCCCCCAAAAAAGCAGCCAGATCCAGAGTCCGGCACGAATAGCCCCATTCATTGTCGTACCAGGCCAGAATCTTGACCATTTTTTCTCCAATCACCATGGTCGAAAGGCCATCCACAACAGCAGAATATGTACTCTGCTTGAAATCAATCGAAACAAGCGGTTCAAAGGAAACGCCTAAAAAGCCCTTCATCGCACCCTCAGAGGCCTCCACAAAAGCTTTATTAAGCTCCTCCGCCGTGAATTCCACCTCCAGCTCAGCCACCAGATCGACCAGCGAGGTCACAAAAGTCGGCACCCTGATGGCCACACCGTTGATTTTCCCATCAAGCTCCGGCAAAACAAGGCCAACGTTACGTGCCGCTCCTGTCGTGGTCGGTATCATCGAAACAGCCGCGGCCCGGGCCCGGCGAAAATCGCTGTGCGTGATATCCAGTAAACGCTGGTCATTGGTATAAGAGTGGATTGTGGTCATCAAAGCCCGCTTAATCCCCGCCTTCTCGTGCAGGACCTTGACCACCGGTGCCAGACAATTCGTGGTACAGGAAGCATTGGAAACCACGTGGTGTTTTTCGGGCTCATAATCGTCTTCGTTTACCCCCATGACGATCGTCAGATCAACACCCTTGCCGGGTGCCGTGATGATCACCTTGCGGGCCCCTCCCTGCAGGTGAACGGCAGCCGCCTCCCGCTGCCTGAAAACTCCCGTCGCCTCCAGGACAACCTCCGCACCGACCCCTTCCCAATCCAACTGCGACGGATCCCTATCCGCCAGAATCCGGATTTTTTGATCGTTAATCAGCAAATTTTGTCCCTGAGCCTCAACGTGTGCTTCGAAAGTCCCGTAAACCGAATCATATTTCAACAAATGGGCCAGCAGTTTGGGGTCACGTATGCTGTTTACCGCCACAATTTCCACTTCCGGGTGCTGCAAAGCAGCGCGCAAACAAGATTTAGCCACCCTTCCGAACCCGTTGATCCCGACTTTCACAGCCATAAGCTCTGCCTCCTTAATATTTGCATCATATAAACATTTTATCCCGCATTCCAGGGAGCACAACCGCTCCCCTCCCGGCACTACACCCCGGCCGGGGGAAAGTTCCCTGCAGTTGAAAATAAACTGTTTTCCCCCTCCCCGTACAGTTTGAGGATCTCTTTGGCCGCACCTTCATCCAAGACCAATAGATCGCGGGAATGATTGCCCGCCACAGCCACAATCGCACGTGCTTTTCTCCTACCCCCCGCCACAACGATCACGTTGTGCACCCTTTTAACCAGCTCCTCCAGGTAGAGCCCCAAACTGGGGATACGCTCTACAACCTCCCCCCTGCTGTTATAAAAAACCCCAAAAACTTCTCCTACGGCTCCCTGGCGACCCAACCTTTCCATCTCCTCCGGACTGGCTCCTCTACACCGGGCCATCTCTTCCGCCGCACCGATCCCGTGCAGTAAAACGCGTGCAGAATTGATCAAGGTGATAACTTCCTTGATTTTCTCCTCCTGCAGCAGCATCTGCAGCGTGCCCTGGCTAAGAGAATCAGGAAGGTACAGCAACCGGTAACGGGCATTCAATTTCTGCGCCACCTCTACCGCAATGGTATTCGCCTGGTAATCAGCAACTTCCCCCAGGCCGCCCCTGGCCGGAACCACTGTAATTCCCGGCGGTGCAGGAGCTTCCGGCAGCATATCGGCGACGGCAGCACAGGAGGTCCCCCCGGATACGGCCAGAACCATATCCGCAACCAGACATTCCCTCAAAATCCTGGCGGCAGCACGACCCATTTCCAGCAAAACAACCTCATCACTCTCCAGATCCCCTGGCACCACAATGACGCGTTTCACTTTTAATAACTTTAAAAGCTTTTCTTCCAGCACCGTCAACCCTAAAAAAGATTTTAAATAAGGAGTAACGGATAAAACTACCGCTTCACCGAAAGAGGTCAGCCTGATACCCCTGGATTCAACAGCAAGCAGGCCTTGCTCCCGCAAAACGGTAACTTCCCTGCGCAGCACTCTTTCCCCGACCTGAAAATAAGCCGCCAGGGTACGACGGCCTACAGGAGCAGAATAATAAATTTTACGTAAAAGACGGTAACGCCGCACCAGGATTTCGGGAAACTCCGGTGCCAGAAGATTTAAAAAATCCCCTCCCAGATCCAAGTTCATTGCGCAGCTTACTCCTTTCACTTTTATTATACTATGAAAAATGGGTCAAAAAAAGACCCACACGGGATCTTTTTGACCCATTTCTTCCAAAAATTTTTTTTTCGGCTGTAAAAATAGCTAAAAACGGCGGCGATAAGACGAAGCAGGAATATTCATTTCCTGCCGGTATTTGGCTACAGTTCTCCTGGAGACCTTGATGCCCCGTTTTTGAAGCAGCTCGGATATCTTTTGATCACTGTAGGGAGCGCTTTGATCTTCCGCCTCCACCAATTCCTTCAAATGCTCTTTAATGCTTAAAACAGAATAAGTCTCTCCCCGCAGCCCGTCAATACCACTGGAGAAAAAAAATTTTAAGGGATAAAGGCCACGCGGGGTCTGCACATACTTACCGGTCGTGGCACGGCTGACCGTAGACTCGTGAATATCCAGCTTTTGGGCTATATCCTTTAAAGTCAAAGGCTTCAGGCTGTGAATCCCTTTTTCCAAAAAGTACTCCTGCACTTTTATAATCTGTTCCGTAACCCTGTAAAGTGTCAGGCGCCTTTGTTCAATACTCTTGATTAACCAGAGGGCACTTTCAAGCTGCTTTTTAATAAAGTTATTGATCTGCTCCCCTTTTCCCTGCTGTAAAAGATTATGGTAATAGGGATTGATAAAAAGCTGCGGAACATTATCATTGATAATAATGATATACTCTCCTTCAACCTTCTCGACGATGATATCAGGGTAGACATAGCGGATATCTTCGGCCCCGCCCAGGTATGAACCGGGCTTGGGATTAAGAGTACGGATATAATCCAACGCATCCTGCAAGCACTTTGGACTGATGCCCAACTTGGCGGCGATTTCCCGGTATTTTCCCGCGGCCACCTCTGGCAGGTAACCTTTAATGACCGGCTCCACAGCGGGGGGAACATCCTGGCGATCCTGCAGCTGGATGAGCAGGCATTCCTCCAGGGTCCGGGCACCTACACCGGGGGGATCAAAGCTCTGGATCATTTTGAGCATCTCCCAAACCTCTTCCTCGGCCACTCCCAGAAATTGAGCATGTTCAGCCACTTCACCCTGCAGATATCCGTTGGGGTTTAAATTACCAAGCAGGTACTCCGCAATCAGGTACTGCTTGCCCTTGACCGGTGACATTTTCAGCTGAAACTCCAGATGTTCCTGCAAACCGGCTTCCTGAGTGGCATAATACTCAAAAGCCGAAAACCCGTCATCCTTATCCCGCTGCATCTCCCCCCTGCGGTCCCGCTTATAAAAAGAATCATGAAAGTATTCTTCCCATTCTGCAAAATCGTCTTCCTTGCCGTTATCCTCCTCATTATTGGCGGGCTTCTCTTCTTCATCGCTGCTTTGTTCCTTCTCCTGAATTTCCAACAGCGGGTTTTTTGTCATTTCCTCCTGAATATAATCGATCAATTCCAATGTCGAAAATTGCAAAAGGTTAATGGCCTGCTGCAATTCCAAAGTCATGACCACTTTTTGGGTTTGCTCAATTTTTAATTCAAAATTCATGGCCATGTAAAAAACCCTTTCCGTAAACCCCATCAAAATAAAACAAATGGGGAGGTTTATTTGTATTTTCTATATTTACTATCCTATATTTACTACCCTATATAATCATTTCGACATATTCTATAAAAACCCTGCACAATGTGATGAAATTTTTTATACTTTCTATATTCACTATATTTGACGCTTAATTCTATACTTAATAATTAATTTCGACATGTTTTTTTAAAATCCTGCATTAAATTCCTGGTTTTTTAAGTAAACCGGCTTGAAATCAACCATGTTTTCCGCCATTTTCCCTGATTTTCTGCGCCAGGGCATTAATCCGCCGCATACGGTGGTAAATACTGGATTTTGTCAGCGGCGGAACAGCCGCACTGGCCAGTTCCTGCAGGGTGGCCTCGGGAAATTTTAAACGCAGGCGGGCAACCTGGGCCAGTGAGGGACGCAAATTTTCCAACCCCAAAGCTTCTTCCAGCAACCTGATGTTGCTGACCTGCTCCCAGGAGGCCACCGCCGTTTTGGTCAGATTCGCCGTTTCACAGTTCACCAGCCGGTTGATCTGATTGCGGACCCCCTTGACCACTCTGATACTTTCAAAATCCAGCAGAGCAGTGGAAGCAGCAATAATTCTCAAAAATTCCCCGATTTTTTCTGCTCCCTTGAGATAAACGACAAAATCATCTTTTCTCCGGAAATAGCGCGCCGGCAGGGCAAAACAAGACAACACAGCAATGATCTCTCGGGCATAAGCTTCATCGGGGGCGGCAATCTCCAGATGGTAAGATGTTTCAGGGTTGCTCATCGAACCACTAGCCAGAAAAGCACCTGCCAGATAAGCCCGGCGGCAGCACTTTTCTGTTAAATCGCTCGGCTCTTTTTCCCTATCCTGCGGCGCAGAGGAAGAGTGCACTTTTAAAACCGGCCGGCCGTTTTGCGGGTGAAAATCAAAGAAACCCAGCTCCGACAAAACCCGCCAAGCCTTTTTTTTATCCATTACTTGTATAAAAAATGTATTATTTTTTTGCAGCTGTTTCTTCCGGCGAAAGAAAATTTGCGGTGAAAGGCCAAAACAAAATTTAAAAAGGGAAAATAACCGCCGGGCTAGCGCCGCACTCCGGGTTTGCAGCATGATCCCCTGTGTGTTTTTGCGGAGCAGCAGCGTGCCGCTCATCTGCATAAAAGCCCGGAGCTCCGCACAAGCGCAGCAGCGTTTTGTGATCGTACTTCTGGCCAGTTCATTTTTAAGCCGGCGTGCAAAAGAAGTCAACCTTTTCACTCCCTGCGTTCAAGCCTTACGAAAGGCATGCTTAAAGATACGCTTCAACTTTTTGTGGGTGGTTGCCAGGGGATTACCCGCCGGGACACCCATTTCCTTGCGGGCACGGCGCAGATTCCCGTTTAAATTGGCCAGCGTGTAAGCCCAAAGCCCATCCAGGCCGGTTTCCCGGCCGGCAAGCTCGTTGAGGAGCAGGGCAGCAAGTTTTTTGCTATCATGACGGACCGCCTCATTGTGGTCCAGCAGCGGGGCTTCCATAACCTTTACATTCCACTGCGCCAGGGCCTTATGATCCACTTCCACCGGCAAGGCACCCTCCTTTTGATATTTTTCCGCCAACACCGGAGGTAAATCCGTGGAATTATTGACCACAATGCTATCGATGAGCCCTGTACAGCCGTGCCGGAAAAGAACTTCCAGATGTTCCGCCGCACTCAGGCCCTCCGTTTCACCCGGTTGGGTCATGATATTGCAAACATAAAGGCAAGGGGCCGCCGCCTTTGCCAGGGCTTCCCTCACCCCCGGGACGAGCAGATTGGGCAAAACACTGGTATAAAGACTGCCCGGCCCGAGAATAATGGCATCCGCTTCATCAATGGCGCTGAGCACCCGCGGCAACGGCCTGCAATCAGGAGGACACAGGGTAATAGATTCGATACGCTTCCCTTCCTGCACTATTTTTGTCTCACCGGCAGCCGTACTGCCGTCCTTAAAAACAGCCCTGAGGGTAACCTGCTCCAGCGTAACCGGCAGGACCGTTCCCCGGATCGCCAAAACCTTGTTAAACTCCTGCATCGCCCGGTTAAAACCAAGCATCTCCGCCATAGCCACGATAAAAAGGTTGCCGAAATTGTGCCCGCCCAAACCTTCGCTCCTGGGGAAACGATACTGAAAAAGCTGTTCCAGCAGGGATTCCGTATCCGCCAGGGCCAACAGGCAGTCACGCAGATCTCCGGGAGGCAGCACACCCATCTCGCCCCGGAGACGCCCGGAGCTCCCCCCGTCATCTGTAACCGTCACCACAGCCGTGATGTTAGATGTATATTCTTTTAAGCCGCGGATTAATACCGACAGCCCCGTTCCCCCTCCCAAAGCGACAATTTTGGGGCCTCTTTCCAGATAACGCCGCGTATAAAGCTTCTCGATCAGGCTCCTGCTGTGATCCGGCAGTAAAACACCGGCAACCGCCTTTCCCGTTTGGTGCAGCCCCCAGAAAAGCAGAACGGCACCCAGGACCAGCAGCAGCACGCCCCAAAGAGGATGGAGAAAAAAGCCCTCCAGTAATTCCAGCAGCAATTCCGCTTTTTCCCTGGAGACAATTCCCCGCCTCCAGAAGAAAAAAAGGCCGCTCATGAGCAAAAATAGCCCCGCCAGTGTAAGCAGTAAATACCGTTTTACACCCAATCCCGGGTAAAGCCACTTTACCGCCTTCTGCAACCTTTCCCGACAGGAAATCAATACACCTTTCACCTTTATTACAGCCTACTTTCCGACCCCAATTTCTTGATTGTCTTTACACCTTATTTATATCCCGGTGCTCCGTCCGGACCTGATAGCTTTCCTTCACCAGCAGGTCTGCCAGCTCGTTGGCCAGGGATACGGAACGGTGCTTGCCGCCGGTACAACCGATGGCAATCACCAGTTGAGGCTTCCCCTCCTTGATAAAACACGGCAATAAAAACTCAATCAGATCTTTTAATTTCTGAAAAAACCGGTGCGTAATCGCCCACTTCCAAATGTATTCACGCACAGCTTGATTGTTTCCATTCAGGTGACGCAGTGAATCCACATAATGAGGATTGGGCAGGAAGCGTACGTCAAAAACCAGATCGGCATCAAGGGGGAGCCCGTATTTATAACCAAAGGAACTTACTGTGATCAAAATATTCTTTTCCCACTGCTGCGGTGCATAAAGCCGGTTAATTTTTTCCTTGAGATCCGCAACAGCCAGATCCGTCGTATCAATAATCACATCGGCTTTTCCCCTGATATCCTCTAAAAGAGATCTTTCCTCCCGAATCGCCTCCACCATACTGCCGCGCTCCGCCAAAGGGTGGCGGCGCCTTGTTTCCTTGTAACGACGGATCAAAACATCCTTAGCCGCTTCCAGGAAAAGAATCTCATAATCAAAACCCATCTCTTCCAGCCTGTCCAATGCTTCAAATAAGCCTTCAAAGAGTTCCCCACCCCTGATATCGCAGACCAAAGCGACATGATTGATTTTACCGCCGGATTGGATACAGAGTTCGGCAAACTTGGGAATCAAAGCCGGGGGCAGGTTATCTATGGAAAAAAAACCAAGATCCTCAAAACTGTGCAGTGCCCCGCTCTTGCCAGCTCCGGAGAAGCCTGTAATTAAAACAAACCTGCCTTTGAACAACCGAGCACCTCTTCCCCTTGATTTTATTTATTAAAATGGCTGTAACCTCCCGGAAGCAAAGACTTCACTTCCCCCTCAAGGCCAACAATCTCCACTCCGGCAGAAGAAGGCATCACCCTGCCGATCATGCTCAGAGGTGTTCCCGTGGCTTTCCACAAGTTGCGGCTGAGCCGCCGCGCCACGAGCGGCGATCCCTTCCCCCCGGGAATGGTTAAAAGCAGCTCATAATCTTCTCCCCCATAAAGAGCCCAATCCAGGGGATCAACCCCTAGCTGCCGGCCCAGTAAAACAGCCGCCGGGTTGATGGGCAGGCGCTCCGCCCAGATACGGGCACCACAGCCGCTTGCCCGGGCAATCTCATGCAGCTCCGAAGCCAGGCCGTCACTCAGATCATTCATCGCCCCGACCATGCCGCTGCGGACCAAAACAGCGGCTTCCTTGACCCGGGGCACCGGCTGCAGCTGGGACTGCAGCAGCTCTGCCGCACCTTCCAGCTCCAACTGCTCCTTTGCAGACAGGTAAGCCAGGCCTGCTGCGGCAGCCCCCAGTTTACCCGTAACCAGAAGATAATCCCCTTCACGTGCTCCTGAACGGTAGGCTATCTCCGTGCGATTGACCTCCCCCAGCACACATAGATCAATCACCAGGCGATCCGGTGAAGAACAGGTATCCCCGCCGACAATGATCACGCCAAAATTTCCCGCCAGCTCAGCTATACCGGCATATATTTCCTCTACAAAGCTCACTTGCAGCCCCGGTTTAAGCCCCAGGGAAACCAATACCCAGCGGGGCCGCCCCCCCATGGCGGCAATATCGCTGAGATTCACAGCCAGGGCTTTCCAGCCCAGTTGGCGCGGCGTCGCAAAAGAAAGATCAAAATGCACCCCTTCGATGAGCAGATCACAAGCGGCCAACAGCCTCGTGCCGGGAACATTTTGCAAAACAGCGGCATCATCACCAATACCCCGGATAACCCCTTGCCCGGCGCCCTGGCCTGCCGGCCCCAAAACCTCTGCCAGGCGTTCAATCAGGGCAAATTCACCGATATCCTGAATACAGCAATCCTTTTCTTGCACACCAGCGGCCTCCTATACACTAAGAAACCTCTTTTTGCCCCTTTTTTTTAAAAATTCTTTCAAAATTTGCAGGTCGCTATTCACTACCTGTTCGGGCTCGATCCCCGCTTCCCGGGCAATCTCCAGCGCCAGGCTGCAATTCCCGACATCCTGAGCAATATGGGCATCACTGTTTAAGGCTACCAGCGCACCATAACGTCGAATCAACCGGGCAATTTCCAGACAGCCCGCTTTGCTGCCCCGGCGAGCGATCGTGACAAAAGAACTATTATTAATTTCCAGAAGCTTCCTCTTTTCCACCACAGCCCGGACAACAGCCTCGGCATCGATGGGAAAATCAGGATTACCGGGGTGGACAACCCCGTCAACAAAAGGGCTTTCCAGAGCATTGATGAGTGTCTCCGTATTTAAACTGCGGGAGGCAGGTTGCAGGCAGGGCGTATGAAAACCCGCCCAGACCAAATCCAGCCGGCGGAGATATTCAGCAGGAAGATCGATAGCTCCCTCCCGATCAATAATGTTGGCTTCCACTCCCCGCAGGATCTCCACATTATTTTCCTTTTCCGGTAAAACAACCAAATTGCCAAAATGATAACGGTGGGGCCCGCCCGGCATGGCCGGCCCGTGATCTGTAAAGGCCACCGCTTCCAAACCTTTTTGCGCAGCAGCAGTAAGGATCTCGGCCACCGTACTGTAAGCGTGACCGCTGGCCAAGGTATGCACATGCAGATCCGCCACAAGTTTAATCGTTTTCAACATTTCCCCCCCCTGCGCTTTCCGCAAGAACACTATCTAACAACAGGGTCAAAGCCACCTTGCCCTACATCTTTTCCCCATTGAGGGGTAGCTTTGACGCTGGTGTGTATTGTTCGAGCGGCATTAAAGCTTAAGGCGAAGCGGGGCCGAGGAAGGCCCTGCTGACAGGACGTCAGCAGCCGGCAGGCGAACAGGACGTGAGCTCTGCCGGGGAGGCCGCCACAGGCCGAAAAGCTGAGCCCAAAAGCTTGCCGCAAGAACACTATCTAACAACAGGGTCAAAGCTACCCCAGCAGGTACTCTTCTATAAAAACAGCCACGCCATCCTCCGTGTTGGGCCGCGCAATCACATCAGCAGCAGCCTGCACATCCTGCGGAGCATTGGCCACAGCCACGCCCAGCCCGGCAAACTTTAACATATCGACATCATTGTAGCTGTCACCGATCGCCACCATCTCCTGCGGCGTAATACCTTCCTTTTCACCCAAAAAACGCAGCGCCTGCCCCTTCGTGGCTTCGGCTGTAGTTATTTCCAAAAAATGAGACCGTGATTGTAAAACAAAAAGATCCGTTCCATATCTCTCCTGCAACAGCCGCTGTATCTCCAACAGGCGCCGTTGCTCCATATTGATAATAGTCAGCTTTGTCGGTTCCCTCTTATCCTCCGCTAAAAAATCGGGAAGATCCCCCACCTTTATCAGGGGGACGGAAGCAATCTGCTGGTAATAGCGGGTATACTCATTCTCCTCCTGGGTATACAGGCGGTCATCCAAATACATCTGTAAATGCAAGCCTTCCTCCGCACCCAGACGCAGTATTTCCAGCGCCCGGGCAAAAGGAAGCGGGCTGTGCCGGAGCACCTCACCACCGGCCCTCTTGATCAGAGCACCGTGATAAGTAATCAAGGGCAGATCAATCTGCAGCTCCCGGGCATAAGGCAAAGTGGAGCTAAACATGCGCCCCGTAGCGATAGTCACCATCATACCCCGCTCCACAGCCCGGCGGAGCGCCGCCGCGTTACGCGGGGAAATTTTATGTTCGGTATTTAAAAGAGTCTCATCCAAATCCAGCGCCAGCAATTTATATTTCATTAACCAAATCCCCTTCAAGTGTTGACTTATTCTTAGCTTACAAGTAAAAAAGAACCTTGTCAATAAAGCCCGCCCGGAACAAACTCAGGGATTCCGGGCCTCTTTCCCCGTCCCCCCCTGTAAAGATCTGCAAAGATCAAGGGCAATCTGATAACGGGGCAGAAGCGTACCCTCCAGCTCCACTTCCCGGAAAATCCTGCTCTGTGTAAAAAGATTTCCATCATACCAACCTTTTAGAAACTCTTCCGTAGCCGGGCGCTCCGGATGGGAGATGATAATTGTCCCCCCGGGCTTCAAGTTGCTGTGAAAAATCTGCCCCAAAAAAGGATTCAGTAGCGGATCATACAAAATATCCGCGGCGAGAATATAATCAAACTGTTCCCGGCAGGAAAATGTCCGCCAGTCTTCCAGCAGCAGTTCCACGCGGACCCCGTTCCGGCGGGCATTTTCACCGGCCATTTCCAGAGCCAGGGGATTAAAATCGGAAAGCACCGTACGGGCCCCTTTTAAACCACAGACTATTCCCGGCAGCCCCATGCCCGCACCCAATTCCAAAACACTCTCTCCGGGGGAAAATTGCACCTCTTCCCAGATAAAATAAGCCATTCCGTGGGCTGCCGGCCAGATATCCGCCCAGCAGGGCACCTGATCGGGATCACTGACATCCGTAATCAGCGCCTCAATATCCTCCACAACAGCAAGCCTTAACTCCTGCCCGGGCAGGTTGACAATAATCTCCTTTTTTTTCACGCCTTCCTTTTGCGGCAAAGCCCTCTCCTCCCCTTTGTTTCAATCAGTTTTGGTGCAGCTCATTGTAGAGTCTCGTGGCCACAGCACTGCTGATCCCCGGCACCGCCTCAATCTCCTCACGGGAAGCCTCCCGGAGAGCCTCCATGCCCCCAAAATGCTGCAGCAGTGCTTTGCGGCGCACCGGCCCTATTCCCGGGATCGTCTCCAAAAAGGAGGCCAGGCTGCTTTTCACCAGCAGCTCCCGGCTGAAAGCCAGAGCAAAACGGTGCGCCTCATCGCGCACCTGCTGCAGCAGCTGCAGCGCCGGATGCACAGCCGGCAGGCTGAGCGGCGCTTTTTCTCCGGGCAGATATATTTGCTCCTCTTTTTCCGCCAGGGCCACCACCGGCAGATCGCCCCGCCCCTTTTCCTTTAAAACGGCCTGGGCGGCAGAGAGCTGGCCCCGCCCGCCATCCACCAGCACCAGGGAGGGCGAAGGCCAGTCTTCACGACTAAAACGGCGCTGCAGCACCTCGGCCAAAGCCGCATAATCATCACCGGGCGCCGCCGTGCGGATTTTAAAGTGCCGGTACTCTTCCTTGCAAGCCTGCCCCTGGAGAAAAACAACCAGTGCCCCGGCCGTCTCCTGCCCGGCCAGGTGAGAAATATCATAACCCTCGATCCGCTGCGGAGGTTCCGGCAGAGAGAGGACGCGGGCCAACTCTTGCAGCGCAAGCTCCTTTTGCTGGATCTGTCCCTGCTTTTCCTGCACCTGCAGAAGGATGTTTTTTTTGAGTAACTCCAGCAGGGCTTTTTTTTCCCCGCGTTGTGGAACCCGTATCCGGACCTTTTTATTGTTCCTCTTTTTTTGCAGCCAGCCCGCAAGCAGCTCCTTTTCCGACGGTAAATGAGAAACCAGCAGCTCACCCGGAACAAACGCCGCCTGATCATAATAATGACGTAAAAACTCCTTCATAATCTCCCCGGCGTCCTCCCCGGCAGCCGTCACCGGCGTAAAATTATCCGCTCCCAAAAGCTTGCCGGCGCGCACCTTGAAAAGACCGATGGAAAACCCCCGGGGGAGCTCCACCAGAGCAATGATATCCCGGTCCTGCAGGTCCGTGGTCACCGCTTTTTGCTGTTCCATGATTTTCTGCAGGGAAAAATACTGATCCCGCAACCGGGCCGCTTTTTCAAACCTTAAATCTTTCGCCGCAGCCCGCATCTCCCTCTCTATTTTCTTCAAAAGGCAGGCCTGCCGCCCTTCCAAAAAAAGAACGACCTGCTCCACAACCGGGGCGTATTCCTGCGGCGAAACGTTCCCGCGGCAGGGTGCCAGGCAGCGTTTGATCTGGTAATTAAGACAGGGCCGCCCCCGGGCCACTCCTGCCTGCAGAGGCCGGCGGCAGCTGCGCAGGGGAAAAAGCTTTTTGATGAGCCTGACCGTTTCCTTCACCGCTCCCGCCCGGCTGTAAGGGCCAAAATACTTAAAACCTTTTCCTTCAATTTTACGCGCCACCTCCAGCCGGGGGAAAGGTTCCTGCAGGTTCAGGCGCAGATAGGGATAATGCTTATCGTCCTTGAACTGAACATTATAACGGGGAGCATATGCCTTGATCAGGTTGGATTCCAGTATAAAAGCCTCTTCTTCCGTATCCGTAACAATAAAATCCAGCGCAGCAATCTCTTTCCACCAGCACCCTCAACCGCGGGTTCAACCGGGGGAAACCGGGGGACGGGGGAACTGATTCCAATCGCGCCAACCGCGGGGACGGGGGAGTTGATTTTTGAGCTGATTTTTGGAAATAGGAGCGGACCCGCTGGCGGAGATCCAGCGCCTTGCCGACGTAGATCACCTCTCCTTTTTGATCTTTAAACAGGTAAACTCCCGGCTCATGGGGCAGCTCCAGCGTTTTAGCAGCCACTGATTCTTTAAGATCGTCAGCCAAGGCTGCCCACCTCCCCTCTGCCCGGCTCTCCACGGAAAGCGGCCTCTTCCCGTGCCCTGTTCTCCTCAGCACGATTGAAGACTTTCTTTAAAAATTGCCCTGTATAAGAATATTCCACACGGGCCAACTCTTCCGGAGTTCCCTGCGCCACCACTTCGCCGCCCTGATCACCGCCCTCCGGGCCCAGATCGATGATATAATCAGCCCGCTTGATCACATCCAGGTTATGCTCGATCACCACCACCGTATCGCCGTGATCCCGCAGGCGCTCCAAAACATACAGGAGCTTTTTGATATCATCGGTATGCAGCCCTGTGGTAGGTTCATCCAGGATATAAAGCGTCTTCCCCTCGCTGCGGCGAAAAAGCTCACTGGCCAGCTTGACCCTCTGCGCTTCACCGCCGGAGAGCGTCGTCGCCGGCTGGCCCAGGCGGATATAACCCAGGCCGACATCGGCGAGGGTCTGCAGACGGCGCTGGATCCGGGGAATATGCTGAAAAAACTCCAGGGCCTGCTGCACGCTCATCTCCAGCACATCGCTGATATTTTTCCCCTTAAAAGTTACCTCCAGGGTCTCCCGGTTATAACGCCGGCCTTTGCAAACCTCACAGGGAACATAAACATCCGGCAAAAAATGCATCTCAATGCGCAGGATACCGTCCCCACGGCAGGCTTCACAGCGGCCGCCCTTCACATTAAAACTAAAACGCCCCGGTTTATAGCCCCGCATTTTGGCCTCCGTTGTTTCTGAAAAAATCCCCCGGATCCCGTCGAAAACACCGGTATAAGTGGCCGGATTGGAGCGGGGAGTGCGGCCGATCGGCGCCTGGTCTATCTTGACCACTTTATTTAAGTGTTCCAGTCCTTTTATTTCCCGGTACTTCCCGGCTTTTTTCCTGGCCCGGTGCAACTTCATGGCCAGAGCTTTGGCCAGCACTTCATTTACCAGGGTACTTTTCCCCGAACCGGAAACGCCGGTCACGCAGGTAAAAAGCCCCAGCGGAAAGCGGACATCAATATCTTTCAGGTTGTTGGCCGCAGCCCCCTTGACCTCCAGCCAGCGCCCCTGAGGGCCTTGCCGTGTCTCCGGCAGGGGAATGGAACGCCTCCCCGCCAGGTAATCCCCCGTAATCGAAGCAGGCGCCGCCATGATTTCCCGGGGAGTTCCGGCTGCCACGACATAACCGCCATCCTCACCCGCACCCGGGCCGATATCCACAATATAATCCGCGGAGCGCATCGTCTCCTCGTCATGTTCGACCACAATAACCGTATTATCAAGATTGCGCAAGTTGAGCAGCGTTTGCAGCAGGCGGTGATTATCCCTGGGATGCAGGCCGATACTGGGCTCATCGAGAATATAGATAACCCCCGTCAAGCCGGAGCCGATTTGCGTCGCCAGGCGGATCCGCTGCGCCTCCCCGCCGGATAAAGTTGCCGCGCCGCGGTCCAGAGTAAGATAACTCAGCCCGACATCAAGGAGAAAACCAAGCCGTGCCGAGATTTCCTTGAGGACCTGCCGGGCAATATAGGCCTCCTTCTCCGGAAGGGACAACCTGGCAAGAAAGTTGTGGATTTCCTGCACAGTGAGCCCGGTCAGCTGCGCAATATTTTTCCCCCCGACGGTTACCGCCAGGCTGGCCTCCTGCAAACGGGCCCCTCCACAGCGCGGGCAGGGCTTGCTGCTCATGTAGCTGCTCAGCTCCGCCCGGCTTCCATCGCTGACCGTCTCCCGGTAGCGCTTTTCCAAAAGTTGGAGCACCCCGGGAAAAGCCCGGCGGTAAGTTCTCGTCCTGCCCCGGTAAGGACTTTTGTAGCGAAAATCAATCTTCTCCGGCGCACCGTAAAAAATAAGCTCTTTTTCCTGCTCCGTATAGTCTGCAAAGGGCTTGTTCAGATCCAGAGCAAAATGCTGGGCAAAAGACTCCAAAAATTGTAAATAATATCCACGATGCCCCCCCCAGGGATGAATAGCCCCCTCCGCGATAGTCAGCTCCGGGTTGGGAATCACCAGTTCGGGATCAAAATCCATGGTGATCCCCAGCCCACCACACTGGGAGCAGGCACCATAAGGGCTGTTAAAAGAAAACATGCGTGGCGAAATCTCCTCAAAGCTAAAACCGCATTGAATGCAGGCAAAAATTGTGCTGAAAAACTTTTCCTCGCCGTCCACCAGGACATTGACCAAACCATCGCCCAGTTCCAAAGCTGTTTCCAGAGAATCCGCCAGGCGCGTTTCCAGCCCCGGACGGACAATGAGGCGATCTATAATCACTTCGATATTGTGTTTCTGCGTTTTGGGCAGAGAGATATCTTCCTCCAGCTCCCGGACATCCCCATCGACGCGGGCCCGCACATAACCTTTTTTGCGTAATTCGTCAAAAAGTGCGCTATATTCCCCTTTACGCCCCCGCACCAGCGGCGACAAAATTTGCAGGCGCGTCCCCTCCGGGAGAGAAAGCAGCCGGTCGACAATTTGCTGCACAGTTTGACCACTGATCCGTTCCTGACAATGGGGACAGTGAGGTTGGCCGATACGTGCAAATAAAAGACGAAGATAGTCGTATATTTCCGTGATCGTCCCCACCGTGGAGCGGGGATTTTTGGAGGTGCTTTTCTGGTCAATGGATACCGCCGGAGAGAGACCGGCAATAAAATCCACATCCGGTTTATCCATCTGGCCTAAAAATTGCCGGGCGTAGGCCGAAAGAGACTCGACATAGCGCCGCTGCCCTTCGGCATAAAGAGTATCAAAAGCCAGGGAGGATTTGCCGGAACCGCTCAAGCCGGTAACAACCACCAACTTATTGCGGGGAATCTCCAGATCAATATTTTTAAGATTATGTTCCCTTGCTCCCTTGATTACAATCTTTTCCATGTTTAATTCGTCCCTCCGTTGCTAAGGACAGCTCCAATCCGCCAACCACGGGGACGTACCTTATGGTTGGTCCCTTGTGGTTGGAGCCCCCGACCAGGGGGGCAACCAAAAGGACGTACCTTGCTGCCGGCGGCTTGGATCCCCGCCAACCAGGGGGACGTACCTTGTGGTTGGAAACTGAATCCCGGCCAGGAGCCTGTAGAACTAATTACCAACCACAAGGTACGTCCCCCTGGTTGGCTCCCTGGTTGGCCAAACACCAGCCACAAGGTACGTCCCCGCGGTTGTCCAGGGGTTGGGGTCAGCCTGTAGCCTTTTTGTCGGAACCCCGGGCCCATTTTTTGCCCATGGAGCGAATCTCAAAAAGGGCATCTCTTAACTCAGCGGCTCTTTCAAAATCAAGCTGCCGTGACGCCTCCTTCATCTCCTTCTCCAACCGGCGGCAGAGTTTCTCCCGTTCCTTTTTTCCCAGGGCCCGGGCCCTTTCGGATGACAAATATTCCGGGGAATCCTCCTGAACCCTGGTAGCCTCGATCGGCGCCCGGATCCCTTTCTGCACCGTGCGGGGAATGATCTTGTGTTCGTGATTAAAGGCCATTTGCTTTTCCCTGCGCCTGGCAGTCTCCGTAATGGCGGCCTGCATCGAAGGAGTCACCTTCTGGGCGTACATGATTACCTGGCCATGAAGATGGCGCGCCGCGCGCCCCGTCGTCTGGATCAAAGAACGTTCCGAACGCAGGAAACCTTCCTTGTCGGCATCCAAAATGGCCACCAGGGATACCTCCGGGAGGTCCAGCCCTTCCCTTAAAAGGTTGATCCCGATGAGGACATCAAATTCCCCCGTTCTCAGGCCGTAGATGATCTCCATCCGTTCCAGAGCATTGATATCAGAGTGCATATAGCGCACCTTGAGGCCCATTTCCTGGTAATAGTCCGTCAGATCCTCGGCCATCCGCTTGGTCAGGGTCGTCACCAGCACCCGTTCATTGCGGGCCACTCTTTTCTTTATTTCCCCGTAAAGATCCTCCACCTGGCCTTCCACCGGGCGGATAAGGATCTCCGGATCGATCAGGCCTGTCGGCCGGATAATCTGCTCCACCACCCGGTGGGCATTTTCCATCTCAAAGGACCCGGGAGTGGCGGAAACATAAACCATCTGGTTGACCAGCTGCATAAATTCATCAAACCGCAGCGGCCGGTTATCCAGCGCCGAGGGCAGGCGAAACCCATGCTCCACCAGAGTGCTCTTGCGGGCGTAGTCGCCCGCATACATCCCGCGGATCTGGGGAATGCCGACATGAGACTCATCAATAAAAAGAAGAAAATCCCGGGGGAAATAATCCAGCAGGGTATACGGCCTGCTGCCCGGAGGACGCCTGTCCAGATGACGGGAATAATTTTCAATGCCGCTGCAGAACCCCACTTCCAGCATCATCTCCAGGTCATAATTGGTCCGCTGCTCCAGACGCTGCGCCTCCAGCTCTTTCCCGGCCGCCCGCAGCCTTTCCAACTGCCCGGCCAGCTCTTCCTCGATATCCCTTACTGCAGCACGCAGTCGTTCCCGGCCCGTAACATAGTGCGATGCGGGAAAAATAGCTATATGTTCCCGCTCACCCCGCACTCTGCCCGTCAAAACATCAATTTCGCGCAGCCGCTCAATTTCATCGCCAAAAAACTCCACCCGGACTGCCGCATCCGTATAAGAAACCGGAAAAATCTCCAGAATATCACCCCGGGCACGAAAGGTGCCCCTTTTAAAGTCATAATCATTGCGTGTATATTGGATCGCCACCAGCTTGCGCAAGATCTCTTCCCGGCTTCTTTGCATCCCCACCCGCAGGGAAAGAACCTGCTCCCCGTATTCTACAGGCGAACCCAGCCCGTAAATACAGGAGACGCTGGCGACAATAATGACATCC
This sequence comes from Dethiobacteria bacterium, assembly GCA_050948785.1. Lineage (GTDB taxonomy): Bacteria > Bacillota > Dethiobacteria > DTU022 > UBA8154 > JAAZMI01. The sequence continues at coordinate 156,073 of JBMNEM010000005.1, forward strand.
TGCCGCTCAAAAAGAGCACTGGTGGCCGAATGTCGCAGCTTATCAATCTCCTCGTTGATGGAGGCATCCTTCTCAATATACAGGTCTGTTTGCGGAATATAAGCCTCCGGCTGGTAGTAATCATAATAGCTGATAAAGTATTCCACGGCGTTGTGGGGGAAAAATTCCTTAAACTCACTGCAGAGCTGCGCTGCCAAAATTTTATTCGGCGCCATGATCAGTGTGGGCTTCTGAACCCTGGCAATAATATTGGCCATGGTAAAAGTCTTGCCCGAACCGGTCACACCGAGTAAAACCTGCTGCGGCAGGCCCTCCTGCAATCCCCGGGTAATCTCCGTGATCGCTTGCGGTTGATCCCCTTGGGGAGAAAACTCCGCAACCAGTTTAAAATCACGCATTGCTTCACAACCCTTCCTTCCAAGCCGATCAGAATATTATAACATATTGTGCGGCAAATTAACAAAGGGTCAAAAACAAAAAAACCTCTGGGATAATGAGCCAGAGGGACAGGACCAGCACTGTTTCAGGATTAATTTTTCTCCAGCAGTAGAGCGGCCGGCGGCCTCTCTGCCAGAAAGCTGACCACTTCTTCTACACTTTTTTCCTGCTGTTCAATCTCCGGTGCAACATAACGACCGATATCCTGCATGGATTTCCCCAGCTGCTGCATCTTTTGCTGTAACTGGTAACCCATCTCCCGGAGCTTGAGCACATTTTGCTCCAAAGCCACCCTCTTTTGCATAATTTCATTCTTTAAAAGAGGATTCCCAGAAAACAAACCCTGCAGCCCCTGGCTGGCACCCGCCTTTTCTTCAAACTGGGAGAGACTCCCGGTCAGGGCCCCCTGTAAAACAAGCTGTTCTTCCATGATTTTTTGTAAGCTGTCCAGCATGGTCTGCTGCTGCACCTGCAGCGTAATCAAAATTTGTTCCAATTTATAACGGTTCTGGCGTAAACTGTTTAAAATGCGATCCAGCTTGAAATCAATTTCACTCGGTCCTGACATAAACCTGCTCCTTACCTTCTTCTTATCTTTAAGAAACTTTCTGCCGCTATTTTAACCAGAGCCCGGTTTAATATACAAAAGCACTATGCCGCTAGGAATCCTCCGGTGAAAAACGGCGGCGGATATTCTGCCACAAAGAACTTTGCTTGATCTCCACAAAAGTATTTGCCCACCTGTTGGGAGCAAAAATCAAACCGGCCCGGCTTGCCGGCAGTGGGTAAAGATTCACCGGCAATTCAAGCTCCTGCCTGCCCCTCCTTATTTTGAAAAGAACACGATAATAATTCAGCCGTAAAGCATCCCCATACTCCATTTCAGAACTGATCGGTTCATCGTTCACCGCTACAAGCCAATCCCCCACCTGCACGCCGGCCTTTTGGGCCGGTGAATCCGGGAAAACAGCCAGGACCTTTAAACCATAATCCCTGCCGGCCTGAAAAAGGGGCCGCCCGGCGAATTCTTCCCTATTTCCCTTCCTGATGATCAATTCGTGGCCCAGCGGGGCAAAAAGAGCTGCCGGCAGGAGCATCCCCGGGCTAAAAACAGAGGCCACCGCCAGAATAGAAAGTATAATACTATAAAAAGCTAAATGACGTGCCGTTTTTATTCTTTTGTTTCCGGGGTGGCTGGAAAGAGCCAGATCACTGTAACCCAAACCCGCCACCAAGGGCACCATGAGATAAATAACCTGCTCCCCGCCCCCGGGACTCATGACTTCTCCCAGCAGCGGCCACCAATCCGGCATGGGCAGCCCCCCGACAAGAATATCCGCACCTTCGGCCACAACCAGGCCCCACAGGCCTGTCAGGGGCAGGGGCCAAAAACGCTGCAGGCTGTAACCGCCGACAACTTCTCCGGCCGGGGTTTTGAGATAGATGGGGCTGGAACCACGGTGCCCGCTGAGATAAATTAAAAAAGACTCCGTCAGGTGCAGAATCCCGATCAGCGCCAGCAGGCCGGGCAGGTGGATTTCGGCAATGCCCCTCAAAAGGCCCACCTCCCCCAGAACCGGCCAGTGGGGCTGCAGGAAACGAATGGCCAGAGAGACAACGGCGATTAGCCCGCCGGCGTAAGCGAAACAAAGAAAGCGGGGATTAAACAGCAACAAAATAACAGCCAGCGGCCAAAGATAAACAATGCCGATATTTTCCAGAGAAATACCCAGGAGCAAAAGGAAAAAGCTCCCGAACATCCCCCCTAACAGGCCATAGATAATGGAATAAGCAGTTTGCTTCCAAATATTATTATAAGGCTGGCCAAAAAGTTTTTTTTCTATATAAACGGTGCGCCGGTACTGTGTCAGCACGATAATGACAACCAGCCAGAAGAAAGGATTGCACAGGGCCAATAATGTTGTTTTGGTCATTAATAAAAAAATACCCGCCCAGCCATTCATTTTCCGGCCCCCTTTCCGGAAAGAAGGGTTTTCCGGGCAAAAAGCAGCTGTTCGTCCACAGCAGCCGCTTTTTCCGCTAGGGACTTACGCAGTTGCTCCCTGGTGGAGGTATCGAGCTCCCCGGAGGGAGATATTTTTTGGGACATTTGAAAACTCTTTAGGGTTTCCAGCGTCTGCTCATCAAATACACCCGTGATTTCAAGATCGTGATCGAGAAAATTTAACATATTCTGCAAAAGCACGACTTTTTCCCCGGTATCCCCTGGCGCTAGATCGCGGGGAACGGGACGATGCTGGAGATAATATTCGGGAGGAAGCTTAACCTCAAAATCCGGCTGCAAACCATCACGGTGCAGGTCATGCCCCGCAGGAGTTAAATATTTGGCAATGGTATAACGCAGCCCGCCCCCGTCACTAAGATACTCCAAATACTGCACAGTAGCCTTACCGAAGGTAGGCCTGCCCACCAGCAAGGCTCCTCCCCGATCCTGCAGTGCACCGGCAATAATCTCGGCAGCACTGGCCGAATATTCATTGACCAGGACAATAACCTCATATTCAAGGGGTTCTGCCCGGGACAAATAGCGTTCCCGCACGTTCCCTTCCCGGTCCACCACTCTGGTAATCTCCCCGGAGGGCACAATCACCTCACCCACCCGGATCGCCTCCTCCAGCAGACCCCCGGGATTATCACGCAGATCCAAAATCAGGCCCTCCAACCCCTGTTTTTCTAAAGAGTGCAGCGCTGCTTTAAAATCCTCCCCTGTACCCTGATCAAAACTGGTAATTTGGAGATAACCGACACCTTTTTCCAGAAAACGGGCAAAAACCGTATCCATCTCAATCTGAGCCCGTGTTAAAGTCACCTGGAGAAGATCTTTTTCTCCGGCCCGTTGGATAACTACCTCTACAGATGTTCCGCTGGGCCCCCGCAAAAGGCGCGCCGCTTCATTAATGTCCACCCCGGACATACTTATACCGTCTACCTCCGCAATGTGATCCCCGGGCAGCAGACCGGTATAATGAGCCGGGGTGCCCTCTATAACCCTGATGATCAGTATTTCCCCCTCATCCTCCACTATTTCCACGCCGATCCCGCTGAGGGAGCCTGTGGTATGGATGAGCATCTCCTCCAGGTATTCCGGGTTAAGGTAAGCGGTATAGGGATCATCCAGAGAGCGCAACATGCCCTCCAGCGCCCCCCGCAGCAATTTCTCCTTTTCTACAGGCTGGAAGTATTTGTCTTCCAGGAGATCCCAAACCTCCCAAAAAAGTTTCCCCTCCGCCCTTTCCCCGGCCACCTCCAAAGCAGGTGTAGAAAAAAAAGAACGGGTAAAAAGATATGTTGCCATGTTGCTTAAAATAAGCAAACACAGCAACAACGCAATCAGTTCCCGTCGTCTCATGGGAAACACCATCTTTCCTAAAGCAAGCTTGAATTGATAAAGTAAACCTCCCCTTCCTGCACCCGCGGGTGTAAAGGAAGGGGACTTCACGCCAATCAAATTACCCTTCTATTTTATTATACCTTTTTAACCGGGAAAATACCAGGAACGCTGAAATTCGTTTGGAAATCAGAAATAACCCATGGGGTTCTGCCGGGCACCATCCAGCCGTACCTCAAAATGTACATGCGGTCCCGTGCTCGAACCGGTTGAACCGACCAGGGCAATATTTTGCCCCCGGGAAACTTGCTGACCCGGCGCAACCAGCAGGGTATGACAGTGAGCATAGAGCGTGGTCAGATCTTTGCCCTGAGTTTTGCCGTGAGCAATAATCACCAGCCTGCCGTAGCCATAGGAAAGGCTCCCGTTCAAACCGGCATAGATCACCACACCGTCCTGCGCCGCCCTGATATAAACAGGGTTGCCGTTATAGTTGCGTGATCCCGGCCAGCGGCTCCGCGGGATACCGATATCCACGCCGCCGTGGAATTCCCCGGCCCGGCGCGTAATGGGGCTCACACGTGTACCGTAGCCGGAAGTTATCCAGGATGTTCCGTATTCGGCCAAAGGCCACAGCAATTTGCCGGAAGGAGTAAAATTAGCCGTCTGGGGCTGCCTCTCTGCTTGCAGCTGCCGGACAAGCGTTTCAATTTTATTGGCTTCCTGCTCCAGCTCTCGTATGGCTTTTTCCTGGGCCTCAATATTTTCCTGGACCACGCCAAGGAGCTCTTCCCTGGCAGCCTGCTGCCTGCGCAGCTCTTCCCGGCTTTTTATCCGCTCTGCCTTCAAGTCCAGCAAACGGCCCTTTTCCCCTTCCAACTTTTCTTTCGCTTCCTGGATGGCCATTTTTTCGGCAAAAGCCTCTTCCAAAAGAGTAAGATCGTTTTCTGCAATCAACTTGAGATCGTTTAACTGCGTTAAAAACTCGGCAAAACTGCTTACCTCAAAAAGAACTTCCAGGTACCCCGTTTCCCCTTTTTCATAGATGGCTCTCAACCGTTTTTTAAGAAAGGCATCTCTTATTTCAATTTGTTCTTCGGCCTCCGCCAGCTCCTGCTCCGTAATCCTGATACTCTCTTCCAACCCCTGGATATCGCTATCCAGACGGTTCAGCTCCTGCTGCAGGGCCTGCAAACTGCTTTCCAGGTTAGCCAGGTCTGCCTCCAGGTTTTTTTCTTCACTCCGGTACTCGGCAAGCTTTTGTCCCCGATCTTTTAAATTTTGCTCTACCCGCCCCAGTTTCTGCTGGGTCTCCTTAATCTTCTGCTCCAGGGGAGAAGCATACCCGGGCAAAATAAAACTAAAAGCAAGCACGGCAATTAACAGCAAAGTTAAAAAATGACGGGGTTTGGAAAAAAACATTCCTGGCAACCTCCTTTAAAATGCGTATAACACCCAAACCAACGCTTTCGGCAGAAAGCTAGACCTTTAAAAACCGCCGGACAGAGATCGTGCTGCCGATAATCCCCAAAGCCACACCCAGAGGAATGAGAATCTTGACAATATCCTCAATAACCTTCTCCGGCGGGAGCAAGGAAACAAAGTAGATATTGCTCCGCATCCATAGAGCCGCCGCCTGGTAACTGTAAAAGATCACAATCACAGGTATGACAGCACCGATCAAACCCAGGATCAAACCTTCAAAAAGAAAGGGCCAACGAATAAACCAGTCCGTCGCCCCCACATATTTCATGATCATGATTTCTTTGCGCCGTACATATACTGTCAGCCGGATCGTATGGGCAATTAGAAAGATCGTCGTCACAGCCAGCCCGGCCATAAAAGCAAGACCGATCCAGCGGACCAGCCCCGTAAACTGGAAAAGAGGCTCGACTACACCGCTGCCGTAATCCACTTCAACGACCCCCGGATAGTATTGGATCTCTTCGGCCACAATGGAGATCTCTTCGGGAATCGCGGTCCGCAGTTCATAAGAATCCCGCAGGGGGTTATCTTCCGGCTCTTCATACCCTTCCAACAGTTTGGAACGGTCACCAAGCTTCTCCTTCAAGCGCTCCATGGCCTCTTCCTTGCTCACAAAACGCACTTCGTTCACCTGGGGGTGTGCTACCAGCTTTCCATGCAGCTCCGCCCTCGTTTCTTCACTGGCCTCTTCATTAATGCGAAGAACGATTTGCACATCCTCTTTAAGATCATGAGTAACAAGGTCCACGTTAAAACTGAGCACCACAAAACTACCCAGAATAAGCAGGGTAATGGAAACCACTCCCATGGAAGCGATACTCATCCAGCCGTTGCGCACGATACTTTTCAAGGCCTCCTTGAAAAAATAAAAGAGGCTTCTAATATGCATTAAAATAAACCCCTCTTTCCCGATCACTTACTACCCGGCTGCCTTCCAGGACAACAACCCGTTTCTGAAAATAATCCACAAGCTCCTTGGCATGTGTGGCCACAACAACCGTCGTCCCCCGGATATTTATATCGTGAAGCAGCTTCATAATCTCCATGGAGGTGGCCGGATCAAGATTGCCCGTAGGCTCGTCCGCCAAAACAACAGCGGGACGGTTCACAATGGCCCGGGCCACACAAACCCTTTGCTGTTCACCGCCGGAAAGCTCCCCCGGGTTTTTAAGGGCTTTATCCTGCAACCCGACAAGTTCCAGGGTTAAAGGCACCCTTTTATTAATCTCCCGGGAGGAAACACCGGTCACTCTGAGGGAAAAAGCAACATTTTCAAAGACATTACGATCTTCAAGGAGACGAAAATCCTGAAAAACCATGCCGATATTGCGCCTTAAAAGGGGGATTTCACGCTTACGCAGGCGAGTTATATCCCGGCCAAAAATTTTAATAAATCCCCTGGTGGGCAGAAATTCCCGCAAAAGCAGCTTTAAGAGGGTTGATTTGCCCGCGCCGCTGGGGCCGACGATAAAAACAAACTCACCGCGATCAATAACCAGATTGATATCTTCGAGGACATAAACATCGTTGCCGTACTGTTTATAAAGATGATGGATTTCGATCATAAGACATCTTTGCCCGCCTATTCTACAGGGATAATCAAAAAAACAACTGAAAATACAAAATAAGTAAGTAGATAATTCGTCACAATTTCCCAAAAACCCTTTTTCCCTGCAAAAAAAATGTCGGCAAAATGTCTGGAATAAAATAACACCGGGTGGCGGCCCCTCCCGGGCGCTGCCCTGCACAATGCCCCGGGAGGAGTTCTTCGTTCGCCACCACATTTTTTACTATCCTTTCTTTTCCAGCCAGGGCATCATAGCGCGTAATTCCTCGCCAACTTTTTCAATCAGATGCCCCGCTTCCTTGCGCCTTAAAGCCGTAAAACGGGGACGGTTCACCCGGAATTCCGTGATACACTCCTGGGCAAAAGCCCCATCCTGAACTTCCTGCAAGATCTTTTTCATCTCGGCACGCACCCGCTCATCCACAATCCGGGGCCCCCGGGTCAGATCGCCATATTCCGCGACGTCACTCACCGAATAGCGCATCCAGGAGAGACCGCCCTCATAGATCAGATCGACAATCAGTTTCAGCTCGTGCAGGCATTCAAAGTAAGCAATCTCCGGCTGGTAACCCGCCTCCACCAGAGTATCGAAAGAAGCCTTGATCAAAGCCGTAACGCCCCCGCAGAGCACAGCCTGCTCGCCGAAAAGGTCCGTCTCCGTTTCCTCCTGAAAAGTGGTTTCAATGACCCCGGCACGGGTGCAGCCCAGCCCCTGGGCATAAGCCAAACCCTTTTGGAGACACTTGCCCGTATAATCCTGGTGCACGGCAACCAGAGCCGGCACACCTTTTCCCTCCTGGTACATGCGGCGGACAAGATGGCCCGGGCTTTTCGGCGCAACCATAAAGACATCCACGTGTGGCGGGGGAACAACCTGGTTAAAAAGAATATTGAACCCGTGAGCCACAGCCAGAGCTTTCCCTTCAGTGAGATGAGGCAGAACTTCCTTCTCAAATACCGGCGGCTGATCGTTGTCGCCCAAAAGCATCATGATCACCCCGGCTTCTGCCGCCGCCTCGCTGACCGTCTTTACCTCCAGGCCGTCCTTCTCCGCCTGGATCCAATTGGAACTGCCGGGAAGATCGGCAACCACTACACTCAAGCCGCTTTCCCGTAAATTTTGAGCATGAGCATGACCCTGGCTGCCATAGCCCAAAATAGCAATCTTAACCTCTTTCAAGTGAGAAAGATCCGCATCTTTGTCATAATAAATTACCGCCATTTTACTTGCCTGACCCTAAAATCGGGAATCAGAACCATAAACTCCTGATTTACAGCCAGGCTTTACACCTCCTGACATTTTTGGGGTTAATTTTGTGAAAGGAAACCCATAAAAGTCCTTTCAACAGTTATTATGCCATAAAAGAGAACAATAAAATTAATGAAGTTTATAGTTCGACAGTCTGCCGGGCAATACCTGCCAAAAAACTTTTTTTGAGGCAAATAATTACAATATTTTTCTAACAAAACAAAAAAAGAGCTTTTTTCCATAGAAAAAAGCTCCTCTTACTTGTAGTGTTCACTCGCCAGCCGCCAGCCGCGGGGACGGGCCTCATGGTTGGAGCACCAGTCGGAGACCAGCCGGAGGTGACAGGGGGAGGTGACAGGGGACGGTTCTCTGTCACCCCCAAAAGCGCTTCTAAAAAACTGGATTCGCCAAAAGTATCTTTAACCCCCACTCTGATGAGCGGTACAGTAGGGTGACAGGGAACCGTCCCCTGTCACCCCCCGAAACAGCCAAGAAAGACAGCAATTTTTTAAAACCGATCGACAAGCCACTGTAGGTTTTTTTAAAAAGAACCCCACATCTTCGTTCTTAAATAACAGTCCTATAATTTTGCCTTTTTAAGCCATCCTGGTAAAATTACTAGCACCTTAAAAAACAGGGATGTTACCGATGTTCTCTTGAACTAAGGGTTTCCTTTTGCTTAAGGGTGACAGTGAACCGTCCCCTGTCACCTCCTTGTAACTACTCGGGCAACCGCCGCCGTTTGTGCTGCCGGCAGGGGGCCGCCCGGACTTCGGACTTATCTTTTTTTCTGCAAAACAGCTTTGCCGGCCGCGGCTAAATTTTCCGCCGTCAGGCCATATTTTTGGAGCAGCGCCTCCGGGGAGCCGGATTCGCCAAAAGTATCTTTAACCCCTACTCTGATGAGCGGTACAGGATAATTTTCCGCCAGCACCTCCGTCACTGCCCCTCCCAGGCCACCGATAATGCTGTGCTCTTCAGCCGTAACCAGGGCCCCGGTTTTCCGGGCCACCTCGACTAAAAGTTCCTGATCCAGAGGCTTGATCGTATGCATATTTAAAACAGTGGCCTGCAGCCCCTCCTGAGCCAGCATCCCGGCCGCCTGCAAGGCTATCCCGGCCATCAAACCCGTAGCCACAAAAGCCAGATCGCCGCCCTCCCTTAAAACCTGGGCCTTACCCAGTTCAAAGGGCAGCTCCGGGGGTATAACCTGAGGAACCTTGGGCCTGCCCAGGCGCATGTAAACAGGGCCTTCATAACGGGCCACCGCTTCCACGGCCTGAAAAGTTTGCCGGCCGTCAGCCGGAACAACTACAGTCATATTGGGCAGAACACGCATCAAAGCAATATCTTCCAGGGTCTGGTGGGAAGCACCATCTTCCCCCACGGTCAGGCCGGTATGGGAAGCAACAATTTTGACATTTAAGCGTGTATAGGCGATGGAATTGCGTACCTGGTCGTAAACCCTGCCGGTAGCAAAAACACCAAAAGTACTCACAAAGGGGATATAGCCGCAAGCTGCCAGTCCCGCTGCCGTGCCGATCATATCCGCCTCAGCAACCCCCAAATTAAAAAAACGCAGCGGAAATTCCTCGGCAAAAAACGCCGTGCGCGTTGATTTGGATAGATCTGCATCTAAAACAACAATTTTATCCAGATGACGCCCCAGCTCGCGTAAGGCCTGGCCGTAGGCCTCCCTGGTGGCCATTTTCTCCGCCAAAACAATCTCCTCCGTCTCAGTTTTCTAATTCCACAAGGGCCTGAGCATATTCCTCTTTATTCGGTGCCCGTCCATGCCAGTCAATCTGATTCTCCATAAAAGAAATCCCCTTGCCCTTAACCGTATGGGCAATGATCATCGTCGGCGCGCCTTTATTCACCTGTGACCGGCGGACCGCTTCCAGCAGCGAAGCATAATCATGGCCGTCTACCTCCAAAGTATGCCAACCAAAAGCCCGCCATTTTTCAACAATTGGTTCCAAAGATTTCACATCCCGGTTCCAGCCGTCGATCTGCAGGCCATTATAATCCAAAAAGGCCGTAAGGTTATCCAACCGGTAGTGAACAGCGGTCAAAGCCGCCTCCCAGATCTGGCCTTCCTGGATTTCGCCATCGCCCATAATCACATAAACCCGCCGCTGCGCCTTATCCAGGCGGGCTGCCAGAGCCATCCCATTGGCGGCGGAAAGTCCCTGGCCCAGCGAGCCTGTGGACATCTCCACCCCCGGGGTTTTACGCATATCAGGGTGCCCTTGCAGGGGAGATCCAATCCGGCGCAAAGTTTCCAGATACTGGGCAGGGAAAAACCCCCGGTCCGCCAGGATAGCATAAAGAGCCGGGCAGGCATGCCCTTTACTCAAAACCAGCCTGTCTCTCCGGGGATCCCGGTAGTTATGCGGGTCAATATTCATTACCTTATAATATAAAACCACCAGGATATCCAGGACAGACAATGCCCCTCCCGGATGCCCGGAACCGGCCCGGTAAATCATGGTGAGAACATCCCGGCGCAACTTCCTGGCTTTCAACCTCAATTCTTCATTAGCGGCAGCCGAAATTGCTGGCAATTTTTTCCCCTCTTTTCCTTAGTTATTTTGAGGATCATATAGCCCAAACCCCTCACCCAGGACTTCTCCGACATTACTGAAAATGATAAAAGCCTGCGGATCCGTTTCCCGGACAAGGTCTTTCAGGCGGGTAACCTGGGATTGGGACACAACACAAAAAATAATACCTTTTTTTACCCCCGAATAAGCACCCCGGCCTTCCAAAAAAGTAGCCCCGCGCCCCAGCTCTTCCAAGATCCTGGCGGCAAGCACGTCTCTTTCTTTGTCGCTGATGATCAACGCCGCTTTGGAAAGGGAGAACCCTTCCTGCACAAAATCGACAACCTTACTGCTCACAAAAAGGGACAACAGCGCAAACAAGGCCACTTCCGCCCCGAATATAAACCCGGCGGAAACAACAATGGCCAGATCCGCCCCGATCAGGCCATAACCGCTTTTCCACCCCCAGAGATGATTGATCAGCTGGGCAATCAGCGCTGTGCCGCCCGTTGAACCGCGGGAACGAAAAACAATTCCCAGGCCCACCCCCAGGCCGATCCCACCGAAAAGGGAAGCTAGAAGCAGATCGCTCGTCAACAGCGGCACAAAAGCAAAAAGCTCCAGCATCAACGGCAGGAGAATTGTTCCCGCCAGGCTGTTGGCGACAAATTTCCAGCCCCGGTATCTCCAGGCCAGGATAAACAAAGGGACATTGCCGGCAAACACGGTCAGCCCCACAGGAAGACCATAAAGGTGGAAAAGAATAATCGCCAGCCCGCTGATCCCGCCGGCTGCAATCTTATTCGGAATCAGAAACATCTGATAGGAGATCGCCATCAAAGCTGTCCCGAAAATAATACCTGCAATTTCCCTTAAATATTTTTTCCACATATTCCCTCTGTTAAACTCCCCCAGGCCGCAAAGCCTTTTAAGATTTAAGCTGAGCACCGGCAGCGGGAGGAGAGTCCAAACTGGCACTGTGCCGTAAAAAAGCCTCCAGAAAAACATCGATCTCCCCGTCCACCACCGCCTGTATATTCCCCACTTCCACCCCGGTGCGATGATCCTTGGCCAGCGCATAAGGATGAAAAACATAGGAGCGAATCTGGTTGCCCCAGGCAATCTCTTTCTGCTCACCCCGGAGCGCGTTCAGCTGCTCTTTTTGTTCTTGTTGGGCCCGATCGGCCAGCCTGGCCAAAAGTATCCGCAGCGCCCTTTCCTTATTACTATATTGTGAACGTTCATTCTGGCATTGGACAACCAGGCCCGTAGGCAGGTGCGTAATCCTTACGGCGGAATCAGTCGTATTGACATGCTGGCCCCCGGCCCCCCGGGCACGAAAAGTATCGATTTTCAAATCATCGGCATTGATCTCTATGTCCACACCTTCTTCCACCTCGGGAAGCACATCCACGGAAGCAAAAGAAGTATGCCGCCGGCCGCCGGTGTCGAAAGGTGAAATACGGACCAGGCGATGCACACCCCTCTCCGCCTGGAGGAAACCATAAGCTTTTTCCCCCTGAATTAGAAAGGTGACACTTTTAATACCCGCTTCCTCTCCCGGCAAAAGGTCCAGAATTTCCGTTTTAAAGCCTTTTTTCTCCGCCCAACGAGTATACATGCGCAGCAGTATCTCCGTCCAATCCTGCGCTTCCAGCCCCCCGGCACCGGGGTGCAACGCCAAAATGGCATTTTTCTCATCGTAGCGCCCCCTGAAGAGCAAATTAAGCTCCTCCTGATCCAGCAAAGAAGCTACTCTGACTTGAAGCTCCCCGGCTTCCTGCAGGAGCTCCGGCGCGCCTTCTTCACCCTGCAGCTCCTTATACATCTGGAGCAAAGTCTTCCATTCTTCCATTAAACCGGCCAGCCGGTCGTAAACCTCCAGCCGGTCTTTCAACTGCCCCAACTCCTGCATAACCCTGGAGGCCTCTGCGGGGTTGTTCCAGAACTCCGGCCGCCCGGCTTTCTCTTCCAGCTTTTGGGCCTCTTTCCTTTTTACCTCCAGGTCAAAGAGACCTCCCCCATTCTTCGAGCCTTTTTTGCTGTTTTCGCCATTCTGCTTGTAATTCCGCCAACATACCGGCAACCTCCCTCTAAAAAATGAACCGCTTCTCTTAAGCCAGTCCGGTGCCCGCCAAAAAAAATTGGAGAGGCCTACAGGTTTTTCATTACTGGCCAAAAAGAATATCCAAAAGTTTGAGCAAACAGGACTTGACTCTAAAGGGACCCTCTAGAATTTCCTACAAACTCCCCGGGTTTTAAGTGTTAAGCCCCGCAGCACTTTTTGTATTTTTTACCACTGCCGCACGGACAGGGGGCATTGCGCCCTATTTTACCCCCGGCGGCAGCCCGGCCCCTGGCCGGTAAAGAGCCCTTGTTATCCTTGACCTTCCCGGACCCGCCTTTTGCCGCCGACCCGGCTAACGGCAGAGGTGCGACCGCCTGGCGGGGCGGCGGTGCCTGGCTTACTTTCAAATGGAATAAGAGACGGATCACATCTTCCTGAATGGAATGGATCATCTCCTGGAACATCTCATAAGCTTCATATTTATACTCAATCAGGGGATCCTGCTGGCCAAAAGAACGCAGCCAAACACCCTGGCGGAGTTCATGCATCATATCAATATGCTCCATCCACTTGCTGTCGACCGTCCGCAAAAGAACAACCCGCTCCAGCTCGCGCATGACCTCGGCGCCAACTTCTTTTTCCCGCACCTCATAGCAATTATGCGCCTGAGCAAGCAGTTCCTCTTTTATTTCTTCCGCAGAAAGAGACTGCAGCTCTTCAGCGCGCAGTTTTTCCCCGGGGAGAAAGATCCTTTGCGCATAACTCCGGAGACCGGATAAATCCCAATCTTCCTCGGCCGTTTTATCTCCCAGATAGATCAACAGAGCATTTTCCACCACATCGGCCATCATCTGCAGGATGCTGTCACGCAAATTTTCGCCTTCCAGGACCTGGCGGCGCTGCCGGTAGATAACCTCCCGCTGCTGATTGAGAACATCATCATATTCGAGGATATGCTTGCGAATCTCGAAGTTGCGCCCCTCCACTTTCTTTTGGGCGTTCTCAATCGCCCTGGTGATCATCGAATGTTCAATGGGGACATCCTCTTCCAGGCCCAACCTTTCCATGATGGAACTGACATTATCCGAACCGAAAAGACGCATCAGATCGTCCTCCAGAGAGATAAAAAACCGGGAGGCCCCGGGATCCCCCTGGCGTCCGGCCCGTCCCCGGAGCTGATTATCAATACGCCGGGACTCATGCCTTTCCGTCCCGACAATCTGCAGCCCGCCCAACTCCACTACCTTTGCATATTCGGCCTCGGCCGCCTCTTTAAATTTGGCATGGAGCTCCTGATAAACCTGGCGGGCCTCCGCAACCTCGTCATCACACGGCCCGTATTCGACAGCCCCGGCAATCACCTCCGGAGAGTAGCCGCGCCGGCGCATCTCCTGCCGGGCCAGAAAAGACGGGTTGCCCCCAAGCACAATGTCGGTGCCGCGCCCGGCCATGTTGGTAGCGATCGTCACCGCCCCAATCCGGCCTGCCTGGGCGACAATCTCGGCCTCTTTATCATGATGTTTGGCATTCAGCACATGGTGCGGTATGCCCCTTTTGGCCAGCAGGCGGCTCAGCTCTTCCGATTTTTCAATGGAGATCGTGCCCACAAGAACCGGCTGCTTTTTAGCGTGGCAGGCGGCGATCTCCTCCACCACCGCCTGAAATTTGGCCCTCTCCGTGCGGTAGATCGCATCCGAAAAATCCTGGCGGATCATCGTTTCATTCGTGGGCACAATCACCACGTCCATCCCGTAGATTTTCCGGAACTCTTCCTCCTCCGTCACCGCGGTTCCCGTCATGCCGGCCAATTTTTCATACATGCGGAAATAATTCTGGAAGGTAATCGAAGCCAGCGTGCGGCTCTCCCGGGCCACTTTTACTTTTTCCTTGGCTTCAATGGCCTGGTGCAAACCCTCGCTGTAGCGCCGGCCAAACATCAGCCGCCCCGTGAATTCGTCGACAATGATAACTTCGCCGTCTTTCACCACATAGTCCCGGTCCCTCTTCATCAGGACATGGGCTTTCAAAGCCTGCCGGACATGATTTTCAATTTCATCCCGCTGCTCCGCTTCCTCCAGATTTCGCAGGCCTAAAAACTTCTCGACCTTGGCAAAACCGTTTTCACTAATCTCCACATTATGAGCTTTTTCATCAACCTCATAATCGACATCTTTTTGCAGGCGGGGAACAAAAGCGGCAAATTTTTCATAAAAGGCTGTAGACTTTTCACCCGCCCCGGAAATGATCAACGGTGTGCGCGCCTCATCAACAAGGATACTGTCCACCTCGTCAACAATGGCATAATGCAGCGGGCGCTGTACCAGGTGTTCCTTGTAAATGACCATGTTGTCACGCAAATAATCAAAACCAAACTCATTATTCGTCCCATACGTTATATCCGCCGCATAGGACCGCTGGCGCTCCTGCGCATCCATCCCGTGCACGATCGCTCCCACGGTCAAACCGAGAAATTCATAGAGCGGCCCCATCCACTCCCGGTCCCGCCCGGCCAGATAATCGTTCACGGTGACGATATGCACACCTTTCCCCGTCAGAGCATTCAGATAAGCGGGCAGCGTCGCGGCCAGAGTTTTCCCTTCCCCGGTTTTCATCTCGGCAATGCGGCCCTGGTGCAGAACCACACCGCCTAAAACCTGGACATCAAAAGGCCGCATCCCCAGTACGCGCCAGGCCGCTTCACGGGCCAGCGCAAAAGCTTCCGGCAGGAGATCCTCCAAAGATTCTCCCTGTGCCAGCCGCTCCTTAAACTCTGCTGTATATTCCGGAAACTGGCTGTCGCGGAGCGTCCCCATGCGCTCTGCATGGGAGTTGACCGCCTCCACATAGCGCCAGAGTTTTTTTACTTCCCGCTCATGGGGATCCCCAAATATTTTTGTGAACAGACGACGCATAAAAACTCCTCCCCAATAGAAAAACACAAAAAACTTTGGAACGTGGCTTTTACCACTCTTTCCTATATTTTACCACAAAAGAGCAGCGCCGGGAACAAATGTTTTGCGCTGCCGGCTGCGCCCAAGAGTTTTATAGCCCATTGCAGTAAAATCATTCTACTAAAAACAAGGAGAAAATACAAGCGCCGCCCCGCTGACAGGAGATCAGCTGCCGTCAGGTAAAATATGGTCCAAATATTCAGGAATGTGCGTCATATCCGGCAGCACCACCCGGGCACCCTCCCGCCGGAAAAGATTGCTGACGGCAGCGCCACCCGGGCCAGTTAAAACCCCGATAAAAAACGCCCCCGTCTCCCTGGCCGCCAAAAGATCAGCCAGGGAATCCCCCACCGCCCAGCATCTCCCCGGCGGCGGAACAGGCGGCACAGCCAGAGCCAGCTCCCTGTCGCTGTAAACACTCCCCCAGTAAGCCCTGCGAAAAGAAAAAGGATGCGGTTTGCCCAAAGAAATTCCCGGCTGCGTTTCCCGGAGGGCTTCTTCCGCTTTGCGCACCTCATTAAAAGTCACAATCGACGTCCGCTCAAAAAAATCCCAGATGCCCATGGCTTCAAGGGGCGGGCGGAGCTCATGAAAAGGCCTCCCCGTGGCAATGCCCAGCACCCAGCCCTGCTCCCGCAAACGGCGTAAGGCAGCCGCGATCTCCGCTGCAGGGAGCAGAGGGGCTTCAGCGTAAATAAGCCCTTTTTTGCCGGGAGCAGCCGCTTCCCGGCCGTAAGCTTCCCTGTATTGCTCCTCTCCCAAATACCACTCCTGGAAAACATCCCGGACCCCTGCCCATAAAGCGGAAGAAGCAATCAATGCCCTGCCCGCAGGCTTCCCCCTCTCGCCGGATAACCGGGCAAAAAACTGCACCAACAGTTCCTCCCCCCGGGCCCCGCCAGCCCCAGCGTGCAAAACAGCACCAAAATCCGGGGCCCACGCACCAACCCCGGACTTCAAAAGACGGGAAAGTCCCTGTAAACAACCTGCGAAAGAAACTTTCCCCGCAAATAATTCTGCAAATAAAAAGGCGGCGTTCTCCCGCTCCCGGTTTTTAAATTCCCGGCATAGAGACAGCAGCTGGTAAACAAAAGTCAAAGCAGCCAGATCCCAGTTGGAATTTATGGCCCGCTGCTTAAAATAAGTGATCACCCTGTCCCCCTGGAAAATAACCCGGCGGATGGCAGCAACCTCCCGGGGGCTTACCCCGGCTTTAAATTCCGGCAGCTCCGGCCGGCGGGCCAATCCCAGGTAGCGCCCGCTGTAAAGCAGCTCCCACACCGTCAGAGCCGCCGCATCCCAGTAGCAATCTTCCCCGGTAACAACACCGTCCATATCAAAAATTATTTTACCTCTTCCTTCTTCCCCGCTCACAAATACCTCCCCCGGTATACATATTCCGGCCCGGCTACAGCATGGCCATGGGTACGACCGCGGGACCAACCGCGGGGACGTACCTTGTGGTTGGGAACTGCCACGGGGCCAACCGCGGGGACGGTCCTTGTGGCTGGCAACTGGTGCCCGGCCGATGCTGCCAATCTCCGGCTAGCTGCCTCAACGCTGGCTGTACCAACCGCGGGGACGGTCCTTGTGGTTGGCCCCGTTGGTTGGCTTAAGCACTGGCCATACCATGCGACCTGAACAGCTGGCAGCTATGGCCGGCCGTTGGTGGAAAGATTCATCTGGATCGGCCCGGCTACCCCAGCCGTCATCCCCTTGCGCCACTCCCTCTGCTGCAAAGCTTCAAAAAGAGCCCCGCCCAAAGAACGAAAAACCGCTTCCCAAATATGGTGGCCGTTAATCCCCTTTAAAAGATCGAGGTGCAGAGTGCAGCGCGCTCCCTGCACAAAACCCTCCAAAAAAGCCTGCAAATCCTCAGAATTTGTATTCTCCGTTTGCGCGGGAATGATTATGCCAGAATGAGAAAAATCAAAATAAGCCCTGTTTTCAAAACTGATCACCGCCCGCGCCAGGGCTTCATCAATCGTCGCCAGGGCAAAACCGTAACCGGCCAGGCCGTCAGGCAATTTTCGTTCCACGTATTCTTTCACTGCTGTGCCCATGGTAATACCGATATCTTCACAGATTACATGGGACAGATAAAAATCCTGCAGCTCTACATTTACTTCCAGGTTAAATTCTCCTCGCCAGATGACTTGCTCCAGCATATGGTTAAAAAAGGGCATTGTTGTCTGTAATCCCTTTTTGGGAGCGGCATGGCGGGGTCCAAAGTCAAGCTTTACAACAATTGCGGACTCGGCAGTCTTCCGTTCACAGCATACCTGCAAATTTACCCGGCAGAGCAGCACAAAAGCCCTGGCCGGAACACCTCCTTCAGTCTGAAAAATAAGTCGTGCCCAATGAAGGTCCCTTTACCTTACTCAAAAAATCAGCGGCTTAACGCGGACGGCAAGGACAGCCACAAGGTACGTCCCCGCGGTTGGTGGTTATTCCCTCTCCCTGACGGCCAGGGCATGTGCCCAAAAACCTTCCAGCTCCGCAAAGCGGGTGGCGGCATCTTTTACCTTTTTAAATCCTTCCGGCGTCACATAGCCGAAAGCGGAGCGTTTTAAAAAATCATGGACAGAAACACCGGAATAGGTCCGGGCAAAGGAACCCGTGGGCAGGATGGCATTGGGCCCCAGCAGAAAATTTGAAAGGGTCATGGGCGTCCAGGGACCGAGCATAATTTCCCCGGCATTTTTAATTTGCGGCAACAAAGCGAAGGGTTCAGCCGTTAAAATTTCCAGGTGCTCCGGGGCATAGTCATTCACAAAACGGATTGACTCCTCCAGGCTCCCGGTTAAAACAATACCGCCATAATTATTCAATACTTTTTCTATATAGTTACGCCTCTCCGCAGGCAGTTTAGGCAATAATTCCGGCACAATCCCGGCCACTTTCTTCGCCAGCTCTGCGGAATGGGTGACCAGCAAAGAGGCCGAATCCGGCCCATGCTCCGCTTCAATCATCAGATCCAGCGCCACAAGGCGCGGCTCCGCCGCTTCATCCGCCAGGATAATCGCTTCGCTGGGACCCGCCGGCAGGCCCACATCTAAAACCCCATAAAGCAGCCTTTTGGCCGCATTGACATAAGCATTGCCCGGGCCAATCACTTTACGGCAGCGGGGGATCGTTTCCGTGCCAAAAGCCACGGCGGCAATCGCCTGCATCCCCCCAACCCGGTAGAGCTCCTGCACGCCGGCAATATGTGCGGCGGCGAGAGTGGCCTCCTCGATGCGCCCGCCCTCTCCGGGAGGGGTGCAGACAACAACACGGGGCACCCCCGCGATGGCGGCCGGCACTCCCAGCATGAGCATGACCGAGGGGAAACTTCCCTTCCCCCGGGGAACATAGAGGCAGACATCCGAAATGGGAGTCACCTTTTCCCCGGCCAGCAGCCCGTCATCGATCTCCTGCAGCCACATTTCCTGGGGAAGCTGCTGCAGGTGAAACTTTTTAATATTTGCAGCGGCATATTCCAAAGTTTCCCTCACCCGGGGTTCCAGCTGCTGATAGGCAGCGGTGATCTCTTCCTCCGGAACCCTTAAATCTTTGGCTTCCAGGGAAACGCCGTCAAATTTGCGGGTATAATCCAGGACCGCGCTGTCGCCCTCCTTTTGGACACGTTGGACAACCTCCCTGGCCAAAGAAGAATGCTCCATAATATCGGCCTCCGCACGGCGCAGCAGCTCCCTGTACTCCGGCGCGGAAAGCCGGGAAAGGTCATACAGCTTCATCTCCAGATCACTTCCTCCTGACAAATAATCAAGGCCTTGCCCTCACGTCCTCAGGGGCCTGTAATGATCATGCGTGGGCCCGATCTCGTCCACCAGGGCCCATAAACCCCCGAGAACCAGGGAGTGCGCCCCGCAGAGAACCGGTATCTCCGCTTCCACAACCGCCCTGGTAAATTCCCGGATGCGGGGATTTTTGATTTCCTGCCAGTAACCCAGGTCCGAGAAAAAGCGTTCTTCCGCCGAGAGCCTGTACCCTAAAAGGTGAGCCATCAGCACCCGCGTATCCAAAAAAGCGCACTGGGCCACTTTTTCCAGGTAGTGCACAAACCTCCGGGGGCCGACCTCCTCCAGGAAAAACCCCATCAGGGAAACAACTTCACCCTTTTCTTCCCGCCCCAGGGCCTTCATACCCCGCTCTTCCGAAAAAATACGCAGGCGGAGCTTCAGGTTTTGATTGATATGAGCGATCACCGGGGCACCCACCCGTCCTAAAAGGACCGCCTCTTCATAATCCCCGGCCAGAACCGCCTTGGCTCTCTCCAGGCGGGAAAGATCCAGATTCAAAGCACCGAGCACCCGGCGGGTCCGCGGGCCGGCAGCAGGGCTCCCCGCCAAAATCAGTAAATCCGCCGGCGTATCCAGATCAAAAAGCAGCCCGGCCGTATTACGGAACAACCTTTGCTCCACGCCGGCACCATCCCGCAGCGACATACCCAAAACATTATCCATGGCCGGCAGTTCAATTTCATTAATGAGGCGGCCCGGTGTAAAAGCGATGATATCCGCAGACATGACATTATTGGCATAGATTATCTCCGGGGAACCCAGGAGGAGGGCACAGATCTCCTGCAATTCCGGTATGGTGACCAAAGGAATGCCGGCCCCACCCATGTAGAAAACATTTTCCAGATTTTCCTGGTTAATTATCTCGGCCAGCTTGACCCCAAAATGGAACTGCTCTTCCGTCAGCTCGTTTGTATAAACCTTCACTCCCAGGGCCCCGGCTTCCCCCGCCAGCCCGTGATAATTGGTCAAAAGGTAAAACGAACCAAAAGCATCAACCTGCTTCATCTTCTCAATATTATCCAGCAACACCGCATGGCGCACCTCCACCATCGTGCGCTCGATTTCACTGGCCGGGCTGCCACCTTCGCAGATAACTACACTGACCTTCTCCTTCATCCCCATCCCAATCCTTTCCGGGCAAAATCAGCTGTGCCGTGGAAAAAAACCGGCTGCCGCCGGTGTGCAAAACTCTAAAAAATTTCACCGCCTCAGGCGGGTTCAATCAACCCGTAATTACCATCCTTGCGCTTATATAAAACATTGATCTCCTCTGTATCAGCATTGGTAAAAACATAAAAATCGTGACCCAGAAGGTTCAGCTGCAAGATGGCTTCTTCTATAGGCATGGGTTTCATCACAAAGCTCTTCATTCTGACCACACGGGGTTCGGCCTCTTCCTTTTCTTCCTTTCCCAAACCGGCAAGTTTTTCACTGAGCTCCTTTAACCCCTGCTGCCTCAACTTGCGGTTAATCTTTGTCTTATATTTATGCATCTGGCGCTCCAGCTTATCAACAACCAGATCGATGGAAGCATACATATCCCCTGTCGCTTCTTCCGCTCTCAACAACAAACCATCAATGGAAATAGTTACCTCGACAATATGATCTCCCCGGACAACATCTAAGGTAGCCTGTGCTTCAATCTCCGTATTAAAATATTTTTCCAGTTTGTGCAGTCTTTTGACCACATATTCCTGTAACGCCGGAGTTACTTCCACATTTTTACCACGAACATTGATCTGCACGCCAATCTCCCCTTCCTACTGACTTCTGAACTTTTGCGGTTGATTAACAATCTAGTATTCCCTATTCAGGAAAAAAATCCTTCTTGAACTTCCCCCATGCCCCGTGACTTTTTTAGGAAATGTACGACACGGGGTACAACATAGATACGGCCAGACGACCACAAGATACGTCCCCGCGGTCGGAAACAGAAACAAGCACCAACCACAAGACACCAACCACAAGGTACGTCCCCGCGGTCGGTTCGTCCCCGCGGTCGGTTCACCGCCAAGCTATGCCGGACACACATTAAAAAATGGGGGCATTTTGCCCCCATTTACTTGCGGAAGTAAAGGTAAATTGTAATAATTTTGCTTTAACCGTCGTCCCGCACCCCACAGATTAGAGTTTCACAACATTGGCTGCTTGTGGTCCCCTACTCCCTTCGACGATTTCAAATTCAACTTTTTCACCTTCGGTGAGGGATTTAAACCCTTCCTCCTGAATGGCAGAATAGTGGACAAACACATCGCCGCCATCGTCTCTTTCGATAAAACCGTAGCCTTTTTCCTTGTTAAACCACTTCACTGTACCCAACATAAAAAAACATACCCCCTAAAATATTTAAATCCGTGAGGTTGGGACTCACCGGAATTACTGTATCATAAGAAAATCGGCCTGTCAATGAAAATATGCCTGTCATTTTTCCTCGTTATCTGTAAAATATTCTCTGTTATTCTGCAGGTTCCGACAGAATATAGACTTTGAGCTTTTGGCGGCCAAAAATCCAGGCATCATTATGTTTGTTAAAAAGAATATCGATGCTCTTTTCCTTGATTGCCGACCCTGTATCCTCAGCACGGGCAAAACCATAGCCCTCGATATAGACCAGGGATTTCAGAGGAATGACTGCCGGATCGACGGCAATAAGATGGGGGTTGGCCATACTCCCGTCCCCGGCCACGGCGCAGATACCCGTTGCGGTATAACCGTCATTGTAAAAACCTGTACACTGTGATGCCCCCCGGGCATCAAAAGGGCACCCGGCTTCTGCCGTCCCCGGGCAATAAGCCGTAGCCGTTACCTCCAGCATCGCTTCAAACTCCCAATCCCGGCCGCCGCGGGAGAGTGTATTTTCCATAGAGGCCATTTCTCTGTCTTCCGGTACAGAGGATATTTCCGTAGAGACCATCTCTCTTTTTTCCGAGGCAGAATCTTCCGGCATAAAGGTTGTTTCCACAGAGGCCGTCTCTCTGCCTTCAACAACAGAGGGTGTTTCTTCCTGCCGCCCTCTGCTTACCTGCACAGTCCTGACCTTCTGCCGGGACTGGAAACTTAAAAATGTGTCCGGCCCGGGGGAAATTGTTTCCTGCCCTTCCAATTCAATGCCCTGCTCCTGTAACAGATCTGCCGCCGTCAAAGAACAGGTCCATACTTCCCGGGAATCCCCATCCACCACCAAGGTCACGGGAAAAGCCCTTTTGATGCTGATGATCTGCCCATGCATAATTTTTTCTTCTTTGCCCGGGACAAGCTGATCATGGCACCCCACCTGCAGTTCCTTTTCCTCTAAAAAATCACCGATCGTCCGGCAAAAAGTTGAAAACTGTTTTTTTTCACTTTCCTCCACTACAACCACGGTCTTCAACTGCCAGAAGTAAAAACTCAACAGCAATAAAACAACAAGAGGGAAAAAGGCGATGATCATCTTCAGCCCCGCCCTTTGCCCTCCTTTATATTTCCCGCTCTTCCCCCGCCTGAATATTGGTATTGCTTCGCTCTCTTCCATAATATCCTCCTGTAAAATATTTGCCCCTGCGGGCATTTTTAGAGGGTATTAAACAGTACAAGGGATATTGTGCACAGAAAAAAGCGTTTATATACCTGAAAAAAAATTTTAAACCGCCCTGAAACAAGCACCGGCCACAAGGTACGTCCCCGCGGTCGGGACTGGCGGGAACAAAAAAAAGCGGCAATTCAGCCCTAAGGGGCTTTTTGCCGCATTTGTCAAATTTTTTTATCGAAAATAAAGTATATCAGGGCTTTTCCAATATTTCAACCCGCACTTGGCCCACACCATGCGATTTTAAGCCGATGGCCTCCGCCGCAGCGCTTGAAAGATCGATTACACGGCTGGCAGAATATGGCCCACGGTCGTTAATACGCACCGTTACACTTTTTCCCGTCCGCAGATAGGTAACCTGCACGATCGTGCCAAACGGCAGATAGCAGTGCGCCGCTGTGTATTCATTCTGATTATAGACTTCCCCGCTGCTGGTTCTTCTGCCGTGAAATTCAGACCCGTACCAGGAAGCCAGGCCCTCAATCCCGTTACCCCGGGAAGCCATGACCACCCTGGGAGGCGAGGAAACCTTTGCTTTTGTGCCCACGGCTACAATCAAGGGAACCGGCTGCTGCAGCACAGTTTCTTTGATCAGCTTGCGCAGAAGTTCTTTCCCCCCGGCATAAACAACCCTGAACCGCAGTTCTTTTATTCCCTCCTGCCCTTCCTGAAGAACATTCTGCCGCCCTGTTAAAAGGCGGCTGTCATCTCTCTTTTCCACCACGTAAGGTATTTTCTCCTGAAAAGTTTCCACAACCTCCTCCCGGCGAAAAAGAAAAATCTCCTGTCCGGAGGAGAGTGCCGTATCCAGTTCCGGCTCAACCATAAACCCGCCTGTCAAGGGAATACCCAGCTCCTTGAAAGCCCCAAAGACCGTCGACGCATGGGTATAATGCCGGAAACTGCCCGTATCCGTTGTCATAATCACAGGAGTCGCCCTCTGAATCGAAACCTGCATTTCTTCTTCCAGAGTTTCCTCCAACCCCGGGGAGACCCGGTCATGGGCTCCCAGGGCCATGCCCTGCTCTGCAAGCAAGTCGGCAACCTTCTCCGCCTTGGAGACAACCCGGCAAACTTCCCCGCCAGCATTGATCGTTACCTCTATAGTATGGAACAGGCGGTAGAGGCTCAAGCTTAAAGTTAAAAGAAAAACACAGGAACATAAATAAATACAAAGAGGAATGTTCCGTCGGAGCCGGAAAAAAATTTGCCTGCAGAATTTCTGAAGCGCCAAAAACGAAAAGAATCTGCTCATTTAAAACAAGCCTCCTCCTTCGTTTGCCGTTCCCTAATCCTCAGCCCGAACCCGAGAAAATAAACGCCGGGCATTTTCCAGGCAGATACGCCCTAAGTTTTCCGCAGTAGTACCCCTCAGTTCCGCTATTTTTTCCACAGTAAAAGCCGTATAGGCCGGTTCATTTCTCTTCCCCCGCCAGGGCCCGGGCGGTAAAAAAGGAGCATCTGTTTCCACCAGCAGCCGCTCTGCCGGTATGGAGGCGGCAACCTGCTTTAAAACATTGTTACGGGGATAGGTCACCGGGCCGGCGATGGAGATATACAGGCCCATCTCCATCATTTGCTCTGCCAGCTCCAGATCCCCGGAGAAACAATGCATCACCCCGCCGGCCTCAGGAAGACCTTCTTCCTTTAAAAGCGACATGGTTTCCGGGTGAGCATTGCGGGAATGGATCACCACCGGCAGATTTACTTCCCTGGCCAGCCGCAGCTGCTGGCTGAAAACAGCCCACTGCTGCCAGCGGGGAGAGCGATCCCGGTAATAATCCAACCCCATTTCTCCCAAAGCCACAACTTTGGGGTGCTGAGCCATCTCCCGCATTTCTGCCAGATAATCGTCCGGCACATTGGCGGCATCATGAGGATGAACACCGACCGCCGCATAAATCAGCGAATATTTTTCACTCAAAGCAACCGCCTCCCGCGAGGAAGGCATGTTGAAACCGACATTGATCACCAGCTTCAAACCATAGCTTTCCGCCCGCTGGATCACAGCATCCCGATCCCGGTTAAAAATTTTAAAATCCAGGTGGGCATGGCTGTCCACCAGAGCAGGCAGCTTATTTAAGATCTTGTTCATGAAATTTTACTCCCTGCCGGCAGATCACCATCAACGGCGGTCAGGAGAACTTCCCCTGCGGGACCTGTGGCCGCCAAAATCATCCCCTCAGAAAGAATCCCGCGGATTTTCACCGGTTTTAAATTGGCCACAAAGAGGGTTTTTTTACCGGTAAGTTCCTCCGGCTGATAATGCTCAGCCAGGCCCGCCACAACCTGCCGCTTTTCTTCTTCCCCCAAATCTACCACCAATTGGAGAAGCTTATCTGTTTTGGGCACCGGTTCAGCCGCAACAATTTCACCGACACGTATATCAACCTGGACAAAATCATCGATCGTGATTGTCCCCACAGTTTTTTGCCCCCCGACTTTTTTATCTTGGCCTCCATCCTTGCCTTTGGCTTTATCCACAGCTTTGTCCACAGCAAGGGCGGCCTTCTGCCCTGCCCCCGCCGTCTCCTGGCTCCCCAACAGCGCAGCCAGCTCCTTTTTGATATCAAGCCGGGGAAAAAGATCATCCGTGCGCTGTGCTTTTGTTCCCGGCTTTAAAGCTCCCCATTGGCCCAGGCTTTCCCACCCGTGCAGCTCCGGCTGAGCATCAATACCCAACTGGGACCACATGCGTCCCGGCGTCCGGGGCATATAAGGCTGCAGCAAAACGCTGATAAAGCGCAGGGACTCACAAAGATTATAAAGCACGGTCGCCAGCCGCCCTCTTTTTCCCTCTTCCCTGGCCAGCACCCAGGGCGCATTTTCATCAATGTATTTATTGGAACGCCTGACCAACACCCAGAGAGTCTCCAGGGCCCCGCTGAACTGGAGCTTGTTCATCTGCGCCTCCATCTGCGCGGGCATGGCCAAAGCTAATTCCTGTAACTCCCGGTCGCTGATCTCTTCCTTGTCCTGCTGCGGCGCGGGAATTATCCCGGAGAAAAAGCGCTCCACCATCGTCAGAGTCCGGCTCAGCAGATTGCCCAGATCATTGGCCAGGTCCGTATTGATGCGCGTCAGCAGAGCCTCATTGCTGAAGACACCGTCAGCCCCAAAGGAGATCTCCCTCAAAAGAAAATAGCGCACACTGTCGGAACCGTAGCGGGCAATCAAGGCCATGGGGTCGACAACATTCCCCTTGGATTTGGACATCTTCCCTTCCTTCATGATCAGCCAGCCGTGACCGAAAACCTGCTTGGGCAGAGGCAGCCCCAGTGCCATTAAAAAAATCGGCCAGTAAATCGTATGGAAACGGACAATCTCCTTGCCAATCAGCTGCACATCGGCCGGCCAGTACTTATGAAAAAGGGTTTCCTCCCCGGAAGTATAGCCCAGGGCAGTAATGTAGTTGCTCAGCGCATCCAGCCAGACATAAATAACATGTTTCGTAGCAAAGGGAACCGGTATACCCCAATCAAAAGTCGTCCGGGAAACGCAGAGATCCTCCAAACCCGGGCGCAAAAAATTGTTAATCATCTCATTCTTACGCGCTGGGGGCTGAATAAATTCCGGATGAGTATTAATATATTCCAAAAGGCGATCGGCATATTTGGACATACGAAAAAAATATCCCTCTTCGGCCACAATCTCTACCGGCCGTCCGCAGTCCGGGCAGTTGCCCTCCTCCACCTGCCGGGCCGTCCAGAAAGATTCACAGGGCGTGCAGTACCAACCCTCATACCGGCCCTTGTAAATATCCCCCTGCTTGTAAAGCCGGTCAAAAATTTCCTGCACGGCTAGGGTATGACGCAGCTCGGTCGTGCGGATAAAATCATCATAAGAAATATCCAGAGCAGCCCAGAGATCCTTGATCCAGGAAACTATTTCATCCACAAATTGCTGCGGCTCTTTCCCGGCATCTGCAGCGCTGCGCTGTATTTTCTGGCCATGCTCGTCCGTCCCGGTCAGAAACCGCACATCATACCCGGTAAACCTTTTAAATCTGGCCATAGCATCAGCCGCCACAGTCGTATAAGAGTGGCCGATATGCAGTTTATCACTGGGATAATAAATGGGGGTGGTAATATAGAAAGTTTTCGTGGACATGAAGCGGATAGACCCCCTTCTCTTATCAGATAACTCATGAACTCACTACAGAATTTTCACAACAAAGCTCATGTTTTCTTATTTTCCCGCAAGTTTTCTCGCAAATTTTTTTAAACGGTTAAATTCTGATTTAAAATTATACCATATAAATTTTTTAAAGGCAAATTTGACATTTTTTGGCGTGCCAGGGGGGCACGAGGCTGGGGAGCGCTAGGATGCAGGGGGTGCAAGGCGCAGCCAGCCGGCCAACCGCGGGGACGGGCCTCGTGGTTGGGGAGCACAAGCACGGCACCAACCGCGGGGACGGGCCTCGTGGTTGGGGAGCATAGGCACGGCACCAACCGCGGGGACGGGCCTTGTGGTTGGGAAGCACAGGCACAGCACCAACCGCGGGGACGGGCCTCGTGGTTGGGGAGCATAGGCACGGCACCAACCGCGGGGACGGGCCTCGTGGTTGGGGAGCACAGGCACCAGCCGAGGGGACGATCCTTGTAGCTGGTGTGGCGTGCCCCAGGGGCGGGGAACATGCGGACAATACGCCAGCCGTGAGGAGACACCAACCGCGGGGACGGGCCTTGTGGTTGGGAAGCACAGGCACAGCACCAACCGCGGGGACGGGCCTCGTGGTTGGCAGGCACGGCACCAACCGCGGGCACGGACCTCGTGGTTGGGGAGCACAGGCACCAGCCGAGGGGACGATCCTTGTAGCTGGTGTGGCGTGCCCCAGGGGCGGGGAACATGCGGACAATACGCCAGCCGTGAGGAGACACCAACCGCGGGGACGGGCCTTGTGGTTGGGAAGCACAGGCACAGCACCAACCGCGGGCACGGACCTCGTGGTTGGGGAGCACAGGCACGGCACCAACCGCGGGGACGGGCCTCGTGGTTGGTCCAGGTAGCCAGCCGAGGGGACGATCCTTGTGGCCGGTACAGGCAATTTTTGGCGGTTTTTCGTAGGGGCAATTCATGAATCGCTTTTAAAATCCTCCAGGCAACTACTTTTTTAGACAAAATTTACTTTTTTGTCCTGAAAGGTATTGCATTTCATGGGAATTACTGGTATAATAAGTTGTAACTATTTGTCGAAAAATGCAAAAAGGAGGGGCAGGCTTGAAATCAACCGGCATCGTCAGAAAAGTTGATGAATTGGGGAGGGTCGTTATTCCCATTGAGCTGCGCAGAACCCTGGGGATAAAAATCAAAGATGCGCTGGAAATTTATGTCGATGGGGAAAGAATAGTGCTCAAAAAATATGAGCCGGCTTGTATTTTCTGCGGCAACGCGGACGATACCAAACAATTCAGCGGCAGGATCATTTGTCAGGAATGTATTTCCAAAATGCTGGACTAGTTATTATTATTTGTTTTTATCCAAACAATTTTATTGCGGAAAAACATAAATTATTAGAAAATTGAAGAGGCTACCAAAAAAATCAAAATAGCAAGGGTTATGATCCTCCGGACTTGTATCCCTTGCTATTTTTGATCCCCAGAGGGAAAAAATATTGCCAGAAGTAAAAGTTTTTAAAAAACCGTTATGGGCCGCAGCCGGCTTCTGATATAATGTTACCTGATGGATACCGTCTTTATTTGCATGTTTACGACAAAAAACACACGGAGGGAAAATAAATGGAGGCCTTTTGGGACGAAATTATAAACCGGGCCAGGATAGAAGATAGAACCTACCTGCTGGAACACGAATGCAAACAAATACTGGAAAGGCAGGGCATACCCACTACCGGCGCCGCTGCCGCCCAGTCCGCGGCGGAAGCGTTGGAGATCAGCGGGACAATCGGTTATCCAGTGGTTTTAAAGGTTTTATCGCCGGAAGTTGTCCATAAATCGGATGCCGGCGGCGTAAAGCTGAATTTGGAAAATGCCGCGGCAGTGAAACGCGCTTACAACGAGATCATCAAGACGTTCACGGGTAAAAAATTAGCCGGGGTAGCCGTGCAGAAAATGGCTCCACCCGGGCTGGAGGCCATTGTGGGTATCAGCAGGGATCCAACCTTTGGCCCGGTATTAATGTTCGGGTTAGGCGGGGTCTTCGTGGAAGTGCTCAAAGACGTCTCCTTCAGGATCCTGCCAGTAAAAGATGAAGATATCGAGGAGATGATCAAAGAAATCCGGGGTTATACCTTGCTGCGGGGATACAGGGGAACAGCGGTGGATCTCCCCGCCCTGAAGGAACTTTTGGGCCGGCTATCCGCCCTGGCCATCAGCCGCCCCGAGATAAGCGAAGTGGATTTGAACCCTGTTTTTCTCTACCCTGCAGGAAATATCGCTGTTGATGCCCGCATTTTCCTGGAAAAGCCCGAAAAAACAGAAAGCCCAAAGGCTGACCTGCGCCGGGATAAAACCAGCCTCAAGAAACTTTTTTATCCGCAGAGCATCGCTGTAGTGGGCGCTTCGAACAACCCGGGAAAGCTGGGCTGGAACGTTTTTAATAATCTATTGTATCACCGTTTCGGGGGCCAGCTCTATCCGGTGAACATAAAAGCTAAAACCGTCCAGGGCGTGCCGGCGGTTTCCAACATCGGCGAAATTGAAGGCCCGGTAGATGCAGCCATTATTCTCGTTCCCGCGGAATTGACACTGCAAGCTTTTGAAGAGTGCTGCCGCAAGGGAATCAAATTTATCGTCATCGAATCGGCAGGATTTGCCGAAACCGGTGCAAGCGGAGAAACGCTGCAAAAAGAGCTCAAACGTGTGGCGGAAAGAAACAACTGCCAGTTTCTGGGCCCGAACTGCTCCGGGATCATCAACACGCATCACAACATGGTGCAGTCCATCGGGGTGGTCCGGGACCTGCGCAAAGGAAATATCGGGCTGATCGCCCAAGCGGGGGTTTATGCCGCTGGAATGCTTTGGGGGATGCGGCATACCATGGACTTCGGAATCGTGGCAACGATCGGCAATAAAGCCGATATCAACGAAACTGATATTCTGGAATATTTCGGTGAAGATGAAAATCTCTCCGTGGTTTGCCTGTATCTGGAGGACGTGAAGAGCGGGCGCAGATTTATCGATGTGGCCCGCGCGGTAACAGCCCGGAAACCTGTCATCGTCCTCAAATCCGGACGGACCGCAGCCGGGAAGAAAGCAGCTTCTTCACACACCGCCTCCCTGGCGGGCGACGACCTGATTTACAATGCCGCTTTCAAGCAGGCAGGCATTATCCGGGCCCGGGACAACGACCACATGTTCGGGCTGGCCCGCGCCTTTTCCAAGCAGCCCCTCCCGCAGGGGGACGGAGCACTGGTCATCTCCTATACCGGCTCCCTGGGCGTGGCCGCTGCCGACGCCCTGTCCCTGAACAACCTGCGGCCGGCGGAACTGGATGCGGAAACCTACCGGCAATTGCGGGAAATCGTGCCCCCTTATGTGGGATGCAACAACCCGGTGGACTATACCTTTGATATGAACGCGGAACTGGTCAGAAAAACAATTGAAATCGGACTGAACGACAAAAATATCAGCAGCTTCATCGTCATCCTCCAGGCGGAAATCCTGGATACATACGTAAAAGTATTGCCCGAAATCGATTTTCAAGGAAAACCCATCCTGGGCTGTGTGCCCTGCAGAGAATTCGCCATGAACGACGTGATCGCCCTGGAACAAGCCGGGGTTCCGGTGTATTCCACCCCGGAAGAAGCTGTCGAAGTGCTGGCGGCGATGTACCGCTACAGAACGCGGCGCAGGTAAGGGCAGCCTCTGCGGTGCCCCTCGGCACAAATCGCATTTGACACAAACAGCAACCACAGCGAGTACAGCCACAAGGTACGTCCCCGCGGTTGGGAAAACCCCGCGGCTGAACCAGGCTGCACTCGCGACACAAAACAGCAGCCCGGGCTGCCGGCTTATTTTCAGGCCTTGGGGTGACCCGAACCCGCAGGGCCGCCCCGGTGTTTTAGCTCCACTAAAAGAGAGTAAACTTCTTTCCGCCGCAAGCCCAAGCTTTGGGCCACTTTTTTTACCGCGACCGTCGGGGAGTCACCCTCCTGCAGCGCCTTCCAAAGCATTTCCCGGCATTCTGCCCGCCGCTGGGCGGAGAGCTCCCCGCCAATTGTTTTATTTTCCCTTCCATCCCCGGCCTGCCCCTCATCACCGCTGCTTTGCGGGGAGATCACAATAGTTATCTCACCCCGGGGAGGTTTCCGGGAAAAATACGTAAACAATTCCCCCGCGCAGCCTCTGCGGACATCTTCAAATTTTTTGGTCAGCTCACGGCAGACCGCGATTTCCCTTTTCCCCAGAAGAGCAGCCATTTCCCGGAGAGTTTTCAAAAGGCGGTGCGGCGCTTCGTAGAGCACAACCGTTTTCTGCTCCGCCGCCAGCTCCCCAAGCTCCCGGGCCCGCTCCTTTTTTTTACGGCTCAAAAAACCCCAGAAAACAAACCTCTCTATAGAATAGCCGGACAGGACCAAAGCAGTAAGCGCCGCGGACGGCCCCGGCAACACAGTAAAAGGCACCTTTTCCGCCAGCAGCATGCGCACCAAGTGGGACCCGGGATCGGAGATAGCCGGCATACCTGCATCGGTAATCAGGGCAACCCTGGCCCCCTGCTTTACCCTGTCAAGGATCTCCCGCCCTTTTCTTTCCCTGTTGGCCTCCCGATAGGAGATCAAAGGAGCCCTGATACCGTAATAATGCAGCAGTTTACGGGAACGCCTGACACTCTCCACTGCAATAAGCTCCGCTTCTCTCAAACACTGCAGAGCCCGCAGTGTAATATCCCCCAGGTTGCCAATCGGCGTGGCACATAGATAAAGCACCCCTTTTTCCGGGGCGCCATTTTTTTTATTTTGCTCTGCTTGTTCAGCATAATCAATACTGTCAGGCACGAGAAAAATCACCCTTACCAGCCGCTTTCGGCATAAGATCAAAATATCTTTGGCAGGCGCAATGCACGCAAAAAAATAGATTCACCCTGCACAATGAAGACCCCAACTTTTAAACCGTGCACAAGAATGGTTCTACTGCATTAACCCGGGGAGGGACCCTGTTCCGCCGGCCGCTCCTCCTCCGGCATCAGCTCGATCTCCTCCAGAGGAAATTCCTCCTGCCCGGAGGACTCCAACATCTCCACAAAAACCGTTTTCTTCACAACATTCCGGTTCACAATCTTTCCATGACCACGGGGTGTGATCACCATTTCGCCGGAAGCGGGAAAATCCCCCCTGGCAAATTCATAATGCTCTGCTTCATAACGTAAACAGCACATCAAGCGGCCACAAATACCCGAGATCTTGGTAGGATTCAGGGAAAGATTTTGATCCTTGGCCATGCGAATGGAGACCGGCCCAAAATCCTCCAGAAAAGTGGCACAGCAGAGACCCCGGCCACAAGGGCCCAGCCCCCCCAACATCTTTGCTTCATCCCTGACCCCGATCTGGCGCAGCTCAATACGCGTGCGGAAAACAGCCGCCAGATCCCTGACCAACTCACGAAAATCCACCCGTCCATCCGCTGTAAAATAGAAGATAATCTTATTGCGATCAAAAGTATATTCGACATCGACCAGTTTCATTTCCAGCCCGTGCTTCTCAATTTTTTCCAAACAAATATGCACGGCGTCCGTTTCTTTTTGCTTGTTTTCCGCCAGCTGTTGATAGTCATTTTTTGCCGCCATCCGGCGAACCAGCCTTAAAGGAGAGACGATCTCCCCTTCCCCGACTTCCTTGTTCTCTTGCACAACCTCACCAAACTCCAAGCCGCGGCTCGTCTCCACAATGACATCCTGCCCCGGTTTGAGCTCTAAAGTGCCCGGATCAAAATAGTAAATCTTGCCAGCCCGTCGAAAGCGTACTCCCACAACTTCCGGCAACTTTAAACAGCTCCTCTCATCTGCAAAAACAACACTTCCAGCGCTAAACGTTTATTCACGTTCTGGAGCAGTTCTCCCTGCAGCTCTAAAATCGCACGACAGATCCTTTCCAAAAAAGCAGGACTCGCCGAAAAACCTTCCCTATCTTTATTATAAAACCCCAACCGTTCCTTTATTAAAGTTTTCTCCACCTGGACACGCAGTTGAGAGAAAAGCCGGTCACGGTAAATAAGGGCAAAAAACTCTAAAAGTGCAGGCAGATCTTCCCGTTTGGAAATTTCCTCCGCCTTGCGCCAAACATCCTCCGCGGGACCGCCCTCAATATCTTTCAGGAGGGCAAAAGCCTGCGCATACTTCTTTTCCCATTCCCCCTGGGCGGCCATCTCCAGGCCTTTTCCGGGATTACCCCGCGCCAAAGCAATAATGAGTTCCTTCTCCCCGGGCAGCAGGGCGGGGTGCTCCTTTTGGAGCAGCAGCGCCATCTTTTCCGGCGTCAACGGTTTGAGGTGAAAATGAATACACCTGGAAAGCACCGTACCGGGCAAAGCCCAGGGCCGGGCACTTAACAAAATAAAAACCAGCTCCCCCGGCGGCTCCTCCAAAATTTTTAAAAGGCTGTTTGCTGCCGGCAAAGTCAAAAGCTCGGCATCCTGGAGCAGGCAAACTTTTTTGCGCCCCTCCCGGGGGAAATAATAAAGTTGTTCCTTGATTTCCCGCAACTGTTCAATCTTTAAAGAAGCGCCTTGGGGCTTTACAATGTAAAGATCCGGATGATGGCCGCCGGAAATTTTGCGACAGGAAAGGCATTTTCCACAGGGGGGCTCCTCCTCGCCGCTGCAGTTGAGGGACTGGGCAAAAAGCAGGGCAAGCGTTTTTTTACCACTGCCCGGCGGACCGGAAAATAAATAAGCATGGTTGATCTCCCCGCACTGCCGGGCCCGGCGGAGGGCCTTGATAATAAGTTCCTGACCCATAATCCTGGAAAATCCCAAAAAACGCGCCCTCCTCCCTGAGAAACAAAAAACTTCCTTCCGGTAAAACCAGCCACAGGCACTGCAAGACGGCCAAAGCGAGACAGGGGGACAGTCCCCGCGTCACACACCCATGACAGGAACGGGACAGAGGGACAGACCCCGCGTCACAGAACCCCGCAGCTGGATCACCGCAGCCAGTGAGGCCGCCACCAAAACCAGCCACAAGGACCGTCCCCGCGGTTGGAAACAGAAACAGGCACCGACCACAAGGACCGTCCCCGCGGTTGGGAGCGCCCCCACCTATACCGTATAGCCTTTCTGCGTTAAAATTTCCTGCATTTTATCCCATATTTTCGCCTGGACGGCCTCCGGCCTGTCCCCGGCCGGGACAACAAAAAAACGCTCCCTCTCCCGGGAGGCCAGCTGAAGAAAACCCCGCCGCACCCGCTGGTGAAAATCCAGCTCCTTCTGTTCAATGCGGTCGCCCTGCCAGGTTCCCGCACCGGCATCAGTTTCCTCTTTTTGCAGGCGCTCAAGCCCGCGTCGGGCCTCCAGATCGAGAAGAAAAGTGATCTCCGGGAGAAGTTTTCCCGTCGCCCACAGGTTGATCCCGGTAATCATCTCCAGATCCTCTCCCCCGGCAAAACCCTGGTAAACAAGGCTGGAATCGAGGTAGCGGTCGCTGATGACAATATCTCCCCGGCTCAAAGCCGGTCGGATCAAGCCACTGACCAACTGCGCACGGGCTGCGCTGTAAAGCAGAACCTCGCTGGTCACGGTCATCTCCGTAAAGGACGGATTTAAAAGCAGCTTGCGGATTTCTTCGCCAATGGGTGTGCCTCCCGGTTCCCTGGTCAGGACAACCTGGAGCCCGCAGGCCTCCAGCCGGTCTTTTAACATCCGGGCCTGCGTGGTTTTGCCGGCGCCATCCGGCCCCTCGAAGCTTATAAACAGGCCTTTCTCCGGCTTCTCCTTTGTTTTCCGTATTTCGTTTTTTTCAAGCATCGGACACCATCTTTCCTCTGCGTTCGCGTGCTGCCGGTGCCACAAGCCGGCATGTCAAGCCGCTCTCTCCCGGCTGCGCCGCCTTCGGATTGGGCTTGGCCACCGGAGAATCCTGCTGTCTCCGAATTATTCCTTGCTTCCTGCTATCATGCTTATTCTACCATATAGGTGTCTTTCCTCACAACTTTAATCGTTTGCAGGGAAGGATCGGCAGCCCCCTGAAAAAGCCTGCCCTCCGCCCGCTGCTGTAAGATATGCCCCAGCATTTCTTCCCGGATCACTTCCCCCGGTGCTAAAAGCGGTATCCCGGGAGGAGAGAGAACAACCATCTCCGCACAAATTTTCCCCGCCGCTTCCTGCAAGGGCAGACCGAGATTTGGCCGGCGGAGCGCTTCCCCCGGAGGCAAAGAAAAAGCCGGAAAAGCCTCTCCCCCGCCGCGGAAAAGAGAAGGCGGAAAATCCCCGGAATAATCCGCCGCGGCAGGAGCGGAAACGCGGGCGTCAGCCGGGCTGAAGGGCACAAGCCCCGCCCGGGCCCCCTCCAGAGCCCGGGCCAGTCTCCGCGGGGAAGAGGACAATTGTGCCGGACCGGTGATCGCCAGCAGGTAGCTACGGCCGGACATCTCCACCTGCCAGCGATATTTTTGAGCCAGCCTCCGGGCCAGAGCGGACCCCGTTCCCCCAGGGCAGAGGATGGTCACACGGCAGGGATCCAGATTAAATTCCCCCCCGTGCCCGCCAGTCAGCAGGGTAAACCCTTTGCCCTCCAGCTCCCGGCGCAGCCGCCTGGCCCAGCGCCACGCCGCGGAAAAAAGTTTCCCGCCTTTCAAGGCTGCCTGGCGCCGCACCAGATCAAGGGAAAGCATCAGAGGATAGGACGGACTGCTTGTCTGCAAAACCTGCAGCCAAAATTTCAACCCGGGAGCAAAACGCAGCGCCTTTTTACCGAGATGTAAAAAAGCCCCCGGCGTTAAAGAACCAAGGGATTTGTGGGCACTATGCAGCCAAACATCCGCTCCGGCCGCCGCGCTGTGGGGCAGCTTCTCCCGGTAAAACGGAAAATGTGTCCCATGCGCCTCATCCACCGCCAAAAGAACACCATATTGCGCGGCAACCCGCTGCATGGCAGCCAGGTCCGCCGTCACACCCCAGTAAGAAGGTGAAGTCATAAACAGCAGCCGGGCCTCAGGATGCTCCTGCAGAGCTTTTTCCACGGTTTTTACCGCTACATTCAGGGGAAAACCGCTGCAGTGTTCCCGTTCCACCGGGAGATAAACAGGCCGTGCTCCGGAAAGCGCAATCCCGTGCAAGGCTGCTTTATGGGCCATACGGGTGAGCAAAACCTTGTCTCCCGGGCGGCAAAAAGCTGAAAAAAGAGCCAACAGCCCCCCGGTCACACCGTTGACCAGAAAAAAAGTGGCCTCTGCCCCAAAGAGATCCGCCGCCAGTTCCTGGGCTTTGCGAATCGCCCCCTGCGGCAGGTGCAGATCATCCAAAGCATCCAGCTCCGTTAAATCCCAGCGCAGAGCAGCGGAAAAACCCCGGCGCAGCAAATCAGGAGCACCGCTCCCCCCGCCGTGCAGCGGAACATGCAGCGCTGAAAACTTTTTACGAAGATGAGCCCTGACCGCAGCATAGAGAGGCGCCTCCCTTTGCCCCGACTGTTCTCCTTTAATTGTCAACACCTCACTTGATCTTTTCCCGTCCCCGCGGTTGGACCCAAACACCAGCCACAAGGACCGTCCCCGCGGTTGGCCCGCGGTTGGTTAAGGCTGAGGGTCTTTTACTTCGCTCTGCACCCCGTGCCAAAATTTTTTCAGGTTTTTTAAATAAACCTGGTATATGCCGTCATTACAGGAGGTATTTACCAGTTCCCTTTCGCAATCGCAGCAGATAAAAGCGGCCAGGATATTTAACCCCACCTTTTTATTTGAATGGCAGAACAGACATGTTTTTGTTTCCTCACCGGCCAATTTGTTCACCTGCCCGCTATTAGAAAATTGAAGGTCGGCTTTACCCGCCCGTGACACCCTCACGGGTTGTGCCGGTAACCCAAAGAACGCCTTCCTTATTTATGGTCAGCCTGTTTTTATCCTACTTCTTCCATCTTATGCGGGAAAGGCAAAATCTGCTCCAAATGATTGTCAAATCCACAAAAAAAACCGCACGACGGCGGTTTGGAGAAAAGAAAAAAAAGTTTACAAATAGATCAAGACCGGCATAAGGAGGGGCTTTCCCGAGCCACCGCCTGGCGGGGTGTTCTCTTCCCACACACCGGTTCCAGGACAAGAAAATTTACCGCAGAGTATAGTTGGGAGCTTCCTTGGTAATCTGCACATCATGCGGGTGACTTTCAAGCAGCGCGGCATTGGTGATGCGGATAAATTTGGTTCTGGTCTGCAATTCCTCAATATTGCGCACACCACAATAACCCATCCCGGCACGCAGCCCCCCAACCATTTGGAAAACCATATCGGCAACTGTTCCACGATAAGGCACACGGCCCTCAATACCTTCGGCCACTATCTTTTGATCTTCCTCCTGAAAATAACGATCCCGGCCGCCTTCTTTCATCGCCCCAATGGAGCCCATGCCGCGATAAACCTTATAACTGCGCCCCTGGAATATTTCCATTTCACCCGGGCTTTCCTCCGTACCGGCAAAAAGACTGCCGATCATCACGCAGTCAGCCCCGGCAGCCAAAGCTTTGGTGATATCCCCCGAATATTTAATCCCGCCGTCAGCAATCACGGGAACCTTAAAACTATGCGCCACCCGGGCCACATCATGCACAGCGGTGATCTGGGGCACACCAATCCCGGCAATCACCCTGGTCGTACAGATTGACCCCGGCCCCACCCCTACCTTCAGAGCTTTGGCGCCGGCATGGATCAGATCCCGGGCCGCTTCGGACGTGGCAATGTTTCCGGCCACGAGCTCCACTTCAGGGTATTCATTTTTGATCGCCCGTACGGTTTCCAGAACCTTGCGGGCATGCCCATGAGCCGTATCCACCACGATAGCATCCACCCCCGCTTCCACCAGCGCCCCAACCCGGGTAAGAGTATCCCTGGCAACCCCCACACCGGCAGCAACCAGCAGCCTTCCCTTGGCATCCTTGGCAGCACGGGGATAAGCAATCGTTTTCTCAATATCTTTAATCGTAATCAGGCCCTTGAGCATAAAATCCTCATCCACAATAGGCAGCTTTTCAATCTTGTGGTGAGCCAAAATTTCCTGGGCCTCCTGCAGCGTGGTCCCCTCCGGGGCGGTAACAAGATTATCCTTGGTCATGGCGTCTTTGATCAGCCGGCTGAAATCTTTTTCAAACCGGAGATCGCGGTTGGTGATAATCCCCACCAAACGGCCGTTTTCGGTAATGGGGACACCGGAAATACGATAACGCTCCATCAGCGCAGCAGCATCATTGATCGTATGCATGGGTGAAAGATAAAAAGGATTCGTAATGACCCCATGCTCGGACCTTTTCACCCTGTCCACCTCTTCAGCCTGCCGCTCGATGCTCATATTGCGATGTATCACACCAATACCGCCCTCCCGGGCCACGGCAACGGCCATACGGAATTCCGTCACCGTATCCATCGCCGCACTGACAATAGGAATATTAAGGCGTATATTTGGAGTAAACCTGGTACTGATTTCTATATCCCGGGGCATCAGCTTGGAACGGGCCGGTACAAGTAATACATCGTCAAATGTAATTCCTTCCTTGATAAATCGATCTTCCAAAAAACCTGCACCCCCAAGTAGTAAAATACCGTCGAATTTTACTGATCATAGCAGATAAAAACACCCTATGTCAACGTATCCGCTGTGTTTTTTCATAATAACGCCAGCAAAATAAACTTCGAACTTTGGGGCCAGCCGCGGGGACGGACCTCGTGGTTGGAAAGCGCAAAACAGGCACCAACCGCGGGGACGGACCTCGTGGTTGGGAGAGCAGAACAGGCACCAGCCGCGGGGACGGACCTCGTGGTTGGGGAGAGCAGAACAGGCACCAGCCGCGGGGACGGACCTCGTGGTTGGGGAGAGCAGAACAGGCACCAGCCGCGGGGACGGACCTCGTGGTTGGGGAGAGCAGAACAGGCACCAGCCGCGGGGACGGACCTCGTGGTTGGGGAGAGCAGAACAGGCACCAGCCGCGGGGACGGACCTCGTGGTTGGGGAGAGCAGAACAGGCACCAGCCGCGGGGACGGACCTCGTGGTTGGGGAGAGCAGAACAGGCACCAGCCGCGGGGACGGACCTCGTGGTTGGGGAGAGCAGAACAGGCACCAGCCGCGGGCGACCGGCCACCTCGTGGTTGGGGAGAGCAGAACAGGCACCAGCCGCGGGGACGGACCTCGTGGTTGGAGGCTGGCCCCTAACTGGGCCCAGTAGAATGTGTCAATGAGCGCGTAATCCAGCAAAGAACAGCGACGTGACAGCCGGGTCCTGGAGCGGGCCGCCATGAAAAACGCCACAAAGGTTTGCCAAACGGCTTTGGTTACTTTTCGCGCGGCATGCAGATTATTTCTTTGACTACGGTCTTAAAAAAATCGTTGGAGTGGGCGGGAACAATCACACAGGCAGCATCGCCCCCCCTGGCACTGCCGGCAACGGAGATGATTTCCTCCCCATAGGGGATGAGCCCGGCATCCAGGGCCATGGAGGCAATTTCAATGCAGACTTTTACCCCCTGCCCGAACATACGCAGCGCAGAGGCGATAATCTCGGCAGGGTACACCCCGCCAAACTGCAGCCGGAGAGCCCTGTCCACCCCGGCCAGGAGGTGCGTCGTGGTCAGAACCTGCGCACCTTTTTCCTGCAGCTCCTGCCTTTTTTCCAGTGTCATTTCATTTTCGCCGGGAGCGGCAAAACCAACATGATGCGTAACGCAGACCACCTGGACACCCTGATCCAGAAATTTTCCCGCTGTTTCCCCGCTGTTGGAAGCAACAACAAGATGTTTGATGCCCAATTCCCGGGCGCGATCCAGCGCCGCTTTGACGGTGGAAGCCGTATTCTGCGGTCCCTTTTTTTCCCAGAGCAATAAAATCCCTCCTTCCTTTCCGGTGTGATACTTATTTTACTACAAAAACCCACTTGTTCCAAGTTATTCAGCTGCAGTTGCCGGATCGTGGCTGTTAATACGGGAAAAGCCCCAGCCGTTCCATTTCCACAGAGTCACTTCCCTTTTTCCAGGGTCAGTGTAACTGCCCTCGATAACCACCAGTTCGTTTTCGCCATCGCCGTCAAGGTCGAGCAGGGCAGCCCAGTAGTTGGGACAATCGAGGTTGGAAGACTGCCATACCGGTTTGCAATGCCCTTCTGCCAGCTTGAAAATGAAGAGGTGGTTTTTAACGCTGTAATCTTCCTCTTCCACCCAAAAGGGCCTGTGGGGACCAAAGCTTCCCTCTTTCCAGACTAAAAGGTTCAACTCCGGGAGGCCATCGTTGTTAGCATCACCCAAAAAGAAATAATCCACCCACCAATCCTCCGGTGACTGCCAGATCAGGCGGGAACCGGCATACACCGTTATAATCCCGTCCCGCAAAGTATATTTTTCCGGAATGCCGTCCCCGTCCAGGTCGCATCTCCGGCTCTGCACCAGCCTGTATTCCAATAAGGGCTCCGGGTTTAGCAATCCCGCCAGGCTACCGCGAGCGGTGTCCCAGCTTTGTCCAAACCATTGCATTTTAAGGAAAGAATAGTCCGGCTCACCGTGCCCGTCAATTTTTGGGGCCAAGTTCCGGGGGAGCACGATCTCCTCCAACACCGCCGGGCAGAAAGACTCCTGCTTTTCCGGCAGCTTCAGACGGGCCTCCCTGAAAACCGCAAAATCATGAAAAACTCCGCTGTCGCTGTGCTGCTGCAGGCCGGGCAGCACAGCGACACAGCTCAGAAACCCCGCCAACCCCGCCACCAGCAAAAAGACCAGCACCAGCCGAGGGAATTTCACGGGGCAATAAAGGTTTCCGTCCACCGGGCCAGGGGCGGCACCTGATTGGAATCCAGCATCCCGTGCCATTTTTTATCCGTCAAGCGGTCCTCAAGGGGCCAGGGAAACTCATAGTGGGAATAGACGCCGCCGCGGGCGATTCTCAGGCTGCCGTCAACAGGCACCACGGCATAGATCTCAAAGATGTGCCCCGTGGCCTCTTCCAACACCTGACCGTTGGGATCCGTAGCCACATCGGCCACCAGGGCGGCCGGGTTTTCGAAGATCGCGGAGCGGTGTTCCACCCCTTTATCCCGCAGCGCCTCCATCCATAGATGCTCCAACTGCCCGCCGTAGGAGCGAATCAGGTCGTATTCGTCCTCGCTAAGCGGGAGATTGGTAAGCTCCTTTTCGGAAATGGTCTTTAAAGAGAGGGCAAGCTGCTCCAGCCGCGCCAGGCTCTCCCCGTCTTTATCGCTCAAAAGATCCCGGGACGCAAGCCCCTCCCGTGTCATCTTCACCAGTGCCGCCAGACGGGCATAAAGATGTGGATTCGGCTCCACATACCCGCGATCATCCACTTCTTCCCCGCCGCCGCCCATTTCCGCGTAACTCTGTTTGGCATAAAGGATGGTATCGTGCTTGAGCTCGGTCCAACTGCCCAAAAAGGTGTTCAGGTCTTTCCTGGCCCAGGCCTGGCCGCGCATAAAGGAGGGAAACCCCTCCCCTTTCTCCCCGAGCAGAGAATCAAGGCTGTAAAGCCAGCCCCAGTACAGGTTCTGGACCCAGGTTTCTTGATCCAGGCCGGCGATAAATTCCCGCAGTTTGCTCATATTATCGGTATAGCCCGCATAATCCGTTTCCCCCGCCGCCTCCAGTATGGCATAAGCCTCCTCGGAACCCATGGCTGCGGGGATGTCCAGAGCCTTGGGCAGCATTCTCCTTTCATCCCGGCTGTTTTCTTTCACTTCGCGGTAAACCAATCGCTGAAAAACAGCGGCATCCAGAGTAAAGCGCTGCCCCATAAAGCGAAAGCCCTTAATTTCCCTCTCGCGGTCGGGCTGTATTTCTTCTTCAAAGATGGGAACGGAGTTTATGGCCGGGGGCTCCAACTTTGCTGCCGCCTCCCTGAAGGCCTCCCATTTCTCCCCGCCGGAAACCACCTCCGTAAGCCCCAACTCAGCACCATAGATTTTATCCAGCAGTTCTCGGTACTGCAAAGAAGACAGATCATCGCTCCTACCCACAAAGAAACAGGTGGGCTGATATATTCTATCCCATCTGCACCCGTTGTCACCTTCAGCAAGGGCCAGCGTCATTAAAACAGCGGATTTGGTTTCGTCCTCGCTTTTCAACCGGAAGGTCATGCGCCCGTACCACATCATGGCCTTGAAATATGATTGCAGCAGTTCGTCTTGATCGTAGTGGCCCCGGGGAATATACTGGGTGTAATCTTCCTGCAGTGCCTCCGGATCCTTCAGGTTCTGCCCCATATTCATGAGGGGGGAATCCTGGATCGCGGCGCGACCCTCGATCAGCTTGAGCTCTTCTGCCACCACCTTCTTTACCGGCTTGGGGATAGGCATCTTCGGGTCCAACAGCCTCCCTGCCACGGCAAAAAACCCCATGTTCCTTTTGGCAGCATTCTCCCAGCTGCTGCCCCTGAGCGCGGCATACTGCCTTTCGGACTCGGAGAGCATAGCCGCCGTAAGCTCCTTTAACTCCGGCGCCAGTTTTTCCTTTTCCGTCACCCGCAACAAATGGCTGAAGAACAAGTGGTAGTTGTGCAGCATGGAGTCCGTCGTGATCAAGCTGGGCACCGGCTGATAACGGTTAATTTCATAGAGCCAGAAAAACTCCCGGAAATGTTGGCCTGGCACCACCACAAAGCCATTTTCCACCAACAACCGCTCCGCCTCCGGGGAGAAGCTGAACATCTCCCTGTTGGTTATGTTGCCCAGCCCGGGCTCTACCTCATAGGGCTTTACCGCCGGCATAAAATTCACCGGCTCCTCTTGATAAGCAGCAAATTCCAGAGCCAGATCCAACGGTGGGGTAACCTTACCTTTGATCGGATCTTTGGAGCTCCCGCCACAACCCGCCACAGCAGTGAACAAAAATACTAGACAGATCGCCCATATACAGAATTTTTCTTTTCTTTGCACCGGAAATATTCCCCCTTTAAGAGTCTTGGCTTGGGTGCACCGCCTTTAATTGATCAGACGCCAGCAACCATCATTTGGTTCCCGGCACCAACCGCGGGGACGGGCCTCGTGGTTGGGCACCGCCAGCCGCGGGGACGGACCTCGTTGTTGGGGGCTGGCTTGTAGCTGGAGCGCTGCTGGAAAACTCCATAGAACCCATAGTATTGGGCAGCCCCTAAACAGAAGTAGTCTTTTTGATTAATTTATTTATGGCCCACCTGCCAATTCCTGTTATTCTACTAATCTGCCGTAAGGATAAACCTTCCGCCGTGAGCCGTTTCAAATATTTACTTTGTTTTTCTTTGTTTAGATTCTGCAGTTCTTTACAGTGTTTTATCTGGCAAATACCTTTGATTAATTCTATGGCTTCCTCATCATTTAATTTCCTCTTTTCAT
Organism: Dethiobacteria bacterium; assembly: GCA_050948785.1. GTDB lineage: Bacteria > Bacillota > Dethiobacteria > DTU022 > UBA8154 > JAAZMI01. The sequence continues at coordinate 199,552 of JBMNEM010000005.1, forward strand.
CAATATCCAGAAATGGGTTTTCTTCTTCAAGAGCATGAAACGCCTTAAATTGCTCCAAAGCTTTTTCTTTGTCTTTATGGAAAATTTCTAACGCCAAATCTGTTTCGACAAACCTGCAGCGGCCAATATATTCCCTATAACTGCTCCATGGATAGTCAGCCATTTCATTACTCAACCCGGCTTTGACCGGATTTTTATGAATGTAGCGAAGAACAGCTAAAAAGTAACGGTCATCTTCTACAACCTCACTTTTATAGCGACCCTGAAAGAGGTGACCACACCGTTCATATTTCTGATTATACCAATAAACATAGCTGGCTCCGATGCGCTGCATGACAATACTCAAATCTTCCTTTTCTTCCTTGATTAATAAATGAACATGGTTGCCCATCAAACAATAAGCATATAGCTTGAACCCACTTTTTTCTTGACACGCTCCCAATGTCTGCATAAATTTTCCAGCATCTTCTTTATCTTCAAAAATAGTTTGCCTGTTTATCCCCCGTAAAAGCACATGATAAATGCCTGTCCCGCTTTTTTCCCTTACTGTTCTCGACATAATTTTCCACCCCCGTCTGATTATACTATATTAGGGAGTGTTTTCACCAGCCACGGGGACAGTCCCCGCGGTTGCACCTGCACCTGCACCTGAACACCTGAGAAATCAACTTATTCCAAATCTATTTCCGGTATTTACGGGAAAAAACCCTGACGTTCCATTTGTACAGGAGTTGGAGAAATAGCAACATTAAACAACAGAAGCATTGACAGGTCAAAATTCGCCAATGCTTCCTTTTTATTAACCAAACCACCTGGCCAACCACAAGGACCGTCCCCGCGGTTGGTGCCCGCGGTTGGCCTTAGTTAATGTTGTAAAACTCTATACCCAAATCCTTATTGTCCCATTGATTATCAGCACCTACCATGGCACAACCTGAAACTTTAGCCGAAGAAATTATTAACGCATCCGGCATTTTTAAGCCTGTTTTACTCCTTATTTTAGCTGCTTCCATAGCTATGGTTTTATCTATGTCAACCAAAGAGAGGTTAGGAAAAGTATTCAAAAACCTTGTTATCCTATCAATCAGCAGGTTATTGCGGAGTTTCATCGGTTTAACCAGAATCTCTGCTGCCGTAACAACCGATATAAATCCCTTTGCTTTTCCTTTTTCAACAATAGAGAATACGTCTTTGGAAATGTTCCCAAATATTTCATTTCCTTCTAAAAAATAAATAACTATATTTGTATCTATCATAACTTTTTTCTTTTTTATTAGTTCTTCAATAATAGACCTCAATCCCAGGATCCCCTCTCATCCTGGACATAGGCATCAATTTCCTCAACAGTTTTGCCGTATGTCCCTTTAGCCATACCGTAATAATGCTCCACATAGTTTTCCGGTTCGGGAGTGATGATAATCTTGCCATCTGCTATCTCCATAATTAGTCTACTTCCTTTTTTTACATTTAGTTTGCGGCAGATTTCTATAGGTATGGTAACTTGGTTTTTACTAGACACCTTTACGCTATGCATCCCTTCCTTACCTCCCTTGAATATTCCTTACATTTATATTATAGGCTTATATTGATGATTTATCAATGAATAAACGGAAACAGTGTGCCAATATTTCGCGGGCAAACTTCCTCTTTCCGGAAAAATTTCTATAGCCAGCGGCGGGGACCGTCCCCGCGGTTGGTACACCGCCCAAGCAGCAGGCGCCCCCAACTGCCGGTGAATACGTCAATGGACGCGCCCACCCTTTTTTTTGTAGCCAGTGGGTGTATTACCTTTTTCCCCCGGTAGAATAGTTTTTTCCAACAAACCAACACCCTTTTTTCTGTTGCCTTGCGTATGTTACCTTGCTTTAATAAACATCTGCGTGAACAGCCACAAGGACCGTCCCCGCGGTTGGCCCCGCGGCTGCACCTGAACACCTGAAAAATCAACTTATTCCAAGTCTATTTACGGGAAAAAACCCAGACGTTCCATTTACACAGGAGTTGGAGAAATAGCAACATTAAACAACAGAAGCATTGACAGGTCAAAACCCGCCAATGCTCCCTTTTTATTAACCAACAACCTGGCCGGCCACGGGGGCTGGGGACCGTCCCCGCGGCTGGCACTGAAACCAGCCACAAGCACCGGCCACAAGGTACATCCCCGCGGTTGCCGCGGTTGGCCAAGCAGCAGGTGCCACCAAATGCCGGTGAATACGTCAATGGACGCGCCCACCCTTTTTTTGTGGCCAGTGGGTGTGTTACCTTTTTCCCCCGGTAGAATAGTTTTTTCCAACAAACCGACACCCTTTTTTCTGTTGCCGGCGCGTGTGTTACCTTGCTTTAATAAACATCTGCGTGTACATTTTTCCGTAGGGGCCGCCGTCAACAATCCCGATGCCTACATGGGTAAAATTGGGGTTGAGAATATTGGCACGATGTCCCGGACTGTTCATCAATGCCGTGTGTGCCCGGGCAACGGTTGGGGCGCCGGCCAGGTTTTCCCCGGCATAAGAGTAGGCAATGCCCGCTTTCTGCATCATCTCAAAAGGCGAACCATAGGTAGGCGATTGATGCGCGAAATAATTCAGCGCGATCATGTCCTTACTTTTCAGGCGTGCCAGTTCGACCAGCCCGGTATGGATTTTCAGCTCGTTCAAACCCGCCTGCAGGCGTTCCTGGTTGACCAGTTGGAACAGCTGCTGCTCATCTGCCGTCAGCCTGGTTTCTCCCGGCTGTGGCGCCGGCTCGGGCGCCGGTTCCGGTTCGGGAAGCTGTGGCTCGGGTTCGGGCTCCGGTACAACCGGCGGCTGCTGCGGATCCGGCACCGGCTGCGGCTCGGGCTCAGGAGCCGGCTGCGGGTCAGGAACCGGAGTGGTCGGCTGCAGATTAAACCGGTAATAGAAAACAATCTTTTTACCGGCCGTACCATCCTGCCAGGGAATTTGGAACTTGTAAACAGGCTGGGTCTCCCCCGCATTCCACACATAGCGCCCGGGAACCTCCTGGCCATTATATTTGATGGTCCAGTTTACAGTCGTGCTGGCTGCAGCCGAGGAAACGAGGGCAAACATAAATAAAAAAACAAGGGTTACCGTAAAAATTACACGTTTCTTGCTGGTAAGCATCGTCTTTAAACTCTCCTTTCATCATCTGAAATAACGGCAGCACACGCTGACAACAACAACCTCATTATAACTTTTCTGCCATTGTTTACTCAAACTACCTATAAACGCCTGTCCTTCCTTTTTATGCCCTCCCTTAAAAGGTAACCCAAACAAAAACTGCTACTGCTTTTTTTGAAAGTAATGTTAAAATTTGCTTGTAGGTAGCATAATTTGCCAAATTACGTCTTGCTCCCAAGTCAAACTAAACCTGGATATGGACACACGAACACAACAAACACACAACCACAAGATACGGCCCCGCGGCTGGCATAGCAAATTTTGTCAGCCCTCGACCGTCCCCGCAGTTGAAACACCACCAACCACAAGGTACGTCCCCATGGTTGCGCCATGGTTGTGGGACAAGGGACCTGTCCCCCCTGTCCCCCACCCCGTGGCTGCTCATTTCCCCGCGGTTGGGGAAAAAGGAGGGGCTGGTTTTGTTTACCAGCCCCTCCTGAGATTGGGCCACACCACACAAATATTCCTGCTACGCTTACCAACCACAAGGTACGTCCCCGCGGCTGCCCGTGGCTGGCTGTTAGGGAATGAAGATTACATCTCCGGGGAAAATCATATTCGGATCCTTGATCTGCGGGTTCGTCCGGATCAGCGCATCCAGTGCCACACCAAAACGCTTGGCGATGAGAAAAAGCGTATCGCCTTTCTGCACGGTATACGTTTGCTTGGGAGGTCCCGGAGGCCCGGGTGCCTGGGGAATAAACACCACATCCCCGGGGAAAATCAGGTTCGGATCCTTGATCTGCGGGTTCGCCCGGATCAGCGCATCCAGCGGCACACCAAAACGCTTGGCGATGAGAAAAAGCGTATCGCCTTTCTGCACAGTATATGTTTTCTTTACCGGCGGCCGCGGCGGCCCTGGCTTCGGGGGCCTGGGCGGTTTCGGCGGTTTCGGCGGTTTCGGCGGCTTCGGCGGCGTCGGCGGCGCCATACGTCTGACATCCACAACCACTTCCAGCTGCACCGTGCGGGTCACCTTGGCAAAGATCTCCAGCACCACCGTCTGCTCCAGCTTCTTCTCATCAACCAGCCGGTGCAGGATATCACCGATGATCTGGGCACGCACCTGCACATTCATTTCCGGACGGGCGCCTTTGGCGTTTTTCGCAAAACGGAAGGGTATATCTTCCCTTAAATGGCGCACCAGATTGGTGGGATCCACAAAGAAGATCTGTTTGTGCAGTGTCCCCTTAACCAGGACCTGATCTGTCCGGGCTTCCGCCTCAAGATTGACAACCTGCCCTAAAATTTCGAAGATCTTGATCGCCTGGATGGGCAAAGTAACCGTAGAACGCACCGTCTCCCGCTGGAGCACGTCGACAACAACATGTTCAACCTTTAACAGTTTCCTGACAACATTGATGCCCGGCCCGGTAACATTGGTCACCACATCAATCTGCAGTGTCTCCGTGACCTTGACAAACACTTCCAGGAGCAGAGTCTGGCGCAGCTCACGGCTGGGAGGATCAATCAGTTCAAAATCTTCCACAGTTACCTTGACGTTAACCTGGACTTCCATACCCTCTTTGGCACCGGGAATATCAACAGTCTTGGTAAAGGGCACATCTTCGGCAGCATGGCGCACCAGGTCACCCTCATCAACCAAGAAGATCTGCTTGTGAATCACTCCCCGCACGATTACCGTGTCCTGCTTGATCTCGGCGCTGACATCGCGCACCGTCGGCAGGATCCGGAAGATTTTCTTGGCCACCAGCGGCAAAGTAACCGTCGGGGTAATCGTTTGCACCAGAGTATCCTCGCCAACCACGCTTTCAACTTTTAAAAGTTCCTTCTTGACACTGATACCCCTGCCCTGCACATCAATAACCACTTCAATCTGCTCCGTTACGGTAACCTTGACAAAAATCTCCAGCACAACAGTCTGCTTCACGGTTTCGGCATTAATAAGATGTGTATCGACAGTAAGCACCCGCACCTGCACCTGCACGTTCATCTCCGGCTGCGCACCGTCCACATCGACAAAAGCACGAAACTGTATTTCCTCGGGAACATGGTGCACCAGATCGCCTTTATCCACAACAAAAAGTTGCTTGTCAATAACGCCGGTCACCAATACCCCGCCTGTCCGTACCTCTGTTTCAATATCAGTAACGTTGGTAATCACTTCAAAAACCTTTTCTATTTTGAAAGGCAGTGCTATCTCAGCTTCGACAGCCTCCCGTACGGTTGTTTCACCAATAACCCGTTCGACTTTAAGTAGTTTGCGTTTAACAACTAAATCTTTGGACAACGTTCTTCCCTCCTTTTAGTGCTTTTATACCAACCTGCTATAATATATACAATTTGCCCCTGTAAGGTTACAGGGGCGGAAAGAAAATCACCACGATTTCAATTAGAGATACTATTTTGCACCGCCAGGCTTACGGCGGATCCAGCTTTGGAAAAACTTTTTTCACATCGACCACTACATCCAACTGCACCGTGCGGGTCACCTTCACAAAAACCTCCAGCACGGCGGTCTGCTCAACTTTTTTCCCTTGCTTATCTACAATCTTATGCTTGATCTCGCCGATAATACGGACGTGCACCTGTACATTCATCCCGGGACGGGCACCGGGAGCCGATTTCACAAAACGAAAAGGCACATCCTCAAAGGCATGGCGGAGCAAATTACTCGGATCCACAAAAAAGATCTGCTTATGCAGCACGCCCTTGACCAGGACCTGATCGCGGCGGGCTTCTGCTTCCAGATCAACAATTTTCCCTATGATTTCGAAGATCTTGCTCGCCTGCACCGGCAGGGTGACAACAGAGCGCAGTGTTTCCGTCTGCAGCACATCCACAACCACACTTTCGACTTTCAAAAGCTTCTTCCTGACCGAGATATGCTTGCCCTTGACATCCACGACCACTTTGATCTGCAGGGACTCGGTCACCTTCACAAAAGCTTCGATGAGCAGCGTCTGGCGCAGCTCGCGGCTGGGAGGATCAATGAGCTCTGCATCCTCCACGGTCACTTTGACTTTGAACTGGACATGCATCTCCGGCCGTGTCCCCGGTATATCAATCGTCTTCGTAAAGGGAATATCCTCCCGGGCATGGCGAACGAGATTACCCTCGTCAACAAAGAAAATCTGCTTGTGAATCGTCCCCCGCAAAGTAACACTATCGCGGCGCGCTTCAGCGGTGACATCCTGCACTTTCGCCTGAATGCGGAAAATTTTCTTGGCCGTAATCGGCAAAGTGACTGTGGGGGTGATCGTCTGGGACACCAGATCCTCACCGACCACACTGTCGACCTTTAAAAGTTCCTTTTGAACAATCAAATCCTTATCGCGAACATCGGTCACCACTTCAATTTGTTCCGTAACCGTTACTTTAACAAAGATATCCAGCAAAATCGTCTGCTGCACAGTCTCGGCATTAACCAAAGTGGTATCCACCTCTAAAACCCGGACATCCACCTGGACATTCATATCGGGTTTTGCATCCTCCACCGGCACAAAAACCTGAAAAGGCAGCTCTTCCTCCACATGCTGGACCAGGTCCCCTTTATCCACCACAAAAAGCTGTTTCTCGATCATGCCGCTGACATCCACGCCCCCGGCGCGCACTTCGGCCTCTACATCTTCCACTTTGGCCATGACATCAAAAACTTTAATTATTTTAAAGGGCAGGGCTACATCCGCCTCAATCGATCTCTTGACCGTATTTTCGCCAATAACCTTTTCAACTTTAAGTAAACGCCTTTCAATTACTAAACCTCCGGACATCTTTTCCCCTCCTTTCAGTATTGATGGTAAGCTTACTTAAAAAAGCTTAATATAATATATACAAACCACCGGCCTTCTGTTACACATTGTAAAAAAATTTAGAAGGAAGGGAAAAAGGAAATTGCCCCCTGATAGAGAATAAAAACTAGAAGTAAACTTAAAAAGCAGCTTCAGCTTAAGCAGGTGAAGTTATGACTTGGGAAAAATCGGGCCGCGTTTTACTGAAAAAAAGCGGTTTTCACATGCATTATTACGGAGAGCTGGTAAAAGATAAAACGCCGCTTCTCTTTGTACACAGTTCGGGGGGCAGCGGTATTTTGTGGCTGCATCAACTACGGGGTTTATCGGAAGATTTTTCTACCCTGGCAGTCGATCTGCCCGGCCATAGATTTTCCGAAGGACAGCCCGCCACGCGTATCAATCTTAACGTTGATTACCTCAAAGATTTTGTCGTAAGCCTGGGCCTGCCCCCTTTTATTCTGATCGGCCACTCCTTGGGGGGAGCGATCACCATTGCCTATGCTTTGCAGCACCCCGCAGATCTCCAGGCGATGATTCTCATCTCCACCGGGGGGAAATTAAATGCTGCCCCGAAATTACGGGAAATATTTCGCCAGGGGAATTATGCGGAAATGAACAAATACATTTACGGGCCGGAAGCAGAACAAGAGCTGGTTGAAAAAGGGGAAAAAATGCTCCGCTCTGTTCCACTGCAGGTTTTTTATGCCGATCTTGACGCCTGTGAACACTTTGATGTCTTGAACCAATTGCAGCAAATCACACTGCCGACGCTGATTATCTGCGGGGAACAGGATCTGATAACTCCGCCCAAGTTGAGCCGCTTTATGGCACAGCAAATCAGGGGCTCTGAACTCTTTCTCCTGGCCAACTGCGGCCATATGACTATACTGGAAAAACCTGCTGCCGTAACCGAAAAAATCCGCAGTTATGTCCAGCTTATCCAAAAACCGGTCCGGAGTGAAAGATAAAATTACCTGAATTTGCCGGCGCTTTTTGCTTGCGCCTGGACAATGGAGCTGAACAATGGAAGGGAGGTTTTGCTGTGAACTCCACAAAAACGACCGCTCTGGTACCCGCTTATAATGAAGGGCCGCGCCTGGCCGCCGTCCTGGAGGTAATCACGGCCAGCCCCCGGGTAGACGAAACCATTGTCATCGATGACGGCTCCCGGGACGAGACTTCTGAGGTCGCAGCCTCCTTCCCCGTAAAATTGGTGCGCCTGGAAGAAAACTGCGGCAAAGGTGCCGCCCTGCAAGCCGGGTTGGAAAAAGCAGCAGATGCCGCCTACTACCTTTTTTTGGACGCCGATCTGCTCAACCTCCGCCACGGGCACATCGAACAGCTCCTGGACCCCCTGACCGGGGACCGGCCCGCAGCCATGACCGTCGGCATCTTCCGCCAGGGCAAAAAAACAAGCGTAAACCTTGCCCAGCACTATTTTTCCATTCTCAACGGCCAGCGCGCCTTGAGCCGGAACTTTGTGGAAATACTTCCCGACCTGCGCTGGTCCCGCTTCGGCGTGGAGATCCTGCTCAGCAAGTACGCCCAACTGGCCCGGCAGCCCGTCGCTCACCCGGAACTCCAGGGCATCTCCCACGTCACCAAAGAAGAAAAATTCGGGTTTCCGGGAGGGTTTCTCTACCGCCTGCGCATGTACCAGGAATGCCTTTACTCTCTGTTTTATCACAAAAAAATGATTAGAAATTTTCCGGGGAAGGTGCCTGCGGAAATTCTGCAGAATATTACTTGAAGAAATTTGAAGAAATTCATTATAGACCCCCATATCGCCCCTGCGGGGCGGCACTATCAGAAAATGAAAATAGTAAAGTACTATTTTCGGGATACTTATAAAGAGGAGGCGCGGTTATGCTGCCAGAAAAATTAACACCTGAAGAAAAATATAATATCGGTGTCACCCTGAAAAAAGCAATCAAAGAGCTGTCCCAGAGCGACCCACGCACTGTCTGCCTGAACAGTGCCGTGATCTTTAACCGCGAACAGGAAAGCTATATCCTGCCCTATTTGAACCGGAAATACCTCGTCAATCACCACAGCGGCGAAGTCCGCCCCTTCTCCGACGGCGCGGCGGCGGTATCCATCCACCTACAGATCCTGTTCCTGCATTATCTCATCAACGCCAAAGGAACCCCCTTGAAAAACGAGTGGATTACCTTTAAAGAACTTCCCGGGGGGCAGATCTATGTAGGGCCCTACCAAAATAGAACAATCCGCCCCCTGCTCCAATACTTTGGCGCGCAGCCGGAAAAACTGCCGGCCACAGCCCGGGACTTTGGCGGCCAACCCGCAGCCTTTGGCGATCACGCCGTCACTTTCTACCCATTTCCACGCGTGCCGCTGACTTTTGTCCTCTGGGCCGGCGATGAAGAATTCCCGCCGTCGGGCAATATCCTTTACGATGCCTCCGCTGCGGACTACCTGGCCACAGAAGACTATGCCCTCCTGCCAGGGCTAATCATCTGGGAAATGGCCGCCTACATGGCCCAAAAATAAGCCCAACCGCGGGGACGGGCCTCGTGGCTGGTAAACTTACTGCTCATAGGCCTTAAATAGCTGCCCCCATTTGGAGGTGGCGATCCAGTTGTCCACAATTTTTTGCCCGCGCCAGGGATACCAGAGCTTGTCGTGGTAAAAATACGAACCAAAAACAAAAAGATAAAGCAGCGGCGTCTGGAAAAAAAGCTTCTGGATGCGCCGCAGCGGCCCAAACCAGATGAAGTCCCCCACCCGGCTGGCCGTGTTATCCCCGACACTAAAACCGTAGTTGATTGCACTGATATCCTCACCCACAACCTCGATCTCCTCCAGCCGGCCGGTACCCAGCCCCTCCTCGTGAGCCAGGCGGATGTAATCGATCTCCATCGGATCAAAGCCCATCATCCTGGCCGCCACGGCATCGATGGCCACACTGTCCCCGCCGGCGAGGATATAATCCTTTTCCACCGGAATCATCGTGCGCGGGCCGGGGCCGTTCCCGGCCGTCGTCCCGTCCATGACCGTAAAGATCCCCGCATGAATCTCTTTCTGCAGCCGCAGCAGGTCGACCAGAGTCTCATGAATAACACTGTGGCAGTAATGGCGTCTGGTATTGAGCAGACCCCCAAAAGCATTCTTCATGGAACCCGTTGTCGTAGTGTAGATATGGCACTTGGTCGTCGGCAGATGGACAACATTTTTATTAAAAAAATAATTCGGCAGCCGAATTCCCTCCGGGAAAACCTGATCCAGAGCCAGCATCTTTCCCCGCGGCCGGTATACTGACCACTGCATATCCTCAGACTTAAAATTATAGAGCACCGGGATCTGATACCTGTCAAAAAGGGGCCGGTAACGGTTTAACTTCTCCCCTTTAAAAGCATCAGTGACCACCGTTTTGTTCTGCACGCAGACAAGGTCGTCAAAGCCGGCGTCTTTTAACCCCAGGATTGTCCCCTCGAACTGCCAGGGAGTTGTATTCGCCCCGGGATAGGGGAAATGCCAGGAAATATTGTTCTTCAGGATTGTCGTTTGCGTACGATCGAGATAGCGCTCACATTCCGCCATCTGCAGCAAACGCCGGTGATCATCCAGCACCGTTTCCGGCGTAGTTTTTAAAACAGCAACTTTTGCTTTCAATCAAATATACTCCTTACACGTATTTTGAGCAAAAAACCGCAAGCAACACCAACCACGGGGACGGGCCTCGTGGCTGGGGCACCAGACGCAGGCACCAACCGCAGGGACGGGCCTCGTGGTTGCAACACCAGACGCAGGCACCAACCGCAGGGACGGGCCTCGTGGTTGCAACACCAGACGCAGGCACCAACCGCGGGGACGGACCGCGGGGCTGGGATACCAGACGCAGGCACCAACCGCGGGGACGGGCCTCGTGGTTGGGATACCAGACGCAGGCTCCAACCGCGGGGACGGGCCTCGTGGCTGGAGCACCAGACGCAGGCTCCAACCGCGGGGACGGGCCTCGTGGTTGGCAGACAAACCGCCCCGCGACCTGCTCATTTAACCTTCCACCGCCAGCCACCCTCGCACTTCAATCCTTGGTCTTAAAAAGCTCTTTCTGGGCAAAGTAAAACCCCACAATACCGACCATCACTCCCAGCCACAGCGTCGAAAATCTCGTCACCAGCGTGGTGGCGGTAGCCATCTCCTTGCCCAGACCCGCCAGGAGCAGCAGGGCCATGATACTGCCCTCCGCAGCCCCCAGCCCGCCCGGGAGAAAGGAAAGAGCCCCCAGGACAGAGGAAAAAGAAACCACAAAAATGGAAACAAGGATAGGGAGCTCCCCGCCCAGCGCCTTGACAGCCAAAAAAATCACCAGGCCCTCCAGGCCCCAGGAGAGCACCCCGATGCCCACGGCAAAAAAAATGGCCGGCAAAGTAAAAAGCTGGCGTGCCGTCTGCTGGAACTCGCCCAGAAAGCAGGCAATTTTTTGCCCCCAGCCCCGCCCCTTTCTCTCCAGCAGCAGCATCAGATATTGAAACAAACCATCACAGTGAAAAATAACCATAGCCAGCACCAACAGGACAAAAACAGCCAACAGAGCATACTTCCCATAAGGAAAAGCCAACAGGCCGACAGCGGCCAGCACAACCATGGACAGCCCGTCACTGAGCCTTTCAGCCAGCACGATGGAGGCCGTGACGCTAACCGGCGCGTCGATATGCTCCTTCAGCAGATAACATTTTAACAGTTCCCCGGCCTTCCCGGGGGTGATCGTCATCGCCAGGCCGCTTAAAAAGATCAGCCTGTTCATTCTCGCCTCCGGGTGCAAACCGGCCCGCTGCAGGTAGTAGTTCCACTTGATATAGCGAAAAAAATAATTCAAAGGCGCCAAAAGAAGGATCACCGGCAGGTAGCGCCGGTCAAAAGCTAAAAACATCCCGGAGACACCGCGCAGATCCCCCAGGATTAAAAGTATGGCTATCACCGCCAACCCGGCAGCGATCCCCACCCAAAAAGGCCTTTTATACCTGGCTGCCAACTCCATCATATTTCCCTTTTCCTTATATTGAGATGATCAGGCCCGGCCGCGTATAAAGAAGGAGCACACAGGCCAGGACCCAGAGTAAAATGCTGATGCCCAAAGGCCTGTCCTTGAGCAGCACCTCCTCGGGACTGCCGCCCAGGGCCCTTTGGTGCACCAGAAAAAGATAGCGGAAAATACCGTAGATGACAAAAGGGATGGTCAGCATGAGATCCTGCGTGGGACTGGCCGTAAAACTATACAGGGAATAGGCCATGATCGTCGCCGCCGTCACAACAGCAATGAGCTGGTCGAGATAAGCCACAGAATAATCGGCGAGCACCTGGCGGTGTTCCCTCCCGCCTGCCCCCAAACTGAGATACTCCTGCCGGCGCTTCGTGAGAGCGAGAAAAAGAGCCAGCAGCAGCGTGCAGATCAGCAGCCAGGGGGAGATACGCACACCGATGGCCGCCCCCCCGGCAACAGCCCGCAGGAGAAACCCGAAGGCCACAGCAAAAACATCAAGAATGACAATATGTTTAAAATACAGCGAATAACCCATGACCAGCAGGAAATAAAGCACCGCCACCAGCAAAAAATACTTTCCCAAGACAAAAGAGAGACAAAAGGAGACAGCGAGCAGCAGCAAAAAAATAACCCGGGCCTGTCCCACCCGAATCCGGCCCGCAGCCAGAGGCCTGTAGCGCTTCTGGGCATGTTTCCGATCCTCTTCCAGATCAATGATATCATTCATAATATAAACCGCCCCGGAAAGCAGGCAAAAAGTCCCAAAGGCCAGCACTGCTTTGCAGAGCAGGGGCGTACAAAAAAGATTCCCGGAAAACACCAGCCCGGCAAGGAGGAAAAAGTTCTTCGTCCATTGCCGGGGACGCAGCAGGTTGAACGCCGCCCCCAGCAGCGGTAAAAAGCTGCCCCGGGAAATTTCCTGCAGCATTTCCGTTTGCCGTTGTTCCCTAATTTTCAAAAAATCACCGCCCCAAAAAAGCCTTGTTATGCCTCAAAAAAAGTGTCGTATTTGAGGTTCGGCATCTTCTTTTTTCAATATCTCCATGACCTTTCCGATTACTGTAACTTTTGCCGGCTCCGCTATCACCATTGGACGGTATTTACTGTTTGCCGGTTTCAGGATAATCCGGGAACCGTCCCGATGGAAATATTTTATTGCAGCTTCGTTATCAACCCGGACCAAAGCAATTTCGCCATTTTCCACAGCAGGCTGCATACGGACCAAAACCAGGTCGCCGTCTTCAATGCCGGCTTTGATCATACTATCGCCTTTAGCGCGTACCAGAAAGGCTTTGCCACTGTGGGAAAACCGCTTCTCGACGGGCACGTATCCTTCCAACAGTTCTTCGATATATATGGGATTGCCTGCTGCAGCTTGGCCAATAAGGGGCAGAAAAACTTTATCTTCTTCTTCATCTTCTCTATCTTCTTCATTCTTCTCCAAAGCAAAGCTGTGCGTAAATTTTTCTCCATAGCTGCTGCCATATGCCCTGAAATATCTTTTCCCCTTTTCATTTATCCCTCGTTTCCTGCGCCACAGCAAAAACTGGATATAATTTTCCAGTTCTTCTTGCTCATACTGATTAAAATCATTAAAAACCTGCAGGATTTTAATCTCTGTATCTGTAAACCCGCTTTCCTTTCCTGTTAACAACCAATCAGTGGAAACATTGAAAAACCTGGAAAGAGCTATAATATTATTTCCACCCGGAACCCTACGATCTTTTTCCCAATTGTTCACGCTCCCGGTAGCAGCGTCAATGGCTTTTTCCAACTCGGCCATGGAAAGTTTCCTTTTATTTCTTAAATATTTTATGCGCTCTCCTATTGTTTGCATCTCTTTATTATATCCCCTTAAAACAAGAAAATAGGAAATAGAAGAAAATAACGGAAAAATTGCAGATAAAAATCTATAATGCCGTTGACATCGCAGATTATTATCAGTATAATACAACTGCCTTCTCATTATTTTATCACAGGTAGGGACAACCATCCATAAGAAAGCCTGTCGAATAAATAATGCAATCACAAGGGAGGAGTGTAAATGAAACAACTTTGGAATAAAAGATTTGAAACAATGTCCAGAGATGAACTGGAAAATATAAGAAACTCGAAAATTCAAACACAGTTGAAATATTGTTATGAAAGATCTTCTTTTTATAAACAGGCCTTTGATGAAATTGGTTTTTTGCCAGAGGATATTAAAACTATAGAAAATTTGAGAAAACTCCCTATAGTAATGGACAAAGAAATTGAAAAAAACAGCAGAGATGAATCAATAAAAGAGCATGGACACCCTTATGGAATGCACTTATGTGTACCTGTTGAACAGCTATTGGTTGCCAAGACCACGGGAGGCACCACGGAAGCACCTACCTTCACTTATACCTTTACCAAAAATGATCTAGAAAGATGGAATGAACAATTGGCAAGAGTATTCTGGTTTGGGGGTTTAAGGCCAGAGGATATTGTTTTATACTGTTTAACTTTAAGTGGCGGCCGGGCTGATTCTCAAATAAAAAGCGCAATTGAATACCTAGGTGCTCTGACAATAGAAGCTGGCGCAGAAAGCGAAATTGAGAGGATTTTTAATTTAGCTGATTTGACAAAACCAAATGTACTGCTGGCCACGCCCTCTTTAACAAAATACATGATTGAAAAAAGCAAAGAAATAACCGGTAAATCAATTAAAGAGTATAAATTTGAAAAAATATTTTCACCTGGTGAGCCGGGAGTTGGCCTGGGAGAGGTAAAAGAAAAAGCTGAGAACGCGTATGGAGCAAAATGGTTTGATTATTTAATACCTTGTGGAGAAGGAGCCTGCTGTTCCTGTGGCAGCAAAGAATATCAAGTTATGCACGAAGTTGCTCCAGAATATTCTATTTTTCTGGATGACCTTGTTGATCCCCAAACAAAGCAACCTCTAGAAATAAGAAATGGGGCAATTGGAGAAATTGTATTAACTTCATTGGACAGGGAAGGGGTTCCTTTAATCAAATTTGCTTCAGGTGATCTAGTTCAAGTTTTTACAGAAAAATGTGCATGTGGATATCCCGGACCCGGTTACAGGATGAAATATATTGGCCAAGCTGACGATTTATTAAATTCTTAAAAAGCTATAAAAATAATAAGCAAAGAAACTGGGGAACTTTTCCTCCTGCCTTGCCGTCAAATGGATAAATGCTTGTAATGAGCATCAATCCATAATCAAATCAACAGGAGGTTTTAAAGCTATGGAAGAAAAGTATCCCCAAAAGAAATGGTGGTGGTTTCTGGTCTTTGCGGCACTGCCCGTCCTTGCCTGGGGAATGCTGCTGTTAACAGCTGCCGCACACCAAGCCGCCGCCCAAGGCGTACCTGTAACCGTCAATGAGGAGGAGCCGAACGCTCCCCAAAAAGTCTCCACCACCGCCGATCTCCCGGTCGTCGGCTCATTCACCAACCTGCAGAAGCTGCTGGAAAAAGCACACTCCACTACGCTTCTCCATGGGGGACGGCTGATAAGGTCGTCCTTGGCTGTGGGAGCCGGGGCAGACGCAGCGGTTGACAACAGCATGTCCCTGCAAAAAAGTGCCCAGCAGACCCCAGCACCGGCGGCGGAAGCCGAGGATTATGCCACCACCAACCTCCAGGTGGAGGGGGTGGACGAAGCCGATATCGTCAAAACCGACGGGCAATATCTTTACCAGGTCAACAAGGGGCGTATTATCATCGCCAGGGCCTATCCCCCCGGGGAGATGAAAATTTGCAGCACCCTGCAATTCAACGATACCGGATTTACCCCCCGGGAGCTTTACGTGGATCACAACCGCTTGGTGGTCATCGGCACAGCCCATCAGGAGATCCCTGTGCAACCTATGCCCAAAAATCCTCAAGAACCTCTCCTGCCACAATCCCAGAAAAGTATCGCCATTTACCCTCCCCCCCCTTATCGCCAAAGCACGCTGAAAACAATCATCTTCGACATCAGCAACAAAGAAAATGTCCGGCAGTTGCGGGAAATAGAGCTGGAAGGGCATTATGTCTCTTCGCGCAAGATCGGGCCGGCCCTCTACCTGGTGGCCAACAAGAGCGTTGGCGACTACTGGATCATGCCGGCAGATGCGGAAAACTCCGCGCCTTCCTACCGTGACACAGCAATCAAAGAAGATTTCATCAAGATCGGCTATGATCGCATCCGCTATTTCCCCGGCTTTTTAACCCCAAACTACCTGCTTGTCGCCGGGTTAAACCTTGAAAAGAGCACTGCACCGGTAAAAGTGCAGACCTACCTGGGCGCCAGCGAAAACATCTACGCCTCATTAGAGCACCTCTATGTCGCCGTGGCAAACTACGGCAGCGGCGACCCGGAAATAAAGCGGCCCCCCAGCGGCCCGGACACCATGCTCTACAAATTTGCTCTGGATAACGGCACAGTGGCATACACCGCCCAGGGGAAAGTCCCCGGCACGGTCCTGAACCAGTTTTCCATGGATGAATACAAAGAGCACCTGCGCCTGGCCACGACAACCGGCTCTCCCTGGGGCAGCGGCGAAGAAATCTCCAAAAACAACGTCTACATCCTCGATCCAGAACTGCAGATCACGGGCAGAGTTGAAGATCTCGCTCCCGGCGAAAAAATCTACGCTGCCCGCTTCCTGGGAGAAAAAGGCTACATGGTCACCTTTCGCACAGTGGATCCCCTCTTCGTCATCGACCTGCAGGATCCGCAAAAGCCCCGCCTCCTTGGCGCCTTAAAAATACCGGGCTACAGCGACTACCTCCATCCTTACGATGAAAACCACCTGCTCGGCTTTGGCAAAGAAACCATGGAAATCCCGCAGAAAGACCACCAGGGCAGCACCATCGGCAGCACCATCATCGACCTGGGGATGAAGCTCTCCCTTTTCGACGTCAGCGACGTGCAAAACCCCGTGGAAAAATTTAAAACAACAATCGGCGGGCGCGGCACTCATTCAGAGCTGCTTCAGAATCACAAGGCCCTGCTCTGGAGCAAGGATAAAAACCTGCTGGCCTTCCCCCTGACCGTCATGGAAACAAAAAGCACCACCCCGCAGGGTATCCCCGGCTACGGAGAATTTACCTTCCAGGGAGCGTACATTTACAACATTGACATGCAAAAAGGCTTCCAGCTCAAAGGGAAAATCACCCACCTGGACAAAGAAGACTATCTCAAAGCCGGGCATCACTGGTACGACAGCGACAAAAACGTAGAGCGGATCCTCTACATCAACGACACCCTCTACACCCTTTCCCCCAGCCGGATCAAAGCCAACACCCTGGCCAACCTCCAGGAAATCGGCTCACTGCACATACCCTAAAGGCGGGAGTAAAAAACAGGCCAGCCGCGGGAACAGTCCCCATGGCTGGCCTTTGCTTCTTGCACCAACCGCGGGGACGGGCCTTGTGGCTGGCCCCACTCTCACCAGCACCAACCGCGGGCACCAACCGCGGGGACGGGCCTCGTGGCTGGTGCCGTGGCTGACCACCAAAAAGGCTTCCAGCTCCCAACCGAGCCAGCCAAACCAGCCAGAGGGACTGGCCCCGTGGCCGGCCATTTCATTTGCCTAGCCAAAAAGCAGTGCAAAAACAAACGCGTACAGCAGGGCGGGTAAAAGATTGCCCACCTTGATCTCCTTAATCTCCAGGATGTTAAAGCTGATCCCCAAAATTAAAAGACCGCCGGTCGCGGTCATCTCCGCCATAACCGCCTCCGTGAGAAAATGGCGCAGGGAGCCGGCCAGGACCGTGATACTCCCCTGGTAGAGAAAAACCGGGAGCGCCGCAAAGGCAACCCCCGGACCGAGGCTGGCACTGAGCATAATGGAAGAAATGCCGTCCAGAACAGACTTGGCTAAAAGGGTCGTATGCTTTCCGGTCAAACCGCTTTCCAGGGCACCCATCACGGCCATGGCCCCCACACAAAAAAGGAGACTCGCCGTGACAAACCCCTGCGTAAAAGTATCCCCTCCCGGGGAAGAAAAGCGCCTCTGCAGGGCCACACCCCACTTTTGAAGCCTCTCCTCCAACCCAATAAGCTCCCCGGTAACCGCACCCGCCAGCAGACTGCTAAAAATAAGCAAAATATTGCGACCTTCCAAAACCATTTTCAGGCCAATTAAAATTGTCGCCAGCCCCACGGCCTGGAGAATAATGCCTTTGATCTTTTCCGGCAGCCCCGCCTTTAAAAAATGGCCCAGAAGCGCGCCGACAAGAATAGCAGCCACATTGATAAGCGTTCCCAACATAGACTGTTCCCCCGCAAACATTAGATTTAAGCACTTTTAAGCACTTTGCCCGGCGAGACAGAAACACCAACCGCGGGGACGGCCCTCGTGGCTGGCACTACTCTCCCCAGCACCCACCAACCGCGGGGACGGTCCCCGCGGTTGTGCCCGTGGTTGTGCCCGCAGCCGGCCCCCGCACGCACCCGCCGCAGCAGACCTGCGATGGAAAAGATACTCGATACTCAATACTCAATGCGAAAAAGAATACTCAGCGACAAAACTGCTCTGCCCGTCCCGAGTCAAAGCCATGGGGAATGGAACAAGCAGCTCTTTTTCCTGCCGCGTAACTACCGGAAAACCGTAAAATTCATTTAAATATTTTGGGTTTTTCCCCTTTTCCTGAAAGGTATGGATAAACTCAAGATGCCTTTGGATTCTGCTGCTGCTATAACACTGGACGGCAGGCAGAGAATTTTGGATGATCTCTGCCGCAATTTCTACCATGGAAGCACTGATGTCAATGCCAACGCTGTTTCTACCGGTGGCCAAAGCAGCCACGGATGTGGTTCCCGTCCCCATAAAAGGATCAAGCACCACGTCCCCGATCACTGAAAACATCAAAATAAGGCGCAGCGGTATGTCTAAAGGAAAAGCAGCACTTCGTTTTCTGGCGTTTGTAGAACGGAGACTCTGGCTCGTTCCTTGAACCTCCCAAATATCTGAAAAAAACCGGTTTCTTTCTTCCCAAAACAAGGCGCTGGCCTGGCGGAGATTCTTTGCCTCCTTATGCCTAAACTGCCGCTTCCTCTCTTTTCTGAAAATAAGTATATACTCGTGCTCCAAAGTGACATAAGCACCTGCCGGCAGCATTCCGGAACCCATAAATTTATTCGGGGAATTGGCAGGCTTGCGCCAAATAATGGCCGGAAGAGGATCCAGGCCGAGGGAAATACACTTTCTTTGCAGACGAGCCTGATTGGGATAAAGCCTGAAATTTCCCTGGATCGTTCTTATGGCATCGCCTATGTTTATACACATAAAGCCGCCGGGGCGCATAAGCCTGTAAGCTTCTTCCCAGACCTTGTCCAGCTCACAGTGCATCAACTCAAAAGCACCCCAAGCATCGCCCTCGAGCAGCAATTCTTTAGTTTTAAAATTCATCCGGGAAAAAATCTCATCCCACATGCCAATCAGGGGATAGGGAGGTGAGGTAACAACAAGATCGACCGCTTCATCCGGTAAATCTATTTTTAGGCGGGAATCCGCTGTAAATAACCGATGTGTTGTCTTCAACTGTCCTGCTTTAAGCACGATTGCGACTGCTCCCCTGGCATAATTTGCGTACCCCCCCGGACAAAAGGATATTCATGGCAGGCATCCCAAATAGGTGCAACTTTTTCCCTTAACTCCTCCGTAAATTTCAAGGGCTGCACTCCTCCTTTCATGATAACCCTTCCGCTCTACCCCAAGATTGGCAGTCTAGCTTAAAAATTTTTACATAATATCTCTAGATACTCATCTAATTGCGATTTACTAAACTTGCTTCCTTTAATATCCTGAACACCCTTTATTATTTCTTGTTTTGCTTTTTCATTAAGCTTATCACTTCTGCCCATCGACCTAGCTACATAATCCAGGGTGGTAATTGCCTCTAAATCAAACGCAGTCATATTTGCAAAGTTATCTATCACATCACGAACAAGTTCTCTTTCCTGTGAAGAAAGCCCTTCACCTTCACAAAGATCAGCATCTAGTACACTAATCGTGTGGGTCTGACCGGAGGTATTAATAACTATAATTTCGCTGTTTTGCAATGCATGTAAGTTATCATCCAATATTGAACTATACGGCCCAAAAAAATGAATCCTATAATTCAAACCCAGTTCCAAACCTTTTCTCTCCATCAAATAAAGCAACTTTTGCACCATCTTTTTCCCTGGTTTACGATTTGCACCTATGCTCGCTAACACCTCAACAAGCTTTTTCATATGTTTCAATGCACTTTTCCTCCTTAACAACCGGCTAATCAAACTTTAATTTTTTGATATAATTCCATAGCTTCTTTACTTTTTTCTCTAGATACATACAGTCTTTTTATATTTATCTTTTCAGTTAGATTGCTGATTATATAAGACTCATCCGAAATTGGGTGTTGACGCCTCATTTCCTAAAAATTCTGGCCCAATACAACCCAATCCCGACACAGGCCCCGGCACTATCAATAATTATATCCTGCACCTGCCCACCCCTGCCAGGGACAAATAACTGATGCACCTCATCTGATATGGCATACAAGACACATATCCCCAGGGCCAAAATAATGCACCGGTAACCATGTATACCGCTTCTCCTCAAAGCGTTGCTCACCAATATCCCCAAAATCAAATAAGCAAGGAAATGGGCATTCTTCCTTAATATATTATTAAAACTTTTTATATCCAAATCCACCCCGGGAGCAACTTTTTCTACCGTTTTTACAATAAGCTCTGTTATCACTGTACTTAACTGATTGGACTGCTCTGCTACCTGTGAAGAAAGGTTGAAAATAAGGACCATCCCCAGAAACACAGCAGCCCAGGAAAGAATTTTATGCATTTACAAAGTTCCTTTTTTATAAATTATACCACTCTTTGGCAAAAATAAATATTGAGGGCATAAAAAAAACACCTTTATGAGTGCTCTTGGCTGTGATCTATTATCCAGTTCAGCAAATCTTTATTATTTACTGATCCATCTTTAGGATATTTTCAACCTAATCAATTATTGAGGGAAGCGTCCTGCATCACTGCTTTTGCCACGAATGGGAGACGCGCGTGAGCCCGCGCTTTTGTTCCCGCTGCGCCCCAGCCGGTTGCTCCTCAAAGTCCGACTGTTGCGCCCCGGCCGGCTGCTCCTCAAAGCCCGGCTTGCGCACCTCAGCCAACTCCTCCCGGAAGCCCAAAAGCAGCTGCAGATCCACTCCAAGCTGCCGGCCGAGGTCGTGCAGCTCGGCATCTCTTTCCTGCTCACTGCTGAGCGTATCCGGAGCAACAAAAATACGCCTGTGTTTGGTCAGCGCAAAGTTCTCCTTATCGCTGAAAAGCTCTTCCGTCAGCTTTTCCCCCGGCCGGATACCGGTAAACTCAATCTCAATATCCTTGCCCGGCTGCAGCCCGGATAAAACAATCATATCCCTGGCCAGTTCGACCACCTTGACCGGTTCACCCATGTCCAGAACGAAGATCTCCCCTTTTTTGCCGAATGCTCCGGCCTGGATTACCAACTGCGCTGCCTCGGGAATGGTCATAAAATAGCGTGTCATCCCCGGATGGGTGACGGTAACCGGTCCGCCGGCGGC
The DNA here is from genome assembly GCA_050948785.1 of Dethiobacteria bacterium. Lineage (GTDB taxonomy): Bacteria > Bacillota > Dethiobacteria > DTU022 > UBA8154 > JAAZMI01. The sequence continues at coordinate 221,058 of JBMNEM010000005.1, forward strand.
GATCTGCTCTTTAAAAATGGGCACTACGCTGCCCCGGCTGCCCAGCACATTGCCAAAGCGCACGGCACAAAAAACACAGGCGTTGTTTTGGTGCGCTTGATGCTGCATATAGATTTCCACCGCTCTTTTTGTCGCGCCCATCACATTGGAGGGTTTGACAGCTTTATCCGTGGAGATGACTACAAAGCGCTCCACTCCAAACCGTGCCGCCAGATCGAGCAGATTTTTACTTCCCATGACATTATTTTTCACTGCTTCTTCCGGATTGGCTTCCATCAGCGGCACATGCTTGTAGGCAGCGGCATGGAAAACCACCTGGGGGCGCAAAGAGATAAAGACCCGCTCCAGGGACGGCCTGTCCTGTATATCCCGTACCAGCGGATAAAGCTCCAGCCGGGGATAATCTTTTTTTAATTCCCATTCTATCCTGAAAAGATCATTTTCGCTTTGGTCGAGCAGCACGAGCTTTTGGGGCCCCAGCCGGGCCAGCTGACGGCTGAGCTCCGATCCGATTGAACCGCCGGCCCCGGTCACCATCACCGTCTTGCCGGCCAGATAAAAGGAGATCTCCCGCATATCACCCTCTACAGGGGGCCGCCGCAGCAGGTCCTCAATCTCGACTTCTTTCAGATGCCGGAGGTTGACCTTCCCCTCCAGGATTTCATAAATACCGGGGACTGCCTTCAACTTTACGGGAAGGCCTTCACAAAGTTTAATGATCTCCCGCAGCTTAGTGTAGGAAACGGAAGGCATGGCGATGACGACCTCCCTGATTTCCTTCTCTTCAACTATCCGGCGGAGTTCCGCCCTCGTGCCCAGGACCGGAAAACCCTGAATCACCTGCCCCTGCTTAGAAAGATCATCGTCGATAAAGCCCATCAACCGCACACCCTGGTACACCTGATGTTTTTTAAATTCCCTGGCCACCAGCACCCCTGCATCACCGGCACCGAGGATCAGCACCGGCGCATGCCCTTTATTACTGCCCGCCCTGCGGATGTATTCGGCCAAAACACGCAGAAAAAGACGGGAGCCCCCCAGCGAAAACAACAGCAAACACAAAAAGATCACATAAACGCTGCGCGGGAGCAGCAGGCCCGTATATGAACTGTAGAGGTAGCTGCCCAGGACACCGGCATAAACGGCCAGGAAAATGACTAACAGCTCGTCCACACTGGCATAACGCCAAAGACGCCGATAAATACCGGCAATGAAAAAAATGAGCAGGTTAATAAAGACCACCGGTAGGAGCAAGCGCTCCAAGATAAGTATGGACTCCACCGGTATATCCCCTTCAAAACGCAAAAAGAGGGCCAGATACAAGGAACCGCCCACCAAAAGAATATCGGTCAGCGTCAAAACAGCCCGTTTTAATTTACCATTAAAGCCTGGCATCTCCCCAACCACCAATCAAATTTTTTAATTAGAGCAGAACGTTGGATGTTGGATGTTTGAACGTTGGACGTTGAATGTTGGCCGTTAAACGTTGGACATAAACAATTGTTGTGCACGGTGCTACGCACGGTTCGTCATAACGACGTTGGCATGATAGAAGCCTTAATAAATTTATCTGCATCGTGTCCGCGTCGGGCATCTTGTAATATTTTGTCGCAAAACCCAGCCTTCTCCTCAAATTGGCACATTTATCCTCTGACATATTTAATTATACGACATTTACCCTTTAAATACCTTTTTTATTAGGAAAATTTTATTCAATTATAACAGGACAGGAGAAACGCCCCCTGCCCCATGAAACAGAAGTCCTGAAAATCCCCGCCGGTGATCCCTGCATAAGGCGAAACGTATGGAGCTGGCCGCCTGGCGCAACCGCCAGGCGGCCAGCTCCATAGCTCCTGCTCCTCTTTCCTACCCCTCTTTTTGTAAGCGCGGGTCTTCATGCACCAGGCGGCGCAGGTAGGCGGCCAGGTCCCGGGAGAGCTCCTCTCTCCCCAGCGCATACTCGACCGTCGCCTGCAAAAAGCCCAGCCTGTCCCCTACATCATAGCGCCTGCCCGTAAAAGAATAGGCCCAGACCGGCCGGGAAGCAGCCAGTTCGTGCAAAGCATCCGTAAGCTGGATCTCTCCCCCGGCCCCCGGCCTGGTATGCTCCAAAACAGCAAAAATCTCCGGCTCGAGCACATAGCGGCCCAGCACGGCCAGATTGGAAGGCGCCTTTTCACGGGCCGGTTTTTCCACCAGGCCTTTTACCCGGCAGAGCGGGCTCCCCCCCGCATCACCTTCGACAATACCGTATTTATGTACCACCTGCCAGTCCACCGGCTGGACACCCAGCACCGTCCCGCCCTTTTCGGCATAAACAGCCATGAGCTGCCCGATACAAGGCACCTCACTGGCAATAATATCATCCCCTAACAGCACCGCAAAAGGTTCCTGCCCGACAAATTTACGCGCACAGTAGATAGCATGTCCCAGGCCCAAAGGCTCCTTCTGCCGGACATAGTAGATCTGCGCCATTTCCGGGATAGCACGGATCATCTGCAGCTCTGCCGCCCGCTCTTTTTCTTCCAAAAGCGCCTCCAACTCCACACAATAATCGAAATGATCCTCGATGGCCCGCTTGCCGCGCCCCGTAATAATCAAAATATCCTCAATGCCGGCTGCCACAGCCTCCTCCACCACATACTGGATGGTGGGCTTATCCACAATCGGCAGCATCTCCTTGGGCTGGGCCTTGGTTGCCGGTAAAAAACGGGTCCCCAAACCCGCCGCCGGAATAACCGCTTTTTTTACTTTATTTATCCTCGACATTTCCAAACCCCCTTCAAAATCTTCCGTGATTATGGAATTCCGGCTATTCCCCCAATTTTTATTTTAACTTATAAGTTACTCTGGCACCACTGCCTATTTTTTTAACAATATTTTTATCTACAAGACTATTTATAACCCTAAGGGTTTTTGACTTTTCAAATCCGGTGTTTAAATCTATCTCCCCTCTTGAGAGCTCTATCCTTCTTTTAATAAACCATAAATAAGCAATTCACTTCAGACAAATCTAATCTGCCAATTTCGGTAACCGGCAATACTATCCTAATCCTATTTTCACTTACCGTATTGATAGTATTGTTCATAAATCGCTATTGTTCTATCGAATTGTGATAATAGAGGTTTATTGCTGATGGTTTCTCTATAGAGAATCTTATTAATGTCTTTTCCAAATTTAACTATATCAATTCCCGAAAAAGCTATATCATTTTCATCCGCCAATAATTCACCGGCAATATTGTAATATCCATCTTTGTCGTTGCATTTATCGTTGCATTTTAAAGCGTTTTTTCCATTATCGTTGCACATCGATTTACAACGATTAAAAATACAACCTATCTGAATCTTTGAAGGTGACAGGGATCCGTCCCCCGTCACCTCAATCCAGCGCCTTATAAATAGATTTTCCTACGTTATCTATATGCTTTTTTAATTCTTCGTTTGAAATATCATTATAACTTACAACATCAAAAAAGTATGGTAATGGATATTCTTCATTTAAGTCATCACTCAGTCTTCTAACAGTTTTTCTATCAACTTTTTCACCTACCAGAGCAAGGTCTACATCCGAACCTTCTTTATAATTTCCCATAGCTCTACTACCAAAGAGGATGACTTCTTCAATTTCTGAATACTTTCTAACCGCCTCCATTATGTATTGCAAATCTCTTTCCAATAATCCATACATTTCATAGCCCCTCAACTAATTTCTCATACAGTTTTTTTAGTTTTGGAAAATAGATCTGAACAATATCCTTAACCATCTTCTCTGCCAATTTTTCATCATAGGTGTGAACAGTTAGATTCCTATCCGAAAGGGCATCAATCCAAATATGTCCGTCATCAATTAACCCTATTTGATAAGCTTGTTTTATTGTTTCTCTAGGACTTTTCACGCTAAGCATTTGGGCTTCAAGATAGTCTTTCATCAATTTCCAGGAAAGTTCAAAAGCAACCTCAAATAACTGTATAATACCAGCCCGTTCTAATTCCGTATCAATGGGTTGATCGATATACTTACTTAACAGTTTGTAGGATTTTTCAAAATTAACAAATCTTTGTCTCCATCTTACATCTTTAAATTGATCCATTTTGGAATCCCCTCAAATCTTGTTGTCATTTCCATACTTTATAGTTCCTTTCTTTATATTACAGCATTTCCTGTTGTGGGCATAGTAGCGAAACATACGCCGGGCAAAATCTTTTTCCTTCCATACGTATATATGTTCTATGCGTGCGGCTGAACTCCTGCTGGGAAAAGCCTTTTTAGGAAAATTTACTCAATTTATTTTAAAATAAGCCCCGGCAGCCGGATGGGACAGGAGAAGCGTCCCCCCGTCCTACATGGTTAGCGCCTGGTATACTTTTAACGATAACCACGCTCACCAACCACCAGCCAACCACCCGATCCGTCCCTGCCCCTGTCACCTGTCCCCTCTCTATTCATCCGGCTTGAGTCTGAATATTCCTATAAAAAAATCCTTGAGGATGCAGCTGCAGTTGGGAAGCTGCCCCAACAGCACCTGGCGGCTCAGGCCTGTAAAGGTGGCGCCCTGCTTTTGCCGCCTGTGGTAATCCTGTAAAACAATTTCCCCCTGACGCAGCCGGTCATTCATGGTTTCCAGTGTGTTCAGGGTTTTTAGCTGCAAGCCGCATTTGAACAGGACCCGGGAAAGCCAGGCGGGCTTTGTTTCCCCCGCCCTGTAGGAAACCGCCGGGGAACCTGTTTTCGGAGAAAAGACGCCCGGGGAATCTGCTACCCGGGAAGAGGCCCCCGGCGAACTTGCTGCCTGGGAATAGACCCCTGGGGAACCTGCCGCCCGGGAAGGGGCCGCCGCAGGCGGCAGGATTTCCTTTACCTGCAGCAGATTGATAAAACCAGTGGTGGTCTCGCCCGGCTGCGCCGCCTGCCGCACTTTCGCGGGCAAAAGCACCAGGCCCTCGGACAGCGGCAGGGAGATGTAGTGCCTGAGCCCCAGCAGTTTTCCGCAGTGGCGGCGGAGTTCGGGCAGATTTAGACTATAATAAGAGGCCAGCCTCTTTACCAGCCAGGGGACTCCCCGGGGGTCCGGGTAGCTGCCTTTTAGGGTGAAGATAACTGTCCTGCCGGCCCCGCCCTGGTAGCGGGGCAGCAGGGCCAACAGCCCCTCCTGAATATATTTTTCCAAATCAACGCCTTTTGTATTGATCCTTACCAACCCCTTCCCCTGCAATGTGATTTATCTGTGGCGAAAAGGCCAATATATATTATATAACCGAACGCACGTTCTGTCCACTCCAATGTACAATGTACCTCACCAGCTCCTTCCCCTGCAGTGATTGATTAGAGATCAATCACCGACAAAAAAGGGCCGGATAACCAATAATATTAATTATCAGCTATCTGGCCCTTAAGGTAGCTCTAAGGTTTTAGGCTCCTTCTCATCTCAGTAAAGCTTTTCCTATTTTTTCCACAAGAGGATGCACTACACTTAAGTTTTTCAGCACTCCTACCCACCCATCACCTTAAACAATCCATTACTCACTCCCATAATAAGTATCCCGGCAATCAAGTTCCCCACAAATATTGCCGGAAAAGCCCACTTAAACCTCATATCAAGAAGTGCTGCAGCCAAGCTTCCACTCCACACCCCTGTCCCTGGAAGGGGTATGGCTACTAAAAGTATAAGGCCCCAAACACCATATTTTTGTATCTTGCCACTATTATTTTTCAAGGAACTAGCTGTTAATTTATGTACCAGCTTCTTAAAAGTCCTTGTGGTTTTTAGATAGTTAAATATGGGGCGAATGGTAAATAGAATAAATGGTACAGGTATCATACTGCCTATAAAAGCGATAACAGCAGCATGTACAGGAGTCATTCCCAGGGAGATGCCCACCGGGATTGCACCCCTTAGTTCGATGACAGGTAATGCCGCTGTGAGCATAACAGTTAATTCTATTGATAAAAAATTTAGTAGTTCTTTTAGAGTAGCTTCCATTGATTATCCTTTGTTTAGTTTAATTTAAATGGCCGGTTAGATTATGGAATCCCGACTATTCCCCCAACCCCTTCTCAAACCGCCAGGCGTCCCTGACCATTTTTTTAATCCCACACCTTGTTTTCCAACCCAGCTCTCTTTCAGCCTTGCCGGCATCGGCATAGCATGATGCAATATCGTCAGGCCTGCGGCCTACTATTTCATCTCATCCCATCTTTACCTAAACAACACTTCTTATATTTCTTCCCACTGCCACAGGGGCATGGATCGTTCCTTCCTACTTTCTTTACGGTCCTAAAGTCAAAATTATCAGCTCCATCAAGTTCAAAAGGCTTATCCGGAAGCGGCCTTAAATGGGGTTTTTCATATTTCTCAAAAATCTCATTAGGTGTATGGCCGTTGTTCTCCCAGATTCTAGTATTATTGGCTAGTTCCACGACCAGCTGCATTACCTCATTAACTTGTTTTTCACTCTTAAAATCTACACCTCTGGTATTAAATACCTCAAATATTTCCTGTACCGAAAAACCAAACTGGCATATCCCTTGGACATCCTCACAAAGCATCTCCGCCGCAAATTCATCACCGTCAAAGATATTCTTGGTTATATAACTTAATAGTGTCTGGTACTGCTTGGTCACTTCAAAATAAGTCTCTTCTTTATATTTTAGAAGTTTTTCCCGGGCAGGAATATAAAATGGCTTGCCTTTGCGCTGTTTTAACTGTGCATCGAAATCATCAAATTCCATGATGGTCTCATGGACGAAATAATCACCATTGATCTCTACGAAATTTTTCGTTAAATCCCCCGGCGGTTTTTCCATGATGTCATTAATGATTATGATATCGATCTTTTCCTTATTTTGCAGGTTAAATATCTCCACTACTTTATCCTTATGGACCAGGCCATAAAGATGGGTTAGAGATACGATGTAATCAATAATAGTTTCATTAAACAGTTTTAATTCTTCAGCCATTATATCCTTTTCTTTCATATTTACTCATCCATCTCCCTATGTCCCGTCATCTCCTCATCAACCCAATCTTCCTCCACATATACCATCCCGTTCCGGCCTTCTACCTTTCTGTTTGGTCCAGCTTTATAAAACTTACAGCTAAGCGGTCCATAGCAGAACGTTTCAAACCGGTACTTCTTCCGGCCTCTCGGGTTCCAGTTATCAATTATTATTTCCACCGGCATCCTACAACCCCACATGCAGCTACTACATTTAACTTCATAAGTCCTGGCAGCAAGTCTCCGATGTCCTCTTTCCCGGTAAACTTCCAGCTCCGGCGGCACCAATTCCCAGGGTGCTGATGTGCTGGCCTGCTCTCCATCTGATATCTTAGATAACTTCGATGCTTTATAGTAATCAACCGGTTCCATGTCTGGATCTGCAACAGGGAGGCATTCTCCAGAGATAACATCATTAACTTTGAAGTTGAATTTAGCTTGAGCTGCTTTGCCGATGCCAATGGAGAATATATTTTGATTTGGTGATATCGTTTCTTCCCCATCAATGGTTCCGGCGATTTTAATGGCATAGCCCAAATATGTATGAGAGGCTTCATCAAATGAACGGGTTAGTCTTATTCGTGGCTGGATTGATGTGATTTGTCCGGTAAAGGTTGATTTACTCATTGTTGATAACCACCCCCCAATTTTTTGCTTCTTATATTTTGCAATTTTGTTCTACCAAAGTGATTTGATTGAACCTATAAAATATTGTTACTAACCAATTCTAATTTTTCCCTTGATTCGTTGCACTGCTTTAACATAGCCTCAGTCCAATACCTTAAAGCTTGTTCCTTTTCTCCTCTTTCCGCGTAAAGAAGAATTTCATCGACTAAACAATCGACATTACAAATATATTGTTCAGCAGCTTGTGCAAACTTTTCTATAACAATATCACTTTTACCGATATTACTTACTCCAAGAAATATCCTCCTAATAGTTGGTTTAATTTCTTTAAGCAAGCAAACAAATTCATTCATATCATATAATTCATTTTCCACACAGCTTATAATTTTTTCATGCATTTGAGCCGCAATTGTTATTTTTGAGTTAAATTTAGTAATTAACTCTGCTCTAGATATTTCCTCATTCATGTTTTTAAGTCTGGTAGAATAATAGTCCTTGTTCCATTCGATTGTATATTTTTTATCTTGACTCCATTGAGTTCTGCATACCCAATTTCCATTGCTTTCATCCTGTTCATCATATGAAAAAAAGAGCCAAATACGTGCGTTATCTCCATATTTTTTAAAGAATTCTTTATATAAATCTTCAATAATAAACACCAAGTTATCTCTATTGAACTTTAAATCCCTTAAACGGTATCCTGCAACAACCTTATAGAAATCATATCTATCTTGAACTTCAATATCCCTTTTTCCGACTATTAACTGGGGACTTTGTTGAAATTCAGATGCTCCGTATAATATATCACGATCATATCCAATCCTTTGAAGTTCCTCTGATATAACTTCCTTCATTCTACTAGGCACAATTATTCTTTCATAAATTAAATTATCAATACTTCTTGTACTCTTCCTTGCAACTTTACCATCAATCTTATCAAAGCCAAAGAGTAGAGCAGTGCCTCCTTGCAAAATTGAACGCTTATTCGTATAGGAAAAATTATAATCGTATTTTATAATGTAGTCTTTTGTAAGGATCTTTTCAACACAATCTTCAGTAGCCCTTTTCAAGATTTCGTCTTCTGTTTTAATAAGATACTCTGCAAATAATTCTATCTCATCGCTCTCTATAGAATATGCTTGTGATTGATCAATTACATAAACTACTCCATTGCTATCACTTTGACTAGCATCGTCAATTGAAAAGAATAGTGCGCTTAAGGGAGATATTGTTAAATCTAATAACCTTGTGGGTTTACCATAATGCTGCATCTTGAAAAGAGTAGTTAAAATATCTTTTTCTGAATTATCCATTTCTTTTTTAATGTTTGCGGCCTCACTCTGGAGGCATGAGTCATTCCTAAATATAGACGGAGCAATATTCCAGGCTTTATTGGCCTGTCCCCGAAATAGATAATTATTTTTATATTTTTCTGTGTAAGTAACATATTCTTGAAATGAATGAATAGTTTTTTCTTTCATCACTGACTCCTCGATTTCCCAGCGGCAGAGAGACTAAACTATTTTTACTTTCTGGCTGGTAAAAATCGCATCCCTAACCCCAACAAGCTCAACTGTCAATGCCACTTGGCTACTGTTTTAGAGCTTGTCCCTAATGCCGTTGAATTTGAGTGACGTAGCATTACGCGATATTACTAACCTTTTCGGCATCACCCATTTCCAAATCAATAGTCAACCGTTTAATCTCAACAACCAGGACGCTCATGGAACGGTACCCCTGGATGCGATGAGCGCGACGTTCAGCATCCAGTAGCGCTGCGGAGAGCCAGCGTTGTACCATGGTACCATTCTTCCAGTTCTTGACGTTTTTCACATTTTTGGTGACCATGCTAAATCCTGATTCTATAGCATTGGTAGAACGAAGACTTTTTTGAAGCAGGCCGGGGATCTCCAGCCTTAGAATAGTGATGGTTTCTTCCAGGCCTTCGCGCAAACTGGCGGCGGCATCAGGGTGGTCTTTTTTCAAACTATTTGCCAGGGCATGCAGTTTGTTCTTTGCTTCTTCAAAGGTCTCTGAACTCCAAGCTTGCTGTAACCTGCGTTTTACCCAGGTACGCTTGTAATTTGGCAGGTAATCGAGGATATTGCGCATCTTATGTACCTGACAGCGCTGAACTAAAACGTGATGCCCAAATACAGTTTTCAAGGCCTTCCGAAGGGCCTTTGAACCGTCTATAACAGCCAGCAATCCATGGTGAAACTTTAGGCCCCGGTCAATAAGATCTGCCAGCAGATCCTGGCATACCTGGGCGTTTTCGGTAGAGCCGATACGCACGCCCATTAGAAGCTTTCTTCCATCATTATTAATGCCCATGGCTACAATAGCCGTGTAATCGCCAAGCACCAAGCCGTCAATAAGCAAAACAGGGATATGCTCATCTCCAAACCGGCGGCTCAAAAGCTTTTTTGCTTCTGTTTCACTGGCTTTGATAAATCGCCTGCTGATCGTGCTTTTGGAGGTGCCGGATGTTTCTGCTACATCGCTGTAGTCTTCGATTCCGTAAGTATAGTCCCGTGCGGACATCCCATACAACATGCGGCCAAGGGCTGCTTCAATCAGTTGCTCATCATTGGCGAATGCTTCATAGCTCGGGATAGGTAGCTCCCGATCCCTGATGACATCCCTAGCGCGAGGGCGTTTAATGGCCAAACGTTGATTGCCCAAGGGAACAGTAGTGTTTTGGTAACCGTGACGGCAGGCAGTTCGATCCGGGTTATGCTTGCCCTTCGGGCCGGCAACTGCCTCTACATCCTGTTCCATCATGGTCATCAAAGCCTGGATCCCAACAGCGGTACAAAAACTTGTGAAGCGGCCTTTAACAGCTTTCTGTATATCCAGCATGGTGAGCTGCTGAATAAAAAGGCCCTGCTGATCACTTTTTTCATTCGACTGTTTTATGTTTTTATGGTATTCTGGCATTGGCGGTAACCTCCTGGTTTGGTTTGTTTACCCAAACCCATTATGCCATAACTGGGCCGGGTACCGCCACTTCAATTTCCACGGCTATTGGGACATCCTCTTAATCTGTGCCCAGCCAGTAAGCCCTACCGGTACATCATTAGCACCATATTTATCTCTTTCTGCAATCAAATCATATTGATTCCACAAGGCTGGCCTTGGGCCAATAATGCTCATCTGCCCAACAAATATATTCCAAATCTGCGGCAACTCATCTAATGAAGTCTTTCGTAAGAACTTTCCTAGCTTAGTTATCCATTGATCAGGATTTTCTAAGAGATGGGTAGGAGTATCCTTTGGTGTATCAATCCGCATGGTACGGAACTTCAATATATTAAAGTGACTCTTATGTATCCCAACCCTTTTCTGCTTAAAGAGTACCGGGCCTTTGGAATCAAGCTTAATGGCAACTATAAGAATTAAAAATACAGGAGATAATATGATAAGTCCTAATAAGGAAAGAACGATATCTATTAATCTCTTAATTTTCAAATATCCCACGGCTCTCAAGCCCCCTAAACACCAACTTCAAAACTATATCCCAGGTTTTCTAAGTTATCTTTTCTTTTATGTGTTGCTTCATCTATAATGTAGGCTTTAATGCCCTTGTTTTCGTCTTTGGTATGTATTGTTAAGCTTTCAATTTCATGTTCTAAATCTGTTTCGAAAAAGTTATCTATTTCAAGATTTAATTTATTAATCAAGTCCCTAATTTTCACAATCATCTTCCTCTATATCGCTCTTAACCAGCATGACCTATCAAGAAGCGAAGGTGTTTTCTGTAACCCTTGTCATTACTTGCTTTAAGCGGTCTTTATCCATTTCCCATACTCACGGCTAAATTTTTCTGTCGTATTTTGTCAAATTATGCAGTATCTTGCATAACCCGTTTTTGCCTTCTGCTACATCTTGTGTTTTGCTTATCCCTTACACATAATCACGTCGATTAATTTATCTTTTTACTACCATAGCGCATCTAAAACTGTTGATTTACCAGAATCATTTTTACCTATTAACGCAGTTAAATTTGAAATTGGAATGACTACTTCTTCTTTGTATCCTCTAAAATTCCTTAGCTTTACAACATCTAGCTTTATTCGTTGTTAATTACTACTTATGCTTCGCGCTGTTCATTATATTTTTACCTCATGTAATCTCGAAATAACCCACGCCACCCCATTCAATATCTAAGTGGTATGCCAGACCTTATTATTGGCACGTTTATCTTTTTCTCCCTGCAATAGTATTTAATCCCTGCTGTTGCAATATCAATATTATTTTTAGGCCCAATTCTTACGGTGTTCAAAGTGTTTTTTGCAAGTACTTTTTCCTAAAAGTTGCAAGTTGTTTTTCCATACTATTGCATCTCCATTTTCCATAATGTTGCAACCTCTGTTTCCCCACCCTCTACGGCAGGGAAACAGAGACCTTGCAGACAATAATTGCCGTTTACATTAATACGCAAATACGCACTTTAATTATTTCACGCTTAATTGATGCTTTGAACAACATGGAGCTTTTTTGCTCTTTGACAATTTTTAATCAATGATCATGCCGTTTTTCCTTCTTGGTCTACTGGCGCTATGGAATGGTAGAGCCCGTTGATGCTAGATTCCCTTAACCTGTTGTTTTCGCCCGGGAACAGGATAAGGTGACAATGATGCATGAGCCTGCCAACCAGGGCGGCCGTCATCTGCTCGTCATAGAGCACATTGACCCACCGGGAAAACTCCAAATTCGTATTTAGGACGATGGACTTTTGTTCATGTATTTCAGATAGGTAATCAAAGAGCAGCTGGGCGCCTGTACGGTCATAGGGAACGTAGCCCCACTCGTCAAGGATAATGACAGATGCTTTGTTCATTTTCTTAATAATCGTTCCTAATATCCCAGACTTTTTTGCTTCTGAAAGTTGGTTGACCAGTGCTGCAGTGCGGTAGAACCGCACTGGAATATTATTTTGGCAAGCAGCCACACCAAGTGCAGTGGAAAGCAAAGTCTTACCTGTACCGGTCCGGCCGTACATAATAATGTTTTTCTTTTCTTTGATGAAATTAAGGGATTTCAAGCTTTCCAGCATCAGGCCGGAAGGAAGAGTGATTTCATCAAACCGAATATCATCAAAGGTTTTGATGCTGTAGAAGCCGGCACTGTTTAGCAACTTGTCCGTCCGTCTTTGTTCACGGTTTTTCAGTTCAGCGGCCAGAAGCTTGTACAAATATTCCTGATGTGACTCGCCATCCGTTATCTGGGCCATATCGGCAAGGTTCCGGCTAAGCCTAAGCTTTTTGCAGCAATCAGCGATCTCCACGCTAAACATTTGCAGTGCCCCCTCTCTTTAGGAAAGCGTCGTAAGCAACAAGATTAGCCGGCATCTGGCCCACATCCGGTATCTCTGCCCCTAAAGGCAAGGGCGGCAGCTCCGGCACATCGGCATAAAGGCGTCTGTAGAGGTTCTGCAAGCTGTCTGCATCGACTGCGCCATAACAAAGAGCCTGGTTCACCGTGTTAAGCGCGCTGTCAAAGCCAGTTCTGCCTGTAAGCTCTGCCAGCACCTTTAAAACCTTCCCTGTTTCCGTGTTGGAACAGCCTTCTAGAAACAGCTGCAGCTTGGGCGGCATCATTTCATAGACCCCTGTGTACTTTAAAGCCCGTGGTCGCCTGGCAAGCTGTCTCAGGTAGGGAAGCCAGTCCATGCTTTGCTGTTTACTATCGCCATAAAGGCGATGGTGTCTTACAATTTCACGGTAGTTTTCATCCATCACAATCACAAGCGATGAGGTGAGCTTTAAATTTACCGTTGTGTTTACATATTTCGGGGAAACAGAGTACTCGTGCATCCCCTTGTTCAGGTAAAACTTGCCCCAGTTATTGGTGGTAACGCTGGTCCTGCCGCTTAAGTCGAATTCGGTTTCAGAAAGCCTGTGGCAATGCTTAAGGTCTTCTTTAAACAGCATCTCAATTGTTTCGTCATGGCGGTAATGTTCCCTTTGAGCATCCTCTTCGCATATGTTCAGCAGCTGCCGGTTAAAGTCGGAAAGGGCAAGGAAACGGGGCATGGGAACAAGAAAATTGCGTCTCTGGTAACCAACCTTGTTTTCAACGTTACCCTTTTCGTACCCTTTCCCGGGATTCATAAAGACAGCTCTAAAACGGTAATGCTCACAAAACCGGCTAAAACGTTCTGTTATCTCACGTCCGCCGCCTTTGATGATTTTTGTCACTATGGTCTTCGCATTGTCAAACCAGATCTCTTCTGGTACCGCGTTGATATGGCGGAAGATGGCATCCAGGCCCTCCAGCAAGCATTCTGTGTTTTCGCCATAAAACAGCTGCAGGTAACCTTTGTTGCTGTAGGGGAATGACAGCTCTAGATATTTTCCGGAGCGTCGCCTGCCATTTTCATAAAAATCTGCTGCACCGAAATCTGCTTGTGCTTCACCTGGGCGATGATTTAGGGGGAGGAAGCCCTCCCTGGCACCACTGAAAATTTCTTTGTGTTTTACGGCATAGTAGGAAGCAACAGTCCTGTAGGAACAGTTAAATCCAGGCACTTCTTTTTTAAGGCGGTTGAACACCCTTTTGGCCGTATGCCGTTGTTTACGGGGTGCTTGCTTGTCCTCTTGAAGCCATTTGTCAATAATGCTTTTGTAGGAATCTAGTTTCGGACAGAGACGTCGTGCTGAAGCCGGTTTGGGAGTCGGTTCGTTGAAGTCTGTCATGTCAACGTATTTCTGTACCGTTTTCCAATCCAAGCTTAATGTTTTTGCGATCCGTGATATATTTTCACCTTTCACGAAAAAGCGGGATCTGATATCACGTATCATATCCATTGTAAGCATGCTCCTTTCCTCCTTGTATTTTTGGTTTCAAATACAAGGGTATATGTTATGACTTGCGCCTGCAATGGATTTGCAATACTAGGGAATTTCCAGTTGCAATACTAGGGAATTTTAACTTGCAACTTTCGGTAATTTTATCTTACAACAAACAGTTCAAAGCTTCAAGGGGTTTGCAAGGTACCTTTATATATGGAATTAAGGCATCGTTTTTAACACGAAAATGCATCTTGGTAGGGTTTAAAACATATTTGTTTTTCTCATGTATAGCGGAAAAAACAAAACGATACTCTTTTTCTGGTTCGAATTCTTGTTGCTTATAGAACATAGAATACACTGTGCAAGCAACATACAGATCCAATGCGAGGTAACTAATGCTTTGATGGTCAGTGCGTTCGTCAAAGTCGTCAATTGACTTGACATTATACATTTCCGGGCGTAATTTAATTACATTATTCAAGGCCTCATTCAAATATTTTAATTGGGTTTCTTTATCATAGACCACTTCGCCATGCCACATAATCTTATTTTCAAATGATTTTAATAGAGTATTAAATTTGAATTCCAAGTTATAGCCCATACTGTCAGAAAACTCCGTCCATAGAAGTAAACTATCTGGGTCTTTAGAAAAGGAGACTATATAATACCCATTCATAGACTGCCCTTGAGCAAGCTGCCATTCATTTGTACTTTCAATTTCTTTCTCAAATGCTTCAATAAGCTTTTCTCGGAAACCTGTACACTTAATATTTTTTAAGATATGCTCTGCGAACAGTTGATATGTATACTTGAATTCCATTTTGTCATTGAGAAAGTCACTTTTCGTTGCCCAAAATTGTTCATTATCAAAAATGCCTCGCACAGCCTCTACCGAAGTATAATGATATATGTAACCATCATTTAAAATGCTAATCTTTATAATATCATCGATTTGATCCTTAATAATTATCACCCTGCTTATTCGTTGAGGATGTCCCAATAGCCGTGGAAATTGAAGTGGCGGTACCCGGCCCAGTTATGGCATAATGGGTTTGGGTAAACAAACCAAACCAGGAGGTTACCGCCAATGCCAGAATACCATAAAAACATAAAACAGTCGAATGAAAAAAGTGATCAGCAGGGCCTTTTTATTCAGCAGCTCACCATGCTGGATATACAGAAAGCTGTTAAAGGCCGCTTCACAAGTTTTTGTACCGCTGTTGGGATCCAGGCTTTAATGACCATGATGGAACAGGATGTAGAGGCAGTCGCAGGCCCAAAGGGCAAGCATAACCCGGATCGAACGGCCTGCCGTCATGGCTACCAAGATACTACTGTTCCCCTGGGTAATCAGCGTTTGGCCATTAAACGCCCTCGCGCCAGGGATATCATCAGGAATCAGGAGCTACCTATCCCGAGCTATGAAGTATTTGCCGGTGATGAACAGCTGATTGAAGCAGCCCTTGGCCGCATGTTGTATGGGATGTCCGCACGGGACTATACTTACGGAATCGAAGACTACAGCGATGTAGCAGAAACATCCGGCACCTCCAAAAGCACGATCAGCAGGCGATTTATCAAAGCCAGTGAAACAGAAGCAAAAAAGCTTTTGAGCCGCCGGTTTGGAGATGAGCATATCCCTGTTTTGCTTATTGACGGCTTGGTGCTTGGCGATTACACGGCTATTGTAGCCATGGGCATTAATAATGATGGAAGAAAGCTTCTAATGGGCGTGCGTATCGGCTCTACCGAAAACGCCCAGGTATGCCAGGATCTGCTGGCAGATCTTATTGACCGGGGCCTAAAGTTTCACCATGGATTGCTGGCTGTTATAGACGGTTCAAAGGCCCTTCGGAAGGCCTTGAAAACTGTATTTGGGCATCACGTTTTAGTTCAGCGCTGCCAGGTGCATAAGATGCGCAATGTCCTCGATTACCTGCCAAATTACAAGCGTACCTGGGTAAAACGCAGGTTACAGCAAGCTTGGGGTTCAGAGACCTTTGAAGAAGCAAAGAACAAACTGCATGCTCTGGCAAATAGTTTGAAAAAAGACCACCCTGATGCCGCTGCCAGTTTGCGCGAAGGCTTGGAAGAAACCATCACTATTCTAAGGCTGGAGATCCCCGGCCTGCTTCAAAAAAGTCTTCGTTCTACCAATGCTATAGAATCAGGATTTAGCATGGTCACCAAAAATGTGAAAAACGTCAAGAACTGGAAGAATGGTACCATGGTACAACGCTGGCTCTCCGCAGCGCTACTGGATGCTGAACGTCGCGCTCATCGCATCCAGGGGTACCGTTCCATGAGCGTCCTGGTTGTTGAGATTAAACGGTTGACTATTGATTTGGAAATGGGTGATGCCGAAAAGGTTAGTAATATTGCGTAATACTACGTCACTCAAATTCAACGGCATTAGGGACAAGCTCTATTCGTTTGTTTTCACTTTTAAGCCCTGCGGCCTAAGATCTTCTGCAAATAGTTCCATTTCGGTAATTGCAATAGCATTTAGCTTAGCCAATCTTTGCGCCTGTTCCATCCCTTCATTGATAAATACTGCGTTTATGTTTTCAATAGCTGTTAAGGCAATCTTGATTCTTAAACCCCTCGAATTCAATGGGATTAAAACTAGGATTATTTAATTTTTCCCATATACCAAGAAATTCTATGGTATTTCTATTTCTTAACCAATTTTGAATAATGTGGTCTGTTCTTTTCTCATCCTAATATTTAGCTATATCTGTAATCGAAATATAGTCTTCACTATTTATTGTGTTGATGACAACTGCTCTGCCTTGAATATCTACTCTTCTGTTTTTAGTTTTCATAGTTGCCACCTCTCATTATTTTGCTATTAAAAATATCAACTACATATTGCATAGAAAATTTATTTTTCACTACTTTTATGCTACATATTGTGGTCGGTACCCATAGACCATACTCACGGCTCCATGATACTGAAGTAATCTAATGGGAATAGTGTACATTTGAAAATAGCAATAAAAAAAGCCCACCACAACGTGATGGACTGACTTCCTTCCTATTATATTAGGTCTTATCTTATCGCCTATTAAAGCATGATCTTCTTAGCGAGATAATATTTGTTTTAATTTCTCCTCGCCTCGCCTCTCCTTTTCAGGCGATACCAAGCTTCTATTTATTTTAAAACTTTCCTTAGGAGTGGAAATAATTCTCTCGAATGACTCCACGGCCTTCTTGGTATTCAATATAAAATTCTTATTAAAAGATGATATGGCCAATTTAAACTCTCTTTCTCCTTTTCGATTGAGCTAAAACGGTTCCCTTGCTTGGAAAAATCATAAGCCTATCTGCTGAAATCCTTTTCAATATGTGTTATAGTAGAAACAGCAAAAGCGAAGTATGATCCTTTACCGATGGTTTAGGATGAGCAAAGGCTTCCGCCACTGGGCCAGATAACCAGTGGTAGTTTTGTTTGCATTTTGTTAGTTAGCTTTTTTATATGCATCTTTCATTGCTTGACTATTCTTCCTAATCATATCTTCAGTTTCAAGATATTCATCAGACAAACTGCAGTATTCATAAATTGCCTCGAAGGATACTTCTTCCCCGTTATATTCTTCAACATCCGTAACAATAACTGTTTGCACTTCGTGTTCTTCCATACAGATGAGGCAGAACTTTTTTTCACTTTTTATTAGTTTTATTTTCCTCACCCCAAGCTATTTTAATCTTCTCTCCGTTTCCCTTTTCCTTTATCCAAGCCTGGCAGCTGTTGCAGCTATATGGCCTGCAAGGGAAGATACAAACGACCTAATATTAGTCATATCAGATATCTGAGAATAACTGCCGTTGTCTACAGCTTCCCTTGGGGAAGCGATAACTGATGCTGTAGTATATAGCTGTTCTCTTACTAATTTTTGGCATAATATATCATAACGTTTTAGGTATGATGTATTTTCAAATTCTTTAAACACTGGAAAATGAGGAGAGGTACATTGTACTTCAGATCTTGACCCAGGAGCGTCCTCTACCAGGATCAACCATCCTGCAAAAGGTCTGGGTTGCTCTCCAAAAGCTCCTTCACGATAAGCAGTCCAAAAATCATGAGCGGTGCCTATTGCCTCTTCTGTTCGGTTATTAAAGTTGTTCCCAAAAGAAGGCCCAACTTGGCTTTTCAACTCTATAGCTGCAACTAATTCCCCTTTATGCATAACAATAAGATCCCATAATTTCGTTGGCCTGAAAAAGCCTGGAAGAGCCAATACAGCTCTACTCTGATGAATCTCAGCTTGGATTAACCCGTTTGCGCGAATAATATCCAGTATTAAAGCTATAAAACCATCCATGTTCTTTCCTGCAGTCACACCAGCCCTTTCTCCTTGGTCAACATTTCCGGATTCTATTTGCTTTTGTCTAGCTGCATCCCTGTTTCCCCAAAAGGCTTTCACAGCCTCTCTTACTTTAACATCATAGTTCACTAAGTCTAGCGTCATTACTCCCCATTACCTCCTAACGCCGATCGTTCTTCTTGATTTAATTCATATAATTTAAAGACGGCTTTATTACATTTTTCGATATCCCGTTTTTTGGCTGCATCAATAAGTTCTTGCCTAAGCTCAGGTGATACGTCCTCCCATTTGGGAATCCTTATCCTGCGCAAATACTGTGCTTGAAAACGGAGGTATCCCCCACGGATTTTAGTTGAGTAAGTGCCAATAAAAAGTTTCGCAATACTCGACAAAAGTACCGCCTGTAAGGCCCTAAGATTCCATTCTTCTGATGTAACATAATATAAATTATGATGCGGGTAATACGTCCCCGATTCATACACAATGTGGGCCTCGCCTTTAATATCTGGGATTAATAGTTTTTCTTTAGTAGTCAAGTCAGGCCAAACACGATCTATCGTTCTGAACCAATTATCCGGAGCCTTTTTAGCAACATGCCTATTTTTGATTAGTTCTTCATGTAAATATAGAAATCTTGAAAGCTTTGGGTAATCCTTTAAATTGACAAGGCCACCATCATCATTAAATGTATTAATTACACACTGCCCGAGCCAATTGATCTCCCCGGTCTGTATATCTTTTGTTGTCACTAAAGGTATTTTTCTATCTTCTTCAATATCTAGCTCAGCAAAATCCTGAATATAGATTTTGTCCGCTCCTGTAGCAACACCAATTCCGACTTTACAACCCACCTCTTCAAGGGTAGGATAGTTATTTTCAATTTTCCTTAGTAGATTCACTTGATCGGTTGACTCAAGCAGCCATGGTTCATTGGCATTAACTATACCGGCTACTTCTCTTACTTTTGTAGTGTCCGATATTTTTTGACTTAGTATTTCTTTAGATAGAGATTTTAAAATATTTTTATCAACCTTTGGCCTATGGCTAACTCTTGTGGCCCCCTGCTTCTCCCTGCTAATTATTGTTATTGCTGGGTAAGCTGAAACTTCCATATGAAAAGCATCTGTATCAACCATATCAATATAGGCTTTTAAATTAAACCTATTGGCCACAAATTTTCTCAATGGTCCACCATACCGGTTCTTCATCCACCGGTCAGAACATATAAAACCTAGAGTCCCTTTAGGATTTAGTAGATTTAGTGATCTTTCTATAAACGGAATATATACATCCGCTCTATCATACATAGTCTTATATCTTAACCTGTATTCTTTCAATAAAGGTTCAGGGATAGCTTCCTGTCTTAAATATGGGGGGTTCCCAACTACATAATCATAATTTTCTCGCAGGCCAATTAATAAAAAATCACCTTGCTTTAACCAGGCATTTGCAAGTTTAACGGCTACTTCTTTGGCCACCCCGGCCCTCTTTATTTTTTCAATTACAGCTTTTTTGGTATTTTCATAAGTTTCATAGTGTAACTCAATAGCACGAATTGAATTGGAAAGCTCTGCGAAAATCAAGCCACGATTCCCTGAATGTTTTATCCATGATTTAAGTAATCTATCAATGATTAATAGTAAAAAATCCCCATTGCCAAATGAAGGTTCTAAAATCTTTTTATTATATAATTTCTCTTCCGCATCATAACCCACTAAATCCAGTATGAATTCAACTACTTCTGCACGGGTAAATACCGCCCCTCTATCCTCATCATTATTTGAGGCAGCAAGGGTATCTATTGCCGCTAATACGGGGCTATTCATTTGATAAGTAGAAACTCCAAGTACATCAAATAAAGATATTTGCTCTGGGCTTGCCATATTAGTTCCTCCCATATTAATAAGAAGGTTTAATCACTTTTTTCTTCCTTAATATAATCCACAATATCTCCAATATTGCAATCAAGGGTATCACATATTTTTACTAAAACTTCCATGCTTACAAACTGATCTTTTCCTAGCTTTGATAGTGTTGTTGTGCCTATTCCGGCAGCATCCTTTAAATCAGTCCTATTCATCCTTTTATCAATTAGAATCTTCCATAATTTATTATAGCTAACAGGCACATTATTCCACCTCGCTTATACTCCCTAGTTTATCATGGGCTAATAAGATATAACAATAAAAAAATATCACTTTTAAAATCTTTTGTTTGCAAAGTGAGATATTTATTGTTATCCTTGAAAACCGATCCAAAATAAGTTTGTGAAAAACACCCTATAATAAAGCGAATTATACTTGTCTAAGAAAATCACTCTCCAATGTAAAATAAGATTATATACGGATGATATACTCGCTTGCTTCAATGTAAATCCTATGATATTATGTGTTCAGAAAAGATCGACTAAAGGCTGCGGGTTTATTTTTAACCTTCAGCCTTTCTTCACTATAAATAAAGAATAAACCCACCAAGTGGCCTGATAACTCCTATCCGCCAACTCAGTGGGTTAGTATACTGCTCTTTAAATTTATTGAACCCAAGAATACCACCAATGGTTAGAGGCCTTTCCTCGCTCTAGTTTTAGCTTACCGGCTGCATATAGAGGTTTTAAAATCCTCTTATCAAATGACATCCTACTAGTAATTCCTAAATGGGTTCGTATTTCCTTGGGGGTTTTCCCTTCCTTGCAAAATTCCTTCATTTCCATTACTTCACTGGAATTGATAAGTTCTTCAAACTGAATTTTCTCTATTTCCTTTTCTAAAAGCTCCTTGTATTCTTCGTAGGTTAAATCAACCCCAAACTCAACACCCTCGGCAAACTTGTATTTTATGCGGCCATCACCGTCAATTGTTCCGCTAATAACTTGTTCCCTAAACACATCTTCCGGAAAATAATCCGCACCTGCCGGATCCATATAGCTGCTCTTTCTCGCATTATTTGTTGTCATATAAATACTGTCTCCCGTTTTAATCCGAGGGCGCATATGGTGAAATTCCCTAAAAGATAAAGGCTTCATTTTTTCACAGTATTTGAGTAGTTTTTCCAGGCGTTTACGATCTCTTTTTAGCTTTTCCATCCTATCCCAATAAACCTGCAGCTTTTGCCGGAGTGAAATAATATCACTTATGATTTGATTGATTAGGTTTGTATCTTGCCCATCTATCTGAACCTGCGTATCCACTGCTCTGTAAAGCTCTTGGTTAAGCTTTTCCATTTGCTCTTCCAAAAGCCTCATATGTTCTGTTTCTTCTGTTTTAAGATCCAACGATTCAAGATAGCTCTCCATCAAATTTCTAAACTCACGACTTTTTTTTATTGCCCCCAGGACAAGATGGAAATTATAGTCAAGGTATTCCTCTAGCATCGTTACTTTTGTATTACACGCAGAGCCCACTGTTTTAAATGCTTTTCTGCATCTCCATCCGCTTCCCTCTTTTGAATCATAGCTTCTGCTCCTATATCTGGAGATTAAGCCGCCACATTCACCACAATAAAACTTTTGATAATATGATGCTCTCCCTGCAGTTCCATCCTTCCTAGCTTCCCAAGTAATTTCTCTTTTGTTTTGGTTTAAAATTTCCTGCACTTTGTAATAAAGCTCTGTTTCCACTATAGGCGCATGATGCTCCTCTATATAATATTGAGGGACCTGGCCACGATTAACCCTGGGCTTGCTTCCTACTGGTGTCAGGAGTGTAGGTTTTTTGGAAAAGGTAATCGCCCATATACTTTTCGCTGGCTAAAAGCTGCCTAATCGTACAGTAATTCCAATATTCATACCCTTTGGGGCTTGGGATTTTCTTTTTATTTAAGTGCTTAATAATTTCACTAATGCTTTTTCCAGAGGCAAAAAGCCGGTACATCAAACGAACAACTTTCGCTTCTTCCTCTACAATACACCATTGTCTATCGCTAATAGTGTATCCGTATATGTCTGTGCAATAAGTGATTTGGCCACGCTTCGCATAACTCTGGATCCCCCAAGTAATGCTATTTGATAAGGATACAATTTCCTCCTGAGCTAATACTGACAAAAGAGATATTAGCAAGGAGTTCTGAACTTCATTCGTTAAAATTTTCTCCTTTTGAAAGTAGCAAATAACTGGTGGCTCTAGCTCATTCAATGTTTTAATCGTTTCTAAAACATCCACTACATTCCGGCTAAATCTTGATATGGATTTTGTGATAATCATGTCAATTTTCCCGATTTTTGCGTCCTGGATCATTCGGTTAAAATCAACCCTCAACTCCGTATTAGTTCCCGACAGGCCCTGATCGGCATAGATACCGGCTAGCTCCCAGGAAGGATTAGAAAGAATAGTGTAACTGTAATACGCCAATTGGGTTTGAAAAGAAAGTTCTTGTTCCTCCTGTAATGTGGAAACACGGCAATAAGCAGCTACTTTTAATTTTTTTTCTTTTTCTTCCTTTAGACTGGCCATTTGGGCTTTTAGTATATTGTTTTTAAGGTTCTTTAAATCCTTTATGCTTAAACCATTTTCAAGCTTAACTACATCCCTCACCGGCCTAATCGCTACTTCCAAACCAACCCCTCCTTCCATGGGAATTCAAATAAAAAAACTCCTCCCCTTTCAAAAAGATCATGCCTGTCCGTATGTTCCCTCGGGGTGAAACATATTTCAAGCACAATCTTCTTCTGTAGAAGGAGTATAAAAGAAATGGTTCTTTATTCAGCTGTTAATTCTGTTGTTGCTGGTCGCTTACCTCTGCGTCTGCCATAGGCAGTTCTTACAACGCCGCATTTAAAAGTGAACTCTATTTCATAGTTTTCGTGGAGTATCCCCTGCGCCACAATGTCTCTAAAAATGCTAACACTAACGGGGCCATCCAGGTATTCCAGCAGCTTATCTAGCTGCTTTTTTAAGTAAGCATTTTCCTCCTGTTCCCCCAATAGTTTTTCGTATTCCTCCTGATATATCTGGGCTTCATAAATAAGATTTTTTATAGTTGCATCGTAAATAGGATCATTAGTCGCATTACCCCTCAAAGACATGTCACTAATCTGGCCACTGATTCTATCAATAATTCCTTCCAGTTCTTGAAGCCGCCTCTTTTCTTCTTCTGTTAGGCTAACCTCTTTAACTGCTTGTTCCCCTTCGATTCGAATCTGCTCCTTCTCTTTTTTCATTTCATTTAACATTTCTAAAAAAGCCTCTTCCAAGACATCTTCCCAGATATACTTAGCGTTACATTTGAAATCTTCTTTTAATTTATGAGAAGCTACCCGGCAGTGCCAAGTTGTAAATAGATATTTTTCTCCGTTTTTCTGCGAGGTCATTCGCCTCCGGATCATAGGTCTTCCACATAATCCACAGAATAAGATATTGGAAAAAGGTGCCTTGCCACTATAAGCACTTCGGTATTTTCCGTCAGGATCGTGATGCATTTTATTTCTCCGATCCAGTTCCATTTGTACTTCATTCCACTCATCTTCCGGAATAATCGGCGGGTGATGATTCCGGATGAAGTATTGAGGTTTATGGTTTTTATTTCTCACCCTTTTATGGGTAAGAGGGATCAAGGGTGACCGTCTTTTGGCAAAGGGCATGCCCGGCAAACTTTTCATTTCTTAATATCTTTAAAACAGAATCGCTAGTCCATTTAATATTACCTCTGGCGGTTTTAACTTTATCCCTGGTCAATCCTTTAGCAATTAGCCCGGTCCCTTTCCCGTCAAGTAGCTCCCGATAAATCCGCCTTACTATCTTTGCCTCCTCTTCATTAATAATCAGGTTTCCTTCTTCATCCTCGTCATATCCTAGAAAATACGTTGTGGGGATATGGGGAATTCCTTGAGAAAATCTTTTTGTTACGCCCCAGCTAACGTTGGCACTAATGGTTTTGCTCTCCTCCTCGCTAATACTGGCAATTATTGCCAAAAGCAAATCAGACCTGCTATCCAAGCTATCCAGATTTTCCCTGTCGAAATATACCCCGATCGGCTTTTCCAGGTTTTTTAACATTCGAACGTACGTTAGACAATCGAGGGTATTTCTTGCAAATCGACTAATGGATTTTGTAATGATATAGTCAAATTTTCCTGCTTTGGCATCCTCAATCATTTCGTTAAATCCTGTTCGATATTTAGTATTAGTGCCGGTAACCCCCTCATCACTGTAAACCTTATAAAACTCCCAATCCGGATTCTTGTCGATATATTCTTTAAAATAGGAAACCTGCAGATTATAGCTTGATTGCTGTTCTTCTTCAAGGGTTGATACCCTAGCGTATGCAGCCACTTTTTTCTTCGGACGATTTTCTTCTTCGCCATACTCAGCATGATTTGTAACAACCGGAATAACTCTTACTTTTGGATTTACTACCGGGTTGTTTCTGTTTTGCATCAAAATATTCACTCCCTCTAAACTGGCCAACTACTGTTTCATCGCCATCAATCCACCTAATGGTAAATAAAAAAGGTGACTCAACTTTAATATGAATCACCCATGCTCTTATAAAAGAGATATCCATTATTTGATTCAAAGCTTTTATAGAACCGTTTATGGCTTTTAGCCTTTTCAAGGATTCCTTTCTGAAAGTTCCATCCTTGTCAAAGGCCTCCCAGTTAGGTTTTTTATCAGCGATTTCCTTCTCGATGGCCTTTCTTTTATTTCTGATTTCTTCAACTTCCGAATTCTTAATTATTGCTCTGTTTTCTTCTATTAAGGCTTTTTCTAACTCCACCCTCAACAGATTTTGCTCCCGTTCTCTTACGGATTCAGCATTGTCTAGTTCCTTGATAAGTCTTTTAATTAAATTCATATCAACAGTTTTCCCATCGATGGCGTATCGCTTTTCAAATCCCTCTTTTAAAAGGCTTTCAATTTTCTCTTCGCTAATTGTCTTAGCTCTACATAATAGCTCGCTTTTACTATTGTTTGCGCATCTCCAAAAGCCGCGATTTCTATATTCTCTTCTATGGAAACTCCCGCCGCAGATAGAACAGACTACTCTACCTGAAAAAGGCGTAAACTCACGCTTATAACTTCCTGCTGGCTTTTCTTTGCTTGCTAAAATCTCCTGTATTTTCTGAAATTCGTCCTTGGATATAATCCCCTCGTGGTGATCTGCAATATAATATTTAGGTTTAAGGCCATTATTGGCCACAGATTTGTGACTTCTAAAATCAATAGTGCAAGTTTTTTGGCTAATCACATCGCCTGTATAACGTTCATTTGTCAATAACCCTTTTATATTGGCACCGGACCAATCTATTCTTCCATTCTTTTTTCTATAGCCTTTTTCAATAAATATCCGAGCAATCTCAGTAAAACTATTACCTTTAAGAAACAGTGCATATGCTTCCCTTACAACCCTGGCTTCATGCTCAATAATTATCCATTCTTTTTTATCGTTGATATCATACCCTAATAGTGCTGACGCACATATTTCCCCGCTCGCAAATCTTCTCGTTAAAGACCACTCTATATTTTCAGAAATACTACGACTTTCCTCTTCAGCGAATACAGCCAGTATTTTTAGTATCAAAGAACTACCCATTTCTTGACTATTCAACTTTTCTTTTTCAAAAATTACTTGAACGCCTTTTTCCATTAGTTTGCGCACTATTTCTAAGGTATCCACTACATTTCTAGCAAATCTTGAAATAGATTTACAGATTATAATGTCAATTTCGCCCTTCATTGCGCAACTAATCATTTTGTTAAAACCTGTTCTCTTAGACATATCTGTCCCTGATTTTCCCCTGTCAGAAAACACCCCCGCATATTGCCAGTTGGGATTTGAATGGATAAGGTTAGTATAATGAATTATTTGATTTTCCAAGGATCCCAGCTGAATTTCCTCTTCTGTGCTTACCCGACAATAAGAAGCCACCCTTGGCTTTTTAAGAGACTGTTGAACTTGTGTAGAAGCCAACTCTGGTGCTGTACTTGCAACTTGAATTGGAATGTTAGCATTTTGCAACCCATGTATCTTCGTAAAGCTCATCGGCTCCACCTCCTTTCTTTATCCCGCTTTTCGCATCATGGTTAGTAGCCATTTAACTTAAAAGCGGAAAAAATATATCGCCCAAAGCCCTTGAAATTGCGGCTTTAAAGGCTTTTTGCATGTCACATATTCCCTCTAAAACGAGTATTTATCAAGTCATTACTGACCTAAAAAGGGATAAAAAAAAGAGCCGATGTGTTTAACACACCAACTCTCTCGGATCCTTTTTATTCATATTTCACATAGGCCTTAAATCCAGCCCGGGCCAGTTCTTTCATCAGCTTTTCAGCATTTTCTCGATTGCCAAAGGCACCAACTTGTACCCGATAAAACTTCCTTGCTGAATCTGTAGTTATAGGTTCTTTTAATTTGGAAGAGATTAAATTAAGCACATCGATATCCACCCAAGTCATTATTCCTGCAGACACACTGCCTGTTAGTTTATGAACTTTCTTTCCCAGGAGTACACAGCGTTTACCCCCTTTGTGAACCTCTTTACCACTAGCTGTTATTTGCGTTACTTCATGATAGGTATCTTTAACCCAAGGGGGTATTAATGGTCCACTGGGATAATACCTGGTTGCCGAAGCTCTAATTTCCACTACATCTCCTACGGCAAGTCTAAAACTGCTCTCATTCTCGGTTTTATTAAGTGCCGCTTTCACTGCCGCTCTAAATGAATCCATACTTTTTCCATGCAAAGAAAACCAGTGCTTCGGATCCCCATGGTTACTAGCAATTCCTCTCTGGTATCCTTCATAATGCCCGATGATGTTCTTTTCCGTCAGGTTATAAAGCCTGCAAAGATAAACACAAAGCTCTATAGCTTCCTGATAGACCGCATTAAAATAGGAAGCATCAGTCAAATTATCCTCGCAAATTTCAAGTCCAATATGTGTATCATTAGCACTGCCGCCTGCATGCCAGCCCCGATGATTCCAAGGAAGGGTTTGGTAAGTAGCAATAGAGCCATCAGCCAGTTTCCCAATAAAAGCATGGGGGCAAACTTGCCTGCCATCGGGTCTTTCCTGATTCCAGTGATTGCTATACGGGTTTTTACCTAAGAGTTCATCATCCGGCCCAATATATCGTTTAAGATAAGGGTTGTTGGCACCTGTGCTATGGACCATGATGCCTTTTGGCACAATGGTTTTACCTGCCTTGTAGCAGGCATTTTCAGTCAGAATGAGTTTTCTTAGATTCATTTACTCTCACCACCTTCACGAAGCTGAGCCAAGACGTTCTTCAATTTTTCCGGTATGGGAAGACCAATCTTGGATGCATTTTCGACAATACTGATTCCTTCATTGGATAAATAAAAGAAGATAACCGCTGTGCGAATTACACTACCATCCCCGATAATATTGCTGTCAATAATATGGGCCACGCCCACCAGGCAAAAGATCATCACTTTTTTAAAGATTCCCCGAGCCCCTATATCACTGGACAGCCTTTTTTCCAGTAATGCCAACATCACCCCGGTAATATAGTCCAGGACCACAAAAGCTACCAGGGCATATAAGAATCCATCAAGGCCGCCTAAAAACCAGCCCAGCCAACCACCGATGGCGGTAATGGCTATTTGTATGTAGGTCCATATTTCTTTCATTTTCATTACCTCACTTTCTACATAAAAAATACGCCCTAAGCTTTTAAGGCGTAATTATTCCCTGGAATTTTTTAATTTGCTTTAATAAGGAGCATAGAATACATAACCCGTGGCCTTTATATAAAAGCCATCTCCCGGCACATAAATAGCACCATCTAAGTTATCCGAACCGATAACACTAAGCCCCGGTTGTTCTACTCCTTCCCAGTACAGGCCATCAGCTGAAACATAGAGCATCTCTTCCGCAAAGAGGGCATATTTACCCCAATCTGCCATCCAGATGATGTTGTTGGGGTTATGGATGTTGTTATCAGCTAAGCCTCCCACATTATATAGATTTGTTTCTATCACTTCAGTAGCACTGTCATTTAACATACAAAGCTTTACATGGTATTTATCGGATATATAATTGTATTTCATAACAAAGAGCTTTCCATTAATGGAGCGGATGTTCATATAAGTTGTTTCATTTAAGTCCTCTTGAATAGTAGTGGACCAGCTGCCAGGACTGCTGGAACTGGCTCTAGCTATTTCCTTACTGTTACTTACAATCCCCACAAAATATCCTTTATGGGCAGTTAAATATCTAAAAGCCGGTACCGATACCCCATCAGCCCCGACCAGGATCCAGGCAGTCCGCTCCTCCAAAGAATCGTAGCTATAATAAAGGGGAGACTTATAGTACCACCAGGATACTACGCCGCATTCGGTTGAAGGGTCATAAGCCCCGCAGATCATATCGTTTTTGGCTCCCTCACAATAACCAGCATTGTACCAGGTTATCCCGTCAAAGGAAGCGATGATGTTCGCCATCCCCACAATGCAGGCCAAAAACACACCATCACCAGCCCAGAGGATATAAGGTTGTCCGTAGCTCCACCAGGGTACACTAACTACTGTCCACTTTTTAGTAGTTTGGTTGTAGTAGGACATATAGGGGGTTTTGGCATAATAGACTGCAATTTGGGCAACTCCGTTATCATATACATCAATCTGTTTTTCGCTGCCATACTGGGTATAGCCGAAGTCGTTATAATATTTCTTGCTCCAGTTGAGTGTTGGAATAGGGAGAACGATACTTCCCCGGCCTCCAAAAGCAGTCCAGATAGCTAAGGTATTATTAAAATTGCGATGATAAGTCATACTTTCCCCCCTTTAGACTTTTTCAATGGCAGTGATTCTGCCGCTACTGTCAGTAGTATAGGTATAATTTGCTGTACTGCCATCAGCATAGGTAACTTCGAAAGCTGCTGCATCCACTAATAACGAAGCTACTTCTTTTAATAAAAGCTCTGAGAATATATCTTCTAGGGTAATACTGGTAATCCTGCCGCTGCCATCGGTAGTAAAACTATATTGAGCATGATATTGATGGCTCTCACCTTTTTCTACTTCGTAGGTGACATTGATGGTGTTATCAACTATGGATAGCTCTTTAACTATGGTGTAAGACACCTGCAGGTCCCAGACCTGGTTTTGCACATTATCTACCGAATGGCTCACCCCGGTAATAGAGCTTTCTATCCGGTAGAAGGTATCGGAGATACTGGGCCGGTAGGAGCCTACTTCCACCCGGATGTTATATCTATAGAAGGGATTATACTCTAAGGAGATAATCCTGGTTTTAACATTGATGCCCAGAGGATTAAAGACTATCTGGACATTGTCTCCAACAGATAAATCCAGCAGTTTAAAAAAGGCAATATCATAGGAAGAGCTATTTTCCCGAGAATCATAGGATACAGCCACATTGGTTACGTTTTTGGTATCCATCACCAGCTGGTATTCGCTACTTCCTCTGTGGTTTCTGATATTAATCTGGTAACCAGCATATTCAATCTCCCCGCCTAAAATGGCGATATACTGCATTAGGGCTGCTCTTCTAGAGACCTTTTGGTTGATTTTCATGGTAACACTATCGGTGAAATCTACGATACCGGCAGTAAAAGGAGTACCCGCTAAAACTTGGGTTAATCCTTCCGTAGGATCTCCAGTGAAATCAAATTCAGTGATGTTATACATTTCATGATTAAGCAGATAGGATACATGTTCACACAAGACTGAGCAGATAGGTAGATCTCCCTGAAGGGATTTACTAATCTGCACAATCTCAAAATACTGGCCATCAAGTTTTGCTACCTGCCGGGTTTTTAAAGCCAGGGCAGACTTGGCCAGTACGGTAAAAGACAGGGTATATTCCCCGTCCAGGGTTTCCCTTAAATTGGCACTCATGACTTTTTTAATACCTTGAATGAGCGTACTTCCTGCATAGATGTCAATCATACCAAGCTGCCCTCCTTTACTTTATTTAAGCTCCGGCCACTCCCAGGTTTCTGACGGTGACGGTATTTTGGTTCCACTGCAGCTGGGCTATGACTCGGGTTAAGATGTTCCCGTCAATGGTTAAAGGAATAGTAACATCAAAGATTGCACCGCTATTTCCGGTATCTACGCCGCTGACTACACTATTCATATCTAAATCAAAGTCGGTAGGAATAGCCCCAGTCATTTCTTTTTCTACATCTTTCATGGCACTAGTAAAACCTTCTCCGATGCCTTGACCCATGTTTTCACCAATACCGGCAAAGACCTTAGATGGTGAGCGGATCCCTAGTAGCCCTTTCATGCTACTTACAATACCGCTTACCATGCTGTTTACTTTACTTTGGATCCAACCCAGCATAGAGGATATTCCATTCCAAAGACCCTGTATAATATTTTTGCCAATCTCCACTATGGAGACAGCAGCTTTTCCTATACCAGTTATAATAGCGGCGACGATTTGCGGCAGGCTTGCGACTAATTGAGGCAAGGCCTGAATCAATCCGGCTGCAAGCTTAATGGTAAGTTCAACACCCAATCCAATAATTGTGGGCAGATTTTCTGTAATAAAATTAATGATGCTAGTAATGATATGAGGCAACGCCTCAATAAGCTGGGGCAGAGCATTTAAAAGCCCTTCCGCCAATCCAGTTATTATGGCAAAGGCCGCCTCGATGACTTTATCCATGTTCTCAAGCAGCCCTTGTACGATTGTTATCACCGCACTCATCGCCGCAGGAACCAGTTCCGGCAAAGCAAGGCCCAAGCCTTCCACAAGCGCGGTAATAAGCTGCACTGCGGCATCAATTAACAGCGGGAGGTTATCAATGAGTGCACCGACAATCGTCATAACCGCATCAACTGTAGCTGGAATAAGTTCTGGCAGTAAACTTAAAATCGTTTCCAACACCTGGCTGAACACATTCGTGACAGTATTAAGAAGTGTAGGAAGCAGGTCACCAATCGCCGATAAAATCGCGTCCATTGCTATTGGGAGAGCTGTTACAATATTCTCTAAGACAGGCACAATGTTTTTAACTACCGCCTGAAAGGCCTCCACAAGATTCTGTGTCAAATTTGTCATGTCAGCATTAGCATTGCCTAATCCAGCTGTGAAAGAGCCAAGAGCCGCTTGCATCAACCCAATCGAACCGGTTATGGTCTGGGTGGACTCCCTGGCAAAGTTTCCGGCATACTGCTCTGTATTTTCAAAGAACATCTGCATCGCAACTTCAGCTTTTTCGGCATTTGAAGCAGACGCCCAGGTGAAATCTAAGCCCTTGGCGAGGGCGTAGGCTTCAATGTTGGTGGCATTCATGGCGACACCCAAATTATCCATCATTGTGAAGTTTCCCTTGGCTGCTCCCGCCACAGATTCCAGAGCCATCTGCATATCGATGCCCATCACGGAGGCCATATCTGCCGCCCTTTGCATTGCCTTTTCCGTCAATTCAAGGCTTTTTTGCTGTTCAATGCCGGAGCCTTGGAACAAGGCACCCATCTTGTTGGCGGTAGCCAGATACTCACTTTGCGACACGCCGAGGTTTTTATATGCTTCCTCGCCCGCCTTTTGAATTGACGCAGCATATTTGCCAAACACGGCTTCCGAGCCACCAAGATTCTGCTCCAGCTCACCGAACTGTTGTACCACCTCTTTGCCTAGTTTTATCGCAGCAGCACCGGCTGCGACGGCCACTGTACCCATTGCCGCTCCGACACCTTTTAAGATACCGCCTAGTTTCTCAAACCTACTCCCAGCTCCATCTGCAGATTTACCCGTTTCCTCCAGTTCATCGCCAAGTTTATCCGCATCGGCGGCGGACTCCTCCAACTCTCGTTCCATATTATTAAGTTCTGCTTTGGCGTTATTAAGCTGGGTAGCCCAATTCTGGGTTCTGCGATCTGTTTCACCAAATGAATCAGAGGCATTTTTTAGGGCAGCTTCCAAGGTGCTAATTTTTTCCTTCTGTGCTTCAATCTCTTTATTTAGTACATTATTTCTGGCTGTTATTGCCTGAATGGATTTATCCTGTTTATCAAACTGGGATGTAACCAGATTCATTTCCGAGCCTAGCACCTTAAAACTCTGGTTAATTTCTTTTAAGGCATTTTTGAACTCCCTTTCGCCCTCGATGCCGATTTTAAGGCCAAAACTATCATATCCCATAAGTTTTGTTATCCTCCTAACTCCCAGCGGGCATCAAAAAAGACACCCTAGTTTTAGAGTGTCTTACCTTTTTAATAATTTTAGTTGTTTATATTATCGTATATCCTTCCCCTGCATTTCTAAAAAGTTGAGAAAGTCTTCTAATTCGTTTTTAATGTTATTGAATAAATTTGGCAGTTTCTTTACTAAAGGCTCTATTCTAACAGCAGAAAGATTAAAGCTATACACATTTCTTACTATGTGGCGAAAGCCTCTATATTCATCAAGGCTGTTTCTTGTATCTTTAGAAATAACAACCGGACGCACAAATTCAATTTCAACGGCCATTTGTCGCAAAAGTTCTTGATGCCAGTTTTCTCCTTGAGGTTTTTCTTGGTCTATTGTAGTAGCGATTAATTCAAAAACTCTTTCAAGTGCCGTATAAAAACTGTGAAGATTTAATGCTACACTATCCAAATAAAATTCATCTCCAGATTGCTTCACACTTCCCAGCCACACTGTATTCGATCAAGAATTATCTCGATTTCGGATATTTCTTCACGAATTCTACCAGCCAAAGTAAAAAAACTTTTTATTCATATCTCTATACCCTCAATTTTGATAGCTTTACGCAGAGATTCTCGACAATCCATAGCATCAACTAAATCTACCTTAAATTCTGTAGTTAAGCCTGTTACCGCCCCCACCGCTGCATAAAACCTATTATCCGGTACCCCCCATACAGCTAAATCTATATCAGACCAACGTGTAAATGCAGAGCGCTCAGTTAAAGAACCAAATACCACTACTCTTCTTGCACCATAATTGTTTTTTAAAACTGTTGCGGCTTTTTTAGCAATTTTCCAAGCAGCTTCATACCGCTCAGCTAAAAATGGTTCTTTCTTAAAAGTGCCTTTTGTAAAAGTCAAGGGATATTTTTGTTTATAATATTTTGCTAATTCTTCGCTTTTTACATTCATTTTTAATCCCTGCCTAATCTACATTTCCCTTTTGTAAAATTATACCACAAGCATCCCGTAATCTCAATCATTGCAAAATAAAATAGCCGCTCACGCTAAGATTCCAAACCACCAAACTTCCAGCAAATGAAATAAGTAAAATATCGCCTTGCTTATACATTATTCCATACCTCATCATCTATATCATTATCCCAAAATTTCAGACTACTTTCACTGGCTTTTTGCAACTCTCTATATGCTTCTTTTTCTCTTCTAATTTTTAAATAGCTAATATAATCTATAACTTTATAAACTTCATTTTCCGGTAGGTCTTCAATAAGATTTTTTAGAAATTGTTTTGCCGTACTCATCGAAACACCACATTAAAAAAATATTTATATTCTTATTATAGCCTATATATGGCTCTTTTAGAAGCTTTTTAAACCTAAGCCACATAGGGTTTATGCCAGTTTGTCCTCCGGTGTCCTTCCAGCCTGGGGGCTTTCCATCTTTTGGAATGAAGCCTGAGTCATAAAATTATGGAAGTTTAATGTAACGTTTTTAACTCCTAATGTAACATCCTTAATGTTACATTTAAAATTTCTATGTTACATTAGCTTTAAATCGGGAAAATCATAGCCACTCGGGAATTACCTCATCAATAAAGGCGATTCTTTTAGGCTTGGCAATCCCAATAAACTGCTTATGGCATTCCCACAAATCCATCAAATAACCAATAGGCATCAGCCAGACTTCTTCTTCCCGGCGATTCAATTGCACCGTCCCATAGTAAATGATCCGGGTAAAGAGTGCCTCCTCACTTACCCGGCCGCCTCGTTTTTTGACTCTTCACTCTCCACATTTCTTTTGGTGCCCTTCAGCATGCTGGCCATGATAGCATTTTTGTATTGGGCCAGATCCAAAGGCGAAGTCAAAAGCTCCATCTCTTCTTCGGTTAATAGTTCCTGCTTATCCTCTTTGTTCCTAAGATTGTGGATCAGGATGGACTGATTGGCCAGCAAAGTGATGAGCCACACCACTTCATCCAAGGCCATTTCAAAGTTCTCTGTTTTCATGAGCTTTTCGCCAAGCTTCTCTAAGCCTCCATAGCGCTTGGCGATGGCTTTGGTCGCTTTCGTGGTAAGAATCAGCCGGTACTCCCTATCACCAATGGTTATCACTGTACTTCTTTCTTCAGAAGCTTCATCTACTTCCACCGGTTTTATTTCATTAGCCATAAGTCATCCTCCCATCTTTATTCTGAAACCACTACTGTAGCTACAGTGGTGGTCACGCTATCAGCGCCGCTTAGGCTTAAAACACAATAGTAATAGTAGGTACCGGCTACCAAATCAGTAGGAATGTCAAAGCTGGCTGCAGGTTTCCCCATTGATAATCGTGCCGCCGGTGGAACTGTCCACCTCATTCTCGTACCACTGGTAAGTGACCGGGTTACCGGTATTGCTGCTTGCTACCACCGAGAGGCTCTCGGTAATGCTGCCCTCAGTCACTTCCGTTGTGGCTGCCGGTTGAGTCGCAATGGTAATGGTGGGTGTCACCTCAGTAAAGTCGGGTTCATAAACAGATGTGAACCAATTGGTAATGATGGAAGCTGCCACTCCATCATCTCCTTCTGTCACTTCTGCTTTCCATGGGATGTTTATTCTCCCCATCAAGCTTGTTTCTCCTGAAAACAGTGCCTTCTATGGTGGGACTACTAAAGGTAATGGAATCCCCCTTGGTGGCCAGACTGGTAGCAGGAATACTAAAGATAACCCGATAAAGCCAGAAGTGACGATATTTCCCGTTAGCCTTTTTTGCCCGAAACCCAATAGCCACCGGGCTGCCACCATCCTCACTTCTGGAAACTACTACGTTGTTACTGTCAATCTTACAGCCGGTTAAGTCCTGGATAACTGCTGACGCAAGATCATCCACCCCCAGGCTCAAAGCACCGCTTTTAAATTCTTTGACTATTTCTGAAGCCCCATCATCGGCGTACAAAATCGCTTCAATAAGCTCTACACTTAGCTCGGCGGTCATAGCCTTGGCCAGTATTTGGGGGGCGCCATAAGTTTCATCACCATTTGTATCTTCAGTGATTTTGGCGTAATATAGCCGATCCAATCCTATGGTTGCCACGATCCATCTCTCCTTTCAAAATAAAATTCGGCAAGTTAGCCGGTTATAGGGTTACTGCATATTCTTTAGCCACATCAATAACTATGTGGTGAAAACCTGTATCCGCCTCTTTTCCTATATAGCGGCGGTCAGTAATGGTAAAATCACCGGCTATGAGTAAAGCCACTATCTGATTTTTTCTGGCCATATAATTACCTTTAGCAAATAAAGAAATCCGAGCTTCCTGTAGGTCCATCTGAGGCAGATTGTCAGCAAAAAGGTCGAAGAGATCATTCATAGGGAGTAATTACTAGATACTCTTCGGGGGCCTGATCGCTGAACACTCCGGTTTCCATAGGAAGCCCGGTACTCATTAAAGTTTTTTTGAGGTCTCTTAAAATACTGTTATAGTTGTTCACCATCTGCCTCCCTTCCTACGATTTATTGATTTCTTCATCCAGCTTCCTTTTCATAGCTTCAATACAGGCTTTTTTACTGGCGGTTTTAGCTGGTTTTAAGAATGGCTTAGCAGGTTGACCGGATTTACCATATTCCAGAATATTGGCGATCTTGGCATTGGATTCCCCATCATCCCGGGGTTCATCAAAACCCACCTTGACGTTATAATTGCCGTTTCGATCCAGCCCTGCCGGGCTTACCCCCAAAGCTTTTATAAGTTCCCCGGTGGAGCGGGATTTTGTTTTCAGATTCCTGCCCACAACTGACTGTAGGTTAGCTTTCACTTTATCCGCTACCACCTGGCCGCCTTCCTCAAGCACCTTGGGTATAATTACATCGGTTTTATCTGCCAGAGCCGATACTTTTAATAAAAAGTCTTCCGGCATTTTATAACTTAATCTTCCCAATGCTCCCCCTCCCTTTTATGCCTTGGTGGGTTCCAGTTTTTTTGCCAAAACCTCAAGGTAGAGCCCTTTTACTTTTTCCACATTGAAAATGGTATAGCTCCCAGTATCACAGACCAGAAGCATTCCAGCTTTTAGCTCAAGGTCAGGAATCACCCGCAACTGGAACAAAGCATCGGCTTCGGTGTAGGCAGCTAGGTTAACCCATTTCCGGGAAGGACGGCGTTCTTCCCGGTATGCCCGCGTACTGGCGATGATATTATCTTCTTTCTTCACAAAGCCTTCTTCGTCTTGGCTGGTGGTAGTCTCGATAATATCTATTAGAGTTATCATTTTCCCAAAGCTCATCTATTTCACCGCCTTTTATTAAGGCTTCATCATATCCGTGGTTGCGATTTTTGCGTCTGCCTTTTCGGTAACAGCGCTTCTGCCTTTTTCTTTGTCTGCCAAACTCTACTACTTTCACACTTTCCACTCCCTTCCCATGCGCAAAAGAAGATGAACAGCGTTCCAGACCTGCTCCGAGGCCTTAACATTATCGCCGAAGAAACCGCCGGTAGAGCCATCCCGGGATTCGTAAAAGTGAGAGGAAAGCATAATGACAGCCTGCTGGGTGGTAGCTGACATTGGCTCTTGTTCATAGGTTCCTGAGCTTAAATGTTGAAAGCTCTCTGCATAGGAAATAGCGGCGGCGATATACATCTCCAATAACTCATCGTCACTATCATGGTCTAAAATAAGGTTGGCCTTAACCTTTTCAAGTAGTGTCATCTCCGCCACATCCTTTCCTTATTCCCCTGCTGGAGCCACTATTTCAACCATGAATTCAGTTTTCTCATAGCCGGAGGACCAGAGTGTAAAGAGCTTAGGTGTTTCTACAATTTCATCACACTTGAGCCACATGATGATATCTCCGTCT
>JBMNEM010000006.1:0-120000 GCA_050948785.1 Dethiobacteria bacterium
TCATGCATAACAAATTTTTTCTGATCATCAAACCCTGCCCTGCCAGTTTCTATTTTATATTCATTCTTTACCTGCTTATAGCGAAGTTTTTCATTCAATTCAGAGCTACAAGCCTCTATAAAGGCAGTGCTGTCAACATTGATCTGGTACATGGTGCGCTTGGACATTCTTTTGCTTAATTCCCTTAGAAGCTTGGCAAAGTGTTCCTCTGAAATATAGCTGTGTGCACCATTTTCGACAGGTTCTTCATCACCGTTTTTAATGGGAATTTTCTTAGTTCCCTTTCTGAGCATGACCTCAATAAATTTTTCTTTGATCTTGATACTGTGTTCCCGAAGCGTTTCATTGCTAAAACTTATATTTTGTATCTGTTGGGCCTCTTTTGTAAGTATGCCGTCTTTATTGATGATCCCGTTTTGCAGCAGCTCAACTTTAAAAGCATCGACAACCTCCGCTATTTTCATCTTCGGAAGCCCGGCTTCGTGAAGCGTACTATAAATCACATCATAAGTAACTTCGTCCTTATTAAACCCGGCGCTCTCATTAAAATCCTTCTGGAGAGCAGCGGCAAAGCTGTCATAGTAATCATTGGCGATAACTGTAAGTTCATTCACTTCATTGTCAATGCAACGGTTCCCGTCAATATCCACAGGCAGCCGCAAACCCCTGCCGATTTCCTGCTTTTTGGCAATATCCGAACTGCTCTTTTTTAAAGTGCAGAGAGTAAAAACATTGGGGTTGTCCCAGCCTTCCCGCAAAGCTGAGTGGGAGAAGATAAAAGCTAACGGTTCCTCAAAGGAAATCAGCTCATCTTTTTTTTCCAGTATAAGTTCAATTCCCCTGTCAACATCTTCCTGTGATTTTTTCTTTAGCCTTTCTTTATCGCTTGCCCAGCTTTCAACCTCCACAGACCTTTTGTTTTTATCTACCGCAAAATAGCCCTCCCGCACCTTTTGCACGTCTTGATAATGCTTAAAGAGTTCAGGATATTCTTTAAATACCATATTCCACCCGGCATCCTCGATCACCCGGGCATACTCCTCATCAAAAATCCGTAAATATTCCCCACGGCCATCAGCAGCGCTATTGTCTCTAAATTTATGAACAGCATCAATAAAGAAAAGGGACATTACCTTTATTTTGTAGCCTTTTTTTAGGATGTTGTACTGTTTCTGCAAATGGCTTTTGATTGCCAGCCGGATTTGTATGCGGATAATTTCTTCTTCGCCAATATTCACATTGCTTTCCCCGACGGCGAGCTCAAAGATATCATCCCATTTACCAATTTTTAGTTTCTTAAGCTTATGGGGATCTTCCATGATAAACATATTTTGATATTGTTCCAGGTTCCCGGAACATTCATACAAAGAATCCCCGCCCCGGACTTTAAACTTTTCCCTGCGGATAATGCCCCCTTGCTCTACATGAAAAATCTCTATTCTGGCATATAAATCTTTTGTAAACTCAACATAGCGGACATAGGGGAAATCTTTGGGTATGGTTCCGTGGACGGTTTTTACTTCTATTTCTTTTACCAGATCATTCTGGTAAGCATCATAGGAATCCAGCTTGTACACCTGATTAAAAAGTTTCTTATGGGTTGCCGAATACCGTAAAATAAAAAGTGGGTTGATCATTTCTATAGCTTCCAGAGAAGCGCTCTTTTTCCCGGCACTGCCTTCAATTTTTTGCGGTTCATCGATAATAACGATGGGGCTGATGTATTTTATATCCTCCCAAAGAATCCGGCCGCGTTCATCGGATTGGCGAATTATATTGGTATCTTTATTAAAAGCCTGGATATTCATGATCATAATGCTTAAATCCCTGGTTTCAACAAAACTACTGCCCACTTTATCAAGATTCCTTGAGTCATAAACGAAGGCATGATTTCCAAGATCGAGCCCATCATAAAGGGCCTTAAAATGTTCCCTCAACATTTCTATACTTTTTTCCACGCCTTT
Organism: Dethiobacteria bacterium; assembly: GCA_050948785.1. GTDB lineage: Bacteria > Bacillota > Dethiobacteria > DTU022 > UBA8154 > JAAZMI01. The sequence goes on from JBMNEM010000006.1 coordinate 1,965, forward strand.
GCGAATGGCGATACTGGGCACAACAATCATAAATTTTGTAAAGCCATAGGCTTCGTAAAGTTCTAAAATAGTACGCAGGTACACATAGGTTTTGCCCGTGCCTGTTTCCATTTCAATCGTGAAGTTATTACCTTTTAACTCCTGGTCCATTAAGAGCATATTATCCAGCTGTACCTTGCGCAGGTTTTGCAGAAGCCGGCTTTCTCTTACGATCTGCGGGTTGCGCACAGGGTCACCTTCACCAAGTTTCCTGATATGGCGGATCTGACGATAGATGGTTCCTTCATCCTGACGACTCACACCGTTAAAAAGATTGACCACAGAATCGATGGCAGCCCTTTGAAAGGATAATTTATCATCAAATTGAAAAGCGATGCGTTTTGACATTAAGCCCACACCCCCTTAAATAAACTCTACTCGATAGGCCTTTTTCTTCAGGCCGCTGTGCTTTTTCATCTGAGCTTCCAGCCGCAGCATACTGTTGGTTTTAAGGGAAATATCATCACCAAAGGCGCTATCCCGGAAGATTACCTTTGTGGGCATGGGTTCTATAGCCGCTATCTGATCAATCATACCTTCTGTTATAGTTTCTTCCAGGCAGACCACCACCGTATCGGCAAAAATATAAGTGCGTGTACCGATAGAGCTAAGCTTTTCTACATTGGTGGAAAGGGGAATATCCCTGTGCCGCAACAATATTTCATAGACCACATCAATGTCGGTGTACCCCGGGTTAAAATCAAGTTTGTCCTTGTCAGTCATCATGGCTTCATCCAATACCATCTGATCCGATTGTAAAGCTTCGCTGAACCAGCGGATATTGGTATCGGCAACTTTGAAAACTTTGAAGCCTATGTCCAGATCTTCAATACCTTCTTTATCTTTATTTTCTTCTTTTATCTTCTCCCCCGCCCGGCGGATACGCTCTTTGCCGATTTCACTGATGTTTTTAAACCCTGCTTTGTAAGCTTCGCTCTTTTCATCGCAAGGCTCAGGAAGCTGCACCATGATAAACTTGCGGTTGCCGCCGTCTTCGGCATTAAGCTGCATCACTGCGTGGGCGGTAGTGGAGGAGCCAGCGAAGAAATCGAGAACAAGAGCATTGTCTAAAACATTAGCCATTAAAATGAACCTTTTTACTAAATCAACTGGTTTAGGGTAATCAAAAGCTTTTATTCCAAAAATATTTTTCATAACATCGGTTCCTGTTCCCGTACCTATATTATCAATCCATGTGGTATACTTTTTAGTTGCCTCTTCCCCTTCTAAGGGCTTATATATTTTTTCATATGCAACCCATTTTTCTCCATTTTTAACAAACTCAACATTTCCTGCTTGTATTTCTTTCTCCATCCTTGTTTTACTCCACCGCCAACAACCCTCTTCTGTATCAGAAAGCATAGGAAATAAATCTGTTCCATCTGGAGCAGTAATAGCATAAAATAAATTAGGTCTATCACTTCGTTTACTGTTTGAACCCCACTTTCTTGCTAATTGAGTTTTATAATATCTTTTCTTTACATCGTCATATTTAGGATATACACCGCCTTCTTTTATTTCCTCACCCGCGCTGAATTGAATAATATTTTTTGCATAGCATAATATATACTCATGAATAACGGCAAAATGTTTACTATCCTGCCTACCTCCTCTACCTTTCCAATTAAGCTGGGAAACAAAATTCTCCTCACCAAATAGACTGTTTTCATCACAAATCTTCCTCAAATTATGTACTTCATTATCATCAATACTGATAAATATAACCCCATCCTCCGCCAGCAGATCCTTGGCCACCCTTAACCTCGGATACATCATGGACAGCCAGTTGGAGTGGTACTTTCCGCTGCTCTTCTGGTTCACGATCAGCCTCTCTCCGGCCTCGTCAATTTCTCCCTCCGCCAGGCTATTCTCCTTTTCGCTGACGGCAAAATTATCTTTGTAAATAAAGTCATTGCCCGTATTGTAAGGCGGATCTATATAGATCATTTTAATCTTGTTGTAGTAACTGTTACGAAGCAATTTGAGGACTTCCAGGTTATCCCCTTCGATATAGAGATTTCCGGTAGTGTCAGGGTTTTTGCTGTCCTCCGGTATGTATTTTAGCGTTTTTCCTACAATATCTTTATTTGCCAGCTGTTTTGCTTCTGCTTTCCCTGCCCAGCCCAGCTCATAACGTTCGGAAAGCTTGTCACTTACTGCTTCAAATTCACCCAGCTCCTTTTTTAGAGCCTCGAAATCCACCTGCCCATCCCTGACTGCTGAAGGGAATAGTTCTGCCAGCTTTTTAACGTTTTCACTGATTGGATTATAGATTTCCTTTTGTATCTTTGGAAACTCCATTGCCTCCACCCCCTAGACATTCTCCAAATATTTAGCACATTGGGCATACAGCCGCCTTAATTCACTATTTATCCTGGCATTTTCCGCCACTGTCCGGGCAGATTTCTGTTCTTTTTTTAACTGTGCTACCCGTTTAAATCTGTCATAGAGCTCTAACATATTATCCCTATTATACCATACACTGGAGACAAGCAGTGCCTTTGTCCCCAACCATAAGGAAAGGTTGGAGATCAGATAGGTTTTGATCATCATTTCCAGATAGAAATCAAGCTTGTTTCCCCTGTTTTGGATGCTCTCAAAGGCAACATTTTTCTCCATCAAAACGTTTTTTTCATCCCTGAACTCTGTGGAAACAGGGGAGGACAAGACCGAGTCCTCTATGACCACCTGTGTCCGCTCCTGCAAATTCAACCTTTTATGGGCGAAGCAGTAAACCTCCTGGTTGGTATGATCACGGAACCTGAACACACACAAAGGCTTGATCAGTTGTTGCAGGATATTTCCCACAAAGTTTGCATTCTTCAGCTCATTGAGCCGTACGTTTAAAAACAGGATCACCTGGCAATCATACTCATCGTTGAGAAAAGAAGGAATATCCTCTCCGGCAATTTGATAGAGGAGCTTTACTTCCTGAACATTTTTTCTGAAGCGCTTTTTCTCCCCCGGTTTCAAATCGGAGGTCAAAAAAGTTTTGACCGCAAATTCTTTATTAATCTCATATCTGGCAGGTATAGCTAGTATCTTGGTCACCTCTATTCCACTACCAGGAAAGAGATCAGCTCAAAATCATCGCTGCTGGCATTGGCAAATTCATTTTGATAACCGCCAAAATCAAAGATGCTCTGCTGCGCTTTTTGATCTTCATGGCCCTGGATCGCCTCGATGGCCTTATTGAGCAGTTTGGAATAAAAGGACATATTCCTGGTATTTTTAGTGCGGCGGTTAAACTTTTTAAATAGTTTGGGATCGGACCTTGACTTTCCGTAGGCTATCTTTCTAAATTCTTTGAGTGTCTCCCTGGCGTTGGCATTTCCGTAATAAACCTCGCCATCATTGCTCATATACATGACATAGTAAGGATAAAGGGAGCTTTCACTGGAGGGCCTGGCATCATTATTTTGGTGCTTGAAGCAGAAGAGGCAGCCCTTCTTTTCCCCGCCGGCTACCGAGTACACACCCCTGGGAATGCGCAGAATTTCAGGGTGTTCCCTGATATACCCCGACAGCTCATAAAGATAATCATTCATGTTCAGGTCGGTCAGTGAGATATTATCATCCAGCTCGTCCAGCTCGACAACTTCTTTTTGCAGCCTTTCCAGCTGTTTTTTGCGAAACTTAAAATCGTTCATTTCCGGTGAGAGAAAATCTTCTTCTCCTGTAGAGGTCAGGTTAACCGCCGTCATTTTGCCTTTAACCCTTTGCTCAAGTTGTAGGTAATCATTGAGAGCCAAATGGGGAAAGAAATTGATCATGGCGATGTTTTTATTTTGGCTGCCAATACGGTCTATCCTGCCGAATCTCTGGATGAGGACCACTGGATTCCACTGAATGTCATAGTTGATAACGTTGTCACAGTCCTGCAGGTTTTGCCCCTCGGAAATACAATCCGTAGCGATAACCACATCAATTTGCTTCTCTTTGGGCAAATCCTCACCCAGTTTGGATTTGGGGGAGAAGTGCCGCAGAATGGTGTTAAACTCACTGCGAATATTTTTCATTGTGGTCCGTGGTTCTCCGGAACCTGTAATGCACGCCACGTTAATCCCATGCTGGGCAAGCTCCTGGGCAATACTGTCATAGAGATAATTGGCCGTATCCGCAAAGGCGGAGAAGATGAGCATTTTTCGATTTCCTGGATTGTAAGGGGTTTTTGTAATTTTCTCAATGATTATCTCTTCCAGCTTTTTTAACTTCGCATCTCTTTTCCCGTTAAGCACTTCCGATACATCCCTGTATAATTCCTCCAAGATACCCTTGTCATAGTACAGATCCTCCAAAAAATCGGCGGCGAGCAAATGCTCCACTTTTATCTCATATTTGTAGTCCAGGGTAACATCCTCTTCGGTGTATTCCTCTCCGGCAAGCTCTACATCTCCCGCATGGCAGCGGGAGATGACGTCAATATAACTGTCAATTCTGGCGATCAGCCTTCTGATTGTCTCCCCGAAGGAAAATACAGAGCTTTCCAGGCGTTTAAATAAATTAAAGCGATGCAGCTTTGCTGTGATCAGTTCCCGGCTTTCATGGTAAAACAAAACTCTATCCCCGTACACTGTCTGGTATTTTTCGCGGTAAAAAGCCTTGTATTCGGATTTGATATAAGACATGGGAGCATAGACCGCCAGCTTTAAAGATTCCAGGGTTTCATTGGTCTCTGCAAAATGAAGCAGTTTTCCGGCCGTATCTATTTCCGGATGGTATGTTTGGGGCGGCAGTTTATATGGGAACTTCCCCAGATTGCTGTCCCCGTAGTAGCCCGTGATGTGTTTTCTGCTACGGGAAATAGTCATAATTTCGAGCAGTTTATAAAATTCTGCGGGAAGCCTGTCCAGGAGATTGCTTTTGGTGCGGTCTTCTGTTTTCAGCCAGTCATTGATCTCCTTTTGTGTTTTACGGAGCAGGTTAGCGATACTGGGTATTCTTTTTTCCTCCAGGGCATGATCCCGATCGGCAGTAATAATACTGATTTGGTTTTTGAGGTCCACAAGAGAGTTATTGACAGGGGTGGCCGACAGCATCAGCACCTTTTTGCCGTGCCCTTTTTTAATGATGTCATTCATGAGTTTCATATAGCGGCTCAAATGTTCCACATCTTCGTTGCGGTTGCGGAAATTATGGGACTCATCGATGACCACCAGATCAAAATGGCTCCAATTGATACGGGATAAATCAATACCGCTTCTGGAATAACCACTAGTCCTGCTCAAATCGGTGTGGCAAAGGATCTTATAGTTAAAATTATCCTGCACAAAAACATTGTCTATGTACGGATTCTTGAAGGAATCCCAGTTATCATAAAGCTTGGCCGGACACAAAACCAAGACATTGTCTTCCCGAAGTTCAAAGTATTTAATCACGGCCAGAGCTTCGAAGGTTTTTCCCAGACCAACACTATCGGCAATAATACACCCGTTATATTTGTTAATTTTCTGGATAGCGGAAACCGCCGCATCTTTTTGGAACTCATACAGGCTGTTCCAGATCACCGATTTTTTAAAACCTGTTCGATCCTTTTCAAAACGCTCTACACCGCTATCAAGCTGGCCGCCGAAAAGCTCCTTCAATGTAAAGTAATACAAAAATTCAGGGGAATAATCCTTGTAAACATAATTGAGGCTTTCCAGCAACACTCCTTTGTAGTCTTCGGTATAATCATTATTGCTCCAGATAATCTGAAAGAGCCTTTTAAAGTGCTCCATCTGGGCTTGATCATTAACGATAGAGTTGAAATGAATCGGTGCAAGTTCACCGCGTTTTGTCCTTCCGGATACTTCAAGGGAGGAGGTGCCGTGTATGGCTACTTCGTCATCAATCATGATAATATTGCCCGTAACTTTACCTGGCAATTTAACTTTTCTGACATTGACATGACTTTTAATAAAATCATGCATGGACTTTGCTTTGGAAAAATGTATAAGTTTGTTTTTTTGAATGATATCATAGGAGTTGAAAAAGAGATCGCTGGTATTTTGACTGATTTCAAATTCACGGGGCAACTCACGTCCTGATGGCACATAAGCAGTATTACGGATTATAAAGTTGATTTGATCTACATTCTGCAGGTTTTTGGAAAGTTCCCCGAACACGGATAAAGTCAACTTATCGTTGATAATATTAATGCTCCTGCTGTTCTTGGCCTGGAGAACTTCATTGATTTTTAAGATAAGCTGGTCGTTGGAGCTAATGACCTCATGCATATTTGCTGTACCTCCTAATCCCCACCCTTATCTTTCCATATCTTCAAAGCAATTCCAACCTCCGCTTTCCCACAGTGTTATAATCTTTTTTATCGTCTAAAAACCTGCCGCGGGGAAGGTTCCTGTGGCAGGTCCAACTGTTGCTGAAGCAGGATAAAAATGATGAAAAAAAACAGGCAGGTTGGGGGGGGTATATCGAAGAATTTAAAGACAAAAGGATTTAAGGAGCGGGAATAGTGTCTTGCGTGGCAATGTCTCGCAAAGCAATAATTTTGCCAATAAGCAGCTTCTCTACGGTTTCGTTGTGTCTATCTACCCATGAGTTGATGAAAAAAGCGTTGATAAGAGTCCAGACACCAAGGCCGCCAAGAGTAAGCGTCATAGCAACTCCCATTCCAATGTGTCCAAGATAATACCGATGTCCTCCGATGCCACCCAAAAACAGCCATAGCAGCCAGGTAATGAGTTTGGATTTCTTTTGTTTCTCGTATTCGATTGAAAAAATATTTAGCTCGTGTGGCGTAAATTTACTTTTAGCAGCAAGGAGCGTGTCCACAGTCGGCTTCCCCCTTAGGTTAATTATGGTTTACTTAAATATTCTATAAAAACAAGACAATTCCTGCCTCATTTATTCAGTCTGTCCCTCATTGACCAAATTGAAAACGGAGAGCCTCTTCTAGACGCAAAAAACGTTTTTGAAAAGATGAGAAAAAAATATGGAAGAGAATAGTTATAGTGTTATATTTCCCCAAAGATAAGGTGCTCCATGATCAATACCGCTAAAACTCCTACCACAAACCCGTTGCCGAGAAGGGGCCTTAAAATAACTGGAAACGTGTTCAAGACACTATCTGGCAGGAAAGAGATGATGATGCTCAGCATGAGGGGAAGCCCGATCACCAGGCCATTTTCAAAATGAAAACCCTTTTGAGCATCAAGGACCATGGTTAACCCCGCGGCAATCTGTGAACACATGATGTAGAGAAAAACGCCGCCCACTACTACCGGCGGAATACCGCCAATAAAGGCAATTACCGGCGGCAGAAACGACACGGCCAGTACAGAATCAGGCCGGCAGGTATAAGGGTAAAGCGTGAGGCGCAGCCTGTCGAGGCAATTACGCCGGGGCTCAGGGAAAAATTGACCGGGCCAATCACACCCCCAAGACCCGCCAGAAAATTAAGTATGCCTGTCAGTGAAAGCCCCCTGGTAACCCGTTCCGGCATACGCTCCGGTTTCAGCAAGCCACCCACGGAGTAGATCGAACCCAGATCATTGATGGCCAAAGCCAAAAAACAGACAAGAAAAGAAATAATGACTCCCGGTTCAAAACTCAGGTTGAAATTCGTTTTGAACAAAAAGTCAGCAGTAAATTTATCCTGAACGGCCGGTGCGCTTTCCAAACCCTGGGGAAAAACCAGGTAATAAACAACTGTCCCGGCAATCAGTGCCCACATAATCAAGGTGGATTTCCAAAAACCGTCAACATGCCTGCTCACCGCAAAGATACAGAGTACAAAAACCAGAACAAAGCACAAATTTGCCCAGGCAAGTTCAGGGACAGCAGAGGATGTGCTCAGATTTAAAATCATGGGCGTAAGGGTAAAAGCAATCATGATCAGAATGGTGGCCACAACCGGTGGTGTAAAAAGTTTTTTGAGATGGTTGAATAATCCCGCAGCACTCAGCAGAAAAAGAACAAGGCCCCCTAAAGCCATAGCTGTATAGATAGCGCTGATCCCGCTCCCCCGGCTGGCAGCGATCCCCACAAGGAGTATTGTGGCCGGGCCCACTACAAGCGGCAGCTGGTGGCCCCATAACAACTGAACCAAAAGAGAAGCCCCTACTACAAAAAACACTTTTTGAATATAGGTAATCTGCTCTACAAATTCACTAAAATGCAAACCGGCCACTATATTCCCCACAATCACAACAATCGGAACCATAATTGCCAACCACTGCAAACCCAGGAATATCAGTTCAGCAAGGGGTGGCATCTCATCAAGCCCGTATTTAAACTTTACCCGATCCATTTATGAGCCTTCCTTCCTTATATATGTACTCATTCATAAATTCTTGGATAAAAATTTAATTGCCCCTTTTATCTTTATTCCTTCAATATCAGGCCTCTTCTTTCCTTCTAAAAGCAATTAAACATTGCCCCGGCACTGATTGCAGCAAAAAAGACCGTTCCGTCTCCAATTAATTTCCAAAAACTACATCCGGGGAATTCATTGTTTTGCTGCCAGGTCTGATCTATAATTATAGAACATCAGTTCTGTAAGGGTGCTGGTTTATGCTTGAATCAAAAGTAATCATGCTTGCGGATATGGAATCCTTTTATGCCAGTGTCGAAGTCGCCAAGAACCCTGCTTTACGTGGAAAGCCTGTGGCGGTTTGCGGAGATCCGCAAAAACGGCGGGGCATTGTTTTGGCTGCAACCAAAGAAGCCAAGGCTTACGGCATTAAAACGGGCATGGCGGCGTGGGAATGTGCAAGTTTATGTCCACAGGTAGTCCTAGTCAGGCCCCACATGCAGGATTACATCGATGCATCGTTAAAAATTACGGATGTCCTGGCCAGGTTTACCGATCGGGTCTCCCCCTACTCTATTGACGAGCAGTTCCTCGATATGACGGGATGTGAAAGACTTTTTGGCCCTCCGGAAGAAATGGCCAGGCTAATGATCAAAAAGGTATGGAAAGAAATCGGTATTAAGTGCCGTGTGGGGATCGGGGAAAACCCCCTGCAGGCCAAGATGGCGTGTGACCGGTTTGCCAAAAAAAACAAAGCAGGCTTTTTCAGATTATCTCATCAGAATTATGCGCAGCATACCTGGCCCCTGCCGATCAGAGATCTATTCGGTGTGGGTGCCCGTATGGAGCGTAATTTTTTTAATATTGGCGTGCGGACAATCGGACATCTGGCACAGCTGCCGAAAGAAGACCTGAAATTCAGGTGGGGTGTAAATGGGGAGGTTTTATGGCTTAATGCGCAGGGGATTGATTATTCGACGATAAAACCACTGGAAAGTGTAAAAGATACCCGCAAAGGAACCAGCCACTCCATAACCTTACCCCGGGATTACCGGTCTAAAAAGGAAATAGAAGTTGTTTTATTGGAGATCGTGGAAGAGGTCTGCCGGCGGGCCAGGTCCTGGGGTAAGGTGGGGCGGGTTGTCCATGTCTACTGCCGGGGCGCCGACTTTGATTTCCCCACGGGCTTTTCCAGACAGGTGAAAATGTCCGAACCGACAGCGATGACCATGGATGTCTATGCCTACGTCTTAAAGCTGTTTTATACTCATTGGGACCGGCGGCCGGTCAGGGCCCTGGGTGTCGGCCTTGCAGGTCTTTTGGATTTGCGGGAAATACAGCTCTCCCTGGTTGATCCGAAAGAGAAAAAAATGGCCTTGAGTAAGGCCATGGACTCTATCAGGAACCGCTACGGCCCGACAAGCCTGTTTAGATCGTCCTCGCTGACAGCAGGCGGGATGCTTTTTGACCGGGCGACCAAAATCGGCGGGCACGAGGCCTAGGTTGTTCAATACCTTTTTCAGTTTTATAAACAATTCGCCAGGGCGGGCTGATTGATACCCTGTAGGTAAGCTTCTCCGGTAGGCTCAATCTATTGTTTTTTTCTGTGGTGATGCCAGGTATCCAGGAGAGAATGAGGTACTTCGAGGCCATTCCTTTCCATCAGACTGTCATTACCCATCACTACGGCCGGCTCTCCATCAGCCTGGATCCGGCCACCTCTCAGCAGCAGGACGCGGCTGCAGGTTTCCAGAATAAATTCCAGGTCGTGTGAAGCGATAAGTACAGTTTTATCCGTCATCGTATCAAGGAGCTGAATCAGGCGGCGGCGGTAGCGCAGATCAAGGTCGGAAGTAGGTTCATCCATGATCAACAGCCTAGGGGCCATAGCCAGGATACCGGAAAGAGCCACAAGGCGCTGTTCCCCACCGGAAAGATGGTGTGGAGGCCGGTCCAGCAAGGCCGTGATCCCGGTCAATGCGGCCGTTTCCTCTATTCTCTTCCGGATCTCCTCACTTCCCAAACCCATGTTTTGCGGACCGAAAGCAATATCATCCCTGACCGAAGGGCAGATCAACTGATCCGCGGTATGCTGAAAAACCATACCCACCGCTGGATAAAAAACGCCAGGCTTAACCGGTTGGCCGAATATCTCCAGCCGACCGGATGTCGGCTGCAGGATCCCGGTAATTAAAAGAAAGAGGGTGGTTTTGCCGGCGCCATTGGGACCAATCAGCCCTACCTTTTCACCGGCTTTAATCGTACAATTGATCCCTGCAATAATCGGTAGCTGTTCGGGGTAGGCAAAATGCAGCGCCTTTATGCTCAAAGCTTCTGTCAAAGTTGGTTTCCTCCAGGTTTATTCTTGTAGCTTTGCTTCCCTTATCTACGATTATAGCAGAATTCCCTGCCAGTGCGCAGTTATTATCCGGATTTTTTAATTGACAACAGCATTTTTAGAGGAAGGCTTGAGACAGAATGATGGCTGCAGCAAGTAGCAGCACAACCGCCAACAGCAGGTAATCCGCGACAGCGGGCCGGAAATCTGAAAGCGGTTGATCACCATTACCGTAACCGCGTAGCGTCATCGCCTGGAAAACCCTTTCCGCCTGTTTATTGCTGCGAACCAGCAACGAACCGGTAATATTGGCAAAGGTCTTCAATGAAAACAGTGATTTGCCCTGAAAACCACGCAGGCAGGCCGCCGCGTGCGTGCGCTTCAAATCGCCGCTCAGTTGAAAAAGGTAACGGTAGGTAAATAGCAGCAAATCAGTCATCAGCCAGGGAATGCCAAACGCTCGCATCGTCCTGGTCAGCAGGGGCAGTGGGGTTGTGGCAAAAAGAACCACAACCACCATGAAGATAGCCGTAAACTTGGCGGCTACCAGCAGCAGACTGAGGCAACCTTCCAACCGCAAAGCAAGTGGCCCGAATTGCCAAAGCACAGTCTGCCCCGACCAAAACGGCAGTATAACAGCCATGGCCACCAGAAAAAACCCGGGCAGGCGCAGCCGCGAAACAAAATAAGCAAATGGCAGCGCCGAGAACCGGTAGATGATCATGGCGCTTAAAAACATCAGTGGTAAAATGCGCAAATCCTGCACCAAGGCAAAGGAGAAAACAAGCATGATTAAACCCGGCAGCTTGAAGCGAGTTTCCCAGCGGCCGAACAAACTACTTAGCACTGTAGAACCAACTACCGCTTCGCTGATCATTTCGGATCAACCTCCAAGAGAGCAGGCTGCACGCGCAGCAGGAACAACACAACCATGGCCGTGAATACGCCTTCCAGTAAAGCTACCGGCAGGTGAGCCAGGCTTAAGGTCAGCACAGCAGCTTTTTCAGCGGCGGCATCAAAAGAGGCCGAGGCCGGGGCGACATAAATCAGCAGCAACGCCGCGATCATGGCCCCTGCAACGACGGCCGTAAAGGAGGCCAGGAAAGCCAGCAGCCCGTTGGGCAGAGGCTTTTGCAAACCAAAGAAACGGCGCAGGCTGAAAAGACGGTGCGCCAGCAAGGCCGGCAGACCCATCAGGCAGGCGTTCACGCCAAGGGTGGTCAGACCACCGTGCTGAAACATGATCGCCTGCAGCAGCAGGCCCACCAGGACAGCAGGGAATGCAAACCAGCCGAGCATAACACCCATAAGGCCGGAGAGAACCAGGTGCACACTGACTGGCGGCACCGGAATATGAATCAGCGATGCAACAAAAAAAGCTGCAGTCAGCAGGGCTGCCTTGGGAATAACGTTTCGCGGATTACCATACTGCTTCTTGATCTTGTGCAGTGATAGCCAGGTCATACCGCCCGTCACCGCATAACCGCCGACAGCGGCGGAAACCGATATAATCCCGTCCGGAATATGCATTTAGCTTTGCCTCCTACTGAAGTATAGTGCAGTACCGAACAGCCCCCAAATCACCGCAGCGATCATCAGGAACTTCTGCGGTCCGGTAAACCCGGTAGTGCTGGCAGGGCTGACAGCACTTTCGTCAACCTCGATCCTGATCAGCCCGCCGTGACCGGCGAGACGTGCTTGCACTTCCCACAACCCGGGTATTTCCGAGTCAGGAACAAAGAAAAATTTACCGTCCTCGTCACAGGTGCCGGTAAGCCAGGGTTCAGCCGGACTGCCGGGCGCAAATACAGCTACTTGAGCCCCTGCCATCGGACCCCCAGTATCATAACAGGCGGTAACCTCGATAGCGTTGCTCTCTATATATTCAAGCTCAACCCCGTGGGCCAGCGCCTCGCCTGCCGGAAAAATAATCAGCAGGCAGATTGAAACAACCACTGCAACCAGGCAGGCATAACCGGCAGACCGGCTTTTCCCAAACATGCTTAAAACCCCCTTGGTTAGTTAATAAATTCTGCCAGACAGTGACCTTCGCCGACATGGGCCAGGTGAGTCAGAATAGGAACCAACAGTTCATAATCATCAGCGCTGAGGTTTTCCTCGAGGAAAGCCAGATCGACTTCCACGACACCATCTACAGCCAAGGCCGCCAGCGGTTCAAAACCGAGCGCCCCCTGGTTCAGGGGATCATCCGGATCTTCTTCCCCGTAACCAAAAAGATGGTCAAAGTGGAAGGTCATTTCAAGATCGGCAGTTCCGCCAGGAGTTACTACCCCCTTGCGTTCGTCACCTATGTAATCACCGCCTTGATAGGCAACCTCCTGCTCGATACCGAAGGTAAAATCAATCACTGTTCCATCTTTTTCAGCCTGCCCGGCTAAAAACAGACTGTACCCGGCGGACGGTCCTTCAACAGCCCGGAGCATTTCCCAGGAAATAGCATTATAATGCCCGGTCGGCACTTCCGCCAACTCATCAAGCACTACGGGATCACTTGCCGGGTCGGCCAAGTTTACTGAGTGTATACCGGACGGTTCGACTTTTTCCTGGTAGTCGATATCCCAGCCCTGTTCGGTATCATAGGGCGGATCGGTCTGGTATGCCGTAATGTTGCCCATGGTAGCGTAGGCCCGATCAAAGGAAAGCTCCCAGCCATCCTTGGAAAGGAACCCCTCACGGATAAACTCTTCCCCGTTCGCTGTAAAGGCAAGTGTTCCTGTTTCTACGGTATCTCCTGTTATAACATCACCTTGGGGCGCCGCTTCCTCACCACCACATCCACCAAGAAACAAAAAAGGCACCATCAGCAACACAACAATGACGACTAATCCATTTTTTTTCATTGCCTGACCTCCAGTATTTTGCATAACCGGCGGATATGGCCAAACTTCAGGCCAAAACTAACCCCTCCACCTTGTCGTGCTACAAAATTAATATTTATGTTATGTATTTCGCTATTACTTTTTATTTTCCTGCTTGGCACATAAAAAAACCGGCAAAGGATACCTTTTACCGGCAGCAATCTGCTGTGGAGACAGTCCCTGTGACACCTCCTGGGGCGCTGACTTTGATTTCCCCACGGGCTTTTACAAGCAGGTGAGAATGTCCGAACCGACAGCGATGACCATGGATGTCTATGCCTACGTCTTAAAGCTGTTTTATACTCATTGGGATCGACGGCCGGTCAGGGCCTTGGGTGCCGGCCTGGCGGGTCTTCTGGATCTGCGGGAAATACAGCTCTCCCTGGTCGATACTCAATCTTTTTTAGTTTTGGGGGTAGAGGCATATCATGCGGGGTGACGGAATCCTAATCGTCAGGTATCCGTCAAGGATGAGGTAACCGGGTCTCAACCAGTAGGTGTGGCACCCGGTCGATAGGCCACTGTTATTCTGTGGCAGCTGTTATTTGCAGCTGTTTTCCAATCAAACCAACCGTAGCTTTGAATTTTTATAAAACCCAACTCCGTCAGCCATAAATCCAATTCTTTTTTTAAAATCGGGCGAACGGGGATTCTGACTTCTTCCTGGCAAACACGAATACCGGCCCTGATACCAGCAGGAGCAATCTTAAAAATCAGCTTCGCCTTTTCCCCTTCCTTCTCACGCTTTAACCACAGCTTTACCTTCAAACCCAAGGTATTGTCTTTCCAAAACAGGTATAAGACACACATTCCGTTGTAACAGATAGTCATAATTAAGGGTATGAATAATCAGGATTCCGCCTGGTTCAAGCTTTAAATACATTTGGGCCAATGTTCCCCAGATATCTTCTTCACTTAAGAGGCAAGACAACGAATTCTGTAAGCAGACAATCAAGCCACACTGTTCCCTGTAAAGACTGGATATGTCACGCATATCCCCTAAACAAATCTCCAGCTGTACACCCGCCCGGACACTTTTATAATTTATTTCTTTGATGATCAGCGGCTCAGGGACAAAGACAGTGACACCTTTGCCCCATTGGGCCAATAAAACAGCCAGTTCGCCGCTTCCACAAAACACATCGAGCACTTTCCGAATATCGTGACTTTCTAAAATATTTTTAAAAAACTTGGCTTGTTGTTCATCCAAGCCGAAAGCAAAGTCGCTGGCATTCCCGCACCATTTAGAATCCTTGTCAGGTAAACCCTTTTTACCATTAGAAGTGAGCATGCAAATCATCGCCCCCGCCTTCCGGCAGGTGACCATACTGCTGAAGATACTGCTGGATAAGCTGATTTTCTCTCTGGATATATGGAAAATTTTTCTCATTCCCGGACTCAACAGACAACTTGATATCGATAATCATTATTTACTCCATCTCCTCACCCCAATGGGCTAATTTCTTATTCCTCAAACAAAGAGACAGCCTTCATGAAACAGCAATGTGTAAGCGCTGGCCCGCATCATGGCCGTCTCAGGACTATTTTCCTTACCATGAATGTGTGATTGCCCCCAAGGGACAGGACCTCTGGCAGGCCAAGCTGCGTTCCCCGTTTATGGGCTTGCAGGAGCTGCAGGAGTATTTGATCTTATTACGATGCTCCTCTTTAACACCGATAACTTCCTCATCATAGTCATTAATAAATATCTCCAGGATCTTTTCTATACAGACTTTAACACAGGGCTTTTCTACACATTGGGCACAGTTATTGGTGTCTATGCTGATGAAAAATTCACCGGAGCCATCTTTGTATCCGTAATGGGCAATCATTTATTTTTTACCTCCATTGCCCTCTCGGAAAAAACCCGTAACATCCTGGCTTTTTCCCAGCCCACATCAGGCCTATTTTTTCCCAGCCGGCAATTGCCTGATACCGCCCACTTACTATTAAACAGGGATGCTGTTATAATTTTAATAAAATAAAGAAAAGAAAAAAATCGCTTAAAAGCATGGAAGCAAGTTTAAAAAAGAGTGAATTAAGGGTTAACACTTTTGGATCAACCCAAAAACCAAACATATAATTGACCAGAAAACAGATAAGATATATAATTTTAATGAAGTGAAGCCTATTTAAATTTTTGGAAAGAATATTAAAAGAATATTAAAGGGTGTGAAGCTTTCCATGCTTTCTTCCGAATTAGATACAAAAGCGGAGTTAATCCTGGTCTGTAGAGTAAGTCCCACATTTAATGTCGGCAAAAAGCTGGAAATTTCTCTACAACGCATCCTGCAAAATTCCATAGATTACTTTGAATTTTGGCGCGCAGGCCTTTTCCTGGTGAGGGAGGGCCGACCCCCCATCTGGTGGAAGGCTGCCAAAGAGAAGCTTACTAAAAAAAGTAAAAAAACAGACCGGTGGTCACAACTTTGTGAGCACCTCTCTACAGCAAAAAACAATAATGAACAAAAGGTGCTGGAACCCTTCAATCCAGTAATTGCCACTACTTTACCGGTAATTTTAAGAGCCGGCGAGCCAGTGGGCACAATGGAGATAGGCATTTTCAATACTGACATTCAAAATGCCCAATATATGCTTGTCAAAGCCGTTTCTCTTGGCCGGCATATGGCCGATATCATTCAGGAATCTTTGTTCCAAAAACAAAAAGGCCCCCACTTTATGAAGCTGGCGGTCTGGATGGAAATGGTCAATACCATCAGCTCTACCCTGGACATTCGACAGGTTCTTCATGTTGTAGCCCAACTTACAGCGGATCTTTTTTCTGCCAAAAGCTGTATCTATCTGCTGGATGAAGAAGATCAAACCTTGATTCCGGCTGTCGCCGTGGGCAGCTACGATCCGGAATTGCGGAAAAATTTTAAAGCGTTACGGGGAACCAAGCCCTTTCCGGCTATCACCCGTGTAATTAAAACCCAGCAGCCGGTTTTAGTTACCCCGCAAAATATACACCGTTTTCTTACACCTGATATTATTAAAGATTTTAACTATGGTTGGATGGTCCTGGCTCCCATACTTGTTGAAGATAAGACCATCGGGGTAATGCAAGTGGACCGCCCTAAGGAAACGACAGGTTTCGATCTGGAAGAAAACGAGATTATTTTTGCCATTGCCCGCGCTACGGCTATCGCCATGGAAAACTCCCGGTTAATAGAAGTGCTGGAACAAAAGGAACAGCTTTTACACCAACTGGTTAATAAGATTATTACGGCGCAAGAAGATGAACGCAAGCGCTTGGCTGCTGACTTGCACGACGGTATCATTCAGTCCCTTATTGCCATCTGGTACCGCTTACAGCGGATCAAATCCGCTCCGGAAACCGATCCTGAAAAATGGTACGACGAAATCTCCGATCTGACCAATCTTTTAAGCGAACAAATTCAAGATATCCGGCGCATCCTTTACGATCTCCGTCCTCTGATTTTGGATAACTATGGCCTTATTCCCGCAGTGGAATCTTATGTCCACAACTTACAGGAAAAACACAATCTGCCCGTTGAAATAGTCACCAGTGGGAAAGATAAACGACTGGAGTCAAAAACCGAGGTTACACTATTTAGAATATTGCAAGAAGCGCTCACCAATGTGATCAAACATGCCCATGCTACACAGGTAAAAGTAAAGCTGGCCATCACAAAAGAAGAAGCAACCTTGGAAGTCGAAGATAACGGTACCGGCTTGGATTTTGCGCTCCTTTCCGCCGGCCAGGCCCGCAACCGCCTGGGCTTAGCCAGTATTCAGGAGAGAGCACTTTTGTTGGCCGGTTCATGCAACATAGATTCACAACCGGGAAAGGGTACACATATTACAGTAAAAATTCCCTTAAAAAATTAACATCCCTGTAGAGGAAAGGAGGCTTATGGTGACCATTAAACTTTTGATTGTAGACGACCACCCCATGGTTAGAGAAGGTTTGTCAGTTATGCTGGCCACCTGTGATGAAATCACTTTACTTGGTAGCTGCAGCAACAGTGAGGATGCTATAAAAGCAGCTATGGAAAAAGAGCCCGACATCATTCTCATGGATATCAAAATGGAAGGGAAAAGCGGGATCGAGACAACTAAAGAAATTTTAATCCTGAAGCCTCAGATTAAAGTCATTTTTTTAACTGTTTTTGAAGATACGGAATCAATTCGTCAGGCTTTACAATCTGGTGCTGCCGGTTATATCTTAAAGCATGTTTCCCGGGAAAAATTGATCGAAACCATAAAACGTGTCTTTAATGGAGAAACCGTCATCGACCAATCGATTTTTCATCAAATAGTGAACGATTATACCCGCTTGAGTAAAAAAGTTGCCGAAACAAGTGGATCCCTGAAACAAGAAAAAATTGAGGATTTAACACCGCGTGAACAAGAAATCCTGCAGCATCTGGTTAAAGGGCTAACTAATAAAGAGATCTCTACAGCTACCAATCTGGCGGTGGATACTGTAAAAACTCATCTTCGCAATATTTTCCGCAAATTTGGTGTAAAAAATAGAACACAAGCCATTACCCAGGCAATGAAATTAAGTCGGAACCCGGATAGTGTCCTTTTTTATGATCTCAGAACTATGGGGCGGGAGTAATTTATTGTGGTTACTCCCACCCTATCCACTCCCGGGTAGGCTTATTTTTTTAAAATTAAAAAAGAACACCCTTGCAAGTGTTCTTTTGTGATGATTTATTTTTATCAGGAAGTTTACGGAGATTCCAAACTCTCGCCTATCTCAAAGCGCATAAAACGGCGGATAATAATATTTTCACCTATCTTGGCCATTTTTTCCGTAAGAAGCTCTTGTATAGTTTTTTTATCATCCTTAATAAAAGGCTGTTCTAAAAGACAGTTTTCCTGAAAATACTTTTCAATCCGGCCGCCAATTATTTTTTCCACAATCTTTTCCGGTTTACCTTCGCGCAGCGCTTGTTTGCGTAAGATTTCTTTTTCTTCTTCTATAACTGCAGCAGGCACATTTTCCCGGCTGAGATAGAGGGGGTTGGTCGCAGCAACCTGCAGGCAAATATCTCTGACAAAATCCTTGAATTCTTCATTACGGGCAACAAAATCCGTCTCACAGTTAACCTCAACCAGGACACCAACTTTGCCTCCCATGTGAATATAAGAATCGACAACCCCCTGGGCCGCGATCCTTCCCGCCCTTTTGGCCGCACTGGCCAAACCTTTCTCGCGTAACAAATTGATGGCCTTTTCTTTATCGCCGCCCGTTTCCACCAAGGCTTTTTTACAATCCATCATCCCGGCACCGGTTAAAGTCCGGAGTTCCTTGACCATCTCTGCTGTAATCATTGTCTGCTCTCATCTCCTTACTAAAAACTAAAAACTTCCCCACCGTTAGTTATTTATTAAGCATTTCCTTTTTCTCATCATTGCCAGTACTATTCACAGGCTCTTTGGCCGTCTCCTCTGCCTCACTCTTCTCTTTTCTTTCAGCCTCCGCTTGAGCAACCTGCAGGCCCTGCTTACCCTCCAGCGATGCCTCCGCAATTTTGGAGGTAATCAGCCTGATCGCCCTGATAGCATCATCGTTACCCGGTATCAAATAGTCAACTTCGTCCGGGTCACAATTTGTATCTACAATGGAAACAATCGGTATTTCCAATTTACGCGCTTCAGCAACAGCTATTTTTTCCTTACGGGGATCAACAATATAAACTGCCCCGGGAAGTTTCTGCATATCACGTATGCCACCTAAAAACTTCAACAATTTTTCCTTTTCATGGCGCAGCTTGATAACTTCCTTTTTAGGCAGACTTTCAAAGTAGCCATCTTCTTCCCTTTTTTCCAGCTCTATCAGCCTGTTGATACGTTTACGAATTGTGCTGAAGTTGGTAAGCATGCCCCCAAGCCAGCGCTGATTTACAAAGGGCATTTCACAGCGCGTAGCCTCTTCTAGGATAGATTCCTGCGCTTGTTTTTTGGTGCCCACAAAAAGAATTTTTTCTCCCTGTAACACCAGGTTTTTGACAAAATTGTAGGCTACATCCATCAAGCGGACCGTCTTCTGCAGATCGATAATATAGATTCCATTCCGCTCTGTAAAAATATATCCACGCATCTTGGGGTTCCAGCGCCTTGTTTGGTGCCCAAAATGGACCCCTGCTTCCAACAGCTGTTTCATGGTAACAATGGACATTTTACGTACTCTACCTCCTTGGTTTAGCCTCCGCTGTATCATTACCGCAGGAAGCCCTTTAAAGGGCACCTCCCCACGATTTCCACAGCGTGCGTATTTAAGCCATACGTAGTATAACATAGTTCCTGATAATTGACAATCTACGCCACTTATTTTAATTCAACCAGACTACAACAGGAATGGAATAATATCTGGTCAGGGGAATTCTAATGACTTGGCCATTCAAATCCGTCATTAAAATTTTTAAAACATTCTCCGTTATATTTTGGCTGAACTCCTCCACAGATTCCTGTTTTTCCAGGTCTTGAAGTACTTCCAGGACATAAAAAGTAACATCGCGGCGCAAATCATCTTCCAGTTCCTGAATAAATTGCGGAGGCAGGTTCACCGTATAGCCCCCGATTTCCAGTTTACCAATAGAAATAAAATCCTGCGTATACTTTTCCACTAAAGAAGGAACTTCGGATTTTATCTCTGCCATCAAAACAGGAAATTCCTTCTGCATCTGGCGCTCTATCCCCTGGTTGACAATGCCCAGAACGGTTTCCCCCCGGAGGTAGATGTTGATACCCGTTGTGTTTTTAAGGGTAATCGCCAAGGCCGTAGTAAAAAAGAGCAAAAATCCTACGAGCATACCCGCACAAAAAAATAAAAAATTTCCCGAAGGAATTTTCCTTTTTCGTGTTATTTTGTTTTTATGGCGTGACAACATATACCCTCACCTGCCCTTTTTATATACTAGACTCTATAATGGCAATTTATGCCTGGTCATTGCGTCCATTTCTCAAGTATAATTTCCGGGCCGCCGGTTCCTGAAATGCATAACCATTTCACCGGCAAGGGTACTTCCAGAGCTTTAAAAGTAAAATAAAAATGGCAGTAACTTCCCGGGCGCTGATCAACCCGCTGTTACTGCCGCTTTTAGTGGTGGGCGAACGGCGATTTGAACGCCGGACCCCCTGCTTGTAAGGCAGGTGCTCTCCCACTGAGCTATTCGCCCCTTGGTGGTGACCCCTAGGGGATTTGAACCCCTGCTGCCAGCTTGAAAGGCTGGTGTCCTCACCGATTAGACGAAGGGGCCAAGATGGTGGGCCCACTAGGACTCGAACCTAGAACCAACCGGTTATGAGCCGGTAGCTCTGCCAATTGAGCTATGGGCCCATAAAAATGGCTCCCCAGGCAGGATTCGAACCTGCAACCCACCGGTTAACAGCCGGTTGCTCTACCGTTGAGCTACTGAGGAATGCCTTCAGGACAATTCATATTATAACGGATTAACCAGGTACAGTCAAGTGCTTTGCCGCTGTTTATAATTATTTGTTTAGTTTTTTATACCGGGACTTCCCTTTATCCTTCCAAACCACGACTTGCCGATTTCCGATAGTCTTCCAGCCGCGTGCTTCTGGCGCCCTGAACGGCAATTATTGGAATAGGATCTGCATCTATTCCAGGTAGTCTTTAAGCCGCTTGCTGCGCATCGGATGTCTTAACTTGCGCAGCGCTTTGGCTTCAATCTGCCTGATACGCTCCCTGGTCACCCCGAAAACCTGCCCTACTTCTTCTAAAGTACGGGTGCGTCCATCATCAAGGCCAAAACGTAGACGCAGCACTTTTTGTTCACGAGGGGTCAGTGTATCCAGGACATCCTCCAGTTGTTCCCGGAGAAGTTCGAATGCCGCCGCTTCAGCAGGTGCTTGAACTTCCTGATCTTCAATAAAATCCCCCAAATGGCTGTCGTCTTCCTCCCCGATAGGTGTTTCCAGGGAGACCGGTTCCTGGGCTATTTTAAGAATTTCCCTGACTCTTTCCACGCTGGTATCCATCTCCTGGGCAATCTCTTCCGGTGACGGTTCGCGACCGAGTTCCTGGACAAGCTGCCGCGAAATCCTGACCAGCTTATTGATCGTTTCCACCATATGGACAGGGATACGGATCGTTCGGGCCTGGTCGGCAATAGCCCTGGTGATCGCCTGCCTGATCCACCAAGTTGCATACGTGCTGAACTTATATCCCTTCCGATAGTCAAATTTTTCCACAGCCTTAATCAGTCCCAGATTGCCCTCTTGAATAAGATCCAGGAAAAGCATACCCCTGCCGACATATTTTTTGGCAATACTCACCACCAGGCGCAGGTTGGCTTCCGCCAATCGCCTTTTTGCCTCCTCTTCACCCTCTTCCATCCTCTTGGCCAGCTCAACTTCTTCTTCCGGTGTCAGGAGAGAAATTTTTCCGATTTCTTTAAGGTACATCCGTACAGGATCATTGATGCTTATTCCCGTGGGAAGATAGGTATTGGTTTCTCCTTCCGGGGCATTTTTCGAATTCTCTCCTCCACCTGTATCGACATCCGCTGCTTCGTCCACCACTTCAATACCCTGGCGGGTGAGCTCTTCATAAAATTCGTCGATCACTTCTGTAATCAGGTTAAAATCCTGCAGGGCATCAAGAATTTCCTTATAGGTAAGGTTACCCTTTTTTTTGCCCTTTTCGAGGAGGGAACGTTGTATTTCCTGTAAAGAGGCTTTCTTTTTCACTTCTTTAGACATCAAGATCCTCTCCTTCTCCGGAGCGGTAAAGCTCCTCTTCCCACTTCTTTAAATCATGGATACGCTGCAGTTTTGCACTGATTTCCTCTCTTTTTTCACTACCTTGTAATGATTTTATCAACATTTCTCTCTCTGCGGCCCAGCGCAGGGTTTTTATTTTTCTCAAGCAATCTTTTACGATCTTTTCAACCCTGGACTCTTCCACCAGATCAGTTGAAATGGCCATCTTCATGATCAATTTATGCATCTCCTGCTCAGAAAAGTAACTTAATAATACGGCCTCACTTATTTCACGACCCTCTTGATCCAAGGCAAACAAGTACCGGGCAATTTCCCGGTGAGGGCCCGCCGTAAAACTATCGGGATCGATTTCTTGGGCACGCAGCTCCCCAAGGTAATGAGGATAACGAATAAGGCAGGATAAAAGTTCCTTTTCGGCAAGTTCCCGGGGAGAAATATTACTGTTTTTTACGATTTTTAAAACCTTTTTTTTACTTTCCGGGGAAAAGCTTCGTATTTTATTCTCCAAATCTTCCCGTAATACCTCTAGAGAAACGTTAATTTCTCCGGCGATTTTTTTCAGATACTCCTCTCTTTCCAGAGTCTCTTGGAGATCACCGAGAATCTCGCGGGCCTCTTTCCAGTAATTGATACGGCCTTCTTCTTCCTTCAGATCATGCCGCTTTTTACTTATATATAAACGGTACCCGGTCAGGGATCTGGCCGGCAGCAAAATTTCCTTTCGAAAAGCTTCCCCCCCATGTTCACGCACAAAATCAGCCGGGTCTCCTCCTCCGGGAAGCTGTGCCACCCTGACCTGACAACCCTCATTTTTGAGAAGCTCCAATCCCCGCAGAGCTGCAATTTCTCCGCCGGTGTCCGCATCAAAAGCCAGAATAATCTTATCCAGGCGGCTCCTTAAAAGGGAAAATTGTGTCTCCGTCAGTGCTGTTCCCAAAGGTGCCAGAGCCTCTTTGATACCATGCTGGTGCAGTGTAATCACATCCATATAGCCTTCAACCAGCAGGGCTTCCTTTTTTTTCCTTACCTCCGGCAGGGCGCGATGCAAACCATAAAGGATCCGGCGTTTATTAAAAAGGGGAGATTCCGGTGTATTCAGGTACTTGGGTTCTCCCTGGCCCAGAATACGGCCGCCAAAAGCTACCACCCGTCCCTGGCTGTCCCCGATAGGAAAAATCAAGCGTCCCCGAAAGTAGTCGTAAAAACGGCCCGGGGGTTTTTCCCCTACCAGCCCGCCTTTTACCGCCAATTTAAGATCAAGTCCCTTTTTGCGCAACTCACCTGTTAACCCTTCCCAGCTATGAAGAGCATAACCCAGCCCAAAATCCATAATCGTTTGCTTGGTTATACCTCGTTTTAAAAGGTAGTTTAAAGCTTCTTTTCCTCCGGGAGCCTTCCACAAAAGATCCTGGTAATATTTTTGCGCCAGGGAATACATTTTTAGTAATGTCTCCCGGAGCTGCCTTTCCTTCCGTTCCGCGGGAGAGGAAGGAAAAGGACTAATATTTATACCCGAGCGCTGCGCCAAAAAGCGTACCGCCTCGGGGAAACTGCAACCTTCCATCTGCATAATAAAAGCAAAAAGATTGCCTCCACTTTGACACCCAAAACAATAAAAGATCTGTTTTTCCGGGGACACGGTGAAAGAAGGGTTTTTTTCGGAATGGAAGGGACAAAAACCCACGTAATTTTTTCCGGTTTTGCGCAAATCGATGTAAGAGGAGACCACTTCAACGATATCAAAACGGCTGCGGACATCCTCAATCACCTCACCGGGTATATAACCCATTTTACCTGCCTCCGGATTTTCTTAAAATTATTCTAAAAAATTATAAAAAACCTCATCCCGGGAAGAGACGAGGTATAACGCCCAAGTTCAGATCTTTTTACTCACCTGAACGAACCTGACATTGCTCCGCTAGAGAAGCCCCCTCTCATTTCCAAAAAATACCCGGCCTCAAATTTGGCCAGTAACCCCGGATTTTAAAAAGGCTGTGAACTTAAACATTATATTCTATAACACATAAATATATTCCTGCTCTTTGGTAAAAAAATGTTTTTGCGTGAATTTTAATGCGACACGCTTATATTATATACTAATTCCTATTTTCTATTCTTTAAGAACTGTTTCAAGCTAATTTTCCCAGGGCTTGGGAATAAAAAGTTTTTCAAAAACTATGATAATATAACGATCGGTCATGCCGGAAATATAATCGCAAACAGAACGCTGCAAGCCATGCCTTTCCATCTGTCCTCTGATTTCCGGAGGCAACACCGCGGGTTTTTCCAGGTAGTAGTGATAAAGCGTTCTAACAATAAATTTGGCCCTTTGCTCTTCACTTTTGGCGGCAGACCCGACATAAACATTTTGAAATAAAAACTTTCTGAGGCTTTCAGTTATCTCACCAAGATCTTTGCTCAGGGAAATTTGGGGGCGATCCCAGCTATTTTTGATCAGATCGCGGATCATTGTATTTAATCTTTCTGAACCTGTTTTGCCCAGATAGGCTATTTCTTCCGCCGGTAGTTGTTCAAACTTTAGAATACCCCCGCGCAGAGCATCATCTATATCATGATTGATATAAGCGATGCGATCACAGACCCTCACAAGCTGTCCTTCCAGGGTTGCAGGCTTCCTTTGACCGGTATGGGTTAAAATGCCATCCCGTACTTCCCAGGTTAAATTTAAGCCCTCCTCCCCTTCCAGAAAATCTACCACCCTTAAACTTTGTTCATTGTGTTTAAACCCCTCGGGGAAAAGATCATTGAGTGCATCTTCCCCGGCATGGCCAAAAGGTGTATGCCCCAGATCGTGCCCCAGGGCAATGGCCTCCGTAAGATCTTCATTTAACCGTAAAGCCCGGGCCACCGTGCGGGCCACCTGAGAAACTTCGATGGTGTGAGTCAGGCGTGTACGGTAATGATCTCCTTCCGGGGCAATAAAAACCTGCGTTTTGTGTTTTAGCCGCCGAAAAGATTTGGAATGGACAATACGATCCCGGTCTCTTTGAAAAGCGGTCCGCACATCACAGGGCTCTTCCCCACGTTTCCTGCCGCGACTATGCTTGCTCCGCGTGGCCAGAGGCGATAAAAGATGCTCTTCCAGCTCCTCTAATTCCTGGCGAAAATACAATTCCGCTTCCCCCTTTTAGTCCGGACAGGCCGGAGACGGCTCAGCCGGCAAAGAAGGCCGGCTGCCGGCAGGCAAACAAGACATGAGCTCTGCCGGGCGGCCAACAGGAGTCTTAAAAGCCGAGCCCTCAAATTCCCCGCAAAAACACTGCGTAACGACACCGGCTCGCTGTCCCGCCTAAAGTTGACGTTTTTTCCGTAAAGAAGCAGTAGCCTGGCAAACCTGCGCAACTCTTTGCCCCAACATAAAAGCCCTTTTCTGAGCATGCTGATCATTCTCGGCAGATCCCCCAACGCAAGTGCCATGGTGGCCCGCACTTTTTTCGTGACTGTCGCCCACCACAATCATGCCCTGAACAAACATCATGCTGTGCAGGGCACGCAGAGTTGTTTCCTGCCCGCCAAAACGGGCTGCACCAACGCTTAAAGCACCGCCCACGGTATTCAAAAGTTTTTTCCCTCTTCTCAAGCGACGGGTTTTATCCCAAAAAGCTTTTAGCTGGGCGGAAACAGTCCCAAAATAAACCGGACTGGCTAAAAGCAAGCCATCAGCAACGGCCATTTTTTCGAATACCTTTTCCAGCTCCGTACCTTGGTAACATACCCCCCGGCATGGAGTTTCACAACCGCTGCAAAAAGGACTTTTTCCTTTCTCCAAAATCTCCTTTATAAAAACCGTTTCCGTTTTGGCACCCAGTTCCCTCGCAGCCTTTAAAGCTGCTTCCAGAATGAAAGCCGTGTTCCCCTGCCGGTTGGGGCTACCGTTTAATCCAATAATCAGCATTTTTTTCCCTCCTGATTTTCCTTAAATTACTCTTGAATCCTCTAGGCTGGTTATGAGAAAATAGTAAAGTGTAACCTTAATAAAAAAGCTTCACTATTATGTTAACTAAAATGGAGGAGGCATCCAAAATGATGAGCACAACCGGGAAAATTAAGAAAATTGCAGTTGTCATGCTGGTCCTTTTGCTTTGCATTTCAGGGCTGTTTAGTCCAAAGAAAGTACTGGCACAGGATTTATCCCTTCCGGAAATCGGCTCGTATGCCGCGGTATTGATGGAATTCTCCCGTGAAGAGATAATTTTTGATAAAAACAGCACTGAACAACTGCCTCCCGCCAGCCTAACCAAAATCATGACTCTTTTATTGTCCTATGAAGCTCTACAGCAAGGTAAAGTTACCTGGTCGGAAGAGGTTACCGTCAGCCAAAAGGCTTGGGAAACAGGAGGCTCCCAGATGTTTTTGGAAATAGGCCAGAAAGTGCCCTTCGGGACAATGCTGACCGGCATCGCCACCATCTCCGCCAATGATGCCTGTGTAGCCGTAAGCGAACACCTTTGTGGCTCAGAGGCTGTTTTTGTCCAGGAAATGAATAAAAAAGCCAAGGAACTGGGACTAATAAATACACTTTTCCAGAATTCTTCCGGCCTGCATCACCCTGAACATTATTCCAGTGCCGAAGACATGGCCCGGCTTGCCCATTATTTAATCCAAAATTTCCCGGAAAGCCTGAAACTGCATTCTCAAACCGAATTTACTTTTAATAATATCTTACAATATAATCGCAACCCTCTCTTGGGACGTTATAACGGAGCTGACGGGCTAAAAACAGGACATACTTCGCAAGCAGGTCATTGCCTGATCGGAACTGCCAGCCAGGGAGGCCTGCGTTTTATTACCGTGGCAATGAATGCTGCCAGCCCCGCCGTAAGGCAAAAAGATACTGAAACCATGCTGAACTATGCCTTTCGCAATTATACGCTGCACAGGGTCTTCCCGGCAGGTGAAACCATCGCTACGGCCAAAGTAAAAGGCGGTGAAGAGCGTTACGTCGATCTATACCTGGAACAACCGCTGGAAGTAGTTATGCTCTTCAACCGTCAGGAAGATCTGGATCTCCAGATCGAGGTTCTGGAAAATACTCCGGCACCGGTCAATAAAGGTGATTCTTTAGGGAGCGTCAAAGTCCTGCTCGATAACGAAACCCTGGCCGAAGCACCTTTACATGCTGCAAAAAATATCCGAAGGGCCAACGTCTTCTCCCGGTTTTTCCGTTTCATCGGCGACCTTTTGGCCGGCCTCTGGCAGCAACTGACGCAAGCCCTTCGTAATTTGCTTTAATCTTTCGGGAAGAAACCGGCAGCGGGGCTGCGGCTAGTCTTCTTTTTTATCTTTTAAGGCCGCCTGGGTTGCTGCTATCAAAATAGACCAATCACTATTTTTCGCTATTATGGAACACTTTTTTAAATCTTCAATTTTATAGTAGTCGGGACTAAATGCACATAATAGCTTTTTTATTCCGTTCCTACTTTTAGAGCTTCACTCATGGAAACTTCGTTAACTCTCTTTGCACACAACAGCTTGCTTAGCTGGTAGGTTAACATAATAACCACGAAGCAGACAACCACATAAAGGGGGCTAATAATGGTTGGCAGCACTAAATTGATCATATTACCAAGATAGCCGTATATTGCGCCCATCGACGCCGCCATAATAGGAATGCTGAGAATAAATCCAGCCACTATGACAAAGGTAGAGCTGTTTAGTATCATGGATTTGATCTCCCTACGTCGATAACCAAATACCTTAAAAAGTGATATGGTGTTTCTATTTTCCTCAATAATCAACGAAGTTACAAGATAGAGAATAATCAAGGCCACAATACTGGAGACAATCGTCATTAATGCTACCATGGAAATCATCTGCCCAAAAAATTCGTCCATTGCGTTAGGCATCTCACTCATGGATTTTATTCCTGATAGCTTTTCACTAGGAATATCAAGCTTAATTGTACTAAAAACCCCCATATAGCTGTTTTCTGGAAGCCCCAGTTTTTTGTTGAATTCTGTTATTGGCACATATATAAACTGCTCAACGTAGGAATCAGCGATAGCGTCAATATGAAAGGTGTAGGGCTTCCCATCCTCTTTGTTGATGAAAGTTACAGTATCCCCAGCTTTAATGCCCAGTCGATTGGCCAAAGCCTTGGTAATATTTGTTTGATTGTTAGGAATAGGATTTCCTTTACTATCCTTCAGAGTCACAATTCTTGAATCTGACTTTATCCCAGTTATATAAAACTCAATTCCCTCATTGTTTTCAGGATAAAACTTCCCTGCATTAAAAGCCTCTGCCCCTTCCGGCGCCTCACCGAATTGTAGATCCCTGAAGGCATATTCGTATTCAAACTGGTATACATCCGAGGTGTTAAATACATGGTTCATAGAGTTCAAGATAGTGAAACCAAAGAGCATTAAGACAGAGGCACTGGTAACTCCCAGGAAGAGAAATACAAGCCGTGAGATGCTTCTAAACTGCTCCCGTAGCTTAAACTTGGTGCTGAACTTAAACCTTTCTAGTTTAAAGGCTCGCTCCAGTGCATTAACCTTGGTTTTTTGCTTGTCCCCCTTCATAAGCTCCGCCGGAGAGCGCTTCAGTTCTGATCGTATAACGAGATAGCTGCTGAGGCCTAAAAATATTGTAGGCGTCAGTATTCCAATTAATACATTTAGAAAGCTTAATTTAATGCCTGGAACAGGAACATTATAGTAGGAAATCATAGCCATAACCATTGGCTCGATAGAGGGTAGTGCCAACAGGCTTCCTATCATTCCACCTGCAAAAGCCAGCAGCAGCGGGATAGCCATATAGTGGCGCGTTAGCTCTCGTCGCCGGTAACCTTGGGCATAAAGTGTCCCGACAATCACCGATTCCTGGCGGATCATGCGCCAGAACATGATGCCGATAATTAAGCAAGACAAAAGAAACATTGCGGCTGGTAATGGTACGCTCATGGTTTTCATACCGATAATAGACGCCCAAACCACTCTTGCCCGTTTGTTGTTCATAATGTCAATCCAGTCAGATACTGTTATACCTTCTACCCGTAAACGTTCCCGAAATTGTACCGCCTGTCTATTAAGGCTCTGGGTTCTGTCATTAAACCTGACGGAATAGATGCTGGCAACATTATCTATATCTGAAAATTCCTCACGATTTATAACCGCCACACCGAAATCATTGGGCGAATACAGTATATCATTCACGTTCTTTAGAGGATAGATATAGTGGGGCAGAGACACAAAACCCACAACAGTGAAGGTTTTATCTGCCATCTCTATTTGACTGCCTACAGAATAACCGTTGGCTTTGGCAAAGGCAGGGTCAAGTAGAATCTCCCCCGAACCTGAAAGCCCTCGTCCCTCTATAACAGCCGGAATGTTCAGCTTTTCTGTTTCACTGAGGAGCCGCAGGGTAAGGGTATCGGACAGTTCAGCGTCAAAGCTCATATACTCCTCAATGATGACGTCAAACTCTTTCTCTAATTCTGCCCTATCAGAAATAACTCTATCGGTTGAAAAGGACAAATCTTCCTGCATATGTTCCTCAGTAAAGGTTGTTACCAGGTTAGCTAGATTTTGAGAAAGCCCCGCAGCCACAATAAAGGTATAGCTCCCCAGGATAATCAGCATAAAAATACCGAGGTAGCGCAGTTTGTTTTCTTTCAGTATCCGCAGAACTCTTCTATTCAAAACCATCACCACTCAATCCTTTCTGCTGGAACAATCACTTGATTAACCACTTCATCTACGACTTCCCCACTTCTCAGCCTAAATACCTTGTTTGCCATAGCGGCAATGGCACCATTGTGGGTTATCATCAAGATGGTTGTTCCGTATTTTTTGTTCACCTGTCGCAGAAGTTTCAGGATGCTACGAGACGTCTGGTAATCTAGTGCTCCGGTAGGTTCGTCACAAAGCAGCAACTTTGGATTCTTGACAATGGCTCTTGCAATAGATACACGCTGTTGCTCTCCGCCACTCAATTCCCTAGGAAAGCGGTGTTTTTTATCCAGCATTTCCACTGCTTCTAAAACCTCATCAATCTTCAGAGGCGATTTACTTATATTGGAGACTACTTCAATATTTTCCCCAACTGTAAGGTTAGGAACAAGATTATAGAACTGGAATACAAAACCGATGTCTTCACGTCTATATTCCGTCAGTTCATCGTTGTTCAACTTGTTTACTTCAATCCCATCTACAATGACTTTGCCGCTATCGCCGCGATCAACGCCACCAATGATATTCATTAGGGTGGATTTTCCTGAACCCGATGGCCCAAGGATGACACCGATTTCCCCCTTTCCCAGTTTCATCTCAATCCCCTTTAATACATCAGTTTTAATCACCCCAGTTGTGTAGCTCTTCTTCAAATTTGAAACATCAATAAACATGTTATTGTTCCTCCTTTTTATAAAAACACCGTTTCAAAATATCGAAATATTCATCCGATTCACTAAGTACTTCCATGCCAACATCTTCAATAGAATCAACTTTATCCCTATGCAGTTCGGCAAAACTCAGCATCGTCCAGTTAATTATATTAATCATTTTTTCACGATCAATATCTTCCCGAAATTTTGTCCAATCAATATTTTTATAACCTCTTTCCAAACCGCTTACGATGAGATCTTTACCAATTTTTTTAATTTCAGATTTCACTTCAGCAGCATCCTCATGGGCTAGAGCCCTTAGAAAATTAAATGCTTGCGGGAACTTTTTATAAATTTTAAATTTAACTAATCCTATTTGTCTCATTCTTTCAAAAAAATCCATTTCATTCCAATCTACTTCAGCATAGATTTTTTCAATCATCTCAGCTACATAATCAAGCAGGAATAAATACAGTTCCTTTTTACTGTTAAAATAGTTGAATAATGATCCTTTAGATATTTCTGCTTCCTTAATAATCACGTTTGTAGAAGCTCTTTCATAACCACTGCGAGCAAATTCTTTAAGAGCTGCATTGATGATACG
Source organism: Dethiobacteria bacterium (assembly GCA_050948785.1). Lineage (GTDB taxonomy): Bacteria > Bacillota > Dethiobacteria > DTU022 > UBA8154 > JAAZMI01. The sequence continues at coordinate 33,147 of JBMNEM010000006.1, forward strand.
TTCTTGTTTATCCTTTTCTAAACTATAAAATCTTGTATTGATGACTTTCACCTCATTTTCTCAGATATGTAATTGACCACTATGGTCATTTGCTATTATTGTATATCATATGACCATAGTGGTCAATTAAATTTTGTTAAGAATTTGTATATCTTTAAGAATGACATCTTTCCTTATTTTCAAAGTATATGTTTTCATCCTATAAAAACTCCAAAAGACTTTAATCTATCAATACCCCATTAATTTTACTTCCCTGCAAATTAATTCCAGCCAATAAATAAAATTTATCTCTTTCACTGAGCCCCTAAAAAACTGATCAATAAATGTTTGATTATTAATGTTTAGTTTTTATTCAAATACCTATTTTCTATCAACACTTCACTGGATAATATTAAATAAAAGGTATTGTCTCTTAAACCACTAAAAGACAATACCTTTACTTTATTTTATACATATACTCGCTGTATAAGGCTTATAAACAATGTCTATGCAACTCCTAAGTTAAACTCTAATTTACCCTTGATGCTTTATAGCCGCTTGCGCTGCCGCCAGCCGGGCGATAGCGACACGGAAAGGCGAACAGCTTACATAATCAAGGCCAACCTGGTGGCAAAATTCAATTGACTGCGGTTCGCCCCCATGCTCTCCACAAATGCCAAGCTTCAAACCGGGCTTTATTTCCCGACCCTTGGTTACTGCCAAAGAGACCAAACATCCGACCCCTTTTTGGTCTAAAACCACAAAGGGGTTTTCAGGTAAAATTTTCTCCTGAAGATAATAGGGCAGGAATTTTCCCTCAGCATCATCGCGGCTAAAACCAAAAGCCGTCTGCGTTAAATCGTTGGTCCCGAAAGAGAAGAAATCAGCGTGCCCGGCGATCTCATCTGCTGTAATACAGGCCCGGGGCAGCTCAATCATTGTCCCTACAGTATAGCTGAATTCCAGACCCATTTCTTGCATTACTTTGGAGGCTTCATCCTCCACAATAGCGCGCATGGCTTCCAACTCGCGGGCATGTCCGACCAAGGGGATCATAATCTCAGGATTAACTTCCAAGCCCTCTTTTTTCAAGGAAATTACAGCCTGGCAGATTGCTCTGACCTGCATCCGGTAAATTTCCGGGAAAACCAACCCGAGGCGGCAGCCTCTGTGCCCGAGCATGGGATTCATCTCTGCCAATCCCCGTGCTTTTTTTAAAAAAGCCTCTTTTTCCTGCAAATCCGGGCCCTTTTCCCCCCGTTCCAGCGCACAGGCAACCTCTACCTGAAGTTCCTCCAGGTTGGGTAAAAATTCGTGTAATGGGGGGTCCAGAAGGCGGATTGTCGTCGGCAGGCCTTCCATTTCCCGCAGGATCCCCTCAAAATCCCCCTGCTGTATAGGCAAAAGCTGAGCGAGGGCTGCCCTTCTTTCCTCCTCTGTTTCGGCCAGAATCATCTGCTGGACAACCGGAAGTCTCTTTTGTTCCATAAACATGTGTTCTGTCCGGCACAGTCCAATTCCTTCCGCTCCAAATTCCCTGGCTTTACGGGCATCTCTCGGGGTATCAGCGTTCGCTCTGACCTGCAGGCGGCGCTTTTCATCCGCCCAGGAAAGAAGCAGTTTGAATTCCGGGCTGAGCGTGGGAGGAATCAGGGGCACCTCACCAGAATAAACATGGCCGGTAGTACCGTCAATGGAGATCGTCTCTCCCTCGCGGATAATCTGCTCACCCACCTGGAATGATCCGGCCTGCGGATCGATTTTAATCGCCTCGCAACCACTGATACAGGGTTTCCCCATACCTCTGGCCACAACAGCGGCATGGCTGGTCATCCCGCCCCGGCTGGTTAAAACACCCTCGGCAGCGACAATACCGTGAATGTCATCCGGAGTTGTTTCCGAACGCACCAGGACGACCTTTTCCCCTTCCTGACTTTTCTTTTCAGCTGTATTAGCATCAAAAACAACTTTCCCCACAGCTGCACCGGGGGAAGCAGGTAAGCCCTTGGCCAGGGACACCAGCTCCGCAGCAGGGTCAATGCGCTGGTGCAGTAAGTGGACCAGCTGTGCGGGCTCAACTCTGAGGAGTGCTTCCTCTTTTGTAGAAATTCCCTCTTGAACAAAGTCTACAGCGATCTTTACTGCTGCCTCGGCCGTTCTTTTACCGTTTCTGGTCTGAAGAATATAGAGTTTGCCTTTTTCCATCGTTAATTCAATATCCTGCATATCCCGGTAATGCTTTTCCAAATTTGTACAGATCGAGGTAAACTCTTTATAGATATGGGGAAACTTTTCCTTTAAAGCGGAAATAAGCAGAGGTGTGCGTATACCGGCCACAACATCTTCCCCCTGGGCATTGAACAAAAACTCGCCGTAAAGCTGTTTCTCACCCGTAGCAGGGTTTCTGGTAAAAGCCACACCTGAACCGCTATCCTCTCCCATATTGCCGAAAACCATCGCCTGGATATTTACAGCCGTGCCAAGGTGATCCGGAATTTGATTCAAACGGCGATAAACAACCGCCCGGGGATTATTCCAGGAGGCAAAAACAGCTTTGATTGCCTCCAGAAGCTGATCATGAGGGTTTTGAGGGAAAGCCCCGCCGCTCTCCTCTTCAATAATCTGTTTGTAGCGTGCAATCACTTTTTCCCAACCCTCGGAAGGTAATTGCTGATCACTTTGCACCTTAAAAGCTTCCTTGCATTTCTCCAGCGCCCTTTCAAAATGGCTGTGTTCAATATTCAGGACTACATCACCGTACATCTGCAAGAAGCGCCGGTAACAATCCAGAGCAAAAGTTCTGTTACCTGTAGAGCCGGCCAAAGCTTCCACCGTGTCTTCATTTAAACCAAGATTTAGAATAGTATCCATCATGCCGGGCATGGAAAAATAAGCTCCGGAGCGAATTGAAAGCAGCAAAGGGTTCTCCGGGCTTCCAAGGACTTTACCCGTTTGCCGCTCCAGCTCCCGCAGGGCTTCAAAAACTTCGGCCTTGAACTCCTCCGTAAGGGTTTCTTCCCGCCGGTAATATTCGTTACAGGCTTCGGTTGTCACAGTAAAACCTGGCGGTACCGGCATCCCCAAACGAGTCATCTCGGCCAGATTGGCCCCTTTGCCCCCTAGTAATTTTTTCATTTCCATATTTCCTTCAGCAAACATATAAACCTGTTTAGCTATGCTCAATTTCCTTTGCCTCCTTGACGACATTTAAAATTTTACTGGCTACTTCTTCCACCGCCTTGTTGGTAACATCAAAAATCTTACACTGCAGGCGGCGCATGATCCGGCGTGAATAATCCAGCTCCTCCATAATTCTCTCCAGATCTGCATAATCAGCTTGGGCTTTTAATCCCAAGGCATTTAATCTCTCCTGGCGGATTTCCCGCAAAATAATGGGATCAAGAATTAAACCGATTACTTTACGGGAGGAAAGCCAGAAAAGTTCCGGCGGCGGTTCTACCTCCGGAACCAGAGGCAGATTTGCCACCCGTAGTTTACGACCGGCCAGATACATACTCAAGGGGGTTTTAGAAGTACGTGACACCCCAATGAGCACAACATCCGCCAGCATCAAACCGCGGGGGTCTTTACCATCGTCGTACTTAACGGCAAATTCGATTGCTTTCACCCGGCGAAAATAATCCTCATCCATGCGGCGGATCAAACCTGGTTCCAGCCGGGGATCTTTAGGCAAAATTTTGGAAAAAGAATCCAGCATGGGACCCATGAGATCAACAATGGGCAGATTATATTTCTTTGCTTCCTCTATGATGGCCTGCCTTAACTGAGGCAAAACAAGTGTATAGGCAATCATGCCTTTACGCTCAGCTGCTTCCCGGACTACTTTCTGCAGGCGCTCCACATTGGATAAAAACGGCTCCCGTTGCAGCTCTACCTGACCGGAATTAAACTGGCTGGCCACAGCTTTAACCACAAATTCAGCTGTTTCTCCGGTAGAGTCGGAAACAATATAAACAAGCGGTTTACCTTCTTTCGGCAATTCCAGGAAACACCTCCTTGCCTGCAATTTCTACTTAATCATATTCTACTTTGATAAAAAATAATCCTCTGTTAATTTATTTAACATGCGGGAGGGAAAGGTTATTTTAGAAAAATCAGCCAGCTGCAGGTAAAGGTTTTTTATTGCCAGTAAAAAAGCCAGCCTGTTGTTGCGGATCCTTTCATCCTCGATCATCACCAGTACTTCCTCAAAAAATAAATCCAAAGGGGTTTTCAAGGAAGCCAGGGCCGCCAGCATTTCCTCCAAATCGTTTACGGCAACGCCGGCTTCAACTCTTTTCCTGGTGCGGATATACTGCTGGTAAAGCTTTTTTTCACCTTCCTCCTGAAAAAGCTCTTCCGTTAATTCGATCCCGGGCCTGGCCTGCCGGGCCAAATTGGCTACTCTGACATAGGCGGCTGCCGCCAGGGCCAGGTTTTCACTCTGGCGATTTTTCTGTAAAAAGCTAACCCGCTGCCAGAGAAGCGCAATTTGCTCCAGGGGTATATGCAGGACAGCCTCGATCAGATCGTAATCCATGCCCTTTTCCTGAAAAAGATAGCGGAGCCTTTGCCAGGCAAACTCCTTGATCTGGGCAAGCAGCTCCTTCTGTGGCAAATCCTGCAAGTTTTTATTTTCCTCATACAAGCGGCTTAAAGCCTGTCCGAGCAGCTCCCCAAAATTCAAAGGGAAACCCTGCTCCAAGAGTATCTGTAAAAGTCCCAGACATTGACGCCTTAGCGCATAGGGATCCTGTGACCCGGTCGGGCGTATCCCCAGGGCAAAAAAAGCGGCCAGGTGATCCGCTTTGTCCGCGAGAGCCACAAGGGCTCCCGGCCTGGTGCGGGGAAGGCGATCCCCGGCAAAACGGGGCAGGTAATGTTCAAAAACAGCCGCGGCGACAGCCTCCTCTTCTCCGGAGTGGAGAGCATATTCTTTGCCCATGCTCCCTTGAAGCTCCGGAAATTCTCCCACCATGCCGGTGGCCAGATCCGCTTTGCAAAGATAGGCAGCCCGGAGGGCAGCCTTTTTATCCCCGGCGTTAAAATCCAGCCGCTCCGCCAGGAATTGGCAGGCAGCTACCAAGCGTCTTGTTTTTTCATAAAGAGAGCCCAATCCCTCCTGAAAAAGGATCCTCTTCAGCTTTTCCACTTTACTTTCCAGGGAGGTTTTTAAATCCTCTGTATAAAAAAAGCGTGCATCGGCCAGCCGGGCTTTCAAAACTCTTTCATTGCCGCTCCGGACGATAACCGCAGGTGCAGCGCTATTGTTGGAAACAACAACAAAGAAAGAACAGATTTGCCCCTGCAGGTCCTCAACGGGAAAATAGCGCTGGTGGCTCTGCATCGTCGTAACCAGAACTTCCCGGGGTAGCTGGAGATAATTTTCCGGGAAGGAACAAAGTAAAACCTCCGGTTTTTCGACAAGAAACGTAACCTCCTCCAGCAAAACCGGGTCAATATGGGCCTTCAGCCCCTGTTCCGCAGCAGCCGCTTGCACTTTTTCGGTAATTATTTGCCTCCGGCGTTCCGGATCAACCAGCACCCCGGCTTCCTCTATAGCGGAGAAATAATGCGCCGGCTCTTTGATCACCAGCGGCCCCGGTTTCAAAAAACGGTGCCCCCTGGTTTGATTACCGGCCTTTAACCCGCCATAGGTAAAGGGGATCACCTCGGTCCCGTATAAGCAAAGGAACCAGCGTATCGGCCGGGGAAATCTAATCTTGTTTTCTCCCCAGAACATATTCTTGGGAAAGGTAAGATCTTTAACTAAATTTGGCAGGAGCTCTATTAAAACCTCTGCTGTTTTTTCCCCGGCAACTTTTTTTATGGCGAAGAGATGTTCACCCTTTTCCGTTTTTTCAATGCTCAGCTCTTCTACCTTCAGGCCCAGCCTGCCGGCAAACCCCAGGGCGGCCTTTGTAGGGTTCCCTTCCGGGTCAAAAGCCACATGCCGCGCCGGCCCCCTGATTTTTTCTTCTTTACTGCGCTGTTCCCCGGCCAGATCCTTGACTAGTAGAACCAGACGGCGCGGGGTGCCAAAAGTCAAAACATTTCCGCAATCCAGGCGGTGTTCCTGGAAAAGCTTTTCAGCTTTTTCCTGCAGCTGTTTTAATCCTCCGGGCATAAAGCGTGCCGGAATTTCCTCAGTACCGATTTCCAATAATAAATCATGCACAACCATTTATTCACCGTCCATCGTAAAGTTATTCCCCTCTAACTCCCGGAAACTTTCATTAAAGAATCCCGTTGCCCCAGGTAATGCCTTCCACACTGCCGGGCCAGCTCCCTGATGCGGGCAATATAGCCGGTTCGCTCCGTAACACTGATCGCCCCGCGGGCATCAAGCAGATTAAAAACATGCGAACACTTTAAAACATAGTCATAAGCAGGTAAAACGAGTTCTTTTCCCAGGACCCGCTTTGCTTCTTTTTCATAAAGTGTAAACAGCTCCAGAAGTAAAGAAGTATCCGCCTCCTCAAAGCTGTAACAGGAATGCTCCTGTTCCGCACTTTGGAAAACATCACCATATTTTACCTGCGGTGTCCACTGCAGATCAAAAACATTGTCACATTTTTGTATAAACATGGCAATACGCTCCAGGCCATAAGTCAACTCTACGGGGACAATTTCCAAATCAAAACCCGCCACCTGCTGGAAATACGTAAACTGGGTGATCTCCATCCCATCCAGCCAGATTTCCCAGCCCAGACCCCAAGCTCCCAGGGTCGGGGATTCCCAATCATCTTCGACAAAACGAATGTCGTGTTCCTGTCGATCTATTCCCAGATGAAAAAGACTTTCCAGATAAAGATCCTGAATGTCCGCCGGAGCCGGCTTAAGAATAACCTGGTATTGAAAATGTTGATAAAGGCGGTTGGGGTTTTCCCCGTAACGCCCGTCTGCCGGGCGGCGCGAGGGCTCCACATAGGCCACCTTCCAAGGCTCCGGTCCCAGTGCCCGCAAAAAAGTGGCCGGATTCATCGTTCCGGCACCCTTTTCAATATCATAAGGCTGCCAGAGCAGGCACCCTTTCCCTACCCAAAAATCTTGCAAACTAAGAATCAACTCCTGAAAAGTCATGCCAACACCTCCTTCAAAAATAAAAAAACCCTCCATTTAGGGACGGGAATAGTCTTTCCCGCGGTTCCACCCTATTTCCCATGAAGGGCTCTCTTCCCTGGGGTATGGTTTTCGGAAGGCCTTTCGCCCGGCTGGCCCGGCCGGGTTTCCACCCACCCCGGCTCTCTGAAGCGGACTGACAATGCCTGGCTACTTTTTCCAAACCTGCAGCGGTTCATTTTTCTATTTCTATTCTAAAATTAACAAAAAAACAAGGGGAAGTCAAGATGCAGAAAAGAGTTTGTGTGATTTATGGCAAAAATACAGCAATTTAGCGCCACTCTACCTCCAGAGAACAACGGGCCAGGAGTAAACCCAGCATACTTAGAGAGGCCAGGCGAGGAAAAGCAGCTGTGCCGAAGATACCAAGGACAAGTGGGACTCGAAACAACGTGCCTCCCGGCCGATTCACTTTAATCTTGATCTCTTTGCTTTTTTTCAGGATCCTTGACCAGATGCGGCCTCTTTTCCTGCGGGAAGTAAAAATGATCCTGCCTTCCTCTTCTAAAATAACCAGGGCTTGGAGAAGATCGCCTCCTGTCTTTTCCAACAGTTCGGCAGCTTTTTTGTAGCTTAAACCAGCTTTTCCGCTTAACATCTCTACCTGTTCCAGTGTTGCCGGCATATTAAACAATTCCTTTCAAATTTAATCCAACTCTCCTTTATTCTGTGACATTATTTAACTTTTATCCCTGGAATAATTGTTAATTTCCTCCAAAAAGGAAAGGCCCTGCAAGGAGCCGGCAGAAGTCCAGTACTGTAAAAATTGCCCGATAAAAAGTTGCAGCTCTTTTTTTTGTTCTACTCCCGCCTTGATGTTCCGGGTTTTCGCCGGCCTTAAACCCAACAGGTGGTTAGCCAGAGCCAGCGTGCCTCTGGAAAGGGTGAAAACCTCCCCTTCACGGGGACGGCACCGTTCACAAAGAATTCCCCCGGCACTATTATTCCAAAAAAAGGGGCCCTGCTCATCCCCACAATAAAGACAGCCCGTTAAATGAGGGCGATAACCAAGCAGCGAGAGCAGCTTTAATTCAAAGAACCGTGCCAGGATTTCCCCGTCAACATTTTTTTCGTCTAGACAGGACCAGCACTCTAATAGAAGATTAAAGATGGCCGGGGAGGGCTCCCCTTCTTCCACCAGCTTTTCCACAAGTTCACAAAGATACATCCCGTAGGCATAAGCCTTGACATCTCTCCTGATCTGCACAAAACTTGTCTCGATTTCCAGCTGGGTTACCGTATACAAGGATTTGCCCCTGTACAATAAAAAAAATCCGCAAGTAAAATAATCCACTCCCGCTGCCAGCCTGCTTTTGACCTTACGGGCACCGGGGGCGACAGCAGCCAGCTTGCCCCGCTCCCAGGTTAAAAGGCTTAAAAGCCGGTCTCTTTCCCCCAAGGGGCGGGAGCGTAAGATAAGCGCCCTGGTCTTTAAGAGCTTCAACAGCCTTATTCCTCCCTCTGGCACCAAACAGCAAATTGCTTTTATTTTTTATCCGAATTTCTACCCGTAGCCAAATTGGTGAAGGCTGCCTTCCTTGCGGCGCCAATCCTTTTTAACCTTTACCCAAAGGTTTAGATACAGCGGATTACCTAAAATCTTTTCCAGCTCCAAACGGGCCTCTGTACCAATTTCTTTGAGCATACGGCCATTTTTGCCAATAAGAATCATTTTCTGTGATTCTTTCTCCACGTAAATCACAGCCTGGATATCCAGTAAATTCCTGCCTTCACGTAATTTCATGCTCTCAACCTCTACAGCTACGGAATAGGGTACTTCCTCCCGGGTCTTCAGGATAATTTTCTCCCTGATGATCTCCCCGACCAAAAATTCTTGCGGACGATCAGTCGAAAACTCCGGTGGGTAGTAAAGGGGGCCTTGGGGCAGGACCCGCACAATTTCCTCCAATAGCGGTTCCAAATTATTTCCCTGCAGGGCAGTAACCAAAAAATGCTTTTTAAAGGCATAAAGATGCAGGTACAGGGGCAGCCATTGTTCCGTAAAAACCGGGGAAGCCAGATCTATTTTATTGGCAACCAGAAAAACAGGTGTGTCCAGATTACGCAATAAAGAAGCTATATACCTGTCTCCCCGGCGAGGCGGGCAAGTGGCTTCCACCACAAAGAGAAGCAGTTCCACTCCTTGCAGGGCCTCCCGGGCCACCTTGACCATATAAGCGCCCAGCTTGTGTTTGGGTTTATGAATGCCCGGTGTATCTAAAAATACAATCTGGGCCTTTGGTGTCGTCAGAATAGCATGGATACGATTTCTAGTTGTTTGGGGTTTGTCAGAAACAATCGATACCTTTTTACCCAGGAAAGAATTGATCAGCGTTGACTTGCCCACATTGGGGCGTCCTATTACGGAAACAAAACCCGATTGCATAAACCTACCCCTTTGCCAAATACCTCATTATTTATCATGATCCCTTAAACGGATAAGGTAACAGCTCCTCCAGGTTAAAAATCAGGGGTTCCCCTTCTTCCCCGGCAACGACCACCTTCAGTTTCCGGGAAAACTCCCCCAGAACCTGGCGGCAGGCACCGCAAGGCAAAGGTTTACTCTCACCATCTGCAGCAATAGCAAGCAGGGAAAAAGAGCGATAACCGGCAGCAACGGCGGCCGAGAGTGCAACTCTTTCCGCACAGATGGTTAATCCTAAAGAAGCGTTTTCGATATTCACCCCTTTGAATATCTCCCCTTCTGTGGTCAGCAGAGCAGCTCCTACCCGGTAGTCGGAATACGGAGCATAGGCAAAGGGCAGCATCTCCCGGGCCAATCTGAGCAGTCTTTGTACATCCATTTAAAATCTTCCTCCTGCCGCTAACTCCGGAACTGGGGAAGCTTAACATTCTCTTTTTTTTCAATTTCCACACGAAAATTACGATGAAATTCCAAAGAAAAGCGGATAATGTCCAGACCGCTGGTCAGAACATCAGCATCCCCTACCGCTTCAATAACCACAGGATTGGCCGGTATCTCCTTCTGGTTTACCCGGATCACCGGGCCTACACAGCGGAGCGGTGAAGTGGCAATCAGACGCTGCCCGCCTACGGCCACTCCTTTCGCGCCCGCAGCAAAGAGCTCATTTACCACATCACGGACATCGGTATCGTGGATAAGATCGCCGGCGCTATAACCGTCCTGGGCATCATAAAGCTTGATCACCACCCCCGGGCCGGACATCTCTGCCAGGCCGGCAGCAACCCGCAGCTCGTGCATACTGACTCGTAAGGAATCCAGCTCTTCACTCAGAGCCTGAACATAATCAAGAGGGTCATAGGGAACCAGCATGCGGCTGCGGCCTTCTTCCGCCTCAATACGGAAAACCCGCTCCGGAGCCATGCCTCCTTCAAGGTAAATATTTAAAATTTCTTTTAACGAATCCTCATGCAAAACCGGCGGATCCGCAACAACCCCGTTGCTGGAGGAAACCCGCAGGGTAAACTGGATTTTTCCCGGTTGTCTCTGTAAGTTTTTGTCCCGATCAATGAGCACTAAAATTTTCTCCCGTAAAAGAGCATCCCATTCTTTCAGTATAGTTTCCTGGACCTGGCGTCCATGGGTAAAAAGCAGGCTCGACAGTTCATCACCGTCTTTGGCCAGATCAAGCTCATAACAAAAAGTGGCCAGTTTTTCCTTGACGGAAGCACGATCCTGCACCCCCAAATCCTGTGCCAGACGCTTGTTGTACTCTACTATATCTTCGATCATCACTTGCTTGGGGGCAAAACTGTCATTTTTATCCGTAAACTGTATGTAAAGGAAGTTAAGGCTCAGCCCCACAAGAACCGTGTTGAAAATTAGGATTATGGCCACCAGGATCAGCATTTTATTGTCGACAACGACATAGCCGGAACCCGGTTTCATCTCTAAAACAGCTCCCCCTCCGTAAATAATACTTAATGGAGATCTTTTAACCTGTCGGCGAAAACGATATAGCCAACAACAAGTGCAAATAAAGCTGCACATAAAACCGCACCGGCCGCCACATTTTTAGCCAGGCGCGCCAGCGGGTGAAATTCTTCTGTTTTCAGATCAACGGCGGCCTCCAAAGCCGTATTCAACATTTCAGCAATCAGGACCAGCGCGATAGCTGTGAGCACAAAAAGAAGTTCAAGCCTTTCCACTTTAAAATAAAAAGAAGCCGCCAGGGCGATTATGGCACTGATTAAATGCAGTTTCATATTTTTTTCCCTGCGCAGGGCACAAAAGATACCCTGCAAAGCATCCATCAAGCTGCGTATAAATTGTTTGCGTTTCATAACTCCATCATCCTGTAAAAGGCTTTCAGAATTTCATTGCTTTTCCTGTCAGGCAGCTCCCTCTTCGGGTTAAGACAAATTCCCACTTTTCACAGTTTAAATTTTTTAAGAACCAGTTCTTTCTTTGCCAACATCTCTTGTTCCGCTTCTTTTGTTTCATGATCGTATCCCAGTAAGTGCAGTATACCATGTATCGCCAGGAATGCAATCTCCCGCCGCAACGTATGTCCGTAAACTTGGGCCTGCTCCTGCGCTTTTTCCACAGAGATAACGACATCACCGAGAATTTTTTCCTCTTCCAGTGCAGTGGTGTTATCTTGCAAGTTAAAAGCCAAAACATCGGTCGGACAATCATCACCCCTGTAAGTAAAATTTAATTCCTGAATATAGCCGTTGTCTACAAGAATAATACTGACCTCACATTCCTGAGACTGCCCTTCCAATCGCAAAATTAAATTACCCACCTCTTCCAGCAAAAATAACTGATCCGCTGAAATTTCAATAATATCCTGTATATTAGTAACCAGAACTGCCACTTATTTTTTCCCCCTCTCCAGATCCGCTCTTAATTCCTTTTCTGGATATTCAATTCTCTGGTGAAAAACTCCCGCGAGAATGTGGACGAAAGTATCCCCGATTTTATCCAAATCCTTCAAAGTCAAAGGTGCTTCATCCAGCTGCCCATCGTTTAGCTTTTCCTTAATAATCTTTCTAACCATACCTTCAATCCTCCCGGCTATCGGGCGTGATAAGGAACGTACCGCGGCCTCTACAGCATCAGCCAGAAGAATGATCGCGGCCTCCTTGGTTTGCGGTAAAGGACCTTCATAGCGAAATTCCTCCTCCGTAACCGCGATCCCCTTGTCTTCTTTATCTGCTAACTGTTGATAAAAATATCCAATTAAACTTGTCCCATGGTGCTGTTGAATAATTTCGATCACGGGAAACGGTAGTTTGGCCTCCCGGGCAAGCTCTAAACCATCTTTAATATGGGAACGGATAATCAGCGCGCTGAGGTAGGGGGAAATTTTGTCGTGAGGGTTATCACCCGTAAACTGGTTTTCGACAAAAAGGTAGGGGCGCTTTATCTTGCCGATATCATGATAAAACGCCGCCACCCGGGAAAGAAGGGGATCAGCTTTGATCGCCTCTGCCGCCGCCTCGGCAAGGTTTCCAACGACGATACTGTGATGATAAGTGCCGGGAGTCTCTAGCAGCAACTTGCGCAGCAGAGGGTGGCCCGGATCGGCCAATTCTAATAGCGTAACAGCGGTTGTCAAACCAAAGGCGCTTTCCAGGTAGGGCAAGAGACCAATCGCCATTACGGAGGAAAAAAGACCGTTTCCCAGGCCCGCAAGGACAGAAATGCTGAATTCTCTCAAAAAATCATATTCCAGCTGAAAACCCCTGTTGAGAAGGAGCAGGGCGGTAATACAGAGAATATTGACCCCCCCGACATAAATACCCGCCCTGGTAAGATCGGAACGCCTCTGCAGGCGGGAAACACTGCATATTGCTACCAGACCGCTAAACAAAGATACAATTATATAATTAAATTCCCCATCAACAACAAATCCAAAAAGCAGTGCCATAATCATACTGATCAGTACTGCCAGACGGGGCTCAAAAAGAACGGCAATCAGTATTGCACCCATAGCCATGGGCATTAAATAACCGGAAAAGTAACGCATCGCCAGGCCAAGCACAAGCGTTAAAACGACAATCAAACCCAGCAAGGAAAGCGAAGTGAAACTGTCATAAATATCCCTGTTAAAAAGATAAAGATATAATATTACTAAAATAAAAATAATAGCAAGTATAAAGAAAAGTCCGGCATACCCTCCCCGGTTAATACGCGACCCCAGCAACCCCAGGTCTTTTAGTTGAGCGATATGCTTCGCGGTGATTTCCTCCCCTTCTTGCACAATCAAGGATTTTTTTAAAATACGGACCGGCTCTACCGCCTGCCTGGCCGCTTCTTGGTTTGCCTTTGTCGCCACTGCGTTAAAGATCATATTGGGTTGAATAAGAGGGGTAAGCAATCTTTCCGTTCCTTGCCGAATCTCCAGACTGAAAGGCAACAAACCCGTTTCCTGTAAAACCTGATTCAAGGCATCCTGCTTTCCTTCCTGTCTAATGCCTTTGGACATGACCTCCTCAAAGATCTTTTCTATTCTGGCCTGCAGCTCGTTCAGGCTGTCATGGTTCTGCTCTAAAAGAACACGAATAAACTCCTCCGGCAGCAGGACATCCGGATTTTCTTTAAAAAACAAGGCTGCCCTGTCCTCCACGCCGTCATCTTTTAAGTTTTTAATTCTCCTAATTTCTTCAAAGAAATGGACCAGAAAAGTTTTCCCCTCTTCCAAAACATCAGGAACATGGTCATAAACCTCCGGAACAGCAACAGCTGCTTCTTCCCGCAGCATGTTTGTAGTAAAGGTGTCAATCACTTCTCTGTGGGCAATAATCCTTTGCGGGCTGGGCATCCCCAACTCCACAGAAACCCCCAGAGGCATAATGGAAAAAAGGAGAAAAAAATATATGAAGATAAAAAGGCCGGCCCCCAGAAGAAATCTCCGGCCTCCTTTACTTTTGATCAAGAAATAAAAATCACTTAAAAATACTTTGGCTTTAATCCATAAATGCAGCATTTTATCCTGATCCCCGGTTTTTTACATCCTGATATTTTTCGTAGGCCTTAATAATTTTTTGCACCAGATTATGCCGAACCACATCCTGGTCACTTAAATAAATAAAAGCTATCTCCGGAATATCTTTTAAAACACTCATAATTTCAACTAAACCGGAAAACTGGGCCCGGGGAAGATCTATCTGGGTGATGTCCCCCGTGATTACAACCTTGGAACCAAAACCCATCCGGGTCAAAAACATCTTCATTTGTTCGGGAGTGGTATTTTGAGCTTCATCCAAAATTATAAAAGAATCGTCCAGTGTTCTTCCCCGCATATAGGCCAGCGGGGCAACCTCAATAACTCCTTTTTCCCTGTACTTCAAAAAGCTTTCCACGCCCATTAAATCATAAAGAGCATCATAAAGGGGACGCAGGTAAGGATCAACCTTATCGTGCAAATCCCCGGGCAAAAAACCAAGGTGCTCCCCGGCTTCCACGGCAGGCCTGGTTAATACCAGCCTCTGCACAATTTTATTCTTTAAAGCAAAAACAGCCATCGCCATCGCCAGGTAGGTCTTACCGGTCCCAGCCGGGCCTATACCAAAGACAATCTCATAACCACGTAAGGCTTCCACGTATTTTTTTTGGCCCAAAGTCTTGGGACGGATTTTTTTACCCCGGTCGGTAACAAGAACAAAGTCGTTAAAAAGAGATTTGATTTCCCGGCCTTGTCCCCCCTTGGCAAGCTTCAAGGCATAAATAAATTCCGGAGTCGTTAAAAAATGCCCTCCTCTGATTACAGCCAGAAGTTCTTGAAAAAGAGTATATACTCTTTCCACATCTTCTTTTTTACCCTGGAAGGTAAGCTCGTCTCCCCGGGGAATAATTCTCACCATAAAGCTTTCTTCCACCAGGGAAATGTGCTCATCAAATTTTCCGAGCAAGGGGAAAACTTCATCCATGTCCTTTAAATAAAGCTTGGATTCTTCTTCATACTCCTCCGTCAAGAAATAAGTTCCCTCCACTTCCTAAAGAAATTTGGGGGATAACGATATCCTCTAATGTTTCAAACATTGCACGGCAGCCAACTGTCCCTAGTTCATAAAAATAATATTCGCTGGCCATTCTTTTTTTAATCACAGTTCCCCGGGAAAGCTGGGCACCAACCTTCTTGAAGGCTTCACTCCTGGCTTGCTGCAAAGCTTCCTGCGGAGAAACAGGCTGTATTTCTACCTCAAATTCCCAATAGTTATTATTTAGTAATTCGACAGGCAGGCAAAGATTCCTCCATGCAAAGGTCCGTTTAATTTTTTCCAGCTCGTAATTACGGTAAGGAGAATTTTGGAAACCCCAAAGTAGATATTCCCGATCTTTGATCCGCAGGGAAAAGGAACGGGAATGAACACCCGTTTTTCTTTTTATTACCCTGTACAAAGGCGCTTCCGCATAGCTTTCATACCAGACAAGGGCTTCAACTTTTCCCTTCGGCCGGACATCTATACTTTTTTCTACAGGTTCTCCATTATTCTCCTCGTTCTCCTCTTCAATTGTCACTTTTCCGGAAATAAGCACCTGGCCTTTTTGTACAGTATCCCCAATATCAACAACAGCTTCCCCGGCCAGAACCAAAATATCCACAACAAGCCCATCTTTGGCGGCAATCAGGTTGGTGACCACTTCTTCTGGAGGAGGTTCTCCCTGCCGCTCAATAACCTGGACATTCAGGCAAACACCATCCAAACTGACCCCTACCCACTGCAGCCCCTCCAGCTCCAAAAGAAGTTTTCTTTCCAGGTCGGAAAGATCAACGTTGCTCTTCAGTACGCCTTTACGGACACCGCTATTTTCTAAAATAGCGGCAACTTTGCCGGTGTTCACACCTTCGTTTCCCTGAATATTAATCTGCCAAATAAACTGCGATAATAAATACTGCGTAAGACAAAAAAGAATAATCCCAACCAGTAACCCTTTCCGGCGCCAACCCTGCAGCAGGATAAAGGGTGTTCCCTTTTTTTGCAGTATTTTTACCCTGCAGCCGGTTTTTTTGAGAAGGGGACGCAGGCGTTTAAAATCCCGGGGCCTGATTTTTACCGTTACTGTATTCGCTTGGTAGTTCAGGTCCCAAAAATAGATCCTGTTTTTTACTGTTAAATTTAAAAGCCTCGCTATCCCCGGCCCCTGCAGGGAAATAAGCAAATACCCCGGCCAGAGCCCCCTTCGCTCCAGCACAGCCAAATCTTTAACCCGCCTTTCTCCAAATCACTGATATTCCAGGGAACGAATCTCCCCTTCGATAAAAATTTCTTCACCAAAAAAATTTTTAATGACCAAGTCTTTACCTTTAATAATAATCTCGCCGCCCCTTATTTTCAGACGCAGCAATTCATCACTGTATTCAATAATGCCACCATAATTTTCCAGATAGAGCTGTACATTGCCTATTAACGTCACCCGGGGCAAATTTAAAAGAAGTTCTTTGGGTAGTTCAAAAAAATCAGCCAGGCTTTCCGACCATTTTTTCTTTTTTTCCCCGAATTCCTTACCCCTCAAAAAATAACGCCTCCTAGTCATTTTCTCTACCTGTTTATTAAAATTTATGCTTTAATTATAAGGTTATGCCACCTGATGGGATGCCCATACTACAAAATACCGGGTAAAAAAAACAAAGCGCTGTTACTATCCAGGAAATAAAGGCTGAAGCACGGGACGGTTCAAGCGTCCCCGCAGCGCAACACAGGACCTGAAGGGAAGAAGATATAACCGCCTCCCCATGCTCGCCGCCCGGTCGCAAACAACCTGTTGACCTGAGAGTAGTTACAGCACGTTCATTAAAACAGCTTTGAAAGCAGCTTTGTTCTGCCAACCTCTGTACAACGAACTGCTTTCATAAAAGTGATTTTGTGAAGTCGGAATAAAAAGTGTTCATAAAGCAAATATTTGCTATTTTTTCACCCTGGCGGAATGGAAAGGTCTCCGGGCACGTGGAGGAGAAAGGACCTCCAGAGCAACTATACTCAAAGCGAGATTATCCCCTTTTAGCAGTCTCGCCAGTTCATATTCCCGCTTATGCCGGATAACTTTCTCCTGACCTTCTTTCCTGGAGGAGACAGGAACTTCCCGCCTCATAGCCGCTACCTGCCATAAAGGCTGACTTTCATCCCCCGGAATTTCATCCTCGAAAAACAAGGGTTGCAAACTTGGTTTGGCCACGGCCATCTCCCCGGGCGCTGTTTCTTCTTTGTCCTCCAAACCTTCCCGGACATCCATGACCCCGCCTTCTGTTTCCTGCGGATTTTTCTCCTTTCGAATATCAAATAAATCGGGAGGCAAGGGAGGTCTGAGAGGCCGTCTCTGGGGTGGTAACGGCTTTCCCCCCCCACCCCGAAAAGACTGAAAAAGAGAAGAAAGGACCTTCAGCACAATCAAAAGAATGATCAGTTCCATGCGTCCATACACACCTCTTCAGATTTGGTTAATCTCTTTTACTTGCGACCCGGATTCTCTTCATCATTATCCGCTTTACCCAGTTTGGAAATAGAATCCCGCATCTGGGTATCAGCAAAAATATTTTGCAGGTTATAATAATCCATGACACCGAGTTTGCCTTCACGCAGGGCCTGGGCCATGGCTTCAGGCACTTCTGCTTCGGCCTCCACAACTTTGGCGCGCATCTCCTGCACGGCCGCTATCATTTCCTGCTCTTTGGCCACAGCCATGGCCCGCCTTTCCTCGGCCTTGGCCTGGGCAATACGCTTATCGGCCTCCGCCTGATCTGTCTGCAGCTGTGCCCCGATGTTTTTGCCCACATCCACGTCCGCAATATCGATCGAAAGAATTTCAAAAGCCGTGCCGGCATCGAGGCCCTTGTTCAACACCGTGTGAGAAATCATATCGGGATTCTCCAAAACTTCCTTGTGACTTCCGGAAGAACCAATGGTGGTGACAATCCCCTCCCCCACCCGGGCGATAATCGTTTCCTCTCCTGCACCCCCGACCAGGCGATCGATATTGGCCCGGACTGTCACCCGTGCCTTGGCCTTGACTTCAATGCCATCCTTAGCTACCGCGGCCACTACAGGAGTCTCAATAACTTTGGGGTTTACACTCATCCGCACCGCCTGCAGAACATCCCTGCCGGCCAGATCTATTGCCGCCGCTCTTTCAAAGCCCAGCTCGATATTCGCTCTTTGGGCAGCGATGAGAGCGTTGACGACTTTATCGACATTACCGCCGGCCAGGTAATGGCCCTCCAATTTATTTACATTTAACTCCAACCCGGCCTTGGTTGCCTTGATCAGTGGTTCGACGACTTTAGCGGGGATGACACGCCGCAAACGCATCCCGATTAGCGTAACGATACTGACACGCACGCCAGCAGCCAGAGCAGCGATCCATAATCTCAAAGGTATAAAACTGAATAAAATAGAAAAACCGACAATAATAAGCACAAGCAGGATCAAAAAAGGTAAAAAACCGTCCACCATGATCATCCTTTCCGTGTATAATTGCAAAAAAACATTGCTGAAATAATCAAACATTACTGATAATCGAAACAGCTCTTCCAAGAAAAATGCTATCGCCGGCTGTTTTCCCTTTCACCGGCGCCACAAGAGCGCACCACTATGCGTCTTCCTTCCACCTTGATGACCTCGATGTTCGCTCCTGCCGGAATATAAGAACCTTCGCTGACCACATCAAACCTGGAGCCCTCGATCTCCGCAATCCCGGCGGGCCGGAGAGGGGTAATGCTTTGGCCGGTTTTGCTTGTTAGATAGTACCAATCCGCCGTGGAGCTGAAACCCCCTTCCCTGGTAGCAGCCTCCAGCAGGACAAAACTTCGCAGCGTACCCTTACGCTGGAAATATTTAAAAGCAAGGTAACCTGCCAGCGCGGAAACTACAAGGGAAATAAAGAGCATTTTTACCCCTAGATCGGTTGAAGCAGCGGTCAAAACAATGGAAGCAGAAACGCAAACAAGACCCCCTGCTCCCAATACACCAAATCCCGGTATAAAAGCCTCGATAAGAAGTAAAATAATACCAAAGGTAAACAAGAAAATAGCCGGCCAGCCGCTCACCCCGGTAAAGAAATGCCCCCCAAAATAAAGACCAAAAGAAAGTATACTTAAAAGACCGGCCAAACCAAAGCCCGCTGTAAGAACTTCCACGATCAGAAAAAGGAAGGCTGCGGAGAGAAGAAGAGTAGCGACCACGGGTTTTATCAGCCACCCGCTGAAAATCTCCCACTGGGTTGGCGCTGTTCTAACCAGACGGGACCCTTCAAGATTAAGAACCGGCAGCAACCCGGCCAATTTGGCGGCTGTTCCATCACTAAACCCCAGGTCTTCCGCTTCCTGAGCGGTAAGAGTTAAAAGCTCCCCGGCAGTAACAACGCCTTCAATGGCAATTTCCTTGCGGACCATTGCCGCTGCCAGAAGAGGATCTTTGCCCTGTTTTTCAGCGGCTACACGCATCTCTGCTTCCCAGGAAGAAAGATATTTTTCATCAGCAGCCTCCTGGCTGCCCAGAATCCTGGGTTCGGCAGCTCCAATAGTCGCCCCGGGAGCCATGAAAAATTCATCCGTGCTGAGGGCTAAATAAGCGCCTGCAGAAAGGGCATGGTATTGAACATAACCATAAACAGGAAAGGGGGACTCGTCAATAAGCTTGCGGGCCTTTATCGCCGTATCGATATAACCTCCGGGAGTATCCAGCTCCAGGATTACGGCAGCAGCACCGGCATCGGCAGCCTCCTTTAAGGAGCGCTCAAAATAGACTAGCCACCCCGGCTCGATCTCACCCTTCACAGGAAGAACATAAACTGGCGCGGCGCCGGGCGTGGAACTGGCAAATATACCGAAAACAAAAGTTAGAACCAGGGAAAATATGACTACAAAACAAAGCTTTTTAAACAAAGGATAACCCCCTAGAAGAGTAAAACTTGGTTTTACCAAGTTCTACCGGAAATATTTATCCTAATTTTTACTAAAAATCCCGCCTTCCTTTCATTTAGGGGGAGGTAAACAGCAGCTGAATAAGAATTTTCCCTATTTCCATCCTGATAGAGGAAGGGCCCCACTCACCTTATTTAAAGGCTTATTAAGAAAAGTTTAAACCTTTAATAAAATGCCAAACCTCATTCTTAAGGGCCCTCCGGCTATCTTGAAACATTATTTATCGATAAGATCTTCTTTTTCTGCGTATTTTACGCGCCGCTTCGGCCTTTTTTTTGCGGCGAACGCTTGGTTTTTCATAGTGTTCTCTTTTACGTATCTCCGAAAGTATACCTGTCCGTGCACATTGCCTTTTAAACCTTCTCAGGGCGCTATCAAAACTCTCGTTCTTACCAACTTTTACTTCAGACACATGCTTCCCTCCCCTCAGCCCGACCTGATAAAAAGGTCCTACGGAAAACCGTTCAACTTATTATACCTTTTGACCGAATAGCTGTCAATGAGAGACAAAATGTAAAAAAGATTTTATACTCAAGGGTACGCACTGGATAAATATTAATTTTTATTTATCTCCGTTTTACTGCTCTCCTAAAGGTCGTCCCCCCAAGAGATGAAAATGAAGATGATTTACTTCCTGCCCTGCATCCCGGCCACAATTCATAATCAGGCGATAACCTTTTTCCTGAATGTTTTTCTGCCGGGCAATCTCTTGACTTACCCAGAGCAGATGTCCCATGAGCCCTTTATGCTCGATTTGCAGGTCATTGAACGTGGGAATATGCAAGCGTGGTATAATAAGGACATGGACAGGAGCCAAAGGAGCCTGATCATGAAAGGCAACAACCTCTTCATCTTGATAAACAAACTGCGACTGTATTTCTCCGCGGATTATTTTACAAAATACACAGTTTTCCATGAAAACGCCTCCTTAAAAAAACTTCACCGCAAGGTTATTATAGCATTTTATCCTTTTGTATCCCATACAAAATAGCAAGCAGAAATATATTTATACTAATAATTCTCCCGGTTTATACTTGAGGAGTTATCATCAAGCATGAACCAAACGTAACAGTCCCGTTTTTTTTAAAAAAAATTCTGTTATAATACTTATGGAGGCAAAAGAAGTTTTTTTCAGGACCGCCACCCGGTTGAACTTGAATTATAAGCTTTTGGGGAAATAAAGGGTGGTGCCCGGCCCTGCCCCAAATTTGGTCGCTGTTCAGTTTAACTGTACAATGGAAGGATTGAAAATATGTACGGGGATATTACTGTTCAAGAAGCAATAAAGCTACCCACAGCTATTTTTATCGATCTGCGCTCCCCACATGAATACGGGCAAGGCTCTATTCCCGGTTCCGTAAACATCCCTCTTTTTAACGATCAGGAACGGGAAATTATCGGGCTGCAATACAAAGAAGACCGGCATCATGCCCGGATGACAGGTTTAAATCTCGTTAGCCCCAAACTCCCGGAAATTATGGAGAAAATCATCCGGTTGGGATATAATAGAATACCGGTTGTGTACTGCTGGAGAGGAGGTTTGCGGAGTAAAAGCGTTTACAATCTCCTGGAAACAGTGGGGATACCCGCCTACAGACTGCCGGGTGGCTATAAAGCCTACAGGCGCTTCATTCTGGATCAGCTGACTGCTTATGAACTTAAAAAACCCCTCTTTGTTCTTAACGGGCTTACAGGCACCGGTAAAACAGAAATCCTGCGCCTGCTTATGGCCAGAGACTGCCCGGGTATTGATCTCGAGGATCTGGCTCGCCACCGGGGTTCCCTTTTTGGACATATAGGTTTTCGGGAAAAACGCTGCCAGAAAGATTTTGATGCTCTGCTCTGGAACCGCCTGGAGGAACTCCAGAGCGCTCCCTACCTGCTCCTGGAGGGTGAAGGTAAAAGGATCGGTTCTGTTTACCTGCCTGCCTTTCTCTTCCAATCTATCCAGGAGGGAGCGCACATCCTTCTGACAGCCCCTTTGGAAAAGAGGGTTGAACGACTCCTGAAAGAATATACCCCCTCTATCCAGGACGAAATCGAAGAGATTGAGGGGGCCATTCAATCACTTAAAAAATACCTCGGAGCAAAAACGGTTGCACACTTCCTTTTATTATTAGAACAGGAAAATTATCCGGAGTTGATCCGCCTGCTTTGCGAACGGTATTATGATCGTCTATACAGTGAATCCCAGCCGGAAAAAACCGGTGGTTTTGCCCTGGCCGTAGATAGCAGTAATCCTGAAAAAGCAGCCGCAGAAATTATGCAATTCGTACAGCAAGCGTTGGCAACACAAAATATCCAACCCCGGGCCTGAAGCCCTTATAATATTTCATTATGAAAGGAGTAAAAACCTGTGAACGTTTATGACCATGCCCATGCTTTGGCCAAAGCAATCAAGTCGTCCCCGGAATACAAAAACTTTATAAAATGCCAGGAAAAACTGGAAAAAGATCCCCACGCCAAGGAGATGCTTACTGATTTCCAAAAAACTCAATGGGAATTGCAAAAACAAAAAATGTCCGGCTTGGAGGTGGCACCGGAGCAGGAAAAACGTCTGACCCAAATGTGGGAAGTTATCAGCCTGAATATGGTTGTTAAGGAGTATCTGGAGAGGGAGTACCATTTTAGCGTGATGCTTGCAGATGTGCAAAAGATCATTGGAGAAGCACTGAAAGATATTATTTCCCAGGAAATACCAGAAGAATCCCCGGCACATGACAAAGAGCAATAATAGAAAAAAGCGGGCTTCCCGATCCCATTCAGACTATTTGACCGTTTCCTCGGCTTCTTTTTCTACTTCATTTTCCTGGTCCTCTTCTGCCTGCCAAAAAGGGACAATCCGGCTTAAAACGCGGTCTTCATGATCTACAAACTGCCATACAGCATTATCCAGGTCCACAGCCTGCCGATCAACGGTAATCACATGGAAAAAATTATCCTTGGGTTCTACCAAAACCCTGATTTCCACCTCTCCAAACCTGGGTATGACATTCATATTGTGGATTTCACTGTTAACTGCAAATACAGCCACCTCTGCGGCAGCATTAAAGGGATAATCGGGAAGAGACAGACCCATATCCTGGGAAACCCTGGTCCATTCTTCATGATCGGCCACAAGACTAAAAGAAGTCGGCGCCGTCAGAGCCCCCTGATCAGTAGTGGTAAAAACCAGGCTCTCCACGCCGCCTTCCGGTAACCCGGCGGTTGGTTCGGTACGGAAAAAATTATCATAAACCGTCAGGCCAATCAAAAGTACCAGTAGAAACAACAGCGGAATGAGACGGCGTGCTTCTACAACAAAAAACTTGCTTCTTTTTCTCATTAGCTTTCCCCCTTCAATATTTCCTTCCTTGATTATATGCGGGGGAAAGCCTGAGTATGACTGTCATTACAATTTACCGGGCATCTTCTACTGTGCTGCTTAGCTTGAATAGTCCCTTGAAGAGTCTATTGGGGAGGGCTGCTTTTTACTCTACCAGGTAACCCTGCAGGTAACCGCGGCAATTTTTTGTCATGTAAACTTCGCCAATTTTACCCCTCCACTTTCCGGTGGGCACAGAAGCGTGTACCCGCAGGTAATTGGAGGTCAGGCCTTCAAAAAAGCTGCACTGCTCCCACTTTTTTTCCTTTTCCGGCTGCTGGCCAGCATTATCCCGGGTTACCGGCATTTTCAGCTCTTTTTCAAAAAGAACGGCAAGCCTCCGCCCGAGAAACTTTTCCTGAAAAGTTGCAGAGAGCTCCTCTCCCAGGGAGAGCATGGCCTTGCTCCTTTCCTCTTTTGCCTGTGGGGAAACCTGCGGGGTCATGGCCGCAGCCTTCGTGCCCGGACGGGGTGAATATTTAAAGACATGTAAACGGCTGAAGGAACATTCCCGGACAAAACTGATACTATTATGAAAATGTTCGGTGTCCTCCCCGGGAAACCCGACCATAATATCCGTGCTTACAGCCAGATCGGGTAAAACATCCCGTAACCTCTTTAAAAGACCGGCATAGCCGGCAGTATCGTAAGGACGCCCCATTTTCCTTAAAATAGTGTCATCGCCGCTCTGTAAAGGGATATGTAAATGGCAGCAAATTTTTTTTTGAGCCTGGAGTACAGAAATCAGTTCTTCACTGAAATCTGTCGGTTCAATTGAACTGAGGCGGATTCTCTCTATCCCCTCCACCGTAACAGCCTTTTTCAAAAAAGAAGCCAAGCTTACCGGAGGGGTAAAATCCATCCCGTACAACCCCAGGTGAATACCCGTGAGTACTACTTCCTTAAAGCCGGAGCTGCTGATATCCTGCAGGTATTCCATCCCTTTTTGAAGGGAAAGACTGCGCAGCGGCCCCCGGGCCAGAGGAATAATGCAATAACTGCAAAATTGGCTGCAGCCATCCTGTATCTTTAAAAAAGCCCTTGTCCGGCCTTGTTCTGGCAGAAAGGGCATCTCCTCAAAAACAGCCTTTTCCCTGTAAGGTTTAACCGGGGAAATAAAATTTTCTCCGGCAAGCTTTTTTTTGACCAGTTGCGGCAGAGAAAGGCGTTCGGCGGTACCTAAAAATAAATCTGCCTCGGGCAAAGAGGCAACACCGGCGGGATTGGCCTGGACATAGCAACCTGTCACCGCCACCAGAGCTTCGGGGTTACGCCTTTTCGCCCGGCGAATAAGCTGCCGTGATTTGCGATCGGCCAAATGGGTAACGGTGCAGGTATTTACCACGTAGACATCCGCCCGGTCTTTGAAATCGACAATCGTAAAGCCTTCCCGGCAGAATTCCCTTTTGAGGGCCTCCGTATCATAATAATTTACTTTGCATCCCAGAGTGTAAAAGGCAACCTTCAATGGCAATGAACACACCCCTGCAATAATTTCAGAATTAGTAGCACCCCAGATCCCCCCAAACGTACATCAGCACAGCAAGAACAGCCAGGGGGGCTGTCTCTGCCCTTAAAATACGCGGCCCCAGAGTAAGAGGGTAAAAACCTGAGAGCCTCTTTAGTTTTTCCATTTCCCGGGGAGCAATTCCCCCCTCCGGGCCGGTAAAAATGCATACTGACTGCGGGGGGACTTTAATACTTTCAACCAAGTGCCGGAGTCCCCTCTCCCTTTCTTCCTCCCAGGGGACAAGAATCATTTTTTCTCCGTGCAGCAGGTCAAGCATCTCCGTAAAACTTAAAGGTTTTAAGACCTCCGGGACAAAACTGCGGCGACACTGCGCCGCAGCAGCAAAGGCAATATTTTGCCAGCGCCGGGCCCTTTCCTCCCCTTTGCCCCTCTTTAGTTTTACAACCGTCCTCTCGGTTAAGACCGGAACAATTTTGCTCACGCCCAGCTCTACAGACTGACGGACAATCCGGTCCATTTTTTCGCCTTTGGCAATTCCCGAAAACAAAGTTACTTCCAGCGGGGGCTCAGCATTTCTGTCCAACTCATGTAAAATCTTCGCCTCAGCTGACTGCGCACCGCGGGAAAGAAGGCGGGCTGCAAAAGCCCTGCCCCTGCCATCGGCAAGCACAATACGTTCGCCCGGCCTTAACCGTGCTGCCTTTAGATGCGTAAACACCTTTCCTTTCAAAATAATATGCTCTTGATTATAAAGATCCCCCGGAGGAAGAAAAAACCAGAAAGACACCCGCATCTCTCCCGTATAATCCCATGATCGTAAACCTGAGATCTTGATATACTCTAAAGGCAGTTATTTCGCATTAAACGTATCCTTGACGCGTTCAAAAAAACTTTTATCCTCATGATCAGGAATTTCCAGGCCGCTGACCTGGGCAAATTCCTGCAAAATTTTTTTCTGCCGGGCATTTAGACGGCGCGGCACCTCCACTTTTATCCTCACAAGTTGATCTCCCCGGCCAAAACCCCGCAGAGAGGGCACCCCTTTCCCTTTAAGCCGAAAAACAGCTCCCGGCTGGGTCCCCTCCGGAATACGTAACTTAGCCTTCCCCTCAAGGGTGGGCACTTCAATTTCCCCCCCCAGAGCAACATGGACAAAACTAAGCGGGATTTCACAAACAAGGTTATTATTCTGGCGTTTAAATATTTCATGGGGGCGCACGTGAATGACCACGTAAAGATCTCCCGGTGGCCCCCCTTTGGTTCCAGCTTCTCCTTCACCGGAAATACGCAACCTGGAACCGCTGTCCACGCCGGGAGGAATCTTAATTTCAATTTTTCTTTCCCGTATAACCCGCCCTTCACCGCGGCATTGTGGGCAGTGCTCCTTAATAATCCGGCCTTCGCCCCGGCATTTTTCACAAGTTTTTACACTGACAAAACGACCAAAGGCGGTATTGCGCACAACCTGCTGCTGGCCCGTACCCCCACAGGCCGTGCAGGTAACAGGGGAAGTTCCTTCCCGGGCCCCTGTCCCCCCGCAAGCGGGACAATTTTCAGCCCGGGGAATATTTAAAAAGGTTGTTTTCCCCTGGACAGCTTCCTTTAGGGAAATTTCCAGATCATAGCGCAAATCCGCGCCGCGCCGTGGAGCGGATGCCTGCCGGCCTCTTCCCGTTGTAAAGCCGCCTCCAAAAAAGGTATCAAAAATGTCTTCAAACCCGGAGGTAAAATCACCAAATCCCCCAAACCCCTGGAAAGATTCTCCTTCATGACCGAAACGATCATAGTTCTCTCTTTTTTGGGGATCACTGAGGACCTCGTAAGCATCTTTGATTTCTTTAAATTTGGCCTCACTGTCCTTATCAGAATTAACATCAGGATGATACTGCCGGGCCAGTTTGCGATATGCTTTTTTAATTTCTTCCGGGCCGGCATCTCTCTTTACACCCAGAGTCTCATAATAATCTTTCTTCACAGTCATTCTTCTTCCGCCCCTTTAAAAAAGAAGCCTTATTTCTTTTCCTCTTCGTCAACAACCTCATAATCAGCATCGACAACATCTTCCTGATTACTATTATACGATCCGGCCCCGCCTCCCGGTCCATGGGGGTCTCCCCCTGTACCGGCCTGGTCTTCTTTACTGACCTGTTCATAAAGTTTGGTGGAAATCTCATGCAGGAGTCCGCTTAATCGCTCAGAGGCAGCTTTTATTTTTTCCAGATCACTGCTTTCTGCAGCTTCTTTTAGCTCCCCAATCGCCCCTTCAATGCGTTCTTTTGCAGCGCCGTCCACTTTATCACCCAGCTCACGCAGGGTTTTTTCGGTGGAATAAATTAAAGCATCAGCCTGATTGCGGGCATCAACAAGCTCTTTCATTTTTTTATCCTCGGCGGCATATTTTTGGGCATCCTCCACCATTTGTTCGATTTCGTCATTCCCTAAACCGGAAGAAGCCGTAATCGTCACCTTCTGTTCCCTGCCGGTCCCGAGATCTTTCGCTGAAACATTGACAATACCGTTGGCATCAATATCAAAGGAAACTTCAATCTGTGGGATTCCACGCGGCGCCGGAGGAATACCGTCAAGGATAAAACGCCCCAGCGTTTTATTTCCCGCAGCCATTTGACGTTCACCCTGCAGGACATGGATCTCCACGCTGGTCTGGTTATCGGCAGCCGTAGAAAAAATCTGCTTCTTATCCGTGGGTATAGTTGTATTTCTTTCGATAATTTTCGTAAAAACCCCGCCCAGGGTTTCAATGCCCAGGGAGAGTGGTGTTACGTCAAGCAGCAAAACATCCTTCACTTCGCCAGCCAAAACTCCCCCCTGAATAGCTGCCCCCAAGGCGACGACTTCATCGGGATTGACACCCTTGTGTGGCTCCTTACCGAGAAGATCTTTAATCACCTTCTGAACTAGGGGGACCCTTGTGGAACCGCCCACTAAAATAACCCGGTCAATACCTTTCGTTCCTAGGCCGGAATCAGAAAGGGCCTGGCGTAAAGGGCCCATGCTTTTTTCTACAAGATCCTCAATCAGTTCCTCAAATTTGGCTCTGGTAAGAGTCATATCCAGGTGTTTGGGCCCATCGGCCGTAGCCGTAATAAAAGGAAGATTGATATTGGTACTTGTAACACTGGATAGTTCGATTTTCGCTTTTTCCGCGGCATCTTTTAAACGCTGCATCGCAGTGCGGTCCTTACTCAAGTCAACTCCCGTTTCTTTCCTGAACTCGGAGGTCAGGTAGGAGATCACCCGTTCATCAAAGTCATCACCGCCCAAGCGGTTGTTCCCGCTGGTAGCCTTAACCTCCACCACTCCCTCACCGAGTTCCAGGATGGAGACATCAAAAGTTCCGCCGCCCAAATCATAAACCAGGATGGTGTGATCTTCACCTTTATCCAGGCCGTAGGCCAGAGCCGCTGCCGTCGGCTCATTGATAATGCGCATGACCTCCAACCCGGCAATACGGCCGGCATCTTTAGTCGCTTGCCGCTGGCTGTCCGAAAAATAAGCGGGAACGGTAATAACTGCTTTTTCAACTTTTTCTCCTAGGTAGCTTTCAGCATCGGCTTTGAGCTTTTGCAAGATCATGGAAGAAATTTCCTGAGGTGTATAGTCCTGCCCATTGATATGGGCTTTATAACCCGTTCCCATTTCTCTTTTAATCGAGAGAACCGTCCGGTCAGGATTTGTAATCGACTGGCGTTTAGCCACCTGCCCGACTATTCTTTCCCCTTCCCTGGTAAAAGCTACCACGGAAGAAGTTAACCTGCTACCTTCGGCATTCGGTATTATTTCCGGCACACCGCCTTCTAAAACGGCAACGGCGCAATTTGTTGTTCCCAGGTCAATACCGATAATTTTAGACATTGCTATTCCCTCCTCATAAAAGTTAGCCTTTTTGAACTACTTTGAACTGCTGTGCGGGCAAATCATTGATTTTCTACCCGTTTATTCTACAGAAACCTTGACCTTACTTGCTCGTAAAACCCTTTCGTTCATGATATATCCTTTTTGCAGCTCCTCCACAACCGTATCAGGAGGATAAGCAGAACCTTCTTCTCTTAAAACAGCCTCATGATAGTGGGGATTAAAAGGCTGCCCGACACTTTCGATCGGAGCTACCCCTTCGCTCATTAAAATCTCCATAAAATGTTTTTTAATCATCTCCAGCCCTTCCCTGATACTCGCAGGGCCTTCTTGTAAGACTGAAAGAGCCCTTTCCAGGTTATCAATTACCGGTAAAAGTTTTTGGACCAGGTTAAAGTTCGCCAAAGTAATCATTTCTTCTTTTTCAGCGCGCCCACGCTTGCGAAAATTATCAAAATCGGCTTGCAAACGTAGCAATCTATTTTTGATCTCGCCTTTTTCCTGCTCAAGCTCAGCAACTTTTTGTTGCAGCCTTTCCACAGATAAAAACTCCGTTTCTTTCCCAGTTTCTTCAGTTTCCGGAGTTTCTTCCCTATCCCCGGCTTCTTGCCGGGCAGGAATATCTTTTCCCTCTGCAGAAGTACCTGGAAACGAATGAGGGTTTTTTTCCTCCACTGCCTGATCACTCCTTTTGACTAAAGCCTTCGCAGATGACTGACGATCTGCTGAATAACGGCTACCGTTTTTGAATAGTTCATACGTGTGGGACCCAACACGGCAATAGTCCCCATTATTTCTTTGCCGAGGCAATAAGTGGCCATGACAAGACTGCACTCCTGAACCTCTTTCAGGATATTTTCCTTACCGATACGGATCACAACATCCTCCCCACCGGCAACCGGCCTTTCCAATAAAGCCGCCAGCAAAGAATGCTGTTCAAAAAGGGAAAGCAAAGTCTTGATCTTCTTGATATCCTCAAATTCAGGCTGGTTGAGTATATTGCTTGTGCCCCCTAAAAACACCCGTCTTTCATCTTCAGCCAAGCTATCTTCCAGCAGCATGAAAGTATCTTCCAGGAATTTAATATGGTGATAAAGATCACGGCGCAGCTCGCCAATCAGTTGGGAGGTAATTTTATCAATAGTAAGGCCCTCCAACCGCTGATTGAGGTAAGTGACAATACGCCCCAACTCACCGGAAGAAAGCGTTCGTGGAAGATTAATAATCTTGTTTTTGACAAATCCCGTATCTGCTACCAGGACCAGTAAACCCCTCCGGTTATCAACCGGCATAATTTGCAATTTTTTAAAAGCACTTTTTTTCAGCTGTGGCCCTAAAATAAGCGAAGTATAGTTGGTAAGTAAGGACAAGAGCTGGGAAGTATGCTTGATAATCTCTTCCATTTCCTTTAATTTCTCATACTCGTAAACTTCCTTAATCTTGGCCTTTTCTTTTTCCTCCAGTTCCGGAGCCTCCATCAGCCAATCCACATAATAGCGATAGCCTTTTTGGGAAGGAACCCTCCCGGCAGAAGTATGCGGTTGAAAAAGATAACCAGCCTCTTCGAGGTCAGCCATCTCATTACGAATCGTCGCAGAACTCAAGCCAATTTTGTAACGCCTGGCAATAGTGCGGGAACCGATAGGCTGGGCTGATTTGATGTGTTCGGTAATAATTGCCTGCAGAATGATCTGCTTACGTACACTGAGCCCCATCCCCTTCACCCCTTATCAATTAGCACTCAGAAGCCGAGAGTGCTAACCACTCTTTTTTACAATAACACCCACCTTAAAATTTGTCAAGTTTAAAAACCTGTTTTCAACCTCTTGAGCTATCCTTGAAAAGGGGTACTGAGCTTCAAGTTATGCTTACACCTGAAAAATTCTATAATAAAGAGATAAAGAACACTTATCTGTCTTTCCCTGACCAAAGAATATCTCCGGACAGGCTGGGGTAGAATATATCGTTACTTGGCCCCTCGCTTCCCGGTGCTCTCCTGATAACAATATTATTTTGTTTTATTAACCAAAAAGTTTTATAAACTTTTCTACCAGTTTCGGATCAAACTGTGTACCGGCGTAACGCCGGATTTCCGCTACGGCTTCCTCATGTGAGAGGGCGCTGCGGTATGGACGTTTGCTGGTCAACGTATTATAAGCATTTACAATTGCAAGAATACAGCTGGTATGAGGTGCTTCCTTCTGCTGCAGGTCGCCGGTATAAATATCCTTATGAGCATGCTGGAAAAGAAGATTCGGGAGGGCAAGAAAACTCATTTCATCCGGCGGCAGTCCCACCTCTTTACCCAAGGTAAGAGCCATCTCCCTGACCTTATCATTTAATACTGAGGGAAAACCACGGGTAAAGAGAATGGAAAGGGTAGACAACAGCGAACGGGATAAGGGGCTTTTAAAATGTCCTACTTTATTAATCTTATCATGGTACATGGCGCGATCGGCTTCCCGAAAAACATCCGTCAGGGAATGCTCCGGTGATGTGCTGGTACTTACCCCCAGTGAAATACTCAGGGGAACCTCCGGGCTGGAATGATTATAAAGCTCTATAGACTCTTTAATGCGCTGACAGGCCTGCAAGGCTATATTTTGGGAGGTATGCGGCAAAATAACGGCAAATTCATCGCCCCCGATACGGGCCACGACATCGGAAGAACGAAAAGGCCGGCTGATGGCTTTCGCCGCAGCTTTGAGCAGAACATCCCCTTGGTCATGACCCAAGGTATCATTAACAGGTTTTAAATTATCTACATCACAAACGATGATACTTGCCGGGCGAAAACGGGGCGTATCCAGCCTGCGCATCTCCTCTTCAAAATAACCCCTGTTGTAAATGCCGGTCAGGGCATCATGGATGCTCAGGTATTCCAGTTTCTCCTCCGCTTTTTTGCGTTCTGTAATATCCATCTCCATACGGATAGCTTCCAAACAACGCCCACCCTCCAAAACAGGAAACATACTGGAATAAACCCAGCGCTTTTTCCCCTCGGCCGTCACGATAGTACATTCCCGCGCTTCTATGGGTAAGCCTTCATCAAAAACTTTCTTTAAATCTTCCTTAAACATCTCTGCTTCCCGGCCTTCCAAGAACAGCTCATAAAAAGGTTTTTCCAGGACATCCTTCATCCTCATACCGTACAATTTTTCAGAAACAGGATTCCAATGATAGATACAACCGTTATGATCAAAACTCTGGATAGCCACCATGGGAGTATATTTGATCATTGATTCAAAACGACCCAAAACGTCAGCAAGTGCTTTCTCCGCCCATTTACGCTCAGTAATATCCCTGGCCACCCCCCTTACTTCAGGAGGTTTGCTATCCTGGTGACAAACAACCACATTAAACTCTAAAAAGCGTTCCTGCTTTTTTCTGGTAAGCAGACAGAGCACCTTTTGGACATACTTTTCCCTGGAGATACTCTGCAGGTAATGGGAATAATTTCCTAAAAACCGCGGGGCTACAAATTCTTTTAAATTTTTATGGAGAACTTCCTGAAGAGTATAACCCAGCAATTGGAAAGCGTAACGATTAACATAGCTGATTTTTCCTTCTAAATCATGAATAAAAAAAAGATCCGGGACATCTTCAAAAAAATTATCAGAAAAGCTTTCTGCAATGCCCTTCATTTTGATGTTCCTTTCACCAGTCTGATGATCTTCGGATATAATATCTTACTTTATTATAACAGAGCAACCTGAAAATTGAACCTACACCAAAGAATACTTTTTAAAAACAATATTTTACAATACCTGTAGCGGCGTGCCGGTTATTGAATAAAAATCATTTTTATTTGAACAGCAGGAAATAATCTTTACCGGCAAAGATAATGATTATTTTATCCCTGTCCAGCTTGAAACTGAGAGCCTTTGCCGGGCTCTGGAGGGCCGTAAGTTCCAGAATACCCTTCTCGGCCGCGTACAGGCCACAATAAACAAGCAATAAAAAAAGCATCATCCCCCAAAAAAATAAGGCTACGGGTTTCAACAGCGGATTAACACTCCTTTGTAAACCTTTAGCCTGTACTTTGAACCAAAAAAATTTTTTTATACCAACGGTAGCAATCCGATATTAGCATAAAGAAAAGCCAACCGCAGATCTCCAGCCGCGGGCCAGCCGCGGGGACGGTCCTTGTGGCAGGGGAACAGCCGGCTCGCTGTCACGCCTTACTCAAAAGTACTGGCCAGTACTTCTGCCAGGTAGGGTATAGCCCTTTGGAGTTCTTCTTTGCTGTTTTCATGTCCGCCAATCTCCACAATAAGACTACGTGAATGCAAATGCTGGTTGTAGCAGTCATAAACATTTTTTAAGATACCCCGGGAAAAATCCGGGTACTTTTCCTGTAGGATGTTTTCTAAAAAAAGGGCAAAGCGCAGGTTACTGGACCACCCTTCATGACGGGTCCCAATCACAAAAAGAACTCTGGCTGTTTCCTGCCCGGCAACATTTGATGTCGTAATTTTACGGGAGGCACCGTCACGGTGCAAATCCAGTACCACCTGGATTTGCGGATTCTGCTGCAGTATTTTTTCGATAGCCGGGCCGGCTTTTTCGTAAGCATAACGCCGGGGGCGATCAAAAACCTCCTGATAGTGCAGAACGGGAAGGCCATAATCATCCTGCAATATTTTGGTCAAGGCTGCACCGAGAGAAACTACGGTTTGATCCGGCTCGGTAGCATAAGTCTTTCCGGAAACAGGAAGAAAGGACTCGCTGGCATGCGTATGGTAAATGAGGAGCAGGGGTTTATCACTCTCAGGTGTAAAGGGCTTTTCCCGGGGAAGCTCCGTTCCTTTCTCCGCTAAAAATGAAACGCCTTCTTCCCCCTCCAAAAATATTTCTCCACCCGGAATACCGGAATCGTCCCCGGCAGCCGAAGGGTAAAACATTTTTGAGGCCTCCAGAACCTGAAAACCGGCCAACTCATTACTTAATAACATCTGTGGGTAATCCCGCCATAATGGAGACTTAAAATGTAAACCTGCTTCCTTATCCGATACAATATTGGCAGGCCCCATGCCCGGAAGTGAGTTGGAAATCAAAGTAAGGTAATCCACGTTAAATACTCTCTCCGCAATTATTGTTTTGATGTTGCCGGAATTTAAAAACGCACCCGCGCTTAAGGGGTAAATAAAAAAAATAATAGCTATAATTAAACCGATAATCATCAGTACAGGGGTAAAATCCCGGCCGGAGGAGGAGCCCTTGCGAACAAGGTTGTGACGGTAAAAAGATCTTCTGGAACGCCTCACCAGGATACGTTTATTTATAAACAAAAAAACCCCCCTTTTAAAAATATCGTATTTACTATGCATATGCGGGGGGAGATAATAAATATGCTTTTCCCCGGAATGATCACAGATATAGTAATCCGTTATATTCCGTTATTTATGCTCCATTTTTTTCCTGTAATCCGCAATGGCGTTATGCAGGGCGTCAGCAGCCAGGTTTGAGCAATGCAGTTTGGCCGGAGGTAAACCTCCCAATTCTTCTGCCACATCTTTATTTGATAAGGCCAGGGCTTCTTCCAGGGTTTTTCCTTTGACCATTTCCGTCAAAATACTGCTGCTGGCAATCGCTGCTCCACAGCCAAAGGTTAAAAATCTGATATCTTTAATCACATCCTCCTCCACTTTGATAAAAATTTTCATGATGTCCCCACATGTCGTATTACCGACTTCTCCTACACCGCTGGCGTTATCTATTTCCCCTACATTGCGGGGGTTTTGAAAATGCTCCATAACTTTTTCATTGTACATTTCTTTCCCTCCCAAAATCATTTTACCATCGCCTGCAGCTTCTCTGCAACTATTTAAACAGGGGGGACATCTCCCGCAGTTTTGCTACAGTTTCTTGAATGATTTTTACTGTATAATCAACTTCCTCAGGAGTATTATCCCGGCCCAAAGTAAGACGCAGCGACCCCTGGGCCGTCTGGCGGTCCAATCCGGTAGCCAGCAACACATAAGAGGGCTCCAGGGAACCGGAAGTACAGGCCGAGCCGCTGGAAACAGCAACACCTTTTAAATCCAGGCTCAATAAAAGTGATTCACCCTCTACATAAAGCGCGCTTACGTTTACATTGCCCGGCAGCCTTTTTTCAGGGTGTCCGTTCAGCCGGACATCTTTTATTTGCAGCAATCCCCTGATGAGGCGATCCCTTAATTGTTTTAAAGCCCGGCTTTTCCCTTCTATATCCGTAGTAGCAAGTTCGATGGCTCGGCCCAGTCCTACTATTCCAGGCAGATTCTCCGTTCCGGGGCGCAGCCTTTTTTCCTGCGCACCGCCAAAAACAAGCTGTTTTATCCCGGTTTTTTTACGAACATACAGGGCCCCCACGCCTTTGGGACCATAAAACTTATGCGCGGAAAGGGACAGCATATCAATGGGCTGTTCTTTTAAATTAATAGCCATATTTCCAATCGCCTGGACGGCATCTGTATGGAAATAAACGCCTCTTTCCCGGCAAATGCGGCCAATCTCCTCAATGGGCTGTATGGTTCCGATCTCATTGTTGGCGGTCATAACCGTCACCAGGATCGTTTTATCCGTTATTTTGCCGGCCAGCTCCTCCGGGTCAACCATACCGTAGCGATCAACGGGTAAAAGAGTAACCTCAAACCCGGTTTTGCCGAGATAGCTAACCGTATCCAGGACAGCATGATGCTCAATGGAACTGGTAATAATATGCCGGCGTTTCCCGGAGGAAAAAAATCTCGCTACACCCTGGATAGCCAGATTATTCGCCTCCGTTCCCCCGGAGGTAAAGATAATCTCCTCCGGAGAAGCACCCAACGCCCGGGCAGCCTTCTCCCTGGCTACCTCCAGAGCTTTACGGGCTTCCCGGCCCCAAAAATGCAGGCTAGAAGGGTTCCCGCAGTTTCCCTTCAGGTAAGGAAGCATCGCCGCCAGGACTTCCTCATCCAGGGGGGTGGTAGAACCATGATCCATATAAATCCTTTGCATGATGAAAGGCCCCTTTCAATTTTAATCACAACCACCGGTTTTAAAAACAGGTGTGGGAATTAGTATCTCCAATCAAGCATGTCCTGTAAAGTAATATTATCTAATAAATGATTAATATGATCTCGCAATTTTTCCCATACGTTTCTTGCCAGGCAGATATCCTCGCGGCTACAACGCTGCTCCCCCTCCTTCCTTTCATCGAGGCAGTCTACAGGAGTAATTGGGCCTTCCAGAGCCCTGATAATATCGCCAACACAAATTTTTTCCGGATGGTATGCCAGGGAATAGCCGCCTTTTGCTCCCCTGGTACTGCTAATCAGGCCCTCACGTCTTAATGCTGCAAAAATTTGTTCCAGAAACTGCTGGGAGATATTTTCCACCTGGGCAATTTGACTTAAGGGGATCGGCCCACCTGGGTAGTTTAAAGCCAGGTTAACCATAGCTCTGACACCGTATTCTCCTTTTGCCGATAAACGCACCCGGCTCCCCGCCACCTTTCCGGATCATTTTTGCCTA
This sequence comes from Dethiobacteria bacterium, assembly GCA_050948785.1. Classification (GTDB taxonomy): domain Bacteria; phylum Bacillota; class Dethiobacteria; order DTU022; family UBA8154; genus JAAZMI01. The sequence goes on from JBMNEM010000006.1 coordinate 69,304, forward strand.
TATTTTGATGTTAACACCCTAATATTGAGTGTTTTACTCAGGATTTAAACTAAGAAAGAAAAAACTGCCAAAAACAGATGCTCTTCTACTATTCCAACCAACCAATACAACAGGATTTACCACAAAATTATCACAAAATATTTTCAGAGTCAAGAGAAAAAAACAGCGGAATTAACGCTTACTTACAACAGAAAAATCTTGGCCCATAACTCAAAAAACCCGTAGAAATCATGGTTGATTCCACTGCATAAGGATTTCTTGGCTCAGAAGTAAGCAATGGCCTGGGCAATGGCATAAAAACCATCATGGGACATGGAAATTTCTATACCTTTGATCCCCTGTTTTTCGGCCCAGGACTGCGCTGCCCCTCTGAGAAAAACTACAGGCTTCCCCCTTGCTCCGGGAAGAATCTCCAGGTCACGCCAGCCAACCTGGCCGATGCCACAGCCGAGAGCCTTGGCCACAGCCTCCTTGGTGGCAAAACGAGCCGCCATGGAAGGAAAGGGGTTCCTTTTTGCCTGTAAAAATTCGATTTCTTTCTCCGTAAAAATCTTTCTTAAAAACCGCTCCGGCCGGCGGCGGTAAGCACGGGCAATGCGCTGAATGCGGATCAGATCGATGCCCACACCTTTTATCCCCGGATAAACACCCTCATTCAACTGCTGCGAACTCCTTTTGTCCCGCATTATTCGGGTGCGTTTCCGGAAGGGTCAACCCGGGAACGGTGTTTTTTTTCCAGATGGAGACTGAGAAAAGAAATATCTGCCGGGGTCACACCGTCAATTCGGGAAGCCTGCCCCAGCGTGCGCGGCCTGATAACTTTTAATTTTTCCCGGGCCTCGATCGAAAGATTGGCCAGCTCATCGTATGCAAAATCCTGGGGAATGATCCTTGATTCCAACCGGGCCAGCTGTTTAACGCTATTTTCCTGTTTGGCAATATAGCCTTCGTACTTGATTTGCGTCTCCACCTCCCGGAGAATATCCTCATCCCTGGAAAGCAGCAGGCGCTGTTCCTCTTCGAGAATTCCGGCCATGTTTTTAAAATTTATCTCCGGCCTTTTCAGTATTTCCTCCAGGGAGTGCGGTTTAGTCAGTGGGGCGGTACCGACCTTGGCCAAGGACGCGTTCAGGGAAGCTGAAGGGTTTAACCGTATGCTCCGGAGCTTTTCCTTCTCCTCCTCCAGAAGGCGCTTCTTTTCCTGCAAAAGCTTGTAATGTTCTTCACGCACAAGCCCCAGGTGAAAACCTTTTTCCATCAGGCGTAAATCAGCGTTATCGTGCCGCAGCAGCAGGCGGTACTCACAGCGGGATGTAAACATGCGGTAAGGTTCCGTTACTCCTTTAGTCGTCAGGTCATCAATCAATACGCCGATATAAGCTTCGGTCCTTGTCAGGATAAAAGGAGGCTCACCCCGGCATAACAGGGCGGCGTTTATCCCGGCGATGAGTCCCTGCGCCGCGGCCTCTTCGTAACCTGTAGTGCCATTAATCTGGCCGGCAAAAAACAGTCCTTTTATTTGTTTGGTTTCCAGCGTTGTTTTTAACTGTGTAGGAGGAAAAAAGTCGTACTCAATGGCGTACGCCGGGCGGGTAATCACAACATCCTCCAGCCCGGGAATGGTACGCAGGAAGGTATACTGTAATTCTTCCGGCAAACTCGTATAAATCCCCTGCAGATACATCTCCTTTGTTTCTTCGCTTTCCGGTTCAATAAAAATAGGGTGCCTGGCCCGGCCAGTGAATCTGACCACTTTATCCTCGATGGCCGGACAGTAGCGCGGGCCCTTGCTCTTCATGAGGCCTGAATAAATGGCCGCGTAGTTTATATTATCCAGGATCAGCTTGTGGGTCTGTTCATTTGTATGGGTCAGGTAACAAGGCACCTGCTTAAACTCCCTGTCCGGTGTGAAATAGGAGAAGCTGCCGGCGCCCTCTTCCCCTTTGACGGGTATAAGACCTTCAAAATTGATACTGCGCCTGTAAACACGGGGAGGTGTCCCTGTTTTAAAGCGATCGACCTCAAAACCTAGCTCCAGGAGATTTTTCGCCAGCTCATTGGAAGGGCTCTGGTTCCCCGGGCCACCGGAGTAATGGTTAAGCCCCACAAAAATCTCCGCGTGGAGATAGACACCAACCGCCAGGACAAGGGCCCGGCAAAGATAGGTGCTGCCCTGCCTGGTGACGACACCTTTGACCTCTCCCCCTGCACAGAGTATCTCAGCAATAGCTGCTTCCCGCAGTGTCAGGCGGGGCTCTTCTTCCAGAAAAGATTTCATCCCCCGCTGGTAAGCGTTTTTATCAATTTGGGCACGCAAAGCCTGCACCGCCGGCCCTTTACTGGTATTCAGCCTGCGCATCTGCAACGCATGCCGGTCGGCATTGATGCCCATAATCCCGCCGAGCGCATCGATCTCCTTGATCAGGTGGCCTTTACCAGGGCCTCCCAGCGAGGGGTTGCAAGCCATTAAAGCCGGGTGATCCAGGTTGGTGGTTACCAGCAAAGTATCACAACCCATTTTGGAAGCCGCCAGTGCCGCCTCACAACCCGCATGGCCCGCACCGATCACAATTACATCAAAAGATTGTTGTTCCTGTCTGCCCATATCCTTATCTTCCCCAGAACCAGCCTTTCCTTACAAAATTATAGCAAAAGTAACTAAACATATTATATCGGCCAATCATCCTGAAAACAAGGGACAAGGGGACGCTTCTCCCGTCCCGCCGATCAAGCCCTTCGGGGCGTCCTTAGCTGCTTTCTATTCTGGCACATCAGCTTTGTCTGCTCCATGACGATATCCACTGCATTAGCTGTTTTATCAGGTGGATAGCCATATTTTCTCAGCAGCCTCTTGACGATCATTTTCATCTTAGCCTGTACACTTTCCCGGATAGCCCAGTCTACGCTGCAATGGCCTGCATCAGGTTATGACCGCTCATGGGCTTATCGATATACATGGTATGCATGCTTGGCACATCAAATCCTGTGAGCCACATATCACGGACGATGACCAGTTTGAGTTCATCTTTTCTATCTTTCATGCGTTTTGCCAACGTTTCACGATTGGCCTTGGTTCCGATAAACGGCTGCCAGTCTGCCGGGTCGGATGAACTGCCCGTCATGACCACCTTGATTTTTCCGGACATCAAATCATCACTGTGCCAGTCAGGGCAAAGTGCAACAATCTGTTTATAGAGCTCAATGGCAATCCTGCGGCTCATGGCAACAATCATGCCCTTACCGCCTTCATTTTCCTGAGCCTGCTCTCTTCTTTCAAAATGTTCCACGATATCTTTGGCAATTTGTTTTACTCTCTGTTCTGCGCCAACGATAGCCTCAAGCCTGGCCCATTTGCTCTTCAGCTTTTCTTTTTGACTGTATTCCTGATACTCGGTGATTTCCTCATATTCAGTATCAACCTTTGGTTTCATTTCTTCCGGCAGTTCAAGCTTAGCGATTCTGCTTTCATAATAGATCTTGACGGTTGTGCCATCTTCCACGGCTCTGGTCATATCATAAACATCAATATAGTCACCAAAGACCGCTCTTGTATTTTTATCGGTTAATTCTATCGGTGTCCCGGTAAAGCCAATATAAGAAGCATTGGGCAGACTGTCACGCATGTATTTGGCATACCCATATTTCACATCTGCTTCGGTTTTACCTTTTACCACTTGAGCTCCAAAACCATACTGACTGCGGTGAGCTTCATCTGCAATAACAATGACGTTTTTTCGATCTGTAAGCACCGGGCTATTTGCATACTTAGCAGAACTTTCAGCAACCTTATCCAGGGTTGCTGAGGATTGAGCCTCTTTAAACCCATTAGAAAAAGGAGCAAACTTATGAATAGTCGTAAAGATGATACCCCCGCTGGTGCGGTTATTCAGAAGCTCTCTCAAGTGGGCCCTATCTTCTGCTTGTACTGGTGTATTCCTTAATAACTCCTTGCTTTTAAGAAAAGTACTGAAAAGCTGATCATCTAAATCGTTTCTATCGGTAATAACCACGATGGTTGGGTTTTCAAATTCTTCACTAATGACCAGTTTTGCAGCATAGAATACCATGGATAAACTTTTACCACTGCCCTGGGTATGCCAAATCACACCGATGCGCCTGTCGCCATGTTCCATGGTGGCCCGTTCGGTGCTTTCAACTGCCTTATTGACAGCGTGGAATTGATGATACCCGGCTAATATCTTTATGATTTCTTGGCCATCGCTTTGGAACAACACAAAATGCTTGATGATATCCAGGAAACGATCCCGCTGGAACATTCCCTTAATCAATACTTCAAGCTGGGGAATGGATGAAGGTGCCACATCGTCTCCTTCGATAGTTCGCCAGGCCATAAAACGATCTTCATCAGAGGTCAAGGTACCGGCCCTGGCATTAATTCCGTCGCTGGTAACCATGAAGGAATTATATGTAAACAGGGAAGGGATGGACATCTTGTATGTCTGCAGCTGGTTATAGGCATCGATGATGTCCACATTTTCATCGCTGGCGCTTTTCAATTCAATGACAACTAAAGGTATCCCATTCACAAAGACCACCACATCGGGGCGCCGTTCCACCCCATGCTCCACGATGGTAAACTGATTGGCCACCACAAACTCATTGTTAAGTAGCTTTTCAAAATCAAAGGCATAGGCTTTTTCTGTGCGGTATCCTCCATCCGGCTGTTTCACTTGAACATCAATTCCGTCAGCAATCATCTTCTGAAAAGCCTTATTATTCATAATAAGGCTGGGGCTTTGAGGGATCATAATCTGCCTGAAAGCATCCTCAATGGCGTCACCTGGAAGCTTGGGATTGATCCTGGCGAGTGCTTCTCTTAACCTCTCCGCCAGAACAACATCCCCATAATCTTCACGTTCAGGATACTCTCCGTCTGGTGCAATATCCGGAGCAAAGACCACCTCGTAGCTCAATTCCTCAAACCACTCCAAGGTGGCTTCTTCCAGGTGGGATTCATAGAAACTATTCTTGCTCACTGTCATCTCCCTCGCTGTCATCTAATTTATCAAAATAACGCATATGATTTACAAACACTTGAAAACCACAAGTGATAGCAGAAAATTGCAAATTACCACGAATTTAGGTGCATTTAACATCTATATCAAGTATACTGCTAGATCTCGCAACGTCCTGAAAATTCGTAAGTGCATCCTGATTTGGAATAAGAGCCGGTATTAGTTCACGAGCTCCAATAGGCTACATAGCTATTGCTAAGAACGATGTTACCACAAATCAAGGTTTCAAGTCAGTGAGAGGGTGGCTGCGATGGCTTTTTGTTCAGGTATAGAAGGCAATTGTATATTTATCTGTTTAAAAGTGCTTCTGTTTAAAATTGGCATTGTAGTTCCACCTCTAGCCAATTGCTTTAAATATTCGTACATATTTGATATTGTATAAAACAAAAAATTTGCATCTACTTTTCCTTCATAGGGTATTATTGAGTTAATTTGCTGATTTGTTACACACTCAACGCTATTTAATGCAACTTTACCCATATCCGAACCGATACAGGTTACTACTACGGAATTAGGAGGCAACACCTTACCATTTAATCCTTCTTTACCTTTTTTAGACAAATATCTATCGGCACTATATATCTTCTTATGATAATTTTTGAAATCCGTAGGCGTAACAAATGGTATTATGTCACCAAAATGATCTGGTGTCTTGCTAGATGGTGTTTTACCAGTTACTACAAAACCAATTTCCTCTATTTTTACCTTTTTCCATCCATTAAAACTCATACCCGCTCACTCCCAGTCGCCATTTGATTTCCTTTATGAGATTTTGCAAACATCTCTGCTTTTCTATCACCCATACCCTTCATCTTTTTTCTTCCAACTTTTTTTGCGTTTCTTTTATGCTTTCGAGAAAATCTCTTTCTACTTTTGTCAGTTCGCCTTTGGTTTTCTCCCTGTATTTTTCATATTCCAGTTCGGCTTTTATTTTAGCCTGCTCATGGCTTATTTTGCCTGCATTTTGCAACAATTCACTGCCACTCATTTTTATAAAATCATCTAGCTTGGCAATCCAGTCTTTCATATACATGGGTTTTTGCCTGATTGCCTGCAGCTCCGCAAATTCTAGATAAGCTGATACAAGCTGGTTTAATATTTTAATTTCATCTTCTTTCAGATAGTTTTTGGCAATAGACGCATCAGATTTTCTGGGATTTTTTCCATCAAATGCTGTCATGCCCATAAAAGCCTCTTCCGCATTGGCTCTTAAATAAATAATTTCTGCCGCTGTATGTCCATGGGCGGCGTAATGCATCTTATTCTGTATGATCTTAAAAAAATTTCTTGTTATTTCAGCTTTGGGATCATAATCAATACTTGTTGCATATATATCTAACACCTGACGATAAAAAACTTTTTCACTGGAGCGGATATCTCTGATGCGTTCCAGAAGTTCTTGGAAATAATTGCCCCCACCAGAGCGTTTGAGTAAGTCGTCATTCATGGTAAAACCTTTGATTATATATTCTTTCAGACGTTGAGTTGCCCAGATCCGAAACTGGGTGCCCCGGTGCGACTTAACACGATAACCAACGGATATAATAACATCAAGGTTATAGTTAGCTACTTTGTAGGTTTTTCCATCGGCTGCAGTTGTTGCATAAAATGCAACAACTGCATTTTCCTCAAGTTCTCCCTCAGAAAAAATATTCTTTATATGTCTAGAGATAACGGATTTATCCCTCTGAAAAAGTTCAGCCATATCGTTTAAAGACAACCAAACAGTTTCCTCTTCCATGGTTACATTTATTTTTGTTAAACCATCTTCAGTCTGATACATCAAGATTTCCGATTTATTTTCAGAACTCATACCCAATCGCCCCCAATCTTTGCCTGATCTCCTCCTCCAGTTTATGAGATTTGGCAAACATTTCGGCCAGTTCCTCTGTCAGCCTGGTCATCTTTTGCTCAAAGGGTTCGCCATCATCTTCCGCTTCTTCAACTCCCACATATCTACCGGGGGTTAAGATATACTCATGCTCTCTGACCTCTTCGATAGTCGCTGATTTACAAAAACCAGGAATATCTTCATAAATACCGATTTCTTTTTCTTGTGCACTTTTTATCTGGTAAACAGCAGCTTTTTCAGCTACTAATAATTGTTCTTTTACAGAGACAGAATCACGCCAGTTGTGGTAAGTGTCATAAATTTTTGCTATTTCCTCATCGGAAAACTCCCTATGCTTACGGGTAACCATCATCCCCATTTTGCGGGCATCGATAAAGAGAATTTTATCTTTTCTGTTTTCTCTCTTTTTGGAAAGAAACCACAAGCAAACCGGAATGGTTACGTTGTAAAAAAGGTTGGGTGGCATCGCAACGATGCAATCCACCAAACCTGCTTCAATAATGTTTTTTCTGATTTCCGCTTCCGCTTTCGTGGATGTGCTCATGGAGCCATTGGCCAATACAAAACCTGCCACACCGGTAGGTGAAAGCTTGCTGATGATATGCTCGATCCAGGCATAGTTGGCATTGTTGGCCGGCGGAATTCCATACTTCCAGCGGGCATCATCCTGAATCAAGGTATAATCACTGACGTTAAAGGGCGGATTGGCCAGAATGTAGTCTGCCCGCAAGTTTTTATGCAGGTCATTTCCAAAGGTATCCGCGTCTCTTCCGCCCAGGTTGCCGTCAATTCCGCGAATAGCCAGATTCATCTTGCATAGTCTCCAGGTGATAGCGGTATACTCTTGACCATAGATATAGATATCGTCTTTGCGGCCCTGATGCTCCTCAACAAATCTTGCGGACTGCACAAACATGCCTCCAGATCCGCAACAGGGGTCATAAACTCTTCCCTTATATGGTTCAATCATGCCTACCAGAAGTTTTACAATGGTTGGCGGCGTATAAAATTCACCCTCAACTGAACCAAATTTACCCAAGAAGTATTCATAAACCCGGCCCAGGATATCCTGCGCTTTAGACTCTTTGCTACCAAGATTGAAAGAAAACAAGTCAATGAGCTCTCCAAGCTTAGTCTTGTCCAGTTCGGGTCTGGCATAATTTTTCGGAAGTACTCCTTTTAAACTTTTATTTTCCCATTCAACAGTAATCATGGCTTCATCAATAATTTGACCAATAGTGCTTTGCTTTGCACTTTTTTTGATAAAATTCCATCTGGCACTGGGTGGAACGAAGAAAATATTATCCTCCAGGTAAGCGTCTCTATCTTCTTCAAAGCCATCTCCCTCTGCCACCAGCTCGTTGTATTTTTCTTCAAAGCTGTCAGAAATGTATTTTAGGAATATAAGTCCAAGAACAACATCCTTATAATCTGAAGGCTGAATGTTGCCTCTCAGTTTATCCGCCATTTCCCACAACTTGTTTTCAAATTCCAAATTTACAGCCATTTTTCTGCCCTCCTATAGGAGATCGTTATAAATACTGTCTTTTATATTTGACCATCGGTTTTCTGCTTTTTTAATGGCTTCCTTATACACTTTCAGTTCTTCATGATATTGATCAATCATTTCCTGCTGTTTGCTTAACGGTAATAAAGGAATCTCCATTTCCATGATATCGGCATAGTTGATATTCATAATGGTGGTGCCACGCTGAAAGCTTTTAATGATGGCCAGGCCCACAGGACTTTCAAAAAAGATCTTAAGAAACTCGCCTTTGACCTTTTCTTTTGGCCGGATCACAATCAAGTTTGCTGAAGCAATGATGGTTTTACCCTGAGTCTCAAACACAGCAGATTTTATGGCCGTCCCCCGGCAGGAAAGCACCACATCGCCAGTAATCAGCTCATAACGCTTGACTTTTCGCTCCTCTTCATCAATAGTGTCCATGTCTCGATAATCAATCTCACCATTTTCGATATTGGAAATATTGAGCACTGAAATGCTTCCGGGGGAAATATCTTTCTTCAGGATGGATTTCCCTCTGAATATCTCCGCCACATCTTTCAGTTTCGTTTTTTGAAGATTGGAGTTATTAAACCTCTGTATGTTTTCATCGTCATCTGCCATCAGTAGCTCAACACGCCAATCCTCATGTAATAAGAAATCTTCTGTTAAAATCCCTTTCTCATCTTTTAATTCAAAGCTTCCTTTATTAAGCTCAAGAGTCCCTATTTCCATTTTTGACTGCGGCACCGTTGTAATTGAGATAAAATATGTCTTGATGGCGGTTGCCGGTCTAAATGTTCCCTCCGGTAGAATATAAATACTACCTACATGAAAATGTTCGGTAATGTAAGACCTTAATTTCTCATATCCTAAACCTGAAAAGGTGATTTTCGCTGGAACAATAATATCCAGGGTTCCCTTCTCATTCAGATGATCCAGCATATTTTCTATAGCAATGCCATCGCTTTCCTTCGTTAGAAACGCCTTGCCCAACTCCTCCGGTTTATGCCCGAAGGCCGGCAAAGAGTATATATAATCAAATCTTTCATCCTGAAGACATCCCGTATAGATAGACTCAAATCGAATTGTTATGTTTTTACATTCACCAAAAACTAACTGCAGCAGAATGTACATAGGTTTATACTGAGTTGTTAATGTAAGCTCAGCGTCTTGAAATCTATTGAACATTTCCTTAAGCCCCGATAAATGCTTTTCTGCTTCGGTAATAAGGATTTTCTCCGGTTTGATTCTGTTCATTCTATCGCTGATATATTTAGTTAAATATACTGGCGAAATTACCGTACCCATTCGATCGTTTTTATAGATTTCCAATGTGAAATCTATAAGATCAATACCTTTTAAAGCTTCAAAAATATCTAAAAAGTCATCCCTATCAGCAGGGAAGAAGCCTAATTCATCTTCAGTGTTTTTTTTCATAAGCTGAAAAAGTTTCTCTTTGCCGGGAAGTGTATTTGGGTTTTCTTCGAGCTTTTTTAACGTCATTTTTACTCGGAGCATTTCGTTTAGTAGTTGTTCTCTGGAAGATATCTGCTTCTGATATAAAACGTTTAAGGCGACATCGATATTCATATTTACTTAAGGCCTCCTCTCTTAAATATTAAAAACAATTAAATTATACCCTCAACCATTTAGTATGTCAATACTAAAGTTTGGTTTGCTCAAAATATAAAGAGCACCCTTTCAGAAAGGTGCCCATAATTTTATTCAGGTTAGGGTTCCGGAAATGCCGGCCTGAAAATCAAATTAAAGTGTAATACATTTGGCGGCAGAACTTATGTTCTCCACAGTATCGTACATGTTGGTCACATTACCTACTTTCAATTTATCCTTCAGCTGATAATAGTCCAGGCAGGTGCCGCAGGAGAAAATTTCAACACCCTTTTCCACCAGCTGGTTCAACTCATCCAGGACAGGGCTTCCTTCCGTGGTCAGAAAAACACCGCTGTTAAAAAACAGCATTTTGGAAGGCAAATAACCAAGTTCCTGGAGGGAATACATAAAACTGCGCATCAATATTTTCCCCAGTTCCTCGCTGCCCTGGCCCAGGGTTGAGGAAGTAATGAGGAAAATTGTTTGCCCTTCCGACATCCCACCTGCACAGCTGCAGAATTCTTTCACCTCCGGTTGGCTTCCCCCTTTGTAGTTATCCTTTTCCTCAGGATTTCGAATGACAACATAGATGCCGTCCTCCCTGTTTTCTGCAGTTACCCGGCACCCTGCTGTTCCGGCGAAGCGGGTAACATTCTCCCTCGCCGCTTCATTATCAACGATGACTGTAAGGGTAAATTCCTCATGTTCTCCTTGAAAGAGTACGTCCAGGGCTTTTTTAGTGTTAAGCACCGGCTGGGGGCAGGACAACCCCCTGTTATCAATTTCTTTATGCGTCAACTGCATGTTCCCCCTTTTATTTCATTTTTAATCAACAACATTATTTTATTCATCACAAACCTTGTTCGATTTTGAGCATAACAAAAGTATGAAATATTGCCCAATAGAATATTTCTATAAAGTTAATCCGTTTAAGCGTAAACATCTATAAATAAGAACCTTCAGGCATCGTTCCTTCAACTCTTCGATTGCCTTCTTCTTGAACTGTTGCAGAATTTGCAACAGTTGATTCCTCCTGCAGGCATCCTGTGTAGGCCACAGGAGCACACCTCATAAGTAATTTCATCACCAAAAAGGAAAAATAATATATCGTGTGGAACCATAAAGCAAACTGCAAATAAACTACTATAGGATACTAAAGGAGAAGAAAATTATGAGCGGCTTTTGTGGAATCTTTCAGGAACACGGTCTCGTTGATGAGCAGCTCATCACCAAAATGCGGGAAAAAATGCACCACCGGGGGCCGGAGGGAGGCAAGAATTTTACATGTGCACATCTCGGTCTGGGGTTTCGCGCTTTAAAAACTCCCAAAACTCCTGATATGCCAGGGGACAGTCAGCCTCTAAGCAATGAGGATAAAAACCTGTGGCTTGTTTGCAACGGTAAAATCTACAACTATAAATCCCTGCGCCACACCCTGATGGCCAAAGGCCATAAATTCTCCACACAAAGCGATAGTGAGGTCATTCTGCATCTTTATGAAGAAAAAGGAACGGAATGCCTGAAACACTTGCGGGGAATGTTTGCCTTTGTCCTCTGGGATAAAAATAACCAACTTCTCTTTGGCGCCCGGGACAGATTTGGCCATAAACCTTTTTACTATCTGGAGAGTCCCGGCCACTTGGCCTTCGCCTCGGAGATCAAAGCCCTGGCAGAACTTCCCTTTTTTCCCAGGGAAGTCGAAGAAAGTGCCTTTATTGATTACCTCACTTTTCAATATGTACCTGACCCGCGCACGATGTTTCGCGGCGTTTACCGCCTGCCCCCGGCGCACTATTTTTTAAAAACACCCGGGCGCCCGCTTGAAATAAACAGATACTGGCAGATCAATTTTACGCCGGAACACAAACCCTGGGAATATTTTCTGGAAGGAATCAGGGAAAAATTAAAAGAAGCGGTGGCTCTGTATCTAGCCGGAGTTACCCCCCGGGGGGCCTTCCTGAGCAGCGGCGTGGATTCGGCTATTATTGCCGCCCTGGCCAGGGAAACAGGCTCTCTTTCCACTTTTTGCGTAGGTTATCACGAGGAAAATTACAGTGAACTTCAAGAGGCCCGGGAAACTGCTGCATTTTTAGAGACAGATCATCATGAATTTATCATTACTCCACAGGATTTTATCAACTTTCTTCCCCAGTTGGTCTGGCAATTTGATGAACCTGTAGCCGACCCGGCCGCCATTTCACTATTTTTTGCCGCCCGTCTGGCCCGGCAGAAGGTCACCGCCGTCCTTTCCGGAGAAGGAGCCGATGAGGTCTTTGCCGGTTATGGCATCTACCGCGAACCATTTGCCCTGGCACCCCTGCGCCGGCTGCCCCGCCTCCTGCACAGGCCCCTCTTTCTACTGGAAAAAATCCTTCCGGCAGGATTGCCCGGGAAAAATTACCTGTCCAGGGCCCGGCGTCCGCTGGAGGAGCGTTTTCTGGGCAATGCCTTTATTTTTTCAGCAGCAGAAAAAAAGAAGATCACTGCCGTGGAAAATAATGCTTCCCCCTTCCGGGTCACTGCCCCTCTTTACCGCCAAGCAGCGCATCTGGATGAGGTAACCCGAATGCAGTACATCGATCTGCAAACCTGGCTGCCGGGAGATATTCTGGCCAAAGCTGATAAGATGACCATGGCCAATTCCCTGGAACTAAGCTCCCCTTATCTCGATCACCAATTATTTGAATTTGCCGCGACTTTACCCCTGGAGTATAAAATCCAAGGCAAAACCACAAAAAGAGCTTTACGGGAAGCATTTAAGGATTTATTGCCCGCTGCCGCCATTAACCGGCCGAAAAGAGGGTTTCCTGTTCCTACCCGGGAATGGATTAAGCGGCAGAACTTTCAGGGCCTCTTCAGAGACCTTTTAGCCGGCGGCGGGGGCAAGTGGTTTCAAAGGGATAACGTTAAAAAACTTTTCCAAAATCATTTAGAGGACCGGATTGATGCCAGTCGTAAGCTCTGGACTATTTTAATTTTTCTTCTCTGGCACGAAACCTTTAATCTACGCTCGTAAACTCCCCCTCCCTGCGGGTAAGTTTAAATCGTCCGGTTCCTGGCAAATTGCTTTACCGGTATGCCGCCGGACGAATCTTTCCATCCTGTTTAAAGCCTCGGTAATATCCTCGATGGAGGCAGCATAAGAACAGCGGATATAGCCTTCTCCACAAGCGCCGAAAGCATCCCCGGGGACCACGGCGACTTTTTCTTCCTGCAGTAATGCCGCGCAAAACTCCTGGGAAGTCATACCCGTCGACCGGATGGAGGGAAAAACATAAAAGGCACCCTTGGGTGTAAAACAGGGAAGCCCAATCTGATTCAACCCATTGACGATCAGGTGCCGCCGCTGATCATATTGATCAACCATCCTTTTTACTTCTGCTGCACCGTTTTTCAGGGCTTCAACAGCCGCCATCTGCCCCATCACAGAAGCGCACATAATCGTGTACTGGTGTATCTTGAGCATGGCCGCGGTAATTTCCTCCGGTGCTGCCGTATAACCAATCCGCCATCCGGTCATGGCAAATGCTTTGGAAAAGCCGTTGATCAGAATTGTCCTCTTTTTCATGCCCGGCAGGGAAGCAAAAGAAACATGCCCCCCGTCGTAAGTCAGCTCACTGTAGATCTCATCAGTAATCACCAACAAATCATATTTTTCCACCACCCGGGCAATAGCCAGCAGTTCCTTTTCGGTCATCACTGTACCGGTAGGATTGTTTGGGTAGGAGAAAAGAAGCGCTTTGGTTTGCGGAGTAATCGCTTTTTCCAGATCTGCCGGCATCAACTTGAATTGATCGGCCTCCCTGGTACTGATGACTTTGGCTACCCCTCCGGCCATGAGTGTACAGGGCTTGTAGGAAACAAAGCAGGGTTCGGGAATGATGACTTCATCACCGGGCTCCAGCACGGCCCGCAGGGCAATATCGATTGCTTCGCTGGCTCCTACCGTGACGATTATCTCCCGGGTGTAATCGTACTCCAGCCGGAATTTCAGGCCTAAATAGGCACTTATTTTTTTCCGCAGCTCCTCTAAACCGCTGTTCGGGGTATAATTTGTATATCCTTTTTCCAGGGAATAAACACTGGCCTCCCGGATATGCCAGGGAGTAACAAAATCAGGCTCCCCAACACCTAAGGAGATCACCCCCTGCATACTACTGGCCAGGTCAAAAAATTTTCTGATTCCGGAAGGTGGCAACTCCTTAATGCTTTTGTTTACAAAAGACCTGCTCATGGGCTGACCACCAACCTATGATCCTTTTTTTTCTCCCCGAAAACAACCCCGTCTTTTTTATATTTTTTGAGGAGAAAATGAGTAGCTGTACTCTGCACGTTTTCCAGCGTGGCCAGTTTTTCTGCCACGAAAAATGCTACTTTTTTCATGGAAGCTCCCTCAATCACAACGGAAAGATCATAACCCCCCGACATCAGGTAAACACTTTTTACCTCCGGGAAGCGGCAAATTCGTTCGGCGATCGTATCAAACCCTACATCCCGCTGAGGTGTTACTTGCACATCAATAATCGCCGTGACATTATTATTGTTACCTGTCTTTTCCCAATCGATTAAGGTCACATAACCCAGGATGATCTTTTCTTCCTCCAGCTCCCCGATCAGTTCCTCCACTTTTTCTTCCGTGATGTTGAACATGGTGGCCAGAGTTTTCGTCCCGATTTTATGGTTTTGCTCCAAAACCTGTAAAAGACGGGTCTTTACATCGTCCATACTCTTTCTCAACTCCTTACTTATAAATATGCTTTCCCCCAAAAGACTGCAACATGATTTCCTGCCGGCAAGCCACTGCCCAACAAGTTGTTTGTGTTTATGATTTTTAGGTTAAAAAATTTTTGAACTTAATTAAAGCGAAAATCCAAAACAAAAAACCCCTCATCCTGCAAGGGACGAGAGGCTACCCGCGGTACCACCCTTCTTGACCCGGCTCCAGCGTTCCGGATCCGCTCTAAGGCCTGAACAGCCCCGCTTTAACGGTGGGCAACCGTGGCGATATACTCAAACAAACGAGTTCCATCGCCCGCTCAGGGACGGCTTTCATCCACAGCACCTGCTGCCTTACACCTGCCGGCAGCTCTCTGCAAGGTAACAGCGGGTTACTTCTTCCCCTCATAGCTTTCCTGGCAAAATTTTTATAACAGCAAAAGTCTATCACGAAAAGAACCCCACTGTCAACAGATTTTTCACCTACGTAACAAACTAAACTTCTTTGACGTCATATATAATAGAAAGAACAAGTGATATCACACCGTTCTGAGGTGAATAACCAGATGATAACCGGTGCAAGTACAAAAAATCAAGTGGAGTCATGGGCTAAAGAGCTCTGGCCCCGTATCTACCATTTTTTTTATTACCGGGTCCAAAACGAGGAGGAGGCCGAAGAGCTGACCCAGGAGACTTTTGATCGCGTTTTCCGCAGGATAAAAAAGAACAGTATTCATGAAGAGGAAAAACTCCAGGCTTATACCTTTGTTACCGCGCGCAATCTTGTCACAGATCTGTGGCGCAGGCGGGGCCGCCAGCCCGGGACCGTTTCCCTTCAGGAAATGCAGGACAAGGGTTGGGATCTTCCCCAACGGCAACAGGAGGTTGAAGAAAAAATGATCATCCGGCAGGCCTTGGGCCAGCTCAGCACAGAACACCGCAGGGTTTTAACCCTGAGGATTATCGAAGGCTGGCCGGTAGAAAATGTAGCCAGGAAAATGCAACGCAGCCCAGGAGCAGTAAGAAGCCTGCAGTTCAGGGCCGTCCGGGCTCTCAAAGAAATATTGGAAAAAGGGGGTTATTTTGATGAGTGAAATCCAGCACCTTGATGAATTCATTGAAGATTTAATTCATGAAAAGAAGCCGCGGGTTTACGAACAGGACAGCACCGACCCGGAGATGGAAAAAATGTTTGAAACTATCCGGGCGGTAAAAAGGTTGAGAAAATCCAACCCTGCAGCAAAAGGGTTTTTAAAATCACGCTGGTTTAAAGGGCTGGCCACAGTAGCAGCCGTATTGCTACTGGCAGCAGGTCTGATGAACATACCCGGTCCTCAGGAAGGGAATATCGTCCATGCCGTGGTCAAAGCCTACGAAGAGCTGCAAAGCTACAGCGGAGTGGCAGAGATCCGCTCCGAACGGGACGGAGAAATTGAATTTCAGGAAACAATTGATATCCAATACAAAAAGCCTTGCCAATATTCTGCCCACCACCGTTACAACGATTATGAAAAGAGCTATATCAGTGATGGTGAAAGGTTGGTGGTGATAGAGCCGGAAATGGTCACGGTAGAAAATGTCTTCCCTGAAAAAGAGCTGTGGCGTTACCACATCGGCACTGCAGTCTGGGAACTGGAAAATGCCGCCGAAGTGCATCAGATCGGCACAAAAACTCTTTTCGGCCGGAAAGCTGCCGTCCTGGAATACCGTTACAGCGGCGACAGCGTGTCCCATCAGATGTGGATTGATCAGGCCACCAACCTGCCTCTGCGCAAGATCTTGAATCATCCCGAAGGCTCAAAACTTGTGGTCGAATTCAAGGAACTTCAAATCAACCCGGTCCTGCCGGACAATATTTTCTCCTGGACTCCACCGCAGGGAGTAAAAACTCACCAATTAAACCGCAGCGGAAACCTGGAAGAAATAAAAAAAGCCTGGCCGGAAGTCACCAAACTGTGCGCAAGTATTCCCCAGGAAATGAAACTGGAGAAGATCGGCGTTCTGGAAAAAGATCTCTACGCCTATGTGCTGCGCTTTCAAGGACCACAGGAAAACGATTTCATGGATATCTACTATGGCACAATGCCAGGAGAGTTCTCCTTCCTACCGGAAATTGAACGCGGCAAATTAGCTGATGGCTATATAGACCTGGAACCTAAAGCCCGCAGTGTCTTTAAAAGATATATCGGAGAAAGCAACGTAGCGCGATGGGTAAGAGATGATGCCGAAGTGTTCATCGCCAGCAGCAGGGATATTCCCCAGCTTCTTTCCATCCTGGAAAACCTGGCCGGAGAAAAAGCCAAATTTGGAGCGGTCAAACAAGAAGAAGTCATGGAGCTCTACTTCATGCAGGTGACAGAAACAGCCTTCAAACTGGGCAAGGAGAAGAGAGCCTTTGACACGACGCCCGGTCCCCGCGAGTTGATGGAAGAGCTGCTGAAAGGGCCTCAAGATGAAAGCTTGAACAAAGTCATCCCTGCAGGCACAAAACTTCTAACTCTCCGCGTGGAAGGTGTTACCGCTTACGTGGATTTCTCCGGCGAAATAGCCACGGCAAACTACGGTGGAGAAATAGAAGGTGTACTGATTGATTCCATCGTCTGGACTCTTACACAGCTGGAGGAAATTGAGTTCGTGCAAATTCTTGTTGACGGTAAAGTAGTGGAATCCCTGGGCGGTCATTATCTCATAGATAAACCGCTCAGCAGATAACCTGATAAAACTGATGTAAAAGCCGCGATCTTTCGCGGCCTTTCTTTTGCCCCAAAAATCAGGGGAAAATCAGGGGGACGGGGGTTGTGATTTCGGAATCAAAAATCGAGTCCGAAAGATGGGGATTTTGATTTATGCGACTTAAATCGTTCTGACTGAATTATAGCTTATTCCTGTAACCCTAGAAATTTGCCTTATAGAAACTCGCCCATCATTTTTAATTTGCTTGATAATTTTTTCCCTTTGGGCTTTTTCAAAGTTTTTAATCTCATTTACATTCTTTACCTTAGCAATCCCCTTGATTATTTGCCTTGCTTCATTATCTTCAATTCTTATTGTCACTTTATATTCCAAGCAACTATCTTGATTTTCCGCATTATTATACTCTACAAACTGTTCTTTTGACATTATCTCTAGCGCAAAATCAACATCAACTATTTTTTTCGTGTTTAGATATTCGTCAAAACTGCTCCACTTATAATCTGAGATAGATTTAACTAAACCAGCTTTTACTGGATTTTGATGTATATACCTTAAGACAGTTAAGAAATATTTATCATCTTCAACAACTTCACTTTTAAACCGATCTTGGTATAAATGTCCACACCTTTTGTATTTCCGGTTATACCAATAAACATAGCTTGCACATATTTTTCGCATTGTGACAGCTAAATTTGTGTCCTTAATTAAAATATGTACATGATTATTCATCAAACAGTAACCATATATTTTTATGTCCCCTTTTTCAGTGTATCGGGCAACTGTTTGTAAAAATTTTTCCCTGTCTTCATCATCTTGAAAAATATTTTGCCGGTTGATTCCTCGTATCATTATATGATAAATTCCAGTTCGACTCCTTTTTCTCGCTACTCTGGGCATCTTCTTCACCTCTTTGGAAGGCTACTACAATTTTATAAATCAATACCCCCGTCCCCCCGATTGGCCTTAAACCAACACCCCCGTCCCCCTGATTGGCGTCCCCCTGATTGGTGTAAATATGAAAGCAACCCGTCTGCTGAATCATACAAAGGCTCCAGCATTAAATCCATTTCATTGCTCACCAGATCTCTTGCAATACTTTTCTCCGCCAGGCAGCTGCACAGCCCTTTTATTGTTTGTTCCTGTAGTGCCCGGGTTAATTTCTGCTGGGCATCTTCCTCTTCGAGGTAATTCCCGGCTATGCGCATGTGCATCAACAACTGCCCAAGCACAAGCTCGATCAACAACTGTGCCGGTGAAGCAGCACCAAAATGAGTGAAATAAAGATTTTGCACTTCTGAAAGCGCTAATCTGTAAAGGTCTTGCAGCATTAATGCTCCATTAAAATCAGGACCAGGAGTAGCTGGGCGTGTGACAGGCTGCTTTAACAGTTTAGAAGTTAGGGGAAGATATACGCCAACCGCATCCCCACTGAATAATCCTCTGGTTTGTCGGTCGTAAAAACAGACATGATGCTTGGCATGGCCGGGCGTTTCCCAAACCTCAATGGACCTTTCCCCCAGGGAGATAATTTTACCTTCCCGGGCTGAACGGAGCCTTTCCGGAGAAACCGGCCGTACCTCTCCATATTCCTGCATTTTCTTCTCTCCATATACAGCCCTGGACCCTGCGATCAACCTGGTGGGATCAACCAGATGCCTTTCACCCCGGGGATGTACCCATATTTCGGCATCTTGGAAATAGCGCGCTATAACCCCCAGGCCGCCGGCATGATCCAAGTGTATGTGTGTAACGCCGATATACTTAACCTGTCCGGGGGAGATCCCCAAACTATCTGCCGCAGCAAAAAGCCTTTCAGACGAACTTGCCGGCCCTGTTTCTATCAACATCCAGCCGCTGTGGCCTGTACCTTTGAGCAGGTATCCTGCCGTCCAACCCGGAAGGCCTCTTTCCTCCAGATCTACCTGCCAGATATCACCATGGAGTTCAATTAATCCTTCTAACTTGATCACCTATTTCCTCGTTGTAATGCGTACAGCATCTTCACCGACACAATCTTAGGGCATATTTAAACTGACGTTAAAGCTTACCTATATATCAAATGGCTTTAATTTTTTAATTTTGTAATGAGCTTGTCCAATATCTTAAACCTTACAGCCATAAATTCGATTTCCTTAAAATTCGTAAGAAAAATGACAGCAAGATCACTGCGTCTTTTTTAAATTATGCTTCTGCTTTAAGGGTTGACCAACCCAGCAAATCATAGACAATTCAGTAGCCCAGTGCTGCCTCCACAAACTGGAACAAAGCCATGATGATCGCCAAATTGGCCCAAACCCCTGTGAACACACCGGTAAAGGCCAACCCCGCCAGTAATAGGGCCACCCCCGTTCTGATTACTCGATCCGTATCTCCAAGGTTCTTTTTAAAATCCAGTTTCATTTTTCTTGCCCCCATACGTGGAATTATCTTAGAAGTTCCCCGTAACAGGTTCAAATATGTATGGATTCAAAAGTTAACTAATATGCTTATTCAAAACAGATGCTTCAAATAAGATCTTCTTTCTCGTTGAGGAAAGAGCTTCAGGGCTTAACTCGCAATCAGCTAAACGCGCTTCCTGTTTTGCAATTAAAAATCACAACTTTAGAATTTTATTAATTTCTCCTCTGATCTCTTCTTTGTTACAAACAGTATGGTGTAAAACCGCTTTTTCCTCCAGGTCCCAAAGCGCGGGATGCAGAGAAGTTCTGCTGATTTTACTTAGCTCCTGTAAAATGCCAAATTCATCTTTCCCCTGCAGAAAATCCCTGCCCCTGATGGCTTCCAGGACACTGCGGCTAAATTTAAAGGGGCTGGCCGTAGCATTGATCACCGTCTTGGTTTGGTCACCTGTCCGTAACCGGTACTTTTGATAGACCCGGAATCCTACTGCCGTATGGGTATCCAGAAGGTAAGCACAGCGCGTAAAAACATCCTTGATCGCCTTTAATGTTTCCTCCTCATCGGCAAATCCTGCAGATAAAATCTTTCCCATGAACTCTCTCGTCCCGGCATCGACTTCAAAACAACCCGTTTCCTTTAACTCCGTCATCCAGCGGTTTATTTTCACCGCATCATGGCCGGTCATCTCAAAAAGAAATCTTTCCAGGTTGCTGGAAATAAGAATATCCATGGAGGGGCTGATCGTCTGTTTAAATTCTCGATGCAGATCATAGCTGCCGGAGCGGAAAAAGTCCGTTAAAATCTTGTTTTCATTCGAAGCGCAAACCAGCTTGTTCACCGGCAATCCCATGCGATAAGCATACCAGCCAGCCAAAATATTGCCGAAGTTTCCTGTGGGCACAACAAAATTTATCTTTTCACCGGGAGAAATTTCTCCTTGCTCCAGGAGGCTCAGATAAGCCTGGAAATAGTAGACAATCTGGGGCAAAAGCCGGCCCCAGTTAATCGAGTTGGCCGAAGAAAGCTCATACCCTTTTTTTGACAGGATCCTTTTAAAATCACCATCCGCGAAAACATCCTTGACGGCGTTCTGGCAGTCATCGAAGTTTCCTTTCACGGCCACAACATAAGTATTGGAACCGTCGGTTGTCGTCATTTGCAGCTCCTGGACCTTGCTTACCCCACCATGAGGATAAAATACAATTATTTTGATACCCGGAACGTTTTTAAAACCTTCCAGGGCAGCCTTGCCTGTATCCCCTGAAGTGGCCACGAGAATTACGGTTTCCTTATCCACACGAGTTTTTAATAGGGCCCGGGACAAAAGATGGGGCATGATTTGCAAGGCCAAATCCTTAAAAGCGGCCGTTGGCCCGTACCACAGCTCCAGGAAAAAAGTGCGGTCATCCAGACGGTAAAGAGGAGCGATTTGCGGATGGGCAAAATTTTCCTCATTATAAGCCTGTTCCACACAAAAGCGGATCTCTTCCGGCGAAAAATCCGGTAGGAAAAGGGAAATAATCCAATGTGCAACCTCCTGATAAGAGCTCCCCCGCCAGGCGAGGATCTCTTCTCCGGAGAGAACAGGTATTTCTTCGGGAACAAAAAGACCTCCAGCAGGAACCATACCCAGCCTGATTACTTCCGACGCAGATACTGGAGGATAATTACCACGGGTACTGATGTACATGGTTAAACCCCCTATTTTTAGTATGAAAATGGGGCAGCTTTTGCCAGTCTTTTGCCAGTTAAGCAGCTTCAGGTTCCGCTCGAGATCGTTCTACGGTTCAGCTCGGGCCTCCGGCTTCCTTCAAATTCGCCTCACGGCGGACACCCTTTAGAGTCGTGTAGTAATATTCTCTTTTAACAGGAAAACTTCCTGCTATGGATGAATTCTTCAGAAAAAATCAAAGAACGGCCCTTCTAAAGAAGGTAACCGCTCTTTAGGGCCAGCCGCGGGGACGGTCCTTGTGGCCGGGGAAGCCAGCCGCACTTGGGGACAGCAGCCGCGGGGACGATCCCCGCGGCTGCTGTCCCCGTGGCTGCTGCAGATTCGCTGTCAGGGAACACAAAGCACATCACCGGGGAAAATCACGTTCGGATCGGTAATATGTGGATTAGCCGCAATCAGAGAATCCAAACTTACACCAAACATTTGAGCAATGGAAAACATCGTGTCACCCGCTTGCACTACATAGCGATCCTCAAAACCAGCAGGGCAACTGGCCGGCACCCGGCTGGGAACACAAAGTATATCGCCGGGAAAAACCACGTTCGGGTCAGTAATATGTGGATTAGCCGCAATCAGAGAGTCCAAACTCACACCAAACATTTGAGCAATGGAAAACATCGTATCACCCGCTTGCACGGTGTAAAGACCCTCAAAACCAACCGGACAACTCGCCGGTATACGCCCGGCTTCTCCCGGCACACAAAGCACGTCCCCCGGAAAGAGTATGTTCGGATTGGTAATATGCGGGTTCGCCGCAATCAGAGAATCCAAACTCACACCAAAACGCTGCGCAATGGAAAACATCGTATCACCGGGAACAACCGTATAACGACCCTGGAAACCTGCCGGACAGCTAACAGGTATACGCCCACCTTCTTCTCCCGGAACACAAAGAACATCCCCCGGAAAGAGTATGTTCGGATTGGTAATATGCGGGTTCGCCGCAATCAGAGAATCCAAACTCACACCAAAACGCTGCGCAATGGAAAACATCGTATCACCGGAAACAACCGTATAACGACCCTGGAAACCTGCCGGACAGCTAACAGGTATACGCCCACCTTCTTCTCCCGGAACACAAAGAACATCCCCCGGAAAGATCATGTTCGGATTGGTAATATGCGGGTTCGCCGCAATCAGAGAATCCAAACTCACACCAAAACGCTGTGCAATGAAAAACATCGTGTCACCGGAAACAACCGTATAACGACCCTGAAAACCTGTCGGGCAGGAAGAGGGAATTCGCGGTTGTATCATTTGCTCAGCACCTCCTTTCTTCTCCCTTTACGCTGGAAGCAGGGGGAAAAACCTTTCCCTGCCTCCTTTTACAAAATTATTCTGTATATTATATGCCGCCAAAAGCTAATGGTTAATAAGCTCACCAAAAACTGTCTGCAAGATAGAGGCGAAAGGAGTGCACCTGGATTTTTCGCACTATAGACTGTTTGACATGCCGGCTTGTGGCACCGGCAGCATGCGCTGGTTTTCTAGGCAACCACTTGATTTCCATTTAACTGCCCAAGTTTCTTATTTTTTAAAAAAAAATAGGCCCTGTAAAGGCCTGGGTTTCTGGCTCACAAGAAAGGTTTTTTTTGTCTGCTCTTGCAAGACCCCATATTTTCAACATCAGCGAATGTTTTACTTAGCAATTTATGGCCATGTGAAAGTGCCAAACTCTAACGCCATACTTTTTCTCTCTGCTTTCCTGAATTTCCATCACAGCTTTTATTTAAAATCAATTAACGGCTGCTTTTTCCATAATGGATTACTCTTTTTTTCTAAAAGGGCGGCAGCCTCATGCAGTGACGTTACTGTATAAGCAGGCCGGGCCTCCTCGCTCTGCCATTTTCTCCCTTTACGGTTTAACCAGCAGTTTTTCAGGCCGGCACGGCTGGCCCCCAGCACATCATATTTTGAATCCCCAATATGTAAAATTTTTTCCGGTCTGATTCCATAGTAATCAATTACGGCCCGAAAGATCTTGCTTCCCGGACTTCCTTTATAAGCTTGATACTGCTCGGAGGTAAAAACCTTGTCAAACTTATAAAGTTTTATTAAAGGCTGGATCATATCATCGTCAGCATCACTTACCACACAAATCGGAAAGCGTTTTCCCACGATCTCGAAGAACATTTTTGTATCCTCATAGGGAGAAGCCAAACCATGCTCTTCCACCAGAATCCGGGCTCCTTCCTCCGGATTCAAATTTAAACCAACCTCTAAAAATAGCTCACGGAAAGACATTTCCATAATTGCTCTGCAGCTGATAAATTCTTTTCCCCGTCGAAAAAGTTCATCATAATTTTTAAAAATTAGTTCTGTAGCCAAAGACCAGTACTCCTCAGCCAGATGCATGGAATATTTTTTATTTAGAAGTCTTTTCCAGAGACGGTAGCGTCTGCTACTTACATCAACAAGGGTTTGAAACATATCCACACTGACAATTGAAATATTTTTCATAACAGGCAACCTTTACTTGATCATTTTTACCTTTAATATTCTCTGACTTCCTGAAAAAGTCCTCTTTAATTACCCTTGGGCAAAACTGCAGAGGAACATGGGGGGGGGTAATAACATTTTTTGATCTTTTTTTGTCACCTGTTTGGTTCTTCGATAATTTTATTTAAATTCAGCAACTTGGATATAATAAAAACGGGCAGGTGAGAAAATGGGGCACAAAAAAAGAATACAGCTCATCTCTCAGCTGGAAAACGAACTTGACGCGCCGTTAATTTGCTATATAACCGGGGATCGTGAAAATCTCAGCACAAGAATTGCCCCCGATATTATCCGTGTTTTTTACCGGCACCTGGAGGTAACCGGAAAAAGAGAGAAAATAAACTTACTTCTTTATACCCGGGGAGGTGACGTCCTTACACCTTGGAGATTGGTCAATCTTATCCGGGAATATTGCCGGTATTTTAGTGTGCTCATTCCTTTCCGTGCCTATAGTGCCGGTACTTTGATTTGCTTGGGGGCCGACGAAATTATGATGGGTAAAATGGGGGAACTAAGCCCTATTGATCCCAGCGTGGCCAACGCTTTCAATCCCGAAGATCCCCACCACCAAACAGCAAAAATACCGGTAAGTGTGGAAGATGTCACCTCCTTTTTGGCCCTTGCGCATGATCTGGCCGGTTTAAAACAGGAGGAACAGCTCGGGCAGGTTTTCCTGCGCCTGGCTAACACAGTTCACCCTTTGGCCCTGGGAAATGTGCATCGCAATTATTCGCTAATCCGCTCCCTGGCAAAAAAAATGTTGGAACTGCATTTGGAGGAGTCTTGTCCCGAACATATCGAAAAAATCATCCGAAGCTTAACAACAGAACTACATGCTCATAATTATCTGATCCCACGTTTTGAAGCAAAAAACAAGCTTAACCTAAAAATCATTGAACCTTCTCCAGAGGTAGAAAAACTGATGTGGGTACTTTATGAAAACTATGAATCAGACCTGCAGCTTTTGACTCCCTTTAACCCGGTTCTTCTACTTCAGGAACAGGAACAGCAGATTGATTTTGAAGCTACCGGCGGGATTATCGAAAGTCTGCATAAATTAGATACTTTTAACTTCGAAGGACGCATCACCCGCCAGGCCCGGCCCAATCCCGAAGTTCCACCAGTAAATGTGGAAATAATCAATCAGGGATGGAACAATAATAAAACTCAAAACCACTCAATTCCTTGGCCATTGGGCCTGGAGTGTCAGACTATGAAAAAAAAGAAAGCCCGTACCTCCCCCCTCTCCAAAGAAATAACTAAATATCGCTTGGTCAACAGCTCTTCGAGCTATATACCTTCTATCTACACATTAACAACGATTTCTACTAACAGAAAAAATCTAATTATTGCCGCGGAACAACAAAATGAAACTAGCGGAGATTGGCCCCTTTTCAAATAAAATTTTTCCAGCCCCGTTAGAGACCGGAAGGAGGATGAAAGGGATTTTGTTGTTGTGGTGGTTGTTGCGGTGGCGGATTCTGTGGCCGTAGCTGTTCCTGCTGAGCCGTCTCCTCCAGGGGATTTACTTGCAGGCGCCTACCGGTCATTTTTTTGGGAAAACGAACCATCAAGATGCCGTTTTTAATATTAGCCTGCGCCTTTTCACTGTCAACCTGGGGAGGAATAAACAATAAACGGCTGTACTTTTGATTGACAGGCCGCTCCTGATACAAATAGTTCAACTCGGAAGTTTCCAGCCCCGTTTCAATTTGCCCATTAACTTGCAAGGTACCGTTGCTAATTTCCACATTTACAGTATTTTGCTCCACTCCTGGTATTTCAAGAATATAGATCACTTCCTCCATAGTTTCAGCAACATCTACTTTGGGGAAAATCTCTGTTCCCTTAAAAGGACTACTACTCTGAAAACCGGGAGAAAAAGCCTCCATCTGTCGATACATGTGTAATCCACCTCATTCATAGCTTGATTGGGTGAAAGCAGGGACGATTATAAAATTAAGCTGTGGGGTTTACCCTGATTCTTCTCCTTGCTACAAGATCCGATTTGGGCAAGCGACACTCCAGAGTTCCATTGGTATAACTGACATCAAGATGTTCTGCCCGGATAGGAGTCGGCAGGGCTACAGTCCGGTGCAGGCTGCTGCTCATACCGCCCATATAGGCCAAGGCGGAAATAGTTAAAGAATCGTCTGTTACAGTAACATAGATATTGTTAGGATCGACATTTGGTAAATCCGCCGTGACAATAACATCATTATTCGTTTCTGCCAGTTCCACATGAGGTTGGGCAAAACCAGCAGCCGTTCTAATACCGGTAGTCAAGCCGCCCATGCTAAAAATCGGTTGCTGCATAGGAGTAAATGGGGTACTCACCATGGAAGGATTGATTGACTGCCAGCTAATATTCGGATTAAAGCCATAGTTGAAACCCCCTGGCGGAAGAAAGCCAGTCTGAATATTGCCCATGGGTGCAAACATCATACTGCTGAAAGGCAAGTGCTGGCCCCAGGGAGAAATGGCCGCCGTGCTCATTTGTGAAGGCACGCTGGAACTTTGCATCTGTGGCGAAGCCTGGAAAGGTAAAAAAGATTGAGCGGCAAAGTATGGCTGGGGAACAAAACCACTTTGCCAAGGATTTGTTGCTGTGGTGTACATCTTTTACCTCCTAATAATTTTCCCTTGCTTTCACCCTTTATAATTTCTCCCAGGACAAACAAATTATACGGGATAAAAAAACTCCTCCCCCGGCTGACCATTACAACCCCGGTAAGAGGAATGTATATTTCTTTACTCTGTGCTATAATAATATGGTAATTGCTTCGTTTACCTTATTTTTTTATTTTTTCTTAAACGTTTGATAATTATTAATGAAGGAATGTTTCCAATGAACGGACCTGAAATCATACTGCAGATAACAATTATCGGCTTGGTTGCCGGAGCCATGGGAACAGGCTTGGGGGGCACCCTGGCCCTTTTGTTCGTCAAACCCTCCTACAAAACACTGGGAGTCATGCTCGGTTTTTCAGCCGGCGTAATGCTTTCAATCATCTTTATGGAACTGCTGCAAAAAGCAATGGCCGCCAGTATTTTTTATGCTGCCCTGGGCCTGTTATTGGGTATTTTAGCTTTTGTGTTGCTGGACAATTTTTTCCCTCATCACCATTTCATCAGCGAGGAAAAATTAGGAAGTCAATACGTAAAAAAAGGGGTCCTCATCGCCACGGGAATTGCCTTACATAATTTACCGGAAGGCCTGGCCATCGGAGCCGGGTTTGCCTCATCGACACGCATGGGCATCGCGCTGGCTGTATTAATTGCCCTGCATAATATCCCTGAAGGGATGGCGGTGGCAGTTCCTTTGAATATGGGCGGTCTGGGCCGGTTCAGGTCTTTGAGCATCGCCCTGGTGTCCGGCCTGCCCATGGGTACGGGTGCCCTGCTGGGTGCGCTTATCGGCAACATCTCTGTTCCCTTTCTGACTCTGTCTTTGGGCTTTGCCGGCGGAGCCATGCTCTATATCGTATGTGATGAACTTATTCCCGATGTATTCAATCTTACCAGTGCTCATATCGCGATCATGGGTATAACGACGGGGGTTTTAACCGGTATGCTCATGGTTCATTTTTTTAATTTTATAATCATTTGGGAGGTAAATATTCCTTCCCGGGAAAGCCAGGGATACCCCTTCCTCCTCCAGGATCGCCATGATATTAAAATTGATCTCTTCCTTAATTTTTAAAAATTCTCCCCAATTTGTTGTGATGGTAAAAAAATAAAAGAAAATTGCCAACCGCCCCTCATTAAATTGATCAAAAACGGCAAAAATAGTGTCTTTGTGTACAGCAGGGTGATTTTCCAGCATCACCCTGATTTTCTCCAAGCAGTTTTTCAGTTTCTCCGCCGGGGTGTCGTTATTAATCTCCAGGTTAAATGATATACGGCGTTTTTCCATCTTTGCCCAGTTAGTTATAGGTTCATTGGCCAGGGTAGAATTGGGAACAGTAACAAGGGCATTGGCAAAAGTTCTGACCTTCGTGCTTCTAAAGGAAATATCTTCCACAACCCCTTCCACGCTAGGTGAAGAAATCCATTCCCCCATGGAAAAAGGTTTATCCATAATGATGACAATACCTCCGAAAATATTGCCAAGGGCATCTTTGGCTGCCAGGGCGATAGCCAGCCCCCCCAGGCCTAATCCCGCAACAAAACCGCTGACATTATATCCCCATTCTTCGGCGATGATACTCATGGCCAGCACGATGATGATGACCCTTAGAATTTTGCTTAAAAAAGGAATCAAAATCTCATCGATCTCCAGATCCAATCTCCGGCCAATGACAGCAAACAGGTAGGTTCCCGTGAGATTATAAAACCCCCAGGTCAAAAGTACAATAATGCTCGTGCGAAATAATTTTATGATTAAAGCGTCTAGAGAAGCGTTCAGAGGAAGAAATTTCAGGGAAAAATAAAGACCCAGAACAATAAATAAAACACGCAGGGGGGGTTCCAAAGCAAGCAAGATTTTCATATTCAGTTCTGCTTTAGCTTTTTGAGATACCTTCAAGACAGCCTTTAATATGTATTTTGTAAAAACAATTCCAGCCAGAATAAAAACCAAAAAAACAAACAGGGCTACAATGATATCTCTCCATACTCCCGCAGCTAAAAAAGACAGCACCTCCAACATTTACCTGCCTCCTTTTCCTCCCACACGGTACTTGATGTATAACGCTTACTTGTGCCCGGCTGGCATAAAACATAAAATGGCCCGCCGGCCAGGACTATCCTCTGTATTATATAATAATATCAGTAATATTGCACAATCAAAAAATTAATTCAAGCTTTAAAAACAAGAGATATTTCAAGTAATACTATGATTGACTGATATGATATAAGATCATACTTACATATTAAGGAAAAACCCTCTACAGGGAAAATATCACGGCAACTGCGTAGCAATAAAGAATGTCTTGAAGTGATGAGCCTCTTATGATCCCCGACGGTTGGGCTTTACAGGGGACGGCATAACCACCAAATGCAGCTTGCTCAAAGGAGTACACTAATAGTCAACCTGTTAATTCGAAATATTTTTTTAACAAAAATTTCTATTTTTCCCGGGCGGCTTTAAGAACTTGCTTAATTAACGGAAAAAAATGGTTAAAAATGATGCGGAGGATGGCTAACAGAGGAATAATAACAACCAGGCCTAAAAACCCCATATATATCCCCCCCAGCAGCAGGGCTATAATTACAGTGAGAGGATGAAAGCCCAGGCTGCGGCCAAAAATCTGCGGGGCAATAAACTGGCTTTCGATTTGCTGAACAAGAATAATCCAGAGAACAACCCTCCAGATTAAGGCCGGTGACTGCAAAAGGACGATTACAACCACCGGAACCGCCCCGATTATCGGTCCAAAGTAAGGAATAATATTTGTTAAAGCGTTGATAACACCAAAAAAAAGAGCAAATTTAACACCAAAAAACAACAACCCGATATAGATCATCGCCCCAACAGAGAAGCTGACGATAAAAACCCCCCTGATATAGGCTCCCAGAGTTTGATCAATTTCCTGGAGAGCAGCCTCCGTATTACACCGCGAGGACGGGGGGATAAGTTCCAGTAAACGTTTTTTCAGCAGCACATGATCACGAAGCAGGTAAAAGACGTAAAGAGGCACAAGCAGGAGAGCAAAAGCCTGGCAGAAAAAAGCCATTAAATATTGGGATAATTTTTCCAGGTTGATGGTTAACGATTTTTGCAACTGAGCAATGTTTTCATCCAGGGCTTTACGTACACCCCCCGGGAGGTTAAAACGCCGGTAATCCCTTTCCAGGTACTCCGCAAAACGTGTTATTTTTTCAGTATATTCGGGCAGAGAGGCTACCAGGTCTTGTAGTTCGTCCTGTAAGGATGGTAATAAATTAAGAGCAAAAAGCAGGAAAAGTGTGGTCAAAAAGAGATAAATAATCAATATTCCCAGCGATCGGGGAATTCTTTGTTTTTGCAGATAGTTAACCAAGGGGGACAGCAGGTAGGTTACCAGCACCGCAAAAAGTAGAGGGGCAATCACAACACCCTTAATTTCACCCAATTTTCACCCCTCCACAACGCTTAACTCTTAATAAACTCTTCAATCTTCTCCTGAAACAGTTCACTGCCTGACTGGATGGTTTCCACAAGTTTTAAAGCGATATTTTTGTCCTTCAGGGCAAAGGAGGCACCCTCGGCATCTATATAAAATATCTCCATTTGTCCGCTTTTATCGGTAAACTCCAAGAGGCAATCCGCGCAATAATAAGTGTCATTTCCTACTTTCCCTGTATTAATACTTTGACAGACCGGGCAGGCCATGGAAAAATTTTGCCCTCCTTATTTTATATACAATTTAATGAACTATTTTGCCCTCTTTTGACAAAAAAAATGCCCTTTGACAAGGGAATTGGTATGAAAATGGGTTGGCGTGTCAGGCTCAGACTTGCTCATCAATTTCTGAAGATATGATTATTCCTCCGCCCAGAACTTCCTCCCCCTGGTAGAAAACTACTGCCTGACCGGGGGTTACAGCTTTTTGTTTCCTGGTAAAAACCACCCGTGCCCGGTCTCCTTCCGGAGGGTGAAGAATAGCGGGAACAGGGGAGGCACGGTAACGGATCTTTACCTCCACCTCCAGGGGATGAAGCGGCGGGGCACCGGCCACAAAGCTCAGCTCTGTGGCCATTAAATAACCGCTATAGGTTTCTTCTTCTTTTCCGACGATGAGGACGTTGTTACGGGGATCAATTTTTACGACGTAAAGAGGGTGCCGGGAAGCCAATCCCAATCCCTTACGCTGCCCTACTGTATAAAAAGCTACCCCGCGGTGCATACCCAGTTTTTGGCCTGCGGCGGAAACAATTTCCCCGGGGGTAAGCACCTGGGGATGTTCCCGCGCCAAAAAGCCGCGATAATCATGATCCGGGATAAAGCAGATCTCCTGGCTCTCTCTTTTTTGAGCCACCTTGAGCCCTTTTTTGCGAGCCAGTTCTTTAACTTCTTTTTTGAGATAATCCCCGAGAGGGAAAAGAAGGGCGGAGAGCTGCTCCTGACGCAGTGTATAAAGCATGTAGCTTTGTTCCTTTTCTTTGTCCCTGGCACGGAAAAGCCGGTAAAGGTTGTTTTGCGGCTCATAAAGGATGCGGGCATAATGGCCGGTGGCCAGGTAGTTAATACCCAACGCCCGTAGTTTCTGCAGCAAATGGGAAAATTTTAGATGTTTGTTGCAAGCGATGCAGGGATTCGGCGTCCTTCCTTCCAGGTATTCCCGTATAAAATAGGTGACCACTTGCTCATGGAAAATTTCTTGCATATCAAAAACGTAGTGAGGAATATTCAGGGCTGCAGCTACCTTCCGGGCATCGTCAATATTCTCCAGGGAGCAGCAGCCCCGGCCTGCATCAGCAGCTTTCTTTTCAGCAGCGGGATCAACCCAGAAGCGCAAGGTTACACCAACGGGTTTAAAACCCGCTTCTTTTAAAAGCAGAGCCGCGACGGAGCTGTCCACTCCCCCGCTCATCGCCACCATGATCTTCTCCCCGGCCTTCAGTGCAGGCCTTTGCAGGTACAAGATCCCCCCCCCTCTCAAGTTAGCTCAAGTTAGCCGGACTGTGTCCATTTCACAAAAAATCCGGAACGCAACTTATAAATCCACTGCAAAAAAGCTTTCATTTATTCATTACAAGTGACTTACAGACTTTCCAAACAAATTTAAACCTCGCCGTCAGCAGGCTTGAGTACCGCCTGGCCGCGGCTGGCAGCCGCAATGCGGCCGGGCAGCTTTTCCATTTCCCTTAAAGGCAGCTCGAATTCCAAAGAAACATCCTGGCCATAGTGGAAATTCAACACTTCTCCGGCGCCGGCCTCTATTTCCCTGACAACAGCCCCCAGATAGTCATAGGGTACTTGCAACACAGCCCGGCTCATCAGTTCCCGGACACAAATATTGGCCGCCTCCACTCCGGCTTCCGCACAGGAACGGTAAGCGCGGATCAGCCCTCCGATCCCCAGCTTGACCCCGCCAAAGTAACGCGTACCCACCACCACAACATTGGTGAGCTCCTCTTTCTCCAGCACTGCCAGCATCGGCGGCCCGGCCGTCCCCGCAGGTTCCCTGGCATCGTCACAGCGGGCCAGAAGCTTATCTCCCACACCCAGGCGATAAGCGTAGGCATGATGCGTGGCCCCAACCAATTCCTCCGGCACACGGCGGATAAAAGCACGCGCTTCCTCTTCTGTCTGGCAAAAAGCCAGGGAAGCATAAAAGCGGCAGGCGCCCACAGCTATTTTCGTGCGGACACCGGCAGCAATCGTCCGATAACGATAAACATGATCGTGTCTCATATTCTTCCCTATTTTCCAAATTATTTATGCCCTTATATACTTTTACTGCCCGTAGGGTAAAAAGGTCATTTATCTTTCTTCCTCCCGGCTGAAGATCGCCAACGGGAAAGTCTTTGACGGATCTCTTTCTCGTAACCCTGTTCTCCGGGACGGTAAAATGTTTTCCCCCGCAAGCCCGGCGGCAGATAATCCTGCGGTATAAAATGACCGGGAAAATCGTGCGGGTAAAGATAGCCCTGTCCATGTCCCAACCTGGAAGCTCCTTTGTAGCTGGCATCACGCAAATGCGGCGGAACTTTTTCCCGGGGAGTACTTTTTACTGCGGAAAGGGCGGCATTGATCGCCAGATATGCGGCGTTGCTCTTCGGGGCGCAGGCCAGGTAGGTAGTGGCCTGCGCCAGAGGTATCCGCCCCTCAGGCAGGCCTATCTGCTGGAGGGCCTGCGCAGCAGCAACCGCCACGCAAAGGGCTTGCGGATCAGCATTGCCGATATCTTCACTGGCACTGATGATCAGGCGCCGGGCGATAAAAAGCGGATCCTCTCCTGCTTCGAGCATCCGTGCCAGCCAATAAAGTGCGGCATCAGGATCGGAACCCCGGATGGATTTTATAAAAGCGGAAATAATGTCATAATGATAATCCCCACCAGCATCATACTTCAAATTTGCCCGGCCGAGGACCTCTTGAACCTGTCTTAGAGTGATGACAACCGCACCGGAGCTATTTTCTGCGGCAAAGC
The DNA here is from genome assembly GCA_050948785.1 of Dethiobacteria bacterium. GTDB lineage: Bacteria > Bacillota > Dethiobacteria > DTU022 > UBA8154 > JAAZMI01. The sequence continues at coordinate 102,431 of JBMNEM010000006.1, forward strand.
TGATCACGGCCATCTCCAAGGCATTCAAGGCTACCCGGGCATCCCCCCCGGCAATCCGAGACAGATATTTCAGGGCCTCATCTGCCAGCTCAAATTTGTACTTCCCCAGCCCTCTTGTCTCATCCCTCAGGGCTTGAAGCAGGATCTTTTTGATTTCCCCGGGGGACAAACTTTCAAAAGTAAAAAGCAAGGAACGTGATAAAAGAGGGGGGTTAATGGCCATGAACGGGTTTTCTGTCGTCGCGCCAATGAGGTAAATCAAGCCCTCTTCCACCGCGGGAAGCAGGGCGTCTTGCTGTGCTTTGTTAAAACGATGGATCTCATCGATAAAAAGAATGGTCTTTTTCCGCCAGCCGGCACGGAATGTTTTAGCCTCTTCCATCACCGCGCGCAAGTCTTTAACACCGGCGATAACAGCATTTAATCGCTTGAATTGTGCTTTGGTGGTCGTGGCGATGATTCTGGCCAATGCGGTTTTACCTGTCCCGGGAGGACCGTAAAAAATTAAGGAAGACAAAAGATCGCCCTCAATAAGCTTCCGCAAGGGCTTATTTTCACCTAAAAGATGTTCCTGCCCCACAAATTCTTCCAGCGAACGGGGCGTCATGCGCCTGGCCAGCGGGCCATCCTTTTTTACGTTTTCTTCCCAGATGAAAGAACGAAGATCCAAACTCCTCCTAAACCTCCCTTGCCAAAGCAACCCTGAAGCATATCAAAAGAAATTATGTACTTTCTGCCCTCCATGCCGCTCGCTTCAAACAGCCTGCAGGTAAAGAGCACACTCCAGCCTGATCTTCTGCAGGGCACAGCTCAAGTCATTGGTTTTGTGCAGCGCTCCCCCCAAAAAATATGCAGTGGCCGCGCATCCCCGACCACAAAGGTAACGTGCCCAGCAGCTGGAGCAGGCTTCTCTTTCCAAAGCAGCCGCGGCCATCTTTTCCCCTACCTCCCGCCGCAGGACAAAAGGCTCATACGTAATGTTCCCCATATAAAAATCATCCATGCCTACAAACTGGTGACAGGGATAAAGTGCGCCATCAGCCGCTACGGCGAGGTAGTCCACCCCGGCACCGCACCCGCTCAAGCGCTTGTAAAGGCAAGGCCCCTTTTCCAGATCCAGGGCAAAATGATAAAAATGAAAAGGACTTCCCTTCGTTTTCTGCTCCAGGTAAAGGTCAACAAGGCGCTCATACTCCTGTTCGAGAAACGGTAGATCCTCGGCCTGAATCGTATAGCTTTCTCCTTGTGAAACAACCGGCTCCAGGGAGAGGGAATCCAGGCCCAGCGACAGAAAATGCTCAATATCCTGGCAAAAATCAAGGTTATTGCGGGTATAGGTGCCACGGATATAATAATTTTTTTTACCCCTGCTGTGCAAAAACTCGGTAATATTCTCTACCGTGCGATCATAGGAGCCGCGCCCATCTTTAAAACTCCTCATCAGATCTTGAACCGAAGGACGCCCGTCAAGGCTTAATATTACATTGATATCTTCTTTATTTAAAAAATCGGTCTTCTCCTCATCAAGAAGAGTGGCGTTTGTCGTGAGTGTAAAACTGAATTCCAGCCCCCGCTGAGGTGACTTATGCCGGGCATAAGAGACAATTTCACTGATCAGCGGAAAATTTAAAAGGGGTTCGCCCCCAAAAAAATCTATCTCGCGATAACGTCCCCCCTCCTGCTCCAGGAGAAAATCCACGGCTTTTTTCCCTACTTCCCAGGTCATATGGGAGGACCTTTTTCCGGTGTCCCTCTGCGTAAAACAATAGCGGCATCCCAAGTTGCAGCTATGGGAAATAAAAAGACAAAGCGCTTTGACCCCAAAAGAGAAGAGCTGATCATGTTTCACAGAAGGTTCGGGAGCAAAAAGGCACCTCTCCTGCCGGAGTTTATCCACCTGCTGCAGGACGGTACTTATCTCATCTGCCGGGTACCTGTCGTGCAAAAGAGAACGCACCTTTTCACTTGTACAGCCCTCCGCCAGCAAGTCAATCGCTTCCCAGCCCAGGTTGTCCACCGCATGCAAAGAGCCGCTGTTTACATCATAAACCAGCTGTAAATCCTTGTATTTAAACAGATGTATATCTTGCCGCTTGGTACCCTCCGGCATTGAATTCACTCGCTTTCCCCCAGAAAAATAAAACCCGGAAGCTTCTTCAATTTTATTTCCAGAGGCCTCTATCCGGGTCTTTCTTATTTCTGTATATTCTCCTGCCGGCAGACCTGATTACCCACAGTACAGGAAGTTTTACAGGCTGACTGGCACGAAGCTTGGCACTCCCGGCAGCCCCGCTCGTCTACCTCCAACAGATTACCTTTCCGAATTGTTCTGATATGCTGCATATAAACTTAACCTCCCCTTTTTGGGTGTACTTTTTTCAAAACATCCTTTTTTTTACCATAATCATTTTATACTGAACCACTTACCAGCGTCAAGTTTCAAGTTGTCCCCGATTATTTTATTCATACCTTATTTCCAAGCCATAACGTATTATCCGGCCATTTTTAATCATAAAATATAGATACCTTTCAAACCTATGTAAGAAAAGAGGGCTTCTCGTTGGTTAGCATAAAACAACAGCAACCGTCTGGTAAATACAGGCATTTAGTGGTATCCTGAATCAGAAGTCAAATAAATTGCCCGTAAGAAACAAAAAATCAATCTGCAAAGGAGAGGTTTTAATGCATTTTTGGCAAGCTTTTCTGAGCACTTTTTCTCTGATCTTCCTGGCTGAACTGGGAGACAAAACGCAGCTGGCCGTTCTTCTTTTAGCTGCCCAGGGCCGCCCTCTTTGGGGGGTGTTTTTGGGCTCTGCCAGCGCTCTCGTACTCAGCGCTCTGCTGGGAGTGCTTTTGGGTGGAACACTTTCCCGCTACCTCCCGCCCTTTTATCTACAAAAAGGAGCCGGAGTAGCCTTTGTCATCATTGGCCTCCTGCTCCTCTGGGGAAAATCCTAATCACTGCGTCCGGCACAGCTCTTGTTTAGTCAGGAATTAATGCCAAGGATACCTCCCAACGTGCCAAAAGAAAAGCCGAGAAAAAGTTTGGTGAGCAGACCTAACCCAAGCTGGAGTTCTACCCGGAAAACAAAGCTTAAAATGAAAAGGGCCAAGACATAGCAAAGGCCCATCAGACCGCCCCGCAGCCAGCCTTTTTCCTCTGTCTGCTTCCCCACGTATACTGATCCCAGTAAAATACTGAGCAAAGTCCCGGCAAAAAGCAGGTAGGGAACGAAAGCTTCCGAAAGGGGGGAAAAATGAATCAGTAAAGCATTTAAGGCCAGAAGAAGAAAGGAAAGCCCAAGGGCAACCAGTAACCCCCGAAAAATCAAAGACGGCGTGGAAAAAGAAGACAATGCCCCACCCGGCGTTGAAGGACGCCCCTTGGTATGCATATTGACCACCTCCGTTGCGGATTAGGAGTCACTATTTGGACAATAACAACCCCTTTTACTGCTTATATATGTTTGCTCCGCTTTTAATATACACCTTTGGTGGTCATCTTTTCGTGATCCGGTTGAAAGGATTATTCCTCTTCCCCTAAAATACGTTCGATCCCGCCGCGTGCCATTTTAATGTTTACATTATCGGCAATGCGTAAGACCACAGTATCATCTTTTACTTCCCTGAGCATACCATAAATCCCACCGATAGAGACAACACGGTCTCCTTTTTTTAAGCTGGCCAGCATCTCCTTCCTCTTTTTTTGCTGTGCTTGCTGCGGCCTGATTAACATAAAATAAAAAATTACAAAGAGTAAAATGAGCGGTAAAAAACTGGCAATAGCCCCGATCTCCACTTTTTTCTCACTCCTTTTCAGGATTTATTGTCAGAATTTATGAGCCGGGTGAAAACCGGCCCAGAATTCCTCATAGAATTGTGCCAACCTTTTTTCAAGGATAGCGTGCCGAATTTTGGCCATAAAATTCCTTAAGAAATAAAGATTATGATAGGTTGTCAGGCGTAAACCCAAAATTTCGTTTGCTTTCAGCAGATGCCTGATATAAGCCCTGCTGTAATGGCGACAGGCATAGCATGAACATCCCGGTTCAATGGGGCGCATGTCCCGTGCAAAGCGTGCATTGCGCAACGTCAAATACCCCCCGGCAACCATGACCCTGCCGTTACGCGCAATGCGCGTCGGCAAAACACAATCAAAAAGATCCACACCTCTCATAACACCCTCCAGCAGAGCATCTGCGGAGCCCACTCCCATCAGGTAGCGGGGTTTATCCTCGGGAAGGAGGGGAAGCGTTCGATCCAGGATATGATACATCACTTCCTTGGGTTCGCCGACGCTCAACCCGCCCAGAGCATAACCCGGAAAATCCATGGCCACAAGTTCCCGGGAACATTTTTCCCTTAAATGATCAAAGGTACCGCCCTGTACAATAGCAAAAAGTGCCTGTTTACTTGTATTTTGATGATATTCTTTACTCCGCCCCGCCCAGCGGATCGTTCTTTCCATCGCTACCAAGGTTTCTTCGCCGGTCGCAGGGTAGCCAACAACATGATCCAGGGGCATCATTATATCTGCACCCAGGATATTTTGCACCTCAATCGCCTTTTCCGGGGAAAAAAAATGAGTTGAACCATCAAGGTGGGAGCGAAATGTTACCCCCTCCTCGGCAACTTCCCGCTTGGCACTCAGGCTGAAAACCTGGAAACCGCCACTGTCCGTTAAAATAGGGCGGGGCCAATGCATAAAGCGATGCAGCCCCCCTGCCTGCCGGACCACAGCAGTCCCCGGCCTGAGGTAGAGATGGTAGGCATTACTGAGCAAAATCTGCACCCCAATTTTCCTCAGTTCTTCCGGGGTCATAGCCTTTACAGTAGCCTGAGTACCCACAGGCATAAAGGACGGTGTCTCGATCACCCCCCTGGCTGTTTTTATTTCCCCGGCACGTGCCCTTTTATCTTTACTGACAACTTTAAAAGTAAGAGCCATGGTATTCACCTTATCTGGCAGTCAGCCTGCCGCACCAGCTGGAACCACCTCCAGCCTGCACCTCACTAATGTTTTTATGCCACACTGACAATACTCTCCAACAACAACATTATACCTGAAAAACAAGAAAAAAGAACTGGTCGCGCAATGCAGCGCTGTCTTTTAGTAGTATTCCTGCCTGCCCACGACTGGATCAGCAGCGATCCTGCCGGCAACAACACCGTAAAGATTAGCCTGTAAACCGAGACTAGATTATGAGCATGGCATCCCCAAAACTATAAAAACGATAGCCCCGTTCCACCGCAGCCTGGTAGGCCCTGAGGGTATTTTCCTTTCCGGCAAATGCACATACCAGCATCAACAAGGTAGAGCGCGGCAAGTGAAAATTTGTAATCAGCGCATCGACAACTTTAAAATTATAACCCGGGTAGATAAAAAGATCTGTTTCTCCGGAACCTTCCCGTACTTGACCTTTTACGCTGCTGCGTGTCTCCAACACCCGGCAGCTGGTTGTTCCCACGGCGACGATCTTTTTACCCTTTTCTTTAGTGTGGTTTATTTTCTGTGCCGTAGCAGGGGAAAGCTCGTAGCATTCACTGTGCATCAAGTGATGCTGAATATATTTTTCTTTTACCGGGCGGAAAGTGCCTAGACCGATATGCAGGGTCAAAAAAGCCCACTCCACCCCCCTGGCTTGCAGTTTTTTAAATACAGCCGGGGTAAAATGAAGCCCTGCAGTAGGTGCGGCTGCCGAACCTTCCCGTGCAGCATAAATTGTCTGGTAACGTTCGGCATCATCCAGCTTTTTTTTGATATAAGGAGGCAGGGGGACTTGCCCCAGCCTGGGAAACAAGACCTCCAGCGGCTCTGTAGATCTAAAAAGCACGATCCTGCCTCCGGCAGCCGTTCTCTCCAGGACCTCCGCTTCCAGCAAACCACTGCCAAATTCCAGGATTTCTCCCGGGAGAGCCCTTTTACCCGGAGAACATAATACTTCCCATACCGCCTCCTGCAAGCGGCGGAGTAAAAGCAATTCAACTTTTCCCTTGCTTTCTTTCCTTTGGCCAAGGAGACGGGCAGGATACACCCTTGTATTATTTAAAACCAGCAGATCTCCCGCTTCCAGGTAATCAGAAAGCAGGAGAAATGTACTGTCTTCAATTTTTCCGCCATGACGCCTCAGGACCAACAGCCTGGAGCTATCCCTCGGTGTCAGCGGTTCCTGAGCAATCAATTCTGCCGGTAGATCGTAGGAAAATTCTTCTGTCTCCAGTTTACGATTTACCTCAAATCTCGTCCTTCCCACAGACAAGCTTAAATCCTCCATTTTTCCGGCACCGCCATCCACGGCCCTAACGGGCCACAACATCTGTTCCCGGATAGTAAAAAGAAAGTATTTCCCGATAACTTTGACCTGCCCGGGAACGATTATAAGCACCATACTGGCTCATGCCAACACCGTGGCCACGCCCCCGCCCTTCAAAAACCAAACTTGCATAGGGAATGTAGTCTTGCACTCCATCCCCCAGGACAGAAAATCTGTTTCCAGAAAGCCTGCTTTTGATATTATGCCCATTAATCACCCATTTTCCTGCCAATTCCGGAAAGCTTTCTTTTTTTTGCAGGTCATTATCGACAGAAGCTACCCACAACTGCGCTTCCGGTTCGCTGCGCACTGTATAAAGCTGGCTTTCCAGGCCCAGCACGGTCCGGGCTTTTTCCTTTAAAAGTGAAACAGATCTTCCACTTTTCCCCTCCATGACGATTTCTTCCACCCTGCCGCTGGGAAAGGATGAAATGATCTTGACCTGTTTTACCTCACCGGTGTGATAACCTTTTCCGGCCAGCAGGTCACCCAAAGATTTTAGCGGAATATCCACCGCCCACCGGGAGTAGCGAATAAAACCGGGCAATCCCAGGGGGTTGTCGGGATCATCATAAGGATCGGGAGTACTGGCCAGATAAGGCCGCGAGGCCAGCCAGACATTCTGGCCCAATTCAGTAAAACCGCCATTACTGGCATGGTAAAAGGGTTCGACAATCTGACCCTCAAAGGTTAAGATCTCTCCGCAGGTTTCACTTATAGCCGTATCAGTATGACGTGACTCAACATCCTTTCCCTTGTAAACCTGGCAATGCTGTTGATCACAAAGATGATATTTGCTATGCCGGTGCGCACCCCGGTTGTAAAGTGCATAAGTCCTGGCCGCTACCGCCTGTGCTTTGAGGGCTTCCATGCCTCCATAGCTTCCCCAGGCGGGGGGCATCTCTCCGGGGAGTACACCGCGGAGGTAAGATTCCAGATCCAGTACATTTACGGCTATTAAACCGCTGCCTTCCGGGATTATTTCCAGCGCCCCACGGTACTCTTGGCCATAAAGAGCGTTATGTAGACGGAGAAACTGGTTTTCAGAGGACGATGCAGAAGGCTGCAGAGACAAAGGCCCCTGCAAAAATTCGCGGTTGCCCTCACGAAGATCATACATTTCAATCCCGTCACCTGCATTTGTCAGCCTGTAGCGCCCGGCAGCCAAAGGCAAAGGCTCATCGCTGTCCATACTTACCAGACTGTACTCACTTTCAAACGAAAGCTCCAAATTGTTACCAATGAGACTGATCCCCACTCTGAGATCTGCAAAGGAATCCGCAGACGTGGTGGAATGAGCCGGTATCGGGTAAAGTAAAAAAAACATCAATAGAAAAAGAACCGTGAAAACGGAGGAAACCCTCTTCCTCCTCCTGAACCTGCCACCATGCTTTGCTTTCGCCATCATCAACACCCCAGCTTTTTTGGTTAAGCAATGATCCCCAAAATATTTTTATCTTCTCCAAAGGTTAAAAATAAGCGTCATAATGATGCTGATCAGGAGCATCGTGGTGATCGGAATATATATGGTTAAATTTTCTTTTTTAATGAGAATATCTCCGGGTAAACGCCCCAGCCCCACACGACCCAGAAAAAGAAAAACAAGGCCTGTCAAAAAAATAATTCCACCTAAAGCAAGCAGGACCTTGCCCAAACCTTCGGGGGAAAACAATCCGCTCACCTCTTTTTTTGATTGGCAGATTTTTGGGATTTAAGGTAATAACGTTCTTTTTCACTGTAGATGCAACCACAGTAACCCTGCCTGTAGAGATCTTTTTCCCTGGCCAGGCGCATGCTTTCCCGAAAACCCGGCCGGAGATCTTCATATACAAATTGCAAACCATACTTTTGGGCAATCTTTTCCCCCACATCCCTCAGCAGTTCATGCTTCTGATAAGGGCTGATCAGCAACGTGGTTGAAATACTTTTCAAGCCCTTTTCACTGGCCTGCCGCGCTGTTTCCTCCAGGCGTATTTGATAACATAACGGACAGCGTTTTTCCACATCATGGGCCACTTCGGCTACCTGCCGCAGGTAATCCTCCAGCAGATAGCGTTCATCAATAAATATCGTCTTGCCTTCCTGCTGGGCCAGCAAACGAAGAGCTTCTTTTCGTTTGGAAAACTCCATATAAGGATGGATGTTGGGATTAAAAAAATACCCATAAATATTATAACCTTTTTCTTGAAGTGCCTGCCAGCTAAAAAGGCTGCAGGGAGCACAACAGATATGCAAAAGTAGATCCATTTTCTTTCCCTTCTCCACCACTGTCTTTTTTAAATTAACCATCACGACCCTGCAAGTCACAAAAGCGGGTGAAAATAACCTTCTTTAGAAACCGTTTTATGTTCCACCAAATCCTTAAACGGGGCTCCAGCTTCGCCAACCGTTTTTCATATTATATTCATATTTCATATAAACCAATCTTCAGGTGCGCATAGGCTTTTTCCGTAACAACTCTCCCGCGGGGAGTACGTTTTAAAAAACCGATTTTCATCAGGTAAGGTTCAAAAATCTCCTCAATCGTCCCCGCCTCTTCATGGATTGCTGCCGCAATTGTCTCCAGGCCGACAGGCCCACCGTTAAATTTATGAATGATTGCTTCCAGGAGGAGATAGTCCATACGGTCCAGGCCGATCTTATCAACATCCAGGACACCTAAGGCCTCGGCAGCAACTTCCGCCGTGATGTCCCCCCCGGCCCTGACCTGGGAATAATCCCGGACCCTTTTGAGAAGCCTGTTGGCAATGCGGGGTGTCCCCCTGGAGGCCAAGGCAAGTGCTTCCGCCCCTTGGGGAGAGATCTCCACACCCAGCAAGCGGGCCGAACGGGCCAGAATTTTACAAAGAGCTTCCGCGGTGTAAAATTCCACCCTCTCCATGATCCCGAAACGATCCCGGAGAGGCGGAGAAAGCAAGCCGGCCCTTGTTGTCGCTCCAATCAGAGTAAAAGGGGAAAGATCCAATCTTAATGAGCGCGCACTCGGCCCCTTACCAATAATAATATCCAGAGCGTTATCTTCCATGGCCGGATAAAGTATCTCCTCCACACTGCGCGGCAGCCGGTGAATTTCATCGATAAAAAGAACATCACCCGGGGAAAGGTTGGTTAAAATAGCGGCCAGGTCGCCGGCTCTTTCTATCGCCGGCCCGGAGGTAATCCTGATATTAACCCCCATTTCCCTGGAAATAATTAGAGCCAGGGTGGTTTTCCCCAGCCCCGGCGGACCGTAAAGGAGGACATGATCCAACGATTCGCCCCTTTCCCGGGCAGCCGTAATATAAATCGTCAGTTTCTCTTTCAGATTCTCCTGGCCGATAAATTCCTGCAGCCTGGAAGGGCGCAGGTTGTTTTCATAAGAAAAATCTTCACCTTTCAAGCAAGATGAAATGATCCTTTCTTCCACCCCAATACCCTCCTGTTAGTGTTTAGCCAAAAAAAACAGGACTTTTTTAAAAAGTTCCTCTACGTTTAAATGCTCCTCTATACGGAGGTTTTTTTTCGCTCTATTGATCTCCTGGGATGAATAGCCCAAAGCCGTCAGGGCCTGCTGCACATCCTGCCAGTGATCAGTAATTATTCCTTCCGTACCGGAAACAGCCTCCAACTGCCACCCCGCCAGCTTTTCCTTTAATTCATAAATAAGCCGCCGAGCTGTTTTCGGGCCTATACCGGGAATAGAGGTCAAGGTAGACATATCTTCTTGTGCAATGGCGCTGGCCACTTCTGCCAGAGAAAGATGTCCTAGCAAGGCCAAGGCAATCTTTGGACCAATACCGGAAACATTGAGCAGCATTTTAAAAAAATTTCTTTCATCATTGCTGCGAAAACCATAGAGAATCAGCTTATCATCCCTGATCTGTAGAAAAGTATGTATGGTTACGGGGTTTCCCGGCGGAGGCATCTGAAAGTAAAAAGAGGCCGGGATATGTATATAAAAGCCGAGACCCATGGCCTCCACGATAACATGCTGCGGTGAGCATTCCTGAAGTGTTCCCTGCAAAAAACTAAGCACTATTCTCCCCCATGCTGGGATTACCTAAGTATTTTACCCTTATTTTTTATTTACGATTTTTTCCCGGAAGGATTGGAGGTAAGCCGGTGCCACCGGTGGGATTGAAGGTGGCAAAGTGCTACAGCCAGCGCATCGGCAGCATCATCCGGCTTGGGTATTTCCGTAAGCTTAAGGATATGGGCAACCATCTGCTGCACCTGTTTCTTCCCCGCCCTTCCATAACCCGCAACGGCTTGTTTGACCTGTAAAGGAGTATATTCAAAAACGCGCTCACTTTCTTGGGCTGCCGCGGTAAAGATTGCTCCCCTTGCCTCCCCAACCTGTAAGGCTGTCCGTATATTTTTACAAAAAAACAGTTTTTCCATCGCCAGTTCATCAGGTGAGAACCTGGTAATCAGCAGCCTCATATTTCTAAAAATAATGTCCAGACGCCGGGCCTGTTCCATATCCGCCGGGGTACTAATATAACCATAATCTATTTTCCTGAAAGCCCCTTGGCTCTCTTCCACAAGGCCATAGCCCACAATTGCCAGCCCGGGGTCAATACCTAAAACCCTCATGTGCACTTCCTTCATAGGCATAATTTCTAATAAACTGGATTTCTACTGAGGAAAGGTTCTACACTGCACCACTTTTTACCTCTTTTTTTAAAAACCCCTGAGGATGTTTTTCCATAAAAATGTTAAGCTGGGCTGGGTTTTATTTCCTTAATGGCCATTTCCAGCGTGTTAAAATCTTTTTGAAAAAAAGGTTATCTTTCTTCCAGAAAGCAACCTTTACTCCTTTTAAGTAATTGTTTTAAGTGATTGTTTAAAGTGATTGCATAATTTCTTCCGGAATATCAAAATTGGCATAGACATTCTGGACTTCATCATGTTCTTCCAGGGCTTCTAGAAGATCAAGCACTTTGGCCGCCCCTTCAGCTTCCTCAATACGGATTGTACTTGTCGGAACCATCGTAACTTCTGCCGTAGCCAAATCCAGATCCTGCTCTAAAAATTTATCCTTGATACTTTCAAAATTCTCAGGAGCAGTAATGATTACATAACTGTTATCTTCATCTTTAAAGTCTTCAGCTCCTGCTTCCAGGGCCAGGAGCATAAGATCGTCCTCAGAAGGCAGGCCTTCTTTTTTGTCAATACTCAGATAACCCTTACGGTTAAACATCCAGGCAACACAGCCGGACTCTCCCATATTTCCATCACGGCGGGAGAAAATATGCCGGATCTCTGCCGCCGTCCTGTTACGATTGTCGGTCATGATCTCCAACAAAACTGCTACCCCTCCGGGGCCATATCCTTCATAATATAATTGTTCCAGAGCCAGAGTCTCTCCTTCTCCGGAACCCTTTTGGATCGCACGGTTGATATTATCATTGGGCATATTTGCTTCCTTGGCTTTTTGTACAGCCAAGCGCAAGCGAAAGTTCGTATCCAGGTCGGGTCCGCCTTCTTTAGCCGCAACAATGATTTCCCTAGCCAGCTTGGTAAATATTTTACCTTTTTGGGCGTCGACCCGTGCCTTGCGACGCTTTATATTCTCCCATTTGGAATGACCTGCCATCATCATCACCCCTGCTGTACAATAGTTGACGCTTCTTTATAAACTGGTAATCATGTCACCGGTTTTCACAGGACCACCCTGCAGTACGCCTAAGAAATTACCCTTTAATTTTATTATTTATCACTTTGGCGTAATTTTTAAGTATTTGACCAAGAATAATCCAGCACACGCTTTTAAGGTTATGCCCTGCAGCCAAGTTATCTAAGTATTAATCCAAATCTAATGTCCGGCTATCCGCCGATTTGACTCATAAGGCGTTTTCCCTGAAACTGCTCAGTACGTCTAAAGGAGTTGACGGCAACAGTGCGGGGATCTGTCCTGATTTTTAATGCAGCCCAAAACTGTTCCTTGATTTTTTCCTTGGAGTCAAGAAATGGATGCAAATCGATCTCCTCCGCTGAAAAAAGGCAGGGTTTAATCTTCCCGTCAGAAGTAACCCGCAAACGATTACAGCGGTCACAGAAATGACAGCTTAGCGGTGTGATCAGGCCTATTTTACCTATAGCCCCTTCCAGGCGAAAATATTGTGCCGGGCCGCCTCCGCGATTATGATCGCCTTTAACGGCTACAAGGGGAGCAAATTTTTGGGCTGCCTCCGTAACTTTTTCCAAGGGCAAAAAAAGATTCTCCCATTTCTTTTGACCCTGCATGGGCATGTACTCGATAAAGCGGACATCAAGCTCCTGATCAATGGTCATGGCGATAAACCTTTCAACCTCATGGTCATTGATTCCTTTTAACAAAACAACATTGATTTTTACCGGAACCAGACCAGCTTGCAAGGACTTTTCGATACCATTTAAAGTGCTGCGCAGCTTACCGCCTTTGGTAATCTGCTGAAAATTAGCTTCATCCAGGGAATCCAAACTTATATTTACCCTGTGCAAACCTGCCGCCGCCAGATCAAAAGCCAACCTGTCCAGAAAAATTCCGTTGGTTGTCAGAGAAAGATCTTTCAGGCCAGGGATAGCGGATAAACCGCTGATGATCTTCAAAATATCAGGCCGCATCAGCGGCTCACCTCCGGTCAGGCGAATCCTGGTGATTCCCGATTCCACAGCAGCCTGTCCGATATTCAGGCAATTTTCCACCGTTAATAGCTCTTTGCCCGGCTTTTTATCGCACTCCAGCGGGTGAGAACGACAGTAGATGCAGCTTAAATTGCAACGTTCCGTCACCGAAAGTCTCAAATAGCTAATCTCTCTGCCGTAAGGATCAATCAATAGTTTCTGCGACATAGGTTTGCACCTTCCCCTGACGAGTTATTTGTTTCGTCACGCCTCTTTTGGAGGGTAAAGCAGGAATCCGGTAAATTGTAGAGTTTTTTAGCCCTATGGTAATTTTCCTGCGTATTAACATTATAAAAGGAAAGCATCTGCTGATCAAAATGCTTCACAGTCTCTTCTCCTATTTCCTTAATATTTAAATAAGGATAAAGACCTGTTAGCCTTAGTTTTTTTTCCTCCAGCCGCTGTGTGATTATTCCCAGAATTGATTTCTTATAAAAAGCAAAAAGCGGCTGGTGATATTCTCCCAGGCGAGGAACAACAACATCAAAATCCGTAGCAAAACGAGACATATAGCGAATTAAAGATAATGATAAAAAGGGCATATCGCACCCCATAACAAAGCTGGAGGGGCTGTTTGAAAGGGATAAACCGGCATGGAGACCACGTAAAGCACATTTTTGGCCATTTTTAAAGAGATCACCGGTGAACCTCGCGGGAAGATAACTAAGTTCCTGCCAGCGATCGGCTACAATCACTACTTCGGAAAAAAGATTGTCCAGTTTTCGAAAAGCTATATCGATCAGCCTTTCTTTACCCAGCTTTAAAAAAGCCTTATTCATGCCCATGCGTTTGCTATCCCCGCCGGCTAACAGGATAGCCGAAAAAGAAAGCTTTGGTATTTCCACAGCGGCAGGTCCTCCATTTAATTTAATTCCGTCTGTACTTTCTCCAGCTTGGCCCGCTTGCGCTCGCTCAAACGAACGAGCACAAAGCCTACCTCATAAAGAATAGCCAGAGGGATAATCATTAAAACCTGGGAAAAAACATCCGGTGGAGTAATAATCGCTGACAATATAGCATTGACCAAAAGAGCATACTTACGATTTGCACTTAAAAATTGGGAGGAAATTATCGACATGCGTCCTAAAAACCAGAAAACAAGCGGTACCTGAAAAACCAGGCCAAAAGCAACCAGAAAGGAAACAACAAAAGAGATATAACGGCTAATCGTGAATAAGGGCAAAAGCCCTTCCCCCGAAAAACCTAAAAAGAAATGCAAGGCAAAAGGAAATACAGCAAAATACCCGAAAGCCATGCCCGTAAAGAACAAGATAATCATGGAAACCAGCAGGGGAATCAGGGCTCTTTTTTCGGTAGTACGTAACGCCGGCAAAACAAAAGCCAAAGCCTGGTAAATGGTAAAAGGCAACGTAACTAAAACAGCAGCAATTAAAGCCAGGCGTATCTGGGAGGTAAAGGCTTCCGCCGGAGTAGTATAAATAAGTTCCAGGCCTTCCGCCTGCCTGGTCAAAATAAAGAGGATATTATCGACATAACCAAAGCAAACAAACGTCATGATCAGAATAACAACGGCTACGACAATAAGCCTTTTCCGTAACTCTTCCAGATGTTCAAAAATAGACATCATTTCCAGATCGCTTTTTTCGCTTTTTGGGGAGACCATCTCTTACCCCCTTACTACAGACAAGGCATTAAATAACGTGGTCCACCGATAAATCACTGCTTCCTGGATACACAATTGCTGCATTAAAAAATAGGTTATTTAATTACTTCAAAAATTACTTCAAAAAACCCTAGGCCTCTTTTGTTTCTTCCTCTTTTGTTTCACCTTTTCCCCCAAGGGCATCTTTATAGTTCCGGATCGCTTCCCCCAGGGATTTACTCAACCCGGGAAGCTTGCCGGGACCAAAAACAATAAGGACAATTACGAGAATAAGAGTAACTTCCATCCAGCCTATTTTCCCAAACATAAAAACCCTCCCTTTTTCGAGTAAATAACCAGTGCTCCTGAAAATTTTATACCGCTGTCAAAAACTTTTAAGGAGAAAATAGGGCTAACATGACTATAAGCGAAATGTAGGTAAACTAACTGTTATGATTTATTATATGCACAACTTGTCTCTGTGGAACCCGAAACCACAGCAACACAGCAACATACTGAACATTATATCTGAAAATGTTTTCTTATACTTGCTCGACCTTTCCTCCAACTTCTGCCGCCGGATCACTTTCAACAGAAGAGTTGCTCTTTGCTTTATCCTCTTCTTCCCCATCCAGGCTGACACTCTTTTGCATTTCATTTGTGGCCTTCTTGAATTCCCTTAAACCTTGTCCGATGGAGCGGCCTATTTCAGGTAATTTACGTGGTCCAAAAATAATCAAAGCCAGCGCAAGAATCAAAACCAATTCCTGTATGCCAATTTTCCCAAACATTTTCAACCACCCTTCTCTCTTAATAATTTATTTGCCCAAGGGAAACCCGTTCTTTCTTTAATTATCTCTTTTTATGCCCTTTAAGTCAACCTTACAGTGATTATTTCTCAAATTAAAAATAGCTCTTTTGCAAATTTATAAACCTGCAAAAGAGCTATTTTAAATTTATCCGGCAAGGACCTACTCTCCCAAGGACTCGCGTCCTAAGTACCATCGGCGCTGGAGGGCTTAACTACCGTGTTCGGGATGGGAACGGGTGTATCCCCTCCGCTATTCTCACCGAAAACTTTTTTTCATATTTATATTGTGTTTTGTTCCCTCAAAACTGTACAGCGGATAATTTAAAGGTTAAGCCTCTCGATCTATTAGTACCGGTCGGCTGAAGATGTTGCCATCCTTACACCTCCGGCCTATCAACCAGGTCATCTTCCTGGGATCTTACTTCCTTTTGGAAAGGGAGGCCTTATCTTGAAGTGGGCTTCGCGCTTAGATGCTTTCAGCGCTTATCCTTTCCGGACTTAGCTACTCAGCAATGCCCATGGCAGGACAACTGATACACCAGAGGTCCGTCCACCCCGGTCCTCTCGTACTAGGGGCAGCTCTCCTCAAGCCTCCTACGCCCGCGACAGATAGGGACCGAACTGTCTCACGACGTTCTGAACCCAGCTCACGTACCGCTTTAATGGGCGAACAGCCCAACCCTTGGGACCTACTTCAGCCCCAGGATGCGATGAGCCGACATCGAGGTGCCAAACCTCCCCGTCGATGTGGACTCTTGGGGGAGATAAGCCTGTTATCCCCGGGGTAGCTTTTATCCGTTGAGCGACGGCCCTTCCACTCGGCACCGCCGGATCACTAAGCCCTGGTTTCCCATCTGCTTGACCCGTCAGTCTCGCAGTTAAGCTCCCTTCTGCCTTTACACTCTTCACGCGATTCCCAACCGCGCTGAGGGAACCTTTGGGCGCCTCCGTTACTCTTTGGGAGGCGACCGCCCCAGTCAAACTGCCCACCTGACACTGTTCCAAAACCGGATCACGGCTTGTGGTTAGAATCCCAGCATTGAAAGGGTGGTATCCCAAGGGTGGCTCCCCCCAGACTAGCGCCTGGGGTTCGCAGCCTCCCACCTATCCTGTACATCCAATACCAAGATCCAATATCAGGCTACAGTAAAGCTCCACGGGGTCTTGCCGTCTTGTCGCGGGTAACCTGCATCTTTACAGGTACTACAATTTCACCGGGTCCCTCGTTGAGACAGCGCCCAAGTCGTTGCGCCTTTCGTGCGGGTCGGAACTTACCCGACAAGGAATTTCGCTACCTTAGGACCGTTATAGTTACGGCCGCCGTTTACTGGGGCTTAGGTTCAGAGCTTCGCGAGGCAAGCCTCGCTGACCCCTCCCCTTAACCTTCCAGCACCGGGCAGGCGTCAGCCCCTATACGTCGTCTTTCGACTTAGCAGAGACCTGTGTTTTTGCTAAACAGTCGCTTGGGCCTGTTCACTGCGGCCCCCTCGGGCTCCACAAGATTAGTTTCACCCTACACGGGGCACCCCTTCTCCCAAAGTTACGGGGTCAATTTGCCGAGTTCCTTAACGAGGGTTCTCCCGCTCGCCTTAGGATTCTCTCCTCACCTACCTGTGTCGGTTTACGGTACGGGCACCTTGTAGCCTGACTAGAGGTTTTTCTTGGCAGTGTGGGGTCAGCCAGTTCGCTACTGCAATTTTCGCTCCCCATCACGCCTCAGGATTAGCACGGAGACGGATTTACCTATCTCCGCTCCCTACGCGCTTGGACGCACACAACCAACGGTGCGCTGTGCCTACCCTCCTGCGTCACCCCTTCGCTCATAACGGCTCAAGGTGGTACTGGAATTTCCACCAGTTGTCCATCGCCTACGCCCTTCGGCCTCAGCTTAGGTCCCGACTTACCCTGAGAGGACGAACCTTCCTCAGGAAACCTTAGGTTTTCGGCGGGCAAGATTCTCACTTGCCTTATCGTTACTCATGCCGGCATTCTCACTTCCGGGAATTCCACTGCTCCTTACGGTACAGCTTCAACACTCCAGGAACGCTCCCCTACCCATCCGATGGAATTACTACTGAGTTTTATCCTAGTCTCCTGGCATTGCTTTAACCCTGGGGACCATTTTGTTGTAAATTTTGAGATATAATCTAAGATCTTTAAAATCTTTAAGGTAAATTTACAACAAAATGTTACT
>JBMNEM010000006.1:125000-379661 GCA_050948785.1 Dethiobacteria bacterium
CGGTAGCTTCCTGTGCCAGGGTACGCTGGGCCACCCTTTTCCCAGGATTGTTCTCTACCTCTTCCTGCAGGTTAAGGATCTCCCCCCGCGACAAAAAAGTAAAGTACTTGATAAATTTGATCACATCGCGGTCATCCGTATTGAACCAAAACTGGTAAAACTGGTACGGTGTAGTCCTGGCCGGATCCAGCCAGACTGCCCCTCCCTCGGTTTTGCCAAATTTCGTCCCATCGTTTTTGGTAATCAAGGGAAAGGTTAAGCCATAGGCTTTGCGGTTGGCAACCCTGCGGATCAGATCTATTCCTGTAGTGATATTCCCCCATTGATCGCTTCCTCCTGCTTGTAATTCACAGTTGTAAAGCTCATTCAGTTTTAAGAAGTCATAGGACTGTAAAATCATATAGCTGAATTCAGTATAGGATATACCTGCAGATAATCTGGATCGCACTGCTTCTTTGGAAAGCATGGAGCCAACGGAAAAATGCTTGCCAATTTCACGCAGGAAATTGATCACTTCCAGCTTCCCCAGCCAGCTGTAATTGTTATCCATTCGCGCAGGATTGGTTTTGGAATCAAAATCCAGAAAGCGTTCCAGTTGCTTCCTAATTTTTCCAGTCCATTCCTCGACCTGCTCCGCGGGATTTAGCCCTCTTTCGGACGCTTTACCGCTAGGATCGCCGATCAGGCCTGTACCCCCTCCGACCAGCGCAATAGGAAAATGCCCGGCCCTTTGAAAACGCCTTAAACCAATGACAGGAAGGAGATGCCCGACATGTAAACTGTCCGCTGTGGGATCAAAACCGATATAAAGAGTCATAGGCCCGGCATTTAACCTTTGCCCCAGTTCATCTTCATCCGTAACTTGATAGATCAACTCTCGAAATTCCAAATCCTGCAGGATATCCATCCTCAGACCTCCCCGGAGAAATTCACTCTGTTCAAATTATATATGATTTTTTTTTTAGAAGCAACAAAGGAAGTTTTATCCTTTTTATTTTGTAGAATTCCTGGTTTATCTGCCGATTTCCCCCTACCCCGTCTTGTGGTATAATATGTGCAGTGAGGTGGGTACTTATGCCTGGGAAACGCCAACTGAACAGAATTAGAAACAGTAGTGGCCAAATGATGCGCTCCGGTACCGGAGGTGGCAGTTTGCCTCCCAAAAAAAAGCGGAGAAAGTTTAAATTCTGGAAAGCAGCATTTTTATTGCTTATGGTTTTCTTTGTTCTTTTTTGTGTAGGGGTACTGACTATTGTGTTCTCCTATGTCATGGGGGCCCCTGGATTTAATAAGGGCGTTCTGCAGCCTCCCGTTACTTCTTACATTTATGATCGCCAGGGGAAGGAGATCACCAGACTTTATGATGAGCAAAACCGTATTGAAATCCCGCTGGAACAGATCCCTGAACACGTCCAGAAAGCTTTTATTGCCATAGAAGACGAAAGATTTGAAAAGCACTTTGGGGTAGATCCACTGGCAATTTTAAGAGCATTTGTCAGCAATCTGCGCCGACGGACCTGGACCGGGCAAGGGGGCAGCACCATTACACAGCAGGTAGTAAAGAATGCCTTCCTGACCCAGGAAAAAACTTTCGCGCGTAAAATCCAGGAGGCATGGCTGGCCATTAAAATGGAACGGCAATACTCGAAAGATGAGATTCTGGAAATATATCTTAACCAGTGTTATTTTGCCCACGGCGCCTATGGAGTGGAAACAGCGGCCAATATTTATTTCGGCAAAAGCGCCAGCGAACTGACTATCGCCGAGGGGGCACTGCTGGCCGGAGTTCCACGTTCACCCAACTATTATTCCCCTTATATGAATTTTGAAAGTTCACGGCAAAGACAATCTTTGGTTCTCTCCAAAATGTACGAACTGGGTTACATTAACCACCAGGAAATGATCGATGCCAAAGAGGAAGAAATTATCCTTTCCGAACTATCTTCCCGGGAGCATCCTTACCCTCATTTTGTCGATTATGTTTTACACCATGAATTGGTCAACATTCTAGTCTCTTTGCCCCAGTATAAAACCCGTGAAGAAGCATACGAAGCCATTTATAACGCGGGGTTAAAGGTCTATACGACCCTCGACACCAATGCTCAGGCAACTACAGAAGAGATCCTTAATAATGAAAGCCTTTATCCTCAAAATATACGCGTGGATATGGCCCTGATGAAACAGTTAATGCAAGACAAAAATTATAATGGTTACCCGCAGGAGGTTTTCTCCGCGGAGGGGATCCTCCAGCCCCAGGCCGGTGCAGTAGTAGCCAATCCCGACACCGGAGAAATCTTCGCCCTGGTGGGTGGAAGAGAGTACGGTAAAAACAACCAGGATCTGCGTTTTTTAAGCCGCAGACTGCCTGGTTCCGCCATAAAACCCATTGTTGCCTACGCTCCGGCCATGGAAGAAAAAATGATTACCCCCGGGGCAATAGTTGATGACGCACCTTTCATCAGGGGGAACTGGGCACCGGAAAACTTTGACAGCCGCTTCTGGGGCCTGATGACCGTACGGGAAGCGCTAGTCTGGTCCCGCAATGTCCCCGCCGTAAGGGTTTTTGAGCAGATCACCCCACAGATTGGCCTGGAGTATGCCAAAAAAATGGGGCTTTCCACTTTGGAAGCCAACGATTATAACCTGGCGGCAGCCCTGGGAGGCTTAACTCACGGTGTAACACTCCTCGATATGGCCGAAGCTTACTCCGTGCTGGCCAACCAGGGTATCAAAGTAAATCTTTACACGGTAAAACGTATCGCGGATCGCGATGGTAATATTTTATACGAGCACCACAGCAAACCTGAATCCATCCTCTCCGAACAAACTGCTTTCTTGCTCACGGATGTCCTCAAAGACGTAGTACGCCGGGGAACAGCCGGAAGATTGAGAGCAGGACGGCCCGTGGCGGCCAAAACAGGAACAACCAACAACAACCGCGATGCCTATCTGGTGGCCTATACACCCGATCTTGTTGTTTCCTTCTGGATCGGCCATGATATCGCCAAACTCGGTAACGTCCGGGGAGGAAGCGGTACCACCATCACCTATATGCAAGCCCTTCTCTCCCGGCTCCTGAAAGACGTTTCGCCGTCGGACTTTACCAGGCCGGCGGGAATAAGCGGCCCGATCAGTATCTGCACCAAATCAGGTTTAAGGCCGGGGCCTTTCTGCCCGCCAGAAGCGATCGCCAATGAAATCTTCCCCACGTCACTGGTGCCCCAGGGAACTTGCCAGATGCATCTGGAACTGGAAATCTGCAAAAGCAGCGGGCTTTTAGCGAGTGAATACTGTCCGGAAAGCGAAAAAGAAACCAAGGTTTTTTTGAACCGGCCGGCATTTGAACTAACAGACGGGCGCTGGAAAGGGGGCGCGGGGAGAGGGCCGGAAGACGCTGCACTTCTGCCGCCAACGGAATACTGTGAAGTGCATACCACATCATCGGCAGCTCCTTCATCAGGCGGGTTAGTTGCCGAGTTGCTGGAGGAACCTTTAAGGGTCCACCTGTGGTGGGATTATCATCCGGATATAGTGGAATATGAGATCTACAAGTATATTGAAGGAAAAGGGGAGAAAACCCTTTTACAAAAGTTGCCCGGCGATGCCAGACGATACCTTGATTATGATCTTGAAGCAGATGAGGTATATATTTACACGCTGGTTACCATGGATAAAGAGGGCGTCAAATCAGAACTTGACAAATGGGTCGTCAGTACCTTCCGGGAAGAAAAAGAAGATAACGGTAATGAAGATGAAAATAATAATGATGATGGCAATGATGACGATCATCGCCATGGAAGAGGGGGAACCGGGGGCCCGAATGGAGAAGATCATTTACCGGAATTTGAACCCTAGTAGCCAGGATACACCGTAAAACCCCCCGTTTTTAATTCTTTTTCAGCTCTCAAATAATAATGCAAGAACCTATTAAAATCCAAAAAATATTTTAATAGGTTCTTTGTTTGTCAAGAACTATTCCAGCAGAGCCTGCTGTTTAATTTATTTTAAAAGGGTACTTCACTTCTTCAACTGAACAATTGTGACCCCGCTGCCCCCTTCTCCCTCGCCGCCCAAACGATAATTGGCAACCTGTTCCTTTTCTTCCAGGTAAAGGTGTATCCCCTGGCGCAGCCTGCCGGTACCTTTACCATGAATTATCTCTATTTCATTCAGATTCGCCAGAATGGAATCATCCAGGTGTTTATCCACTTTGTAAATTGCCTCCTCCAGGGTTAAACCACGCAGGTCCAGGCTCCGGCTTACAGCGCTTTTCTCCCACAACAACGCAAGATTGCTCCGGGAAGCTTTTCCCTTTCCTGCCCAGCTGCTTTTTTCCTCTTTTTCTATACTTTGCCTTTGTTTTTCCAAATCATCCGGCCTTGTATTAATTTTCAGCATTCCGGCTTGCACCTGAACATCCTTGCTGGAGAGCACTTTGGTGATCTTGCCCGGGCAGCGCAGGCTCCGGACATAAACCGCCTGGCCAATTTTTATTTCCTGCGGGCTGAGGGGTATCCCTCTCTCCGCCTCCCGGCATTCCTCCTCGTACTCTTCCCGCAAGACCTTCAGTTCCTGTCTGGTCTCCTGGAGCATCTGCAAAGACTCTTTGTTAAACTGCTGGCGCTCAACCTGCTTTAACTTTTTAAAGACCTCTTCTGTTTTTCTCTGAGCAGCCCTGATCGTTTCCCGGGCTTCCTGGCGGGCACGAGTCAGGGTCTCTCTTTTTTGTCGCTCCAGCTCCTCTTTTTCATTTTGGAGCTCCTGTAACAGAAAATGCAGCTTCCCCTTCATCTCCTTGATTTTTTCATTATCTTGTGTAAACCGGCGTTTTTCCTCTACAAGTCCGGAAACAACCTCCTCCAGGTTGAGGAGTTCCTTCTGCATATAGGAACGCGCCCTGGTAATTATATCCGGAGTCATACCCAGTTTGCGGGCAACGGTTAAAGCGTTGCTCTGGCCAGGAACACCAATCAGCAGACGGTATGTTGGGCCTAAAGTCTGCGGGTTAAACTCCACAGAGGCATTTTCCATACCGTCACGCAAATGGGCAAAAACCTTTAATTCGTTAATGTGGGTAGTTGCCACCGTTCTTGCACCGCGGGCATGCAGCTCCTCCAGGACAGCCATAGCCAGCGCAGAGCCCTCGGAAGGATCGGTTCCGGCACCAAGCTCATCGAGAAGCACCAGTGATGATGGACCCGCCTCTCGCAAAATTTTAATAATATTAGTCATATGTCCGGAAAAAGTGCTCAAAGATTGTGCAATATCCTGTTCGTCACCGATATCCGCCCAAATTCCTTTAAACACACTCAGCTCCGTACCTCTTTTAGCCGGAACGTGCAACCCACATTGGGCCATCAGGGTAAAAAGGCCGATCGTTTTCAGGGTAACAGTTTTACCACCGGTGTTCGGTCCCGTAATCACCAAGGTATTGAAATCCCGGCCGAGGTGAACATCTGTCGGCACAACTTTTTCCGGTGACAATAAGGGGTGGCGGCCCCCGGAAATAAAAATCAAACCCCGGTTGTTTAAAAGGGGTTCCCGGCCCTTATAGACCAAACTTAGCTGTCCTCTGGCCAGAATAAAATCAAGCTCTCCATAGAGATCATAGCTGTCTGTAATCTCCGCAGAGTTTACCCCGATAAGCATGGTCAGACGACGCAGGATTTGCTCTATTTCCGCCTCAATTTGCCCTTTTATTTCCCGCAAGCGGTTATTGAGTTCTACTACCGGCAAGGGTTCAATAAACAAAGTCACCCCGCTGGCGGACTGATCATGAACAATCCCGGGAATATGGTTACGAAATTCCTGTTTAACAGGAAGCACATACCTGTCTGCCCTGATGGTGATAATGTTTTCTTGCAGATATTTGCGGTAATGAGGAGTACGGAGGTATGACTCCAAGGATTGATTAATTTTCTCCAAAAACTTTCTTTCCTCTGCACGCAGAGTAGAAAGCAAAGATGAAGCACTGTCGCTGATTCCCCCCTGCCGATTTAAACATCGCTGCAACTCAGCGGTTAAATGAGGGAAAGCCCGGCATTGTTTTACAAGATTAAAGAGGCGGGGGAACCTCTCCCTCACCTGTTCTTCCTGTAAAAAGTATATTTTTAAGAGCTCCACTGCCTGGAAAAAATCCTGAAATCCCTTTAATTCAAGGGGATTGAGTATCCCGCTACGTGCAGCACGATGCAGCAAAGGCAGCAAATCGCCGCAGCTCTTAAAATTCAGGCCCTTTTGGAGAATAAGGCCCACTGCTTCGGAGGTTTCCTGCTGCATTGCAATTATCTTTTCCATTACAGTATAAGGAAAAAGAGCAGCTACTTTCTGCGATCCGGGCACTGTCAAAGCAAAGCTGCCTAGCTGTTCCCTGATTTTTTCAAATTCCAGCATACGTAGCGCTTTTTCCATTCCAACCACCTCATCGTGACAGAAAAGGGCTTCCTTGCACAAAATATCTCCATTGTTTATCCTGTCCCCGGCTGATGCCAATCCGGCCGGAAACACCAATCGCCGCAGCTTCAATACTAACCGCTGCAGTAATAAAGAACGGATATTCCTGCAAAGAGACCCCATTATGCTCCCCGGTAATACCCATCGCCTGGCATAATTTTCCCGGCCCGTTGGTCAAATTCCTTAATTTTTTATCCGGACCGCGTCTTTTTTGCATCAAGGCCAGCCCTTCCAAAGGCTCCAAAGCACGGATCAGGACGGCTTCCCCCTGCCCTTCCCTGCCAGTAACAACATTAAAACAATAGTGATTACCATAAATAAAATAAACATAGGCCCTCCCGGGAGGGCCGAACATCACCGCGTTTCTTTTCGTCTTGCCCCTTGCAGCGTGACAGGCAGGGTCACCCCGGCTAAGATATGCCTCCGTCTCTACAATTAGACCGGAAGTAAGTCCTTCAGGGGAAAAATGCACCAGCTTAGCCCCCAACAGAGAGCGGGCCACTTCAATTGTATTTCTTTGGTAAAAATCCTGTGTTAAAATTTGTACACTCATTTCCTTCAATTGGCGCACGCTCATTTCAGACAAGCTTACCCAATTTTCCGGTAACAAAATCAAAAATAAGGCCAAAAAGTAAGGGCATGTAATAGCTGGCCAGGGAAACCACGGCCGAGGCACCAACCGTTTTGATCCAGAAATCCGTTTCAATCAGAGAAAGAAGTGCAGCAATCAAAAAAACAATGATCAAGCCCCTTATAGCCCCGAAAATGCCGCCGGTAAGGGCATTGAAAGGGCCAAGCAGAGGTAATTTATTGAGTAGCTTTAATTTGCGGCTCACAAAGGCCAGCACGGCGCTAAGCAGCATAAATACCAGTAGAAAAGCTATAATATTCAAGATAACCCCGCTTAACCATGTCGAAGCTTCGCCTTTTGGGGCCAGCACAGAGATAATTTCTCCCAATTTAAGATATTTTTGCAGGTATACTTTTGCCGCATCGTTCCAGGCCAGAGCAGCGTAAAAAGCAATCAATAAACTAAACAGGCCCCAAACCTGGCGCAAAAAACCATGCCTGAAACCATTATATAAATTTAGTAAGAAAATAAAAACCAGGATATAATCCAACCAGTTCATTTTTCCCGGTCACCTTTTCCCTTTTTTACCCCTTTTCTGTAAGGGTAGCAGCTCGCTGGCCAGGTTTAACGCTGCCAAAATGGCAATTTTTTGCAGGCTCATACGGGGATACTTTTCCCAAAGCTCTTTTAACATGCGGTCTACGTACTTGCCTACCTCCAGAACATGGTGATGGGATGACGTGCTGCGGATAATATATTCTTCCCCCAGTATCTCAATAACAACCCGTTTCCTTCCATTTTTAACCGACACCGCCACCCCTCCCGGCAAAAAAATTTCAAGCAGGCCAAGGCACATACAACACACCACGTTTATACTGTATTATACCCTTCCTTCGTTCTGCTGGCAACCACAAGAACCGTAGTACGCCTTCATTGCCTGCTTCGGCCCATAAGATCGGCCTTTTCACCTGCTGACTGTTTTGCCCTAATCAAGACAAAGCTCCTTTACCTCGCCAATATTCCAAAGTTTCGGCACCTTCGTAAATAAGATCAATCAGGTGGACACAGTTATTACCACTCTGCAGTAAGTGAGCCAGATTCTTTTTGGACATACCTTGCAGGTTTTTACCCTCAATAATCTTCACTAACTCTGCCGCTTCCCCGCAAACAGGATCGGGCACCCGCAAAAAGTGCCCCGTAGCCTTTTTAACCGACAGGGTGTCCTTTTCTATAATCAAGTTCACACTCACTTCATGAAAAGAATCGCACAGCTGACCGATCAATAGATAAAATTGATCAGGACCATGATCGTCCTCGAACAAAACCAGGTTTCGCAGACGGTTAAAAAGGATCCCTTGGCGTTTACTATAACCGAGATACTCGTACCAACCTTTGGTTACTCTTTCCAGGTTACTATAAAAACGACAGGATCCAACATAAAATTCGTTCCAGTAATCCTCATACGCTTGCGGTGAAGAGTAGCCCCTCTCTTGTAAAAGGAAAGTTTCTGCTTGAGAGATCCCGCGCACAGCTTCAGCAAAAAGCTCTCGCGCAAAAGGCTCCTGCAATGGAGCCAGAGCTTGGCGTAAAGTGCCGCCACAGCCGAAGTAAGCCTCCATCCCCTCCAGCTGGGTAAGGTTCAATGTTTTATGGCCCTTTTCTTCCGGGGTGCGGTATTTTTCCCAAGTCGCGCTCTTAACAATAAAAGTTTGGGGGTCAACAACCAGGCAGGCGTAAACCTCCCGGTCCGTACCACAATAGGTAACTTCGGAAATCAGATCTTGTCCCACCAAACGTACGGCCGCATGCCAATTGCGTTGTAAAAGAAACTGCAAAAAAATACCTCCTCGAAACACAACTTCCTTGCTTTTACACTTTACTTAAATGTAACTACTCCGGTCAGAAGGTTACACTTAAATTTTTATTCGCTGGTGCCTACTCCAAATCCTGCTTTTACATCTTTCTTAAACGGGCCTTGTATTTTTCATAAAAAATCTTCTCGATGTCTGCCAGTATCACCTCAACCTCTTCATCCTGGAGAGTTCTTTCCCCATGCCGAAAGGTTAAAGCAAAGGCCAGGCTCCGGTGTCCCGGGGGAAGTTGAGCCCCTTTGTAAACATCAAAAAGAGCCACATCCTCCAATAGTTTGCCACCACATTCCTTGATGCCCTGCAGTAAATCCCCGGCTTTAATTTCTTCAGGAACAATAAAGGCCACATCCCGAAAAACTGCCGGAAAACGAGGCAACGGTTTAAAGGAAGGTGTTAAAGAAGCCGTACTGATGAAGTTTTCAAGGTCAAATTCCGCCACATAAACATCCTGCTTGAAATCAAACTTTTCCTGGACAGCGGGGTGCAGAGCACCTGAAAAGCCCGCAACTTCACCCTTGATCAACAGCGTTACCCCCCTGGTCGGATGCAAGACCGGCAGCTGCTCCGCTCTCCAGCAATAGTCTTTAATACCCAGGGTTTCCAGTAAGGTTTCCAGAAGGCCTTTTAAATAGTAGTAATCGATAGGCCGTGGCGAATCCTGCCAATCACCCACAGGCATTTTACCACTCAAAACCAGCCCAAGCCTCATCTTTTCACGGGGAAGCTGTTGATTCTCCCGGGCAGGAATAAAAATTTTACCCAACTCAAATAACAACTGATTATCCATTTGCCGGTTAAAATTATACTGCATAACCTGCAGGGCATTGGGCAGCAGGGTCGTGCGTAAAACTCCCTGTTCCTCAGAAAGGGGGTTCTGCAGCTGAACAGCAAGGCGTCGCTTATCCTCCGGCGGAAGTTCCAGATCATCATATAAGCGGGGGTTCATAAATGAAAAGGTAATGATTTCCTGAAGCCCGCACCCGACCAAGGTCTCCCGGATCCTGTGCACAATTCTTTTTTCCCGGGAGAGCCGTCCCAAAGTCAACTCCCCGCGGGGTAAAGCAACCGGTATATGCTCAAAACCTTTCATCCTGGCAATTTCTTCAACCAGGTCAATCTCCAAAGCCAGATCCCGGCGGAAAGAGGGAACATCTACGGTATAAACCGCCCCTGACGGGTGACCCTGATCCGAACGTCCTGCCTCTTGCAGGCGGGTCTCTACTTTCAAATCCAATTTGCCAAGGATCTCCTCGATTTCTTCTGCAGGCACGTTATAACCCAGCACCTCATTTACCTTTTGGGTTCTTAAAGTAATGCGCGGTGCCTGATAAGGCCTGGGATGCTCATCGATGATCCCGCGACAAATCTCGCCTCCGGCTATTTCCCGGATAAGATGTACCGCCCTGTTCTGCACCATGATCGCGCCCTCGGAATCGACACCTTTTTCATAACGCTGTGACGCCTCCGATGGTAAATTCAACCGCCGGGCCATTCGGCGTATATTCACAGGATTAAAGCTCGCCACCTCTAAAAGCAAGCGTGTAGTTGTGGCTGTAATCTCAGTATTTTCACCGCCCATGACCCCGGCCAGCCCTACCGGCACCCGATCATCGGCAATAACCAGCACTTCCGGATCCAGCTTTCTCTCCATACCGTCAAGGGTCACAATTGTTTCCCCGGCACGGGCGCAACGTACGATAATCCGCCCTTTTTCCAGTTTGTCATAGTCAAAAGCATGCATGGGAAAACCCGTTTCCCACATCACATAGTTGGTTACATCCACCAGGTTATCAATGGCGCGGATCCCCACGGATAGAAGTTTCAGCTGCATATTTAAAGGCGCGGGAGCAATCTTGAACCCCTCCATGATTCTGGCTGTATAGCGGGAACAAAGCTCCGGCTCGTAAATTTCTACACTGGTGAGTTCCCGGATATCCCTGCCTTTTTCCTCCACTTCGGCCGGAGGAAATTTGATCCCCCCCCCGGTTTGCGCGGCAACTTCCCGCGCCACTCCCAGCAGTCCCAGGCAATCAGCTCTGTTCGGTGTCAGATCCAGTTCCAAAACAGGCTCGTTAACAAAAAGGAAATCAATCAGCCTGTCTCCGGGAGAGCACTTTTCGGTAATAAGCAGAATACCTTCCTCTTCCTGGATCAAATCCAGGCCCAGTTCGCCGGCTGAACAAAGCATCCCCCCGGACGGGACTCCCTTGATTTCAGCCGCCCGGATCTCACGTCCATCCGGTAAAACAGCCCCGGGAAGAGCGAGGGCAACCATATCTCCTTTTTTCATATTCCAGGCACCACAAACAACCGTTAAAAGATCTTTGCCGGCATTCACTTTTACGACTTGCAGATTTTCAGCTTCCGGGTGTCCTGCCAGCTCCTCGACTCTGCCGGCAACCAAATTTTCATTTAAGGGTGCAAAAAGCTGAATAGCACCTACTTCTATTCCGGCCATGGTCAGGCAGTGAGCCAGTTCTGCAGGTGAATAAGGAATTTCCACGTACTCACGCAGCCAATTATAGGGGACTTTCACCGTTATAACAACCTCCTCATGTTCAGGATAGATAGCTCAGTTCTGGCAATAATTCTCAATTAATTTTTTGGCGCCGCCATACGGCCTGGCTCAACCCTGCAATGTTGGTTAATATGCAGAAAGCTGGCGCAGCATGCGCAGATCATTGGTAAAAAAGAGCCTGATATCTTCAATACCATATTTAAGCATAGCAATGCGTTCCACACCCATACCAAAAGCGTAACCGGTAACCTCCTCCGGATCATAACCCGACACCTCCAAAACCCGGGGATGAACCATGCCCGAGCCGAGGATCTCCAGCCAACCTGTTCCTCCGCAAATGCGGCATCCCTGGCCTTCACAGGCAATACAGGAAATATCCACTTCCGCGCTGGGTTCCGTAAAGGGGAAAAAACTGGGCCGCAGGCGTATCTCCCTCTCCTGACCAAACATCTCCCTGAGAAAAAGCATCAAGGTGCCTTTCAGGCTGGCCAGGGAGATGCCTTTATCCACTACCAACCCCTCCACTTGGTGAAACATCGGCGAGTGAGTAAGATCATCATCACGCCGGTAAACCTTACCCGGAGCAATAATACGTACAGGCAGCTTCGGTGCCTGAACCTCCATCGTCCGGATCTGTACAGGAGAGGTATGCGTACGTAAAAGCACCTCCGGATTGAGGTAAAAAGAATCCTGCATATCTCTGGCCGGGTGATCCTTGGGCATATTTAAAGCTTCAAAGTTGTAGTAATCCAACTCAACATCGGGCCCTTCGGCAATGATAAAACCCATGGAAGTAAAGATCTCTTCAATCTCCTCCATAATTACATTTAAAGGATGTTTGCGGCCGAGATGAAAAGGTTTGCCGGGAAGAGTAAGATCGATACGCTCTTTTTCCCAGCGCGTCGCTGCGAGTTGCTTTTTAAGTTCTTTTTTTCTCTGTTCCAGGGTCGCCTCCACGGTCTTTTTCAGCTTATTGAGTTGTTTGCCAAACCCCGGTCTTTGTTCAACGGGAAGCTGGTTAATGCTGCGCATCAGGGTCGTTATCCGACCTTTCTTCCCCAGGTACTGCACACGTACCTTCTCCAGGCCGTTTAAATCCCCGGCCTTTTCTACCTCTTCCTGGAATTTTACCTGTAAACTTTTCAAGCTTTCCAGCATGCTCAAAAATTAACCTCCTCGACCTAAAATTCTGCCCTAAAGTTAAAAAACTTTCGCCCTTCAACGGGACGAAAGTTTCTTCCGCGGTACCACCCCATATTAACCCTCTGTTTTCTTTACAGTAAAGTTCGCTTGAAAGCTTTAA
Source organism: Dethiobacteria bacterium (assembly GCA_050948785.1). GTDB lineage: Bacteria > Bacillota > Dethiobacteria > DTU022 > UBA8154 > JAAZMI01. The sequence continues at coordinate 137,717 of JBMNEM010000006.1, forward strand.
CGGTGAAATCCGGGCATGGCCTACTTCGACAAAGGCAAAAAACTTTGCTTTCAGCCAGCAACTCCGGAGCGAACTTCGGCCAGGCCTCCTCAGAAGGCTTTCAACCAAGGCCTCCCTCTCTGCAGATTCAGCTTCTGGCCTACTTTTCTCCCTCATAGCTTTATCTGATTAAACTTTAAAAGAAATAAATTGTTTATAAAGCAGGTAAGCAGCAACTGACCCCGTGTTTTCGAATAACTTCCAAAAAAAATCAGCAGTAAACATCGCAGGACCCCTTTCATCAATTTTTCAGGGACCGCAATAAGTATGGCAAGTGAATTATAGCACAATCACAATTAAAAAACAATGGGTGGACTACTCCAGTGTGATTAATCTGTGTTAATGTCACCTTGTTAATTATCGTAATAAAATGTCACTTATGAAAGGCAAGGTACTAATATCACAGAAACAGATTAATCGGTATGTTGTGATTCAGAAGAGCTTACCAGCCACGGGGACAGTCCCCGTGGCTGGTATGGGAGCCGATTACATGATCTCTTCGAGGGAAAAAAGCGGTTCATGGACCAGTGACTGCAGGAGCTCTTTGGCCGCTTTTTCCTGTAAGAATGGTTCGCATTGGCAAAAGGAATTGCAAAGCCATGGTTTATATAACAAAGATATCTCTTGACTTTAACGCAACGTAAAGGCTTATAATAAAATTGAACCTCTTAAACCCGAAAGAATCAATTCATCTGATTATCAAATATATAGTGATTTGCCCCTGATTGGTACAGTGTTTGCGGATGCAATGAAATTTTATACAGGTATGTAGGTGTGTTAGGAGAGAAACTGCCTTGCCAAAAAGCAACAATAAGTTGAAAAATAAAAAAAAGCCTCCCCATATCAAAGAGATCCTGCAAATCCTTGAACAGGAATATCCGCTGGCAACCACGGCTTTACATTATAGCACTCCTTTTGAACTGCTCCTGGCCGTAATTCTTTCTGCTCAGACTACGGATAAGCAAGTCAACAAGATTACACAAAAGCTCTTCCAAAAAATAAAGGGACCCCGCGATATCCTGAATATGGGAATTTCATGTCTGCAAAAGATGATCAAAGGGTGCGGATTGATTGACTAAATAGCATGGAAAGGGTATAATATGGACAGAACCTTACTATAAGGAGTTGATATCATTGCTGATTAAACCATCCGCAAGTATCCGGCAAAATTACAACAAAATAGCAGCGTTGTGCAAATCCACCGGAAAGCCTGTATATCTTACAAAAAACGGCAAGGGTGATCTTGTGGTCATGGATATAGAGGCGTTTACCCGCCGTGAGAAAATGCTGAAGCTGCGGGAAGAACTGCTGGCTGTTGAAGAAGATCGGCTAGCCGGCCGCCGGGGATGCACGCCGGATGAACTGAACAGCTATTTAGACAGCATTATTGACGAGGTGGAGCATGGAAAAGATGCCTCAGTATAAGGTTATTGTGTCTGACCGCTCTCGCCAGATGCTGGCGGGCCATGTCCGGTTTATGGCGCAAAAAAGCCCCTCCGCCGCCCGTAGAATAAAAAACGAATTGATAAGTGCCATTCGCTCCCTTCACCAAATGCCGGAGCGTTTTCCATTTCTGGATGCTGAATTCATTCCGCCGAATAAATATCACAAAATGTTCGTACAAAAATGTTATCTGGTTTTATATCAGATCAAAGAGCAGACGGTATACGTTGACTATATTGTAGATTGCAGGCAGGACTACAGGTGGCTTATACGGTAAGGACTTTTTTAAACCTGTAGCCATTATAAAATCATTTCAGGATACATCATGGGGAAAAATAGACAGTGCCTCGAACGTGACGAATATTTCCAAAGCTACCCACCAAACATTACACTATTTTCATATATTAAAACACGTCCAGCTTTAATGCTTTGGCTCCATTTTCGGAACACATTTTTTCCAGCTCTTCTCCATTTAAGCCAATCTTTTGCAAGTGCTTCATTTCGTGGAATAACCCCTGGCCATGTGCAACGGCATAAGCCCCGGCGTCACTGCCTAACGCTATCTTTGCACCCATTTCAACAGCTTTCCTTACATTTTCCAGTTGTCCCTCAAATACCTTGCTGATTACTTCTCTTTCCTTTTCGTAAAATTTTTTGTCAGGGTAATGAAGAATATTTCCCAAGGGAGCAAGGGTTGGAACCCACACAATTCCTTTTTCGGCCATAGAGTAAACTTGCGCTTCGGAAATGAGGTAGCCGTGCTCTATTGTGTGCACGCCTGCTGCTATGGCCTTTTCCACTCCCTCCCGGCCATTGGCATGCACCATCACGGGTAGATCATGTTCCCTGGCGGCGTCCACCATATATTGCAATTCATGCCTTTTAAAGGCAGTTTCTCCGGTTTCGCCATACTTTTTAAAATCTACCAATCCCGTTAAGATAATTTTTAAATGATCGGGCTTGTGCTCTAAAAGAAATTTGAATTCTTTTTTAAAATCTTCCAGGCCAGTGATTGGTTTCCCCAAAAAAGAGCCGTAATGGCCCTTTTTATATAAGGCATAGATAGGGGATTTGTAGATCATACCTTCCTCACCGGCTATTTCCCTTGCCAATTTGGAAGCAAAGATGGCATCGCCTCCATCCCTCAAAATATAGATTCCCCGTTTTTTATACTCCTCTAAGATCATCTTGATCCATTTTATTTTTTTCTCTCTGCTGGCACTTTCCCAGACCCGTTTATTAAATAAATGATTTAAGGCCAGATGCACATGCGCATCAATAAACATGAACCTACCACCCCTTTTCGCTCCTATTTCTACCTCTGCGCCGAATGAGACACGGGGAAGCTTCCGGGACACGGGGACGCCAGACTGTGTGAAAAACAGCTTTTGGATTTTTGTCACCCGGCCATAAATCCTGGTTTCTTGAAATAGTTAAAAAATAAACCTATATGGCACTTTATACTGTTACTGCTTCCCTTTTTTCTCTTAATCTTCTCAGCATTTCCTTATTGCCGAGTATATTCATTACCCGTTTCATGTTATATGCTAGAAATGTAAGCGCTGCTTCAGCAGTAACAGACAGTTTCCCCTTCGTCAGGAAGTAGTATGCTCCCCAGTTCCTTTTTATTGTTCCAAAGGGGTGTTCTACAATCATCTGGCGTTGTCTATATTTTTCCATATTCAGTGCCGTTTGTAAATTAATGCCATCAAGGAAATCCTGATCTACATGCCTGAATATTGTTCTGCCCCTGACACTTTTGGTACACTGTTCCTTGCAGGCACAACGGCTGCAGGCCCCATAGTTTCTGTAATCAAAACCAATAATCTGCCCTTTGGATTTTCTTTGCCTGCCACGGGTAAGTTCTTCCCCCATAGGGCATATGTAAACATCTTTATCTTTATCATAGATAAATTTATCAGGATAAAATTCCCTGTTACCTGAACTATTTGAATACGTCTGTCTGGCTACGTAGGGGGTAATTCCATGGTCTACACATTTCTTTAAATCTTCTGCTTTGTAATAGCCTTTATCTGCCAGTGCTTCAAAGTCTGCGCCGCCAAAAACATTTTTGGCCCGCAGGGCCATGTCAGCAAGTTCGCCAAGGTCGTTTGGACTATTGGTTATTTTAAAGTCGATTAATAGTTTGTGCCTGGAATCTACAGCTGTCTGTGCATTGTAGTTCATTTCTACGCTGTTTTTGTTATTGGTGGTCATCAAACGGGCATCGGGGTCAGTGGTAGAGATCTCGCTTTGGCCTGTTTCTTCAAGTTCTTTTTGATAGTTTTCATATTTTTGCTTGCGGTCTTTAAGTTCTTTAATTCTTTGTCTGATTTCTTCGGTGTCGGGTTTCCGGTCAAAGGTTTCGTTTTCGTCTGACTCGTCTAGTTCCTGCAGGTATTTATTTATTTTTTCATCAATGTATTTTAGGTGTCTTTCAAGTTTTTTCTTGTTGTAGTTGTTCTTTTTAGAATTACAGGCACGGAATTTGGAACCATCAATAGCTACTATTTCTTTGCCGAATAGATCCCATTCATTACACAGCCTGGTGAAGCCCCGAAAAACTTCTAGTAGTGCTTTTTTGTTGTCCTTTCTAAAATCAGCGATCGTTTTAAAATCAGGCTTTAGTTTGTTAAGAAGCCAGATGACTTCAAGGTTCCTGGTTGCTTCGTGTTCCAGTCTGCGTGAAGAACGGACCCGGTTAAGATAGCCGTATATGTAAAGTTTGAGGAGGTCTTTGGGATTATATGGTGGTCTTCCTATTCTAGACGGTGTTGTCCTTTTAAAACCGTATTTTTCTAGATCGAGCTGGTTCACATACTCATCTATGATGCGGACGCTGTTGTCTTCACTAATATAGTCATTTATAGTCTCAGGGAATAGAATAATTTGGTTTCTGTCATGGCCCTTTATATACCCCATAAGCTCACCTTTTTCTATGATATCCTATAGTTAAATTATATCATATTTGTGGGTTTTTAGGGGGTTTTTAGGGAAAAAGGTTGGGTTTTCACACAGTCTGACGCTTCTCTCGTCCCTCTTTAGGACGAGAGAAGCGTCCCCGTGTCCCGATCCCCTGTCATATTTTACGGTAAAACACTTTTTCCCAGACGGCGGCTGCCGGCTAAAAAGCTGAGAACCCCGACAATGTATAAACTCACCAGAAATGATAATGGCAGAAAGATATCAATAACCACAACGCTGAATACATATTGTTCATAACTGGCACAGCTGGAAAACCCTAACCAAGGGTATTTTATGGTTCCAAGCATGAAGAATAAAGTCAATGTTTTTTCAAGAATTATAAATAAACCTGACAGAGCAGCAACGGAAAAAATCCTGACCGGGATAAACCAGCGGCTAATAGACACACCGCTGAGATAAATCAAAAAGATGATGGGGGTTATGGGAAGAAGCAACAATAATTGTATCGTTACGGATTTTAGCCAGTCAATAGTGCTCACTTCAAGGACGACACCTGGCCCGGTCAGACCGATCAGCATCAAGCCGCCGGTAAGAAGCAAGGCAATAATTAAATACTCTGTCCCCAGGGCAGCCATCTTTGCACCTAAAAGATAAAGTGGTTTGACAGGAATACCGCTTAATAAAGCGATACTCTTTTCCCTCCACTCCCGGGATATAATCTCTAGGCTTGCATAAACAAACCAGACGGGAAGAAGACCAATGGGCAACTGGATCATCCCTATAATCCAACTTTCAGGCCGCCAAATTGCCAGGACCAGCATGATCAACATAAAAACAACAATAATTGCCATGTAGCCGATGATGGAATCTTGCTCTCCTTTAATTTCCTTAAAATAAAGCGGTAGTAAATACCTCATAGCAGTTCCCTCCTGATAATTTGATCAAGGGAATAACCAAACTTGGCCCTCATTTCATCAGCGTCACCATCCATAACGATCTCTCCCGCACGAAGAAAAATAACTCTGTTTAAAAGAGGCTCCACTTCGTTAACCAAATGCGTAGAAATAATAATGCTTTTTCCCTCACCGCTGAAACTCCTTAAGATCCCCTCGATAATTTTTTCTCTGGAGGCAGGATCGATTCCGGAAAGGGGTTCATCCAATAAAATTAAGGCCGCATCCCAGCTGAAAGCCAAGACCAGTTTTAGCCTCGCTCTTAAACCATGCGAAAGGCGGCCTACATTTTTCTGGAGCGGTATCTTCATAAAATCCAGCATTTCTGCAGTTCTTTCTTCCTGAAATGAAGGGAAAAAGGAAGAAAAAAAGTTGATGCTCTCTTTTACAGTCATCCAATTGTAAATGTGGTCGTACTCGGGCATATAGGAGGTCAAAACCTTGGTCTGCAGTATACCGGGATACATCCCTTTTATGAAAATCTCACCTGCACTCGGCCTGGTCTGTCCTGCGGCCAGACGCATAAATGTGGATTTGCCGCTCCCGTTGGGGCCCAGCAACCCCAGGATGGTGTTTGCCTCCAGCGTTAAATTTATTTTCTGCAGAGCAGTAGTGCCAGGGTAATACTTGGTCAGGTTTTGAGCTTTTAACAAGGGTGGCATTAAATACCCTCCTCTTCGATGATTTCATGCAGTAAATCTTTTATATCCTTTTTTTTAAGCCCCAAGGAAAAGGCCGTTTGCACAAAAGTAAGAGCACTTTCTTCCGCAATTTTCTTTCTTAAGTGTGAAATCTTTTTTATTTCCTCTGTCATAAAGGTCCCCTGGCCGCGACGGGTAAAAAGAAGGTCCTCTGTCTCAAGTTCCCGATAAGCTCTCTGAACTGTATTAGGGTTTACTTTGAGCTCAAGGGCCAACTCTCTTACAGAGGGCAATTGCTGTCCCGGCGAAAAGTTACCGCCGGCCATAAGCCGATAAAGCTTTTCTTTGATCTGTAAATAAATGGGGCGCTCATGATTAAATTGCATGGTATAACTTCCTTAACAGTGTATTACATCAATAATACACCAATACACGCCTGAAGTCAAGCCTATAAAATCTATGATGAGCCAGAGAAAAGGCCAGGATGCGGAAAAAGCTAAACAGGGTTACTTAGCTTAGTTATTATGCATCATATAACTTTTTCCATCATTGGAAAGCTGTCATAGGAGCAGAGGTAGGGGTAGGGACGCGGGGACGCTTCTCTTGTCCCTCTTTAGGACAAGAGAAGCGTCCCCACGTCCCGGAAACCCGGAAAGAAACCAAAGCGTTTATTGCAGCCACAAGGTCTGTCCTCGCGGCTGGTCAACATTGGAAGGGAAAAACACTTCAGGAAAAACTTTTTCCTGATTACACCGTCTATGAAAAAAAGTAAAGAGATTTTTAGAAGGTAAAGAAAAAGCCAATCTATGAAGTTAATTTGCTTCCTCCAAAGTTGCCAGGTTAAATCCCTGGATAAACAGGTTGATCCATTATATTAAAAGTTTGTGAAGCCATTACAAGCCAAGCGGCAAATAATCCCTACACAAACAGCGTCCACCTGTAGCATAAAATGTTATAATCATATTAACATCCGGAATAAATCCAAAATCAAAGCTGGCAGTATGGAAGAAACATGATGATAAAAATACTGATTATCGAAGACAACAAAAAAATTAGAGATGAGCTTTCCATATTCCTCACGAAAAACGGATACTTTTGTGAAGCGCCGGATGAATTTGAGGACATTATTGATGTGGCGTTGTCGGGAAAACCTCATCTTGTATTGCTTGACATCAATCTGCCGGTTTATGACGGCTACTACATCTGCCGTGAACTGCGCAAGCGGTCGGATGTGCCCATTATTGTCGTTACCAGCAGGGACAGCGAAATAGACGAACTGACCGCCATGAACCTTGGCGCGGACGACTTTGTGACCAAACCGTACAACACACAAATCCTCATTGCCCGTATTTCTTCGGTATTGAAAAGGGCCTACAAAGAAAGTATCAGCGACAGGCTTGACTGTGGAAGCTTTGTTATAAACTTATCTAAAAGTTCCTTGGAATATAGTGGAAGCGAGGTTGGGCTCACCAAAAATGAGCTGAAAATAATGACTTGCCTTTTTGAGCATAAAGGGGCGATTGTCAGCCGTGATGAGTTGATGACCCGGCTGTGGGACAGTGATATGTTTGTGGATGACAATACCCTTACAGTCAATATCAACAGGCTTCGCAAGAAGCTTGAGGCGTGCGGGCTGGAAAATGTAATCGAAACAAAGCGCGGGCAGGGATATCTGTTAAGATGAAACTGTGGTACTGACTACCTAGTGAAAGGAAAGCCCTTACTTGAGAAACGGATAGGGGTAAATTGAGATGAAGCCGCTGGAATTTGTTAAAGATAAAATAGTTTATGTAATCTCGCATCTGACCGTAATAGCCCTGACGGTATTGATTCTTTACTCATTCATTCCCAAAGAGGGGATATCCCTTGCAGTGATTACCGGTATCCTGTATTTTGTCGGAGCTTCTATCCCCCTGATCTATGAATATCAGCAAAAAAGGGACTTTTATAATAACCTGCTGATCAATTTCGATAGGCTCGACCGCAAGAATCTGATAGCAGAGGTATCAGAACTGCCATCTTTTAAAGAGGGTATAATTTTATATGATCTGCTAAAAGGCTCCAACAAGGCATACCTTGAAGAAATCAACAGATATAAAATCATACAGGAGGAATACCGGGAATATATCGAGCTGTGGGTGCATGAGGTGAAAACACCCATCGCTTCCTCAAAGCTCATCGCTCAGAACAATAGAAACCATGTGACTGACAGCATTTTGGAGGAGCTTGACAAAATTGAAAGTTTTGTAGAACAGGCTCTTTTTTATTCCAGAAGTAATACCGTAGAAAAAGATTATCTTGTAAAAGAAATCAGTTTACAAGATTTGTGTTACGCTGTCTTTAGGAAAAACTCAAAACTGTTTATACAGAATAAAGTTGCCGCGGAAACCAATAATTTAAATTTTACGGTTTTCTGTGATGCCAAATGGCTCGATTTTATACTGGATCAGCTTGTTATCAACGCTATAAAGTACAGGAAAAAAGAAAATGGTAAAATTAAAATGTCTGCAGTACAGCAGGAAAATAGCATTGTCCTTTCTGTGATAGACAACGGCATCGGCATAGCTGAAAACGAGTTGCCGCGGATATTTAACAAGGGTTTTGTGGGCACAAACGGCCGTAAAACTGAAAAATCCACCGGCATGGGCCTCTATATCTGTAAAAAGCTCTGTGATAAATTGGGGCTTTCCATCAGTGCCGCCTCTACCCGCGGTTGTGGGACAACTATCAGCCTTATTTTTCCCAAAGGTTCAATGACTGATCATGTAAGATGACATATTTCCCCGGGTTTCCTCAAGCACCTGCCACTATCCAGAATCTTCCAAATGCCCTATCACCCTTACAAAATTGTAAGATTGCTGTAAGATTAAGTTATGGCACACTGGCCTTTGTTCATCTAAAATAAGAGCCATCAAAGGGATGGAGGTATTTAGATGGAGGAAATACTTTGCGTTCAAAATGTGGAAAAATACTATGGGAAAAAAGGAAACCTGACAAAAGCGCTTGATAATGTAAGTTTTTCCGTAAACGAGGGTGAGTTTGTCGGGATTATGGGAGCTTCCGGCAGCGGCAAAACCACTCTTTTAAACTGCATCTCCACCATTGATACGGTCACCAGTGGGCATGTTTTAATCAGGGGCAGAGATGTAACTGAAATGAAAAGCCGTTCTCTCGCTCGTTTCCGCCGTGAGGAGCTTGGCTTTTTATTCCAGGATTATAACCTGCTGGATACTCTTACCGGCTTTGAAAATATTATTCTGGCCCTTACCATTTCCGGTGTCAACCACAAGGAGGCCGAAAAAAGGGTAAACCAGGCGGCGGAAAGACTGGACATTACCGATGTGCTTCCTAAATACCCTTATGAAATGTCCGGCAGGGAACGACAGAGGGTTGCAGCCGCCCGTGCGATAATCACAAACCCTGCGCTTGTTCTTGCCGATGAGCCGACAGGTGCGCTTGATTCCAAATCAGCGCGCCTGTTCCTGGAAAGACTGGAAACCCTTAACCGGGAGTTAAACACAACCATAGGTATCTATATCGGTATCGTCTTCTTAATAACAAGCGCTGCGGTGCTTGCGCTCCAGCAGCTTTCCGAGGCTGCCGACAACAGGCAGCGGTATGCAGTGCTCAAAAAAATCGGTGCTGACGATCAGCTCATCAACCGCGCGCTCTTTAAACAAATTGCGATTTACTTTACGCTGCCTCTTGCGCTTGCTTGTGTTCACTCAGTTGTGGGAATCAAGGTTGTAAACGATGTTTTGTGTGAGTATGGCAGCTATAATGTGACTACGAACATCATCGTGACCGCGTTACTCATACTGCTCGTATATAGCGCCTATTTCTTGGCAACTTATTTGGAAAGCAAGAACATCATATTGAAAAGTGAAAGATAACTGCGGGGCAGAATGATACTATGGAGAATCCTAGGAAAAGTCCAACGAGAAAGATAGATACCCCTCCCGGTAAGGAGGGGATATCTAATATTGAAATTAGTAATTACTCTGAATTCAAGAATATCATGTCACCAAAGGTTTGTGCTGTTCAACGGCCACCGGTGAGTCCTTTTTCAGGGCAGCAAAAAAATCTTCTATTTCCTGCGGCCCCAGGGAATCCAGTTCATCGAGCATAGAGGGAAAAAGAGGAGGATAGATTTCATAAAGGTATTTATACATTTTTTCCACCATGAATTCGGTATCCGGTATTTTACCCCAAATCCTCTGAATGTGTTCCGTAGACATAAAGACCGCCTGGCAGTAATCACGCAGGGCCAACAGTATTTTTTCCATTTTTTCGGGCCAGTCCAGATTGCTTTTGTTCACGTCATAAAGTTCGACGGCTTTGCCCACAGCCAGCTCCTTCCATTTCAGGGCTTCCCCGATCTCCTGATATTGTGCAGCCAGGTCCTCACCCTTTTCAGCAGCATACTGTTCCATCCCATACTGCAGATAATTTATCCGCCCATCGATGAATACTTCCAGCGTCCTGACAATTCCGGCGATATTTCTCTCCTCGATTTTTTTCAGATGATGATTAAAGATTAGCTCCTCCGGATGCTCTGCCATTTTTTGCAAAAGGGCTGTGCAGAATAAATAGCCTTTCAGGCAAGGAAGTTTCTGACGGCCCTCCGTTGGCCTCCAGCCCCAGTTACAAGCCCTTTTCATGATGCGCAGATAAAGAACCGCCTGATTATCCGGATTTTCCTGGGGAAGATCATAGCCTGTAGCATTTAGACGCTCCCCATGAGCCGGGATCTCCAAAGAAATGTTGAAATTATCTGCCAGCGTATCAAATATGCCGCAAAAATACTTCCCATTTTCCCAAAAGATGTGTGGATGGCGGTATAATCCTGTTTTTTCCAGATCGTACCTGCCCACCCCGGTGACACCCAAAGGAGGATAGTGGCCATCAACCCTTAAAATCAATCTGATTTCCGGAGCCCAGGTCATCTCCCCAAACTCGACCACCGGCAGCTCTTCTATTTTTCCCCCCTGGAGAGTATCATCAATATATTCATCGGGAGTCACAAAATAGATCCGCAAATTTTCCCGTGTTTCACGCAAAACCTCTTTCCAAGCTTGTTCCATAATGATTAAAGCCAAGTCACCAAAATCCATTAATTCCAAATCCTGGATATAGACCAGCACACCACCGGGGGGAGCTTTTTCCAATTCCTCCCGTAATACTTTTTTATAAAGCTCTACGCCGGCCTCCATGTCAATCGGGAATTCTTCACGCTCATGATACAGGTACTCGTTCCCGAAGACGGGAAATTCTCCAAGCATATATCCCTGAAATTTTACATCTTTCCGTTTCATCTTCGTGATCGGGCGCCATATTTCCTGGGAAATAGGGAAATTCCGGGGAAAGGCGAGCAAATCCCCGCGGTTAGTTTTTAGCCGGAAAGGCTTGTAGCGGTAATCGCCTCTACCCTGCAGGTGAAAAGGCGCTTTCATTGCACTGAGGTGTGGAAAAATAACATAATCAACATTTGCTTCTTTAATGCCTGCCATCTTATGGTAGCTATAGGAGGCTTCGGGTGCAAAAAGACCATTGTACTTGGGGTAGGGGACCTGCATATAATTATGCAGAAATTGCATATTCCAGAGAATTTCCTGAGTTATTTCCTTTTCCCGGAGCAGGGAAACATGTGTATGGTGCGCATGGCCGTAAAGAGGATGCAGCCTCCCCCGTGCATAGCCTTCTTTCAACTTTTGAAAAGCATGCGGGACAACATCCTCGATTTGATGTAAAAGTTCATTGGAATACTCTACACATAAAGGCGCATTTAGGCTGTCACCAAATTTTATGCTCAGGGAATAAATATCCCGGCCCTCTTCCCTTCTTTTTTGCATGTAATTTTCATCAAGAATGGTATCCTTCATGGGGTTGCGCTCATCCAAAGAGGAAAGCAATATTTCCGGCAAATCCCAGAGCAACTCATGAGCATGGAAGGCTAAAATAACATAAACATCTTTCAAAAAGGTCACCTCCAGCAAGATATCATCATCAATACAAACTCTGGAAAGAATTGGCCCAGGCTTTAACCCCGCGCGGGTTGGGGTCTATCACGAAAATGGGTGCCATTTGTAAATAAATCCGCTATAGGATGGCAGGATAAAATTATGGAAGACTCCTTCTGTAACAATATCCGTTTCCGGTTCCGAACGGCCTTCAGCAGGAAAATTGGCCACATTTTCAATATCTACCAGCTTTTGCCACTTGCCGGGAAAACCAAAATCAATATCTACAGGGACGTCCTGATCTTCAAAATTGAACATGACGATAATTTTCTCCGCGGCTTGCTGCTCAGCAGCGCTGCCGTTTACCGCTCTCCAGCCAATTACTCTTTGACCTCCACCCTTTTTTTCTTCAAGCCAGGGCCCCAACACCCAAGTAAATTTACCCTCGGCGATGGGGTCATATCCGCTGAGCTTCAGGCTCCCAAGTTCTCTTCTCAGTTTGAGCAGGCCCCGCGTCCAATAATAAAAGTCATGGGTTTCCGGAAATTTTACCCAGTTAACATCGATACGGTTTCTTTCCCGCTCAATGCCGTACTCCTGTCCCATATAAATCATCGGCTGCCCCAAAGCTGTGAGGGTGGCCATCAAGCCTAGCCGCGCCTTCCTGTTTTTAATCCAGGGGTCCTGCAGGTGCGCGCCCCCCGTAGCCACCTCAAATTGCACGCTGTTTTCATCATGGCTTTCGCAATAATTGACAACGTTATTGGTATGTGCCGCAAAGCTGTCCTTGCTGAAATAAAAAATTGTCCCCAGATCATCAGGGCTGTTATCCGTTCCTTCAAATTCCCCTTCTCTTAACAGGGCTTTAATTTTATCGTGAAAAATATTGGACCACTGCGCATAGCCGTTATAACCTTCCAGGTTAAGATCTTCCTCATTGGGCAGGTTTTCAGCAATAAGGATAGCATCGGGTTTAAAGCCTTTATCTTTGATTTCGTGAGCAAGGCGGTGCAAAAGCTTGTGATTCAAAAAATAGCTGTGGGTGGCATCAAAACGAAAGCCGTCTACATGGTACTCCCGGATAAACATTTTACAGGAATCAATGAGCATATTATCGACTTCATCTTTTCCCGTGGCCACCTTATTGCCCCACATCGTCTCGCCGGCAAAATAAAAGCCTCCTTGACTCGAACCATCGTTAATCAGCATCCAAAGAGGATTAAAATCATTGGAAGTATGGTTGAAAACCTGGTCGATGATCACCGCCAATCCATGCCTGTGGGCCTCGTTAATCATCTCCCGGAAATCATCCGGCGTGCCAAAATCTTTTTCCACAGCCATAAAAGTGCACGGTTCATAGCCCAGGCCGCGTTTCATCGGCACTTCAGAAGTGGGCATCAAAGCCAGGGCTGTAACACTTAATTTATCGAAAAACCCTTCCTTGATCCGCTGCGTTACCCCCTTGAATGTTCCTTGAAACTCCTCCGGTATGGCAGGATCATTATCGGTAAAGCCATAGACATTTAATTCATAAAGGATGAGATCATGTATCGCCGGGGTCTGCCAATTTTGATCCGTCCACTGAAAAGTTGTGGGATTCACGACAACGGAATTACGCTGTTTAAAATCGTCACTGAATACCCTGGTGTAAGGGTCGGGGGAGAAGCGTTCGTTTTCAGCGGTTCCCCCCTGGATAAAAAACTTGTACTCGATTTGTTTTAAGCCCTCCGGAGGCTTGATCCTTTTCAACCAGATATTCGGTTGGTAATAAAACCCACGGTAGAGCTCCATCTCCATAAACTCTTCTTCCTGTGGAGATGGGTGACCGGGACAATGCCAATGATTAAAATTACCGGCAAGGTAAACCCGGGCGGCCCGGGGGTGAAAGAAACCGAAGAGAATGCTGCCGTCCCTTAAGATGTTGGCACCAAGCATGGAAGTCATACTCAAGCCGGAAACATCGGTATCCGGCAAATAAAAGTTTTCCTTATAAACAAGGTCCTTGATCCGGGCATAATAGTCCCGAACATGGCCCCGTGGTCTGGCTGGCAGGACATTGTAGACATTATGCCTGTCCGCCATGGTCCAGATCTCCCCGCCCAACTGGAGGTGAAAATATCTGTCCAGGGAGTCGTCTTCCCAGATAACCTTTCGCCCCCGGGCGTCTTTAAACTTAAAATGAAAGCTGCTGCGATTATACTCCACATCGTAATAAACGCCAAAATCATTCTTGCCGGCAGGAAGAATTTCTTTTTCCTGTGTGGCCCCATCGCTTACCCAGATCCACAGGCGGGGGGCGGTAAATTCCCCTCCATTGTCATAATGTATTCTGACCTTATTGCGCACCGGATTTTATACCCTCCACCTAAAATAATGGCTTTGCTGATTCCCTAAAAAAAAGGGGAAACTTGAATGCCTTATGCGACTTTTATAGCATAACCATTAAATTAAAAAAGTAATCGAAACTGTTCCTAAATCTCTTTTTTGCTCACACTTTTTTTTAGAGTAAAGAGTATTTCATGCCGGGTGCCTTAAGCCCCAGAAAATTAAAGCAACTCCTAGGTAAATAAAAATCATTTTGTGCAAATCCACTTTCCGGGTCAGACCGGTCAAACCCAGATACATGGCGCCCAGAAAAATTAAAGGCCCGATGGAGGCCAAAAGCGCATTGATTTTTAAAGCATACTCCAGACTGTTAAACCTGTAGATCAATAAGGCAGCCATAATTTCAATGCTCCCGGAAAGGAGGCGCAACAAAACAATCCCCAATAATAATGAAGAGACCATCATTTCACTCCCCGGATTTTTTCCAAATCGCAGCAGAAAGAACAAATCAAAACGTCGCTCTTTCATTGTATTTATATTCAGGCTGCGCTATTTATAAGATAAAATTTTTACCCGGGGATAGAAGGCTTTTTTTCGGCAAGAATAAGAATACCTGAACAGCAGAAAGGAGGGTGAGGTAGGTGGCCAAAAAATATAACAAGAGTAGGAAACAAAAGCCAAACTACTCTAAAAGGGGTAGAGGCAGCTTCAATGTAGAAACTGCCTCCGATTTTGATCTGGAAAGTAAAATAACAGACAAAAAAAGCCCGGAACATTGTGAGCAATGCATCAGCCCCAAAGAAAAATAAATTATCTTCCCGTCCTTGAGCATCTCCCGCCGGGTATGCAGTTGTTATCAAGGGCCATCGGGAAATATATGCATATGATCATGAGGGCAGTAGCCCTTTGCACAACCCAAGGGGCATACACTGGCCCTCATTTTTTTACCGGACCGTCAATCCCCGCCCCGGAAAAAGTAGCCATCTCATGTAAAATTTTTACAGAAGCTTCGATGATACTCATCGCCAAGGCTGCACCTGTCCCTTCTCCTAAACGCATATTCATAAAAAGTATGGGCTGAACACCGATAATCTCCAGCATCTTTTTGTGGCCGGGTTCTTCTGATAGGTGTGAAGCCAGCAGGTAATCCTTGACATCAGGATGCATGGCGGAGGCTACCAGGGCAGCTGCTCCCGATATAAAACCATCCAGGACGACAGGAACCCGGTGCACCGCACCCGCCAAAATCACACCTACAAGGCCGGCAATCTCCAGCCCTCCGACCTTGGCCAGGGCTTCCAGAGGTTCTGCAGCTACAGGAGAGTTTACCTCCAGGGCTCTTTCAATCGCCTTTATTTTCAACCTTAAAAGTTCATCGCTGGCCCCCGTTCCCCGGCCCGTAATTTTTTCCACAGGAATTCCGGAAAAAACTGCAAGCAGGGCGGTACTGGAAGTGGTATTGCCAATGCCCATTTCACCTATGCCGAGTAAATCACTTCCCGCGGCCAGGCACGTCCCGGCTACTTCAAAGCCTGTTTCGATAGCCTTCAAAGCCTGCACAGTAGTCATTGCCGGCCCCCTGGACATATTTTGGGTCCCGTAAGCAACCTTTTTTTTCAAAAGGAGGGGATGAGCGGCAAAATCAGTGGCCACACCGACATCCACAACCAAGAGTTCAGCGCCTACATGGCGGGAAAAAACATTCATCGCCGCCCCCCCGTTTAAAAAATTATGCACCATCTGTGCAGTTACTTCCTGGGGATAGGCATTGAACCCCTCTTCCATCACACCGTGATCTCCTGCCATCAGGATACAGGTTTTTTTTGTAATTGCTGGAACAGCCTGACCGGTGATCCCTGCAATTTTTTTGGCGATCAGCTCCATCACCCCCAGGCTGCCTTTGGGCTTTGTAAGATCATCAAGCCGGGCCTGTGTTTGAGCCATGACCTCCTCTTTTAAAGGACCGATTTGCGCCAACACTTTCTCCAACTGAAACATTGTAAAAAACTCCCCTTTCATAAATAATATTTGTGAGTAAAAAAATATAAAGTCCCCGGCCTTTTTGGCCGGGGACTTTACCATCATCCCCTCACCCGCAAAAAACCTTGCAGGTGGCTGCTGCTAGAGGCAGGTCTCCTGGCTTCCGGATCAAAGCTCGTTTCGCACCTTCCCATTTCCCTTCCCTTTTAACAGTTAGGAAACAGTGGTCTTGCTTCAACTCCCCGGTTACAGTGGCGGGACCGCGCAGGAATTACACCTGTCTTCCCTATTCTCCGCTTAAACGGCACCCATAGCAGTTATATTTTTTTTAATTGGCTTTATTATACTGCTTATTTCCCCTGAAGGCAAGCACGTCCAATTTTTGAAAAAATTAATCACCGTAAGATGCTTTCATGCCCAATCTTCATGCCGGGCCAACCCGGCGCAAATATGGATGAAAATAACCGGGTCCGGATCGCTGTTGCTTATTTTTATTCAATTGCTTTATTTCAGGATATTTTTTAGTAAAATACAAAAAATAAAAAAAAGGAGTGTTTAGCTGTGTCAGAAGAAAGAAAGTATGATGAAACAAAGAACATCAGTTATGCGGGGATCAAATACGGAAGTTGGTTACTGGGCTTAATCATCGTCCTTTATTTCATTGGACGTCATCTTTTTCCCTTTATCCGCTCCCTCTTTTAAAGGGTTTTTCTGTAACTATAACCCATTATATCCCATAGTAATGCTTTTTTAACTATTTTATTAATAAAGGTTAACATAATGTTATAAATTTTTCATGACCGGAGCAGGGCAAGCATAAACAAGCTTGCCCTGCTCCATTTTTTAGATATAATATGAGTTAACATAATTTTTCCTGATTGTGGAGGTCATTTAAAAAAGTGAGCCTGTTCCCTCTCAGGAAATAACTAAATAGGAGGTAGTCCATGTTTAAACGAAATTTTCAGCTAAAAATTTGGCGAAAAGTATTAACATTGTTGTTCATACCGGGAATTCTTCTTGCCCTCTGCCAAGCCGGTGCAGCGGCGCAAACTTATAATGTCGCTCCTAATGACACTCTCTTTTTCATTGCCCAAAGATACAATACCACCGCTGCCGAACTGGCCCAAGCCAACGGCATCGCCAATCCAAACCTCATTTATCCCGGTCAGGTATTAACAATCCCCACAAAAGTACATACCGTTCTTCCGGGGGAAACCCTCTGGATCATTTCCCAAAAATATGGGGTAAGCCTCACGGCTCTCATCTCCGCCAATCCCGCACTTTCACCCCATAATATTTACCCGGGTCAAAAAGTAAACTTACCGGCAAGCACACCGGCTGGCGGGACATTAACCTCACGCGGGGGTAGAAACTTTTCTTCGGGCGAGATCGATCTTTTTGCCCGCTTAGTCCACTCTGAAGCGGGGAGCGAACCGTATGTTGGGCAGGTTGCTGTCGCTGCTTCTGTTTTAAATAGATTGAACAGCCCTCGCTACCCTTATACACTTTCCGGCGTAATTTACCAGATTATCGATGGTTGCTACCAGTACAGCCCCGTCCTGGATGGGAGGATAAGTTTGCCTGCTAATCAAAAAGCTTATCAGGCCGTTTACGATGCTCTGTCGGGTTGGGATCCCTCCCTGAATGCTCTTGGCTTTTACAACTCGGCCAAAACCAGCAACCAGTGGGTCCGACAACAGCAGGTTACAACCGTGATCGGTAATCACATCTTTTTCCGCTAGCTTTTTTCCGGTAATAAAAGGGGGAGGGTAAAATAAAAAGTGCTACCCTCCCCTTCCTTACTTTTAAGCCAAACCCGGCCTTTATGCAGTTCGATTAACTGCTTGGTAATATGAAGCCCCAGGCCCAGTCCCGCCAGGCCCAACTGCTTTGCTTTAGGAGTCATATAAAAACGCTCAAAAACCTGGGGCTGATCTTCCAGAGCAATCCCCAGGCCCTGATCCCGAACGGAAACTAAAGCATTGGCCCCTTTCTTCACAGACGTAACCGTTATTACTCCGCCGGAGGGGGAGTACTTCGCGGCATTGGAGAGAAGATTTTCAATTACCTCCCTGATACGTAAGGGGTCCGCTTTTACCGTTAAATCCCCCTCTTTTTCGGCGCAGAGCAATAAAATGCGCTTGTCAGGGCTTATCAGCTGCATATCTTCCGCTACAGCCCTCAGAAGCTCATCAAGCATAAATTTTTGCTTGTTTAAAATCATCTTGCCTAAATCCATCCTGGTCAGATCCAGCAGGCTATTGATCAGCGCCGCCATTTGCTCCACGGAATTAGCAGCGGTATTTAAGCGCTGGAGATCCTTAGCAAAATCAAATTCCTGCTCTAGCCTTAGATCTTCTGAATTGAAACGTTCCATTTTCTTTGACTTTTCATGAAATGAAGCCTGGAGCAGGTCCAGGCAAGCACCGATCGTCGCCAAGGGACGGCGTAATTCATGAGAGACATGCGAAACAATATAGATAAACTTATCCTTGAAATGCTCGTTCTCCCGGCGTTCAGTAACATCCCTGAAGCACACCAGGTAAAGATCCTCCTGCAGGCAGCTTACAATAAATTCCACATCTTTAATCTGGTCACCAGTCGTTTTTATCCTTATTTCCTCAGTATAGGTTCCTTTATCCAGCAACTGCTCCTGGATCTTTAGATCTTTATCTGCCCCGAAGTCAAAATAATCACTTATTTTTTTCCCCAGGAGTTCTTCCCGGGAGCATTTCAGCATTTTAGTTACCGCGCGGCTTAAATCCAGGATTTCTCCTTGGAAATTAACAAGGCACAGCGGAATAAGAGAATTTTCCATCATGGAGCGGTATAAAGTAGCAGCCCCTGCTAAAATATATCTACGCTTTGAGCTTTCTTGATCACTTTCTTGATCATATGGTTTTTTTTGTATTTCCATAATATTTCTTTCTCCAATCAATCAAATATTATTTCCCTATGAGAACGATAGCTGGTCCGCTCGCCAAGATTTTCGTAGAAGTGTGTAATAGAAAGGCTGCCTATTGAATTCTTTATAACGGGATTTGCCTGGATAAATATTAATTTATTGCTGTTATTATATGTATTCTGTCTTATCCGAAATTTTCCTTCATATTTTAGAATTATTTCAAAAGAAAAACCTTTTACGTACCTTTTGGAGTCAAAACATTTTTTTCCATGCCCTGCCAGGGCAGATTAAAAAAACCTGCTGTTTTTTCCGGCAGCAGGCTAAATATTTTCATCCTGGAACTGAAACGCCTTTAAAACAAAGCAAGCGTCCAGTGCCAATCCGACATGGGATATTATTGATGACACATTTTCCCTCAATCTTTTTAGGTATCTCTCGTTTAGCGTTCATGAAGGGAAACATAGCAACTTTTTGCTGCCACATTTTTATAAGCAGGGCGAATAATACGGCCCCCGCTGACAATTTCCTCCAGGCGATGGGCAGACCAGCCAGCGATCCTGGCTATGGCAAAAATAGGTGTATACAGTGCCGTGGGAATGCCGAGCATTTTATAAACAAACCCGGAATAAAGGTCTACGTTGGCGGCAATGGGCCGGTACATTTTCCTTTCTGCCGCGATCACTTGCGGAGCCATTTTTTCAACCATCGTATACAGACGAAATTCTTTTTGCATCTTCTTTTCACGCGACAACTCTGCCGCCTTTTCCTTAAGTAAAACGGCTCGGGGGTCAGAGAGGCTATAAACAGCATGGCCAATACCATAAATTAAACCTGTCCTGTCAAAAGCTTCTTTATGCAAAATCTTTCTCAAATAAGCTGCAACCTCTTCCTCATCCTCCCAATCCTTGACGTTAGCCTTAATTTCATTGATCATACCCATAACCTTGATATTAGCGCCCCCATGTTTGAAGCCTTTCAAAGAACCAACTGCGGCTGCAATAACTGAATATGTGTCTGTATCCGCCGAAGAAATCACATGGGTCGTAAAAGCGGAATTATTGCCACCACCGTGTTCGGCATGAAGTATCAGGCTCAGATCCAGGATTTCCGCTTCCAGCTTACTATAATGATTATCAGGCCTGATCATATGCAGGAAATTTTCCGAGAGGCTTAAATCTTTCCTGGGGTTATGGATATATAAACTTTTGTTACCGTAGTAATGTGCTTTTGCCTGGTAGCCATAGGCCGCCATGGTTGGAAAGCGCGCGATAAGTTCAATTAACTGTCTGAGGACATTTTCCAGGCTGTTATCGTCTGGATTGGGATCATAAGAATAGCTCGCCAGCACACTCCTGGCCAGCTTGTTCATAATATTCTGACTTGGGGCTTTCAGGATCATATCTTCAGTAAAACCATTGGGAAGCAAACGGTTTTCTGCCAGTATTTCTTTGAATTGTTTTAACTCCTGGAGAGTAGGCAATTCACCAAACAATAACAAATAACAAATTTCTTCAAAGCCGTGCCTTTTCTCCCGCTGAAAACCTTTAACCAGATCATTAATCTCTATGCCGCGGTAGAACAACTGGCCCTCAACAGGCACTCTTTCTCCTTGCTCATTGATAATATAAGCGTGTACGTCACCAATCTCTGTCAGGCCAACCAGAACTCCTGTGCCGTCGATATTTCTCAGGCCTCGTTTGGTATCATATTTTGTATAGAGATCCAGATAAATATGGTTATTTTTTTCAACCAGAGCAGCCATTTTTTTATAAAGTTCTACATTAGCATTCGACTGAACAATAGGAAAATTATTGGGAAAATTTATGATCATTTTTCTCTCCTCACTTCAGGGACAAGCTGTTTAAATGAACTTGCCCGGGAAAAACTGTAATTATAAATTGCAACAAGCTTTTTTAAAATAATTAGTTAGATACTCAGCGGCGATAGGAAGATAGGAATAATATAAAGAAATTCGACACAAAAACAAAAAATCCTCCCCATATCTTGAGCCAAATTATGGTAGCCATGATCAGCATCACTAAACTCATCACAGCAGGCCAATGCCCAAAAGGATATGATTTTTTTTCCTTGCTTATTATAATTATAACATGATTTTATTAAAATTTGGATCAAAAAAATAAAAATTGATTCCACGATAAAGTTGGTTTCTTGATTTAGGTTTCCAGGCATATCACCAGGCTCAATAAAAAGACACTGCACACCGTGCAGTGTCTTTTAAAATTTGCATGAGCAAACCTGTAAGCCGAGTTCTGTGCTCCTTTTAAAGAAGTGGCAGCCATCTATCTAGGGCGCCAGTTGCCTGGCTCCTCCAGCGACTCATACCCGAGAGATTCGGCGGGCAACGTCATCTCTCTCCTATTCAGTCTTGCTCCGGGTGGGGTTTACCTAGCAAGCCGGTCACCCGGCCTCTGGTACGCTCTTACCGCACCGTTGCACCCTTACCCGGGAAAAACAGCTCTTCCCGGGCGGTTTTTTTCTGTGGCACTTTCCTTGGGGTCGCCCCCACTGGGTGTTACCCAGCACCCTGCCCTACGGAGCTCGGACTTTCCTCGAAAGTAGTATTTACTCCCGCGACTGCCTAGTTTACTCATGAAAACTTGGATTTCCTCTTCTGTTCTTAGTCTAACACAGATTTCTTTCTTTGTCAAAATCCACGTTTATGTTCTGCAAGAAGAAAAAAGGAACACGGGAGACAAAAATAAAGACGCAATGTTAATTTCCGACGGCAGTATAGCTCTCTCAGAAACCGTATGCAAGGTTCTCAGAAAACTCAAGGCCTCCTCCAGGTTGTTTACGGAAATCACTTTAAGGCTGGTCGCAGCCTGCAGAGCTTCCTTGTAGTTTTCGGCAGGAACTATAAAATATTCTATCCCGGCCCTTTCCGCAGCCAAAACCTTTTGCTTGACACCCCCGATCCCGCCCACCTTTCCATCAAGGGCAATCGTCCCCGTACCGCCAATACGGTGACCCCCGGTTAAATTTTCGGGAAGCAGCCGGTCCAGAATCTCCAGGACAAACATCATCCCGGCAGAGGGACCGCTTACCGGTCCGGTTTCAATGTTAATTTTCAAGGGGAAAAGAGGTTTCCAGTTCAAAGTGCGTACATAGAGCCGCAAAGCTGCCCTGTGTGGTTCATCCGGCTGGGTAGTGGTTAAAATCTCAACTTCCCTGCTCTTTTCTTCCTGCTGGAACGTGATCCTTACTTTTTCACCGACCTTTTTCTTTTGAATGCAGGCGACCACTTCCTCGGCCAGGTAAACATCCTTCCCCTCGACCGCTGTGATGATATCTCCCTTCCGGAGAATGCCTTCGGCCGGGCTGTCCGGAAGAAGCTCAACAATTTCCACACCATCACTGATAATTGGAACTTCGTAGCCGGCACGGCGTAAAGCAATTACCCCGGCCAGGTCCTTGCTATCCTGCATCCAGCTCCGCATCAGAGCATTATACTCCTCCAGAGACATATCGGGTGGAACAACTTTGGAAATGGGGCGCACATCAACAGAAGGATGAAAGTAACCATAAAGAAAGCTCCACAAGTTGGCCTGGTGCTGAGAAACAGTCAGCATATAAAACTGTCCTTGTTCTTGGCGCTGCTGCCCTTCTACCTGAATCAAACGACCCAGTTCTTCGGCGGAACCCGGTTTAACCAGGAAATAGTTCATCTGTACCAGAAACCCCAGAGAAAAAATTATCAAGATAATGAAGCCATAATTGATCGCCTTACGCAAAAACACCCCTCCTTTCTATTACACCTCATACACATTTTCCCTTATTATTAAAACAGATATTCCTTTTTATATAAAAAATAAAAACCCCGGTACGCAAGAAGATTACTTGCTGGCAGGTGGTCTATATATTCTAAAAGGCAATATATATTTTACTAACCACAAATTCTTTTTTCGGGGTAGATTAATAATGCTGATCATGGTATTTTTTATTTTACTCGGTTTATTCTTTTTATTCTTACTGATGACCTCCTTCAACTTAAAAAAAAAGGTGTTACTTTTTTATCTGCCTGCCTTCCTGGCTGTTTTATTGACCATTAGCATGATCATCTATCCGAAAGAAGCTTTTGAGGCCGCCGTAAACGGCCTGGCCATCTGGTGGAACATTGTTTTCCCCGCCCTTTTACCCTTTTTTGTTTTTTCACAGGTACTTATTGGTCTGGGCGTTGTGCATTTTCTGGGAGTTTTACTGGAACCGATCATGCGTCCGCTCTTCAACGTCCCAGGCACAGGTTCCTTTGTCCTGGCCATGGGCCTGGCCTCCGGTTTCCCCCTCGGGGCGGTCCTCACCAATAAATTACGGCAAGACAGACTGTGCAGCAAAGTCGAAGCGGAACGGCTGCTTAGCTTTACAAACACTGCCGATCCTTTATTTATGTTCGGGGCTGTAGCTGTAGGTATGCTACAAGCACCACAAGCCGGCGCCATGATCGCCACAGCACATTATCTTTCCAGTATTTCCGTTGGATTAATGATGCGCTTTTATAAAGCTTCATTTAGAAACCCTGCCTCTCCTGAAAAAAACAAACCAAAAAACAAAAAAAGAAAACAGCGGAACATTTTCAACCAGGCCTTTGCAGCCTTGGTTCAAGCAAGGCAGAAAGACAGCCGGCCATTCGGTCGCCTTCTGGGGGAAGCGGTAAAGGATTCCATAAACACCCTCCTGCTTGTCGGGGGTTTTATCATCCTTTTTTCCGTAGTCATCAGCATATTGGATCTGGCCGGAATAGTTGATGTTTTAGCTGCAGGATTTT
This sequence comes from Dethiobacteria bacterium, assembly GCA_050948785.1. GTDB lineage: Bacteria > Bacillota > Dethiobacteria > DTU022 > UBA8154 > JAAZMI01. Next base: position 161,671 of record JBMNEM010000006.1, read on the forward strand.
CCTCTCTGCTTTCCTGGGCCGGTTTGGAAACAACCCTTACACCGGCGTTCATCAGCGGTTTTTTTGAGATTGACCTGGGGTGCCAGCTGGCGGGCTCCATCCCCCATGTGACCTTAAATGAAAAAATAATAGCAGTAAGTTTTATCATTGCCTGGAGCGGTCTTTCAGTGCATGCCCAGGTGGCCAGCATTATCAGTACCACGGACATAAACATTTATCCTTATCTCTGTGCCCGCATTGTGCATGCCTTTTTGGCAGCATTTTATTGCTTTCTCCTTGCCGGGCCTGTTCCACTTCCTTCTTTTATTTATCGTAAAACCTTACCTGTTTTTTTACAAACAATACCACGTGGCAATTTACCTTACTTGTATACCAGAACACTTTTTATGGGGGAACGCTTTCTAATTATCCTGAGTCTCTTGCTGCTTATTTCCCTCTTAATTTATTCTTGTGAGAACTTTAAAATCAAAAGAGAAAAATAAATTCAAAAGCTTTGATTATGTATCGCAACCCTATCGATAATTCGCAATTCTGTCAATAATCATTTCATGAACTTGAGGAGGTACCAGTTCACTGATATCACCACCATAGCTGGCTACTTCTTTGACAAGGCTGGAACTGATAAAAGAATATTTGTTATTGGTCATCATAAACATAGTTTCAACATTACTATTCAGTTTTCTATTGATCAGAGCCATTTGAAACTCAAATTCAAAATCTGAGATGGCTCGTAGCCCTTTAATAATAATCGCCACGTTATTTTTCTGCGCATACTCCACTAAAAGCCCCTTGTAAAAATCTATCTCCACATTGTTGTAAGGCTTGATAATTCTTTTCAGCATTTCTACCCTTTCTTCCATGGAAAACAGAGCATTCTTCCGGGGATTTTCCAAAACAGCTACAATGAGATGATTGAAAACTTTGCTGGCACGATCAATGATATCCAAATGACCATTGGTTACAGGATCGAAACTTCCCGGATAAACGGCCCTAACCAATTAAATACCTCCTTTTAATGCAAATTAACTTCGCCTGAAGTACTGATATATTCATTTTTAAAAATTAACAAGAAAACATTACCATAAACTCTTTTCTTCCAAGGGCGAAAAGGAACCTTTTCCAGCCCGTCCCTCCCGTCACGGCCGCTTCTTTCCAGACTGATGATACCTCCCTCTTTAACAAGATCTTCCCTGTACAAATACTGGAGCACTTTTGCTGTGCCCTGATAATCATAGGGGGGATCAAGATAAATAATTTCAAAAGATTCCCCCTTTTTACTTAATAACTTTAGTGCCCCAAAAACATCCAACGGCAGAACTTGTGCCCGGTCTTGTGTACCGGCGATTTTAATGTTCTCCCGGAGTATCTCCAAGGAAAGGTGATTTTTTTCCACAAAAAAAGAACATCCCGCTCCCCTGCTAAGAGCTTCCAACCCTATACTGCCTGTACCGGAAAAAAGATCTAAAAAGCTGACATCTTTTAGACGGTCGCCAATGATATTAAAAAAGGCCATTTTGACCTTATCGGAGGTGGGACGAATTTTTTTCCCCCGTGGTGATTTTAAAAGCCTTCCCTTTAACGAACCGGCACGTATCCTCATAAACCTACCCCTAAAAAGACAACATTCTAAAATTTACGTGGGTATTTTACCACTTAATCCGGAAAAAAGCAAGAATATTGGATAAGATTACCACACCTTCAAAGAAGAATAAATTACAAAAAACTGAACATAATATGAAGGCATCAACAATATTCCCCATAAGCTCTTCCTCCGGTTTCTCCTCTCCCAACCCCTATGAGTAATAAAATTTACTCATAGGGGGATTTTTTTATCATAGCTGAAAATTTGTAGTTAGGGAATGAATAAAAATGCCTTAAGAGGAAAAAATATATTAAGCGGGCCGAAGCCCGCTAAGTGAAGCTGTTACAGTAGGGGTGTTCCCTGAGGTTGTGTACTTTGAGGCACTTTTTCCGGTGCAGGTTGCTGGGCAAGCTGAGAAGTCTGCAACTGGCCTCCGGCCATTTGGTTTTCAACTTGCTGGATCATTTTCCTGACCATATAACCACCAACATAGCCATTTTGCCGGGAAGTAAGCTCCCCTTTATCTACATTGGCGTAGTCCGCTATCCCAAGCTCATTGGCAATTTCATATTTAAAATTTTCCAGAGCTTGTTCTGCGCCTACTACAAGCACCCTGTTACGTCCGGTTCTACTTCTGGCTGCTGGCATCTTTTTTCACCTCCCTTTGTAAATTCTAATATCTATTATTTGTTTAAAAGCGATAAATATACTTAGAAATTTCTCCTAAAATTATAATATTATTACCTACTTATAACAAAAAAATTCCTTGAAAGTTTGAATTTTTCAAGGGAATTTATGGAAATTTTTTATTATTGATTTTCCTAATCAAAGACCTGAGACAAAAATTAAGCAGTTGCTGTCTTTGTTTCTTGTTTTTAGAAAGAAACTATGTTAGAATTTATGTTGCTTGTTTTAAAGAGGAGGTAATATGTAAAAAATGGCCAGCAAATGTTACTACTGCGGAAAAGAAAAATCCAGCGGTTTTACCATCAGTCACTCCCATATCAAAACTAAACGCACCTGGAAACCTAATATCCAAAAGGTTAAAGCAATTATCGGGGGAGTTCCCCAGAGAATTAAGGTTTGTACTCGTTGTTTAAAAGCGGGAAAAGTAAAAAGAGCCCATTAGTTGCTTGAAAATTTATTCCTGTCATTATTCCGGGTATAGAAAAAAAAATAATCACTACCATAGAAAAAAGCGCAGCACGTTTGCGCTTTTTTATTCAAATTCTTCTTAACCTCTGCTTAACAGCCCTCTTAAAATACGACCAATAAGCCGGGGCAGTTTAATGACATAAAATCTCATTTTTACCGTCCTCCTTCTCATTTTACCCGCAACCGTTTACCTGTTGGTTTAATTTATTCATTTAATCACAGTGTAAAGACGCCAACCCATCCAGATTAATAAAAAACCCAGCATCAAAGGCCATAAATATAAGGGCAGGGCACTTATTACCAACCCTATCCCGGCAACTGCGATAAAAACGCCGCCGCATTTATAAAAAAAGTTGTTAAGACGGTGCCTTCTCAGCTCAAACACCCCACTTTTTCCGGTTTGATGTATTATATGTAAACAGTGGAAAAAGGTTAAAAACTATTTACTTATTTTCAATCTACGGATATGGTATAATATAGGTCGTGATCGGTCCACGCTTCCTAAAACACCATGAAAGGGTGAAAAAGTTGAAAATTTCCCCGGAAGAGCTCAAAAATGCTGCCTGGGACGCCAGGATTGAGTTAACAGCAATAGAGGAAAAAGAGCTGCAGGAAGAGGTTCAAGATTTTTTCAACCAGGCCAAACAACTGCAGGAAATTAATTTAGAGGAGACCGCGGCGACATATTACGGCCTGGAAGGGCAAAATATCCTGCGTGAAGATATTATCCGTCCCTCCCTGCCACTGGAAGCATCCATGGCAAACGCCCCGGATACAGATGAATCTTGTTTCCTGGTCCCCAGAATCATTGAAGAATAGAAAACTCCTTAAAGAGAGGAGGTTGTTTTATGAATCTTACCAACCTTTCTGTACAGCAGATCGCCGCCAAAATAAACGAAAAGGAATTTTCCCCGGCCGAACTGGGTGCAGCGCTCTCCCGCCGCGGCACGCATGCCCAAAAAGAGCTGACCCTTTTCATCTCTTTTGATCCACAAAGTATTGCCAGGGAAATAAAGAGAATCGAGCAAAATGTTCAGGTTAAAGATAATCGCCTGCTAGGCGTACCTGTAGCCCTGGCCGATAATATTTCGACAGGTGACCAAAAAACAACCTGTGCCTCCCGGCTACTGGCCTCTTACCAACCGCCTTTTGAAGCCCGCGTTGTCTCCTTGTTGAAAGAAAGCGGTGCTCTTTTAACCGGTAAAACAAATCTGGAGGAATTTGGCCTGGGTTGTTCCGGAGAAAGTTCTTTTTTAAACCAGGTAAAAAACCCCTGGGATAAAAAGTACACCGCGGGCAGCGGTGCCGCGGCAGCCGTAGCAAGCGGCCTTACAACCCTGGCTCTTGCTTCTGATGCGCGCGGGGAGTTAAGACAAGCAGCCTCTTATTGCGGAATCATGGCCCTAAAACCCACTTATGGCAGAATATCCCGCAAAGGACTGATCGACTGCGCTTCCTCCCTGGAGCAGCTTGGCATTTTGGCCCGGAGGGCCTCAGATCTGGCTCTAACTTTACAGGTTCTTGCCGGTCCGGAGGCCGATAATCCTACCACACTGCCAACAGAGGCGCCCCCTTATGCAGATTTATTGGAAAAAATTTCAGAAAAACCACGGATCGCCGTTCCTGCATGCTGGGATGAAGCACCATACCTGGAGGATGAAGTAAAAAAGAACTTCCAGGAACAGCTTGCCAAATTGGGTAAACTCGGTTTGGAGATAAACTTCGTTACCCTTCCTCATTTTCAATATGCTTATCTCGTTGCCACTATTATTTGCGCTGTAGAAGCTTTCTCCAATTTATCCAACTTGGATGGGGTGCGTTTTGGATACAGGAAGGAAGGAAAACACCTGCAGGAAATGTATATAAAAACTCGCAGCCAGGGCTTCAGCAGTAAACTGAAAAAATTTCTCACCTTTGGAGGGCTGCTCTCCACAGCAAAATACTATCATAATTACTTCCTGCAAGGACAAAAAATGCGCAGTATAATCAAAAAAGAACTGGAAGACTGCCTACAGGAAAACGAACTGCTCCTCACGCCCACAACACCATTTAAAGCAATACCGGCCGGCAGCCCCCTGAGCGGAAAGGAACTTCCTGATCCCGCCAGCTACTATACAGCGGCAGCCAACCTTACCGGTTTTCCTTCTTTAAGTTTTCCGATCAATACTGGCGGGTTGCCCTATGGCCTGCAGTTTATGGCCAAAAGGGAAAATGAGGTTATTTTATTGCAAGTGGCTTCTTTACTAGAAAAAGAAGATTCCATTAAATGGCCAAAATTTGCTCTTGAATTGCAGGAGGTGTAACTAATGTCTGCATTTGAAGCAGTCATCGGCCTGGAAGTACACGTTGAACTTTTAACTCAAACCAAATTGTTCTGCAGCTGCAGCACAGCTTTTGGCGCCGTCCCCAACACGCAGGTTTGTCCTGTATGCTTGGGTTTGCCGGGAGGCACCACACCGGTTTTAAACAAAAAAGCAGTGGAATACGCCATAAAAACAGCTATGACTTTAAATTGTCAGGTTGTGGAAGAGATAACCTTTGACCGTAAAAACTACTTTTACGCTGATTTGCCCAACGGTTACCAAATAACGCAACACTTCCACCCTATGGGTAGTGGCGGCTATCTGTCCATAAATTTAAAAGAAGAAACAAAAAAAATTGGCATACATCAGATTCACCTGGAAGAAGATGCCGGCAAGATGGTCCATATGGGCGATATCCTTTCCACTCCTTTCAGCCGGGTGGACTTTAACCGTGCCAGTGTACCCCTGGTGGAAATTGTCACGGAGCCCGACATACACACACCGGAAGAGGCGAGGCTTTTCCTGCAAAAACTGCGCAATACACTGCTCTATATCGGTATTTCAGATTGCAAGATGGAAGAAGGCTCCATGCGCTGCGATGCCAACATCAGCCTGCGGCCTCTGGGAAGCAAAGAACTGGGTATCAAAACAGAGCTTAAAAATATGAATTCCTTCCGCGCTGTTTATCGGGGAATTGAATATGAGATTGAAAGACAATCCAACATTCTGCAAGAGGGTGGCGAAATTATTCCGCAAACCAGACATTGGGATGAAGAAAAAGGCGCCACCAAGTCCATGCGGGATAAGCTTTCGGAAAGTTATCGTTATTTCCCTGATCCTGTCCTGCCTCCTCTTAAAATCAGTCAAAAATGGCAGGAGGAGATCCGCCGTTCCATCCCGGAACTTCCCGACTCCCGCTACGCCAGATTTACCCGGAATTATGCCTTACCGTCCTACGATGCCGAGGTTCTGACCTCCTCCCGGGACTTGGCTGATTATTATGAGCGCGCCCTCAGCACTTATCCAGAACACAAGAATTTAAGTAATTGGATAATGAGTGAACTGCTGGGATTACTAAACGCCAACAATATGGAGATCACGGCATGCAAAGTAAAACCCCAAGAACTGGGGAACCTTTTAAAACTGATTGACAAAGGTGTGATCAGCGGAAAAATCGCCAAAGCGGTTTTCGAGGAGATGTTTGTCACAGGAGAAAAACCGGGGACAATCATCGAGAAAAAAGGGCTTACACAGATCTCCGATGAGGAAACTCTCTTCAAAATCGTGGAAGCGGTGCTCGCCGCCAATCCCGGATCAGTGGAGGATTATCATAAAGGTAAAAATAAAGCACTGGGGTTTCTTGTAGGTCAAGTGATGAAAGAAACAAAAGGTAAAGCTAACCCACAGATGGTGAATAAGCTGTTGCGGGAAAAACTGGATAATTAAAACTTCCCGGTAAGCGGATTCAGCATTCAACCCGGAAATATGGCGAATTAGTGCAAACTCGCGGTGGCGAAATTTCGAGTTCGCTACAATCGGGGCGGACTTTCACCCCATGCTACCGCCCATGCCGGGCACACCACGTACACACGTACAGAGCCTCTGCTATCCCCGCCGGGGAAGCAGAGGCCAAAAGCCCTTACTTCACACTGTAAACAGCGAATTTGCCGTATTAACAGCTTCTACCGGCAGCACATCGCCCTGGAACCCGGGCAGCAATGACCTGAAAAAGCCTTTTTTATTTGACGAAATTAAAAGCTTCAGCTATAATAAAAATTAAGCTTAATATATAATGCATCTTTTTTATACTTGCTTTGTTTTTTTCGTGCCCGAGTGTCGGAACAGGCAGACGAGACGGTCTCAAAAACCGTTGTCCTTTGGACGTGTGAGTTCGAGTCTCACCTCGGGCACCAGCCATTTTAATTGGGGCTCACAAGGCTGGCCACCAGCTTATGGAGCCTTTTTTTATTTAAATCAACTAAAACCAACTCTCTTTTTAATTCTTCAATTCTTTTCAGCATTTTTACCTTTGCCTTCCGGATATAAGATTGTGCATAGATTCTATATTAACAATATTTTTAAAACTCCGGGCCTTATTTCCCCCCGATAAATCCGGGATCTTACAGCCCCCGCACACAGCCTCCACCACCCTGGCTCCGGTAAAACGCAAGCTTCATCAGCGTCAGCGTTGCATTTCAAGCCAATTCTTATCCTCTTTTTCCAATTGACCCAATAAATACGGATTTAAAACCCTTAAATAGGTTCCTTTCATTCCCAAAGAATGTGTTTCTATAACCCCTGCACTTTTGAGCTTACGCAAAGCATTGACAATTACCGATCTGGTAATGTTAAGTTTATCAGCAATTTTGCTGGTCACAATCAGCCCTTCATCTGCATCCAATTCATTAAATACCCGTACCGCCGCTTCCAGCTCGGAATATGAAAGTGCTCCTATCGCCTGCTGCACAGTCATTTTATCCCTGATTTCTTTTTCATTTTTTTCAAACTTTAAATTTAAAATTTCTATCCCTGCAACTGTTGCCACTGTTTCCGCCAGAATTAAATCTCCGGTATCAAAACGCTTGATCGGACGGGTTAAAATTAATGTCCCCAATCTTTTATTCTGGCCTAAAATTGGAACTAAAATTGTAAATATATTTGTAAAAACACAGCTTTCTGATTGCATAAAAACACACTCATTATTTTTCTGTGTCAGGTTTATCTTGCTCCTATTTTCAATTCCATGCAACAAAGAATCTTTATAATTTTCCGGTAATTCCCCTTTTTTCAGGAAACCATCCATTAGTTCACAGTCAAATTCATCCGTAAGCGCATACCTTAAAATTTTACCTTCGATATCAGTAATGTATACATTGGCATGGATAACATTTTTTAAAACCTCAATCGCCTCAAAAAGTTTAACCCCTTGTTCCGTTTGCAGTTTTTTACGAATAAAACGGGTTTTTTCCAGCAAAGAAGAAACAACCAACGCTGATCACCTCACTTATACTTATATTATGGTCCCCATTTAAAGATAAAGGAGCCTCCCCTTTTTGTCAAGGACACTGGAGATGAAAACAAAAAACGGAGGCCCCTATGACAAATTAAAGGTCTATTTCTTGACAGATGATTGCAAAATTAATCTACCTTCTCTCCTACTTTGCGCAATTTAAACCGCTGTATTTTTCCGGTTGCGCTTTTAGGCAGTTCAGATACGATTTCCACCCAACGGGGATATTTAAACTTGGCCAGCCGGTCCAGTGCCCACTTCTTGAGCTCATCCACTAATTCTTCCGAACCTTTAAACCCTTCCTTAAGCACAACAAAAGCCTTGGGTTTAATTAAATTCTTATGGTCAGGATGCCCGATCACTGCACATTCCAGCACCGCGGGATGCTCGATCAAACAGCCCTCCACTTCGACCGGCGACACCCAAATCCCGCCCACTTTCAGCATATCATCGCCTCTCCCCGCGCAATGGTAATAGCCATCCCCATCCACATAATAGGTATCCCCGGTATCAAGCCATTCACCTTTCATTGTCGAGCGGGTTTTTTCCACCTTGCGCCAATAATTCTGGGCAGCACTGCGTCCTTTCACCAGCAAGGTTCCAATTTCCCCCTTCGGAACCTCCTGCCCTTCGTCATCAACGATTTTCAACTCATACCCGGGAACCGGTTTTCCGGAGGCACCCGGTTTGATATCATCAGGCCGGTTGGAAATATAGATATGCAGCATCTCTGTAGAACCAATGCCGTCTAAAATATCAATACCAAAGCGTTCCTTCCAGCGGCGGAGGATATCCACAGGCAAGGCCTCTCCTGCCGAAAAACACAATCTCACAGAAGAAAGCTCGTGAACGTTGGGATCCGACTTTGCACCCTTTTCCTTTTCCTGGCGTTCCTTATATTCAAGCATCTGCCCGTACAAGGTGGGTACACCAAAAAAGACTGTGGGACGAAAGCGTTCAATGTGGCCAAATACGCTTTCGGGAGTCGGACGTGCACTGTTTAAAACCACCGAGCCACCCACTGCCATGGGGAAAAACAAACTGTTACCGATACCGTAAGCAAAAAACAACCTTGCTGCTGAGAAGCAGATATCATTTTCATTCAGCCCCAATACTCCCTTGGCAAAGTTCTCGGAGGCGACTAACGGGCTTTCCATGCAGTGCACAGCACCCTTCGGGGGGCCTGTCGAACCTGAACTGTAAATCCAGAACCCCACGTCATCCTTAGTTGTAAATTCAGTCTCTAAAATGGGGGAAGCGTTCTTGACTTTTTGCCTAAAAGGGATCTGTGGTTCATCATCCGCGACGACAATCATATCCCGGAGATAAAGAAGTTCCCCTTTAATATCATTAATAAGCGGCACCAAGTCTTCAGATATAACCAGTGCCTTGGCCCTGCTGTCGTTAAGTAAGTATTCATAATCACTGGGCGTAAGCATTGTATTGATCGGAATTGGTATGGCACCGATCTTCATTGCACCAAAGAACATCACAATAAATTGGGGTTCATCCAGCATCAATAACATAATCCGGTCATCAATGCCCAAGCCCATTTCGCGGAAGGCATTACCGGTTTTATTGGCCATTTCCTGAATCTCATTGTAAGTATAATTGCGCCTATCGGTATAAATGGCAACTTTATGGCCTCGTCCCTGCCGAATATTTCGATCCAAAAAATAATCCGCCGCATTAAAAAATGGTTGATCTCTCATTATATATCCCCCCACTGAATTAATTTTAATACGCTAATTTGCCATGATAAACCATGATAGCTGGCACTTCCAAAACAATTTCCGCGAATATTAACTAATTATCTTATAAAATCTACATTATTCTACCTCCTTTATACTGGGTGGGTTCCTTGCCAAGATGTGCTTCGAGAAATTTCAAAATCATTTTTTCGTAAAGTTGCTGGAAAAAGGTTTCTTTGTGTAAAAAAATGTACTGCTTAAAAGAATTGAAAGAGTCCCACTTCTTTTATTATTATATCATGCAAGATAAGTGCCACTAAAGTGCATTTACCCTTCCAAGTGTGATAGGAGCGGAACATAAGGGAACCCTCAAGGTCGTGCTTGACCCTGGAAAATATTTGGAAACCAAGTCATTTTTGAAACTTATTTTAAGATAATTGCAAAATTCAAATGTATAATAATGTTATATATTCGTGCTTCCTTGGGTTTTTTGGGGCTTCTTGGTACAAAAACTTATTTTTTCAGGCAAAGGGGTGTTTGGGTTTCGACAAAACAAGCCAGGCATAGGACGGTGCCGGGCACACAACATAAAAAAGCAGCTCCTGGCGGAGCTGTCTTGGTTATCAACAGCCAAAATGGTAACAAGTTTTCCACACTTTTCCCGGAGATTCTGGCATTAAACAAATTGCTACTCTCTCAATCTTCTGGAAATGCTGGAAAAGCTGATGGGTTCCGTAAGGCTGGGCACAGTTTCGGGAATCCTTATTTATTTGGGAATTATAGAGAACGAAATGCTGTAAAATTTTGCAGCGATGGGGCGTTCTGAGGACTGACCAAAAAATCCTAAAAAATCGGGAGGGAACCCTCAAACAATAGCTTTAAAGAGAAGGGGAAACCTGCTAAATTTGTTCTATTTATCAAATTGTAATCTTTTAAAGAAGTTTTGGGATAAATCAACCATACCTACTCCGGCAAACTTTCCCGCCAGGTTGTACATCTTCCCAAAAACCAGTTATTCAATATTCATTATAAATTCCATGAATTTTCTGGTTGGGTTTCCTTAACTACTCCCCACTCATTTTCACGATACTGATAAAAGAGTTCCTGGCAATTCTTTCTTTCTTACGATGTAGTTTTCCTGTTTCTGCAACCATCTTCTTCTCTATACCGTGATCAAGTGTTTTTTCAATTTCAGAAAACTCCCTTAAAATCTTGGAAAGTTTAACATCAACTAAAACCAACTCTCTTTTTAATTCTTCAATTCTTTTCAGCATTTTTTACCTTTAACCTCCCGGATAAAAGATTGCGCATAAATTCCTTGTTACCAGCCTCCGCCACCTTCGTTCCGGTAAAACGCAAGCTTCATTATCAGCGTCAGCGTTGCATCTCAAGCCAATGCTTATCCTCTTTTTCCAATTGATCCAATAAATACGGATTTAAAACCCTTAAATAGGTTCCTTTCATTCCCAAAGAATGAGTTTCTATGACCCCCGCACTTTTGAGCTTACGCAAAGCATTGACAATTACCGATCTGGTAATATTAAGTTTATCAGCAATTTTGCTGGTCACAATCAGCCCTTCGTCTGTATCCAATTCATTAAATACCCGTACCGCTGCTTCCAGCTCGGAATATGAAAGTGCTCCTATCGCCTGCTGCACAGTCATTTTATTCCTAATTTTTTTTTCAATCTTTTCAGACTTTGAATTTAAAATTGCCATTCCTGAAACTGTTGCCACTGTTTCCGCCAGAATTAAATCTCCGGTATCAAAGGGCTTGATCAGACGGGTTAAAATTAATGTCCCCAATCTTTTATCCTGGCCTAAAATTGGAACTAAAGTTGTAAATATATTTGTAAAAACACAGCTTTCTGATTGCATAAAAACACACTCATTATTTTTCTGGGTCAGATTTATCTTGCTCCTATTTTCAATTCCATGCAACAAATAATCTTTACAGTCTTCCGGAAATTCCCCTTTTTTCAGAAAACCATCCATTAGTTCACAGTAAAATTCATCTACAAGCGCATATTTTAAAATTTTACCTTCGGTATCAGTAATGTATACATTGGCATGGATAACATTCTTTAAAACCTCAATCACCTCAAAAAGCTTAACCCCTTGTTCCGTTTGCAGGGTTTTACGAATAAAACGGGTTTTTTCCAGCAAAGAAGAAACAATCAACGCTTATCACCTCACTTATACCTTATGGTCATATTTAAAAGATAAAGGGGCCTCCCTTTTTTGTCAAAGGCACTGGAGAGGAAAACAAAAAAACGGAGGCCCCATGACAAATTTAGAAGAACTTTCGGCTAGTGCCGCCTAACAAAGTCTATTTCTTGGCAGTTGAAGCCGTATCTGCCTTCTCACCTGCTTGACGCAGTTTATACCGCTGTATTTTTCCGGTTGCGCTTTTAGGCACTTCAGACACAATTTCCACCCAACGAGGATATTTAAACTTGGCCAGCCGGTCCAGTGCCCACTTCTTGAGCTCATCCACTAATTTTTCCGAACCTGTAAACCCATCTTTAAGCACAACAAAAGCCTTGGGTTTAATCAAATTCTTCTCATCAGGATGTCCGACCACTGCACATTCCAGTACCGCGGGATGCTCGATCAAACAGCTCTCCACTTCGACCGGCGATACCCAAATCCCGCCCACTTTCAGCATATCATCGCTTCTTCCCGCGCAATGGTAATAGCCATCCTCATCCACATAATAGGTATCTCCGGTATTCAGCCATTCCCCTTTCATTGTCGAGCGGGTTTTTTCCACCTTGCGCCAATAATTCTGGGCAGCACTGCGTCCTTTCGCCAGCAAGGTTCCAATTTCCCCCTTCGGAACCTCCTGCCCTTCGTCATCAACGATTTTCAACTCATACCCGGGAACCGGTTTCCCTGAAGAACCCGGCTTGATATCATCAGGCCGGTTGGAAATATAGATATGCAGCATCTCTGTAGAACCAATGCCGTCTAAGATATCAATACCAAAACGTTCCTTCCAGCGGCGGAGGATATCCTCGGGCAAGGCCTCCCCTGCCGATACGCACATTCTCACGGAAGAAAGCTCGTGAACGTTGGGATCCGACTTTGCACCCTTTTCCCTGTCCTGGCGTTCCTTGTATTCGAGCATCTGCCCGTACAAGGTAGGCACACCAAAAAAGACTGTGGGACGAAAGCGCTCAAGGTGATCGAATACACTTTCAGGAGTCGGACGTGCACTGTTTAAAACAACTGCACCCCCTACTGCCATGGGGAAAAACATACTGTTACCGATACCATAAGCAAAAAACAACCTCGCTGCTGAAAAGCAGATATCATCTTCAGTCAGCCCTAATACTCCCATGCCATAGTTCTCTGAAGCTACTAACGGGCTCTCCATGCAGTGTACAGCACCCTTCGGGGGGCCTGTCGAACCTGAACTGTAAAGCCAGAACCCCACGTCATCCTTGGTTGTAAATTCTGTCTCCAGAGTAGCGGAAGCGTTCTTGACTTTTTGCCTGAAAGGAATCTGCGGTTCATCATCCGCGACGACAATCATATCCCGGAGATAAAGAAGTTCGCCTTTAATATCGTTAATAAGCGGCACCAAGTCTTCAGATATAACCAGTGCTTTGGCTCTGCTGTCGTTAAGCAAGTATTCATAATCACTGGGCGTAAGCATTGTATTGATCGGAATTGGTATAGCGCCGATCTTCATTGCACCAAAGAACATTGCAAAAAATTGGGGTTCATCCAACATCAGTATCATGATCCGGTCATCGATGCCCAAGCCCAGTTCGCGGAAGGCATTACCGGTTTTATTAGCCATTTCCTGAATTTCGCTGTAAGTATAGTTGCGCCTATCGGTATAAATGGCAACTTTATGGCCTCGTCCCTGCCGAATATTTCGATCCAAAAAATAATCCGCCGCATTAAAAAAAGGTTGATTTCTCATTATATATATCACCCCACTGAATTAATTTTAATACGCTAATTTGCCATGATAAACCATGATAGCTGGCACTTCCAAAACAATTTCCGCGAATATTAACTAATTATCTTATAAAATCTACATTATTCTACCTCCTTTATACCGGGTGGGTTCCTTACCAAGATGTGCTTCGAGAAATTTCAAAATCATTTTTTCTCAAAGTTGCCAAAAACATTTCCTTGCGGCAAAAAATTCACTGATTTTAAAACTTTAAAGAGTCCCACTTATTTCAATTATTTTATAATGCAAAATAAGTGCCAACAAAGCGCGTTTGCCCATCAAGTGCGATGGCAGCGAAACATAGGGAGCCATCCGAGCCACACTTGGCCCTGGAAATCGCTTGTAAATCAATTCATTTTTGAAACTTATTTTAAAATAATTGCAAAAGTGAAATGTATAAAAATGCTGTATATTCGTGCTTCTTTGGGCTTCCTGGTATAAAAACTCACTTCTTCAGGTAAAGACACATTTTTGGATTTTCACATATCAAACCGGGGGCTGGGAAAAACGAGGATTTTAAAAACTAGCAGGCGAGGATTGAGGCATACTTCCGGCGAAGCAACGGCACCGGAATTTCTCCGAAGAATAAATAAAAAAGCAGCTCCTGGCGGAGCTGTCCTGGTTTCGGCAACCCAAAAAACATGGCGACAATAACAAATTGTTTACTGCAACAGAACCAGCTTGATTTAAATGCGGAAAAACCACACTTTTTCATGTAGCCTGGCATTAAACACCAAACCTTACCCTTTCAATTTTCTAGAAAGGCTGGAAAAGCTGATTCCCAGCATTTCTGCCGCCTCCCTTTGGTTTTTACTTTGTTCCATTGCTTTAGTAATCACGGCCAATTCAAATTCCCTGGTCATTTCTTTCAACGGGGCAATATCATGGACTGTAAATCGATCCATGGGCTGATGCTGAGTATAATTAAGATAAGGAGCGGGAAGATCTGCAACTCTGATCACATTTTCCTTGGCAACTATTAACAGCCGTTCAACTAAATTGGCCAGCTCCCTGACATTGCCCGGCCAGGGATACCAATATAAATGTTTGATCACATCCGTGCTTATTTCTTTATTTCTTATGGCGTACTTCTGTTGAAATTTTTTTTGGAAATAGGAGATTAACATGGGAATTTCCACTTTACGGTCCCGTAGGGGGGGCACCTCCACAGGAACAACGTGGAGCCGAAAATACAAGTCTTCCCGGAATTTGCCTTCTTCAACCATTTTTTTGAGATCCCTGTTTGTCGCCCCAATGATGCGTACATCCACAGGCTTCGATTCTGTACTGCCGACCCTGTACACTTGTTTATCCTGCAAAACATTCAGTAATTTGGGTTGAACTGCCAGTGGCAATTCACCTATCTCGTCAAGAAAAAGAGTTCCTCCAGCCGCAAGTTCAAAGTATCCTTTCTTGCCTTTTCTTAAGGCACCGGTAAATGAGCCCGGTTCGTAACCAAAAAGTTCAGTTTCAACCAAATTAATAGGTATAGAGGCACAATTAATTTTGACAAGAGGACCGGCGATATTCCTTGGACTGCGAACATGAATAAGATGTGCAATCAATTCTTTCCCTACACCTGTTTCACCGTGAAGTAGTACGGTGGAATCAACTTTACTTAAATTAACCGCCAGATCAATTATTGATTCCATGATGCCGCTGCCAAAAACCAGTTCATAATCAGAGTGCTCACCTTTGATCTGCACAATCTTGTAAGAATCTTTAAAATCAATATTTCCACCTTGCCATAAAAAATAATTATCTTTTTTAGCCTGAAGATAGGAGGAAAAATCCCTGACATTACATACCACCCGGTCTAGCTTTCCCGAAAGATCAAACACAGGCGCCGAAGTGGCAATCATTTTGTTCCCGGTGATGCTTTTTACTTCTCCTGTAACTGTGCTCTTTTTTTGAATAGCCTCCAGGGCAGTGGATCTATTAATTATTTTTTTATCGAGCAAAACATCCAGGCTTTCATATTCAAACATATTTATGCCAACCAAGGGATTGATTGCAGGATTACAATAGAGAAGTTTCCCCTCAGCATTAGTGATAAAAAAACCATCGCTGGAATTCTCTAGTAATTTTGCTAAATTAACAGTTCCTTTAATCTTCAAAAAATTCACTCCCCATAAAAACAACTGCTTTCCGAGGCTGGCCAGTCAAAATAACATAAATACACTTATTAGTTTAAATAATATAAACTAAAAGAAAAAGTGTCTTTGTATAACTATTTCATAGAATCATCTCAATTATTAATCTTGGTAATTGTATGAATAATTATAGCATAAAAATCTTTGCTCATCAATGCAATGCCCATCAATAGACAAAATTAGACACAAATAGGCAAATATGGACACAAATAAACACAAACAGACACAATCCGACCCTGAGCCAGGACCCTGGAACAAAGTCCTTTTACTTTGCCGCCGATATTATTCATTTCATTCCAAATAATTTCCCTTTTTGGTGTGACAATTGTACTGTTGGTAAAAATCAGCCGTCCTGTCCTGAAGGTAAAGATAATCAAAATGCTCCGCTGTTTCTTTACGCATCCCGGCGTAATGATCCCGGGCTTCCTGCCGGCAGCGGGAACAACCCTGGATAGGGATACTGATACAGTAAACCCTGGAGTGCCCTCTCCGGCCAACGGCCTCCGAATCTATTAAAAGATAGCCCGGGCAGGCGGCACAAACCTTGAGCGTTTCTACCTGCGTTTCCCGAATCTGGTCAGTATCATAGTAAATCTGGCGACGCCTCTGGAGCAATGAGCCGGATTTTTGGCGGACAGCAGCCCCCAAGTCTTGCCGGCGCTGGAATACGCCGGTGAGTTCGTGCACAATTTCCTCCAGTCTCTTTAAATGTCCACGCTCCTCTTTAAAAATACCTTCCTTGTAATCAGGTTCATAAAGATTGGAGTAGTCAATACCGGCCATAGCCATAATAATACCCATATTGACATAAGGGAGCGCCGTCTCAATCGAATACCCTCCCTCCAGCACGGCAATGTCCGGGGCAAGCTTTTCATTTAAAAGGGCATACCCGCGAGCGGAAAAAGACATGTTCGCCAGCGGATCGCTGTAATGGTTGTCCTGCCCGGCAGAATTCACAATCAATTCCGGCTGAAACTCTTCCAGTATGGGGAGCACCAAGTTATCCAGGACAAAAAGAATGCCTTCATCGGTTGTCCCCGGGGGCAAAGGTATGTTGAGAGTGGTTCCCGGTGCCAGCGGCCCGCCAATTTCATCGGTAAATCCGCTACCGGGGTAAAGAGTCCGCCCGTCCTGATGAAAAGAAATAAAGAGAACATCCGGGTCATGCCAATAAAGGTCCTGTGTGCCATCACCATGGTGGACATCGGTATCTATAATCGCAATACGTTGCAGTCCATGCTTTTGGCGCAAGTATTCGACCATCACCGGCTCGTTGTTGATATTGCAGAAGCCGCGGTTGCCGTGGACCACCCGCATTGCATGGTGACCCGGAGGCCTGACCAGGGCAAAACCGTTTTTAATCTCATCGTTCATCAACGCATCGGCGATTACCAGTGCCCCACCGGCGGCAATCAGGTGCGCTTCCGTAGCCTGTGTCTCTATATCAGGCACACAAAAATGTACCCGGGCGATATCTTTGGGTTCGGCCAGGCGCGGCTGGTACTGGCGGATCTGGGGAAGATCCATAATTCCTTCTTCAAAGAGCTGATCCCTGGTATAAAGAAGCCTTTCTTCCCGTTCAGGGTGGGTAGGGGAGATGGCCCAATCGAAAGCCGGAAAAAACACCAGGCCGGTCTGGCCGGCAGAATTTTTGACCGGCGAATGAGCATATGTATCTTGGTTTTTCTTCTTCATGGCTGCACCCCTTTAAATTCGTCAATAACTCCGGAAGCGATCTGGACACCGACATCAAAGAGCTTACCTGCTGTTGACCAGCCCCGGATCATATTAAACTGCTCTTCCAGAAAAAATTCATAGCGGTCCGCATACTGGCCGATGCCCCTTTTTTCGGCGATTTTTTGCAGCTGTTTTCGTGCCAGCTCTTTAGCCTCTGCAAGCTGCCAGCCGGGGTCAAATTCACCGGCGATTCCTTCCAGATTTAAAGAATAGGTCTGCTGCTCTGTATCAGCATGTAAAAATAAAGAGAGTGTGGGTCGCGCCACAGCAGCGCCCAGAGCGTTTGCTACCGGAGAATAGCGGTGAACCAGGGCTTGGCAGCCAAGCCGGGCAGCCAGAGCAGGGACAAAGGCCCCGGCCGCGGCGCCAATGCCGACGGCACGGTCCAGTCCAACCCGTCGCTTGTTAATAATCTCCCAGATCTTATAGGCCGGCTCCTGTTCCCAGGATTTAAACATATCCTTAATACCGGTCTCCAACTGGCTGTTTACTTGATGAACTACTGTTTGGGCCAATTCCTCCACCGTCAACCCCGCCTGGCGGGAGATCTTCCTCAGAGCATGGCTGGAAAGAGCCAGGGGACCCAGTTTACCTTCTTCCAGAAAGTTCACGGCATCAGTAGGAGTGGCTGCCGGGCCGCCAAAGCAGGCTGCCGGGCCCAAACGATCCGGGCCAATAGTAATTTTTTCTCCGCTCCACCTGACAGCACTGTCTCCCCCCAAAGCCATCGAACGTAGAGCAAAGGAGCGTACATGGGAATAATAGCCCCCGATAAGTGCTCCCCGTGAAGCATAAAGCGGTTCCCCCTCCAGGATGAGGGCCAAATCGGTAGTAGTACCGCCGATATCCACAACTACAGAGGTTTGCTGATCCATAGTCAGGGCAAACGCACCCATCACACTGGCTGCCGGGCCGGAAAAAACAGTTTCACAGGGGTAGTGCAACGACACCTCCAAAGGCATCGTCCCCCCATCCGCCTTGAGGATATTGAGGGGAGCGGTAATACCCCGCTCACGTATGGCTTTCTTGATGTCGGCTGCAAACCCGGCCCATTTTTCCCTGGTCACAGCTGTATAGTAGGTAGTCACCGCCCGGCGAAGAAAATTAAGCTGTCCGGAGACCTCGAAGCCCCTGATCACCTCCAGGTGAGGGTAATTCACCTTCAAAATCTTTTCCACTTGGCGTTCATGGCTGCTGTTGCGCTGGGAAAACTTCCCGACCACCGCAACCTTTTGCCTGCCTGCAGCCACAATAAGCTTGCCGATCTCTTCAATTTGTACTTGATCCAGCGGCTCTATAATCCGTCCGCGAAAATCAGTCGCCCCTCTGACAAGATAGGCCGCGGGGAAAAAGTTCAGCTGCCGCAAATTCAGGCCCGGGCCGGGAATCAAAACCAGCGCCACCTGCTCCCCTCCACCCGTAGCCAAAAGGTTCGTGACCAGCGTGGTGCTGAGTACTACTTGTGTGATATCGCCACTTTTTATTCCCTGCAGCAGATCGTCTAAAACAGTAAAAATGGAGCTCTGCAGGTCGCTCTCCTGCGTCGGGTGCTTGGCCGTCTTTAAAATTTGGCCCGCGGTGCAGAGAACCCCATCGGTAAAAGTACCGCCCACATCAATTCCGATCAACATTGGATCACCTTCTATCTCCCTTTACAAAGAAATGTGAAGCCGGCCGGTTTATACCCTTGAGCTGGAAGCTTAAAGCCTGTTCAAAAAAATGGCTGCTTCCCCGGTTTGAACAAATTTCATCTCCCTTTTTAAACCCCCAGCCCTATTCTTTCCCCCTGGCGATAAACAAAAAAAGTGTTTTCCCGGCAGTCATAAAGAACAGCATGAAAGGAATTTTTCTCTTTTTCGATCAAAGCCCGCAGGTACTCCCGCGTCTCCGCACTGTTATCCGCTAGGCACCATAGCGCAAAAGGCGCTTCAAAAATAGCCCATTCCTCGTCCAGGTTCAGTGCAATAAAGTTGTTGTGACTATAATAAAGAAGATTATAAGCCTGGTAAAAAAGATTTTCCGTCAGGAGACCCGGCTCAATCGGTTCCTGGCAGGGCGCTGCCGCCGTGCCAAAAACCCGGCAAATCAAGGGCCGTGCTTCGTAAATACGGCAATGTCTAACCGCCGCATCCTCCTGTAAAAAGGGGCAGAGAAAAGAGCCATTGTCCTGCAGCCGGCCAACATTATGCCGGAAAAACGCTCTGCGCTCCTGGGCAGACCATCGTTCCTGAATATGGAGCATAATAAAATTAAATTCCGTGTAGGACATGATAATCGCACCATAACAACATTGCTTACAGTGAGGGAGACAATGATAAACTTCGTATTTTTTTAATAAATTACAAACTTTGGCCATTCTTTCCCAGGCAAAAGCATTTAAAGGTTCCGGCCTTTGATAAATATTTTTTAAGGAAGAAAAATCGTAAGCGATTCTCTTTTCCATCCTCTCACCTCAAAACTGCACCCGTTACCGGCACTGCTCCTACCCCTGGCTATATTTGGGTACAGGTTGCAAAGTCCGGAATGAGGGGGCCTATTTCTGATCTACCGGTATCATTTTTGCTCAACACAACTCCACCAGCCGGGCTTACGGATTGCCCGGCAAACCCTTGCTTTTAGAAGCAGGAGCGGTTGGCTCCAGCGGCTTCTGAAAAATAAGGATAAATTCGTGTACTTTGTTTACACGAAAAACATAAGGATAGCCTAAAGGGCGCAGATTATTATATTCCTGGCGCCGATCCCAGATAATCAGATCATCAAAGATAAACCCCAGGGAGATCATACGCCGGCTGAGATCCATATGCAATGGGTAGAAAATATTTTTCTTTCTGATATCCATCACCACGACGAGACAGTAACTGCCATTTTTTAAAGCAGTATAAACTTGGGCAAAGATCTCCTCCAATTCATCCAAAAAAAGCTCATAGCTTCCGATGTTTCCCAGATCATTACTTGCGTCACCGTAATTTCGTAAGGGCTTCCGATCTGCACTGCGCTTCTCTTGGAGAATGTTCCAGTAAGGGGGCGAGGTTAAACAAAGATCCACGGTTAAAGGTGCAGCATATTTCAAGAGGTTGCGGGCATCGTCATTGATAGCCTGCACTAAGACAGGTCCCGGGGAAGACTCCGTCTTTTCTGCAGCAATCTTTTCCTCCTGCAAGCGCCTTTGAAAAAGCTGCAGATACTCCGCGGATATTTCCAATCCCAGGCCCCGCATGCCCAGCCGTTGTGCGCCAACTAAAGTGCTGCCGCTACCCAGGAAAGGATCCAAAATCATAGCGCCTTTGGGGGCAAAAATTTGCAACAACCTTTCCACCAGGGTGACGGGGAAAAGAGCCGGGTGCTTTAATCGCCTCTCCGGCGCATTTTTGTAAATATCGTTCCAGACGCTGATACTAAATCTTGTCCAAGTGCGGCCATCCAAGTCATTCAAACGCTTTTTCCTTTTCTGCATCCGGCTCTCCCTTCTTTTGTGGCCTTGGCCTGCCAGTAGCCGGGGCTTTGTAAAGGATCTCTTTGTTTTTATTTCTGACCACTATGACTGTTTCCCTTCTTTTTGGAGAAACTCTGCCAATATAAGCACCGGTCCGTTTCTTTTTACTTGTTTTTTCCCGGCAGTTATAATAAAATTTAAGCGACGCCAGAGTAAGGTTGTAAAAACAACACGGAGGTTTTAAAATGACAACTGTCCTGCCAATAAAAGGTCTGCGTTTTTCTGCCGCTGCAGGCAGCCCTTCCGAGGTCATCACACCGCCCTACGATGTTATTGACGACGAGCTTCAGCAAAGGCTCTACGAGAAAAGCCCTTATAATATCATCCGTCTGGAGTATGCCCAATCCAGGCCTGAGGATAATCACCTTGTAAATAAGTATACACGGGCAGCAAAGACCTTTCATGCTTGGCTGCAGGAAGGGATCTTGATCCGGGAAGAAAAACCGGCTATTTATTTATATGAACAACATTTTACTTATAACCAAAAGAAATTTAAGCGCCAGGGAATTTACTGTGGAGTGGGATTGTCTCCTTTTGGAAAAGGCAAAGTTATCCCCCATGAAGAAACCCTGCATCAACCAAAGAAGGACCGCCTGGAGCTTCTACGACATTGCAAAGCCAACTTCAGCCCCATTTTCGGACTCTTCAAAGATCCGGAGAAATTCGTGGATCACTACGCGGCGCGTTATAAAAAAGAACAGAAACCGGTCATTAATTTTCAGGACCACGATGGACAGTTACATATGCTTTGGGCTGTTACCGATGAAAAGTTTATTGCCACAATACAAACTTTTTTTCAAAGTCAAAAAATTTATATTGCCGACGGCCACCACCGCTATGAAACAGCCTTGCAATATTACCAGGAAAATAAAGAACAGGATCAAAGCAAGGAAAAATACGGGCATGCGCTGATGGTTCTGGTCAACGTTTATGACGAAGGCCTGCTGGCTTTTCCTACACACCGCATGATCAGGCAAAGTGGCATTGACAGCCGGAACCTGCTAGCCAAGCTGCAAAAACATTTTCATATTCAGGAGTTTCCCGTAGCGGAGACACAGGAGGAGCTACTGACGCTGCTGGAAAAATCGTTGACCGCCTCTACAGAAGCAAAGTTATGCTTTGGACTTTATACGCCGGAAAAAAAGTTCTTTCTTCTTACCCTTAAAGATTTAAAAGAAGAAGAAAAACCCTTCCCCTGGCTCGATACAGTCATTCTCCAGGAGCTGGTCCTGCAAGATGTTTTTGGAATGGATGAAGATGAAATAAAAAAAGGATCTCTTTTGGGTTATATCAGAGATGAATGGGAAGCGAAACAGCAAGTGGACCGGGGCAATGTTTCCTATGTTTTTTTCCTGAACGAATCTCCCCTGGAAAAAATAATCAACCTGGCTGAACGGGGCATACGCATGCCGCAAAAATCAACTTATTTCTTTCCCAAGCTGGTGAGCGGCCTGGTTATCTTGCAATTAGGCACCCCCTGATTCTATATTTCTTTCTCCTCCTTAATTTTATCTTTAATCAGCTTATAGAAGAAAGGGTTTTGTTTGCGCAGGGCAATGGGTTTCCCGTTTTTATTTACAAATGCATGCGTTGTTTGGCCTACCGCCAGCAACGTTTCCTTTTCAACGTGCATGATTTCATATTGAAAACCAAGCTTAACCTCTTGCAGGAGGTTAAGCTTGGTGGTGATCTTGAGCAGATCATCATAACGTGCCGGGTATTTATACTGGCAATACGCTTCAATCACCGGTAAAAATATTTCGTTTTGCTCCAGATATTTATAATTCATCCCCATTGCCCGGAAAAATTCGCTGCGTCCCACCTCAAACCAGATAAAGTAATTGGCATAATAAACTACCCCCATCTGGTCTGTATCCTTATAACGTACTCGTAAGGTTGTCTCATTATATTTCATCTGGTTTCAATCTCCTCCGGATTTGGCTATTCGCTCTCCTTTTTTTAGATGACCGTAGCGCGTCCCCGGTAAATCAAACCTCTGGCAGCATCCACAGTGATGAGCTGCCCGGGGGAGAGCTCCCTGGTAGCATCCGCGGCACCGACAATCACAGGTTTGCCCAGATTTAAACCTACGATGGCGGCATGAGAGGTCAGACCTCCTGCTTCAGTAATAATTGCACCAGCCTTTTCCATAGCCGGTAAATATTCTTTATCGGTATCACT
Source organism: Dethiobacteria bacterium (assembly GCA_050948785.1). GTDB lineage: Bacteria > Bacillota > Dethiobacteria > DTU022 > UBA8154 > JAAZMI01. The sequence goes on from JBMNEM010000006.1 coordinate 184,946, forward strand.
GCAGACCAGAATTTGGTTTTCCTTTATTTTCAGTGCTTCGTCTGCATTTTGGGCCAGATGAACAACGCCGGTTATAGCTGCTTTCCCTACACCCTGGCCCTGGATAATAATTTCTCCGACAGTATCAATGCGGAGAAAGTTTGTTGTCCCGGGCACTCCAACCGGAACCCCCGCTGTAAGAATAATTAAATCCCCGTTATGAATCAGTCCCGCTTCCAAAGCCACCTTGACAGCGGTATCAAAAATTTCATCAGTACTGGCTGTAGGCGGGCATAACAAGGGATAAACTCCCCAAGTAAGGGTAAGTGCAGTGGCCACCTTTTCCGAAGGTGTTACAGCGATAATCGGTGCCCGGGGCTTGTATTTGGAAACCATACGCGCCGTATAACCTGATTGCGTTGCGGAAATAATCGCCGCAGCCTCCAAATCCTGTGCTGCCCGGCAGGTTGCATGGCCAATAGCATCTGTGACCGTGTGATGTATTACACGGTCGAAATTCCCCAGCAGCTCCCTGTATTCAAGGGCCTCCTCCGTCCGCTGAGTGATACGGGCCATTGTTTCGGCCGCCTCACGGGGAAAAGCCCCGATAGCCGTCTCCCCGGAAAGCATGACGGCATCGGTACCGTCAAAAATAGCGTTGGCTACATCACTTGCCTCCGCCCTGGTGGGCCGGGGATAACGGACCATCGAATCAAGCATCTGCGTGGCCGTAATAACCGGTTTTCCAGCAAGATTACAAGCCGCAATGAGATTTTTTTGCACCAAGGGAACATCCTCCGCCGGAATCTCAACTCCCAGATCTCCCCGGGCGATCATGATCCCGTCGGCTACCTGCAAAATTTCCGTAAAGTTCTCTACACCTTCAAAATTTTCTATCTTGGCAATGATCTGCGCCTCTGCCTTATTTTTTTCCACAAGATATCTGATGTCCAAAACATCTGCAGCGCGACGAATAAAGGAAGCGGCAATAAAATCAACGTTTTGCTGCAGGGCAAACTCGATATCCCTTTCATCTTCCGGTGAGAACACGGGAAGATTAATGTTAATACCGGGCAGGTTCAGGCCTTTACGTGAAGAAAGACTTCCCCCGTGGATTACTACCGTTTCAACCTCTACAGGAGTTATTTTCACCACTCGAAGTTCAATCAAACCATCATCCAGTAAAATGCGGTCGCCCTCTTTTAAATCCGCGGGCAAACCCCGGTAGGTAACGCTGACTCTACGATGATCTCCGGCGCAATCCGCAGTTGTCAGGGTAAAGCGTTCCCCCTCAACAAGCTCTACCTCTCCCTGCCGGAAATCCCTGACTCGTATTTCCGGCCCACGGGTATCAACCAGGATGGCCACCTTTTTACCTGCCTGTCGGCTCGCCTGGCGGATCTTTTTAATACTGTCGGCATGAATCTCCAGGTTACCGTGGGAAAAATTTATGCGAGCAACATCCATACCCTTCTCAATCAGGGTTTTAATTGTTTGCAGATCCTCTGAAGCCGGCCCAATGGTACAGACTATTTTCGTCCGCCGCACCTAGATCTCTCCCCTTAAATGGCCAGAATACCGGCCAAATCATAATCACTCCATAAAAAATCTTTCTTACTGTTAAAAATTTCCTCATAGGGCACCCCCCTGATTTCACCTTTCCAATAACCAAGGGCCTGGTTTCTTTTGTTTTCCAGCAGCAGATCTACCGCCTTACCCCCCATACGGCTGGCCAGGACGCGATCAAAGGCTGTCGGGGTGCCGCCTCTTTGCAGGTGACCCAAAATTATGACCCGCACTTCCATCTGGAGAAGCCTCTTAATTCCCTCTCCCACGCTTACAGCGTTGGCCGCACCTTCGGCCACCAGAATAATACTATGACGCTTGCCTCTTTTCACACCCCGCAGCAGGCGGCTGCATACCTCCTCGATGCTAAAAGGGACCTCGGGGACAATAATGGATTCTGCTCCTCCCGCCAATCCGGCCACCAAGGCTATATGCCCCGTATCGCGCCCCATAACCTCGATGACATAGATCCTCTCATGAGAAGTAGCCGTATCCCGGACTCTGTTGATCGCATCGATTACCGTATTGATTGCCGTATCAAAACCAATACAAAAATCAGTACAGGGAATATCATTGTCAATGGTCGCTGGAATGCCCACCGTGGGGAAACCCATATCTTCCAAAATCTTGGCCCCTTTAAAGGAACCATCCCCGCCAATCACTACAATCCCTTCAATTCCTCGTTCTTGCAAGTAAGCGCGTGCTTTTTCCTGCCCCTTTTTGGTCTGGAAATTCGGACTTCTGGCTGTACGGAGGATCGTGCCGCCCCGGTGTATAATATCAGCCACAGAGCCTAGCTCCAAGGGTATAATTTCTCTGTTGATCAACCCCGAAAAACCACGCTGCACACCATAGATCTCCAGCTGATGATAGATACTTTTGCGTACCACCGCCCGGATGGCCGCATTCATGCCTGGAGCATCACCCCCGCTGGTTAGAACAGCGATTTTTTTCAATTTATTTTCCTCCTCTGGACAATTTCAAATCTAATAACCCCTGCCTTTATATTTCAGTATTTGCGTGTGCAGGAAATTTAATCCCCCTAAACATCCCCGGTAGCTGCTAATTGCTGGATTTTCAGACAGCCCGGCCCTAAAAGTTCTTCTACACGCCTATAGAGCTGCTCTTCATCTCCTTTAACCCAACATTCCTGCCCCGTTAAAAGCAACCTTGCATATTTTTCAAAATAAAGATAAACCGGGTTTCCCCCATGATATGAGGTAAGAATATCTTTCAAGGCGACCATCTCCGCCAGAGGCCTTTCCGCATCGATCCGGATAAAAAGCTGCCGGGGTTCTGCAGGAAAAAAAGTGGCCTCCCGACAGATAATTTTAACCTCTCCTTCCTCTTTATAATCGGTTTGCCCTTGAAGGAGGACAACCCTGTCTTCCTGCAGGTCCTCCTGGTATTTCTCGAATAAATCACTAAAAACAACCACTTCAACCTCGCCGGTGAGATCCTCCACTTGCAGAAAAGACATCGGACGCCCTTTTTTTGTATAGATGACACGCTGCGAGGAGATCATGCCCACGATGGAAACATTACGGCGGTCACCAACTTCCGTCAATGCACCGATAGGGACAATCCCGCGCAGGTTTTCCAGGATAGAGCGATATTGATCCAAAGGATGGCCGGAGATATAAAGGCCGACCATTTCTTTTTCCAAAGCCAGTTTTTCACGCGGGGAAAACTCCGCCAGGTCCGGAAGATCATCCTGGGGAGCCTGCGAGGATTGATCTGCACTCAAGTAAGCAAACATGGAGATCTGCCCGTTTAAGCGATCTTTTTGAGCTTGCTGCCCGTAAGCCAGAGCCTTCTCCAGGATATTCAGGTACTGGGCGCGCTTTCCACCCAGGGAGTCAAAAGCCCCGCTTTTAATCAGGCTCTCCAATACTTTGCGGTTGCAGGTGCGCAAATCCACCTTACAACAAAAATCGTAAAGGCCGTCAAATTTCCCCTCTTTCTGCCGCGTTTCCATAATTGTTTCAATCGCACCCTTACCGACATTTTTAACGGCAGCGAGTCCGAAGCGAATCCGGTTATGCCCCACAGCAGTAAAATTAACATCACTTTCATTTACATCCGGGGGCAAAATTTCGATTCCCTGGCGGCGACAGTCGGCGATATAAAGAGCTATTTTTTCACTGCTGGACATCACCCCTGTGAGCAGCGCCGCCATAAATTCCAAAGGATGGTTGGCTTTCAAGTAAGCTGTCTGGTAGGCAATCAGAGCATAAGCCGCGGCATGCGATTTGTTAAAACCGTAGGAAGCAAATTTTACAATCAGATCGTAAAGCTCTTCTCCCAGTTTTTTTGTGTAGTCCTTTTTCTCCAGTCCTTGGATGAAAATAACCCTTTGCTCATCGAGAATCTCCCGCTTCTTTTTACCGATAGCCCGGCGCAGAAGATCGGCTTGTCCCAGCGTAAAGCCGGCCATTTTGGCCGCTATTTCCATAATCTGTTCCTGATAAACAATCACGCCGTAGGTTTCCTTGAGAATGGGCTCCAAATCGGGATGCAGATACTTGATAGGCCTTAAACCATGCTTACTCTCCACAAAAACAGGGATTTGTTCCATGGGTCCAGGACGGTAAAGCGCCACGACAGCGATAATATCCTCAAATTTACTGGGTTTCAAATCCCGAAGAGCGGAACGCATACCGCTGCTCTCCAGCTGAAAAACACCGGCTGTCTCCCCCTGGGACAAAAGCTTATAAGTAAGGGCATCATCCAGGGGAATGGTCTCCAGTGTGATTTTTTCCCCTTCATTCCGCCGCGCATTGATTTGCCGGATGGTTTCCCCCATGATTGTCAAAGTGCGCAAACCTAAAAAATCCATCTTCAGCAACCCGAGTTCTTCCAGGGTATTCATGGGAAATTGCGTTACAACAACGTTATCGGCGACTTTCTGTAAAGGAACATGCTCCACTAGCGGCCTTCCGGCGATGACCACACCGGCGGCATGCGTGGAGGCATGCCGGGGAAGCCCTTCCAGCGCCCGTGAAGTATCAAGTAAAAGACGATAGCGCGGCTCACTCCGGTAAAGCTCCAGGAGATCTTTATTCATCTCCAGCGCCTTATCAATGGTCATACCTGCTTCAAAGGGGATCATTTTCGCCAGGCGGTCCGTTTCGCCATAAGAAATATTTAAAGCCCTGCCCACATCCCGTACTGCCAACCTGGCCGCCATCGTGCCAAAAGTGGCGATCTGGGCCACGCGGTCCTCACCATATTTTTCCACGACATAGCGGATCACCTCATCACGGCGCTCATAACAAAAATCAATATCGATATCCGGCATAGAAACTCTTTCCGGATTTAAAAACCTTTCAAAAAGCAAACCATAACGCAAAGGATTGATATTGGTGATGGAAAGAGTATAAGCCACCAGGCTTCCGGCAGCAGAACCGCGGCCCGGCCCGACCAAAATGCCATGTTCATGGGCAAAACGTACGAAATCCCAAACAATCAGGAAATAACCGGCATAGCCCATCTGGTTGATGATCCTCAATTCATAGTCCAGACGTTCCTCGATCTCCGGTGTCACACAGGGAAATTTTTCCTTCAGCCCTTGTTCACAAAGGGCCTTTAAATATTCCCCGGCATTTTCATAGGAAGAGGGTATCGCATAAGGAGGCAGGTGCATCTGGCCAAAGGAAAACTCAAGCTCAATCCGGTCAGCTATTTTAACGGTATTTTCAAACACTTCTGCCGGAAAATCGCTAAAAACTGCCCGCATCTCCTCTTCATCTTTAAAATAAAACTCGTTTCCCTCAAATTTTAAACGATTTTCATCTTCTACACTCTTACCTGTCTGGATACAGAGTAAAACATCATGAGCACGGGCATCCTCCTGCTCCAAATAATGGACATCATTGCTGACCACCAAGGGAATACCCGTTTCCCCCCCCAGTTCCAATAGTTTCCTATTGAGCCCTTTTTGTTCCGGGAGCCCGTGTTCCTGCAATTCAAGGTAAAAATTATCCGGGCCGAAAGTATCCCGGTACCAGCAGGCTGTTTGCCAGGCTTTTTCCTCTTCCCCGGCCAGCAACAGCCTGGGAATCTCACCGGCCTGACAGGCACTTAAAGCAATGAGCCCCTCTTTGTACTTTTCAAGGATTTCCCGATCCACACGGGGTTTATAATAAAAACCTTCCAGATAACCGGCTGTCACCAGCTGCATCAGGTTCAGGTATCCCTGCATATTTTTCGCCAGCAGAACGAGGTGAAAGCGGGTATCGTCCCGCCCCGGCTCCTTTTGCCAGCGGCCTCTGGGAGCCACATAAACCTCACACCCGATAATCGGTTTGATCCCCTTCTGCCGCGCCGCCTTATAAAAATCAATAACCCCATAAAGGTTACCATGATCAGTAATCGCCACTGCCGGCATGCCAAGTTTGTGCGCTTTCTCCACCACTTTGTCAATACGTGCAGCTCCGTCCAGGAGGCTGTATTCAGTATGCACATGTAAATGAACAAACAAAAAAATTCCCCCGACCGTTTTATTATGTTCTAGTATTTCGACCCTTAGTAAAAAAACCCTTTAAAAGTAAAAGGGGCAATCAAAAATCATCATTCCGATTCAACAGGGCAATTCATCACCGGAGCAAGCCTAATGGATTTTCCCTGTGGCCGTATAACTGTATAACTAAACAAGAATCCTAACGGCGGAGCGAAAAGTTCTTCAGGAAAGCTACCGCCACCAGCACGCAAAGAGCTGTCCAGGCCGTGGCAAAAAGACCTTCCAGAGTGGAAAACCCTATCCGGGGAAGGGTGAGCATGCCTACCGTTAATAAAAGACAGGATAAAAGGGAACCCAGTTCGTCTATTTTCATAGCTTGTAAACCTCATTCCCGCACAAATCATTTGTTTCTAATTTATTATATGCTCACCACCGCATATTTTTACTGCCGATAGGCACTTTTGTTGAAATGCCAGGCTACTTCATACCGGGGTATCCCTGCTGGCGCAGGGCTTCATAGAGAACTACAGCCACAGCATTGGCCAGATTCAAAGAGCGGGGAATATCTGCCGTCATCGGTATTCTGAAACAGTGCTCCGGCCATCTTTCCAGCAACTCCGGCGCCAAACCGGCTGTTTCTTTCCCAAAAACTAAAAAATCTTCCGCTGTATAAGAAATTTCCGTATAAGATTTTTTCGCCCTGGTCGTAAAAAAATAAAAATTTAAGCCTGGATAGATATTGTAAAGACTCTCGAAATCCCTGTAAGAGTAGCATAAAAGATGGGGCCAGTAATCCAAGCCGGCACGACGCAAATAACGGTCCGCCAGAGAAAACCCCAAATCACCGACAAGATGAAGACTGGTATTTGTCAGCACACATGTCCGGGCAATATTACCTGTATTCGGCGGTATCTCCGGCTCAATCAGCACTACGTGCATGCTTTAAACCTCCCGCTGCACAACATAAAATATATTCCGATCTTCCGGCGCGGGTTCCACCATGGTAAAAGCCCTGTAACATGATTTTAGCTGCCAGCCGGTTTCCAGCAGGACCGGTTCCAATTCCTCACGGGAATAAGAGCGTTCCCTGTGCTCTTCCTGTATCTTCTCATAAAGCCCCTCATCCCCACGGATAAAAGCTGTGAGTTTAATTCTCCAGATTTTTTCCCCGGGTTCCAGGCAGCTCTCCCAGATTAAAGTAATCTCTTCATCTTCAAGCCAGGAAACCTCCGGTGTAGTGCCGGCAGGAAGCTTTTCCACCAGGTTTAAATTAAAGATAAAGTACCCCCCCGGGCGCAAAACAGCCCGTATACTCTGCAAAGCCTTTTTTAAATCCTCGACAGTCAAAAGATAATTCAAGCCATCCTGATAGAGCACAATCACGTCAGCTTGAAAGGGCAGCTGCAAACTGCGCATATCCTGCCGGTAAAATTTAACCTCCAGGCCGGAATCCCGAGCCTTCTGCCCGGCTACCGCCAGCATTTCCGAGGAAATATCCGCTCCATAAACACAGTAACCCCTCTCCGCCCAGGGAAATGTCGAATTGCCCGTTCCACAGGCCAAATCCAAAACAACCCGACAAGGCTGTATCTGAAAATGTTCAAAAATTTCCTCCAGGTAATCAGCCCATTCCTGGTAGTTTACCCCGCTCAAAAGATAATCATAAATGCGAGCCAAACCCCCATAAGTCTGTGCCATCCCTTTCACCCCCTACAATCAGCATTAGAAAAACAGGTTGAACAGCATTACCCTGCCGCAGGGCCAACCACGGGGACGGGCCTTGTGGCTGGCAAGGGCAACTACAGCTAACACGGCTAATGCCCCAGCTGCTATAGCGGCCATGCAAGCAATCACAAGAACCGTCCCTCCGATTTCTTGGCTGGTGCCTGCTGCCGGTTACCAACCACCAGAACCGTCCCCGCGTCACCTCCCGGGGACGGGCCTTGTGGCTGGCAAGGGCAACTACAGCTAACACGGCTAATGCCCCAGCTGCTATAGCGGCTACGCAAGCAATCACAAGAACCGTCCCTCCGGTTTCCCCGCGGCTGAGCGCTGGGTCCGGCTCAATAATGTAAGGATTCGGGTGGGGCGTCAGCATCCTGATGCTCAATGGTTTTTTCCTGTTCGCCTGCTTTTTCCGGTTCCCGGGCCTTTCTGCTCAGCAGCTTATGGTATTCTTTTAAATTTTTCTCGACCAGAGCATTTATGGTTCCCTCGGGATATTTACCGTTCTCGTCCCGTTCCCCTGCCGGCAAACCGGTGAGGATCTCCAGGCCCTCGTCGATAGTATTTACGGCATAGAGATGAAATTTATTCTCCCGGACCGCTTCCACGACCTCTGCATCCAGCATCAGATTGGCAATATTCTGCTGGGGAATGAGCACCCCCTGCTCCCCTGTAAGGCCCTGCAATTTGCAGGCGGCAAAAAACCCTTCAATTTTTCTGGTAATGCCTCCCACAGGCTGAATTTCACCCTTCTGATTCACGGAACCCGTTACAGCAATACTCTGCTTTAAGGGAACATCGATGATACTGGAAAGCAGAGCATAAAGTTCAGCACTGGAGGCGCTGTCCCCGTCAACCCCTTCATAAGACTGTTCAAAACAAATACTGGCCGAGAGAGTCAGCGGTATATGCCGGGCATATTTTTGGCCAAGATAGCCGCTGATAATCAGAACCCCCTTGTCGTGGATCCGGCCGCTCATTTTACTTTCCCTTTCGATGTTGACAATACCCCGCCGCCCCAAGTAGGTCGCTGCGGTAATCCGGGAAGGCTTCCCAAAAGTATAATCTCCCAGGTTAATAACCGCCAGCCCATTAATCTGGCCCACCTTTTCCCCGGAGAAATCCAGTAAAATCTGCCCTTCGTCCACCATCTCCAGGAGCCTTTTTTCGTATTTGTCCGAACGGAAGATCTTTTCCTTGATCGCTTTATCCACATGCTGAGCGCTGACATAATCATGACCTTGCAAACCCGCCCAGGCATCTGCCTCATAAAGAATTTCCACAATCTCGTTAAAACGTGTGGAGAGTTTCTCCTGATGTTCGGCCAAACGGGAACTGTATTCCACGACCCGGCCCACCCCCGAACGATCAAAATGCCTTAAGCCTTCCCTCTGACAATGCGAAGAGATAAAATTAGCCATTTTAGCTACATTTTGGGACGAACGTTCCATCACCACGTCGAAATCCGCTTTAATCTTAAAAAGTTTACGGAAATCTTCGTCATAGCGGTACAACAGATGGTAGAGCATGGGATTGCCGATCAGGATCACTTTTATATCCAAAGGGATCGGCTCCGGCTTGAGCGTCGTCATCGTCAGAAGCGCGTACTGTTCCCCGATAGTTTCAATGCGTACTTCCTTTGTTTTTAAAACGCGCTTTAGAACCTCCCAGGACTGAAAATTCAGCAGAAGATCATTGGCCTGCAAAATCAGGTAACCCCCATTGGCCCGGTGAAAGGCCCCTCCTTTAATCATGGTAAAATCTGTAGTAACCATGCCCAACCTGTTTTCATGTTCGATCCTTCCGATCAAATTATAATAGGTCGGATTAGACTCCACGACAACAGGGGCACCTTTGGTTTCCCGATTATCAATAACCAGGTTTACAGTATATTTTGTAGCTGCTGCCTCGCGGCCGTAGTGCCGGAGCCAGGGGAAAGAGAATTGTTTATCGTCCTCATCTTCTTTAAAATCGCTTATATTGTCCAGGACATCATCACGCAGGGCTTCCAGGTAATGGATCACTTTGGGAAATTTATTATACTCTTCCTTGAGTTCTTCAATCAGATGCCCGGTAGCGTGGAGAACTGTTTTATAATCGAGTTCTTTGATTTCATCCCTTAAGTTTTTTTCTTCATTTTGGATGCGCCTGGAAATCTCCATCGCCTTAAATTGCACTTCAGTTGACTTTTTCTCCAATTCTTCTCTTTCCTGTTTTTCCAGTTGGTCAAATTCCTCTTCGCTCAGTTCTTTACCATCTTTTAGGGGAATGCTCAGAAATCCCGTACTCGTCCGCTTAAGCATAAAACTATTTTCCTGGGCCACATTGTTGAGGTTGTCCATGAGGGCATTCCTGACCTCTTGAAATTTTTTGACAATAACCCCCTTCTGGCGCTCGTATTCTTCGGTATTCAAGGCCTTGGGGATTGCTTCTTTCAATTCTTCCAGAAGGTTATGGATATCCCGCGCAAAAACACTACCCATCCCTGCTGGCAGATTTAAAGCTAACGGTTCATCCGGGTTTTTAAAATTATAAAGATAACACCAATCATCGGGAACAGGATCACAACAAGCTATCTCCTCCGCAACGGCCCGGGCATAGCTGGTTTTCCCCGTACCGGTAATCCCCATCATAAAAATGTTATAGCCATGCCCCTTGATTTTTAATCCAAAATCTATCGCCTGAACCGCTCTTTTCTGTCCGACGATACCTTCCAGCGGAATAAGTTCCTCTGTTGTGCTAAAAGTAAACATGTCCGGGGCACATTTTTTAAAAATTTTTTCTGCGCTCAGCCTCCTACCATAAACCATTATTTTCCTCCTATTTAAAAAGATTCTTTCAAAATCAGATATAATCTCTTTTACTTTTAAAAAAGATACTTCGTTCCCTGAACAGCCTTTTCCTTTCTGGTGATAAAAATTTTATACGATCCCGCTTTTAGGCATCTGCAGGATCAGCTCTTTCAATATGCAAATGTATTTTTCGGGAATAAAGGGTATACTTTGAAGGAAAAATAAAATACCTGAGCATAAGCAGCAAGGAGTAGAAAACTTGCTTACAAAGGAACAACCATTAACCAAATTTTTTGTGCCCAAGGGTGTAGCTGTAATCGGGGCTTCCAAAAACCCTGCCAAAGTAGGAAATGCCATTGTAAAAAATCTTTTGGCCAGCCGTTACACCGGCCAGATTTATCCGATTAATCCCAAGGAAGAAGAAATTTTAGGGCTAAGATGCTATCAAAACGTGCGGGATATACCCCCCGGAACGGAAAACGGAAACAGAGAAAATGTAGAGCTGGCGGTAATTGCCATCCCCGCTTCCAGGGTCCTGGAAGCTGTTAGGGACTGTGCCCAAAGGGGTATTCGTTTTGCCATCGTCATCACCGCCGGTTTTAAAGAAACAGGCCCGGACGGAATGGAACTGGAAAAAAAACTGGCAGCTTTTTGCCGTGAACAAAAGATCCGCCTTTTAGGGCCGAATTGCGTCGGGCTAATCCACACCCATACACCGATCAACGCCTCTTTTGGCCGGGGGATCCCCCGGCAGGGTAATATCGCCTTTATTTCCCAAAGTGGAGCCATTCTGATTTCTATTCTGGATTGGAGTCAAATTGCCGGCATCGGTTTTTCACATTTTGTCAGCTTAGGCAATAAAGCCGACCTGCAGGAAACAGATTTCCTGGAATATGCCGCCTGGGACCCGACCACAAAAGTAATCTTATGCTACCTGGAAGACATCACTGCTGGGCAGAAATTTTTAGAAGTCGCCACACGCATCTCTGCCCGCAAGCCGATCATTATTTTAAAATCCGGAGCCAGCCCGGCAGGAGCAAGGGCCGCTTCATCCCATACAGGTGCCCTGGCCGGAGCGGATCGTGCTTATGATGCCGCTTTCCGGAAAAGTGCCGTGCTCCGGGCCGGAAACATGGAAGAACTCTTTGACATGGCGGCGGCCTTTGCCCACCAGCCTTTACCCGCAGGAGATAAAATTGCCATCGTCACGAATGCGGGTGGGCCGGGAATTCTGACCACAGACCGGGTAGAAAAAACAGGGCTGCACATGGCCCGCTTTACAACAGAAACGACAAAACAGCTGCGCATGTACCTGCCGCCGGAAGCAAGCATTTACAACCCCGTGGATGTCCTGGGTGATGCCGGGGCTGATCGCTACTTTTTTGCCCTGGAAAAAGTCCTCAGTGATCCACAGGTGGAAGGGGTCATCGCTTTACTTTGCCCCTCCGCCATGGTCGATCCTGCGGAGATTGCCCAAGCTATTGTTAAAGCGCGGCAAAAAATTTCCCAAAAACCCTTATTGGCTGTTTTTATGGGAGGCAAAGAAATCCAGACCGGGGAAAAAATTTTGCTGGAGGCCGGCATACCCTGCTATACTTTTCCCGAAAGGGCTGTCACCGCCCTGGAAGGTATGGTCCGCTATGCCAAAAATAAGGTTCGCCTGCACCAAAGGCAGGATATCCGGACAGAGACGGTTAAAAAAGTAGCAGAAGGGGAAAAAACAGCCCCGGTCCCCGATAAAATATCTTATAATACAGCACAGGTCAAAGCCACTTTTTATGACGCCCTGAAAGAAAGAAGGATCGTGCTGTTGGAGCATGAAGGAGTGAAAGTCCTGCGTGCTTTTAATATTCCTGCCGCAACAGCGTTTTTAGCCAGGGACCCCCGGGAAGCGGCACAAAAAGCGGAACAAGTCGGTTTCCCCGTGGTGCTCAAAATTGCTTCGCCCAAAATCCCGCATAAAAGCGATATCGGCGGGGTAATGCCAAACCTGGAAAGCGTTGCAGAAGTAGAGAAAAATTTTCGCGAGATGATGCAAAGGGTCCAGCATTTTTATCCCGATGCCCCCCTTTATGGCATTACAGTACAAAAAATGATGCCCCCGGGTATGGAAATTATTATCGGGTCCTCCGTGGATATCCAGTTTGGGCCCTTGCTGGTTTTTGGCCTCGGAGGTATTTATGTCAATCTTTTTGAAGATGTTTCCATGCGGCTGGCCAAAAACCTTCATGAGCAGGATATCGAGGAAATGATCAAAGAAACAAAAGCATACCATCTTTTAAAAGGATTCAGGGGAAGCAAACCCCTGGACCTGCAATCCCTGAAAGATGTTATTTTACATACAGCACAGCTTGTTACAGAATTTCCGGAGATCAAAGAAATGGATATTAATCCCCTGCTGGTTTACGAAAAAGGTGTCTGTGCCGTTGATGCGAAAATCACTCTTTCCCACCGTATTCTGGACAACACTTATCCTCCTCTGGAACAAACGGCACACCCAAAGTATTTAGCCGCACAGCTGACAGAAAGGAGAGTCTAGCTTGTTAAAAAAGTTGTATCTGATGGGTGAATCGGGTGCCGGTAAAACGGCTATTGCCCTGAGCTTCGCCCTGCACCTCCAGGAAAAAGGGTTGCAAGTTGCTTATTTTAAGCCCAAAACGGCCGCCCGGCACCTGCCCCCCAACCAGGATGCCGATGCTTATCTCCTGAAAAAGGTGCTGGGACTCCCCTGGGAAACGGAGCAAATCGCGCCTCTAAATTTTGAATCCATTTACATTTTTGGCCCCTCCGAACATATCCGGTTTTCAGCAAAAAGAATGGCCGATAAACTGGAAAACAACCTGGAGGAAATATCAAGTAACACCCAAATACTGCTGATCGAGGGAGGAAAATATCCCGGCGATTGTTTTTCTCTTTCACTTGACGATCTCAGTCTGGCCGTAAAATGGCAGGCCCCGGTAATCTTGGTCTCCGATTTGAATAAAGACACCGATCTGGACCGGCTCCTCTTTTATAATAACCTTATGCAAGCCCGGGGGGTTTTCCTGCTGGGAAATATATTTAACAATATTCCGCAGGCAATTCTGAGTAAAGCCCGGGAAGTATACCGTCCTCTGCTGGAGGAAAAGGGCTACCGGCTCCTGGGGATTATCCCCTCTCAACCAATGCTTACCTTTCCGACGGTAGCCGAATTTCGTGAAGCCCTGCAGGGAGAAATCTTAACAGGCGAAGAAAATCTGGGCCTGCCGGTAGAGGAAATCGTTGTCGGGACCATGACTATCGAAGGCGCTTTACGCTATCTCCGCAGAGCGATAAACAAGGCCGTGATTACGGGAGGGGACCGTAGTGATATGGCTCTTACCGCTCTGGAAACAAGCATCTCCGTCCTGATTCTCACCGGAGGGCTCTACCCCGATATCCGGGTGATCACACGGGCCCGGGAAAAAAACGTGCCTGTACTCCTTGTGCATTGTGATACATACACGACCATTGGACTGCTCCAGGGTGTCGTCAGGCAAATCCGTCCTGATGATACCAAAACCATTACCCTGCTTAAAGAAGAAGTCATCCACCACTGTCCCTGGGAAAAAATCGCTGCAGAGATGGACTCCAGCAGGAATTTTTCCCAGGCAGAGAAACAATAACACACCGGAAGCCGGCAATGCTCAATTCTGACTTTCCTGACACTGACAGCCCCGCCCCAACCACCAAGCCGGTCAACTTTTGCACTTCCCTGTCAGAGAACCTCTTTTATAAAAGTAACTGCAGGAGCCCAGGCGGCTCCGTTTTTCTTAATAAGATCATGAATTATACAATATTTTTGGTGCTAAAAATAGAAAATCAGATGAAATATATGATATAAATAACTAAGGTAATCAGAATTTATAGCTTGATGAAGCTAATAAGCTTAGGATTACCACTTCAAAAATGCAGCATCAATAAATTTTGTTGGAGGGATACCTTTGTCAAACCAGGCCAAAGAAAAAGTTAATACTTACGAGGTTGCCAAAAGGCGCCTGAAAAAAGCTACAGAAGAACTGGCTCTCCCGGCAAGCGTTTATGAGCGTTTAAAAGATTGTGATCGTGTCCTGGAAGCAGCCATCCCGGTGGAAATGGATGATGGTACACTACGTGTCTTCAAAGGCTACCGTGCCCAGCACAATAACGTTTTGGGACCGTACAAAGGAGGCGTTCGCTTCCACCCGGAGGTGGATCTGGATGAAGCAAAAGCCCTCTCCATCTGGATGACAATCAAGTGTGCCGTAGCCCGGGTCCCCTTTGGCGGGGGTAAAGGAGCCGTCGCCTGTGATCCCCTGCAGATGTCTCCACAGGAAATCGAACGCCTCAGCCGTCAGTATATACGGTCCATGGCCCCCATTTTAGGCCCCAAAATAGATATTCCGGCACCGGATGTGAACACCAATCCCCAGGTCATGGCCTGGATGACTGACGAGTACTGCAACATTCGGGGGTACGATGATTTGGGCGTGATTACAGGCAAACCCCTGGATATGGGCGGCAGTGCCGGGAGGGAAACCGCTACCGGACGGGGCGTCATGTTCACTGTGCGTGAAGCGGCCAAAGTCAAAGGTCTTACACTGAAAAATGCAACTCTTGCCGTGCAGGGTTATGGCAATGTTGGTTCTGCCGCAGCCCGCTTTTTGGCCCAGGAAGGTTGCAAGCTGATTGCCGTGGCGGATATTTTCGGCGGTATCTACGATGAAAACGGCCTTGATGCAGAAGCGCTCTATCAATACTGCCGGGAAACAGGCACTGTCAAAGACTTTCCGGAAAGTAAAGGCAGCATCACAACAGAAGAACTTTTTGCTTTGGATTGTGAGATCATCGTTCCTGCTGCCATGGAGAACCAGATTACCCCGGAGGTAGCCCAAAACATCAAAGCCAAGATCATCGGTGAAGGGGCCAACGGGCCAACCACTCCCGAAGCGGATGAGGTTTTGAAAGAAAAAGACATTTTTGTTGTTCCGGATATTCTGGCTAACAGCGGAGGTGTAGCCACCTCCTATTTTGAGTGGGTCCAGAATAACTATTCCTACTACTGGACAGAAGAAGAGGTCGGCAAACGCCTGGAACTGAAAATGGTCGAAGCCTTTAACCATGTTTATGATTACCAGCGCAATTTTAATAAAAAAATTACCATGCGGGAAGCGGCCTTCATGTATGCGCTGCAGCGCCTTGCAGATGCCATGAAAATAAGGGGTTGGATCAGATAAAGCTAAGAAAAAGAACTGCCTTACGGTGCAGCGCGGTTTGACATGCGCTGAAATGAAGAAGGCCGTTCCTGCTATATGCCTTTTGAAAAAACTAAAGAAAAACCCCGGGGGTAGCCATTAAATATCCCGGGGTTTTTTAATATCTCGGCGCATTTTTGCCTATATTTTTCATTGCACTGCCGGCAAATATAGTTTAAGTTCACCACCATTATTAAAAGTCTCCCTGCCCAGGAAACAATAGGACGGCAGCCGCAGCGTTTTTTGCTGGGCGTTATCCTCAACTGGGAAATCATGGTAAGTTAAATATACTTCCTGGAAAGAAAAATCAAGCCTGGGGGAGGAAGCATACCATTCTATCCCCTGCACCTGTTCAAAAGCTTGGGCCGGTGACAGGAGAGAGTAAAAACCAGGCGGCAACACTTTGCCATCCTCTTGATAATAATAAGCAAGAATGCCCTTTCCTTCTCCATAATGCAGGATCAGCGGTAGTTCCGGCACACCGCTTTTTTGGGGACTGTAAGATACCTCCACAAAAGTACCTTCGGACGTTTCCTGAAGCCTGCTTTCCAGGGAATCCCCTTCCCTGACGGGAAACCCTTCATTGGAGAGAATTTCTTTGGCCCACTCCGGCGTAGCGATGGACCGGGCCTCACTTTGCATCATGGAAGGCATCATGGAAGCAACTGTTTTCCGCGGTTTCCAGGAATGATTGACTTTTTCTACCGGCGAGGCCGCCTCCGTTTGCGTGGTCTTGTAAAAAACCGGCGGCAGATTAATTTTACCCGCCACTTTAAAGCTCTGCAGGTTTCCTCCCACCTTAAACTCCGTCTCCGGCTCAGTTGTTTCACCTTGTGATTCAAGGGGAACAGATTTACCGGGGTCTTCCTCTGGCCCCGATTCCGGTTCCTTTGCCGGTTGCCCCTGGGAAGGAGGAGCATCCTTACCCGGGGGTGTTACGGAAGTCCCTCCGGTCCCTGTCTCCTGGAAATCTGCTTCTTGCCCCTGTTCGGAAAGTTTATCCGGAGATTCTTTCTCAACCACAGAAGGGGGGGGGTTCTCCCCTGCGGCCTGTGCATCCGGTTCATTTTGCTCAATCATTGCCGTGTAAGGATCCTGGAGTATACCATTCCCCGGCCCTGGTTTAACCGGACCCTGGTTATAAAATACTGTCAGGGCTATGGCCATAATGACAGTAGCTGCTGTTAACAGAGGATAGGAAAGGTACTTTTGGGGATATTTAAAAACCTCGGTGAACAAACCGGCTGCTTTACTTTTCTTTTCAACGCCCCTGCCCGCACTTTGGCTTTTTTCCATTAAAGATTCCCTTAGTTCATCCTGAAAGGAAGAAGAGGACTGCACTTTAGGCATACCGTAAAGCAAGGAAGCCACTTCTTTCAGTTCCTGAACCTCTTCCGGCGAGGAACAAAGTTCTTCTACGGTCTCATCCCATTCAAATTGCCGCGTTGTAATCCCCTCCTTCCAGTTTTTTACGCAAGCTTTTCAGACCTCGGAACAGCAGTGCCTTGATCGCCCCTTCTTTTTTATCGAGAACCGAAGCAATCTCTTTTATTTTCAGGCCTTCCTGAAAGCGGAGCAGCAAAGCATCCTGCTGATTCGGACTGAGTGTTTGGATAGCCCTGAGTAATTCCTCTCTGGTTACATCCCGCAGAACTTTATCCTCGGGATTACCGGACCCCGGGGTAATAAATTCCCAACTGCCCTCGTCCAGCAGCAGCGGCTCTCGCCGGCGAAACTGATCAATAACCTGATTGCGGGCAATGGTATAAAGCCAGCTGGCAAAAGAGTACCCCTGTCCTTGCCACTTAAATTTATGGATATTGGACAGAGCTTTATAGAAAGTTTCCGCCACCAAATCTTCTGCCAACTGCGAATTTTGAACCCGGTGATATATGTAGTTATAGATTTTAGGAAAATAATGATCATAAAGTGGAGCAAAAGAACGGGGATTTTGTTGTGCCTGGCAGATAATTTCCCGCTCTCTTTCTTCTAGCAACAACTGGACCTCTCCTTAGAAGGATTAAAATACTTTATCTTACTAGAATAAAGTACACCTCCTTTACCCCGGAGCTCATCATCTCCAGCAGGAAAACTCTGGCGAGAGCCGGTTACAACCCGCAAAAAAGATAAGCTCACAAGGGACCTGGGGTGTACCAATTCGTGTTTTATTTATTTCTACTCCCGCGATACTATCTCCTGCTTGCCAGGCAAATACCACATTTTCACTTTAATGCTTAAATCCTGTAAATAAAGAAGATCCAGAAATTACCTCTTTGGCAGGCTAGATAACTTCTCCTATTATTTATAACGAAACTTTGACGCAAAAGGTTACTATAAAAAAAATTATTTTGGGACATTCCAAAATAATTTGGTTATCAGCTCAATATTGAGTACAGTATTACCTTTTGCACCGGCTTTTTCTACCGGTTTTAAACCTGGAGCAAAAATTGCTCTAAAAGAGCGAGCATGCCCCTTATCCCGGCCTCTTCCCCCAAAACCGCCGGAACCACCTCCACCATTTCCCCCGCCGGTTGGATCGACGCTTCTTTTAAATGATGGCGCACCGGGCTAAAAATAATTTCCCCCGCACGGGCCATCCCGCCGCCTATCGTGATCACCTCCGGATTTAACAGATTGACCACAGCAGCAAGTGCACGCCCCAGATAACAAGCAGCGTTTTCAACAATCCTGGCCGCCTCCGCATCGCCGTCTTTAGCCGCCTCAAAAACATGATAGGCCGTAAGCTCTTCATCTTCCTCCATTATTTTCTGCAGGGTTGTCCGGTGCCCCCTGGCGATGAGGGCACGGCCTTCGCGGGCAATGGCGCTCCCCGAAGCAAGGCTTTCCAGGCACCCGCGCCGCCCGCAGCCGCAGGGCGGCCCCCCGAACAAGACCGGAAGATGACCTATCTCCCCGGCAAAACCGCCGCTTCCCCGGTAGATTTCACCCTCAATAATTATGCCCCCGCCGATACCCGTTCCCAGGGTAATGTTCACCATGTTCCGTTTCCCTTTTCCGGCACCAAAAACAAATTCGCCATAAGCCGCAGCATTGGCATCGTTTTCAACCAGAACCGGTAAATTTAATTTTTCTTTTAATTTTTCCTCCAGAGGAAAACCTTCCCAACCGGGAAGATTTGGCGAGCTGATCATCGTTCTGGAATAAAAATCGAAAAACCCCGCCGCACAAACCCCGATCCCGGCCAGTTTATCCCGGGAAATCATTCCCTGACCGAGAACCTCCTCCAGGCCGGCGAGCAGGTTACGCCAAACATTGTCCCGGCCTTCCGCCGCTCTCGTAGGAAATTTCTGCAGTTTGAAGATTTTTCCTCCTTTTTCGGCCAGGGCAACCTGTATATTGGTTCCTCCCAAGTCCACACTCAGCAGGTATTTCATTTCACCATTTTACCCCTCATCACATATTTCTTTCCAGATAGGAGACATCATTTTTTTTACTTCCTTAAAAAAATCTTCGATATCCGGGACAACCAGTCTTTTACCTCTTTGAATAATTTCCTGGCATTTGGGCAGGTCGATGGAGGCAATATTATAACTATAAAAAACTTGCCTTTGGTAACGTAAAGCCATGAGCCGGACATCTAACGGTTCCTCTGCAGCGAACTGCCTAAAAGTAGCGAAAGCTTTTTGCAAAGAAAGATCACTTTTATTCAAAATCGGAGAAAGTTTACTGATCAGCTGCCGGACAAGCTCAGTATTGGCATGGGCCTTCCGGAGTAAATCAAGTAGTTCCGGCTGTTTTTCATAAACATAAAGCTCAATACCCATCTCTACAAAGTTATGTGCTTTCCACCAGCCATCATCGGCAGGAAGATAACAGGCATCCACAACACTGTTGACCAGCGGCCTTGCTTTTTCAAAACAATATCCTCTTTCAAAATCCTTGTATTTTTTATCACTATAATAATCCAAACCTTTTGGTTCTATACCGTGACTGATCACACCCAGTGAAAAATTTAGTAAATCCTTGTTTTCCCCCTGAAAGTACTGCCAGAATTCCCGTCCCCTGGTGTGGCTCCGGTTCCAGTCCAGGCCGGTAATAACAATTATATCAGGGAAAACACTGCCCAAAACCGTAGCGTCATCCAGAAAACCCAGGACTTTACGGGCAAAATAAAGATGTGTTAAGGGATACATCTGCACACCTGCTTATTTTCGTAAAAAATTAACACGTTTTTACAGTAATAATTTGACACCAAACTAAGGGTTCATGTATAATCTACACTTAAACAGCCCATATTATTAAGGCAGCCGAGAACCGTAAATCTCCTGCGCAAAGTAGGGTATAGCCTTCTTTGAAGGTTAGAATTTACACATTTTCTCGGCTGCGTATTTTTTTATTTGGTTTCCTTGTAAGATAATGATTAATAAAATCATTATTTCTTCGTTTATTCCTTAGGCCTCATGGTGGGAAAAAGAATGACATCCCTGATCGAGGGAGAATCGGTGAGGATCATAATCACTCTATCTATGCCGATGCCCAGTCCTCCCGTCGGAGGCATACCGTATTCCAACGCCGTAAGAAAATCTTCATCCATCATGTGCGCTTCTTCATTCCCGGCAGCCCTCTTTTTCACCTGCTGTTCAAAACGTTCCCGTTGATCCAGGGGATCATTTAACTCCGTAAAAGAGTTCGCAATTTCTTTCCCGGCAACAAACGTTTCAAAGCGATCGGTAAAATTGGGATTATGCAAACTGCGCTTGGCCAGCGGTGAAACCTCTACCGGGTAATCCTTGACAAAAAGAGGGCCCCAGAGCTTTTTCTCACAAAACTCTTCAAAAAAAACAAAAAGAATTTCTCCCTTTTTTTCATCCCCTTCAATCTCCAGGCCGTGCTCCAAGGCAATTTTCCTAGCCGCAGCATCATCAGGCACCCTGGCAAAATCTACACCGGTAATTTCATCCACCAACTGCAATAGAGATTTACGGGGCCAGGGGGGAGTTAAATCCATCTCCCGGTCCTGGTAACTTATTTTCCGGGTGCCCAGAACCTTTTCCGCCGCTGCCGCGATGAGCTCTTCGGTAAGAACCATCATATCTTCATAGTCGGCATTGGTCTGGTAGATCTCCACAGAAGTGAACTCGGGATTATGATTGGTAGAAATCCCCTCATTTCTAAAAATACGCCCGATCTCAAAAACCTTCTCCATCCCCCCGACAACCAGCCTTTTGAGGTGCAGCTCCGTCGCAATACGAAGATAAAGATCAAGATCAAGTGTATTATGAAAAGTAACAAAGGGACGGGCATTTGCCCCTCCGGCCACAGTATGCATGACCGGAGTTTCAACTTCCAAAAAACCTCTTGACGTGAGAAAATCCCGCATGGCCTGTATGATTTTACTGCGGGCTATAAAAGTACGCAGAACTTCCGGATTGACAATGAGATCGAGATACCGCTGGCGATAACGCAAATCAACATCCTTTAAACCGTGCCATTTTTCCGGCAAAGGCCGGAGCGCTTTGGCTAAAATTTTAAAGGAGGAGATATTGATCGTTACTTCCCCGGTTCGGGTTTTAAAAACTTCCCCCGTTACACCAAGGATATCCCCAATATCCAAATCCTGATACAGGAGATAATTTTCCTTACCGACCCTGTCCTCCCGGACATATACCTGCACTCTTCCTGCCCCGTCCTGGATGTGGGCAAAACCGGCCTTGCCATGTCCCCTTCTGGTCATGATCCTTCCGGAGATACTGACCGTCTCACCCTCCAAGTCGTCAAACCCCTCTACAATCTCTGCAGAACTATGCGTAACAGCATATTTTTCCCCATAGGGTTCTATACCCTGCTCCCTTAAACTCTCCAATTTCTTGTACCGAAATAAAACCTGATCGCTTTGACGATCTCCAGACCCAGACATAGAGTATATAAACCCCCGTGCAATTATTTTATTTCCAGTATCTTATATTTGATCATCCCCGCCGGGGTCTTAACCTCCACTGTCGCCCCGACAGGCTTGCCGAAAATGGATTGCCCCACCGGCGATTCATTGGAAATCTTATTATTGAACGGATCGGACTCGGCTGAACCTACAATTGTAAACTCCAGTTCTTCATCATTTTCAAAGTCTTTCAAAAGAACCCTGGAACCGAAGCCGACCTCTTCTTTACTAATTTCATCACTACCAATAAGACGGGCATTGCGAAGCATTTTTTCCAGTGTAATAATCCTTCCTTCCAAAAAAGCTTGTTCATTCTTGGCATCTTCATATTCTGAATTATCACTGAGGTCCCCGAAGGAGATCGCTGTTTTAATACGGTGGGCGACCTCCCGCCTTTTTACTGACTTAAGATAAGCAAGCTCTTCCTCCAGCTTTTTTAATCCATCCTGGGTAAGGACCACCTCTTTGGGTGACATTGTTCTCTCTCCTTTAATTTTTAATGAGGAACGGATCGCGGATCATAGAGGAAATTATATGTCTTTTTTTAAATAAATATTCCTTTAAAAGCTGGTCTTGTTTTCCAATTAAGTAAGAATAAGTGCCAAGTCCTGCTTGACACTTACCGAAAAAATACATTTAGCCCTAAAAAACCAAATAAATTCTAATTTTAATTTATTATAGGCTTATATTATTAATTTGTCAATAAAAATGGACTCTCCTTTTTAGCTCAAATAAAACCCGTTTCATCCTTCAGCATTATTCCTTCTTTATAAACTTTTTAAGCGTGCTTTTTCCCTGATATTTTGAATCGTTTCCATTTCGACGGGGCGTTCAAAACTACGGAAACCGGCCAGTTTAAAACCATGTTTGGCAGCCAGGGCACTGATCTCATCAATCCGGGAAACATGCAATTCACGGCCCAGGGAAAAATTTTCAAAACGCTTCTCCAAAGCTAGAATCATTGTTTCTGCCATACAGGCATAAGCCGTTTTAGGCGGAAAACCAAAGTTAAAGTTAAAATTTACATCTCCCGGAACTTCGACGATACCCCCCTCAATAACCAAAACATCATCCCTTTTTTGCGCCACTCTGGCAGAAACATCCCGGGGCCGGGCCACATCACAGACAACAGCCCCCGGTTTGAGATCCTCCGGATCAATGATACTGTCAGCGGCGCTGGATACAGCAATGACGATATCCGCTTTTCTTACCGCCTCTTTTACATTGGCGGTAACCTTCACCGCCAGGCCGGTATCCTTCAAGATACCCTCTGCCAAATTTTCCAAGCGCGGTATATTGCGGGCAATCAAGGTCAAATAATTGGCTTTCCTGGCTAAAATACGGGCACAGGCACTGCCGATTGATCCACTGGCCCCCAGAACAGCAACTTCAGCCCGCTCAATATCTATACCCATCAGTTCTGCCGCTTTTTGGGTTCCCTCCAAAGCAGTGGCAACAGTATAGCTATTCCCGGTAGTGACGGCAATATTCAAGTTTTGGGCCACAGTTATACCGGCATCTCCGATCACGGCAGTCATCGCCCCGAGCCCGATAATTTTTGCCCCCGCCTGCGCCGCCTTTTTACCGGCAGCAATAATTTTGCGCAAAGACACCTCCTGCGGCAGCCGGAGCATTTGTTCCGAGGTAAGAGTAACACCGATAAAGCACCCTTCGATGCTGTTATAGGGTGAGGAAATACCCGAAACATAGGAAGCTACTACCGGAGGGAAAAACGAAGCAGCGGCCCTGGTCAAAGATTGTGGCAGGCTCCGCATAAATTTAAACTTTTTAAAAAAATCATCCATGGTCAAAGGATGCACGATAAAGGCAAATTCAATCTGTTTCATCAATTTTGCTGTATATAATACCAGCAACCTCCTTTGAAGCTAAAATTTACTTACTCCAGTTATAGCGACACCAGCCGCGGTTTAAAATCAAGTTCCCGCAGTAAAAACTCGTATTCTGCAGGCTTTAATTCTGCCTTACTACCGGTATATGCGACCAGGAGGGCTTCCATTACATTGGTCCCGAAAGAACGGCCTTCTATTTCCGGAGTAGTGGTAATCAGCATTTTTACCCCTTTCTCACGCAGCATCTCGAGATCGTCAAGGGTTACCGTATTCGTAATAATAATCTTTGCGGGCAATTCAGCAGGCATATAACGCCGGATAAAATGAAAATCACCGGCGATAATATCCGCTTCCTGGAAAAAACGTGTATGGCGCGGCCTGGTGTTCTCCTGCTTGTTCCCCGTGGGATAAATCATTGTAAAGGGCAACAAACGAATAATGGGGACAGCCAGGCGGGCGATCAAAGCCAGGGAATGCAGCGATTTCAGTGGAACAGGCAGGTTGAGAACAAAAACAAGATCTCCGTAGCGCATTTCACATCCGGCTTCTTCCAGTGCCTGGGATAAACCAAAACGATCCATCGCACTGACAACAAGGACTTTTTTCTTCTCCGTAAAAATACCCGTTTCTTTTTTTAAATACTCCACAACACGTCTTTCCAAAGTGTTTTTCAGCCCCGAACCATCAACCAGCGGGGTACGCTGGGCCGCCCTGGCGACCTTCAGGGCATCGCGGATCGTATAGCGACGATCCACAGCCTGGATATAAAGATCCATGCCCCCCAACCCGAATGCATCAACTTTCCCATCATTTTCGCGGATAAATTGAATCATTTTTCCCAGATCCCCGTCAGTACCGATCCGCTTAACCTGGAAGGATCGCCCCATCAGCTTTACTTCAGCAGAATGATTTCTTGTTGATGAGCCCAAACTGATACTGACAACTTGTTTCAATGTCCCTCACCCTTCCCTGACGGCTAGTTTTCCTGGCCGAGAGTGACTTTACTTATAATTTCCCGGAACATGTCCGGATTTAATAAACAATCTTCTTTAATCGGAGACGGACCCAGTTCAATAAAAACAATCTCATTGCTGAAAAAAGCCTCCGCAATCTTTAACCAGCGGCGTGAACTGATCAGAACAACAAGGTCGTAAGCCTGTAATTTGGCGATAAGCTCCATGGCCTCATTAAAAAAATCCAGTGCACTCTTATCTTGGACCAGATTCCACCTCTCCTCCTCATTCACCACATAAATAAAATCTACCCCCAGCGCTGCAGAAATCTTTTTAATTTCATCCTTGTTTTTTATGGGAAAACCAAAAACAGCGATTTTCTTCCCTTTACGGATTTCACCGATACTTTCGAGGCGGGAAATAAAAGTCCGGTCAAGGCCTAATAAATTGGCAACCTCTTGCTGCGACAAGCCCGTGGAGCGCAGCTGAAGAATCTTGCGGACACTCTCCTCAATTTTAGGCATACTGATGATTTTTTCACCAATGCGCATGAGCTCATCCGGCAAAACAGCTCATCCTCTCTTTTGGGGTTGTGCACAGCCTTGTGAACATTGTTATTCTAACAAAGAAATTCAAAAAAAACAAGACAAATTTTCACCAATTGGAAAATAGTACCCCCAAAAGATGTTGTAATGATTCCAAAAAAGAAAACCGGCCGCAGCAACCATGCTGTTAGCCGGTAATCACCTAAATTTAGCAGAAAATTTTAATTAACCGTGGAAAATGTAATACCCCTCGGGAACAGTAGACTCTTTGGAAATTTATGATCGAAATCCTGAGCAAGGTAAAGAGTTAATCCGCTGACTCCAGGAACAAAAGGAAGGTACTACTATAGCAAAGAATGCTTTTTGAGGCTTTCGGAAACCCCAAAAAACTCTTCTCTGGGAACATTCAATGCAGCAGCCATTTTTTCCAGCAGTTCTGGATTCGGCTCTTTTACGCCTCGCTCAATATTACTAAGCTGACTGGCAGAAAGATTAATTTGTTGGGCTAATTGCTGCTGAGTTACCCTTTTTAGCCTGCGCAAAGCGCGAATACGTCTACCCAGCGCATTTTTAACCGTCATCCCAAATCACCCCATTTATGAGCCTAACCAGAATATTCGACATAAAAAGGGAGATTCCTGCACAAATCGCTTTAAATCTCTATTTTCAGGTGTAAATTCGGGTAACAATAAGGAGAAACGATAAAGTTCATTTGTTCATGCCATATGATAAGCATAAGCGTTCGAGCATAAGCATTCGCCGATTCGTGCTTGTATTAGCCATAGAGCGGCGCTCGGTTAACAGAGCTCCTGTCTTTATTAGATGGTTTTTTAATGGCGTTAAGAAATAAAAAGCTGTCCCAAGTTGTATTCCCTTTTAAGTTATGGTATAATTTTAAATGTACAATATATCGGGGCGTAGCGCAGTTTGGCAGCGCGCTTGGTTCGGGACCAAGAGGCCGCGGGTTCAAATCCCGCCGCTCCGACCACGATTATACCGGGGTTCGTGAGAATTCCAGTTGACATAATAAACCGCCAAAATAGCCTTAGTACACACTTCGTACACACTAAATAAAAAACCTGGGGAAGCTACACACTTTCCCAGGTTTTATAACCCTCAAAAGGGTTATTGCCCCATAAGGGAAGCAAGCAGGTCGCCAACCTTGTCAGCTGCTTCCCTTTTCATTTTAGCCGTAACGCTGCTGTAAACGTCCATCGTAAAGGCAGAAGAATGATGTCCTAAAGTCTCCTGAATAGTTTTCACGTTAACGCCTTGCTCCAGGGCAATGGTAGCGAATGTGTGTCTAAGGCCGTGAAACGTAACGTCAAGGCCAACCTTCTTAATCAGCCGTTCAAATACCCTGGTAAAGGCTCTCGGGCAAATAGGCTCCCCCAACTCATTAGCAAAAACAAGGTCCAGATCGCTATTATATGCACCACCGGCCATAAGCCTGTTCTCATTCTGCTGCTTTTTGTGTTCCTTCAACACTTGCACCGCCGCCGGGGGAAGGCTAATCACCCTGTTTGACAGCTTCGTCTTTGGCTCCTGAAATACCAGTCCTTTACCGCTTATCCTTACCAGTCCTTGGTTAACGGTTAACTGCTTAACAATAAAGTCAATGTCCTTCCATCGCAAACCTAAAAGCTCCCCACGCCTCATGCCGGTATTCAGGGCCAGGTAGAAGGCCGCAAAATGTTTCGATTCTTTAGCTGTGGCTAGGAATGTCGCCACTTCTGTCGTATCTAAATATTTAATCTCCTTCTGCTCCAGCTTGGGAAGCCTGACAGCGTCCGAAGGGTTTATCATTATCATTCCTTCCTTCTTGGCTTGCTCTAAGGCCGAATGAATAACGGTATGGATGTATCTAACACTTTTAGGAGACAAGCCGCCTTCCTTACCGTCCAGCCGTCCACTATTCAGCTTGTCATTATAAAGCCTCTGAATATGCGCTGTTTGCAACTGGGCCAGCTTTAAATGCCCCAGGGCCGGTATGATATGGCCTTCTACCTGATAGCGGTAACTTTCCCATGTAGTAGGCCGCAGGGATAATTTCATGTAGTCGTTAAGCCAGGTCGTAAACCATTCAGCAACGGTCAGCTTGGAAGGCTCCCGGTATGTTCCGGTCTGTACTTCAACGGTCGCCCCGTTTACCTTCTCCTGCACCTCCTTCCGCGTCCTGCCATAAAAGTATTTTCGCTTTGGCTTACCGGTCTCAAGGTCGTAACCAACCAAAACGCTGCCCTGCCAACGGCCATCCTTGCGCTTTGTTATACTCCCTTCGCCGCTGCCCCGCCGCTTGGCCATTCGCTTAATCTCCCTTCGTGTTTTTTTACAGGATAAAGCCGCCAATTTTATCCCCCATAGTGCAAACACGGGCCAATAGCTTGGCCGCCACTTCTTCCCTTGTTAGCCTGTCCTCCAGTAAGTCCAGCGCTATGTCGTTTAAAAACAACTGATCCTCTGTAATACGCATCATTTCCAACGCCTTGCCTTTGAGTTTCATTTTTTTACAACCTCCCTTTTGTGTTGCCCTTAATACTCCCTAACTATCCTTAGTTTATCATAGGTAGGCTATAAAGTCAACAATAATCCTTGTAATTTATTATAAACTATGGTAGAATAACAGAAAAGGGGGAGTGCATCATGGAAAAACATTATACGCCCGAAGAAATAGCGAATAACTTACAAGTACATTTAAAAACGGTTTATAATTGGATTAAAAACGGTAACCTTAAAGCCGTTAAGATCGGCCACTTTTGGCGAATCTCCGAAACAGAATTAAACCGCCTTCTAAAAGGTAGGTAATGCTTTACCTTTTTAACGCAGGTACCAGGGGGTAGGCTTTGGCCGCTTTTTAGCGTATTTTTTGCGCCCCCCGCCGCTGCTGCCGGGTTTCGTCAAACTCTTTTTATACGCCTGTTCATCCTTCCAGATGTCGAAGTCCTGATCCCCCGGCCAAACCTCGCCGCAGTCGTTAATGCAAATATAGTGCCTGTCAATTCCCACGCCCTCCAGGATCATCATTTCACCGCAAAAGGGGCATTTAATCAGTAAGTCTTTTGTCATGCGCTTCCCGCCTTCCTTATGTTATAATAAAGAAGGCAGGGGAAGGGGAATGCCTCACCCCTCCCCCGGTCGCCCACGGTCTCAACCCTTCGGCACTTTTGAAAAGTGTCTTTTTCTTTATTTGCAGAAACATTCACCGCAGTAAGGGCATACTATCCCGCCGCACCGCTTACAAACCTTGTCGTCATAGCTGTTCAATTCTTCGCCACATTCCCGGCAATGAGTTTCCCAGTAACGATTCCCCCGTAGCACCCACTGCTTGACTGCCTCGCCCCTTGACATCGCCGCAATACGCATTGTTTTTCACCTCCAATTCTCATTCCTTCCATTTATCCGACGCTTAAATTCGCCCTTTTTAGCGGCTTTAAGCAGGAGGCGAAGGGCTTGCCTATTCGTTCCTGCCTAAAACCGCCGTAGGCCGTCCTAGTGGCCTTAGAATCAAAGTAACCCTTTCATCCCGCCTGTAAACTGGTCAAAGGTTAAATCCTGCCTAATTTGTTCAACCGCCCGGGTGATCCGCATTTCGGCCATCATGTTTCTAGCCTGTAACTTTTCAACAACCGCCATTTCCTGCTGCCGCCTCTTTTCTTCCGGGCTTGTAGTCGCCGCTGCCGCCTCGCCATGCAACCTATCTAACTGTGAAAAGATAAACGCCCTCTTGCTTGCGTCAAGGTCAACTTGGCCTGCCGCATCCGGTTCCTTTCCGGCAAAATAGTCGTAGTCCTCTTTGCTCGCCGGGCCGGGGTAATGCCTTTCAGCTATGCTTTTAACCTGCGTATATGCCACTGTAAATAAAGCCGGTTGCCGCTTCGCAACTTCTTCAGCTATGCTTAACAACTTATCCTTGCCGCCCGCTGTCAGCCGCCCCATCAGTAGTTCAACCTCCCGGCGCTCCTGCAGCAACTCTTGCTCCGTCATTGTCGGTATCGCCGGGGCCTGTGTATCCAGTGCAGCCAGGGCCTTCACGTATTTTTTGGCATCATTTTCAGCAGTTTCCAATGCCTCTTTAAATATGGCCAGGTATTTCTTCCCCAGTTCCTTCAATGCCGCCGCTTTGCCCTCAAGTGTTAAGTGGTCATTCGTCCTGATCTCCGCTCGCTTGGTTACGTATTCCTGCCTTAGCCGTTCAAAATCTTCCACTTTAAAAAACAACTCCTTTTTATTTTAATGTTTACCAACCTCTAGGCTTTGCGTAGAAAAACCTTGCGCCCTTCTGCCGCTTACCGTACCACGCCGCCAACGCCACCGCTAAAACTAAATCATCATGCACCCCCTCCCGCCAGGCTTCGTAACTATCATGCGCCGTCTTAACATTGATTTTAACCTTGAAAGTTCAGCAGCTCCTGAACCAGCACCTGGGCCAGGGGCAGCCTGCTTGCAACTTTCAGATCACCTGATTGAAATAACACCTGCAACGTCGTGATCAAGTCTCGTTTGGGAACGTTAAACCCGCCGCTTACAGAAGTAACCTCATTCCCGCCGGTTATGGTAATAGCCACGGGCCGCAGCTTGGCTTTTCTGAATAAGTCCACCACGGGCCGCCCAACGCCTGTCGCATCCACTACCAGGGCCGCCTGTCCCCGCAGTTCCGGGGAACGCATCAGCGCTTGCACCCGGTCAACAATTGCCGGGTACGAAGTCCCCAGTTCGGGCCGCTCTAGATGTCTTACATGATAACCGGGCCGGGGGAGGGCCTGTGTCTTCTCAATAACCGTTATGGCCGTGTAATCTTGCGCCTGTCCCAGGTCAAGGCCGACGTAGTAATTAAACATTAACACCACCTCCAAACAAGGGTTCCACTTTGTCCGTTATTGCCGCCTGCACCGTGTCGTAGGTGAATACTTGATCCACTGTTTCAACGAATTTGCATTGGTACTCTTGCTTGTACCACCAGTCGCCCAGCGCCGCCCGTTCCTCCTCAAGAAACTCCGGGGTTATCCGGGGGCAGTCCTGGGCCGGTATTAATATCCGCTCCCAGGTATCGCCGCCGTTCTCCCATGTTTCGAAGAAGTGTCCACGCTTGCCGAACGGCGTACTCATCAGGATTAACCGGCCACCGCTCACCGCCAGCATGGGTCTAACCGCAAAATACAGTTCATCAGGCACCCGGGCCGCCTCATCCTCCACAATGAGATCGGCACCGCTGTAACCTCTGACAGTTGCCTCTGTGCCGGGGAGGGAAACTATCCTGCTCCTGTTCCTTATGGTTAAAGACAGCCGGTTATCCTCCGTCAACTGGGGCCGTTCATCCAGCCGGTTAAGGGCATCCTGCACCTTCCGGAAAAGCTCCCCTGATTGCCGCAGGGAAGGACTGACCAGCAGAATCAAGCTCCCGGGATAGAATAGGGCCTTGTGCAGGGCCAGAATTGCTGCTGTGGTACTCTTACCGCTCTGCCGTGAACAGTTCAGCAGCAGCCGCTTACCGCTCCAGCGCAGGGCCTGGGCCTGCCAGGGGTCAGGGGTAAAACCTAACATGCCATAGGCAAACTCCACCGGGTCAAGGGCCTGGGCTAAATCTTTACCCAACATCCTGCTCTACCTCCTTTACCGCTGCAGCCAGGGCAAGCCGGGCATCCGGCCAGGGTTGCAGGGCATTGAGAATCACCGTCCGCAACTGCACCCACGCCGGGGCCAGGGTTATATTGACGGTTCCCTCCTGCTGCAACTCTCCTTGCAGCTTTGCCAGTAGCTCCAAGCAGGAACGGGCCTCTCTTACCCCTTGCAGGGCCGTCCTAAGCTCCCCTGCGGCCTCTGCTTGCCTAAGAATAGACAACGCCTTTGCTTGTAACTCCTGCACCTGGGCAAGCAGGTTATCAGCCTGGGCCACCTCTTTAGCTTCCCGTGCTTGGGTCAAGGCCGCCGGTATGTGGTTGCTTTTATGCCTATGTAGGGCCGCTGTAGATACACCGTAACGTTTCGCTATGTTACGAAACGAATCACCGGCAAGCAGGGCTTTATTTATTTCATTTACCTTTGCATGTTCGCAAATCGTGCATTTACGGCCTGTTCGCTGCTTAGTCATTTGCACTATTCTCCTTGGTTTATTTTTGCCTTGCATTCTGCCCTCTCACACCAATTCAAAGCACCTCGCCCGCTACAAGCAACTTAGCACCGCATCCTTTTGGTATATCTCAATATACCTCCTCAATTCGCATACCCCTACACTTCACCTACACTTGTAATCCAATTTCCATAACTTTCCCTTATATTCCTTCGCGTAAAAAGTTTATGGAAACAGCCTCCGAAGTGTAGGTGAAGTGTAGGGAATTAATTTTTCACGTTATCGTAGACCAGCCCAATACCTATCCAAATACGCTTGCCAGCGTCCGGGTACTGATCGAATCCACTAGCAATTAACGTTTGCGTAAACCGCTTCCGGCCTAATGGGTATCTTTCGCCGTTTTCTTCGCACCAGGTTTTATAAGCCTTCCAAATTTCAGGATTAGACACCCGGGCCTGCGGCACCATAACGCACTTATCGGCAATAAAATCTGCTAGCGGATCCATCTCCTGCCTGTATTCTTCAGTAGTTTGCTTAACCGCATCCGGGGGGTTCAGCCCCTCCTGCTGCCAGGCAAGGCAGCCTTCTACTAGCCATGCAAGGATTGCCGGGCCGGTTATTTCAGTATCGCACAGAATATTTTTAAGTTCCGGGTTGCGTTCGTTCGCCGGTATTACCTCGCGAAAAGGAATTTGCAATATTCGCCGCCAAATTGCCCCGTCGGGGCCGGTAACTTTTGGCCGGTTATTCGCAGCTAACCACAGCTTGAATTGTGGGACAAATTCAAAACTTTCCTGATACAGAAAACGGGCTGTTATAACATCACCACCGGTCAGCTGATTAACTAGTCCTTCCGCTAGCTTGCGCCCGTCCTCAACCTCCACGCTGACAACAAACCGCTTACCGGCCAGCCTTGCTATATCGTTCCGGGGGCCGCCACGGTTTTTGTTTGATAGGAATGCCTCAAAATCCGCTGTGCAGGCATAATCGCCAGCCGCAGCCATAACCGCCCTCAGGAAAGTGCTCTTGCCGGTCGCCGGGGGGCCGTATGAAAAGGCAAACTTTTCTTCGCTGACGTCGCCGGTAATACTATAACCTGCAAACCGCTGAACAAAGGCCCTAACCTGGGGATCAGGAATTACACGATCCAGAAAAGTTTCCCAAACCTTACTTCTGATTTTTGGGTTATATTCGATTGGAGATATTTTCGTCAGGTAATCGCCCCGTTTATGCTCCTGTAATTCCCCAGTCCGCAGGTTGATTGTCCCGTTTTGGCAATTCAGCAGGAAGGGATCAGCATCGAATTGGTTCAATAAAATAGGTATGCCGGTCTCACTTTGTGCTAGAGAAACCATAGCTTTTAGCCTGTTTTCGCTCTCGCTCTTTAGCGCATGTTTTATAAACGCCTCCCGGTCGCGGTCGTCCTGAATTTTTGCAGCTTCAGCGTACATCTGCCGAACAGTTTTCTTGGCCAGGCGCTTAATTTTACCGGTTCGATCTTCTTGCCAATATTTACCGTTCCAGCAGTACCATTTTTTTGATTCATATGAGTACCGAATATCTGCGCCATGCAGTTCAACCAATCGCATAGCGTTCCCTAAATCGGTAAAATGCCGGGGTTCCGCCGCCGCCGGTTCCGCTTCCGGGCCGGGTTCCCACTCCGGGGCCGCCCCTGCCAGCCGCAAAAGTTCCGCTTTTGTACCGCCGTCGTTCAGCCAGTCCGTGATGTCTCCCTTGTCGGGCAGGCCGGGCAGTTCTAAAACTTTTACGCTCGCCGCCACGCCGTGCAGGTTCTTTGCAACGTCCTGGGCATGTTTGTACCCTGGTTCATCGTTATCGGGCAGCACAACCACGTTAGCGCCCGCCAGGGCCTCATTATAGCTGCTTCGCCACTTTCCCGCCCCCATCGGGCTTGTCGTCGCCGCCAGGTCCAGCCGGGCAAGGTTATTAACATCCTTCTCCCCTTCCGGGGTAAAGACTGTTCCCCCGGCCTCAACCGCCGCAACCACTTCCGGCAGCCGGTAAAGCACCGGCTTTACACCCTTTAAACCATTGATCCAACCCCCCCGGCCATTAGGCCGACGCTGAAAAAAGCGCTTGTCCGCCGTCCGGCAAACTTGGAAAAGCAGTTTACCATCCATGTTTTTGTAATCATACGTCGCAATAATTTCTGTTTTGCCGCCGGTATGCCTTTCCGGTTTTTCGGGGAAAAGGTCGCTAACCCTGATCCCCAACGCCGCGCATATTTGCGAAACTTCGCAGCCCGCAAAACAATTCACCAAAATTCTGCCGTCGTCGCCTTCTGATACGTGCAAACTTTGCCTCTTATCTTCATGGGCAGGACACAGGGCCTGCCAACCAGCACCGCTTTGTTTTACGCCCTTGAGGAGGGCTAAAAATTCACCGATCTTCATTCAAGCATGCCCTCCTTGACCCACTGCCGCCCCTGCTCGACGCCCTTCCAAAAGTGAACCATACATATTTTTCGCTCACGCTCAGTTTCAAGGTCTTTCCACTCCACGGGCCGCCCGCCGTCCATGTCGGCCACGGCCATAACGCCCTCAAGCTTACTTAGCATGTACCTCATTGCAGGTTTCGTGGTAATAGTCATCATTCATCAATTTTTTAAGCCGTTTTTCTTTCAGCTTATCTTGTGGTATAATCGCCTGTAGACACTAAATGCACCGCCTCCAGCCCCACTGGGGCCATTTTTTTTGTCTCCTTTTTTTCTCCCTTCGTTTGTGAATCTCTCTGTAGAATTTCGCAGCTAAATAGCCTCCCCCGCCCGTTCGTCCAACCATTGTAAAAACTTATCCTTAGGGATTACAATCCGCTTATCCCCCACGCGCACCGCCGGAAAGTCCTTTTTCTTCGTTAATCCATAAGCAACATTAGCCGAAACGCCCAACATTTTTTGGATGTCCTTAACGGTTAAGATAAATTTACCAGTTGTCATTTTCGCCGTCCCCCCACCGGGTTTTGAGATACCTTTCTTGTGTTTTTGCTCCAACCTCCACTCGTCGAACCCTTCATCGTCCGGCCAAACTTCGCACTTGCACCCAGGGCAAACAAAAAAATCACTGTTTTTGTCGGGTTCCATTAGCTCACTGCAAAACGGGCAATTAATTTGTTCGGGCATGTTTTTACCTCCTTCCTATGTTTTTAAAATAAAAGCACCGGCCCTTTGCCAGTGCTAAACCCTTGCTTTATCCTGTTAACACACTTTTTATTTAAACTTAATTCCCTCAACTCCATCAACTTGCCGGTGCATTGTTCCGCAATTACTTTAGTTTGATGTTGATTTTTCCGGCATTGTGGGGGGTCAGGTCCACAGTTCCAAAAAGATTTTTCCTTTCGACATTCCCCCAAAATTCCCGCTCTGCCGCTCTCTTTTCCCGCTTCTCTTTTTCCCGCTCACGCTGTCGCTGCCTCCTTGGTAAAACCATATAATTCACCTCCTATTTACCCAGCCGGCGCAGCCACGCACTGGATTTTTTTATGCTGCGCTAATATTTTTTTAACAAAAAATGCCGCCCGAAACCTATAAGGGTTTCAAGCGGCATTGCACCTTTGTCCACCGCGGCTGTCCTTCATCACCTTGGAACGATAGGGGGTTACGCGGTTTGTGTTTCTTGCTTGATATTTCCTTCTATCCTTAACATACCTTAAACATTATGCAATGTCAAGCATTAATGTGTAAAATAAAGCATGTAAAATATATTTACCACCTGTCAACAAATACAGCCCTAAACGCCTCTTTTTGAGCAAGATATACAGCTTTTAATAGTCCGTCAAGTTCGATATAACCTTTGTTTGAATAGCACTGGTTATTTGTAAACTGCCTTTACTGATGATATTTACTTTCGATGTTCTAAGATAAAAAGCCGGTTGTTCCGTACACACTTCGTACACACTACAGGGGATAATTAGATAATATTAGGGGGTACAACCTTTTTGAAGGAAGGCTATAAATGCCGTGTTTGTGGGGATTAATGCTACCAGAAGATATTAGAAGGAATGTCTTTCTCGTTCTTCGGGACCAAGAGGCCGCGGGTTCAAATCCCGCCGCTCCGACCAAATAATTAACCCCTTTTAAAAGGAACCGTGAGGCTCTCAAGTCTCACGGTTGTTTTTTTAAGGAATGCATTTGTAAGCAATAATCATTCATTCACAAGCAATAAAGATCCTTAAAATGAAAGTCCTTTAAGGCGAAAAAGGGGTTATAAAGGAAATTTTTTGGCCATGGGCTTATGTTTGAATGTTTTTGACCTGTCAGCGTATGCGGCAACAATATGGCCGTTTCCGATCAGGCTGTATTTGTAAATAACCAGTCCATCAAGGCCTACCGGCCCGCGGGAATGTATTTTGCCGGTGCTGATCCCCACTTCCGCGCCAAAACCATAGCGAAATCCATCACTAAAGCGCGTCGAACAATTCCAAAACACATTGCCCGAATCAACCAGCGCCATAAAACGGGCGGCTTTATCCTTGCTGGCGGTAATGATGCTGTCCGTGTGGCCGGAGCCATAATGGTTAATATGCTGAATCGCGGCATCAAGATCGCTCACTACTTTAATGGACAGCTTATGGTCCAGATATTCTGTTTTCCAGTCTTCTTCAGTAGCTGCAGCTACAGGTATGAATTCCTGTGTCCGGGAGCAGCCGCAGATGCTTACCTTTTTTTTACCCAGGGCTTCCTTTAATCGCGGTAAAAACTGAGCGGCCACTTTTTCATGCACCAGCAAAGTTTCCGCAGCATTGCAGACAGCCACATACTGAGTTTTGGAATCCACCACAATTTGAACGGCCATCTCCAGCTCGGCATCCTCATCGACATAACAGTGACAGATGCCATCCGCGTGCCCCATCACGGGAATCCTGGAATTGTCCATAATATAGCGGACAAAATCGTTTGAGCCACGGGGGATAATCAAATCAATGGATTCATCCAGCTTCAACATTTCAGTGACTTCCGCCCTGGTCTCCAGAAGTTTGATCCAATTCGCAGGAACCCCCGCTTCTTCTGTCGCCTGGACAATGATCTCCGCCAGTATGCGGTTGGTCTCTTTTGCTTCGGAGCCGCCTTTGAGCAGGACACCATTGCCGCTTTTCAAACCAAGAGTGGAGATCTGCACCAGAGCATCGGGCCGTGATTCAAAAATTACCCCTATTACCCCAATGGGGCAGGTAATCTTGTAGAGTTCCAAATCCCCGTCCAGTTCCGTCGCCAGCAGTGTCTTGCCAACCGGATCTTCCAGCTTGATTAGGCTGTTGATCCCGTCAACCACATCCGCTACGCCTGTTTCATCAAACTTCAGCCTTTTCAAAAGAGGTGCCGGCAGATTTTCTTTTGCACTCCGCGTCAAATCCTCCTGGTTGGCCCGCACAATTTCGCTCTGGCGGTCAAGCAAAGACCGGGCAATTTGGGCCAGAGCCTTGTTTTTCAAATCCGTGCCGGTCGCCGCCAATCGGATTGAAGCTTCCTTTACCTGACGAGCAATTGCTTTCATCTCCATCCAGACATCTCCTTTAATCTTTATTACACATTCTAAACCTGATTTTCCAAAAGCCTTGCATAAATATCATATACTTTGCCTTGAAGTAAGACAAGCCCGGCCACAAACAGCTTTACGATCACTTTCTAGTTACACACCAGAGCATAATGCTCCTTCTCTTCATTCGAAAGACTATAAAAGACTATCTACCCAACATCATTCTGGGAAGAAAAAGGGCTGTTTCAGGAAATGCCGCTACAATTACAACCACAATCAGTATGGGAATGACAAAAGGCAAGGCACCCAGGTAAATCTCTTCCATCGAAACATCCTTTGCCGTTCCGGCAATGGTGAACAGATTTAAACCCATCGGTGGTGTAATTAAGCCGGCATCCATCATCAGCACGCAGACCACCCCGAAGGCAATGGGATCAAACCCTAATTGCAATATCAGGGGGAAAACCACCGGCAGCGTCAAAACCATCATGGATACCGCATCTATAAAGCAACCTAAAAAGAGATAAACAAGAAGTATGGCAGCCAGGACAAAATACCGGGATATTGCCATCCCGGCAACCCACCCTACCAGTTGCATCGGTATGGTGGAAAGGCCCAGAAAATAGGTGTAAACTGTAGCCCCGGCAATCAGAAAAAGAACCATCGCCGAAACCCGGACAGCCTCCTGTAAAGCCGTGAAAAGGTTCCTGAAAGTCAGCTTTTTTTTCAACAAAGCAAAAAAGAAAAGCAGGGCCGCGCCCGCTGCTCCAGCCTCGGAAGGAGTAAACCAGCCTAAATATATTCCTCCCATGACTACCAGGAAAACCAGGACAATTTCCCACACGTTTTTCAGCACCAGGAATTTCTCTCTCCAGCTAACCGGTTCAGGATTGGCCGGAGCCAGGCTGGGGTCTCGTTTCACCTGGAGCACTACAAGGGCAATAAAGGTCGCCGCCAGAATAATTCCGGGCAGGATGCCGGCAATCAACAATTTTCCAACAGATTGCTCCGTAAGCATCCCGAAAACCACAAAACCAATACTCGGCGGGATCAGGAAGCCCAGGGTTCCGCCTCCCGCAATCGTTCCTGTCGCCAATCTCGGGGAATAATTGTATTTCCTCATTTCCGGGTAGGCAATACCGGACATCGCGGCTGCTGTAGCCACTGAAGATCCGGAAACAGCGGAAAAACCGGCACAGGCTGCAATGGTTGCTGCCGCCAATCCCCCGGGAAGCCTCCGGAGCCATTTATCAAATACATTGTAAAGATCTTCAATCAAGCCACTTACACTGGCAAAACTGCCCATGATTAAAAAAAGTGGAATAACTATATACGAATAGGTACTGGAAACCTCATAGACTGTTCTGGCGACTACAGGTAAGGCCGCTTGAAAAGAAGCTAAATACCAGATCCCCAAGAAACCTATCAGCATTAAAGCCAGGGCTATGGGCATCCCTAAAATTAAAAGAAAAAACACCCCGAGAGTACCAATAATTCCTGTAGTAATGGGGTCCAAGGTTTTCCCCTCCTTACTTTCTTGGAAACCTGAACATATTTTTCTTCATTCCGGGCAAAGAGCACTTACCTTTTTAACAGCTTTTCTACAGAAATAAGAAGGTCAAACAGGAATTCCAGAAAAAGAAGCGCCCCTCCTACAGGGACAAGCAGCCTGAATGGAAGCTGGGAAATTCTCAGCACATCTGAAACAATTCTGCCTATATCCCCCGTTGCCACTACCCAACCCTGCCATACTATGATGCTCACAATATATAAACAAAGTAAATTAACGATAATTTCCACAACGAGGGAAACACGAAGGGGGAGCCGGGAAACAAAAATGGTTACCCTTGGGTGTCCCTTTACCTGCTGCGTATAAGCCAGCCCTAAAAGTATTACAATGACCAGCATAAAGGAAGATGTTTCCACTACACCAGGAATAGGCTTATTGAAGACCGTCCGGGTAATTACATCGGACGTCGTAAGCAGCATCATAGGAATGAGTACAAACATGCTCACTGCCGATACACAGTAAGTTAAACGCTGAACCCTCTTTTGAATGTTAGCCAACCACTCCATCTGCTTTTCTCCTTTCACCACAACCAGCGTAGGGGCAATTCGTCACACAGGCGGTTTATGAATCGCCCCTACGCCCGGGGCCGGGGCATCAATCAGCAGCAGCCTCTACAAATTTTATCTGTACTGTTCCACTTCCGCTTCCCACTCGGGCGGAAATGACGGAAACTCGACACCATGCTTATCCAGTACCGCCTTGTAGTTTAATAATGCCTCCTTGCCCGGAAGACCCTTTTTCTCCATATTATTGACCCATTCCTGGACAACCTTTTCACTAAAACGGGCATACCAGCGCTCCGCTTCCTCCGCAGGCAGCTCATAAAATTCCACTCCATCTGCGCTAAGATCCTCATTGCAGGCCTGGATAACCTCTTCAGTCAACCCGCCGGTAAGCTGGAAGGGGTTACGGGTCACTTCTTCCACAACAGCCTGCAGATCGGCAGGCATTTTATTCCAAGTGTTCTTATTGATAATCACGCCTTCAGTAACACAACCAAAAGTGGCCACAACCGCATGCTTACCCAGCTCATGAAGTTTGTAGGCCTTGTAAAGCATCGGGCAGGTTACAATTCCATCAATATTACCCGTCTCCATGGATAAATATACATCACCCAGCGGCATGAAGGCCGGCTCTGCTCCCAAAGCCTCAATCATGTAAGTTTGCAAGCCGCCCGGGGTTCTGATCCTTAGACCTTTTAAATCCTCCAAAGTGCGTACCGGTTGCCTGGTCCAGATAAAAGACGATACACAGCCATTTAACGAGAGGACCTTCACATCATCGGAGAATTCCTCGTGCAGCATGCGCTCATACATCTCATTACCAATCTCCACAGCAACATCCTTACCTAACACCTGGGCCGGCATGGAAAGCACATCGCTAAGCGGAAAACGGTCGGGTGTCCAGGTGGCGGTAAAATAGCCCATATCGGAGAGCCCGTCCCGCACTATGTCGTAATGTTCCGCTGCACCGCCCAGGGCCGCACCATAGTAGGGCGTGTATGTTATGCGGCCGTCACTTCTTTTTTTCAGCTCCTCCAGCATAGGCGTCCAAACATTTTGGCACTCCTGCCCGGCAGGGGGATGCCAGGTGCTAAATTTTAGCATATATGTTTCCTGCCCCGCGGATGTCTCCCCGGGCTGTGTTTCATTCGATGATGAAGGTGCACAGGCTCCCATTGTCAATACTAACATCAAAATCAAACCACTGCTGACAATTGTTTTTAGCAATCTTCTATTTTTCACAAAAACCCTCCTCTTAAAAAATAATTTCTATAATCCTTGGGAATCCTTGGATATTCTTAGGAACCGCCAACAAAATATGAGCGCTTTATTACCCCCTTCCCCTTACTACTTAATTATTTGTTTTTGATTCCACCGAGAGCTTTGATTTGTTCATCACAAAGTAAAGTGGGGATGAAATTTTGATTATAATACAAAAACATCGTTCTAATGTCAAGAATAGCTACTTTTCCTACTTTTCCTACTTTTCCTAGGAAATAAAGTTTTTACAGTGGGATCATTTTTAAGCCTGTTTTTTAAATAAAATAATGCGGTTGGTGTTGGTCCCGGAGCTGTTATTGTTAATCCCCCAGATATTGGAGGTCTTTGTAAACTCCTGCTGGTTGATCAGCACACCTTCGCAAGTAAACCCGGTCCCCAGGCCGAGTGGAACAACATACTCTTCCAGGTTTATCTTACCCCGGCGAATTTCACCGACTTCAAAGGCAACCCAGCCTTTCTTTTTCGTGATCCGGAATAATTCCCTGAAAACCTTGTCCATGACAGCCGTCCATTCTTCGATCTTACGGGACATCGTTATTTTTGCTTCGATTTGTTCGAGATCAAGGGCATTAAACCAGCAGCGCAGCCAGTTATCGCGGGAATACTGCACAATATCCAAAAACGGCGGAGAGGTTACCGTCAATTGCACAGAACCGGGCTGTATCTCCGGTGTAGAGCGCGCCTCTTTCTCTAAAAAGAGAGCCGTGCCTGCCGCTTTTTGCAGGCTTTGCGCCTGTTCAAAGGTTAAATTGCGCATCAAACTGCGGGATTTCTTTAAGATAATTTGTTTTGTATCACGGTAGGGAGGCTTTTGTTTTCTTTGCCTGTTTATTTTCATCTGGCGCTCCGGGGTAACCGCCTGATTGGGTGGAAGGGTATAAACGGAAAAAAAACCCGGAGAATGGCCGGTTAATCTGTTGGTCGCCACCATGCGGATCCACCGGTCCAAATCATCTTCTTCCCCACTTTTATATCGCTGTTGAAGGTAGCTTTTGAGGGAAACAATCTCAGCTTCAGTCCGCTGATGATAAAACATGGATAAGTCCCGTTCAGCACGAAGGCTGTAATCAACGGGAAGTTCTGCCAACCGTTTTTTTAGTGCCAAAAGAGAAGGAACAGAAAAACGCGGCTCGGCCAGAATCCTACTCAAGGGATTTATATCATTGGAGATAACCCTCCGCCCCATCATGCCCGCTTCAAGTACCGTGGTCCCCCTGCCGCTAAAGGGATCATAGACAAGATCATTTTTTTTGCTCAAAAGATTGATAAAAAAGCGCGGCAGTTGGGGTTTAAAGCAAGCACGGTAAGAAATCTCCTGCAGAGAGGAGGCCTGGCGCTGCTTTGCAGTCCAAAATTCATTAACGTATTTGGGAATACAATGTCCACCGGCAGTAAAATACTCAATTTGAGTTATTCTGCCCGGCACAAAATCCAGGGTTAATTTTTCTTTCTCATTTTCCCGAAAAGAAAACCCTTTTAAATAATTGGCAACATCAAGATCCACACATACTGCCTCCCAAAATGATTTTTGCCAACAAAGCCTGGTCTCCATCTCTTGATCCTGTGTAAAATTTCTTGAGACTTATCCTTGGGACTTATCTAACATTATAACAAATAAATATCGATAAGCTGATCATAATCATAAATTTACTACCCGAAAAAATATTTAATATTTTCATCTTCTGATGGTGAAGCAAAGCTCCATGGGGCTGATAGGGAATTTATCTGAAAAAACATCAAAAAAAATCAGGGGATTGTTTTCCCCTGGAAGATATATTTTGTAGGAGGTTAGGTTTTAACTGTGTTACTATTTAAATAATTCGCCATTGTTTAAAAAAGTCCTGCTAAAATTTTAAATAAAATAAAAATTTCTTCCTTTACAAATATAAAAAACATTCCAGGTATTATTTTAAAAAGTATTTTTTTGGCATAAATAAAATTCGCTAAATGGGGTTAAAATAGACTTGTAAAAAGGGTCTGCAATGGCCGGGCAAAGATTGCTGTATGGTCTAAAAAAGGCCTTACAGCAGTCGACCAAAGGTTGGTATCGGGTCAAAACCGGCTCGATACCAGCCGGCGGGAAGATCATGTTATGTTCTGCCCTGGCTCCAGGATGGTCAGGGAAGATCATTCTGGGGTCAACAAGAATATAACATGGTCGAGCGCAGATCGGTATAAGTTCTCTGCAACTTCAAATTTTTACACCTGTGTTGAATACACAACTTGAGAATATAGAGGTCGGTAACGGTCGGAAGATCGTTACCGGCTTCCCAGAGGATTTATACCGGTCGAGCCAAGGTTGTGGCAGGTTCCGTAAACGATCTGTTACAGTCAAAGGACTGTAACAGGTTGTCCAGGGATCTGCTACAGCCGGAAGCCAAGGTCATTGCAGGCTTTTTTTTAACACCGGGATCGAAAAGCTTCAGGCACGAACCGGCCCATGAGGTTTGGGGCCTTGCTCCGTTTTCCCGTATTTGCCTTAATTATCCGCTTTTTTATTTCTTCTGAGCTTTTTGGCCATATGGCCGCCAATTTTACCCGTTTCCCGCGAAGTAAGATTGGCCCAGCCGCGGCGCGCGATATCATTTTCCAATCCTAACTCCCGGGCAATTTCCTCTTTTAAACCGTTTAAGCCGTTCACTGCCGCCGGCTTCTTCTTTTGCTTCTTTTTCTTAGTCATTTTCTCCATCCCTGGTCTAGAATTTATTTCTTCCTTTTTAGCTTGACCATAAACCGGGTTTGTTATGTAAGCGCCTACTACCGGAGAACAATACGCCCTTTCCCGGGAATGATTTCACCGATTATGCTGGCATGGATAAGTTCTTTTTCTTTTAACAACTGCAGAGCTTCTCCCGCTTTTTCTTTTTTCACCGCCATTAAAAGACCGCCGGAGGTCTGTGGATCACAGAGAATATCCAGCATAATATCCCCCGTTTCCCCCTCATGAATAATCTTGTCGTGCAAAAAGTCCCTGTTCACTTTGGCTCCTCCGGGCACCAGTCCTTCTGACGCCAGCTCCAGGACCCCTTCAACCTTTGGTATTGCCTCCAGGGATATGGCCGCATCAATTTCGCTATTTTCTCCAATCATCTCATAAAGATGACCTAAAAGCCCAAATCCTGTAATATCGGTACAGGTTTTCACTCCGACCTGACGGGCCACTTCCGCCGCACCGCTGTTCAGGGTTGTCATCCAATGAATTATTTCCTCCAGGGGGCGGGAAGGAGCAAGATCTCCCTTCAGGGCAGTTGTAAGGATCCCGCTGCCCAGGGGCTTGGTTAAGATAAGCAGCTCTCCCGGCTCAGCACCTCTATTGGTCCAAATCTCCTGCGGTGCAGCCACGCCGGTAACGGCAAGGCCGTATTTGGGCTCATCATCATTTATAGTATGCCCTCCTACAAGGAAAGCGCCTGCTTCAGAAACCTTGGCCGCCCCTCCTTGCAAAATCTCCACCAGGATCTCCGTCCCCAGCTTATGGCAGGGGAAACAAACAATATTCATCGCGGTCAGCGGTTTCCCCCCCATAGCATAAACATCGCTTAAGGCATTAACCGCGGCGATCTGCCCATAAAGAAAAGGATCGTCCACTACCGGCGGGAAAAAATCCACCGTCTGGATCAGCACCAGATCTTTGTTCAAACGGTAAACTGCCGCATCATCCGGAAATTCGGTGCCCACAAGTAAATTATCATCTTTTTGTACAGGTAAGTACGGCACAATTTTGGCCAGTTCCTCTGGCCCAATTTTTGCTGCTCACCCCGCCGAAGCAGAAAAGCTGGTCAGTTTAATTTTTTTGGCAGTCATAAAATCACTCCTCCAGCAGGATAGTTTCGCAATTCCCCTGCAATATATCGATAAATAATCTCGCGATCATCTTTATCCTGCCCCTGTTGAGCAAAAACCATCAACTCTGGTAGGCATCCCCAGCCTGCGCCCTGGGAAGTCCATCGAGGATCGCGGGTAAGAACTCTTCTGCTTTTCCCTGTAAAAAGAGATCCGTGGCCCGGGAAGTAAGAAAGGAGGGTTCAGGATTGATTTCAATTATGTAAGCACCATTTCCTTTGGCTACCAAAGGAAAACTTGCCACCGGCTCAACCACTCCTGATGTACCGATGATCAGCATTACCCGGCATTGTTGTGCATTCATCTGCGCTTGCCATAAAGCAGCCTGTGGTATAGGCTCGCCAAAAAATACAGCATCCGGTTTAAGCAGCCCCTTGCACCGGGGGCAGTAAGGAGGTAAAATGTTCAGATCAATTTCCCGGGCAGGATAACGAGCTGCACATCCCAAGCAGGATAACCTGCTGGTATTGCCATGAAACTCGATAACTGTTTTACTCCCTGCTTTCTGATGCAGGCCATCAATATTTTGGGTAATAACGCCTTGCACAAACC
Organism: Dethiobacteria bacterium; assembly: GCA_050948785.1. Lineage (GTDB taxonomy): Bacteria > Bacillota > Dethiobacteria > DTU022 > UBA8154 > JAAZMI01. The sequence continues at coordinate 229,277 of JBMNEM010000006.1, forward strand.
CTCCGGCCTCCATTTTAGCCAGAGAGATGTGTGCCGGGTTGGGAAGTGCTTTATCGACTACCTCCACCATCTCCTTCAGCATGGTCCAGGAGTAACGGGGGTTGCGTTTAAAGTTTTCAATATGGGCCACCTCTTCCGGATTATATTTTTCCCACAGGCCCCCTTTACCACGAAAAGGCATAATCCCACTGGATACTGAAATACCTGACCCCGTCAGAACGGTAACTTTGCCCAAACCGATCTTCCCAATGGCCTTCTTTATTTCCCCTGAAGTAAAGCGCTCTCCCTCAGGGCTCAGCATTAATCTTTTCCCCTTTCCTTTATTTTTTTAATTTCAAACAGTCTGAAGGTAATGTATGTGCAGAATATACCGAAAACTTGAGGCAACCTCCCTCTGCCACCTGCTGACTAAAGTAAAATCAGGAAAGTGATGCCGGCAAAGACTTGAGGTCTACTATTTCAGCCTCTCCCCAGAGGCGTTCCAAATTATAAAACAAGCGTTCTTCCAGTAAAAATATATGGACGACAAGGCCGCCAAAATCCAGCAGGATCCAGCGCCCTTCCCGGTATCCTTCTAAATGCCACAAATCGCGTTCTTTGCCCGGGATATTTTCCAGCAGGTGATCGCACAATGCTTTGGTATGAATCTGGGAGGTTCCGCTGCAAATAAGAAAATAATCGGCAATCAGAGACACTTTATTAATCTCCAAAAGAAGAATATCCTGTGCTTTTTTTTCCTGCAATAGTCGAATAGCCTTCAGGGCAAGCTCCTTAACGGCTAAGGACAAAAGATCTCCTCCCTGTTTGCTCAATTCCGGTAAATATTTTAGGGCAAAAAATTCTTGCCGACAATCACTGTCACCATCGCGGGGTGGTCAGGTAAAGGGTCTTTAAAAAACTCCGCCTCCGGGATAAGCAGCGCGACTTCCTTGGCCGGTTCAACCTGCTCCAAGCGCGAAATTACCTGGCTGCGCTGATATTCAAAATTATCGGCGTTATCGATCTTGACTATCTGAAAACCCTCCTTCTCCAGGAGTTCTCCAACTTGGGAAGCGATACCGGCAATCCCGCTGCCATTTAAGATTTCCACCGTGACCAGCTCGCGGGGCAAAATAAAATTCTCTCCCAAGCCCCCGCTCAGCGCAGCAAGCTGCAAGAAATCCGGCTCCAGATAAAGCTCCCCGTCAAAATCCCGCCAGTTTCCCGGCAAAGAAACCACAAGGCCCGGCGAATTAAAAAACGGCTCCAAAATTACTTGAAAATCCCGCAGCTCTTTCCAGGAAAGGTCTGTTTCAAAATATGGTGCAACCTCGTTAATGGTGTGGTAAAGTTCCAGTTTCCCTTTTTTTTCAACCAGAACTTCAAGCAGGTCACCAAGAAAACTTACCCGGTGTAAAGCTTTCTCCAGAGGCTCATCCTCTTTTTCCCCCTGCATAAAATAATTGAAATAATCCTGGCCTTTTAAAACATCCCCCCGGGAGACGATCCCCCCGCGGGCATCAACCAGCACAGGAATACCGCTGTAATCAAATTCCAAATAATGATGGATCGGGGCATCCAGGAAAAAAGAAATTTGTTGAATAAGAAGCTCTGCCCCGCCCTCATTATAGAAATGACTGGGTGTATAAAATGATTGGACCTCTTTTTCCCCATTTTCTTCACCTGTCAAAGACCGGCCTGGATCGTTTTCACTTTCCAGGCGGTGAAGCAGAACTTTCCCGGGAATAAAAACCGTATGGAAAGAAGTGCCCGCTGCCGGATAATTTAAGAAAAAGATCTCCTCGATGGTTACCTGCCCGCCATTATCAACCAAACCATAAAGGAGATAATTCGTGCCGGCAGCTTGCGATGCCTGGCGTAAACTTTTGGCCCAATCCGCTTTGTTCTGCAAGGCCTGGAAAGAGCCTAAAAACCGTACTCCCGAAATTAAAACCACAGTTAAGAAAATAAAAGCAAGCAGGAAAAAGAGCCTCTGTTTTTGCAGGCGCTTTTTTTTCCTTCTCTTTTGTCGGGCTGAAATGGTAGGCCTCATACCTGTATAGCTCCTGATTGTTTTTCCTTCATGACAAAATCAGAGAATTACGAAAAGAAATGGAATCGGGATGTAAAACCTTTTCCCTTTCCAGAACATATTTTATAGTTCTAGTCAAAGCGTCAAGAAGTGCCCTGTCAAGATTAACAAAGGCGGTTTTTCGCAGATCATCCACTCCGGGGTAAGCCCGGCCCGGTTCAATATAATCCGCCAGGTAGACTATCCTGGCCAGGGGGGAAATCCCTGCTGCTCCGGTAGTATGCACCCTGACCGCCGCCAAGATCTCCTCATCTTCAATCCCCAGCTCGTGCCTGAGCAGCCAAGCCCCGACAGGGGCATGCAGTAGCTTAGGTTCCTGGAGAGCAAGCTCGTCTCCAAGGGAATGCTCCAGGGCAATCTGCCGCAAAACGTTATGCGGGTATATCTTACCATAATCATGCAGCAGCCCGGCCAATGAAGCCTTTGCGCTGTCCACTCCATAGGTCAGAGCGAGCTTGCAAGCACTTTCTTCCACACCCCGGGAATGATCAAATAGACGGCCACCGGCCCGGCTTTGCAGTAATTTTCGGGCATCATCCATGTCCATTTTAGGCGCACCTATTTATATATAATTTGACATACAGCAAGACATTCCTTCTTCCATCAAAAAAAGCAAATATAAAAGGCAACTTTAAAGTTGCCTGTTTTCACGCGGCTTTGCTTCGTTCACAACCAAACGTCGACCGTCCAACTCCACTCCGTTCATATTTTCGATTATCTTTTCCGCTTCCTCTTCATTTACCTCGATAAACCCGTAGCCCCGGGAACGACCTGTCGCTCTTTCCGTAATAATGCGGCAACCCAAAACCTCGCCATGCTGAGCAAATGCATCACGTAATTCTTCCTCCGTGGTTCCCCAGGGAATATTGCCTACATAGAGGGTCTTCTCCATCTTTTCACCTCTTTTCTTTGGTACCATGCAAACTTTAGTATGATAATACCTTTAATATATTATGCGATAGTCGAAACCTGTTTATACTTTGTTTCTTTCTTTAACGTAGAGCCTGTTTTTATAAATATATTGTTCCACCGCTTCCGGGGTTAAATATTTAATCGTTTTCCCATCAGCAACACGGCGACGTATAAAAGTAGAGGAAATCGCCATGGCAGGTATCTCCAGTAAGTGCACCTTTTTAATCACCCGGGGGAAAGCAGGCCCAAGAACAACTTTTAACTTGCTAAAAGAATAACCTGGACGGGAAGCGGCAATAAAAAAGCAGGAATCCAGCAGCGTCTCATAATTTTTCCAGGTAATTATGTCCAGGATCGCATCCGCACCCGTAATAAAATAAAGTTTTAACTTATCCTTATAAATCTGAAAAATACTGCGTACTGTATCAATCGTATAAGAAGGCTTCCGGCGCTCTATCTCCAGCCGTGAAACAGTAAAATAAGGATTGTCAACTACCGCCAGCATCGTCATCATATAGCGATGTTCTGCAGAACTTATTTTTTGCGCATCCTTATGCGGGGGCACTCCGGCTGGAATAAAAACAACATAATCCAAACCAAATTGTTGGCGCGCCTCCTCAGCAGTAACCAGGTGCCCAATATGAATGGGGTCAAAAGTACCCCCCATAATGCCCAAAGTTAAAGATTCACCGCCGGGTTTTGGCAGCAGAAAACTCATCCCATACTCTTCCCTTTTATATCCGGATTTTAAGGAAAATAGGTAAACTCCGCCTCTCCGATACGCACAACATCTCCCTCTTGAATGTTCATCCTTTCCAGTTCACGCTCCACACCCAGCTTTTTCATCGCCTCCTGGAAGCGGCGCAAACCTTCCTGACTATTAAAATCGGCCCGGAGAACAGCTTTTTCGACCTCGTCACCTTCAACCAGATAGACCTCTCCCTCTACCGTGATCTTTAACTCCCTTGTCTGCGCCGGCGGAAGAAAAATCACCTCACCCTGATCATAACTTTCTTCCGGTAAAAGAGCAACCCTTTTCTGAACATGTTTGTATAGTTCTTCCAAAAGAGCTTTAACTCCTGCGCCTGTCACTGCAGAAAGAGAAAATAACGGCACATCGCCGACCCTGGACTGAAAATTTTTTAAATTTGCCGCTGCTTCCGGCAAATCCATTTTATTGGCGGCAATCACAGCCGGCTTTTCCTGCATTTCGGCACGATAAAGCGCCAATTCCTGCTTGAGACTGCAGTAATCCTCGTAAGGATCGCGTCCATCGGTCCCGGCCATATCGATAAGATACAACAAAACCCCTGTTCTTTCGATGTGCTTTAAAAAGCGGTGTCCCAACCCCGCACCACGGTGCGCCCCGGCAATGATTCCCGGAAGATCGGCAGCAACGAAGGAACGCCCCTCACCCAGATAAACAACACCCAGCTGGGGAACAAGCGTGGTAAAAGGAAAATTGGCAATTTTGGGCCTCGCCGCAGAAATACGGGCAAGCAGAGTTGACTTTCCGGCATTGGGGAAACCGACCAACCCCACATCGGCCAGCAACTTCAATTCCAGAATCAGCGTCCGCTCCTCCCCGGGCTCCCCCTTTTCCGCAAAATCCGGAGCCCGCCGGCGGGAAGTGGTGAAACGGGCGTTACCCCGCCCTCCCCGCCCTCCTTTGGCAACCACGGCCTTCATCCCTTCACGGCATAGATCGGCCAGAAGAGAGCCTTCTTCGTCCTTCACAACTGTGCCGACAGGAACCCGCACATAAAGAGGAGGACGGTTTTTCCCATGCCTTTTTTTGCCCTGACCGTGTATACCATGGGGCGCATGCAGATGGGGACGGTAACTCAAATCAACCAGAGTGGTTTTTTCCCGGGTGGTAATGAGAACTACATCTCCGCCATTGCCGCCATCACCACCATCCGGGCCTCCCCGGGGTACAAATTTTTCCCGCCGGAAAGAAACAACACCGTTTCCACCCCGGCCGCCCTTGACAAATATTTTCACCTGATCCACAAACAAAGCAATCACCGCTCCACAGTTTTGAAAAAAACCCGGGAACAAACTTCCCGGGTTTTAGTTTGCGGGGTAAACACTAACCATTTTTTTGGTTTTGCCCAGGCGTTCAAAGGCAATCTGGCCATCAACCAAGGCATAAAGGGTATCGTCCCTGCCGCGGCCGACGTTCACACCGGCATGAATCCTGGTGCCCTTTTGGCGTACGAGAATGCTACCCGCTGAAACTTCCTGCCCGCCGAATCTTTTCACACCCAGCCTTTTGGCATTACTGTCACGACCGTTCCGGGAACTTCCCCCGCCTTTTTTGCGGGCAAATAGCTGTAAATCAAGTCTGCGCATTTTACCACCTGATTGCTCCCAATCAGGCCCCACCTCCTTTCCCAGGGGTTATGGTCCTAGCTGTCTTCGGTATAAACAATATAGGAAGGATAGCTGCGGGCCGTCTCCTTCAGTCCCAGCAGCATGGTTTCCATCAATAGAAAAAATTTTTCTGCCTTTTCTTTCTCCATACCCGGCGGAGCGGAAACCGACAGATAACCCTCCTTGATTTTGACCGGAAACTTTAGCTTGACCAGATCTTCCAACGCAAAGATTATCGTCTGAGTAAGCATGGAAACAGCAGCACAGACAATATCGCTGCCCCGCGGAGCGAAAAGAGCATGACCCTTTACCTCGATCCCAACGGGATTACCGCTGCTGTTTCTTCTGGCCCTGACCCGAATCATTGATTAAAGCTCCGCCTATCCCGCAGGAAACTCAATCTCTTGAATAACCACCTGTGTGAAGGGCTGGCGATGCCCCTGTTTTTTCCGGTAATTTTTTTTGGGCTTATACTTGAAAACAATAATCTTTTTCCTTTTTCCATGGGATAAGATCCGGGCGGATACTTTGGCACCCTGAACATAGGGCGTGCCTATCTGCATCCTGTCTTCATTTTTAATGGCCAGCACTTTCTCAAAGACTACCTCTGTGCCGGGCTCGGCAGGCAGTTTCTCCACCCTGCAAATACTGCCCTCCGTCACCCTGTATTGTTTCCCACCGGTTTCAATAATTGCATACATGGCTTTACCTCTCTTTTTAAACCAAACTCGCCGTTCAAGGTAATTTTACCAACAGTAAAATTTTCACCAAACCTTGACCGTGCGGTAAAGAATGCGTAGCAATTTTAGCACATCAGAAAAAGGTTGTCAATCAACGTAAAGCGGTTCTTGCAGGGATTTAACCTTTTCAGCAAAAAAATCTGTCAGTGATTCGGCAATCTCCTCCGTAAAACCTTCGCCGTAAATACGATAAGAAGGCTTCTCAGGATCAGGAAGAACAAGCGCCCAACCATCGGGATAGTAAAATTTTAAACCATCAAGCATCTCCACCCGCGCCGCCTCACTTGGAGTATCCTGAACCAGACGGCGCATGACCCGGCCCTTCTGGCCCCAGGGACAAGGTATTTCTTTTTGGCGCAGGGTGATCTCCGGGATTTCTTTTTTCAAAGTAGAAAGGCTTTTGCCTCCGCCGGCCAGGCTCTGCAAAATTTTCAGCAGTGTGGCAAGAGCATTGATTTGTAAAAACTCCGCCGGGAAATATTCCTTATCTTTATTTAGGGAAGTATAACTATTTAATTCGCGAATTGTTTCCTGAAAATGACGAGGAAATGTTTTACTGCGTAGTACCCTAACTTGATTTCTTTTCGCCAGTTTTTCATGAATCCAGGAAGCTGAAACAGGCTGCACCAGTGCCGGCGCCTTTCCTGATTCCAAAATAAGCAAAGAAATTAACGCCTGATAAAGTTCCCCCGAAACCTCACTGCCTTCTTCATCAAAAAGAACCATTCTCTCCCCGCCGGGAGCAATCCAAAAGCCAAGGTCAATCTCTCCCCTGACGATACTTTGGGAGATATCTTTTTTATAGACAGCAAAATCTTCCTCTTTCCAGCAGGCCAGCTTTGCCCTGCCAGGAGGATGAAAAACGATCAGATTACAATTCAGCTCCTCTAGCAGTGGAATTAAAAATTTTTGTAAATGCGGGGGAGGAAAAGCTGCAAGAATAGTAAAATTGGCCTCCTGGATCGTCTCCCGGGACAGGCCTTCAAGGATTGTGGAAATGTAAAGATCGTTAAAGTCATCTATTGTTTTGACTGTCCCCAGCTGATCTTTACGCGCCCGGGGGAAATCATCCCTAAAAAATGTTTGCTCCAGACTGCGTTCTTTAGCCTGGGAAAGGTGGAGGCCCTCCTGATCAAAAAAACGGATAGTGCTATATCCGTGATGAGAGGCGCAGGAATGGACATAAATGCCGCCTTCAGCCTGCAGGCTTGTAATACCCAGACGCGCTACCGGGACAATCGTCTCCCCGATATCCAGAACGTCAGCCCCGCCGGCCATTAAGCCCACTGTCAGAGCATCTTTTAACAGCTGTGACGGTTTCCAGGAATCCCCGCCGATCACTACCGGCACATTGCCTCCCAACATAAAGGCAAAAGCAGAGCCCATTTTTACCGCATTTTCCGGGGTCAGATCTCCGTTCAGCTCACCCCGGGCCCCGTCAGCACCAAACAAGGAGCGCCGGAACTGATTGCCCCAAATAAGATTGTTATTGACCAGAGCACCGCTTTCAATCCTTTTATAGGGCCAGATTCTGACGTCGGGCCTTAAAGTAGCCCTGCCTTCCACGATGCTCCCCTCGCCGATCACCGCTCCCTCATAAACAGTTCCTCCGCTTTCCAGACGGGTATCACCGGCCAAAACACCTCCCCGGACAACAGCATTCCGCCCCAGAGTTACCCGCGACCAGGTCACACCCCTTTTGATCGAAGCTTTTTCGGAAACATGATTGTAAGCTCCCAATACAGTATATTCACCGATATAAGCTTGGGCACCGATGGAAGTACCTTTTCCAATATAAAAAGGAGGCTGGAGCATAGCTTCTTCATCTATATATACTTCATCAGCAATCCAAATCCCCGGTTCCTCCTCTTTTGCCGGCAAATTGATCTTTACTTTTTTATTTAAAATATCATAATGCGCAAAACGGTACTGTTCCAGATTACCGATATCACACCAATAACCAGGCAGCACACAGCCATAAAGGGGTTGGCCTTTTTCCATGAGCAAGGGGAAAAGATCACGGCTGAAATCAAATTTCTTACCCGGGGGAATATAATCAAGAACCTCCGGCTCCAGAATATAAATTCCCGTATTCACCGTATCGCTGAAAACTTCACCCCACCCGGGCTTTTCCAGAAAACGAATAATCCGCCCCTCATCATTCACCATGACAATGCCGTATTCGAGCGGATTTTCCTGGGGTGTCAGAACAATGGTCACCAGGGTTTTCTTCTGGCGATGAAATTCAATCGCCTCCGTTAAATTAATATCTGTCAGGCAATCACCACTGATCACCATAAAAGTATCATCCAAAAAAGAAGCAGCATTTTTAACGCTGCCGGCCGTCCCCAGAGGTTCTTCTTCCAAAAAATAATTAAAGTTGGTACCCAAGGAGGATTGTTCACCAAAATAATCCTGGATCTGTTCGGGAAGGTACTGCAAAGTTACAGCCAGATCCTGCAAATTGTGCGAAGCTAAAAGCTCCACGATGTACTCCATCATGGGCTTATCCATCAGGGGAACCATGGGTTTGGGCCGGTCGCAAGTCAAAGGACGAAGCCGGGCACCTTCACCCCCAGCCATAATTACAGCCTTCAAATTACTCAGCTCCTTTTTATTTTTTAAAATACACTCAAAACTATTATCCCCCCAATTAAAAAGATTAAATCTCACAAAAAAGTTCAACTGGTTTCTTAACATCACTTGCCAAAAACCATAAATGCATATTACGATACTACTGCAGTTTTATGGAAAAGGAATTTTAAATCACCTTCTAGTATCTTCTTACTATCTTGACAAATTAAGATATTTAAAAAGATCTAAATAAAGTTATAGAAAAAAGTATAGAAATATTTCAAAATAAATGTTATGATGATTTAGGGTTTTGGTGGAAATATAGGAAAAATGTGGATCCCGAGCGAATCACCTGTAATATTATTTTATTTATCTTTATAATTCGATGTATCTCGACATTTTGCCTTAGGGCCTAAGGAAATAGAGGTTGCACTACCCATGAAAATCATAAACACCGGATTTGAATTAAACGATCAGTTTATCATCAAATACGGTTGTTTTATCAATAAGACTCCTTACTATCTGTTCATCATATCCCCGTAATTCACCTGACTGCTCATTCAAAAAAATCAACTAAGACATGCAATTCTAAGAGAGATAAGTAACCACAGAATTGATGGCTCGAATCCTGTTATAGCCCGTATCATCCTGCAATATAGAATTTTGTGGATAAAAAAGAAAAGTTTTTTATCACAAAGAAGGAGTTTTTAAAGAAATGTAGAATACTGTTTCTAAATAATTAAATTAATAACTGCACGCTATTCACCCCTGCCGGGGTGGGGATTGAAACTCTAATTAATTCAATTATCAATTTGCATTAGTCATAAGGAGGGATCAAGATTTGTACCATGCTCATTCAAAAAACAATGGGGGTTTTATAGAAACAGTAGGTGATCATTTACAAGAAACGTCAATCTTAGCAGCTCGATTCGCTTCGGTTTGGGATCGAGAAGAGGAAGGAGCCGCAACCGGGCTCCTCCACGACTTGGGAAAATATACAGAGTTGTTTAAATTGGTACTTGAGGGAAAAGCCCAGCAAGTAGATCACGCTACCCCTGGAGCTCATGCCCTTTTAAGACTGTATAAAAAGGAAGGGGTGGCAGCGGCATTGGCGGCTCAAGGTCATCACGATGGTCTGCAAATCGGCCGGCCTAAAGATTTAGGAGAAGTACTTAGAATGAAAGAACCAGTCTCTCCTCAAAACAAGACTTACTCCTCAAGAGATGTAGATACTTTGTTAGATTGTTTCCACCAGGATAACCTAAAATTGCCACCACAAATCAGAGGCGACTATTTGATGGAGTACAATAAGAACCGCTCGGTGGCCGCCATGCTTTATGTCAGGATGTTATTCTCTGCTCTGGTAGATGCCGATTTTTTGGCCACCGAAGCCCACTTTGCCAGTCAGGAAAAAGGGGGATACCAATACCGCCCCGCCGGAAAAAAACTTGAGCCAGAGAAGTATCTTTCCATCTTACTCGAATATATGACCAGGCTAAGGGAAAAATCCAACGCCAGTGATCAACTTAACTCCCTGCGAGACGACTTATTCAACGCCTGTTTGGGTAGTGGTAAAGAACCCAAAGGGATCTATACCCTTACCGCACCTACCGGGGCCGGAAAAACCTTATCAATGCTGGCTTTTGCTCTTAAACATGCCGTTCAGCATCAACTGAGACGAATTATTTTTGTTATGCCTTATTTGAATATTATCGAACAAAATGCATTGGTCTACCGGGAAGTTTTTAAAAATTGTGGAGACAATCTTATACTGGAAGATCACAGTATGGTTGAACTGCCTGAAGAGCAAAGGCTTTTTGCGGAAAACTGGGATGCGCCCATCGTCGTGACCACTACTATCCGGTTTTTTGAAGGATTATTCGCCAATAGGTCCAGTCCCTGCCGCCGCCTTCACAACATTGCCAATTCTGTTATTCTTTTTGACGAAGCGCAATCCCTACCTCCACAGCTCGCCATTTATACATTAGCAGCCGTAAGCTATCTGGTAGAACGCTTTGGCTGTTCAGTGGTTTTTTCCACCGCCACCCAGCCTGCTTTTGAAACATTCGAAAACCGGGTAAAACAGCATGCAGCCAGCGGCTGGCAACCGTCAGAATTGATATCCGAAAAACTAAAACTATTCGATAGAACTAGAAAGATCCGGGTTGAATGGAAATCTCACTTACCTTGGAAAACCATTGCCAGAGAAATAACAGCAGAATCCCAGGCGTTAGCCATTGTTAACACTAAAAAACAGGCCGGGATTCTTTATCAGCAAGCTAAAGAACAGCTAGACACAGATAAAGAGCTATATTTTCTGTCTACTGATATGTGTCCAGCCCACCGACTGGCAGTCATAGAAAAGGTAAAAACACTTCTTTCCCAAAAGGAATCTGCAACAGGAATTAATTGCTGCCTTATTTCCACTCAATGTGTCGAAGCGGGGGTAGATTTAGATTTTCCGGCAGTCTGGCGGGCACTGGGTCCGCTGGAGGCTATTATTCAAGCAGCAGGCCGCTGTAATCGGCAAGGACTTCTACCTTTTGGCAGGGTAGTAGTATTTCGCCCTCCCATGGAGGACGAAAATTTTCCTGATACAGCTTATGAAAAAGGAGCTGCTGAGGTGCTGGTGATGCTAGAGCAGAAAGGAGAACTAGATCTCGAAGATCCGGGGATAATCAAAGAGTACTACCACCGTTATTTTATAGATAATTTACATCATTTTGATAAAAAAAAGCTTGCCGATATTTTCCAGCAATACGATTTTTTGAAAGTAGCTCAGGAATATCGCTGGATTAAAGACAGCTCCATCAATATTTTAGTGCCCTATTCAAAGGAAATAGCAACTTATTATAACCTGTGCGAACTGGCCAGGAAAGGAAATTTTAATAGGACTTGGATCAAAAAAGCCCGCCCTTTAAGCGTGGGGTATAGGGTCAGCAACAAACACGATATCTGGGATTATTTAGAGCCAGTGCAAAATCGTCAAAAAGAAGTTACGGGCTGGTATCTATTGTTAAATCCCGACTTGTACTCGGATGCCACTGGCCTGATCCAGCATGATGGAATTGTCTGGGGCTAAAATGCCTGCAAACAAATTAGCCTAAGGGGATGAGAAAGATGAGGAAATTTGTAGTAGAAGTGTGGGGTGATTTTGCCTGTTTTAGCCGGCCGGAAACAAAGGTAGAAAGACTTAGCTATCCGGTAATGACTCCATCTGCCGCTAGAGGTGTGCTAGATGCTATCTACGCCAAACCGATAGAATTTTCTTGGCGAATAAGCAAAATTGAAGTATTAAAACCAATTCAGTTCATTGCCTTAAGACGAAATGAGGTAAAGGACAAGATCAGCGAAAGAACCATCCGCTCTGTTTCCCAAAAAGGAGGCGAATTGGAACCGATTATTGTCGATGCTACAAGGGAAATGTACGGTACCGATGCAAAAGGTCGAACTCAAAGACAAACTATAGCGCTGAAAGATGTCCATTATCGTATTCACGCTTATATTCAACCCCGTCCTGGGATGGAAGGCAGAAACAAAGCACTAATTAGCCAGGCAGAAAGGCGACTCCAAGGCGGCAAATGTTTTTATCAGCCATATCTGGGTTGCCGCGAATTTGCTGGTTATTTTTCTCCAGGTCAGGGAGAAGGAGCTCCTATCAAAAAAAATAATGACCTGGGATGGATGGTTTATGATGTCTTTGATCTAGACAGAGTAACCTTTGGCGATGCCAAGCCCTTTATCAGTCTATTCAAGGCAAAACTGGAAGATGGCGTCCTTCATGTGCCACCATGGGACAGTCCCCAGGTACAAAAACCATCATGAGGAGGTGAAACGATGCTTCATCAACTAGCCAATTATGCAGCTAAATACAATGTCGCTGCTCTGCCCGGTTTTAAAACTAAAACAGCTAAGTGGATTATTGTCCTGACCAAGGAAGGGAAATTCATTGACCTGGTTGAGGATAATAGAGAGTTTTCTTTGGCTCCTGATCTGGCCCAAGGGGAACTTATTGCTGGTGGTATAGCACGCAGCCATTTTCTTATAGATACGGCAGGAGTTGCTTTAACCTATGAGTCAACAGAAAGGGAAAAGAAAAAACATGACTTTTTTATTCACCTGTTGCAGGAAGCTGGAAATATAGAACCAAACATAGGGGTAATTGCCAAGACACTGCAAGATCGGAATGTACTTGAAGAAATTCAGGCCAGATTCCAATCCAAGAAAGGAAAAAAGAATGATCCTGTGACTTTTCGTGTGGGAGATATCTATCCAGTTGCATTAGAATCCTGGCATAACTGGTGGAGGAAATTCAGGCAATCCATCAAACCAGCGGATGAAACAGGCAAACAGATGATTTGCCTGCTGAGCGGCGATAAAGACAGTGCCTTTAGCTACCCATAGTAAAATAGGGGGGCTGACCCGGGTTGGTGGTCAATCATCTGGCTCAACACTAATAGGATTTGATAAAGATGCCTTCACTTCATTTGGTTTAAAGCAATCGCAAAATGCCGCTTGTTCGGAGACAGCAATAGCAATATATAGAAATGCTATGCAACATTTAATAGATAATGCACCGGCCCCTTTGGCAGGTACTATGTTTTTAAGCTGGTACAAGGAACCTGTTCCTGAGGAGGATGATCTGTTTGGTTTGGAAGACTATGACAATCCCGCTGCTGAGGAAGCTGGTGCCCTAGCCAAGGTGGAAGAATTATTAAACTCTGTTAGAGAAGGTAGACGCCCTGATCTGCTCAATAACCGTTATTATATACTCCAAATCTCCGGAGCCGGTGGACGAATCATGGTTAGAGATTGGCTCGAAGGAGATTATGTAGAGTTGGCTTCCAATCTTAAACAGTGGTTTAACGATCTGACATTAATCTCCCCTAATGGAAAAGGAAGAAGTAAGGATTTCAAGCTATCCGCAGCCCTGACCAGGCTGGTCTCCTATCGAAAAAATGACAGCAAAATATTTCAAAGAATCAGTGATGAACTACCACCTTTAATGCCCAGACTATGGCGAAGTATTATTAATGACTTGCCCTTACCTGACACAGTAGCTAGCAAATCCTTGGCCTATATCAGATCCAGGCTTTATAACGATGATGAGAATACCCTGGGCAATCTGGATCGGATCGCTTGTGCTTTACTGAAGGTTTGGCTTGTTAGAAATAAAGTCAATGGAGGAGGTAAAAAAATGAAGCCTGATCTTAATCCTGAACACCCATCACCAGCCTACCACGCAGGTCGTCTGATGGCAGTTTTGGCAGTGCTGCAGAACAGAGCTTTGGGAGATGTAGGAGCGGGCGTAGTGCAAAGATACTATGCTGCTGCCAGCACCACCCCGGCCCTGGTGCTGGGTCGCCTTATACGGGGAGCCCAATACCATCTTGATAAGTTAGAGAAGAAGGGTTCGGTGGTCTGGTTCGAAAAATCATTGGGGGAGATCATGACCCGGTTAGGAGATAGCTTGCCTGCTACCCTTACCCTAGAAGAACAGTCTCTTTTCGCTTTAGGCTACTACCAGCAACGGGCAGCCATATATACTGGTACTACTGAGAAAAAAAATGCAAATGACACTGAAACAGAAAGCAAAAATTAAGGAGGATCAATCATGACGATTAATAATCGATATGAGTTTATGTACTTTGTGGAGTGTAAGAACGGAAATCCCAATGGCGATCCGGATATGGGCAACTCCCCCAGGATGGATCCCCAAGACATGAGAGGGTTAATCAGCGATGTCGCTATAAAACGGCGGATTCGCAACTATATTCAATTTGCCAAGGGAAATCAAGAACCCTATGGCATTATTATGCAACAGTCCACCAACATTAATAAATTTATTGCTAAAGCTCATGAAGAAACAGGCAATACCAAAATGGAAAAAACAAAAGACAAGGTGGCACAATCTCAGAAATGGCTTTGCAAAAATTTTTACGATGTTCGTACTTTTGGAGCTGTTCTTTCTACCGGTCCCAATGCCGGGCAAGTACGGGGGCCAGTGCAGCTAACCTTTTTGCGCTCCTACGATCCAATACTGCCCATGGATATTTCGATTACTAGAATGGTAGTAGCCGAGTCAGTAGGTACAAAAGGAGTAGCTTCTTATGAAGAATATGAAGCATGGGAGAAAAAGCAGCCAGAAGATGAACTTCGAACTATGGGACGAAAACAGCTTATTCCTTATGGATTGTACGAAGGGCGAGGATTTATCAGCGCCCACCTGGCCGGGGGAACAGGCTTTGGTGATGAGGATTTGAAACTGTTGTGGGAAGCAATGCTCAACATGTATGAACACGATCGCTCTGCCAGCAAAGGGGAGATGTCCACAGTGTTGCCCCTGATTATCTTCAAGCATATCGGTACTGATTCTGATGAACAGCAAAGGATAAACCAGGCTAAGCTGGGCTGTGCTCCCGCCCATCAGCTATTTCATTTGGTTCAAGTAAAGAAAAAAGCAGATATTGATGTGCCTAGAGACTATCGCGATTATATTCTTCAAATTAATTTAGATCAGATACCTAAAGGAGTAGAGATTGGCTTTGCCCTTCCATCTCCAGAAGGCGTACAGATCACCTGGGGAGCAGTACCGGATAATTTGCCATGGGTTGAGGTATAAAAGTTAGGCAGTATTTTTATATTAAAATAATTTCCCCTACTGTGCGGGGGCTGAAATGGGGTTGTAGATTGAAGTACACCGAAGACAATCTTATTCCTTTATCTTATTTATCCCAATATTATTATTGCCCCCGCCGGGCTGCACTGATGTTGATTGAAAGACAGTGGAGCGATAATATTCACACCATATCAGGCACTATTATTCATCAACGTGTTGATAAAGCCAGGCAAGAAAAACGATCCGATCTAATTCGTCTAACTAGCCTCCCTCTTCGCTCTCTGGAATTGGGTTTATTTGGAGTAGCGGATAGTGTTGAATTCTACACTAACCATGAAGGATACATAGTACAAAGCTTAGAGGGTAGATGGGAGGTTGTACCAGTTGAATACAAACACGGCAGGGTACGAGATGAACTGGAATATGAGGTCCAATTAAGTGGCCAAGCCATCTGCCTTGAAGAAATGTTAGGAGTAACTATCCATAGAGGTTTTATCTATTATGCAGGGGACCGTCGCCGTAAAGAAGTGCTGGTGACATCGAAATTAAGGCAGCTTGTTCAACAAGGAGCCAGGGCATTACATGTCATGTTGACTGCTGGTAATATCCCTACCATAATAGCCAGTAGTAAGTGTCGGGACTGTTCCTTGGGTAATGATTGCTTTCCCCTGACTTCCTCACGCGGCCGCGGAGCGAAAAGGCGTAAGGTAAAAACATCAGCAGCCCGCTACATTAAATCCATTTGGAATGACATTGAAAGTGGAGAAAAACAATGAAACGCTTACTGAATACTTTATATGTTTTAACGGAAGAATCATATTTATCTAAGCAAGGCGAGACCATCTGTATTCATGTAGGTGGGGTAGAAAAAGTGAGAGTGCCTGTTCATACTTTGGAATCAATTCTGTGTTTTGGAAATACGACTGTTTCCACTCCCCTGATTGCTTTTTGCGGTGAAAAAGGTATTGGGCTTGCTTTTTATAGTGATCAAGGCCGGTTTTATGGACGTATCGAAGGACCAGTCAGGGGCAACGTGCTGCTCAGAACAAGACAATATTCCGCTGCTCGTACAGAACAAGCCTTGTTGTTGGCAAAAAACCTTATTGCTACTAAAATTGCCAATGAGAGGAATGTATTGCTTAGAAGTGCGAGGGACAGTAACAACCATAAAACCGGCGGTAAATTAAAAAAGGCAGCACAAGAAATAGCTTATTTATCCTCCCAATTGATGACAGTCGAAAACCATGATCAGGTCCGCGGCATAGAGGGAATTGTAGCTAACCGTTATTTCGCCGTATTTGATTACATGGTTAAAGTAAACAAAGAAGACTTTACCTTCGAAAAAAGAAGTAAAAGGCCACCAATGGATAGAGTTAACGCTCTACTGTCTTTTTTATACATGTTGCTAGCCAATGATATGCGCTCAGCCCTGGAGGGAGTGGGACTGGACCCAGCAGTCGGCTTTTTACATGCTATGCGGCCTGGGCGGCCTAGCTTGGCATTGGATCTAATGGAGGAACTCAGGGCTCCGCTATGTGATCGAGTAGCCCTGACATTGATCAACCTAAAGCAAGTTCAAGGAGATGGGTTTGAGTTAACGCCAACGGCTGTCCGTATGACGGAAGAAACTCGTAAGACAATCATTACTGCTTGGCAGAAACGAAAAAAGGAAACGATTACTCATCCTTTTTTAGAAGAAAAAATGCCTATAGGGCTAATACCTCATATACAGGCTCAATTGCTGGCCCGATATTTAAGGGGCGATCTGGATTTCTACCCGCCTTTTCATTGGAAATAGAGGTGACATGCGGTGCTCGTATTGATTACCTATGATGTTAGCGTCGTAGATGCCGAGGGACCAAAGAGGCTGCGATACGTGGCAAAAACCTGCGAAGATTATGGACAAAGAGTACAAAATTCAGTTTTTGAATGTTTAGTTGATCCAGCTCAATTTATTAAGTTAAAAAATAAGTTGCTTAATATCATCAAACCTGAAAAAGATTCTTTACGATTTTATCACTTAGGCAAGAACTGGAAAAGAAGGGTTGAGCATTATGGCGTAAAGCCTGCTTATATCCAGGAAGAACCTTTGATACTATAAAATTAGCATCGCGGACCATCAATAAACATAAAAACCCAGGGAGCTACGCGATGATGCTATATCAGTATTAAATAGGGTTTTAGGTCAGATGCAAGGCTTGTTAGAATGTTTAAATTTGAGGTACGCGAAAACCGTTGATTAAACCCTTGTACTATGGGGTTTATCCATGGTACTGTTCACCCCCGCATGGGGGTGGGGATTGAAACTCTTGACCACCACTGTCATAATCACATTGTGGCTAGTTCACCCCCGCATGGGGGTGGGGATTGAAACTCCTTATGGGATGCGACATATTATTATCGGGTGGCGTTCACCCCCGCATGGGGGTGGGGATTGAAACATTCCCGAGGGGACGGCTTACTGGCGGATTCGCTGTTCACCCCCGCATGGGGGTGGGGATTGAAACCCATGTCCTCATCCTTTTCCAGTACCCGGGAGCCGTTCACCCCCGCATGGGGGTGGGGATTGAAACTCTACCCTCAACAAGCTTCCATCCTGGGAACTTAGTTCACCCCCGCATGGGGGTGGGGATTGAAACTCTTCCTGGCCGGGGCATTTATACTTGCCATTAGGTTCACCCCCGCATGGGGGTGGGGATTGAAACCCATTTAAAACGGCTTCTTTTTGCGCCGTATCAAGTTCACCCCCGCATGGGGGTGGGGATTGAAACTCCCAGAATTCATTGTCTATTCCGTTAATGCCTTGTTCACCCCCGCATGGGGGTGGGGATTGAAACATCAAGCTCTGGGCTGGTTCCCGCATTGGCGTTCACCCCCGCATGGGGGTGGGGATTGAAACCACTCCATATCTCAGCGACACAAACCCTATCCCGTTCACCCCCGCATGGGGGTGGGGATTGAAACTGTTACAACTGTTTGGGGAAGAAAGAGAAGATTACGTTCACCCCCGCATGGGGGTGGGGATTGAAACTCAAAAAAGTTATCTCCAGAAGAATGGTTGAGTATGTTCACCCCCGCATGGGGGTGGGGATTGAAACTCTGATATTTCATCATCTGGAAAATAGGGTATTGTGTTCACCCCCGCATGGGGGTGGGGATTGAAACAATAATTGCCTTATGAGCATTCTTAGGGCTTCCCGTTCACCCCCGCATGGGGGTGGGGATTGAAACGAGAGCCTTAGCTCAAACAAAAAAGCTTACTCCGTTCACCCCCGCATGGGGGTGGGGATTGAAACTGTGGCACAGAAACGGGAGAAGCCGGAAGGGGAGGTTCACCCCCGCATGGGGGTGGGGATTGAAACAGTTTGCTTTCTGGAAGCGGTATTACCCGGATTTGGTTCACCCCCGCATGGGGGTGGGGATTGAAACTCCTAAAGGTGTTCCCTCCCCCGTTGTTGAAAATTGTTCACCCCCGCATGGGGGTGGGGATTGAAACACTGCCGCCGTGGAGGAATCTGACTAAAGACCGCGTTCACCCCCGCATGGGGGTGGGGATTGAAACTCTATGCTCATGTGAGAACGCATTGTCCGCCTCTTGTTCACCCCCGCATGGGGGTGGGGATTGAAACTTCCTTATATATTGCTTACTGTTATTCAATTCGTGTAAGCGTCAAAGATAAGCGCACCTGATGTTCACCGATATCAAAAAAAGCCTTCTTCGGCTATACTTTTGACTTCATTATATTGTTGGCGGATCAGTCGTTCAAATTCTGCATCCGATAACTCATCGCCCATGTCTACGCCGTCTTCCGAAAGCAGGTCATAGAACAACTCAGCAAATTCCCTGTGTTCTTTCACCATTTTTTTGTAACGCGCTAAAATTTCGGTTTGGAAATCTAGTTCGAATATGTAGCGGGGAATTTTGCCTGATAGGTATTCCTTAACCATTGCCATCATATAGTTAATGTTTGCTGCCATGCTAGCCTTCCTCCCATGGATGTTTTTCTTCTTTCTCGTTCTTTGGTTTCGGCGAAAACACCTTCTTGGGTAAGGCTGCGCTGCCGGGTAGGAAATCTTCAATTGCGGTTGCATACCCTGGTTTCCCCAAGTTGGGGGCGTTGGTAAAAATCCACGTCAGGTATTCAAAGGGATTCAAGCCGTTTTCCCTTGCAGTCACAATCAGGCTGTAGTATATCGCGCTGGCTTTTGCACCGTTTGGTGTGTTTGCGAACAGCCAATTTTTGCGACCAATCACAAAGGACTTAATACTGCGCTCCGCACGGTTGTTTGAAATCTCCAGGCGGCCATCCAGTAGGTATCTCTCTAGATATTTCCGCTGGGATTTTGCATAGTGTACAGCTTTGCCAAGAAGAGTTTTTGGTAAGGCAGCAAGACCATCAACCCAGTTGTAAAACTCATCAACCACAGGCTTGGCCAGCCGTTTGCGCTCTTCAAGACGATCATCCAGGGTCAGCAAAGCAAACTGTTTTTCAAAATGAAATAGTTTGTCGCAATAGGCAACCCCCTTCGCTGCATTGGAATCCGGTTGCTTGTCTTTGGACAGGATTTTTAGCGCATCAAAAAATTTCCGCCGCAGGTGTGCCCAGCAACCGACAACAATTATGTTTTCGGGCAGCTTATGGTAGCCGCTGTATCCATCTGCGTGGAGGTACCCCTTAAAACTTTTTGACTGTGCCTTCTTGCCCGGTTCTTTTAGCACCTGCAGCACTGTTTCATCTCCGTGCAGCACATCGTGTTTGCATAACCGCCGCTTCATTTCTTCATATATCGGTTCCAGCCAGCTCTCACTGGCTTTAATGAGCCAGTTTGACATGGTCTGCCTGGAAAGCAGGATCCCGTTTTGCTTCCATTCCTGTTCCTGGCGGTACAGCGGCAAGGCCATCATAAATTTCTGGGATGCAAGATGGGCAATTGTTTCGGGTGAGGCAAAGCCGCCTTTGATGACAGGTTCGGGCATGTCCGCTTTTACGATGGGAACATGATCGGAGGTTTTTTCGCAATTCCGGCAGGCATAAACGTGCCTTACATGCCGCACAATTATTGCTTTCGCAGGAATGATTTTGAATTCCTCGCGGGTTTCCTTGCCCATTGTATGTAATTCGTTGCCGCAATCCGGGCAGACGCGCTCCTTAGCCGGCAGTTCGTGTTCGATTATCTCAACAGGCAGATCCTCCGGTAACTTGTCCGTCATAAGGCGTGTCCGTTTGCGGTAATGCGCCTTTACTTCAGTAATTTCCGGTTCCGGTACGGCCAGGTCGGCATCTGATTCGGCTTCGTTGAATATGGACAACTGGGTGGCATTTGTCTGCTCACTTGATGCCCCAAATTGCTTATGTTTCGCCAGACGAATCTGTGACATAAACCATTTAACTTGCTGCTCTAGTTCAGCAATCCTGCGGTCTTTTTTTTCGATTATATTGAGCAGGTTTTCTACCGAAATTTCTTGCGTTTTCATAAGATAATTATATCACTAAACCCGCATGGAATCAATGTTTAGGCCACTTTTCAGTAACATATTTTTAAGAGATTTGTCGCTCTAAAACTTCCCTTTTTTTAAGTTTTTTTTCAAGCCGCGCCCCGTCAATGAGGCAGGATAATTCTTCAGGTTTAAGCACCATTGTGGTAGCGTCTTCTTCTGCCGGCCAGATAAAATGCCCCCGTTCCAGCCGTTTGAAGTACAGCCAGAACCCATCACCGTCCCATTCTAGGATTTTGAGCCTGTCCCTTTTTCTGTTGCAGAATACAAACAGCGCATCTGAAAATGGATCGAGGGAAAAGCTGTCCTGAACCAGCGTCATCAATCCATTGATGGACTTTCTCATGTCCGTAAATCCACAGCATACATATACAGGTTTGTCACTCCATTTCATCACAGCGCCCTCAGCACACGGCAGACTTTTTTCAGCAGTTCGGGATCTGTTTCGGCATTCACGCTGATATGAAAGCCGCTGATTTCTATGTCCAGCGCCTCTTTCATTTGTTGGGCCTGTACCGGTGCAAGCTGTAGCCAACCGTTTGGTATGGTATCCATAGCTTTTTCCTGCATCACAAGCTCTGTGCATGCCACGTTTCGAAGCTTCCTTTGCCAGTAAAAGTATTGGTTTTTGCTTATTCCCATTGACTGGCAGAAGTCCTTAATGTTTTGCCCGCTTTCCTGTCGTGCTTGTATCACTTTCGCCCATTGTGATAACCGGTACTGTGTTGCGACCTTTTGTGTATTCATACAATCACCCCATTTCTAGGTTGAAAAGGTTTGCTTACTTTTTCAACTTTCTCAACCGCCTTTATGGTGATTGTACCATCTTTAAATCTACTATACTATGTGAGAGTTTCTTTGACGCTTACTAAATAAATGCCGGGGGAAGTATAGGAATAATTCTAAATTAATGTTATAATGGCTTAGGGTTTTGGTGGAAATAGAGGAAAAATGTGGTTCCAGGGCGACTTACCTGCAATATTATTTTTTTTACCTTCATAATTCGATAAATTCCGACATATTTTACTCAGGAACCCAGGGAACGGAGGCCGCACTGCCAATGATAATCATTAATTTTGCCCATCCATTAACTGATGCTCAACTCCAGGAAATCCAGGCTTTGGTTGAAGTTAAAATAACCACTGTATTGGAAATCTCCAATCAAATCAATCCCGAAGCACCTCTCGCACCCCAAATAGAAAAGATGCTGGACAAGACTGGCTTTAACCCACAGGAATGGCAAACCAATACACTACTGATCAATTTACCCTCTCTAAACTACAGCGCAGCAGCCGTGCTGGCCCAACTGCACGGCCGCATGGGCTATTTCCCCCCCGTTTTGCGCCTGCGCCCACTCACTAAAGAGATCCCACTCCGCTATGCCGTTACCGAAATCCTCAATCTACAGGCCATGCGCGAACAGGCCAGAGAGAAAAGGTAATAATAAGCAAACTGCTGGGGCTTTACGAAGGAATTCTGCCAGTTTTCAAAAAAGTTGTTCGGGATTTCCTGGATAGCTTTTCCTTAACTGGTTTTAATTTGACGCGTACAATAAAGATACATTTTCTAGGAGTGACAAAATGCAGTTAACCCTTATCTTACATTCCAACGGCCCGGCCCATATTCAAGTACAGTACAACAATCTGGTGCAAGGGCTAATTTATAACAGCATGGAAAATCCACTTTTACGCAAATACCTGCACGAACACGGCTTTCCCTTTGAAAAACGCCGGTTTAAACTTTTTACCTTTTCCCGTTTGATGGGACAAAAAGCACGCTACGATCAGAAAAAGGGACAACTGATACTGACCCCTCCCCTGCATCTGGTCATCTGCTCACCGATTCCCTTTATCCTGCAGGAATTGGGAACCGGTTTTCTACGGCAAGGCCGGGTTCGCCTGGGCCGAACACAACTTGAAGTAAGCCAGATCGACATTGCCGACCCCCGCGTCGATGGAGAAAAAGTGAAGGTACGCATGCTATCCCCTTTAACGGTATACAGCACCCTGCCTTCCACAGGCGGCCGCAGCTACACCTACTATTACTCACCCTTTGAACCGCGGTTTGGCGAACTGGTCCAAGCCAACCTGACCAAAAAATATAAGCTGATTCATGGCGGCCCGCCACCGGAGAAACATTTTGCCATAGAGCCCTTGGCCGTAACAGAAAAAGATCACAAAGTAACCTACTATAAGAATTTCGTCATCAAGGGTTGGATGGGCGATTATGAGCTGCAAGGCGACCCCGCCTTACTGCAGGTCGCCCTAAACGCCGGGCTGGGGGCGAAAAATTCACAGGGGTATGGGTGTTGTGATTTGAAAGAAAATGTTTAAAATTATAAAAGTATTTAATATTCAAGGAGGTTTTAAAAATCAACATTATCACTGATTTGGTATTGTTGGTTGGAACAAATCCGTTGCCTAACTATGTAGTCAGCAAATATCTTTTAAGACAAAACAACGGGTTGAAACATTTATGGCTTGTACACTCGGAGGAACGAAAAGAGATCGGCCAGGCAGGTACAGGTGAATATGCAGAAAACATCAAAAAAGTCCTTAAAAGAGAATTTGACGAAAGAGATTTGTTTTTTGAAATGGTGGCCCTCAGCGAGGTCAGTTCTGCTGACAGCATAGTAAATGATCTGGAAAAAAAACTTGTAAGCAGGGTAATGAATCGTGATTTTGCAATTCATCTTAATTACACCGGGGGTACAAAATCAATGGCTGTACATGTTTACCGGTATCTAGAACACAACTACAAAAATAACATCACATTTTCTTACCTGGATGGACGAAGGTATAAACTCCTTTGGGATAACAATAAAATCATAAGCAAAGATTTAAGAAAGGAAATCCCCTTATCTTTAAGCAATCTGATTAAGCTGCATAATTATAAGAAAAAGAATGAGGAGGCCCCCCTTCCTCAGGATTATTACCCTGTACTGGAGAAATTCGAAAACCTCATTAATTCCGACAGGTTAACAGAGTACCTTTCCTGGAAAAAAGACCACATCAGGAACAAATACTACTCTGGAAAAGATTTTATAGACAAACCAAATAAATTTTTAAAACAAAATAGCCTGGTTAAAAACAATCAAAACAAAAAACAACTTGATCCCGAAAATGTAAAAAAGTTTAAACAAGAGTTTAAAAATAAAACCCCCCGCTTAATCCATGACCTGTTATCAGCCCTTCCCAAGGAAAAAACGATCCTTGATGGTGAAGGCAACCTTTGGATACCTGATAACACCATCACTAACGCAATCTTTAAAGAACGGTTAGCGTTTACCATATCCGATTTTTTAGATGGTAAATGGCTTGAACATTATGTCTATATGGTAATTAAAAAGGAAATACAAAAAGATAACGTGTTAAAAAGAGATTTTTCCCAGGGAATTATTAATATTGACAGTAACTGGAGAATAATAAAGCCGGGTCCGGTAAAAGATTTTGAAGTAGATGTTATCATCGTAAACGGTTACCAAGTCTGTGGTATAATCGTGCACAACTGATAGGAGTGAAGGCACCTGTAAACAAAAAGGATTTGAAATAATCCATCGAACCCGGCAAATGGGCGGAGATGAAGCCTTATCAGTTCTTGTAACCTGCCTGGATGATCGCAAAAAAGATGCTTTTTCTGCTGATCTAGAACAAATAACGGGCGTTACAAAACAGAACCTTCTGGTTCTTAGCATATCCGATTTAAAAGCGGATACCTTATGGAAAAAAATTAAGGAATATATTTGGGGGGAGGGTTTAATGCCTTGGTAACGGCCTTACTTATTGAAACCATATCTATCCAAAATTATGTATACGCCAGTAATAAATTGCTGGAAAATGTGGGTGCATCTAATATTGTCACTAATGTTTACCAAGAAAAAATGCTGCAATCAATTCAAGAAACTTTACAATCCAAAGTAGATACAAACTCATGGAGAAATCATCCTAAAACTATTCACCTGGAAAATAGCAGCACAGATTTTGAAATAGGCTACATCGGAGGGGGGTAAATTGCATTACTATTTTTTAGGGAAGAAGAAAAAGCTAGGAAGATTCATAAAAAAATGGACAACTGACTTGTTAGTAGAAGCACCGGGGTTAAATTTTGCATTTGCCATGAATAGCACCTTTGATTTTAATAATTTTCGTAGTGAATTACAGCACCTGTTTGCTGTATTGAAAGAAAATAAAAGCAGGCATTTTTCTTTAACAACGCTGCCTAAGCATGGCATTACCGCCGATTGCCCGTTTTCTGGAAATTCAGCAGAAACATTTTTTAAAGACGCAGATGGAGAATGGTTTATATCATCTGTTTCTAAAACCAAATTTGGGCATGCAAAAATTATTAACGATAAATTATTAGCCGGGGATATCCTTGGAGATAAATACACCTTTACAACCAACATTGATAAACTTGGTCAAATCCCCGGTCAAAACCATATTGCAGTCGTGCATATCGATGGAAACTCAATTGGCAAGCAGTTTATGAATTGCACAACTTTGCCGGAAATCAGGAATCTTTCCTTACTTGTAGACAAGGCTATGTGTGAGGCATACCAGGAATTTGTCGGATTCCTTAAAAATAACATGGACTACCTTCTAACTGAGGAGTCAGGCTTTTATATACAAAATGAGAACGGTAAAACTATACTGCCTTTCCGGCCTTTATTGATTGAAGGCGATGATATTACCTTTATTACAGATGGCCGGCTAGGAATATCTTTCGCTAAAAAATACTTGGAACTAATCTCCCGTAAAACTTTATCAAACGGAAAACAGCTATCTGCTTCAGCGGGGATTGCTATTACCGGCACCAAATATCCCTTTTACCGGAGCTATATCTTAGCTGAAGAGCTATGCTCAGCGGCCAAAAAAGAAGCCCGTAAAAATCCCGGGACATCATGGCTTGATTTTCATGTTGCATACGGCGGTTTTTCCGGCAACCTGAAAAATATTCGAAAAGATAACTACACAATTAATGAAGGCCAATTAAACTTTGGGCCATATCTTGTTTCTGATCAAGAAAGAGATAAAGATAACGAAAAAAATATAATGCATTTGCTGAAAGGTATAAAAAAATTTATCAATTTAGATGATTGGCCAAGAAATAAAGTGAAAGAATTTCGCAGCATACTAACGTTAGGTAAAAAATCAGCAGAAAACTTTTTAAAACAAATGAACATAAAAGGAAAAGAAGTAGAAGCCATTCCAGGTAAGGGGTACCATATTTCAGGATGGGAAAACAACAAAACACCTTATTTTGACATGATTGAACTGATGAATTTTTATCCCACATATTTTCTTAATGAACGAGGAGGGAGCAAAGTTGCAAAAATATAGAATACAACTGGAGCTTACTTCACCCTGTCTTCCCGGAGCTGGTGAGGGCTGGGGTTCTGTCATTGATACCGATTTGGTTTTTGATTCTTCCGGGCTTCCATATTTCCCAGCCCGAAGATTAAAAGGAGCCCTCAGGGAGAGTGCTGTTGAGGTGATGGAAATGATGCAAAATGCCAAAATTTCATATTTTGATCAGGATCTAATTAAACATGTTTTCGGCACACCGGGAGATATTGAAGGGGGTAAAATTTATTTTTCCAATTTACACCTTCCCCAATATGATGAAGTATCTGCCTGGTGTAGATGGGCATTGCAAGAATACAATAATATACTCTCCCCCGATGTGATCACAAACGTTTTAACCGAAATACGTCAACAAACTTCCATTAATGAAGACGGATTAGCTGAAAACCATAGCTTGCGAACAGTGAGGGTTTTAAAAACCGGCCTATCTTTCGAAGGAGAAATTTCTTTGCTTAGTAAAAACGAAACCGCAATCGATCTGCTGGCTCTTTCCTGTGCAAATCTCCATCGATTGGGCACTATGCGTAACCGGGGATTTGGACGTGTAAAGTGTTCACTGTTAGCTGGAAATCAAAACATTTTTGAGAAGACTATTAATAAATTAGAAAAGAAGGTCGGTTAAAATGCATGCCCTTAACTATAAAATTACCTTGCTTTCAAAGGTACTTATTAGCAGGCCAACAACAGGCCAAAACATGATTGAAACCCTTGAGTACCTGCGGGGAAGCACAGTCTTAGGAACTCTGGCTTCCAGGTATATCTTTATAAAACAACTTACCCAGGCCCATGAGGACGATACCTTCTACCGATGGTTTTTAAGGGGGGATCTATCTTTTTCTAACGGGTATTTGATGGAACAACATACTGAAACAACCCCTACACCCCTTTATATCCAACAAGAAAAGGCAGGTAATGCTATATATAACATTTTGCTAACAGACCCTAACAATATTACAAAACCCTTGGGGGGGTTTTCCAATATTAACAGCGAGCACATAATAAACATAAAACCTAAAAAGGGAATAAGCTTCCACCATGAACGTGACCGTCTTACCGGAACCAGTAAAAAAGGGCTATTTTTTAACTATGAATCTTTATTGCCAAGCCAAGCCTTTAAAGGTGCAATTTACGGCAGTAGTAAGGATTTAGAGGATTTAAAAAAAATAGTTGGTCATAATTTTAAAGCTAAAATGGGGAAATCAAAGGGTGCAGAGTACGGGGATGTAATAATTGAACTTTTAAATATTCAAAAAATTGATAGCAATTCACTTATCAACGAAAACATTTTGGAAGAAGGCATCTTCTTTACTTTTATTTCACCATGTATTTTATATAACGAATTGGGAATGTCTGATCCAACCTTTTCAAATATAGAAAGACATCTCCAAAAAATATTTGGAAAGGATACCTTTACTATCGAAGGTAGTATTATAAAACAAGAATTTATAGAAAATTACGTTTCTATTTGGAAAATGAAAAAACCTGGGGAAAGAGCAATAAGTGCCGGTTCATCACTATATTTGTTTTTTGAGTATGTGGATAACAGTATTTTAAACGGAATATATAACCTACTGGAAAAAGGAATTGGAGAACGGTTAATGGAGGGCTTCGGAAGAGTACAAATAACGCCTGCTACAGTAGAAAAATATATTTTGAATACCGCCAATAAAAAAGTAGAAAAACCTGTTGGAAACCCGCCAGCAGCTGTTAAACACATCTTCCGGGCCATTGTTAAAGAAGCATTATTTGAAAAAATTAAGTCTGAAGCAATTGCCGAAACCAATAAATTTAAAGGGCTCCCTAAAAACAGCCTGCTGGGAAGATTAAAACTAATGGTTGGCAAAACTGGCTATAAAAATTTTTCAACCAAAATAGCTCAACTAAAAGAAACAGCTAAAAATCAACTTCGTAGCTGTCGCTATTATGAGCATAATCAAGCGAAAGAAAGCCTTCTTGATTATTTAAGTAGATATGATGAAAAAAAACTGTTTTATTTTCTAAATAACCTCGGAGATTACGAAAAATTAGCCCGATTAATTGATTATGATCCAAAGACCCAAGAAGATTTACTACCTTTTCTTTGGAACACATATTTCCAAACACTTTTGAAGGAATTTTGGTGGAAAAACAAACAGCTTCAACAAAAGGAGGCTAGACCCTCATGACCAAAAATAATGCAAGTATTAAAGGAAAATTTTTGATTGAGGGGACACTTTCCCTGCTGTCCCCCCTGATTATTGGCACTGGTGAAAAACAAGATCTGGACATAGTCGTTATTAAGGACAAAGATGGCAACCCCTATATACCATCTACATCCTTAACTGGTGTGCTCAGACATTATTTTTATGAAAGATTATTATTAGCTGAAGATGATCGTAATCAATTCGATTTTTTCTGGGGCTCACCAAAAAATTCTTCATTCCTCAGTGATTCATGCTATCAAAGTGCCTTTATCATAGAAGATTTAATCGCAACAAATACCCCTTTTGTAACATTTAGGGATGGTGTGTGTATAAGTCCATACACTGGAACTGCCCGTGATGAAATGAAGTTTGACTATGAGGTTGTTGAACCGGAAACAGATTTTGAATTTAAAGCACAGGTAACACTCAGGGAAAGCTTTTGTCGTCATACTTTCCTGAAAATCATCGCAACCATAATCAAAATATTAACTGAAAGTAAGGTATCTTTAGGGGCTATGACAACAAAAGGCTTTGGAGAATGCTACCTTAAAAATTACGCCATATATGAATATAATTTCACTAAAAAAAGAGACGTGTTCGCTTGGCTTAAAAGAGAAATAACGGATGAGCAAAAAATTGCACTACCTTTCAACGAAACCTTTCCTGAAACAGACAAAAACTTATCGTTGGAAGCAGTATTTAAAATAAAGAACTCCTTGATTGTAAAATCCTATTCTGGAAATCCCAAAAACCCAGATGCAGTTCATATTAAAAGCAAAGGGAAAAATATAATACCCGGCGCCTCAATAAAAGGCGCCCTTCGTTCGCGGGCTGTTAAAATCATCAATACTATGGGGGGAGCCGGCGAGGAAATGACCAAAAAGCTCTTCGGGTGGGCACCTAGCAAACCGGATGGCAAAGAAGAAAAGATTAAAAGCAGGTTTTTAGTTAAGGAAACTTACATTGACAACACAATTGAAGAAATCCAATTTAGAACACGCATCGACCGGTTTACCGGCGGGGTTATAAATTCTGCTTTATTTGACACGCAACCCCTTTGGCCCCAAAAAAAGAAGGATGAACAGGTAAAAATTAACATTGAAATCAGAAATTATAAAGATTGGGAAGTGGGGCTTACGCTACTATTATTAAAGGATTTATGGAATGGGGATCTTCCTCTTGGTGGGGACAAAAGTATTGGCAGGGGGGTGCTGCAAGGCCTCCGGGCCCGAATAAATATGGGCAAAAAGAAATCCTTTGAAATTCATCACAACATAGAAAATAAACAACAGCCTTTAAAAATCAATAATCAGGATGACCTTGAAATCTTTGTTCAATCATTTTTAAAGGAATGCCAACAGGGAGTGAACAATAATTGAATGGACTTAAACTAAAAAAAGATCGGACTAGGGTTAAGCAGATCCAAAAAGAATTAAATAGTTGGTTGGATCTGGAAAATACCTTGGCAAAATTTTTTGCTGGGGATGGGTACATTGTTGCGTATCTTCATTATAAGGTAATGGTGGGGAAAATAAACGGGGGTAAACCAAAATTTTTTAACAACGAAACTTTTAATCCCAAATATCTGCTGAAATTAAGGGCATTTAATAAAAACCAAGAGCTGTTAATCTGGCCATTTAACGGGCATCAATTTCAAGGCCGCTTAAGAATCGATGGTGAAAACAGCATAAATGATGATGAAGAAATAAAGTGTTTTATTGAAGCTGAACAGGTACTATGGGGTACTAATTATGAAATACTTGATGATGGTTGGGCTCGTCTTTTTGAAAAACGGGGCACAGAATTAATAATTCCCCCGGACATAAAAGTACAAATTAAAAACAGTGCTAAAAATCGGTTAAAAATCAAAACCCGCAATTATATTGGCTTCAATAAAATGGGACAGGCAGGTTATGAGGATTGTCGTTTTGTTGAATTTACAGGTGGGGAGGAATAAACAATGGAAAAAACTGCTTTAATCAAGATCGCCCGGAACAAAAAAGGGGGAATACACGGGCGAGTACAGTTCGCAAACGGGAGCACCATGCCAATACCTAAAAGCGCAAAACTAGATGAATCGCTTCAAAATCAAGAATGTGAGGTTCTGCGGGAAAAAGGAGTTATTGCCCGAATAGTCGTTAACGGGAAAGAAATTTTTTCGAAGGCTGCCGCATCTTCTTCCCACGGCCGGCAACGCCGTCATAAAAGTCAAAAAGGTTTTAAACAAAATCAAAGGAGTTATGGTAAAAGAGGTTTTGTGCAAAGTTCTGGAGGTAAAAAACAAACCGAGGATGCCTGGGCCCCTTACAATTTTATACAGTTGAACCAAACCGTTGTTGAAGGACAAGCACCTCCCCCTTTTGATGTATATCAAAAAAAGCGTTTCACGGGATATATCAGATGTAAACTAGAAACCCTGACACCACTTTATATCAGAGATACTTACACCCCTGAAGAGCTTGTCAAAAAAGAACAAGGAGAAGAAAACCCTGATTTCTTCTCTCCAGGTGATGAATTAAAAATTCCAGGAAGCAGCTTGCGCGGCATGATCCGAAATCTAATAGAAATAATCAGCTGGAGCAAGTTTGGCTTTTTTGAAGACAAACTGCTTTTTTACCGTAGCCTGGCTGATGCAAATGCTGATTTTAGGAGAGAATACCAAAAAAATATGACTTCCCGAGATCAAACAAAGAAGACCGTATACAAATTTAATGCCGGATACCTGCAGAAAGAAGGTATGCATTACTATATTGTTCCCGCGGAAAAAGTGAACGGAAAGCAATTCAACCAAATGGAAAAAAGAAGGAAAAATAACATAGAATTTGTTGTAGAAAAACAGCATGATAGTAAATACCTGGTCATTCCAGGAGATGCACCTAAAAAAAACAATAAAGGCTGGTTTATTAACCCCCCAGACTATTCCAAAGAGAAAATACCCGTATGCGAAAAGGATATCCTTGCTTATAATATGGACGTCAATCGCTATGAAGACAAAGCCAAAAAACATGATGGCAACTTGATGCGTATGTTATCTTCAGCCCCAGAGGGAATCGTCCCCTGTTTTTATGTTCGCTGGGAGGACAGCCGAAAAAAAGAACGAATATCCTTTGGTCACACAGGCTATTTTCGCCTCGCCTACAACTATACTACCGGGGATTATCTCCCTTCTTCACATAATATAGATTTTATCGATTTTACCGAAGCTCTTTTTGGTTCTATAGAAAAGAACTTTGCTTCCCGCATTTGTTTTGAAGATGCCAGCCTAATACCCGATCAGCAAAATATTTCATTTGAAGAAGCTAAAATACCGCAAATTCTGGCGGAACCAAAACCAACTACCTTTCAACACTATCTAGAGCCGGATGGGGAAAGGCCTAGTCACTGGAACTCCAAAAAATATAACACTGAAATTACAATACGGGGCAACAAACTGTACTGGCACCGCAATAATCCTGGCTGGGAAATGGAAAAACAATCCCGGGAAAAAATCAGTGAAAAAGTTATTACGCGAATACGACCGGTAAAAACTGGCACACTATTCGAATTTATAATTCGCTATGAAAATTTAATGAAAGAAGAATTGGGAATGTTACTTTTTGCTCTGGATCTCCCTCACGGGTATTACCACAAACTGGGTATGGGTAAACCTCTGGGATTAGGAACAGTAAAACTAACTCCAAAACTATACATCAGCAATCGCCAAGAACGTTACAGTAAGCTTTTTGAAGAAAATAGCTGGCACCTTAGTGAAAAAATTAGCGATATTGAACCCTTCAAAAATATTTTTGAAAAATACCTATTAAATATTCTGAAAAAACAGGAAGCAGTTACTGTAGATTTCCTTTGGGATATTGACAGAATGCGCCAACTTAAAACCATGTTAAACTGGGAAAACACAAGGATTCCTAACTGGCTTAATAAAACAAAATATATGGAAATAGAACCAGATAATGAATTTAAAAAAAGATTAATATTACCAAAGCCTGATCAGGTAGGAGATTTTTAAGGAGAACAAATAAATGGCCTTGAAAGAACCCCTCACTGCAACTATGATCGCCACCTTGGGGACGGAACCCCAAGTTGTTACCATTGCCCTGGATACTCTTCTGGATATGGGCAAACAGATAAACGAGGTAACAGTCATCTATACCGGGGTACCCGCCGTCAAAGAGTCCTTGCAGATTCTAAAACATGAATTTGATAATCGGCAGATATATTCCCAAATATTATTCCGGTGTGTGCCAGTGGCCATCAACCAGAAAATAGTCAAAGATTTTCAAACAGAAGAGGAGCTGGGCGGGCTTTTGCGCACACTCTATACCGAAATCCGCCGGGCCCGTCAGGCCAAGCAACCTGTGCACCTCTGTTTATCCGGCGGGCGAAAAATTATGGGCCTTATAGGCATGTCTGTGGCACAGCTTCTTTTCGGCCCCGAAGACCGGGCCTGGTATCTTATTACTGAAGGGTGGCAGCCCGGAGCCAGCCGCCGCCTTCATGCCTCAAAAACAGATCGGATCTGGCTGGTACCCGTGCCTGTTTTACGTTGGAACGAAGCCAGCGCCCTCCTCCAGGCAGTCACCGAACTCAAAGATCCACAGGAAGTGTTGATCTGGTACGAGCGGCTTACCCGCAAAGCTGAGGAAAGGCGCAAAGGTGAATTTATCCGGCGCTGGCTTACCCCGGCCGAAAGCAAGGTCACACACCTGGCCTGCCGGGGCTTTGACAACGCTGCCATTGCTGCCAGGCTGGGCAAACAAGAACAGACCGTGGCCAACCAGCTTCATGGGGTTTATGAAAAACTGCGTGAGTGGCTGGGCTTCCCTTCCTACAACGTCGATCGCAGCGTCCTGATCGCTCAATTTGCGCCCTATTTTGCCTTCATGGAAATGGAAGAACAACATTGAAAAATGATTTAACGCCACAGCATAAAACCAATTATTTTGCTGGACTGCTGTGCTGTGGAAAAGTTCCATTGACAAAACAACAGTTGCCTGCACTGCCTTTCGATAACACTCAAACCGCTAGGCAGCGCCATAAGTTCAACATTGTGCCCATATTATTAGTAGTAGTAAACTACCAAATAAAAGGGTAATCAGCTTTCTCGACAGTTTTTTTAAAACCGAATATCCTTTAGTAGAAAGATAATCAGAATAAATCAGGAGGCAGGTGATAATTTGTTATCTTATGATCTTTTCCGGATTGGCCGTATAATACGCAACACCGGTATCGAGGCTGCTAACATTTTAAAGTTGGTTTCCGATATTAACAATGCCAAAGCCAGAAATTTTTTATCCAAAGTCATTACTATTGAAATAGACCAACGTAAAAAAAATTTTGAACAAACCAAAATTGCTGCTTTACCCTTACGTGAATGTGGAAACTGGATGCAAGGGACAAGAAAGAAAGACGTATTCGTACCTGATGTTAACCAGGCTCTCGCCTTCCCCTTTATAATTCCCAGTGGGGGAAACCCATTGCATCCCCAGGGAATTTACCCTGTTCCAGCTTATCCCGTTTACGACAGGCATTTTAAAAACTTCCTTGAAAACAAAAACAGCATTACGCAATTCCTTATCGGGCGACTGGAAAGAACAATTAATGTCAACCTTGATGATATCGAAATTGAACAAATAGCAGACTGTATTTACAAAAGTCTATCTAATATGGAGCTTATTGGTAAAACACTGGGATTAATTATATTGGCAGTAATCACGGAAAATGGCCCTTATTACCTAACAGAATCAACGCCCCCTACCGGTAACAACCTAGTGCTGGGAAATAGTTATACGCAAACCGGGAAAATAATCGTAGCCGACGCCGCCGCTTTTTTAACAAATTTTTGGAACGCAAAATTTGCCGAGGGCAAGGCCGGAGGGCAGAAAAAGAAGGGTATCTGCAGCATCTGCCAAAAACATGAGCCGGTAGTATCAGCATATAATAAAGCGCTTTATTGGCTGCCTACCACCTGGGAGGCACCTTTGTCCTTTGGCCGGGAAAAAACACTGGTGGACAGCATCGCCCTTTGTATCAACTGTTATGCAGATTTGACGCTCGGTGCCAGTGTATTCGGAAAAATTTCAAACAATGTTGACTATATGCTATCCAAGGAAATCTTTGCCCCAGTTGCCTCACCAATAGGCAAGGAATATGCACTGTGGGGTGAATTCAAAGACGCCATCCAAGGCAGCATGCTTGCTTTGCCGTTGGATGATTCCATTTTGGAAGATGATGAACTGGCAGATGAATGGGTCTGTTCCCTGTATGATCTTCTAGGGGAAGAGCTGCCAACGGGGCTTATCACAAAAAAGGAATCCGCCAAGTCCAGACATTTAAAAAATATTACCGGGCTTGAAACACGTCTGCCAGAAGAATGGGAAAATGAAGACTTCCGGCTAACTTTAACCTATTTTTCAGGAGATCCGGGCAAATTAAATATTCATTTAAGGGCTGTAATCAATGATATTCTCCCTGCCACAGCAAGCAATTTACAAGAAATATGCACCGATGTTGGCGCAGAAATGCAGGAAATAATAGACAGCCACACTTTTTTGGGCGAAAAATCTGCCGCACGTAAATACCGCCAAACCAGTAACTTATTATACCTTCTTTCTGCTGCTTTCGGCCCACCCTACCTGTGGGGTTGCTTGGAGAAAACTTTTAAAAAGGAACCTCTTGCTAAAAACCTGTTTTATAAAAACAGTGCTGCCAGAATGACACAGTTGGGGAAAATGCTCCCTGACAGCATTTTTGACCTTCAACAAGAAGCTATAGATTATTTAGCAATAAACATGTTCCTGGAAATCTATACCAACCAATTGGCTAACATTACTGGAGGTGATGAAAGTATGAAAACAGTAAATGAACTGATTAAAGCTACATGGGAAACCCCGGTAGAGGAAATCCGGTTTGCAAGTTTGGATGAACTGGGTTTTGCAGCCGGACAAGTTGTTCAAAGATTTGGCAACAGCTATTATCAAGGTGCAAATAAAAAAGATTACATCAAGCATCGTATCATGACCTTTGGAACCAGTTTAACGCCGGAAGTTGTACACTATAAAGCTCTGGGCAGGATGGAAGAATATACGGCAATGCTGAAATTAGGTGTATCATCAGATGTTCTTAAACGTGCTGCAGTTATATCTATGGGTTTTGTACAATTTGAAGATGAAATTAAGAAAAACAAAGATCGGTTTATGGCTGCATTCTGGGCCGGCTATTCCCTGGGAAGAAAGAAAAAAGAAACAGAATCAAAATCTGATATGGAGGATGATAACTGATGGGTGTTCACAGCGCCGAAATTATTTTTTTAAAAAGTGTTAAAGACGGTATTCCAAACAGGGATCCGTTAAATGATAGCAACGCCCGGCGTATTTTTGGTGAAGACGATGGAAGAATTTCACTTTCCGATGTAAGTATTAAAAGAGATGTCCGCGATTATGTCATGGCCAAATATCCGGAAGGGGAACCGGACAGCAGAAACTTTATCTATGTACGAGAAGAACGTACCGATGATGGAAAGCTATTAGGACGCGGTAGTTTAGCCACAAAAATTAAAGAAAAAACCAAAAGTAAGGCAACCAATATGCAAGATATTCTAACCGATTCAGCGTTTGATGTACGAACCTTTGGTATCGTCTACAGTGTCAAAAAAGAACCCTTTAAATTGACCGGGCCGGTACAATTTGGCTGGGCCCATTCCTTACATCCGGTAGAAAGCCAGTATGTACAGGGAACAGTCGTAATGCCCTCCCAGGATATAAAAGTAACAGCTGAAGGTAAAGAAGAAGGATTAGGGCAAGGGACCATCTGGACAACTTATCTGGTGCCCTTTGCCGTCTTTGCCATGCCCGGCATCATTAATGCCAAGATTGCCCAAGAAACAAAGATGACAGAAGACGATGTAACACTTCTTCTCGAAAGCCTTTGGAACGGCACCAAACACAGGCAGGCCCGCGGAAGGGGCATCCAGCAACCTTTATTTTTAATACATGTGGAATACAACGATCCGCTGTATAGAATCGGTTATTTGGAAGAAAGCATCAAGTTATCCGTGGAAAATGACACTGGTGTACCAACCAAACTGGAAGAAACCAAAATCGATGTCACTGCTCTGGCCTCGATCCTGAAAAACAATAAAGAAAGGATTGCCCGCGTAAGATATTGGTTAGACCCGCGGGTAGCACTTTTGGGAGAGATAGAGGGGGGAAAATGCACAGAATGGTAGCAAAACTGTGGGAAAAGAGGTGAAACCATGGAGATACTGATCTTTGATCTCAGGGGCCCCTTGGCCCATTTTCGCCGGCCGGATACTACCAATACCCATGCCACATACCCGTTTATTTCTTATACAACCGTAAGAGGTTTGGCAGGTTCTATCATCGGATTGCCTGATTTTAAAGGCAAAGCCAGGGTAGGTATTCGTTTAATGTCCCCAGTCCGCACCTCGGTACAGCAGATGTCCATGCTCGGTAAGGGGTGGTTGGGTGGGGGAAATGATGTGAACCGCCCTGTTGCAATTGAACTCTTAGTCGCCCCTCATTATAGAATTTACTGGACCGGTGATTATTTGACAGAATTAAAAAACCTTATTAGCAGCAACTGCAGCCATTATCATACTTATCTAGGCAGCGCCTTTGCCCTGACCTTTCCCCAATATATCGGCACTTATAACTGCTCAGCACTGTACCAGTCAAAACAGCCTGTGAACTGTTCCAGCGTAATTCCAATCACAGCCGTAGAAAAGGTGATCCCTACACCGGAAACTCAATACGGGAGAGTTGGAGGCATGCACTGCGATTATCATGGAGACAGAAAATTCGGCTCGACCACCAGTGTTCTCTATGAACCTACAGGCAATATCATTAAATTTATCCCCAAAGAGAATGAAAACACCGAAAGCCATATACTGGCAAAATTAGAACAGGGTGAAATTGTGTGCCTATGGTAGTACCCTTTCAGCAGTGCAAAGCCCGCCCGGATGAAAAAGGCCGCCAGTTCCTACTTACAGCGCATTTATCTGCAGTAGCGCGATCCTATGGCCGCCTAGACGGCTCCAGTGAAGATCGACTCTACTTTCTGGGCGGGCTTTGCCATGATGCCGCCAAAGGACGAAAAAAATGGCAGGAAAACTTGAATGGACCTAAAGGCAGCCGGCCACCGCACGCTGCTCCCAGTGCCCTTCTTTATTCCTTTTATGCTTCCGGATTGCTCGAAATATGGGGAAAGAAGGGAAAAATTGATAGAAGTGCACGGCAGATCTTACGAACGGTTATCATTCGTGTAAGCCGGGATATTTTTGATCATCACCGGGAATTGGGCGACATCGAGCAAAACGTTCCCTGGTTAAATAGCCCCAGTAAAGATCTCCTGCTGTATGATCTGGATTTGGCCGGTTTCCAAAATTTTTTAACAATGTATTTTGATGAGTTTAGCGAAAATCCCTTGCCCCGCCCGGAAACAATTCTAGAATGGGAAAAAAGTTTTCGCAAAAAATGGCCGCGGTGGAGCAATTTTAGTCCGGTAATCCCTAAATTGTGCTCAAAATTGTCATTGAGCAAGCTCGAGGTCGAAAGAAAACTCTGTATTAGAAATAGAACAGCCCGCTTCATTAGTGCTGACCGGATGGATGCCGCTCAAATTATACCGGTATACCTGGATCCCCCATCAGCACAGAATGCGCTTACTAAACTTGAGGATTACTGCAAAAAGCGAGCTGCCGCGCTTCTGAAGCGAGAACCGAACGCACAGGAGATTATTAACAAAAGAGTTTATGCGCAAACCCAATCCTTACAACAATACCTGAATCGGCCGACAGAACAATTTTACGCCCTAAGCCTTCCTACCGGACTGGGGAAAACCCTGACCTCTTTGCGCATTGGCTTGGAGGCCTGTGCACAAGGAAAATATAGCCGCATCATTTATGCGGCTCCTTACATATCAATTTTGTCTCAAGCTACCAAAGAAATCCATGATGCAACAGAACTCGAGGTTTTACAACACCACCATCTGGCAGTGCTAACAGAAAAGGATTTTGACGACAAGGATGTTCTTATCAGTGAATCATGGCAATCACCGGTTGTCACCACAACTTTTAACCAACTATTTAGAGCTCTTTTCCCTTACCGGGCCCAGGATACCGTGCGCATGCCCGCTATGGAAAAAGCCTTTCTTATTATTGATGAGCCCCAAATTATTGATAGCATTAAATGGAACCTGTTCCTGGCACAACTGCAAGCGACAACGCAAAAACTAAACTGCCAAACGCTGTTTATCTCCGCCACACTACCCCCCTTTGGCTATGCCGGCATCAAACCACCGTACGAACTAAAAACGACAATAACCATGCCCTCACGCTACCAGATGCAGTACTCTCCGGAGGCAACTTGTGAAAACGATGTCACGAAAGCCATAGTTAATGCTCTGCCAAAACATGTATGTGTTGCGAACTCAGCAAATTCAACTCTGCAACATCGGGCAGGCCACCTGCCAAAAAGCGTGTGCACAGTAATGAACACCATCCGTGATGCGTGTACGATTTACCTCCGGGTGAAAAAAAGACTGCTAGATACACACGCAGGCAGTTTAAAATTTTTGGATGATATCATCCTTTCCAGCAATAACCCAGCCAATCACAGTAAAAATATATTTCTCTTTAACCTAAACGGTTTAATGACACCGGTACACAAGGAGATTATTATTGATACCCTCAGCTACTGCTTACAACAAAATCAACCCGCAGCGGCAATCTCCACCCAGATAATCGAAGCCGGCGTCGATCTCAGCTTTGAAAGAGGCCTCAGGGCACGTGCCCTACATCCTTGCCATATTCAATTCGCCGGGCGCAGCAACCGCCATGGAGAAGGAGACGCCGCCGTCGTCCAAATTGTAAACTTTTTACGGGGAAAAGAAACAGACTCTCGCCAATGGGTCTATACCTCCAGTATTGAGCGGGAAGAAACAGATAAAATCATGCAAACATGCAAGCAATGGGATGAAATAGAAAGCCTGCAAATGCTAGATAAATACTACAAGGCAACTTTTGCACGCAATCAAAACACAGCACTCTTAAATTTTTACAGCAATGTTGCTTTAGGAAATTGGTCTGTATTTGCAGGAATAGAACCATTTGGAAAATCTTACCCCAGCGCACCAGTATTTATTCCGTGGCCGGAAAAGTACACTTTACAAAAAATTACCGCATGGTACCACAAATATCTTCCCAATAAAGTATGCACTGCCCAAAAAGTTTTGGAATTAATGAAAAAATACGCCACCGAAACAGTGGAGGAAATATACGCAAGGTACACCGACCACGAATTTAGGAAATCACTGGACTTTGTTCAGAGAAAACTATTTATGGCACTCCTGCAACAATTTCAAGTAGCTGTGGGAGAAAAAATGCTGGGAATTACATACCAAACGCTGAATTATCCTATTTTACGATTAATAGATAAAAATTTGTACTCCCTGGAAACAGGGCTTGCACACCATATAGGTCAAGAAGATCGCGAGCTTTATTTTTAACCATCATGCAAAGGAGGTACGTAACCAAATGGATTTTACAGTTACAGGAACGTTAGTATGGTACTACTGCGTATGTCCGCGTCAGACCTGGTTGATGGCGCGCCATCTAGTTCCTAATGAAGACGATACAAATATCGAAATAGGAAGGTTTATTCACGAAACAGCTTACCAGAGAGAAAAAAAAGAAATTAACCTGGGTCACGCCAAAATCGACCTCCTCAAGATGGAAAACGGGGAGCTAGTTGTAGGCGAAATTAAAAAAAGCTCCCGCCATAAAAAAAGCGCCCGGATGCAGCTGCTCTTTTACTTGCTGCAGTTAAAAAAGATGGGCATTCAGGCACGGGGAGAACTTCTCTTTCCAACTGAGAAAAAAAAGGAAGACATCATTTTGGATGAAAAATCAGAAGCCGAAATCCATGGAATTTTAGAAAATATTAAGGAAATATCTTTACAGGAATACCCCCCTCCTCCTGTAAAGATAAAGTACTGCCGGCCATGTGCCTACAGCGAGTTCTGCTGGTCCTAAGGGAGGAAACCAAGGATGAAAAAAAGTATTTATGTATTTAACGACGGTGAATTTAAAAGAAAAGATAATACCCTTTACTTTGAAACCGAACAGGAGAAAAAATACCTGCCCGTTGAAGATGTCTCTGCAATATACGTTTTTGGTGAAATTACACTGAACAAACGTTTTTTAGAATTTATCTCTCAAAAAGAAATAATCATTCATTTTTTAAATAACTATGGATATTACACCGGTTCTTTTTACCCCCGCGAACACCTGAACTCAGGCTATATGACCCTGAAACAAGCAGAGCACTACCTGGACGAAAAAAAACGGCTCGATCTTGCCTCAAAATTTATCACCGGTGCGACTCGAAATATTGAGCAGATACTAAAATATTACCAGAACCGCGGTAAAGAAACAGAAAGCTACTTAAAAAGAATACAAACCTTGACAGAAAAAATACCTGGGTGCAAATCAACAAATGAATTAATGGCTATTGAAGGTAACATTAGAAACGCCTATTACTCCGCCTTTAATGAAATAATTACCAAAAAAGATTTTTATTTTACCAGTAGAACCAAACGCCCACCCCAGGATCGCCTGAATGCACTTATCAGTTACGGTAATACCATGGCATATGTTATCGTTTTAAGTGAAATCTATAAAACCCATTTAGATCCAAGAATAGGTTTTTTACATGCTACAAACTTTCGCCGTTTTACCTTAAACTTGGATATAGCAGAAATATTTAAGCCGATTCTTGTAGATAGGGTGATTTTTTATCTTCTCAGTAAAAAGATGCTGCGCAAACCGCATTTTGAAAAGCGTACCAACAGTATTTTTATGAATGACAAGGGGCGTAAGATATTTATTGAAGAATGGGAAAAACGACTGCAAACCACCATTAAACACCAGAACCTGGGGCGAAATGTTTCCTACCGACGATTGATACGCATGGAACTGTACAAACTGGAAAAACACCTGATTGGTGAACGAGAGTATGAACCTTATATTTCAAGATGGTAACCTGAAGGTCACCCGCTGAAAGGAAAAAAGGTAAATAATAAATGTTTGTTATTGTTGTCTACGATATTAATGTAAAGCGAGTAACTAAAGTCTTAAAAACCTGCCGGAAATACCTTTACTGGGTACAAAACTCTGTCCTAGAAGGTGAAATATCCAAAGCAAACTTGGTCAAACTAAAAGCAGAACTGACCCAAATTATTAACGAAAAAGAAGACTCTGTCATCTTCTACACCTTTAGGACGACAAAATATTCGACTAGAGAGATTATGGGTATCCAAAAGGGCGGGCAGGATAAATTTCTATAATTATAGATTATATTTGTAGTTACAGGCAGGATTTTTTGTCGTCGATCGCCAATAGTGTAAAAAAGCCCGGTGATCGACGACACCTGCAAAAACCTTACAAACACTGACTAGTAGAGCATTTACTCGATTTCAACCAAGAATTTATGGGGTAAAAATAAAGAATGTTTAAAACCCCTAAATGCCCATAAACTGCACACCAAAACGCGTTACCAGCCTACCTACGAGGAATTGAAACTAAGGATAAAAATTCGACTTTATATGTAGGTTCTGGTTACCAGCCTACCTACGAGGAATTGAAACATCCTTCAACAAAAGGCCGGGAATTTCCGGCCCTGAGTTACCAGCCTACCTACGAGGAATTGAAACTCTGTTTCGCCGTGGAAAAATATCTGGAAGAAAAAGGTTACCAGCCTACCTACGAGGAATTGAAACTTCGTTGTCCCCGCCATGATCGGGATGGTGTTTTTGTTACCAGCCTACCTACGAGGAATTGAAACTGAATGAGTGCCCTTTCTGCATGAAAAAGGAACTGAGTTACCAGCCTACCTACGAGGAATTGAAACCCGGCATCGGGCCGATCATCAGCGCCGGGTTGTTGGGTTACCAGCCTACCTACGAGGAATTGAAACTAGGCACCCCGGCCCTCACCTCGAACAGATCAACTTTGTTACCAGCCTACCTACGAGGAATTGAAACTAAGTATGAAAATTCGACTTTATATGTAGGTTCTGGTTACCAGCCTACCTACGAGGAATTGAAACTGGTGATTAGGCTTTTTCTCGGTGCTGTAGGCTCCGGGTTACCAGCCTACCTACGAGGAATTGAAACAGGGCCTTACGGTGGATGAAAATATGACAATTGGGGTTACCAGCCTACCTACGAGGAATTGAAACTAGGTTTCGTTTTCTTTACTGCCGGCCGGATTTTGTTACCAGCCTACCTACGAGGAATTGAAACTCGATCTGCAGGGTGAATTCCTGTAGACCGGTAGCCGTTACCAGCCTACCTACGAGGAATTGAAACGCACCCCCGGTATGCAGCAAATAACAATGGAGTTATGTTACCAGCCTACCTACGAGGAATTGAAACTTCAACCCTCAATCGAAATCTTAACCCCGATTGACGGTTACCAGCCTACCTACGAGGAATTGAAACATGTCGTCCTTGACCTGCATATCGAAGGAGCATAACGTTACCAGCCTACCTACGAGGAATTGAAACATGTCGTCCTTGACCTGCATATCGAAGGAGCATAACGTTACCAGCCTACCTACGAGGAATTGAAACTAAAAAAATCTTCAAGTATGGTATGTGTGTATCTGCGTTACCAGCCTACCTACGAGGAATTGAAACGATTATAGAGTGTATCATCCGATACACAGGCCGGGGACAGTTACCAGCCTACCTACGAGGAATTGAAACTAGGTTTCGTTTTCTTTACTGCCGGCCGGATTTTGTTACCAGCCTACCTACGAGGAATTGAAACTCGATCTGCAGGGTGAATTCCTGTAGACCGGTAGCCGTTACCAGCCTACCTACGAGGAATTGAAACTAGGTTTCGTTTTCTTTACTGCCGGCCGGATTTTGTTACCAGCCTACCTACGAGGAATTGAAACTCGATCTGCAGGGTGAATTCCTGTAGACCGGTAGCCGTTACCAGCCTACCTACGAGGAATTGAAACTCGATCTTTCCTTCGACTATCATAGCGTGCCCACGGTTACCAGCCTACCTACGAGGAATTGAAACTTCAACCCTCAATCGAAATCTTAACCCCGATTGACGGTTACCAGCCTACCTACGAGGAATTGAAACATGTCGTCCTTGACCTGCATATCGAAGGAGCATAACGTTACCAGCCTACCTACGAGGAATTGAAACGAGAAAGAAATTAACTGGGAATACATACCCAGTTAAGC
Source organism: Dethiobacteria bacterium (assembly GCA_050948785.1). Taxonomy (GTDB): domain Bacteria; phylum Bacillota; class Dethiobacteria; order DTU022; family UBA8154; genus JAAZMI01. The sequence continues at coordinate 272,891 of JBMNEM010000006.1, forward strand.
GTTACCAGCCTACCTACGAGGAATTGAAACATAATTCCATAATGGGCCGGCTTTTGTTCCGGCCCAGTTACCAGCCTACCTACGAGGAATTGAAACCAATGTAGGCAAAGCGGTGAGGGAATGGGGCGGCTGGCGTTACCAGCCTACCTACGAGGAATTGAAACACTACACTCCATGCCAATTACGGCAAGATGGAAGCTGGTTACCAGCCTACCTACGAGGAATTGAAACGCCCGCCGTCTCGCTTTATGTTTTGCACTAGATTGCGTTACCAGCCTACCTACGAGGAATTGAAACGAGTAATAGCTTTCATCTCCGCTCACCAACTTTCCGGTTACCAGCCTACCTACGAGGAATTGAAACTCACGAACCCGCAGGACGCGGGGCTGCTTAGGCAGGGTTACCAGCCTACCTACGAGGAATTGAAACTCACGAACCCGCAGGACGCGGGGCTGCTTAGGCAGGGTTACCAGCCTACCTACGAGGAATTGAAACTCACGAACCCGCAGGACGCGGGGCTGCTTAGGCAGGGTTACCAGCCTACCTACGAGGAATTGAAACTCACGAACCCGCAGGACGCGGGGCTGCTTAGGCAGGGTTACCAGCCTACCTACGAGGAATTGAAACTCACGAACCCGCAGGACGCGGGGCTGCTTAGGCAGGGTTACCAGCCTACCTACGAGGAATTGAAACTCACGAACCCGCAGGACGCGGGGCTGCTTAGGCAGGGTTACCAGCCTACCTACGAGGAATTGAAACGCGACTGGTTTACTTGCTCCAGCTCAGAGGTAGCGTTACCAGCCTACCTACGAGGAATTGAAACAGGATCGCCCAGGCTTCTTCGCAGCAGAGCGATGATGTTACCAGCCTACCTACGAGGAATTGAAACTTGCTTTCAGCTGGTCATCCAAGCCAAGGAGCTTGTGTTACCAGCCTACCTACGAGGAATTGAAACGCCACCTCGGCAGTTCCTCCCATGGACATTGCACGTTACCAGCCTACCTACGAGGAATTGAAACCCTTCGATATAAGACTATCCAGCCGCACGGAAGAAGGTTACCAGCCTACCTACGAGGAATTGAAACCAATGTAGGCAAAGCGGTGAGGGAATGGGGCGGCTGGCGTTACCAGCCTACCTACGAGGAATTGAAACACTACACTCCATGCCAATTACGGCAAGATGGAAGCTGGTTACCAGCCTACCTACGAGGAATTGAAACGCCCGCCGTCTCGCTTTATGTTTTGCACTAGATTGCGTTACCAGCCTACCTACGAGGAATTGAAACGAGTAATAGCTTTCATCTCCGCTCACCAACTTTCCGGTTACCAGCCTACCTACGAGGAATTGAAACAAAAACTGCCCCGCACCTGATGTTCCTCTTCCGCCGTTACCAGCCTACCTACGAGGAATTGAAACAGAGCCATTGTCTACCGCCCCCTTTAATGCCTTCTCGGTTACCAGCCTACCTACGAGGAATTGAAACTTAACTATTCGCTTGAAATGGACAGAAGCGGGAACGGTTACCAGCCTACCTACGAGGAATTGAAACTCCGCCCCCTGGTGCTGCTCCCGTACCTGCTTCCTGTTACCAGCCTACCTACGAGGAATTGAAACCGGGGTCTGTGTCGGCAAGGCGGTCAGCGCCGCTGGGTTACCAGCCTACCTACGAGGAATTGAAACAAAGTAAGGCCTTCTGAGTCAGCATGGCAAACATAAGTTACCAGCCTACCTACGAGGAATTGAAACAACAATGCGGCCAGGATAAACGTAGGGCTTGATATGTTACCAGCCTACCTACGAGGAATTGAAACTAGTGCCTGCCCCTCCAGTCCATATAGTCTTCTTAGTTACCAGCCTACCTACGAGGAATTGAAACACAAACAGAGAAAGAGCCCGACTCCAAACTTTCCCGGGTTACCAGCCTACCTACGAGGAATTGAAACTCAGCAATGGTCACCACATCATTGTATCTTTGCGCGTTACCAGCCTACCTACGAGGAATTGAAACCAATATCCCCTCTATTTCAATCTTCGAAAACCCAGGTTACCAGCCTACCTACGAGGAATTGAAACGAAGCACGACCGACACGATCAATGCTCTGAATTATGTTACCAGCCTACCTACGAGGAATTGAAACTCGTAACAACTCCAGCCTATCTCTGCCGGTTGTATGTGTTACCAGCCTACCTACGAGGAATTGAAACAGAAAAGTCTACTCTGAAAAATGGACCAAGAAACGCGGTTACCAGCCTACCTACGAGGAATTGAAACAGTCCGGCCACATTCAGGGCATATCTGGACTTCGGGTTACCAGCCTACCTACGAGGAATTGAAACCAAATATTATGTCTATATGTATCGCATGAATCTCTGTCGTTACCAGCCTACCTACGAGGAATTGAAACCTTTATTCATCCAGTTTCGTAGCTGCGCGCGCGGGGTTACCAGCCTACCTACGAGGAATTGAAACTCGTCAATTTTTTTCATTTTAGTCTCTCCTTTTTTAGTTACCAGCCTACCTACGAGGAATTGAAACATGAAATCGAGCAATACGGTTTCAGGGCCAAAGCAGTTACCAGCCTACCTACGAGGAATTGAAACATAGGCCCACAGGGGATAGGTAAAAGCACACTGTTGGTTACCAGCCTACCTACGAGGAATTGAAACCCACAGCCCCCTCTTTTATCAAGACTGATAGTACCGTGTTACCAGCCTACCTACGAGGAATTGAAACAGGGGCCGGGGGAGGACAAAGAACTTTGGCAGACAGAAGTTACCAGCCTACCTACGAGGAATTGAAACTGGTATGCCCCGTAAAGGTTTTTTCTGCACTGCCGCGTTACCAGCCTACCTACGAGGAATTGAAACTTTGGAAGTCTTTACGGTTCTGGCTGTCTTTGTCAAGTTACCAGCCTACCTACGAGGAATTGAAACATAGCCCGTTGCATGGGCTTTTGAGAGCCAACCGAAGTTACCAGCCTACCTACGAGGAATTGAAACTGGGAATGGATTAAACAGGGTGTGCGGAATCTTTCGGTTACCAGCCTACCTACGAGGAATTGAAACAAAGCAGCTCTCACTATGCCGGTTTGGAAAAGGTTGTTACCAGCCTACCTACGAGGAATTGAAACTTCTTCAATGCGCTTATCCTCTTCAGCCTTTTCCCGTTACCAGCCTACCTACGAGGAATTGAAACAAGACGCTACTGTCAACAGGACTCTGGGGGATAAAATGTTACCAGCCTACCTACGAGGAATTGAAACGTAGGATCAGAGTAGATCCACCGGGTTACTGCACCCGTTACCAGCCTACCTACGAGGAATTGAAACATGAAATACATGGGCTGATGAGACAAATCGAAGGCGTTACCAGCCTACCTACGAGGAATTGAAACTCATTTACATATACGCTCCTGAGCGGGGGCCGTTCCGTTACCAGCCTACCTACGAGGAATTGAAACATCACCACCTTTTGCCGCTAAAAGTTTAACGCCCCCGTTACCAGCCTACCTACGAGGAATTGAAACCGAACCACACAGGCTTATGTATTGGCCCAGCACGGCGTTACCAGCCTACCTACGAGGAATTGAAACCGAACCACACAGGCTTATGTATTGGCCCAGCACGGCGTTACCAGCCTACCTACGAGGAATTGAAACCGAACCACACAGGCTTATGTATTGGCCCAGCACGGCGTTACCAGCCTACCTACGAGGAATTGAAACCGAACCACACAGGCTTATGTATTGGCCCAGCACGGCGTTACCAGCCTACCTACGAGGAATTGAAACCGAACCACACAGGCTTATGTATTGGCCCAGCACGGCGTTACCAGCCTACCTACGAGGAATTGAAACCGAACCACACAGGCTTAATGTATTGGCCCAGCACGGCGTTACCAGCCTACCTACGAGGAATTGAAACCGAACCACACAGGCTTATGTATTGGCCCAGCACGGCGTTACCAGCCTACCTACGAGGAATTGAAACTACATTGCCAAACATCCTTTCCGCAGGGCTTTCCTTCGTTACCAGCCTACCTACGAGGAATTGAAACTGATCCATCCGGGTGATGGCGTTTCCCATCGCCCAGGTTACCAGCCTACCTACGAGGAATTGAAACTAAGATGGTGAACGATAACCCCATGCTGCTGGCCTTGGTTACCAGCCTACCTACGAGGAATTGAAACTAAGAAAACCCCTGGGTGTACGCTCAGGGGTTTTCGTTACCAGCCTACCTACGAGGAATTGAAACCGATTAGCATTTAAGATAAACGTCCCCTGTCCATCGTGTTACCAGCCTACCTACGAGGAATTGAAACATTTTATCTAATCGCTTATGCACGACATGGTATTCAGCGTTACCAGCCTACCTATGTCAATGGCCACTTGAAAATCCGCATTTTTGGCCACGAAAAGTAGGCAACTAGAAATTGGAAGTAACAATCCCTCCCTTCCTGGTTTTAATCTTTGAAAAATAAGAAATTATTTGCAGCAGCAGTGGCTGTGGAAATGTGGTAAACGCGTAGCGTTTTCCAAGCAGTTAGTGGAATCGGTGGGTAACTCGAAGAGTTATCCAAGGAATCCACAACTGCGGCATATCCACAGCCATATTATGTTTGAAATACCATGTAGCTTACCCTTCACTTTGGCAATTGTCGGCAAGGCTTTTCTGCGGCGGTACCAAACGATTCCGAATCCGGTAGCTTTCACCCCGCAGTGCAATAACATGAGCATGATGGAGCAGACGGTCAAGCACCGCTGCAGCCGTACTGGGGCTGGCGAATAAGGTGCCCCAATCGCTAAAATCAAGGTTGCTGGTTATGATCATAGATACATTTTCATAGGTTTTGCTAACCAACTGGAAAAGATGGTCTGACGCTGTTTTGTCCAAAGTCAGGTAGCCAACCTCGTCTAGAATGATTAGGTCGTTTCTTAGCAGGCTGCGTATGTAGCGGGGAAGGCTGCCGTCTGCTAGACAGGCATACATTTTGTTGGCCAGATCATCCATGGTGGTAAAAAGTACATGGTAACCGGTATTTACGGCTTCTATACCCAGGGCAATGGCCAAATGCGACTTTCCCACTCCAGAAGGGCCTAGCAAAATTAGGTTTTCTTTGGCCTTGATAAATTTAAAGGTGCTCAGATCACGCACGGTCTGCTGACTCACTGAATTCTGGAAGGAAAAATCAAACTCTTCCAGGGTGCGCCATGTGGGGAATCGTGCTGCTTTCAGGCGTCTGGTTTTTTGGGTGTTTTCGCGACCGTTGATTTCTTCCTCCACAAGGTAGGAGAAAAAGTCAAGATAGGAAGGTTCTTCTGTAAGGGCTATCTCATTTATCGCCTCCAGGCTGTTCCGGATATGTTTTAGCTTCAACCTCTTCAGATTTTGTTCCAGGGTTTCCAGGTTACAGGTGCCAATGGTCCGGATCATAGCTGCGCTGCCACCTCCCCGTAGTAACTTAAGTCCCGCTGCTGGACCTTTACATTCAGGTTCTCAGGCAGAGGGCTACCTGGAGCCGGCGCTTCGGGAAGGCTGCCGGTGCCCAGGCCCCCTAGTATCCGTTTAAGCGTTCCATAGCCGAAAGCCCGGTACTGAAGAGCCCTTTGCATAGCCTGGGCCATGGCGGAGGCTGGGTAAAGATCTTGAAGGTCAATGATTTTTTCCATCTGTTCCCGCAGGCCGCCTACCCGGGTACAGCTCAACCCTTCCAGGTATTCTTTTGCTTCGGGTGCCAGGGCTTCAAATTTAGCCTGTAGTGGGTGAGACGGCGTTTTTCGTTGTTGTGCCTTCTGATGTTCAGGGTAATGTTCATCCCGGATGAAACGCTTACCGCGCCCTTCTTGTAACAGGATGGTATCCACTACCTGTTGGCCATCTAAAAGTTCCAAGTGCTTTTCATATTTGCGGAAATAAGCAGTACCGCGTGCCCAGCGGGAAGGAACGGAGTACTTGTTTCCATCCACGGAGATAAGGCTGGTACGGGTAACAGAGCGTTTTTGCAGTACAAAGGGCAATTGTTAATTAGCAAATTATCTTCTCCAAAATTAGATCTCTTTAATCAAAATATAATGGCATAAACCGCTCCACTCTTCCTTTGTAATTTGATAAAATTTAATCAAATTGAGAAGGAGAGGAAAACCATGCAGATTATTCATACCTTTAATATTTCCCCCCGGGAATATTCTCAAAAAGGCAAGAAAAACGATTTCCCTCGTATCAATAATTGTCCCTGCTGTTCATACCCTTCCACCCTGCCAAGACACGGTTTCTACTGGCGGAACGCTCTTTTTCTAAAGTCTCATTACCGCATCCCCATCTTAAGGCTCAAATGTCCCTCTTGCGGCAAGACAATTTCGTTGTTGCCCGACTTTTTACTCCCCCACTTCCAGTACTCACTGGAATACATTTTAGAAGTAGTAAGGCAATTTTTTGTACAAAGCAAAACCACAATATACTACCAGCTCTTGCAGTTTTACCGGCGGAGGTTCCGGAGGAACCTAAACCGCATCCTGGCTTTTTACCGGGACCAGGGGTATAGGGGGTTCATCCCGGAAAAAGATAAAGCCATAAAATTGCTGAAGTTAATTGGCGCTTCCCCCGAAGCAGAAACCTTTGCTAAAAGGTTTCAAGTTCACTTCCAACACAATTTTATGGCAAATTAATTCTACCATAATATCGGAGCCGGGGAAAGCAAAAATGCCTCCACATAACCTTTGCGTGGACGGAAACCTAAACAGTGGTCTACAATGATTTTAAGCTAACCGGTGGCTTAATTAAGACCCAAGAGGAGGCCGGACATGCAAGAAAAGGACCGGGAAAAGATTGCTCTTTTTCGTTACGGACTCATTGCGCCCATTTTGAACGGCCAGGTAGAATCCAAGCGGGACTACCTAGCTGAGATATGCAGCCGGGTTCACCATGTCCCGTACTATGGGGCAAGGGAATACAAGCCCAAGACAATTGAAAATTGGCTTGGCATCTATGGAAAAGAAGGTTTTGACGGGTTAAAACCTAAACAGCGTTCTGATAAAGGAAAGGCCCGTAGTATCCCTGTTGATCTTAAAGGGACCATTTTGGAACTGAGGGAACAAAGAAGAGATCTTCCTGTTTCTATGTTCTATGAATTATTAGCACAAAAAGGAATCATTAAAATATGTGATTTTTCTTACTCTACCGTCTACCGGCTATTAAAAAAGCATGACCTTGTGGGTAAAGAAAAGCGTGTCGAGCCGGAGCGAAGGCGTTTTGCCCATGACCGGGTCAATATCCTTTGGCAGACGGATACGTGGAACGGGCCGTACCTTAAAGACGGTAGGAAGAAAAAACCCACCTATCTGATCGCCTTTATTGACGATTGCAGCCGTATTGTCCCCGCAGCCAGGTTTTCTTTTACAGAGAAAACTGAGGACCTGATGCGTGTTTTTGAAGAGGCGCTCCTCAGAAGGGGGTTGCCCAGGATGGTGTATGCCGATAACGGGAAGATTTACCGTTCGGATCAGTTCCAATTGGCCTGTGCCACGCAGGGCATAAGCCTTTTGCATACAAGAATTCAGGATCCGGCTGCAAAAGGGAAGATAGAGCGCTTTTTCGGTAATGTTTCACAAAGGTTCATGCCTTTATACCGGCAAGAACAAATTTCATCTTTAGATGAATTAAACAACTTTTTCTGGCAGTGGCTGGAACAGGAATATCACCGCAAAGAACATTCTGCTTTAGGAATGAGCCCCCTTGATCGCTACCTGTCCCAGATGAGTACAGTGAAAATGGTAGAAGATCCTGCTGCGTTGAAGGTGCTTTTCCTAAAAAGGGAATACAGGAAGGTCCGTCATGACGGGACTATTTCTCTTAAAGGCCGTCTGTTCGAGGTGCCGCCTTTGTTCATCGGGCAGCGCATTGAACTAAGACATGATGAAGAACTAAAACAGGTGGATATTTTTGCTGAAGGCAAAAAAATTGCTGCAGCTAAAGCCGTCAACCTGGCCGACAACGCCCATATTAAAAGGCAAAAAGCACCTTTGTTCTTTAGTAAATTGTATACAAAGGAGGACAAGTAGGTGTACAAAGCTTTTTATTCGTTAAGCCAGGCTCCTTTTTCCAAGGAAAACAGCAAGCTTTTTGGTTCACAAAGTGCCCGGGAGGCCCGGGGCCGCCTGGAATATTTAAAGAAGACGCGGGGCATGGGGCTTTTGGTGGGCGAACCCGGGGCCGGGAAAACCTTTACACTGCGCTGTTTTACAGAAGAACTTAACCCTGCGTTGTTCAAGCCTGTCTACTTCCCCCTTTCCACAGGTACAGTAATGGATTTCTACCGGGGCTTGGTGCGTGGCTTGGGGGAGGAACCACTTTTTCGCAAGGTGGATCTGTTCGGACAGTTGCAGCAAAGGACCCTGTCTTTGTACAGGGACAAGAAAATTACCTCCGTGTTTATCATGGATGAGATGCATCTGGCAACCCCAAAGATGTTAACGGATCTGGGGCTGCTTTTCAATTTCAATATGGATGCTTTAAATCCTTTTGTACTTATCCTGGCGGGGTTGCCACTGCTCCTGCAACGGCTGGAGGTGTCCCACGTCCAGCCGTTAAACCAGCGGATCATCATGCGTTATGTTATGGAACCTCTGGAAAAAGAAGAGATCCGGGAATATGTTGAACATCATTTGCAGGCCGCCGGCGCCAATGTGCCGCTGTTTACTGCAGATGGCCTGGAGGCGGTCGCTTCTTTGTCGCATGGCTGGCCCCGCGTGATCAATAACTTGTGCTTAAATGCATTGCTGTTGGGTGCCCAGGCTAAAAGGGAACAAATTGATGCGGAAACTGTACGCCTGGCTTCCCTGGAAACGGGGATGTAAAGGAGGTTTGCAAGTGATTTTTAGTGTGTTAGAAATAATTTCAAGGAAAGCGAACGCTGGAAAGGTGTTATTCAGGGTTTTAGAAGATATGCAAGCCACTGTGAATTCAGGATAGAATCCCGTTCGGGAATAATGGTAATCGTTGGCAAAGCTGCTTATGGAGGGTTTGCTTGCATGCCTGACTTTGGTGCAGGCTGCCACCTGTCAAGGTTCGATGATAAGTTCTGGAATACAGAAAGGCTTACGGAAGTACTGGGTGAGGTGGATGGGATTACTGTAGCTTCAGCACTACACGCTTTGTCCGGGAAAATCGATTTGTAATGGCTCTTGCCTGCCAGGAGGATAGGGCAATGCTGGGAAGCGACCTGAGCGTTTGGCAGGATTCCAAAAAAGAGTACGGAGAAAAGGTGGCTACCGGCTGCCTTTTCTCTTTTTTGGAGAACTGAAGCGATAAATCCCGGGGTTTGGGGCAGAGCCCCAAGGTTCCATTTTAATGTGCAAGATGTTGTTTTTTTGTCAGTTGCAATGTGAAATATCAGGTCTAAACCGGGGAAATTTATTGTGAAAAACAGGGTCTGTTTTAATTTGCAAAGTCACAGCATATTGCTTATCTCCGGCAGTGTTTTTAGGTGCGGCTGTTCTTTTTGCAGCTGCAGCCAGGGTATTTCTCCTGTTGTACCGTGTGTTCTGGTATTGGCTTCAGTATCACACCACATGCGGGCCTGCCGGTTTAAATCCACAAGGTCTTTAAATTCACGGGCGTAGAAAAAGCCCCTGCGCACGTATTTAACTTGGGATTCTACCTTGCCTTTAGATTCAGCATCGTACGTCCAACAGGCCCTGGGGGTAAATCCGTAGGCAAGAGCAAGGTGTAAAAGATCCTCGCTGAAGCGAACAATATTCCCCACCCGCCCCGAGACCACCACTTTAGCGTTGTCAAAGAGTATTTCCCGGGGCACACCGCCTATGTACTCCAGGGCCCGGTATAGGCTGGTAAGGAAAGAGGCCATGTCCAGGCGAATAACGAATTCCACATAGTTTACACGGGACCAGCACAAGGTAAAAACAAAAGCATAAAGTTTATAGCGTTCTCCTTCGATATCAATATTGCCGAAATGACCCCAATCCACTTGTGCCTGTTCTCCGGGTAGGGTTTCAAAGGGTTTGTATTCACGGTATTTTGCAGGGCGTATGGTTTGCACGTAACGGCGTACTGTGCGCTCAGAACCTTTGAAACCTTGCTTTTTTATTTCTTTGTAAAGACGTTTGGCTGTAAGCTCAGGGTAATTTTCTAAGCGGTCTGTGATATAATCTTTATAGGGGTCAATCAACTGAGCCCTACTACTATAACAGGGTTGTTCTAAAATTGATGCGTTCCAGTACTTGCTTACTGTGTCCCTGCTAATGCCCAACCGTTTGGCTACCGCTCTTTTAGATAAACCTTGTTCTTTTAACCGCATAATGTCCACGATTGTCGCCACCTTTGTCAAGTTTTGGCTCACTTCCTTCTCTAATTTAATCGTGTTTACTCAAAGATTAAATTAGGAAGTGAGCCTGTTTTTACCTGCTTTCCCAAATGCAGGTGGCCTATTTTTCGTGGCCATTTATGACGATTTTATCATGGCCGTTAACACTCCGGAGAAGACCCGGGGTTACCAGCCTACCTACGAGGAATTGAAACGTGTCAATCAAAAAGTCCTCCGGAGAAGACCCGGGGTTACCAGCCTACCTACGAGGAATTGAAACGTGTCAATCAAAAAGTCCTCCGGAGAAGACCCGGGGTTACCAGCCTACCTACGAGGAATTGAAACGTGTCAATCAAAAAGTCCTCCGGAGAAGACCCGGGGTTACCAGCCTACCTACGAGGAATTGAAACTCAAATATTTTGGCAGAATAGATTTCCGCTTCTGGTGTTACCAGCCTACCTACGAGGAATTGAAACCGAGCCGCCTCCACCCGGCACAAAGGAAGACTGGAGTTACCAGCCTACCTACGAGGAATTGAAACTTGTCCGGGTAGCTCCCAGTCCGGTTATGTTTTTTCGTTACCAGCCTACCTACGAGGAATTGAAACTTGTCCGGGTAGCTCCCAGTCCGGTTATGTTTTTTCGTTACCAGCCTACCTGGCACGAGGAATTGAAACTTGTCCGGGTAGCTCCCAGTCCGGTTATGTTTTTTCGTTACCAGCCTACCTACGAGGAATTGAAACTTGTCCGGGTAGCTCCCAGTCCGGTTATGTTTTTTCGTTACCAGCCTACCTACGAGGAATTGAAACTTGTCCGGGTAGCTCCCAGTCCGGTTATGTTTTTTCGTTACCAGCCTACCTACGAGGAATTGAAACTTGTCCGGGTAGCTCCCAGTCCGGTTATGTTTTTTCGTTACCAGCCTACCTACGAGGAATTGAAACTTGTCCGGGTAGCTCCCAGTCCGGTTATGTTTTTTCGTTACCAGCCTACCTACGAGGAATTGAAACTTGTCCGGGTAGCTCCCAGTCCGGTTATGTTTTTTCGTTACCAGCCTACCTACGAGGAATTGAAACGTGTCAATCAAAAAGTCCTCCGGAGAAGACCCGGGGTTACCAGCCTACCTACGAGGAATTGAAACCAGCTATAACAGCAGTCCCAACCCCAGGTGGCGGCGTTACCAGCCTACCTACGAGGAATTGAAACGGCTGGAGAACGCCCTCCCGGCGCCACTTTTCGGGTTACCAGCCTACCTACGAGGAATTGAAACTTTTGCCGGTGTTCAGGATTGACGGCTCCCGGCTGTTGTTACCAGCCTACCTACGAGGAATTGAAACATGTAAAAGTTCCTGGAACAAGTCTCTGTCCATCCGTTACCAGCCTACCTACGAGGAATTGAAACCACAGCTGCTTATTGTTAATTTGCAAATTAAACCAGCCACTGTTTAGCACATTATTTCAACCTCGTTTTCGGTTAGAAAGTGCATATTTATCACATTAAAACAGACAATGATATTCATTTTTTGCACATTATCACATTCTTTAGAAAAGAGGTGTTGTAAGCACATTACAACTGAATAAAAAAAGCAAGGGCACCCCGGTTTTAAAGCGCGGAGTACCCCAGAAGGAAAGCCTACCTATGAGCCTTTTACATTCCTGTTTCCTGAGCAGCCAGGCATACTATTTCAGCATCAATGAGCTCTTTTTTCGCCTGTGCGCCCAGAAGCAGTCAATTTACACATAGATTATTAATCATCCTTGGCCACCCGTGCGACAAAGGAGAAACTGCATCTATGGCCTCTTCTGAAAAAAGAGGGACCCTGGCCCCTGCTTCCTTAACTTTTTACAGGAAGAGCATTTCTAGAAATAACACTCTAAGCCCGGGATTTCTCCCGGGCTTAGTTAATACACAACTAATATACTCGATTCTTCACGCGCTACGCTTCTTTATTTATTCTTTTTATTTCTTGGGCTTGGGCATAACTTCTTCAAAGAGTTCGGCGTCGTAACGGCGGCCTTTGGCCAGCAGTTGTCTGAGTTTGATGATGTCGGCATCACGGGTGCCGGTTTGCTTGGCGGTATTAAAGGCGGTCATACCCATGTCAAATTCGCCATACACTGATGCGTTGGCAGCCCACCACCAGATGGTTTCAGCCTTGGTTCTTTCCCAGGATGCCTTCTTCTCGGCCCTGATCATGTTCAATGAATTCCCGACCTGTTGGGGATACAGATTAGCAAAGGTCCAAACAACTTCGTCAACTGCCTGATCCAGCTTTGAAGTATCCCTTTCCAGTGACTTTGCCAATGCTTTTGCTTCTTTGAACTCATCACCGGTTTTATATTCACCATATACAATCTGGCCATCTTCAATCCACTTATCAGTGATGACTTCAGGGTTTCTGATAAATTCGCCGTTTTGTTTGAGGACGGGCTCAACCCTGTGGATATAGCTCTTGCGCAGCATTTTGTAGGCGCTCATCTGCTCGGCACAGCCGACGACGTTCCAAATTGCATCTTCAATAGTCATATTTATTGATTTAAACTGAACTGCCCCACCCATAGCTGTGGAACCATGCGCAGGCCCTACCTGACCAAAACTGGCGGTGTCGCTGGCGACAGTCAAGTCACAGCAGCCGCTTATTTCCTCGCCGCCACCGATGCTCATGCCCTGTACCCGGCGGATAAAGGGCTTGGAGGAGGTCCATACAGCATTAAAGGCATCCCAATAAACCTGCATGTACTGCTGGCAATCCATGGGCCGGCCAATCATATGTTCAGAATACTCCGGGACGTTACCACCCGTACAGAAAAACCTGTCGCCTGCACCAGTGAGAACAACGGCGACTACGCTCGGATCGCGGGATGCTTTTTGAAAAGCACAGGCAGCTCCGGCTAACATATCCAGGTCGTAGGAGTTTCCTTGCCTTTCGTTATCCAAAATTACGTATGCTGTGTACAGCCCATCCACGACTTCCTTTGTCTTGGGATTAACTAAAGGTCTTTTTTCATATATGGTACGGGGGGGTTCTGTTTTTTGCAGGAGATCTTCCCTGACAGTAGTAAAATCCATTAAACTTTCTTTTGGTGCTCTTTTTATCCAATCAAATGACATATTTTCCTATATCCTCCTTTAAATAAATATATTAAAAATTTGTTTATACCTGGCAAGCATTTAATTTTAAAACTTTAAGGTCCGAGGAAGCCTGTTTTTGGGCTTGGTGTCTTAATATGTAAGGAAGCCGGCAGTATCATTAAATAAATAATCCATATTTATTTTTATATTAATGAACAAATACACAAGGTAGACTCTGTTTTATTTTATTGGACATTAATAACAGACTTGTACCCCGGAAACTATTAGGTGGTAACCAGGGTTTTTTCAACAGGATCATACAGTGAAGAATTGCTTGATCGTTTTAGCCGAAAACCCTGGCTAGCTATCGCGGGCCTACAACAAGTTGAAGGCTACTGCTACAAATACGCAAACTGTGCCTAACCTCTGTCCCCACATTGCACTGAACCCATAAACGACTGCTGTATTTAAAAGCTTCCAGAACACCTCCTTCTTAAAAGGCTTATGTAATTTTTTACGCCTTTCCCAAATGCTTTCCCGTATAGTTATACAGCTGCGTAATAACAAAGTTCGACGGAGAATCATATAATTCCTTCTTGTTCAGAAAATATATTATTATTAAGCTACTTTCTGTTGGAAGGCATTATATTTCAAAAACAAGCAGTCTGATATTCGTTGGTGGATGTCATAAAGGCAATAATAACTAACCATTTATGTCTTAAAATATATCATAGCGATAAAATGAAGTCAAGCATTCCGAGGCAGCTAATGCTTTCTTGGCAGAATTTAAGGAAATTCACAACGAACGGTTTGCTGTTCAGCCGGAAAATCCGCAAAGTGCTTTCAGGCAGCTTGATGCGGGCATTGATTTAAACACGATTCTTTGTAAAAAAGAAAAACGGGTTCTCATAAACGGATGTGCCTTTTCGTACAGGGGCAAGTATTTCCAGCTCATGAAGGATGGCACTATTGACAGCATTCCAAACGGGCTACGCTTGAAGAAAAAGGCATTTCCCTTTTTAGGGAAATGCCTTTTTGCTAGACGGTTTTTGGGCCGTTATTTACGGACAACGTTTTCGGCTTGTAAGCCACGATTGCCCTGGACAACGTCAAAAGTAACTTCTTCGCCTTCTTCCAGAGTTTTGAATCCTTCACCCTGGATGGCGGAAAAATGAACGAATACATCTCCACCCTCGTCTGACTCAATAAAGCCATAGCCTTTTTCAGCGTTAAACCATTTGACTCTACCTTGCATGTTTTGGAACCTCCTTTTACCATAAGATTGGTCAAAAAGTTTAAACCCAAAAACCTTTGACCAATCTTCCAAAACAGGAGGCCAAAACAGGTTTGTGTTTGAACTTTTTAACGCTTAATTTTAGTTTTGACGCTCACACAGGGCAAGCGTCCCGCGGATTCTTGGGCTGAGCCTCTAATTAGCACTCATATCTCCACAAGCGTAAATTCCCGCCCGCCCGGCGGTATAGTCGTCTAGGCACTCAGGCCAAAGTGACTGGCTATGCATATTATATCGGCCATTCATCCTGAAAGCAAGCTTTCAGGCTTCCCGGACAAAATATTTATCCCTTATCTTGTGGAGCCAAAGATATATTTGGCCAAGGGGTTCGTGAGCGCTTCAATCATCCGGCGCGGATTAGGAGCCGGGAAAGGAAGCATCAGTGCGGCGGTGTAATAAATGGCCAGGGATAAAATCGTTGTAAAGACAGCCAGTTCGCCCCACTTTCCACGGCGTGCCAGAGGCAAGCCCTGAAAATAAAAAATGAAGAAATATATGAGCATAACCGCGAAAAACATCTTTATGCTTCCCCTTTTGGAAAAAGGTTTTACGGACATAACTGAAAAAACTTCCGAGGTCCTAAACTAAAGATAGAACCATAAAGTCAAATTTTGTTCAACGCATAAAGTCGATTCCTTAAATACACAGAACTTCAGGGCTTAATGCCTTCCGGCTTTTTAGCATCAATGCGGTCTTCATAATAGGGTGCTTTCGTCACCAGGCCAGTGCGGCGGATTTTATAATCCACTTTTACTTTTACCTTCACCTCCGGGTAGATATTTTTCCAATCCTTTTCTATTTCCTTCCAGTGGCCGGGCAGGCGGCGCTGGAATTCCAGGCCAATACCAAAAATATCTGCGCCCCAGTTCCGGGATTTGCGCAGCGCCCTCAGGATATGGCCTTCCACGGATGCCGCGGCCTGTTTTTGCATTTTCGCCAGGGCGGCATCAGAGCTCAGGTCGCTGGCACTCGTCTGCGAGTCGAGATCTCCTTCGACCTTCACTTCGATTCGCGCCGCCGGGGAACCGTCCTGCCACAGAGGTACGATCTTCGTGCTGGAACGTAGCGAAGTGAGGATCACTTGCCCCGGATTGCCAAAGGGATCGGCGATGATTTCCTGCCCGCGAAGGATTTCATTTTTTATATAGAGCAACCCCTTGGTTTCCTCCTCATCGAGGTAGCCCGCCAGCTGATCCTCCCTAAAAACGGCGGTGCCGGAAACTTTGGGATAGATGACCATTCCAGCAGTTTTAGCCCGCTCCGGAGCGGCGGGGGAAACCTCCCCCGCCAGCTTGAGCTCCTGCGGAGAAATAGGTATCTCCGAACGCGTGGTCAGCAAAGGCATTACCGGATCCTTGCCCCCACTTAACTGGTCACGTATAAAACTCCTGAGGTCGACTTTTGGAGCCAGACTCATCTGTCCTCTTTTTTGCTCCAACTGGCGCAAAAACAAGGGTACGCCCCGTTCCAGTTTGGCTCCCGCCCGCAATACCTCCTTGATATCCTCATCAGTCACATACAGGTCAGCTGTTAAACGGACATCTCTTTCCCGGGCAAGGCTATCCATAATGAGCGCCAGCCCGGCAGACGCTATGTTTTCTCCAAAAATTATTACCTCGTTATGAGTGAAGAACACCCGGCGGGCAAGCAAGGCATTTTGCTGCTCCAATGCCCCGGCCAAAGTCAGCGCTTGCGTGGTTACCAGACGGAAATTTTCTGTTTCACCACCGGCAGCACCCTGGCCGCCCCCGGCCATACCTACAGGACGGATAATGGACGTGGTGATCTCAATTTTTTTTTCAACCGGCAGGTAATCAATACCAATAGCAAGCACGTAGGCGAGTTCTTCCAGCTCTTCCCTGTCCCAGCATCCCGCCGCGGTCAACAGTAAAAGAGAAATAAGTAGTAAGCTGATGGTTTTTTTTCCCCGGTCAGTTATGCAGATTATTGTCTTTCGGCCTCCCCTTGCAAACAATTCCAGCAACAACTTCAAAAAGCTCATCCCCCCGATTTAAGTCCGGTTTTAAAGGCTGCCTTGAGCAAAGAAAGCAGATACAAAAACAATGGCACACCAGCGGCAAGTAAAGTATTGAATACAGGCCAGTATACTTTTAAAAAACGGATCAGCTCCAAAATATTTTCAAAAAGGAAAAAGGAAAGGACCGCGATCAGGGCCGCCAGGGGTAAAAGCAGCGAACGGTACTCTGTAAGTCCAAAAATCTGCCGTAGGGAAACAGCGCTCAAATAATTCATAAAGGAAATTTTTACATAAACTCCTGCTATCCAGATTAAAATGACCAGGGCCTCTATTCTTTCCAAAAAACCTCCCAGACTGATCAAACGGACATAATTCAAGATCGGAAAAGTTAACCTCGAGAGCAGCTGAAACCCAAAAATACCTTCTAAAAAAACAGCACCCACCGCAAAAGTCAAACCAACAATCACCAAGGTTAAAAGTCCAACCTGTAAAGCTTTACGGGGGCGGACAAGATGCGGGTAGAGCATGCTGATCAGAAATATTTCCCCGATCCAGCCGGCAAAAATAAAGCTGCCGCGCCCTACCGGACCCGGTCCCATCTCCAGCAGCGGCAGCAGGGCGGTAAATTCTATCTTGTTAATGATTAATATGGTTAAAAGCCATAAAAACAATATAATGGGCACAAAAACGAATTCGCTCACCCTGCCGATCACTTCCAGCCCTAAATATACAGCGTAGGTACTGAGTAGAATGATACTGATGCTGAAAACCAGTATGGGTGTATGCGGCATAAAGGAGGTAGCCATGAAAGCAGCAAATTCACGAGCCGTAAAGGCGGTAAAGCAGATAAAGTAAAATAAATAAGCCAGGCCGAGAAGTTTACCAAAAAAACGGCCAAGAATACTTTCTGCCACTCCCAACAGATTTTGTGTCGGATAACGGGAACTTAGTGCTACCGCCAGTAAGACAATTAATGCTCCAGAGACAGTGGCCAGGATAAAGGAAAGCCAGGCATCTCTGCCGGCTTCCTGTGCAACCAGGATTGGAGGAAAAAGTATTGCTGTAGAGATAATTGTTGACCCTAAAAGTGTGCCGGCCTGCCAGGTACTTATTTTTTCTGTCATCAGCTGTTTCTCCTTTTTCAGGCATCGCTAAACCATAGTTCCCATGGACCTCAATTGCTACTGCCTTCCTTCTTACAGATAATAAAGCTAAATAATGGCTGCAGGTATATTCCAGTACGGGAAATGTCAAGAGTTTTACTCTGTATTTTAAAAATTTAGACCGGTTTTCTTTAATCGTATTCATTGCTCCGGCCCGGGTTTCAACCTGTCATCCTGGCGAACCCGGTCCAAGGGGCGCAAAACAGAGGGCCTCCGGTCCGTCGCCCATTTTGGCGGCCGGAAAAAGATATCTTTTAGATCGTGAAGGTTCAGAGGCGCTAGAGGAGACATATAGGGAACACCAAAAGAACGCAAAGCAACAAGATGGGTCAGTAAAAACATGGCCGCGAGCAGGACGCCAAACAGGCCCAAGGCTGCCGCTAAAAACATCACGCCAAACCGCAGCAGCCGCAGAGCGATAGAAACATTGTAAGCGGGGATCAGATAGGAAGATATGGCCGTAATCGCCACAATAATAACCATGGCCGGCGAAACCAGATTAGCCTGGATCGCCGCCTGACCCAGAATAATTGCCCCAACTATACTGATCGCCTGCCCAATCTGCATGGGCAGGCGAATGCCCGCTTCCCTTAACAGTTCAAACAATACTTCCATGATCAATGCCTCAATAAACGCCGGAAAAGGAACGCCTTCCCGGGCGACTTTGATTGAGAGCAGCAGGCTAAAAGGAATCATTTCCTGATGATAAGTCGTCAGCGCAATATATATGGAAGGCAAAAACAAGGCCACAGCCAGGGCTGCGACCCGCCCCAAGCGCAAAAAAGAACTAAATATTCTTTCGTAATAGTCATCGCTGGACTGGATAAATTGCCAGAAAAGTACCGGTACAATCAAGACCAAAGGGGTGCCGTCCGTAAGAATTACTACCCGGCCCTCCAGCAGCTGGGCAGCAACTTTGTCCGGACGCTCCGTATGTTCGACCTGCGGAAAAGGGGAATAGGGATCATCTTCGATAAGCTCCTCGATCTGGCCGCTTTCAAGAATACTGTCTGTGTGTGTAATCCGGCGCAGGCGCCGGCGCACCTCCTCCACAATTTTGGGATTGGCCACCCCACGGAGATAAGCGATGGCTACATCTGTATTTGTGTAAGTACCCCCGCGCAAATTTTCAAAAGTCAGATCCGGATGCTTTAAACGGCGCCGGATGAGCAGCATATTTGTTTGCAGAAGCTCTGTAAAACCTTCCAGCGGGCCGCGCACCGCCATTTCGCGTTTGGGAGCCTCGACGCTTCTTTGTGGCGGATTGCGCAAGGTCACACTGAGAACCTTTTTTACTCCATCGAGGAGCAGAACTGTATCACCGGCAAGGACTCGAAGGGAAGCCTCCCAGAGATCATCGTGCTCGGTGAGCTGGCCGGTAAAAATCATATTGTTCTTGATTGTTTCATATTTTTGCGCGGACTTACTTCCTTTTACATCATCTGGACTTAACTGCATCAAAGATTTGAAAAGCGCTTTGCCTTGCTCATCTGTTTTTACTAACCCCTCCACATAAACAGCAACAGCGTTTTTACCGCTGCCCCCCAGCTGGAAGCGGCGAAAAATAATATCAATGCTGTGGCCGATGAGCTCCCCCATGATCTTCGTTTTATCGGCCAATTTTAAAGGTACCGGGTAAAAAGGATGCGCGGGCTCCGGAAATGCTTTTTGTACTTTTCTCTGTTTCCGAGGCCAAAGAAACAACAGCCGTCTAAAAAAACTGAACATACCATTTTTCTCCTGTTTTTTTTATTATTCCTCCTCACAAGTTTTTTTATGCCGGAATCAGTTACTTTTAAATTTCAGCCTTTTTCAATATAAAATAAAATCACCCCACAACGGGGGTGAAAAATAAAACTGATGCTCGCACGGGATTTACCCGGGAATTCTTGTCTTTAGAGAGTTCAACTATATATGGACTTCAACCATGATCTTTCTAAAAATCAGGTGTCAGAACGATCCTTTTAACAAGTTTGCCGGAATGGGATTCCTTGAAAGCCTGTTCAATCTGGCTCATCGGCCGCAGCTCCACAAAGGGCTCCACCTTGATTTTACCGTTCAGGACCATCTCCAATACTTCATTGTAGTATTTGGGTAAGCAGCCCCAGGTGCCGACGATTTCGGCATCAAAGGCCATGAGACGGGAAAACATGAATTCCACTCTTTGCATCCCGTAACCGACAATGAATAATTTGCCGACAAAGGAAAGCAGCTCCAGGCCGATCTCCTGTCCCGCCTTGGAACCGGAGCATTCAAAGATCTTCCAGCCGTAGTTGGGAAGGCCTTTTTCTTTGCAGTAGGCCCTGAAGTCATTCCTGATATCTTTTGTGCTTTTATCCAGGGTGCTGAGGGCATGGGTGGCTCCAAAATCTAAGGAGCGCTCCAGCTTCTCTTTGTTCCGGGCAATACTGATCACTTCTTTGGCTCCCAGCGCCGCGGCGATCTGGGTCATGTATACGCCGATGCCTCCGGTGGCACCGGTGATTAAGACGAGATCTCCTTCCTGGATATCGGCCTTTTTGGCGGCCTGATAGGGGGAGGTAATGGCATCGGCCACGACAGAAAGGTGCTCCAGCGGCATTCCCTTGCGATCTTCAACTACGCAAAGATCGTCGGCAGGTACTGGAATATGGCTGGAAAAACCGCCATAGATGCCCATGCTGTTGCCTGGCATTTTTTGGCCCAGACAACGGTTACCCCGGCCAGAAGCGCAGATCTCACAGTTGTTGCAGGGCATGACCGCCGGGATGATGACTTCCTTGCCCAGTAAATCTTCTTTGCCGGCTACTACCTTGCCGCTTATTTCGTGTCCCAGTGTCAATGGGGGTTTGCTGACGGTGGGGACTCCGTCATAGAAGTATCCTACGTCGGTATGGCATACGCCGCAAGCGGCTACCTCGACTAATACTTCTCCCGGTTTTAATTCCGGTACATCAATGCTGGTCTGGGCCAGTTTGCCTGGCTCGACCATTTGCCATGTTTGGATTTTTTCAGGTACACCCATCCAGTTTAACCTCCTTAGAAATTCTTGAGCATATTTGCTGCTCATGAAATGTTTTGTCTCTTAGTGCTCTTTGGGCTCAGGCCGGGGTTGGTTTAATGGTTTGGTTGGTAACTGTAGCAGATATTTATATTTATGTACAGGTTGGGGGGGTAATCAGGGCTAATATATCCGGCTTGCCCGTTTTTTGCTGGTTTGCTGTTATTCCCCTTTCCATACCGGGGGACGCTTTTCCATAAAGGATTGTAGGCCTTCGAGGGCGTCTTTGGTCTGCATGAGCTCTTGGAGATAGATGTGGTCGATGGCTTTCAGGCCTTCGGCAAAGCTCTTCCTTTCTCCGGCCAGGGCCGCTTTTTTGGTCAGGGCCAGGACTACCGGGCTCAGGGAGGTGAATCTTTGTAAAAATTTATCTACTCCCTGGTCAAATTCATCGACGGGAAAAACCTGGTTGATCAGTCCCATTTCTTTGGCTTCCGCTGCTGTGAATATATCGCCGCTTAATAGCACTTCCATGGCCCGGGGCCAGGAAAGCAGGCGCGGCAGGGCATAGCAGGCGATCGGTGGCAGGACACCCACTTTTATTTCCGGCTGGCCAAATTTGGCTTTTTCTGAGGCTACGACCATGTCACAGAAGAGGACTACTTCATAGCCGCCGCCTAAAGCGGCGCCGTTTACTACGCCGATTATCGGTTTCTCCAGTTCAGCCATGGATAAAAACAGACGGTCAAAGACGTCAATCATCAGGCCTACTTTGTCCGGGGTATGGTCGGCGACGTCTACGCCGGCAGAAAAAGCTTTGCCTGCAGCATCAATGACGACTATGTTGCCGGGCTCTGTCCGGGCCCATTTGAAGGCCTTGACCATTTCTTCCATCATGTCAATGGTGAGGACGTTCAGGGGGGGGCGGTCCAGGGTGATGCGGATGATGCCGCCTTCGCTTTTTATTTTCAGGTTTTGATAGGACATGTTTTACCTCCTTTCTTTGAAGACAGGTGTTGCTTTGAAGCTAACTTAAAAATTTTAACAGAGCCGGCGTTCCCCCTGTTTTGTTCAGCAAACCTGACTCCTGACTCTTTTTCTTTGTATGCAGAACTCTTGGGAAAACACCGGCCATAGCATGCTTTTTCGACTGTTCAGGTATGTTAATAGATTTGGAGAGCATTACAATTCAAAATAGTCTTACGCCAGTAAAAATTCATAGCTGACCTGCCCGTCAATAGTAATGGTTTCTGCTTTGACCTGCATGCCCACCTTCAACTGTTCCTCAGGAATTTCCTTGTTGAAACGACCAAAAACCCTGGTGCCATCAAAATCTGCCAGGGCTAAAATATAGGGGACATCTGTTTCAAAACCGGTGGGGCCATAGTGCACTTTAGTAAAACTTACCAGGCTACCTGTGCCCTCAATCTTAATCCATTCCATGTCCTTACTCAGGCATTTGCTGCAATCAGCGCGCGGCGGAAAAAAGGTTTCCCCGCATTTACTGCATTTTGTCCCACGCAGCTCGCCTTTTTCCAGGTAGTCAACAAAGGCGCCTACCTTGGCCTGTGACGTAAAGCTGACCTGTCCAAATTTTTCAAAGCCCATCTTTCCCTACCTCCCAAAAATAATGACGTTGCCGTAGATGCCCACTCCACCGATGTTATGCACCAGGCCGATCTCCGCGTTGGGGACCTGCATATCCCCGGCTTCGCCGCGGAGCTGCAGGACAATGGTCCGGATCTGCGATCCGCCTGTAGCACCGATCGGATGTCCCTTGGAAAGCAAACCGCCATCTACGTTGACGGGGATCTTACCACCAATATAGGTTTCTTTGTTGCGAATCAGTTCAGGACCTTTACCGGGCTCCGCAAAACCCAGGTTTTCGTAAGCCATCATTTCTGCAATGGTAAAACAGTCGTGAACTTCCGCCACATCAATATCCTGAGGCTTTAAGCCAGCCATTTCATAAGCTTCCTTGGCGGCAACTTTGGCACAGTCCAGCCCATAAAGGGTATTCCGGCCGCTCATCGTTAAAGAAGCTGTCGCCGAACCTACGCCCAGCACATAAACCGGCTTGGAGGAGATTTCCTTGGCTCTGTCTGCACTGGCCAGGATCACACAAGAGGAACCATCGGCATTGGCACAGCAGTCGAACACCTTCAACGGACTAGCCACCGGAGCAGACTCCAGACATTGCTCAAGGGTCAACTCCTTACGGTAAACCGCTTTTTCATTGATTTTACCGTAACTGGTTGCCTTGACGCGGATCAAGGCGAGGTCCTCTTCCGAGCTGCCATAGCGGGCAAAATGGCCCCGGGCATGCATCGCATAGTAGGCTGGCATCATCGTGCCAAAAGGGGATTCCCACATAATATCGGCCCCACGGCCCATACGTTCCTGGGAATCAGCAGAGGAAATCTCCGACATCTTCTGAAAACCTAAAACAACAACAATATCGCGCAACCCTGATTTAATCATGGCATAGGCCAATCCAAGACCCGTAGTGCTGGATGAACAAACTGTTTCAACGTTAAAAGTCGGCTGTGGGTTTAAGCCTAAGTACTCAGCGATCAAGCCTGAAGGGCTGCGCTGTTTATCGTATTCCGGGGCAGAGCAGATGATGGAAGCTTCTACATCTTTGTTGGTAATCCCCGCATCCTTTCTGGCCTCACTGTAGGCTTCAAAGGCAAGTTCCCTGATGGAACCCTCGTAACCCCGGACAAAAGCACTCTGGCCCACTCCAATAATGGCTACATCCTTAGACACATTAACTCCCTCCTTATTTAATCCCTAGGTTGGTCTTAAAAATGACGGCGGCCCTTAGGGCATCACCATACCACCGTCGATACAGAGTATCTGCCCCGTTATATAGCTGGAATCTTCTGCAGCCAGAAAAACCACCGCCGGACCTATTTCTTCAGGCTTGGCAAAACGGCCCAAGGGAATACGCTCCAGATATTTGTCCTTAAAGCGAGGATCATGAGCAATGGTCTGTGTCATATCTGTTTCGGCCATGGGTGCAATGGTGTTTACCCGGATCCCGTAGCGGGCCAGTTCTTTCGCTGCCGATTTAGTCAAGGCATAGACCCCGCCTTTGGCGGCGGTGTAGTTCACCTGGCCGATCGTGCCCAGCAAACCCGCCGAGGAGGTAACGTTAATGATTGAACCGGAGCGCTGCTCGATCATCGGTTGAGCAACGGCCTGCATACAGTAAAAAGTGCCCGTAAGATTGATCCTGATGACATCCCCCCACTGTTCCTCACTCAGTTTCCAAAGCATACCCGGCTTGCTAATACCGGCATTGTTAAAAAGAACATCCACCCGGCCAAATTTGTCTACAACCTCTTCCACCAGGGCAAAAACCTGACCCCGATCACCAACATCCACCTGCTTGACAAAAACCCGGCGCCCTAATTTTTCCACAGCGCGCACCAAGTCACTATCCGCTTGAATGCTGCGGCTCACGAGGACAAGGTCAGCCCCTTCCTGGGCCAGGGCCAGGGCTACTGATTCGCCAATCCCTTTGCGTGCCCCGGTAACGATAGCAACCTTACCTTCTAAACGCATCTTTTCACCTCTTTTCTTTTGTTAATGGTTTAAAACAAGCCACTCGATTACCAGATTTTGGGTGGCAAGTCTGAAAATTATGAAACAGTGCGTACGTAACGTTCCCCCTATCCCTCCGCAAGGGGATAAGGGGAATCTTATTGCATTGCAAGTCGCCCGGCAATTGGCCTGGGGCAGACTTTTAATCAAGCGGAACAGCTAGCAAAATACAGCACAATCTTTAAATTTTAAAAGAGACTTGCTCTGAAAAATGCTTAGCCCACTTTTTGAATTAAAAAAGGAACATAAACTTGTTCACTAACTTTAACTTTGAAAAAACGGTTGTTAATCTCTGCTTTTTCAGGGGTGTTAAATATGTCACGACAACCCATCATACTGCTGAGGCAACAAGAACGGGCAACACTGGCAACATAAGTATAAACCTGAACACTGCCCAAGAAGACAGTATATTGGCAAAAATATCTGATTTCAAGAAACAATCATGTTGCCTGTCTGTAAAGGCAATTTTCTTGATTAAAATATTCAGGGAAAAATTTTTGCAAACTTCAAAACTTCATTGGTATAATATCATCCACAGCCGTTCCTGTCAAGCCGGGAAATACTATTTGCCCGATACCAAAACAAAGGCAGGCCCCTTTAACAAGACCGGAAACATAGCCTGAAAAGCCGGTCAGCTTTGGTTTTGCGGCAAAATCTTTCTGATTCTGCAAGCCAGGGCTTTTAGCTCGGGATATCCTGTTACCGGATCGAGTGGTTTTAGTTCTGCCAGAAGGTTGGCAGATGCTTTGCCCCCCCAACCGTGAGGCAAACTCACCACCTGCGGCGCCATATCTTCTGTAATTTTTACTTGAGCTTTCACTTGTCCGCTTTTTGTCTCTAAAAATACTGCATCACCCTCTTGTACTCCGTACTTCCTCGCTGTAACAGGGTGAATCTCCACCTGCGGCCCCGGAGCAAGCCGGCTTAGTTTAGGTATATTTCTCATCTGGTAGTGGGTGTACTCGATGATCCTGGCGCCCAGGTTCAGAATCAGCGGGTATTCGCTGGCCAGTTCCGGGTCAGAAACCGCGCTTTGACTAGGCTCCCTGTACACTGGTATGGGGTCGTACCCCGCTTCAGCCAAAGTTTCTGAATAAAGCTCAATTTTCCCTGAAGGCGTTTTAATTTGGTTTTCAGCAGTAATATCATAGCATCTTTTGCCAAACCAGAGCCCCGCGGGATTTTCCTCCAGCTGTTCCATAGTTATACCGCTGGGCTTTAACCAGTGTGCGTTCACCTCTTCGTCGGAATTCCATGGGAAATATTCTCCATAACCCATTCTTCGTCCCAGCTCAGAATAAAACTTCCAGTCAGGCCAGCTTTCACCAATGGGTTCAATTATTTTTCTACTCAGCATCGCATATGGTATACCGGCCGTCAGGGCATAATTATAAGCCAAGCCTGTCCTTTCCAAGGACGAAGCACAAGGAAGTACAATATCAGCCAGTTCAGCAGTTTCCGTCATAAATAGGTCCATCACAACCATTAGATCCAATTTCTGAAACGCTTTTTTGGTCTTTTGCGTATCAGGCCAGGATAAGGCGGGATTACCCCCGCTGACGATAAGAGCTTTAATTGGGTACGGCTGTTCCGAAAGGATGGTATCTTGCAGCAGCATTTGCTGGCCATAAGGTGATGTCCGGCCCCAAAATCGCCGGAACATCGGAAATTCTTTTGCACCGATGGGTTCTTCTTCCACCGTCACCCTGAGATCCGAGAGGCGCATAAAAGGGTTTGTAGCCCATCCGCCAGGCTTATTGTAATTACCGGTAATGGCCTGAAGAATAGCAAGGACGCGGTTATTTTGCAAACCATTGATGTGTTGGTCCAAGGTATTGATGCCTTGTATAATCGCAGCGGATCCGGCTTGAGCATAGATCCGTGCAATCTTTCTTATTTTATCAGCTGGCACCCAGGTTATTTTTTCCACTTTCTCCGGGGAATAATTTTGAACATGTTGAGCCAACTGTTCAAAGCCAAGCGTGTATTTCTTTATAAACTCTTTGTTATATAAATTTTCAGCTATAATAACATTTAACATCCCCAGGGCTAGAGCACAGTCTGTCCCTGGCCTTATTTTCGCATAAACTCCTTTATGAGCCATAGGAATCTTTTTGGGATCGATAACAATCAGCTTCAGCCCCCTGTCCAAAGCTTTGTATATTTTAGCGGCCAGCGGAGGCTCAGAGGCATCCGGGTTGTGCCCCCAAAGAACAATACAATCCGAGTTTTCAGGATCTTCCAAGGGGTATGTACCAAAGGTTAGAAGACGGGCCATAATACGTGATCGGAAGCAATGCGCTTCAATAGAAAAAAAATTAGGTGTACCATAGGCGCCCCGAAACCTCTGGGCAAAACCCGATATTTCAATATTTTCCGCACCAATGGAGCCTACTGAAAGAGCTAAAGCACGCGCGCCGAATTCAGACTTGATTTTTTGAAGTTTATCGGCTATTGTATCCAGTGCTTCGTCCCAGGAAATTCTCTTCCAATCACCATTCTCTTTTTTTAGCGGGTATTTCAGGCGTTCAGGCGAATAGACATAGTCCGCCAGATATTCGCCTCGCGGACAGATAACACCCTGATTCAACGGGTGTTCCTTCATACCCTCCACCCTAATCAACTTGCCGTCCCGAACGTAAGCATTTATCCCGCAAACCATAAAACATAACATACAAACAGTTTTATATACCCTGGTTTCAGATGATACCGACATAAAATTCAACCTCCATAAATTATTAATATAAGAATACAATCCTAATAGGAAACCCTACATATTTCTTACAATACTTTGTTCTTGAAAACTAAAGTGCTATCATCCTGAAAAAAAAGGTGGGAATGCCCTCAAACTGAAAGGACCTTTCCTTATTTTATATCACCCCCTCTTTTAATGCTAAACCTCCTGCACGTCATCCTTTTTATAAAACTGAACGGCGTTCAGTTTTATTATATCATATTTAGCAGAACAATTAAAGTAATTTTAACTATTATACAGCCTTAAAACATCTGTTATAAGCAAAATGCCTATTTCAATCACCTTTATATCTAAAAATTTGCAACAAATAAAACACAGCAATGAACGCCGTTCAATCATGTGCAAAACAAACCCGCTATTCCGCAAGAAAGACCAGTCAGCAAAAGTGGTAAATCTGAACATTATGAAATAGTGCGTACGTAACATTCCCCCTATCCCCTACGCAAAGGAGATAAGAGGAATTTATTGCGTTACAAGCTGTTTCATCAATAATCCAAAACAGACTTTTAAAAAACAGAATAGCCTGCCGAAATCCAACCCCAATCCACAAATATGACGGACACTTATCCAGAAATTTGTTTTGATTTACCTTTTGGATTGAAAAAAGGAATATAAACCTGATCAAAAACTTTAAAGAAACGATCATTAATATCTGCTTTTTCAGGAGGCGTTAAGTAGGTGACAACAACCATCACTACTGCTGAAACAACAAGAACAGGTAACATAGGTATAAACCCAAACGCTGCTGAGGGAGGCAGTATATTGGCAAAAAACAACCAAGTTATGACTACCGAAGCAATCATGGAGGCAATTGCCCCATAGCGATTAAAACGTTTCCAGTAAAGCATCGCAAACAAAACGGGTGCAAGGCCAATAAAACCTGTTGCAGCAAAGGAAAAAATCTGAAAAATGGTCCCCGGTCGAATAAGAGTGAGAATATAACCAACCGTAGCCAAAACAAAAACAAAAACACGCCCGTACAATACCTGTTGCTTGTCTGTAAGGTCAGCTTTTTTGTTTAAAATATCCCGCGTCAGCATCGTACTAAGTGTAAGCAACTGGGCATCGAGTGTAGACATCATTGCCGCTAAAATAGCAGCCAATGCAAACCCCAAAGCCCAGGGAGGGAAAAATTTTGCGAACATCATTGGAATAATATCATCCACGGCCACACCAGTCAAACCAGGAAATACTATAACTCCAGCCAAAGCAATAAGAATGGGAGGCAGCCACCCAACCACATAAATAAGGGGGTAGAGAACAAATGTTGAACGCATAACTTGATCCGAACGGGAAGACATCACCCTAATATACATCCAAGGGTAGGTAGCCACTGCCGGGAAAGTAATGAGCACAAAGCTGAACCACGTCCGTAAATCAAAATTACCCGTCCGCTGTAAAAGGTGCGGTGCTTGAGCACGCAGAGTTTCAAATATTTGCACCGAGCCGCCCATTTTATTGAAGATAATGAAAGTACCAATAACCATCATAAAAAGGAACACACAACCCTGAAAGACATTCGTCCACATCTGACCCCGCATACCGCCAAGCATCACATAGAAAAGAACTACAATATAAGGTATGAAAGCCCCCAACCAGTAGGGGACAACCCCGTTGGTCATGCTGGCAAATATTACTCCGCCGCCAACCAAACCGGTCATTAAGTAGGGAACAGTGTAAATAGCATAAATCACAAACAGCACCGTACCGGCCAGATCACTGCCTGTCCTTTCGGATAAAATTTCCGATGGGGTCATATAGCCAAATTTTCTTCCTAAAATCCAGGCACGGTAACAAAAAATATACAAAGCAATGGGAGCCAGCCACATTGCTGCAGGGGCATAACCAAATGCACCAAGGCCTTGCTGATAAGCAATCACAGGAAAGCCCACGATCCCAAAGGAACTCATATTTGTAGCATAGATACCAATCAATAGTACAAACAGGCCGAGAGACCTTCCAGCCATGAAGTAATCTTCAGCAGTGTCCTTTGATGCCTTAAAGCTGTAAAAACCGATAGCCGCAACTATGAGCATATAAAGTACTACCGTGACAATGATTGTTGTAACTCCGCCCATACCTTACTTCACCTCTCCTTCTCTCTTCAGGACTTCTTCCGGTGTATCCGGCCAGCAGAATTTCATAAAGATGTAAATTACACCTGCAGAAATAATGACGTAAACCAAATGGTACCAAAGAGCCACAGGCATCCAACCAAATAATAGGGGCCCAATTTTATCCCAGTTCCAAATATCATGGCGGAGCAAGTAAAAAACAATAACCATTATCCAGCCAATCCAATATTTAACCTTGGAACTCACAATCGTCACTCCCTTCCAGCTTGTAAATCTTGTAAATTCAGTGCAAAATCAAATTAAGACAATCTGAAAGCATCCCCGATGCCTGCTTTATACTCCCCTATCCCCCCTTACTTTTGAATTTTCTTCTGTCCGGCGTGGTAAAAAGTCAGCAGGAGCGTTCAAGGAACCTTTTGGCCACTGACTGCAAACCACCGGTTCAAAATTACGATCATTATCAGTACACTTGCCGCAATACTTACAGTAGACGATATCATGCCAACAAAAATCTTTTGCCTTATTTGGCCAATCAGGATCACAAATTAGGGGTCTACCCAGGGCGATGAGATCAGCCTTAGGGGCTTCTAAAATCGCTTCAGCAAATTCCGGCGTGGGAATCTTACCGGCTGTGGCAACAGGTATGCCATAAGGGGATACTATTTTACGAATTTCTTCCGCCAGATAAACATTAACTCCGTCAGGCATCTCTTTTGTAGGCATTGTGCGCGTGCCACTATAGCCTGAATAAGGCCAGGCGATACCATCAAAGACCTGGCCGTCCTCAAATTTTCCCCCGGCAGAGACACTGAGGTAATGGATCCCCCAATTGGCAAGATTTGCGGCAATCAAGCGCGATTGTTGAAGGGTATTGCCACCCAGTATAAATTCATCCCCGTTGAGGCGACAGCCAAGCGGAAAATCTTCCCCAACAGCAGATTTTACCTTGGCCAGAACTTCTTTTACTATCCTCATCCGCCCTTCAATATTCCGGCCGTATTCATCTTTACGCTTGTTTCTTAAGGATAAAAAAGAGGACAAGGTATAGGCATGTGCACAGTGAATTTCCAGGCTGTCAAACCCCGCTTTTTTAACCCGCAGAGCCGCCGCACCAAAATCCTCTACAATCTGCTCAATATCATTGAGACTTAGTTCTTCCACCGTCTGGCGGTAGCCGCTTCGGGAAAGTTTTAAAAAATGAACAAGCTGGATTCCCAGCTTAGCTTTACTCTTCCGGTGGACCTCCTCTGCCAATTCCTTTAAACCGGAAATAAATTTATCATCAAATATCTTCAGAAGCGTGCCGCTTTTCCGGTCCATAATCCCTGCCGCTTCTAAAACGATCAGACCAACGCCGCCGGTGGCAATGCGCAGCACCCTCTCCCTCAGCGCCTCTGTTACATAGCCATCTTCAGAGGCTAACCGGCTCACTACGGCGGGAAAAATAATCCTGTTTTCCAGTTCCATCCCGTGAATATTAATCGGTTTAAATAATTTCAACGCATCTTCACCTGCCTATAATTTTTTTCAGGCCTTCTTTTTTTTCTTCCAATGTACTTCGCGGTCAGTATCTGCCTTAGCCAGCTCCTGAATACCGCCTTTTCCATATTTATTTAACTTTACCCCACCTGACAAACGGGGAAATGCTTTCATTAGGCATAATTCATCCGGGAATTTATTCCGTCCAACCTTACCCTGTAGAAAATCCCTGATTTCCTCCAGGGTAATTGTTTGCCCCGGCTGTGGTATAACACAGGCACAAATGCTTTCCCCCAAAACCGGATTTGGTGTAGCTACCACGCATACTTCGGAAACCTTGGGGTGCTTGACTAATTCTTCTTCCAATTCTTGGGGAATAATCTTTAACGCCCCACGATTAATCTGATCTTTCGTTCTGCCAACGATGGTGACATATCCTTCTGCATCCTGAAAGGCAAGATCGCCAGTCCGCAGCCACCCCTCCGCATCGATATGTGCCTTGGTTTCAGCAGGGTTGTTCCAATATTCCCTGATTACATTCCAACCACGCACTGTCAACTCGCCAATTTCCATAGGATCTTTTTCCTGGCTATTCTCGGGATCAACAATCCTGATTTCCTCCCCCTCTATTGGCCGGCCAACAGTGTTATAGCGCTTTTCTTTGGGTGCCCCCCAAGGACTTAAAAGGCCGGGGCCGGTCTCGGAAGTTCCCCAAAAATTACAAAAGTACATCTTAAATTTCTTTTCGATTTGCTCCATCAGTTCTTCCGGTGGCACGTAACCGGAGATCAGTCCTGCTCGCACTGAAGAAAGGTCATACTCGTTCAACTGGGGATATTTCAGCGTCATGATATAATGCGTAGGAGCAGCATGGTGAATAGTGCACTTTTCTTTCTCAATTAATTTCAGCGCTTCTTCCACCTTATAGTTTTCCATGAGGACTACTGTCGCCTGGACCGCGATTACTTCGATCAGGATGGAATTAAAAGCATAGGAGTGACAAACAGGAAGAAAGCCAATGAAGGTATCATCTGCAGACACATCAAGGGCTTCTGAATAAATACAACCCGCCCTGATGCACTGGTAGTGAGTGGATGGTGCGCCCTTAGGAACTCCCGTTGCCCCGGAAGTATAAATCAGCATTAAATAATCATGATGAGGGTTAATCTTAGGTTTCTGGTCTGAGGAAATCGTGCCTTTTTGCAGCAAATCTGCAAAAGCGATTGTCTTTTCACCACTACCAACGTCGATGATCTTTTCCAGTGCCGGCAGTTCACTTTTCATCCCTGTAATAGCACCGGCGTAATCAAACTCCTGCTTGCTGGATTTAACAATCACCCCTCTGGCACCGGAATTATTTAAAATAAACTGCAACTCCTTACCACGATAAACAGGGTTAACCCAAACAGTAATGATACCTAGCCGCGCCAGGGCATAAAAAGAGATCACCAGCTCCAGCGAATTATGCAAACAAATAGCGACACGATCACCTTTTTGGTAACCAAGTGTCTTCAAGCCGGCGGCGAATTGATCCACAAGCCGGTTCAACTCAGCATATGTAACCCGTCGCTCCCCTGAAATGATTGCCTCCTTATCCGGACAAAGCCTTACACTTCTTTCCAGCACCTCACCAACCGCCAGATCTTTTAAATCTTCATGTCTTGTCAATTTCCCCCAAGCCTGTCCCATTATAAGCCCCCCAATTTTCTATAATTTTAAGGATGAATCGTTCTCTTTAATCGATAAGCTCTAACAGCACACCAAACATGGCCTTGGGTTTAATAAAGGTATATTTACTCTGCCGCCATTGGCGTGGCACTTCGTCTGTTAAGGGGACTCCTTTTTTACGAAGCTCATCCATAGCTTCTTCAACTTTGGGCACCTTGAGAGACAAAAGGAAAACACCTTCTCCGTTCCTCTCAATAAACTTGGCTACATCTCCCTCAGGATCCGTTGAAGCAACGAGTTCAAGCCCCGCCTCGCCGATATAATAACGCACCACTTCAATTTTTTCTTTTTCTTCTATATAGCGATCATCCGGTTCCAAATCAAAAACACGAGAAAAATAACGCTCGGCTTCCTCCAGATTTTTTACCGCAATACAAATATGATCAACTTTTTCCAGCTTCATTTTTTTCCTCCTCTTAGTCTAATCCCGACACAAAGCCTTAATTATTAAATTAGAAACCCTTTCGCTGTAGGCCATAATGTCATAATCCTTGCCTTGCAAGAGCCAGCGCGTTGCAATATGTTCAAGTGAACCAAGAATCATGTGCCTCATTGTATAGACATCTACATCTTCCCTGATTAAACCCTCTTTTTTCCCCTCCTTTAAAATTGTAATAATCTCCCCTGTTGATTTACTGATCCAAGCATAAGCGGGACTTTTTTTAAAGTTCTTATTCACCCTCATATTCAGCAGCAATAGTTCACCGTACACGGGCTCGCTCTGGAAAAAATAAAAGTAAAACCATATGTATTTTCTGATTTTCTCAAAGGCATTTACTATTCCAGATAAGTGCAGCTCAAGTTCCCTGTCAAACACCTCACATTTTTCGGAAGCAATGGAAAAAAACAAGGTTTCTTTGCTTTCGAAATATTCATAAACAGTGCCCACCGCCACATTTGCATATTTGGCAATTTGAGAAATCGTTGCATTCGCATAATCCTCTTTACCAAATATGCACTCTGCCGCTTGCAGTATCCGCTCCTTTTTGGATTTTGAAAAAAATTGTTGAACGTTATTCATATTATCCCAACCTCTTTTAAAACCCATAATAGCCAGGCTCTGGCAAGTAAATAATATTAAAGTATAACAACTACTAAATTAATATTTGAACTACGTTCAATATACACAGATTTTCTTCTCTTGTCAAAAGTTGTAGCGGGCACTACAAGGTTCTAAAATGTCTTTATTTAAGAATAGCGCCTATTTCCTTGGTTTTTTCTCTTTTTAAAGGATATAAACTAAAATCTAATTTAAATCTATAATCTATTTTCCCAAAATGACGTTGATAAAAGTAGCAGCAATCATGCTTGAATACCATTCATTGCTGCTTTTAACTCGTATGGATAACGACACTGCTTCCCGGTCACTGAGCTTCAGCGGCTACCGTCGGGGATCTTCCCCGATAGCCTAGGCTTCTTTTTTAGAGCCGGTACCGTAATTAATGAGGCTTTACATATCATGCTCTGCGCACCACTTGGTAAGGTCTGCCCACTGGTCTTAAAAGCAACGATTCCAGCGATTCCAAGTGGTCTGTTCTTCTTTGGAAAAAAACCCTCCTTTATTGGATTTAATTTTAAATAGAATATCCATAAAGAAGGGGTGCTGTTCAAATAGGGTTTAATTTCTCAAAATCACATAGCGTTAGGCACAAACATAACAATTTGTGGGAAAACAACCAAGATCACCATTACAGCCACGATAACCAACAGGAATGGCATTGATCCGGCTACAATTTCTTCAAAGGAAGCACTTGTTATGCCCTTGACAACGTATAAGTTTAGCCCCACAGGTGGGGTGATCATGCCGATACAAATCGTGAGCGTGGAAATAATACCGATCCAAATAGGTTCAAATCCTAATTCAATCAAAGGTGGATACAGAATCGGCATTGATATTACAATCAAGCCCGTAGGATCCAGTATACAACCTCCGGCCATCCAAAATAGCAGCACAAATGATAAAATAATCCATTTGTTAGCATTAATGCTGACCAGTATGCTTGAAATTTCCCGTGGTATCCCTAAAGCACTGGCCATGTAAGAAAAAACCAACCCAAAAATAATTAAAAACATAAGCATGGCGCTGGTCTTGGCGGTTTCCTTAAGCACGTTTACAAATATCGGCCAGGTAAGCCTTCTCATGGCTACAACAATAAGAAAAGCACCAAAAGCGCCTACTCCGGCTGCTTCAGTGGGGGTAACATATCCCAAAAACATGGAACCCAGCACAACGATTATCAATGTCAGGAGCGGCCCCATGATCAACAGATCTCTTCCAAAGGAAGACGGATTTTCTGTTGACACACCGGTTTCGGGTGATAATTTACCCGGCAAGGATTTATCGGTGGATAATCCTCCCATAGCAGGATTCAGCTTTACTTTGAGATAAATATAGATACAGAAGCTTAAAGAAAGAAGAAAGCCGGGGGCTATTCCAGCCATAAACAGTTTGCTGATGGAAGTTTCAGTGATAACCCCATATATTATCAGCGATAAACTTGGGGGAATCAAAATACCGATAGTTCCACCTGCCACGGTAGATCCAATGCTGAAGCCGCGGTTATATCCTTTATTGATCATCTCGGGTATACTGATTTTGCCTATTGTCACCGATGTAACAGGGCTGGAACCGCATAACGCAGCAAATACTGTGCAGGCAAAAACATTACTGATGGCTAAACCGCCCGGGAACTTTTTAAACCACCTGCTCAAGACATCAAATATGTCTTTCGATAACCCACCGCTGCTGATCAACTCAGACATTAGAATAAATAGCGGCGCCACCATTAAGGTAAGACTTGTGGCCTGGGTATAACATATATTTGCCATTTGTGAAAGTTGTGCCGGCGATAAAAAAACACATATCCCTATTACAGAGGTAATACCCAAGGAAAAGGCTACCGGTACACCAAGAATAACGAAAAACAGTAGTAGAAATACTAACACAATTAATTCAAGCATGTTATCTTACTCCTATTCTATTCTCTAATTATTTCATAGATCAGGACAAAGAGTGCCAGCAGCATAAATAAACAACCTATCGGTATGGCAATATTTATATAGCCTATCGGGACCTGAACAGCAGTTTGAGTAAGCCAACCACCTTCAATCGATCTGGATGTCAATATCGTGCCTTTCCAACCCAACAACACAACTACCAGTGCACAAAACACATAACCAATAACCAGTAAGAGGCGACGTAAACCCTCTCCAACCTTATCCAGTAACAACTCTATGCGGATGTGACCTTCTTTTAAAAAACAATAGGCTGAGCTTAAAAGAATCGCATAGATCATTAAAAATGCGGATATCGAAATTGTCCATTTCGTGGGGGCATTGAAAACGGTTCTGGACACTGCTTCATAAGTGGAGAGAATACACATGATAAAGACTAGAAATCCTGAGAAAATAGCCAAATATTCGCTACTTGTTTCAATAAATTTACTCAGTTGACGCATTCTTATTTTCCCTTTCTTTATCAAAGTTGCAGATTATTGTGAATGAATCTTATTTGCATGTACATTTCAACATTATCACTGACGTAAAAGATTACTGATACTGTA
This sequence comes from Dethiobacteria bacterium, assembly GCA_050948785.1. GTDB lineage: Bacteria > Bacillota > Dethiobacteria > DTU022 > UBA8154 > JAAZMI01. Next base: position 308,903 of record JBMNEM010000006.1, read on the forward strand.
GCTATAGGGGACGGTTCTACCACTTTGTGTAACGTGTGTAATGCTTCAACTACAACCGACTTAAACGGATCTTGTTTAACAAATTCTACCACTTAGCGTAACGTGTATAATGCTTAATCCAACCGTCCCCGTCACTACATTACATGGAATGTTTTACCCTATCTCATACTTTGGAGTTTATCCAGCAACTCATTACCCAGGGGCCCGATAACATCTCTGGTTTGTTCAAATACAGCATCAAATTTATTTAACATTTCTTTTCTCATTTCATCGGATATTTGATAATGGTTAGACCCTTCTGCTTCAGAAGTTTCAATAAAACTTAGCTCTGTTTCTTTTAAAAACTCCGAATGCTTTTGCATTGCTTCTGATGCAGCTTCACTGATAATTTGCTGTTGCTCGGGGGTAAACGCATCCCAAGTTTCCTGTTTCAAAAAAACATGTGCACTTATTCCACCCATGTTCAGCCAAGTAATATGCGGGGCCAGTTCATATAGCTTAAATCCGTCAACAAATCCCCAGGTACCGAAAGCACCGTCAACAGTATTTCTTTCCAGGGATAAAGCGCAATCTCCAGGAGGAATGGTCATCGGTGCAACGCCGAGCGTTTCAAGTGCTCTACCTGCCCATACACCATAGTCTCTGATCCTTTTTCCCTTGAAATCGCCGAGATCTTGTATGGGCTTCGTTGAACAAATAACCATGTCACCTTGGTCAATCTCATACAAAAATTTCAACCCATATTCCCCATATATTTTTTCCAGGAATGGTTTGACTTCAGCTGCATAGGTAAAATAATCAAAATCCCCACCGCTTGAATCATAAATACCTGGTATCTCCATCACGTTTAATTCGCTTATTCTGGGGGAAATCTGAGATGTAGTCACATATCCAATGTCTACAATGTCATCCAGCATCGCTTCATACATCTCAGCGCCTGTTACAAGTGAATCTGCAGGATATACTTCAACTTTTATCTGGCCGTCACTTTTCTCGTTTACCGCGTCAGCAAAGTACTGAAATCCTCTACCGGAAACACTTTGGGGAGCCCAGTGGTGAGCAAATTTGAGCTTTATGGTTTTTTCTGCAGAACCATTTCCCTGGTTGCCGGATTCTTGACCACATCCAATTGTAATGATGCTAACACAAAGTGCAAGAACTAATGTTATTACCAATATCCTGTTTTTCAATTTCTGTTCCCTCCTAAGTTTTAGAGTTGACGCCGCAAGCCTTTTTACAAGCATGAAAAATATGGATTGTAAAAATAAAAACCATACACCTCCTTGTACGTTACTTAAATTTTAATTTCTTAATCCCTATAACCCTATATTTTTGCAACATTCATGCCAAACTATATTTTAAGTATTTTAATATGCAATATTAGTGCCAAGAAATTGGTTTTGTGCTAATGTCTGATAATAATTATATTTTGTAATCATTCAGCACAACAACAAATATCGAAAAAACGAGTATTTTTTAACTTAATCTCCGATTCTATAGATGCTTTATCATGTTAGATTTAATCGTTTTTATCCCTTATTCATTGCATTTATCAGTTTTTTCGGTAATTCTTTTGCAATTTTCGATAATGACTGATGATTGGCAAGGCCATGGTTGTTTATTTATGTTACAGCTGTGTTACAACTGTTTCGTAATGTTACAAAATATAGTCACAATATTTTACCCGAATGAAGGAAGATAAAGGGAAAAAAAGGAAGACGTAGAAATCTGATAAACGTCTTCCTTTTTGGTCTTTCCGGAAACCAACCTGCAATTGCAGGCTATTGGCGTAATTTAACTGTTCTTTTGGGCTTTTCTTGCTTTTTTCTCTGCTTCAATGCATTCCACCGCTTCAAAGCGCTGATCTCTGACCAGGCAGGTGTTACAATAAGTACATTTAACCAGCTCATCTTCTCTCTTCTCTTTGAGTTTGAGGGCCCAATCCGGGTCAGCCAGTAAGGGGCGACAGACACCGATCAGATCAGCTTTTTCCTCTTTAACAATCTCTTCTGCCAGTTCGAGGGTGTTAATCTTCCCCGAAGCTATAACCGGCACTCCCAAAGGTGCCACTTCCTCCCTGAGACCTTTTGCCAGGTACACATGGCACCCATAGGGCAGGTTGGCAGTAGGCATACTCCTGGTTGAACTGTAGCCCGTATACCAGTCCCCATCCTCATCTTTCCCGCCGGCGGACACACTGAGATAATTCAGTCCCTTTTCCGCCATCATCCTGGAAATTACTTTTGTCTGCTTCAATGTATTGCCGCCCATAACAAATTCCTCACCGCTAATCCGGGCCCCGATGGCGTAATCATCACCGACTTTTTCCCGGCATCTTTCCAAAATATCCAGGACAAGTTTTGCCCTTCCGTTGATGTCGCGGCCATACTCGTCTTTACGCTTATTCAGAGAGGAAATAAAGGAAGCCAGGGTATAACTATGCGCTACGTGAATTTCAACGACATCAAAGCCCACTTTCTTAGCTCTGACCACTGCTGCTTCGTAATCCTTCTTGACCTGTTCAATTTCGTCCAGGCTCAGATCCTCAACCTTCTGCTTCCAACCCGTCCGTTTGGATTTCTTGGCATAGTGAATGAGCTGAACAGAAATCTTGGCGCCGGCATCGTGTACAGCCTGTACAAGTTTTTCTAATCCCGGCATATACTTATCGTCACAGATTTTAATTAACTTCGGGCTTCTCCGATCGAGGACACCAGTGGCTTCCACAACGATTAATCCTATACCACCCTCTGCTCTGCGGCGGTAACGTTCGATCAACGCATCAGTGACAAAACCCTCTTCCTCTGCCAGCCAACTCACAACAGGCAGCCAAACCAAGTCTGTTTTTTAAACTGAGGTTTTTATAGTTTACCGGAGAGAATAACACTAGGGAACAACCCCTTTCTAAGTTGTAAAATGCTCATGCTCTCTTTTTGCCTTTTAGCTTTTTAACCCTTTTTACTCTTTAGCAGCGTTTTCTCTTTTTATTTTTTCTTCGATATCTATCTTGAGTTCCCTTTTTGAAACTTTACCCACATTTGTCAAAGGCAGTTCATCAACAATTTCCAAGCGTTCCGGCAGTTTAAATTTGGCAATCTGTTTATCCAGCAAAAAGGAATTTAACTCCGGCAGATCCAAACTTTGATTTTCTTTTAAAACTACATAAGCGCAACATTTCTCTCCCAAAACCGGATCGGGCATGGCCACCACAGCACCATTTTTTACTTTGGGATGGGATAAGATCAGGTTGTCCAGTTCCTCAGCGCTGATATTTTCCCCTCCACGGTTGATCATATCTTTTATCCGCCCATCCACGATGTAACAACCGCTTTCAACGTCCATTTTCATCAGGTCACCCGACCGATAAAAACCGTCCTCAGTAAAGGCTGTTTTATTATGTTCCGGCGCATTGTAATAGCCCCTGATCGTATAAGGCCCCCGGCAGATCATCTCCCCCACCTCACCGGGGGGAACATCGAGGCCGTTCTCATCTACAATCCTGACCTCATCGGCAGGAGAAACCGGACGGCCAATGGTCTCAAAAATTACCCTCTCTTCATCGGACGTATCGTCAGTCATCATTAAAACTCCTTCGGCCATGCCGAACTGCTGGAGCAAATTGCAGCCCAGCTCCGGCTTAATCCTTTTCGCCACCTCGGGGTTTAATTTTGAGCCGCCTGAGACAATGCCTGCCAGGGATGAAAGATCATATTCACCTCTCTTTTCATAATTTAACAAGCCGATGATCAGCGCCGGAACCAGGCCGACAATGGTCACTTTCTCTTTATCAATAACTTCACACATACTTTCAAGAGAAACCCGTTCAACGAGAACCACTTTTCCCCCATTCAGGAAGGTGCCCACTTATTCCCGGACAGGCCAAGGTCATATTATGGGCCAAAGGGGCAATCGCCAGGTAAACAGAGTACTTGCTGAGCCCCGACGGCAATGCCGTTGCTTTAGCTGTATAAAGGTAGTCATTGTGGGTACGCGGAATGACTTTAGGTAAACCTGTTGTCCCTCCGGAGAGCAGGAAAACGGCTACATCCATAGGATCGGGCTTATTTTTTTCCAGCAGTTCGTTTATTTGCTCTGCGTCTGTTTCATCCTGCAACATTTCCCGCAGAGAGAAATATCCCTCCGGGCATTTCTCCCCTGACCACATAAACATATTGCAGTGGACGGGACAGCCTCTTTAACCTCCTCTGCGAACTCCAAATAGTCAAATTTCCTGTAGAAATCCGGTATGATATATCCCCGGGCTTCACATTGCTTAGCAATATACGATATCTCGCTAAAGCGGTGCTGCGGCAAACACATTACCGGAATAACACCTATTTTTAACAGGGCATAGTAACAACAGACAAACTCAATGCAATATTTGGCAACTGCACAATAACCCGATCACGCGGTTTTAAACCGGAATTTAAAAAACTTACTGCGAGACGATCCGTTTCGTTTTTGAGCTGGCTATAGCTCAAACGTCTTTCATCAGAGACCAACGCCTCTTTATTAGGGAAAACCGCCGCCACATCATCAAAAGCTTCTCCCAGTGTAAGACCCGCCCAGTATCCTTTCTTTTTATACTTTTCCGCAAATTTTTTAGGGTACGGGACAAATAACGACAATACCTTTTCCTCCTTCCGATTATTTATTATTTATTTTCCTTGAAATTCAGGCTTCCGTTTTTCCAAGAAAGCCTTGAGCCCTTCCTGACCGTCTTTACTGGTAAAGGTAACGATAAAACTGTTTATTTCCAGGTTAAGGGCGACATCTAAATCCAACTGCTGCCCCATGTTCACAACCTTTTTGATCACCTGCGTGGCCACAACCGGTTTGGAGGCCAGCTTTGCAGCCATCTTCTCCGCTTCTGCCATCAATTCTGCACTGGGTACAACCCTGTTTACCAGGCCATATTTTTCTGCTGTAGCCGCATCAATTGCATCTCCGAGAAGGACAAGCTCTTTGGCCCGGGATAAACCTATTAACCGTGTTAGGCGCTGTGTGCCACCGCCTCCGGGCATAATCCCCAAGCTAATTTCAGGTTGCCCGAATTTGGCGTTCTCGGCAGCGAGGCGAAAATCACAGGCTAAAGTGAGCTCACACCCTCCACCTAGAGCAAGACCGTTTACAGCGGCAATGGTCGGCATCCTTAGATTCTCCAGCTGATCAAAAACTGAAAGTATTAAACGTAAAAAATCATACTGCTCCAACGGGGAATGACTGGCAACCTCAGTAACATCTGCACCGGCGGCAAATGCTTTTGCTCCCGACCCCGTAATGATTAAAGCCTTCATCTCCTGGTCGGCCTCAAGTTCGGTCAAAGCTTTGCCCAGTTCAGCAAATACCTGCCCGTTTAAGGGATTATAAGGGGGGCGGTTTAAAGTAAGCACGGCATAATTAGCCCGTTTTTCCAGAATAATTACTTGCTCAGACATATGCAAAAAACTCCTCCCTCAGGATTTGTGTTTTTTAATAATCAAACCAACCGGCCTTATTTTTCCGCCCCAGTGCGCCCGGATTTGATTAAAGCTTTTAAGGATTGGGGGGGATTCCAGCGCATATCTTTAAATTCGTCCTGTAAATATTCCAGGATAAAATAGGTCACATCCACTCCCATGAAGTCCTGTAATTCAAAGGGGCCCATGGGCCAGTTGAGACCGAGCTTCATGGCCGTGTCAATATCCTCCGGGCTGGCCACACCTTCTTCCACTAAACGGACGGCCTCGATAACCTGAGCCATATTGACCCTGGTCACAATAAACCCGGGGAAATCTTTCTTCACTTCCACAGTGGTCTTACCCATTTTTTTGGCAACCTCAAAGATAGTGTTGACGGTTTCATCAGTGGTATCATAGCCGCGAATTACTTCGACCAGTTTCATCAGGGCCGGCGGGTTAAAGAAATGCATACCGGCAACCTGCTTGGGCCTCTTTGTGGCACTGGCTATGGCCGTAACAGACATGGAGGAAGTATTCGTGGCCAGCAGGGCTTCTGCTTTACAAACCTGGTCGAGCTGAGCAAAGGCTTTTTTCTTGAGCTCCAGATCTTCACTAATCGCCTCAATAACCAGATCCACATCAGCAAAATCAGCTAAGTCGGCACTTTTTGTGATACAGCTCAGTGTTTTATCTTTGATCTCTGCAGTTAGCTTACCCCTTTCAATGCTCTTGTTTAAAAAAGTTTCCATCCGTTCAACAGCTTTCTCGACCAAAGAGAGCTCAATATCACATATAACTACCTGAAACCCGGCTTGAGCTGCAACCTGCGCGATCCCCCCTCCCATGGTCCCCGCTCCTAAAACTCCGATTTTAGAAATTGTCATTCCTTTTACCTCCTTTAGTGCAAATCAAATCTTAAAACTATGAACTACATATTTTGTTCCTAACTCTCTTCCAGATTTAATTCAGGATTTCAGCAAAGTTGTTCTTTTTGCTAAGCAGGTATGACCCGGCAAAGCACTGTTTTAAAATCAGGATAGGCGGTAATCGGGTCCAGTCCTTCCATATCGACAAGCTGGTTAACGTTGGCCTTTGCCCAGCCATGGGGGATGCTGACCACCCCGGGGGCCAAATCCTTGGAGGTATACAGGCGCAACTTGATTGCGCTGCTTTTTGTTTCGACCTGGACCATGTCGCCCTCTGTCAGGCCATACTGCTCGGCCGTGTCCGGATGTATTTCTGCCAGTGGTTCGGGGTTGCCCTCGCGCAGGACAGGGACATAACGCAGCTGCGTATGGGTATATTCCTGTACACGGGAGCCGCTGATCATAATCAGCGGGTACTTTTCATAGAGCTCCGGCGTCCGCTGGGGACTCTGGTAAGGCTCCATGTACACCGGTATGGGGTCGTAGCCATGGTCTTTTAAGGTCTGGGAATAGATCTCTATTTTACCGCTGGGAGTACTCATTTTACTTTACTTTGTGGATGCCGTACTGCCTCTCGCCGTAATAAGTTCCCAGAGGGTCGGCCTCGAGGCGATGCCTTGAACTCGCCCGGTTCCAGCAGGGCATCCGTCATTTCTGCATCAGTCTGCCAGGGGAAGTATTCCCCTAAGCCCATGCGCCGGGCCAGCTCGCTCCAGATTTTCCAGTCCGGCCAGCTGTCGCCCACCGGATCGATTACTTTGTGGTGGAGCATGGCGTAGGGCTCGCCGAAGACAACACCGTAAACATAGGCCAACCCGCCTTTTTCCAGGAAGGTGCTGGCCGGCAGGACCACATCAGCCAGGGCCGCAGTTTCGCTGAGGAAGGGATCGATGACGGCCAAAAAGTCCAGGTCCTGAAAGGCTTCTTTGAAGAGTTCGGAGGCGGGGAAGGAAACAACGGGGTTGGCCGCTGTCACGATCGTGGACCTGATGGGATAAGGCTTGCCTTGCAGGATCGCCTGGGGTAACATGGTGGCGATACCAAAGGCGGACCTGCGGCCCCAGAGTGAACTGAAAACAGGATAATCCTCCGCTCCCAGGGACGTTTCTTCCACTTTCAAGCCGAGGTTGGCCAGGGGAATACGCGGAATGGTGACCCAGCCACCGGGGATATTGACGTTTCCGGTGATCGCCTGCAGGATGGATAAAAGGCGTGAGTTCTGCAGGCCATTACGGTGCTGGTCCAGGGTGTTGATGCCCTGGAGGATGCAGGACGGTTTATGCTGGGCAAAGATGCGGGCCGCGCTCTTAATATCCTCGGCCGGCACCCAGGTGATCTCCTGTGCCCATTCCGGGGTATATTTCTGCACGTGCTCCACCAACTGCTGCAAAGCCAACGGTATAGTTTTCTACAAATTCACGGTCATAGAGCCCTTCGTTGATGATCACGTGGGCCATGGCCAGGCCAAGGGCGGCATCGGTCCCGGGGCGGATCTGCAGGTAAAGAGCGTTCTCCGCCAGGGGAATCCGCTTGGGATCGATGACGATCAGCTTAAAATCTTCGTCAGCAAGCCTTTCCCGGATAAGATTCGCCCGAGCATGCCTTTGGCTCCATCGGGGTTGTGGCCCCACAGAACCAGGCAGCGGGATCTATCGGGGTCATCCAGGGGATAACGGCCGAAGGTCAGCTGCCGGGCCAGGATACGGGCGCGGTAGCAGATATTCTCTACAGAGAGAAGGTTGGGTGTGGCGAAAGCACCGGCAAAGCGGCGGGCAAAGCTAGCCACTTCGATGTTTTCGACCCCTACGGAGCCGCAAAATACCGCCAGGGCGCGGGCACCGTATTTTTCCTTGATTTTCAGCAGTTTTTCCGCACTGAAATCCAAGGCCTGGTCCCAGGTTACATCCTGCAATTTTCCATTGATGCGCATCTGTGGGGAAAGCAGGCGGTGCGGGGAGTAGACATAGTCAGGCAGGGCCTCGCCCCGCGGGCAGATATAGCCGCGGCTGATGGGGTGCTCCGGCAGACCCTCTACTTTCACCAGGCGCCCGTCTTTCAAATGTGCCTTGATGCCGCAATCCCAGACACATAGCATACAGTCACTGATTATTGTTTCTGTGGACATGCTCTCCCTCCATTAAATTAATTTTAGTTTTTTAAAATACTTCATATTTAAAGAACTTGCAATTATTATACCAACCTAAAAACCAAGTTTGAGAATAAGCGCCAAAACGAGCGCTACCTTGTACATTAAAAGGAGCAAAGTCGCTTTTCCGGGCTCTGGAATAAGCTCTGCAAGCCATTTACAAAATAAATGTTGCCGGGAAACTGTTCCGCTTTTGTAACACATACTGTTACACAGTTACAAAATACTGTTACGATACAGTTACAATAAAGAATCTGCATGAAGCTGCATATTGAGTAAGTTGAAGGAGATGTAGTAAAATATAATTAGTATAAGGGGGATTAATAATGTCTAATGTTTCGACTCCATTTAAAAAGGAACATAAGGAACATTTAGAAAAAGCGTGGAATCTTTTTATGACTGAGGGGAAAATGGATCCCCATGTTCGGCCGATCATCGCCCAATCATGGCTGCGCAGCCGGCAAAAAGGGGTAAACCCATATAGCGAAAAAACCAAAATAATTAGACCCCGACCTTATTTAATGCAGAACTTTCTGCCAACAAAAATTTGCTGGCCACAGCGGTGCCGATTATTAAAAACCTCTACAACTTTGTCCAGAATTCCTGTTTTCTAATCTCCCTGGCAAGTAATAAGGGGGTTATACTGGAGGTCTTGGGAGACAGGGAGATCGTGGTAAAATCCCATGTCAATAAAGGAGATATCTGGACCGAAGAATCTAGCGGCACCAATTCCACATCTTTATGCCTTACCATGCAAAAACCGATCCAGGTATTTGCAGCAGAACATTTCTGCAAGTCAGCTCATAAATGGACATGTTCATCCGCGCCAATTTTTGATGAAAACAAACAGTTTATCGGTGTCTTAAATATGGCCGGGGAATATACCAAAGTACATTTACACACTCTCGGCATGGTTGTCGCCGGCGCCAATGCCATTGAAAACAACATGCGCATCCAAAAATCCTTAAACGAGGCCACCATCGCCGATAATTATAAAAATGCGATTATCGAATCAATTGATGAAGGCATCCTCGTGATTCAACAAGGATAAAACCATCGGCCATATCAACAGCAATGCCAAAATACTTCTAAAAATACCGGCCGGGAAAAAAGTAATCTCCCAGCCGGTTAATAAAATTCTCGGTGCCAACCATCCCCTTACCCGGAAAATCGAAAAGTGCTTTCCAGCAAATGATCGATGATGAAATGCTTTTTCTGGAGGAAGAGGATTTTGTTGTAAACCACAGATTAATTTATTCCTCAAGCCAAAAAGTCGACGGTTTAGTGCTGGTATTAAGAGGTTCAAGCAAGATGAAAAAACTGGTCAACAGCTTTGTGGGTCCCCGGGCTACGTACACATTTGCCAATCTAATCGGTAAAAACAGTAAATTTTTATCGTCTGTCAACTTGGCCAAAGCCGCCGCGCACAGCATTTCCAATGTTTTGCTGGTCGGAGAAAGTGGAACCGGAAAAGAAATCTTTGCCCACGCCATTCACAACGCCAGTGACCGTAAATCCGGTCCCTTTCTGGCGATAAATTGTGCCGCTTTACCGAGAAATCTGGTGGAAAGCGAGTTATTCGGTTATGCTGAAGGGGCCTTTACAGGAGCTAAAAAGGGCGGGAATCCCGGTAAATTTGAATTGGCTGATGGCGGCACCCTTTTTTTAGATGAAATCGGCGAATTACCGCTGGAATTCCAGGCGATACTGTTAAGGGTTTTGCAGGAAAAATTAATTACCAGGATAGGGGGCAAAAAATTAATCCCCGTGGATGTCAGAATAATTGCCGCCACAAATAAAAATCTTGAAGAAGAAATTAAAAAAGCAAACTTTCGCCAAGATCTATATTACAGAATAAATGTCCTTACCATTAATATACCTCCCTTACGGGAAAGACCGGAAGATATTATCATTCTGGCAAATCATTTTTTAAACAAACTCAACCTCCGTCTCGATAAAAAAGTAAAACACATTGATAAAGAGGTTATAGAGCTATTTACCAAATACCACTGGCCCGGAAATGCCCGTGAATTGCAAAATATTCTAGAGCGTTCTTTAAACATAGCGACTAGCGATCATATCTCTACAGCAGTTTTACCGGAAAAAATTATTTCCTTAAAACAAGAAAAGAGTAACACGGGATTAGTACCGCTGGAAAAATATGAGAAAGAGTTAATCCTGACTCTTTTAAACGAAAATAAAGGTAACAGGACAAAGGTGGCCCAAAAGATGGGAATTTCAAGAACCTCGCTCTACCGCAAATTAAATAAATATAAGATCTCGTGACCAAGAAAAGAATAAGTTTTTTAATCCCTCCCCTTATAGGGAAATAATGTGACCATCAGACGTTAACTGCAATTTTTTAGGAAGAAATTTCCTGCTGTCAAGGGTGTTTGCTGAAGGAGGTAAAAATGGAAGCTATTCCTAAAGCAGAAATTGAAAGAAGAATTGGGAAATTCCAACTAAAATTAAGGGAAAAAGAAGTTGAAGCGGCCATTATAGCTCAAAATGTTGATCTCTACTATTTCACCGGCAGCTGTCAGAAAGGCTACTTGCTCGTTCCTTCCCGGGGTGAGCCCCTCTATCTCGTAAACAAAAGCCTTACAAGGGCCCAAAAAGAATCGCCTTTAAATAATATTCAGCTTCTGCAAAGTTTTAGAGACCTACCTCCTATACTTCAGGAAATTATACCCGGCATAAAGAGAATCGGCCTGGAGTTGGATGTTTTACCGGCCTTCCTTTACTTGCGCTATCAAAAAGCGTTTCCGCAAGTAGAAATTGTTGATGTAGCAGCAGCTATCAGGGAATTGCGCATGTGTAAAAGTCCTTACGAAATTGAGATCCTCAGAAAAGGAGCGGAAATCAGCCGGCAAATGTTTGAGGCAGTGCCCAACTTTTTAAAAGAAGGAAAAAAAGAAGTAGAATTTGCTGCCGAATTGGAATGTTTTCTACGCAGCCTGGGGCACCAGGGGGCAGTACGCATGCGGCAGTTTAACCAGGAGGTTTTTTATGGGCATATTATGTCGGGGGAAAATCTGACCTATGCCACTTTTTTTGATGGCCCAACAGGTGGTGCAGGACTCTCCCCGGCCTATCCTCAGGGGGCGGGTTGGAAAAAGATCCGCAACGGCGAAACGATCCTTGTAGACTACGTTACCGTATATCACGGTTACTGTGTAGACTGCACACGTCTTTTTTATCTGGGGACCAATATTCCTGAGTTGCTGCAAAAAGCTCATCATATCTCTCTTACTATCCAGGAGGAAATCATAAAAACAGCAAGACCCGGTATCACCTGCACGGAAATATACAGGCACGCCTGTCAACTGGCTGAAGATAACGGTTTCAAGAATCATTTCATGGGGCACGGTGAAGATAAAGCAGCTTTTGTGGGTCACGGTGTAGGCCTGGAGTTGGACGAGTTACCCGTTTTGGCTGACAGACAGAATTACCCTCTGCAGGAGGGCATGGTTTTTGCCCTGGAACCTAAAATGGTCATTCCGGGCACAGGTGTGGCCGGGGTAGAAAATACCATCCTGGTTACGCCCAATGGTCTGGAAAAAATAACCACATACCCTGAGGATATAATCCTGGTAGAGCCCCACTGAACACCCATTAAAGCTTACAAATACTTGCATAGACAAGCCCGGGTTATAGCCTTACAGTTGAGGCCAGCTCTAAAACACTGCCCGCCTGGCAGAAAGTGAATTTGTCACCAAAAGCCCGGTAAAACGCCAGCGTCGCCTGCATTCCGGTACAATGGCAGGGTGCGACCATCTGCAAATCAAAATCCCTGAGCGCCCCCATAATCCGGGCCAGCCGGTCTTGGGAGGCATTCAAAAGGTGTGTGCCGCCCAGCACAGCATAGAGGCGGCGTTTTCCGGTTAAGGCCGTAACGTGCCGGAGAGTATTTAAAAGCCCGGCATGGGCACAACCAAGGAGGACAATGATTCCTGCAGGGCTTTCCACCAGCAGAGCCTGATCATCATCAAGAAGATCTGCTTGAAACCCTGCCGCTGTTTTCTGTAAAAAATACGGTTCGGGATTCCTCCACCCTGCAGGGCGCGGTATTTCCCCGGTAATCATCACGCCCCCGCCAAGGTCAACCGGTCCCCGCTGTAAATAAAATTGCGCCCCCAGCTTTTCAAGGGACTGCCGCGACCAGGGTGGGCCAATGTATACAGTGTCGTTCCCGGCATTTCTTTCCACCAGGCGGTATTTGGGAATAAAAATATCCGGATGGGCATATACAGAAGCCGCTCCGATCTTCTCCAAAAGAAGCTGCAAACCACCGGTATGGTCGTAGTGACCATGGCTCAGTACAATAGCATCCAGGCTGCGGAGATCGATACCCAGTGTTTTGGCGTTGGCCAGCAGCGTCTGCCCCGCACCGGTATCAAATAAAATTCTCCGTCCCCCTGCTTCCAAAAACATGGCCAATCCATGTTCCCCCAGCAGCCCGCGACCCGATGCCCTATTTTCACAAATGATAGTTACCTTTACTTTAGGACTCATGATCATCACCCTTTACCAAATTTTACCTCCCCCCGGATCCACGCTCCTTTTAAGGAGGATTAATTTATTAATTTCTTTCAACACCAACCTTGTCTAATTCTATTATCTTTTACTGGCTGTTTCGAGTTTGTTCCTTTATAAGTGTCTGTTTATTATGTTAATGCTAAATCAACCTGTAAACAAGTGTGTAACAAAAAAATGTTTGGTGACGTATTTACGTAACTTCATAAACGTTTTCACGTAAAATCGTTCTCCTTTTTCGGCGGTTTTTCGACATTGGAGCCTTCTAGCCGGTTTTTTGGCGTGATTTTGCACCTTTTAAACTTGGCATCTATCTTGCAATATATATAAGTGTAACAAATAAATCTTAGTAAAATAAACAAGAAAGGAGGTTAATTTAAATGGCCAATCATTGTCAGTTTTGGAAGGATTACGATTCAGTGGCCGGAAGCATCTCTTTTTGTGAGTTGGCTGCCTTTAATAGGTCAGTAAACCCCGCTTTTCTGTCCGAGATCGGTTGTACGGCAGAAAAAAGAAAAGAATGCTTAGGAAGTATGGAGTTAAATATCGGTATGGGGGATATACCGGTAGTACCTCCTCCGGTTGTCTGTGATCCGCCTCCCGTGATCGCCCAAAGTGCCGTGGCACTTGCCGAAAAAAAAGCAGCTACACAGTCACCATCACTGCAGTTACTTGCCCTTCTAGCCGGAGCTTATATTTCCCTGGGGGCAATACTCTCTACCATCGTCACCAACGATCTCGCCACTTACATTGGGGACGGGTTGTCCCGCCTGGTAGGAGGAATGACCTTCTCCCTGGGGCTGATCCTCGTAATCATGGGCGGTGCTGAACTTTTTACCGGCAATAATCTTATGGTAGCCGGCTTTTTAGAGAAAAAAGTTTCGCTAAAACAGGTTTTTAATAACTGGGGTTGGGTATATCTTTTTAATTTTATCGGATCATTGGCCGTCGTATTGCTTTTCTATTATTCAGGTCTCTGGAAAGCTAATGGTGCCGCGGTAGGACTCAAAGCAATAAATACCGCCGGGGCGAAGGTTTCACTTTCCTGGCAGGAAGCTTTTTTCCGCGGGATTTTTTGTAATTGGCTTGTCTGCCTGGCAGTATGGCTCTCCATGGCCGGCAAAGATGCTTTTGGTAAAATAATCGCCATTATGATTCCCGTTACAGCTTTTGTCGCTGCCGGTTTTGAGCACTCCATTGCCAATATGTATTTCATTCCCATGGGCATTCTTCTAAAAAACCAGGAAATATTCCAGCCTTTACTTTCACCGGACCTTTTACAGAACCTTACATGGGCAAGCTTCCTATGGAAGAACTTGGTTCCTGTCACTCTTGGCAACATTGTAGGAGGCGTATTCTTTGTAGCTGTTGCTTACTGGAACGCCTATCTACGCCCTGTAGCCAGGCCAGCAATACAGGTTACCACAATGAAGAGCGTCAAAGGTTAGATGTTCTAAGGGACACGAAGGCATTCTTTTTAAAAATTCCGTGACAAAACCAGCCGGCATAGAAAGCCTGAAAGGGGTGGAGAGCAGTGGAAAAAATGGTCAATTGCAGTTATTGGAAAGAGTACCGGGGAATTAATGGTTGGATCATGTTCTGTAGTGCTGGCGCTTTTGCCAAGGAATTTAATCAAGAGTATGCCGAAAAACTCGGCTGCACCGCAGAGCAAAGAACTATCTGCAACAAAACAATGAAAATTAATATGGGATACGGACTGGTACCCAAAATATTAGACGATAAAAAGAAAAAAGAAGATCCTGCGGATGCGGTTACTGCGCCCGGAAAACCTGCTTAGTATGCCGACCATATAACAATGACAGTGCGTACTGCCGGCAAAACTTGAAGCCCTGCAGGCAGTATGTCAGTATCATTGTGCGGCATTCTTACGGAAAGTTTAAGATTCCGCCGGGGTATTGGCAATCTACATTGCACTAAAAACTTTATCACACAGACATTACCTGCCACTGGCGGCGCTGTCTCTTCTCTAAAAAAGCAGGTCACGGGCAGCATAACGGGTATTTTTTTATAGTGTCCTTGTAAAAGTATGCATACTCACTTTGGGCTACTGGCGGTCTGGCCGGCACCCCCCTGCTGGCCGGGCCGCCTCAGCCCCCGCTTTACCGGCAACATTTACTCCTCTTCAACAATATGCTCTACCGCTAAAGGATTACTCCACTAAATCAATCTATTCCGTTAAAAAAGAAAACAAATTTAAAATTGCTGAAAAAGGATTTCAACCTTTTTTTATAGAAATAGTTTATAATTATAGAAGTAATAATTGCGCTTACTGTTTTTTCTCTTTGGAGAATGTTTTTCAGGGAAAAACTTTTAAAAGGAAGAATAATATGTATATAAGCAAATTTGTGGCCCCGGAGATAATTTTTGGTAAGGGTTCCTTAAGCCAGGTTGGCGCAAGCTGTAAACGGCTTGGCGCCTCCCGGGTATTCCTGGTCGCCGATCAGGAGGTCATGCAATGCGGGTGGATCGAAAAATCTCTTCCTTTTCTTCAAGATATAGGCCTGCATTACCAAATTTGGTCCGGTTTTTCCGCCAACCCCAAGGACTTTGAAATTGAAGAAGGCGCTCGACTTTATTCAAAGACGAAGTGCGATACGATTTTGGCGATCGGCGGCGGCAGCACTATCGATGCTGCCAAAGCAGTAGCAACCCTTTCCACCAATAAAGGTAAGATTCAGGATTATGAAGGGATTGATCTCATCCACAATCCCCTGCCACCTTTGGTTGTTATTCCCTCTACAGCCGGTTCCGGCTCAGAGGTTTCCCAGTTTTCCATCATTGTCGACAGCCAGCGTAAAATTAAAATGATGCTTATTTCCAAATCCCTGGTTCCGGATATTGCCATATCGGATCCGCTGCTCCTTTCTACCGTGAACAGCAAGATTACAACCTTTACCGGCATGGAAGCTTTAAGCCATGCTATTGAGGCTTTTCTTTCCCTGGCAGCGACAGATCTAACCAATGTTCATGCTTTACATGCCATTAAGTTGATCTCGGCAAACTTACGGGCATCAGTTGCCAGTCAAATTAACGAAAAGGCAAAAGCGGCCATGGCAATCGCCAGCCTGCAGGCCGGGCTGGCCTTTTCCAATGCTGTTTTGGGCTTGGTTCATGCCATGAGCCACCAGGTGGGAGGCCTGCTGGATCTTCCTATGGGCACAATCAGCGCGATTTTATTACCCTATGTTTTACGTTTTAATTTAATTTCCTCTATGGACAAATATGTTGATCTTGCCAGGTCCTTAGGAGCCAGGGTAGAAAATATAACTCCCCGGGAAGCCGCAGAAAAAGCCATCGCCATGATCAAGGAACTATCCACAGATTTAAAAATACCCCTGGGATTGTCCGAATTGGGCTTAACGGAAGAAGTCATTCCCGACTTGAGCAAAAATGCCCTTAAGGATGCCTGCTACATTACCAACCCCAGAGAAGCCGGCGCAGAAGAGATTATGGAGATTTTTTTTGCAGCCCTCTAGTTCTACGTACCAAATATTAAAAGGGGAAATGGAACGATGGTTATCAAAAATAAGAAAATGCTTATTGAAAAATTGACAGGAATCCACAGTTCAAAAAAATCATATTATGTGGAACTGAAGAAAAAAATTGATGAAATCTCCCAAAAAAATACCCAGCTGGAGATCATCAATCAGCTCTCCAAAAGTACGGGGAGCAGCATGTCTTTCCATCAAATAATTAAAAATGTTATCCCCAAAATACAGGCCCTGGCTTATTTTAATTTCCTGACTCTTTATCTTGTTCTGAAAGACGGTTTAATCAACCGGGTTGTTTTTTGTGCCGGTGATGAGGAAGATGATAAAATCCAGGAAACTTTTTTTCAAGATGATCAATTACAACAATCCTCTAAAAGCAAAGAGGAAGATACTGGATCTGCCCTCTGGTCTGTGCTTCATGAAAAAAAACCCCTGTTGCAGAAAAACATTTCTTTGGAAGCTTGTTCCTTCCCTGAAGATGTCAAGCTGATCAAAAAGGGTATTACTTCCAAAATACTGCTCCCTTTGGTGACCGGGGAAAAGGTCACCGGCGTCTTGGAAGTGGCCGGTAAAAAAGAGTTTAGCACAAACGACCTGCCTTTTTGGGAACAGATAGCCGGCCAGCTGTCTTTTTGCCTGGAAAACAATCGCCTTTATAATGAAATCCGGCAGCATAAGCAAGAGTGGGAAATTACTTCTTCGGCCGTAACAGACCTGCTTGTCTTTATTAATCAAAACCAGGAAATACAAAAGGTAAATAAAGCGGCTTTGGATTTTTTTACTTTAAGCGAAAAGGATATCTTGGGCCAAAAATGCTATACTCTATTTTATGGCCGCGAATCCCGGTGTAACCCCTGCCTGGCCGACCGGGTACAGCAGAACAAAAAAACAGCTTACCTGCAATCCCGTACCCGTTATAATCGCGTTCTGGACATTTTTGCCTACCCGGCCTATACTAAAGGCGAGCCTTACGGGGTTACGTACTATGCCAAAGATGTGACCCGTTTCGTAGACTCGGTTAAATTTGCCTCCCTGGGTGAAATGTCCGCCGGCGTCGCCCATGAATTAAACAGTCCTTTAACAGCCATTGTCGGCAACTCCCAGTTGCTTCTCCGCGAAACCCCGCCATCCAGTCCTCATTACCAGCTGATTAAAGATATTAAATCATGCGGCGTGAGCTGCCAGAGGATTATACAAAACCTGCTGGCTTTATCACGGCAGGATGAGATTTCCTTTGAGGAAATAGATTTAAACCAAGTGATCGAAAAAGCCTTTTTCCTGGTTTCTTACCAAATTGAAAAAAATAAAATCAACCTGATCAATAAAATCGCGCCTTCTCCCCAACGTATTATGGGCAATAGCCAAGGATTGGAGCAGATCATTGTTAATCTGCTCCTCAACGCTAGGGATGCTATTAAGAAAAAACTCTTGGAGAAGGAAAATGATGTCCCAGAAAAAGGAGAGGTGATCATCTCTACCAGAATGCTGCCGGAAAAGTTTATCGCCGTAGATATTACTGATAATGGCTGTGGAATCGAAGCTGAAAAAATCCCGCAGATCTTCAATCCATTCCACACCACGAAAAAATCCGGCAAGGGAACAGGGCTGGGCCTTTCAGTAAGCTTGGGGATTGCCCAGGCTCACGGAGGGTTTATTGATGTGGAAAGTGTTCCCGGCAAAGGAAGCACCTTTAGTCTGATTCTTCCCTTTCACCAGCTGGACGAGATGAATAACGATGAATTTACCGCTGACGATACAACATAAAAATATTGGCGGCCCTGGAGGTTCTTATGCATGTTAACAAATACCCTTTTTTTGGTAGTTGATGACGAACAGGAGGTCTGTAACTTTTTTTCCTACCTCTTACAAAGTAAAGGATACAAGGTCGAAACAGCAAATACAGGAGAAGAAGCCCTGGATAAGCTCAATGCTTTTCAATTCAATGTCGCTTTGGTAGATCTGAAACTGCCGGATAGCGATGGGCTTACTATTTTAAAAAAAATTAAAAAGCTGCAGTCCGAATGCGAGGTGATTATCATTACAGGCTATTCCACCGTTAAATCAGCAGTAGAGGCGATCCAGCTCGGAGCCTTTGATTATATCGAAAAACCTTTTGTTGATATTGAAGAAATGGAAATATTACTGGACAAAGCTTTAAATATGCGGGCTGAACTGGAAAAAATCAGCAGCTCCCTGCAGGAATTTGACTTCGTCATCGGTCAAAGCCCTAAAATGCTTAACCTGATCGTTGCTGCCCAAAAAATTGCCAAAAAGAATATTACTGTTTTAATTCAAGGGGAAACAGGAACGGGAAAAGAAGTCCTGGCGAAGTACATTCATGCCGTGAGTCACCGTAAAAAACAGCCTTTTCTAGCCTTTAACTGCGGTGCCTTTACGGAAACTCTCCTGGAAAGTGAGCTCTTTGGCCATGAAAAGGGTTCTTTTACGGGAGCCACCAGCAGAAAAAAAGGTATCTTTGAGCTGGCGCATAACGGTACCCTCTTCCTCGATGAAATAGATTCTGCCAGCCCGGCTATCCAGGTAAAATTGCTCCGGATCCTGGAAACGGGAGAGTTTTTAAGGGTCGGGGGCGAAGAACTGGTCAAGGTCGATGTCCGGGTGATCACCGCGACCAATGCTGACCTGCAAACAAAAGTCGAAGACAACCTGTTTCGGGAAGACCTTTTTTACCGTCTGGATGTTGCCTCCTTATTTATCCCTCCGTTGAGGGAAAGGGCCGGGGATATACCCATTTTTGTGAATTATTTCCTGGAAAAGGAGACTACAGCCCGTGGGAACCCGGCCAAAAGATTCAGCCAGGAGGCTTTGAAAGTCATCAAAGGCTACAACTGGCCCGGCAATATCAGGGAACTGGCCAATACAGTGGCCCAGGCCATCCTGTTGAGCAACGGGCCCCTGATTACTGCTGCTGATTTACCGCCCCGGATCAAGCAAAGGTATAAAAAAATTATAGCTGACTCCTCACCTGAAGTGCACACTATAACCGAGGAAGAAAAAGAAAAAACCACAGTAGTAAAGGATGAAAAAACAGAAGAAACACCCTCCCCCCCGTCCGAATCACCTGCGGAGTCCATCACCAGTTTTTTTGACTTTCATGCCCACGGGGAAAAGCTGGATCATTTGCTCAATCAATTTGAAAAAACTCTCCTGGATAATTTGGACCTGCGGGAAGGATTCGCCTTGAATAATTTGCAAAACAATCTTAAAGATTGGAGCAGTCATACGGTCAAAAAAATAATTACCAAGGCCCTGGAGGCAACCTACGGTAACCAGGCCAAAGCCGCCGAACTCCTAGGCATTACTCCCCGGGCCCTGCGTTATTATTTAAAAGAAAAACCCCCAATAAAAAAAACCGGAAAGAGAGCAGGCGGGAAGGGAACAGGAGGAAAATAAAACACAAAACCCTTCCGGCAAGTTCCAAGAAGGGTTAAATTACTATGGAGCGGGTGATGGGAATCGAACCCACGTAGCTGGCTTGGGAAGCCAGAGCTCTACCATTAAGCTACACCCGCCTGATTTGCAGATAACGTTCCAGCTTACGCTTAACCCTTTGCAGGGCATTATCTATCGATTTAACATGTCTCTTCAGCTCCACGGCGATCTCCTGATATGATTTTCCCTCCAGGTAAAGCATCAGTACACGCCGCTCCAGTTCGCTGAGAATCTCTCCGATTTTAAACTCAATATCATTATATTCCTCACGGTTAATCATGAGCTCTTCCGGATCCGTTACCTTTGTACCGGAAAGTACATCCAAAAGAGTGCGATCCGAATCTTCATCATAAATGGGCTTGTTTAGAGAAACGTAAGAATTAAGCGGTATATGTTTCTGGCGCGTAGCCGTTTTAATCGCCGTGATAATCTGCCGGGTGATGCAAAGCTCGGCAAAAGCCCGAAAGGAAGAGAGCTTATTGCCTTTAAAATCTCTGATGGCCTTATATAAGCCAATCATGCCCTCCTGGATAATATCTTCACGATCTGCACCGATCAAAAAATAGGACCTTGCCTTGGCTTTAACAAAATTCTTGTATTTATTAATCAGATATTCCAGGGCGATGCCATTTCCCTTTTTGGCTTCCACAACAACTTCTTCATCCGCCTTTTCTTCGTATTCCTCAACTCTTAAAAAGTCCAAACCTATACGAACTCCGTCGTCCTCCACCAATTTCTGCGACGACAAAATCACTAGCACCGCCTCCGTTGTGATATTGAGGACATTCCCTTCGGAGTTATTATATCCTATGGCTTCACCAGCGTCAAGCCTTTCTCCCAACCCTTACAGCGGAAATAGCTGCTAAATATTTTTTTGTCTCCAGCGCTGGCCAAAAACCTCATAAATAATGATGCCTCCGGCTACAGCAACATTCAGGGAGGAAACGCGGCCTTCCAGGGGAATATGCACCAAAAAGTCACACTTTTTCCGCAACAACCTCGAAAGGCCTTTACCCTCGCTGCCTAAAAGTAAAACAAGCGGGATGTTGAAATCAGCCTCAAAAAAGGGGCGATCTGCCGACATTTCCGCTCCGGCCAGCCAAAAGCCTTCTTTTTTCAGATAATCCATCTCCCTGGCCAGGTTCACGGACCGGGCCAGGGGAATATGCGCCACAGCACCTGCTGAACTCTTAAAAACGGCAGGCGTTACCCCGCAGGCCCTGTCCCGGGGAATGATAACCCCGTCCAGACCGGCCGCACAAGCAGTCCGCAGGAGAGAGCCAAAGTTGTGGGGATCCTGGATATGATCCAGCATCAGCAAAAAGGGTGGGCCCTGTTTTTGCCGGACCTTTTGCAGCAAATCAGCAACGGTAAGGTAGGTAAACGGCTCCATAAAAGCAAGCACTCCCTGGTGTTTTTGCCCCGGAGCCATTTCCTCTATTTTCCTACGTACGGTGCGCTCCACCGGGACACCATTTTGCAGGGCCTTTTGCCCCAGCTTGTCGATAATGGCTCCCCGGGCACCTTCCTGTAAATTAATCTTTACCAGAGGCAAACCGCTTTGCAAAGCTTCCAGAACCGGGTGACGGCCCCAGATAAGATCATATTTTTTCTTCATGCCGTCCGGTATCACCGCTTCCCAGGAGAGACTCCCGAAAGATGGAAAAAGACCAGGGCGCAATCTCCATGACCATCTCTAAAATAGCCCGGGCATACTCCCGAATCTCTTTCTGAGCCTGCCTGTTTGTGCGCAGCAACAAAAAATTCATCAGAGAGCTGCCGTTTACTGTCCAGTAAAAACGGGTATAGATGCCCACCGGCAGTAAAGAGCGGGCCGCCTCACGGCGCAGGCGGTATGTGCCGATCATCTGCTCATAAAGAGCAAAGCATTCTTCGTTGTGTTCTCTCCATTTGTCCTGCAGCTCCGGAGGTAATTCCTCCGGCACAAAGTACTCCCGCTCGGCTACACAATAACGCAGCGATTCTTCATTAAAAGAGCCAATCCGGTGCCTGTGCCACTGACGGGCCACAAACAGGGGGCATTTGATATCAAAAGTAAAAACCATGGCTTCAAAGGGTGTTTTATGCCCTTTAAGCAGCAGATGTTTTAACAGCTTACGATCACTTTCCTGGCCTTTGGATGTACTCTTCCAACAACGCCGGGCATTACGGATCACAGCGGCATCACCGCCCATCCATTCCACCAACTCAACAAAACCGCGGTTTAAAACTTTCCTTTTGTTCATACCTCCTCCTCCGTTCCCTTCTCCGTCAACACCTTCCATCTTACACCCTGGGGGGTATCTTCGAGGAGGATCCCTTTTTCGCGCAGTTGCTCCCGAATGGAGTCAGCCAGTGCCCAATCCTTCCGGCGGCGAGCTTCTTCCCTGCTGGCAATCAAGGCGGTAATTTCTTCCTCCAGGCCAATTTCCTTGGGGTGCTTTTTCAGGAAACCAAAAATTTTATCGGTTTCCCGGTAAAATTTTAAAATAAGTTCAAGTATCTTTCGTTGTGGTCTCTCGGGGCGATTCAGGTAAATATTGGCCTCTCTGGCCAGTTCAAAAAGGACAGCAAAGGCTCCGGCCGTATTAAAATCATCATCCATAGCCTCGATAAATTTTTTGCGGTATTCATCCAAGTAAGTACGCCAGGTCTTTTCTTCTTTGTCATTGTGAAAATCTTCTTCCGCTCTTTGCAGGCCGTCCTCCAGGTTATAAACCAGGGTATGCAGCCTTTCCAAGGCTTTTGCCGCCTGCTGAAGGTGTTCTTCTGAAAAATTAATGGGCGTCCGGTAGTGAGCGGAAAGCATAAAAAATCTCAGGACCAGGGGGTCCACTGTTTCTTGCAGCTCTTTGATCGTGAGAACGTTACCAAGGCTTTTAGACATTTTTTCCTGGTCAATATTCAGGTAACCGGCATGGACCCAGTGCCGGGCAAATGTTTTACCGGTTGCCCCTTCACTCTGGGCAATTTCATTTTCATGATGGGGAAAAATAAGATCCTGACCACCGGCGTGTATATCCAGGGTTTCGCCCAGGTAATGCATGGACATGGCTGAACATTCGATATGCCACCCCGGCCGGCCCCGGCTCCAGGGACTTTCCCAGGAAGGTTCTCCCGGTTTCTCTTTTTTCCAGAGAGCGAAATCCATGGGGTGTTTTTTGCGGACATCAATTTCCACCCGGGCACCCAAGTTCAGCTCTTCCAAGTCCTGGTAAGAAAGCTGCCCATAAGCCGGAAAAGCTTCCACCCGGAAGTAAACATCCCCATCAATTTCATAGGCGTAGTTTTTGGCCATGAGTTTTTGAACAAGGGCAATAATCTGGGGGATATGCTCCGTAGCCCGGGGATGATAGTCGGCCGGCAGGATCCCCAGCACGGCAGCATCTTCCCGGTACGCACGGATAAAGCGTTCGGCCAGCTCCGTAACGGAAATACCCAGTTTTGCCGCCTTGGCGATCATTTTATCATCAATATCCGTAAAATTTTGCACAAAGGTGACCTGATAACCGCGGTAAACAAGATAACGCCGAAGAACATCAAAAAGAATAAAAATCCGGGCATTGCCGATGTGAAAATAATCGTAAACAGTTGGCCCGCAGGCATAAATGCCAATTCTCCCTTCTTTGACCGGTTTTAAAGGTTCCTTTCTCCTGGTCAGCGTATTATACAAGGTGATCATTTTCTTTCCTCCTCTCGTTTTTTGAGGCCACCCAACCTCTGGAAGCCTGCTTTATCCCGGGGAAATCTGCCTTACTTCTTCACCAACATAGCAATGGCATAAGCGGCAATACCCTTCCCTTCCCCGGTAAATCCCAGTTTTTCCGTAGTTGTAGCTTTTACGGAGATGAGGTTTTCCTCCAGATTTAAAGCCCCGGCAATATTCCGGCGCATAGCCTGAATATAAGGAGAAAGACGGGGCTTTTGGGCGACAATAATACTGTCAATATTCTGAATAGTAAATTTTATCTTCTCGAGAAGGCCGGCAACTTCCTGCAGGAGTAAAAGACTGGAGATACCCAGGTAACGGGGATCATCCGGGGGAAAATGGCTGCCCACATCCCCCTGTGCAGCTGCACCAAGGAGGGCATCCATGATGGCATGCAAAAGGACATCGGCATCAGAGTGACCTTCCAAACCCAAAGGAAAAGGGATCTGCACCCCCCCGAGAATGAGAGACCGGCCTTCTCCTAAAGGATGGACATCGTAGCCGATACCTGCACGCATCTTCATCTTTTTCCACTCCTTACAGAAAGGTAAGCCCTGGCCACTTCAAGATCAATAGGGGTAGTCAACTTGAGGTTGATAAAGCTTCCCGGGACAACCTTTACTTTCATTCCCAGGCGCTCTACAAGTGTGGCGTCATCGCTCCCTAAAAAATTTTCTTCTTTGGCCTGGCAGTGTGCCTGCCAAAGGAGGAAAAATTTAAAACACTGGGGGGTTTGGATCGCCATAAAATTTTTTCTGGGGGGAGTACTGCAGACCATCAAACTGCTGTCTATTTCTTTAATCGTATCCTGCAGGGGAATACCGGCAATTGCTGCCCCGCTGGAGAGAGCTTCCCGGTAAACATTTAAAATCAAGGATTTATCGACCAGCGGCCGCGCACCGTCATGGATACAAATAATGGTCTCCCCGGGTGTATTTTTTTGGTAAAGATGTTTTAAGGCCTCAAAAACAGAATGCTGGCGTTCTTTCCCCCCTTCAACCAGGAAAAGCTGTTTCTCTCCAGGGAAAAAGGGTGCCCGGATCTGTTCATTAAAAATCTTTTCCTCACCGGGAGCGATAACGACCAGCACGGGGGAAAAAAGTTTCAAGCCGAGGAAAACCTCCAGGGTATGGGCCAGAACGGGTTTTCCAGCCAAGGAAAGGTAAAGTTTGGAACCTTCCCCACCCATACGTCTTCCTTTTCCGGCGGCAGTAATCAGTAAAACAGGCTTATGTTCCCCTTTGCAGCTCACCTTCATCCTCCTTATTTCGTCTGGTGTATTCCTGGGCCAAGAGGAATAAGGTTATTGCTTCAGGCTAATTTTTTCCGAAAAATTACCTTTTGGCTTGGCAAAAATCATCCGGCCCGCGGCCGTTTGCAGCACGCTGGTTACCAGGACATCTACTGTTTCCCCAATATAACGCCGACCTCCCTCCACGACAACCATGGTCCCATCGTCGAGGTAGGCAACACCCTGGCCGGCTTCTTTGCCGTCTTTGATAATTTGTGCGCTCATCTCTTCACCGGGAAGAACCACTGGTTTTACAGCATTAGCCAGCTCGTTAATATTAAGAACGAATACCCCCTGTAATTCACAAACTTTATTAAGATTGAAATCATTGGTGACAATTATTCCTGATACTTCCTGAGCAAGTTTGATGAGCTTGCTATCTACCTCTGCGGTATCCTCGTAATCCTTGTTGACGATCTTTATAGCAATCTCCATTTCCTTTTGCATTGTATTCAAAATATCCAGCCCGCGGCGGCCACGGTTTCTTTTCAGTAAGTCAGGAGAATCAGCAATATGCTGCAGTTCTTCCAGGACAAAGCCCGGGACGACTATTTCCCCTTCCATAAAACCTGTTTTACTGATATCCATAATTCGCCCGTCAATAATCACGCTTGTATCGAGAATTTTTACCGGAGGCGATGTTTTCCTTTCCTGCTGGCTGGAACGTTTAAGAAAATATGCAGACAAAAATATAAATTCATCTTTGCGGTTAAGAATAAAGGTTACTCCCAAATAGCTTAATACAAGTGTTACGGCCAAAGAAAGATAGGGGCCTATCCACGGAATACGGGAAAGAGGAAAATTTAATAAAACACCGATCAACAGTGCGATAATCAAGCCGGCAGCACCTAGAATAATATCCTGAGTGGGAATAGTTTTCATCTTCCCATCAGTCCAGGAAGCAAGATTACTTACAGAAATAACCAGGGAAGGAGTAGCAAAATAACATATGATTCCAAATACAGCCCCTCCCAGCATCGGGATCCATAGTCCCGCAGAAAAAGGTAGGGAGATTTCTGTAGCAACCAATAATGAAGGAAAGACAACTTTAAAAAGTTCGAATCCCCCTACAAAACCAATCATTGTCAAAAAAATACGCATAATAAACCTGAACATGGGGTTTTTCACCTCCCCTCACCTTTTATTTTTTATTATTTTATTATAACGTATATTTTTACCCCACTTCAAGGATTATTATACCCAAAACAGGAGGGAAAATGTTCATAAATCAAGTACAACACCGGCTTAAACAAAAAAGACATCAAGGTGATGCCTCTAAATAAATTTATTTATATTATTTTCGTTAGGGGAATTATGCTTCATCAAAGAGCCTTTCCAGATCGGCCATAACCTCATTCCGATCAACCCCCTGCACCATAATCATTTCACTGATTAAAATCTGCTTGGCACTTTCCAGCATTCTTCTCTCTCCGGTGGAAAGCCCTTTAAGCCTTTCCCGCAGTAAAAGGCTGCGCACTACCTCCGCAACTTTAAAAATACTGCCGCTTTTAATTTTTTCCATGTTCGCACGGTAACGGCGGTTCCAGTTGGTATTAGTCAATTCTCCTTCGCTGCCCAGTATCTGGTACACCTTGTCAACAGACGATTTTCCGATTACATCCCGCAAACCCACCTTTTGTACATTATCGAGGGGTATCATAACCTTCATATCCCCGGCGGGTATATTCATTACATAATATTTCTTTTTATCTCCGAGAATTTCTTTTTCCTCAATGGCTTCGATGACACCGGCACCATGCATCGGATAAACAACCTTGTCCCCAATGTTAAACATTTAAACAGATCCTCCCTAATCAACAATAACCTGAGTAGAACACAGGACCCCCTGTGCTCCTTACTCTCCACGTCATTCTTTTACCAATACCCTGATCCTGCATTTACAACCTGAAAAATTACTGCTGAGGCAACTTAAAGAGAATCAAAGCTTCATTCTATTTTAACATATTTTTGGAACCATGTCAAAAAGAAGAGTGTATTTTATCACAAGTATGGGATAATGTCAATGTTGCAGCAACTTTTTTTAGGTAGAAAAGATTTATTGAACCAACCGGAACAAAGCACCGGAAAAAAACTATAAAAGTTGACAGGTTTTTGAAACAGCAAGTATAATAAGGTTACAGAAACAAAAGGGGTGACATAAAACCATGAAAATGAGTAAAAGCACAGTTATTTCCTTATTTCAGGATAAAGTTTCCGAACTTCTTCTCAAACACCGCAGCATTTTGGACAGCATCTCCAAGCACTCAGAATCGGCCATACGTGTAAACAGAGCGATCGCCAAAGCAGTGACAAGCTGCGGGTGTATCTCCATCAATGCCGGCAAACAGCAGCTTCCCGCTGAAATTTCCCTGGAAGAATGCCGGAAATATATGAATTCCCATCTTAAAGGAACTTTATGTGAAAACTGTCAGGAAACTATTGAGGAAGAAATTGGTAAACAGCTTTTTTACTTAACTGCTTTATGTCACCTTCTTGATTTTCAGCTGGAAGATATTTTTGAAAAAGAGTATGAGCGGCTTAACACCCTGGGATATTTTCACCTTTCATAACTAACCCGGGTAAATTAAAGAGAAGGCGGGGACGGCGTAAACGTCCCCCTGCCAGCAAAGAAGTAAAAGCGAAGGTGAGGAACCGCCCGGTATTCCGTCCTTCGCAACCCTGTCAGCCTGAGTAGTTACCATCTTTTTCATCTTTCTTAAACACACGCGAAACCGTTTTTTTGTGGATCATGACTTGCCGTTAAAAGCAAGCTGAAGAGCCTCGGCCAGAGTGGAAACACCAATCAGTTCCAGATCTTTGCCGGTCTCTTTTATGGTAGAAAGAAGATTTGCAGTAAGGTTTCCACGCGGCAAAATACAGTAATTAAAGCCCATTTTAGCCCCTTCTTTGAGTCGCTCCTCCATGCGGTTAACAGGACGCACCTCTCCGGTTAAGCCTATTTCCCCAACGAACATAGCCTGCCTTAAAACAGCCCGGTCCCTTAAACTGGAAGCCAAGCTTAAAGCCACCCCCAGGTCCACTGCCGGTTCCATAATTTTAACACCGCCAACTACGTTGATAAAGATATCACAGTTATATAACTGCAAACCGGCTCTTTTTTCCAGCACAGCAATGATAATCGCGACCCGGTTATAATCCAGGCCGGTAGAAATACGCCGGGGTGGACCGTTAAAATGAGAAGGTGTAACTAAACCCTGAATCTCTACAAGCAGAGGACGGGTTCCCTCCATCACGGGCACAACTACCGAACCTGCTCCGCCCAAAGGACGCTCGGTAAGAAAAAGCGCCGACGGGTTCGGCACTTCCAGTAAACCTTTGGATTCCATGGTAAAAATCCCAATTTCATTAGTGGCTCCAAAACGATTTTTAATACTGCGCAGGAGACGAAAACTCTGGTAGCGGTCACCTTCAAAATACAGGACACAGTCGACCATATGCTCCAGCAAGCGGGGGCCGGCCAGGGTCCCTTCTTTGGTCACATGACCAATGATAAAAAAAACTATTCCCTGACTTTTGGCCAGCTGCACCAGGGAGGCCGTGATCTCCCGTACCTGGACCACACTGCCGGGAACATTACCGAGTTCACTTTTCATCGTCGTCTGAATGGAGTCCACCACTACTACCCGGGGATTAAACTTGACGATACCCGCGGCAATACGGCTGTACTCTGTCTCCGCCAGAATCATCGCCGGTATATGGGATAAGTGCAGCCTATCGGCACGCATCTTGATCTGGTGCAAAGATTCCTCCCCGGTCACGTAAAGAACTTTATGGCCTTGTGAAACCAGCCCGAGAGCCGCCTGTAGCAAGAGCGTTGATTTGCCAATACCGGGGTCACCCCCGACGAGGATAGTTGTACCGGGAACCGCTCCTCCCCCCAAAACCCTGTCCAGCTCCTTAATGCCTGTGCAGAGACGCTCTTCCCGGAGGGGCTCGATCTCATCGAGTAATTGAATATTTTCCGGCTTCCCTGGCCGGGAAATATTCCCAGCATTTAAGGGGAGAGACACTTCTTCCAGCATCGAGTTCCAGCTCTGGCAGCCCGGACAGCGCCCCATCCATTTATACGCTTCATAACCACACTGCTGGCAAACATATACAATTTTTTCTTTGGTCATCTTCCTTTTTCCTTTAAACTTCCGGAGATTCCCGGGCGTAGGAACGTAAGCGGGCCAGATTAACCGCAGCCCGATCTGTCCCCATTTCCGGGGTTTCCAGGATCACAGGCATCTTTTCCGGCCAGGGATAACTCAAAAAGGCTTTCAGCCCTTCCGGGCCGATAAAGCCTTCACCCAGGTGGGAGTGGCGGTCCCGGTAGGAACCACACGGCGAACTACTATCATTAAGGTGTACAGCTTTGATCTTTTCCATCCCGATGTGCTCACAAAGCTCACCCATGGTTTTTTTCAAGCCTTCCGGGCTGGAAAAGTCATAGCCGAAAGCCCAAGCGTGTGCGGTATCCAGACAAACCCCCAGGGGTGCCCGCTCCCCCAAAGAATGCAGGATCTTGCCGATAGAAATAAAGGTGCCCCCCAGGGAGGTCCCTCCGCCGGCTGTATTTTCCAGAAGCAGCTCTACTCCGGGAGGCCAATCTTTCATTTCCTTTTCCAGAGTGGAGATAAAGAGATCCATCCCCTCCTGGTATCCTCGACCGCCATGGCTGCCAATATGCAGAACTACATAAGGGGAGCCCAAAAGATGAGCATTGTGCAAAGTCTGCCGTAATAACCGGCATGATTTAACGTGAAATTCCTCTTTTTTCGCCGCCAGGTTGACGAGGTAAGCTGTATGAATGATCAAAGGATCAATAGCACATTCCTGCAAAACCCGGCGACGCCTGGCAACCTCTGCGGGTTCCAGCTGGGGAGCGTTCCAGGAAGTCGGGTTGCCGATAAAAACCTGCAAGGTCTGGCAGCCAATTTCGGCAGCACGCTGCACATTCCTGGCAAACCCCCCTCTTTGGGGCATATGTATACCAAATCGCATTAAACCACCACTTTAATGTTATTTTTATCTAGTATAGTTCATTCATAATCATATTTACAACTTCGTCCACGACGGCAAAAACATTTTGACTCAATCCAATGCAAAACCTATGGCGCTCTTCTATCTCTATACCGATGACAATAATTTCCTTCGGCAGTCCCGAGGGAGAAATTTTCCCGCGCAATTCCAAAAGGGGATAAAAATTGTGAGCATGGATAGTTTTAAAAAGTATCCCTTCAAGGTTGTCACTGTCACCTTCTTTAAGCGTATAACGGTAAACAGTGCCCGCCGGGCCTTGAGTAGAGCAGGCATCAATAATAATCACTTTGTCGGAACCGGCCAATAATTCCACCAGCAGTTGCCCGGGAGAACGCAGCTCCCGGATTTCAACGCTCTCCGGTAAAATTTCATTCTGCAGGCGCCTTACAATATGAATGCCAACACCCTCATCATGGGCTAAAAGATTGCCGCACCCGATAATCTTAATTTTTTTCATCTCCAAAATTCCCCTTTATCAATTCGCTAATTTTTAAAAATTCATGAACTGGAGAAAATAACTATTGAAGATTTTGAATAAATCAACAAAGATTCTTCTTCCCCCTGTTCCCAATAAGCGCTCCAGGCCCATATTTCTAAATATACCTTCTTTAAAATTATATAATTACTTGGCCATCTCGGCAAGAATTTTTTCAACAGCTACTTCCGGAGATGAATGCTGAATGATGGGGCGTCCAATTACAAGGTAGCTGGCCCCGGCTTCCAGGGCCTGCAAAGGAGTTAGCACCCGCTGCTGGTCATCATGAACTGACCATGAAGGGCGAATACCCGGGGTAATGATCAGGAAATCTTTACCACATTTTGTCCGGATAGCTCCCGCCTCCTGCGAAGAGGCAACGACTCCGTCCATACCGCTTTCCATGCCCATGAAGGCCAGGTGGACAACATGCCGGGACAAATTCTTTTCAATTCCGGCCTCCTCGCGGAGGGTTTTTTCATTAAAAGAAGTTAAGACCGTCACACCGATAATTAGTGGCGGAGAAACACCCAGCTTTGCAGCCGTCTCCCGGGCGGCCTCTACTGTAGTGCGGACCATCTCCCGTCCACCGCTTAAATGTACATTAAACATATCGACACCGCAGCGTGTCACAACTTTAGCGGTAGAAGCCACGGTATGAGGTATATCATGAAATTTTAAATCCAGAAACACCTTCACACCCAAATCTTTCAGCGTAGTGAGGATGCGGGGACCACAAGCTGTAAAAAGCCTCATTCCCACCTTAAAATAATTTATCGGGGGAGAAAGAAGCTTGACCAGGGCATAGGCCTCCTCTTCTTTGTCTACATCAAGGGCTACAATAATCTTTTCCGCCGCTTCCTGTCCTTTAAGCTCCTCATGTTTCTTCAAGACCCTGCCAACACCCTTCCTTAAGTTAGTAATGTGAAGTTAGTAATGTGCTGCTCCCACGATTTCTTCCGGGCTTGAAAAACCCTCCGCATCTAAAAAGGCATTTATATCGGCAATCAGCCGGGGGATAGTGCAAGGCTCGACAAAGTTTGCCGTCCCCACAGCTACAGCTCGGGCCCCGGCCATTATAAATTGCAGGGCATCATTTACATGCATAATTCCCCCCATGCCAATCAGCGGCAGCTTGACGGCACGGTATACTTCATAGACCATGCGTACAGCTACCGGCCTGATCGCCGGCCCGGAAAGTCCACCGGTGATATTGCCCAGAAAAGGGCGCCTGGCGGCGATATCGATCACCATCCCTTTCAAAGTGTTCACCAGGGAAAGAATATCTGCCCCGCCGCTTTCCGCGGCCCGGGCCAGTTCAACAATGTCCGTCACGTTGGGGGAAAGCTTGACAATCAGGGGTAAATCAGAAACCCGGCGCACCTTCTCCACCACCCTGCCGATGGTTGTAACCGATGTTCCAAATTGAATGCCGCCCTGCTTTACGTTTGGGCAGGAAAGATTCATCTCCAAGGCTAAAATTCCCGGAACAGCAGAAAGTTCCCGTGCCAGGGTTACATATTCTTCCTCACTCTCCCCGGCTATATTCACAATTACCGCCGCACGGCAAGCTCGCAGGCGGGGCAGCTCCCGCGCCAGAAAAGCTTCCAGGCCGGGATTTTGCAGCCCGATCGCATTCAACATGCCGGCCGGAGTTTCAACAATTCTGGGTGGAGAATTACCCTCCCGGGGTTTAATCGTCAGGCCATTAACCACCAGCGCGCCCAATTTTTCCAGGGCAAAAAAGGAGGCGTATTCTTCACCGAAACCAAATGTCCCTGAGGCTGCCAGCACGGGGTTTTTTAATTTTATAGGCCCCAGCTTTACCTCCAGATTGGCCATCTTACCATTCCACCTCCTGCGCATCAAAAACGGGGCCATCACGACATACCAAGCGGTACGTGCTCTTTTCCCCTTTCCGTATGCTTACGGCACACCCTTGACAGGCACCCAGGCCGCAGGCCATTCTTTCTTCCAGGGAAAACTGCAAGGGGAAATTCCAAAACTTGTTTTTCATGGCCAGCGCCTGCAGCATCGGCCGGGGCCCACAGGCAAAAAGCTCTGCCGGTGGCAGGCCGCTGCGCAGAGCGTCTTCAAAAAGTGCCGTTACCCGACCATGGTAGCCACTGCTGCCGTCCTCTGTCGCCAGGTGCACTTCAGTTTCATAGGGTAAAAATCTTTTCAGAGGAAGGAGTTTCGTACCGGAAGCGGCCCCGTAAAAGAGGATAACTTTTCTTTCTTTCCCGGCCAGCGCCCGGGCTAAAAACAACAACGGCGCCACCCCGATACCCCCCGCTAAAAGTACAGCCGGTAGAGAGCTTGGAAAGGCCCGAAAACCTTTTCCCAGCGGGCCAAGACAATCCAGGGCGGCATCCTTTTTTACTTTGCTTAAAATAGCGGTTCCTTCCCCGGCCAGGCGAAAAATAACCTGCACCGTGCCTTTTTGGGGAGAAGTTCCCGCCACGCTGAAAGGACGCCGGAGGAAAGGAATGAGGCTTTCCCCGATACGGATATGCAAAAATTGCCCGGGAAGAGATTGCGTGGCAAGATGCGGTTCTTCCAGCAACAGGTAATAATAATGCTTGGCCAGCTCTTCAATGGCCACCACGCGTGCCTTGAATAACACAAAACCTACTCCTTTTTGTTCATTTGTTCAGAAGATCCTCCGTACGGGGATAATCTCTGCTAAAACCCTTCACCTTTCCTTCCCACATTTTAATATCCCCGCCGACCATCGTCAGTACAGGAACACCCCGCAGGCGCCACCCCGTAAAAGGCGTATTTCTTCCCCGGGAATAAAACCGCCGGGCGTCGACTAAAATTTCCTGGTGCGGATCAATGACCACCAGGTCAGCCGGTGAACCCGGAATCAGGGTGCCCCCCGGAATCCCCAGCAGACGCGCCGGGGTAAAGGACAGACATTTAATGAGCGCCGCCAAAGAAAGGACTCCTGTGGCGACTAATTTTGTCCATAAAAGAGAAAATGCCGTTTCCAACCCGATCACGCCAAAGGGTGCGCTTAAAAAATCCCCTTCCTTTTCCCACGGGTGGTGAGGGGCATGATCTGTGGCAATAACTTCAATAATCCCTTCCTGCAAAGCCTGCTGTAAAGCTTCCCGGTCAGCCCCGGTCCGCAAGGGTGGATTCATTTTAGCATTGCTGTCAAAGTTGTCGTCCACCGCCTCTTCGGTCAATAGCAAATGGTGGGGGGTCACCTCCGCTGTCAGGGTTGCTCCCCTTTCCCGCGCCCATTTGAGCAGAGCTACACTTTGACTGCTGCTGAGATGCGCCAGATGAAGTTTTCCCCCGACAGCCTCCTGGAGCAATATTTCCCGGGCAACCATGGCCGACTCCGAAACAGAGGGAACCACCGGCAAGCCAAGCCGGTAACCACAGCTACCGGCGTGCACAACACCGCCTGTAGAAAGAAAAAGGTCTTCACAATGGGAAATAACCGGCAGATCCAGAACAAGTGCAAACTGCATGGCCCTGAGCATCAACCCGCTGTTCATCACCGGCCGGCCATCATCAGAGAAGCCCCGTACGCCTTCCTGCGCCATCTCCCACATAGGTGCAAGTTCTTTGCCCTGCAGGCCACGGGTCAGAGCGCCGATGGGGTAGACACGGGCCAAATCAGCCTGCTTGGCTCTCTCCTTGATCAAAGCGACCGTCTCCTTACCATCAACGGGAGGAGATGTATTGGCCATACATGCTACCGCCGTAAAACCTCCCGCCACAGCAGCCGCACAGCCCGTGGCGATCGTCTCCTTACCTTCACCCCCGGGCTCACGGAGGTGGACATGCATATCCACCAGCCCGGGGAGAACTATTTTCCCCTCCAGTTCCAACACCGGCGCATCAACCGGCCCCAAGGATGTTGAAACTGCCTCGATCTTCTCTTCCCTGATCAAAATCTCCGCCGGTCCTTCCCAGCCGGCGGCCGGATCATATAAAATACCTCCCTTAAGCAGTAAATCCATTTAAACCACTCTCCCGGCTACAAGTAAATCCAGAACAGCCATCCGCACATAAACACCGTTTTGGACCTGTTCCTGGAAAAGAACTCTCTGAGGATGAATACTTTCCAGCTTTTTTAAAGCTCTGGAGCTTATCTCTATCCCAATGTTCACAGGGCCAGGGTGCATAAGAAAAGCATTTTCTTTTAACAGGGCAAGCCTTTTTTCATTCAAGCCGTATAAAGCCGCATATTCACCGAGAGAAGGAAGCAACCCCTTTTCCTGTCTTTCTTTCTGCACCCGTAAAAGATAAACAACATCCCCGGCGGGTAGTGCCTCTTCCAGGTGATAAGACCAACCGATGCCGGAAGAAATCAGCTCCGGGGGAAGCAAAACCGGAGGCGCCACCAGGGTAAGGCTGGCACCAAAAAGAGGTAATGCATAAAAATGGGAGCGCGCCACACGACTGTGCAAAATATCTCCAATCATGACAACCGTTGTTTCTGCAAGGTTGACTCCCTTTTCATGTAAAGTAAAGATATCCAAAAGGGCTTGGGTGGGGTGCTGGTAGCAACCTTCGCCGCCGCTGATCAAAGGCATCTCCATTGACTGAGAGATTCTTTGGAAAAACCCGGGGGAGCGATGACGAAAAATGAGCGCACTGGCACCCAAGGAGGCCAATGTTTTGATGGTGTCTTCCATATTTTCGCCTTTTCCCTCACTGGATATTCCAGGATTAAGGTTCACGACCCTTCCTCCCAATTTATGTACGGCCAGCTCAAAAGATAAACGGGTGCGGGTGCTGGGTTCCCAAAAAGAAACGGCAATATTTTTACCCTGCAGAGATGAAAACAGTTCTCCATCCTTTTTTTTAAAATATGTGGCCCGCTGTAAAATCTCTTCTAGGTCATCCCGCGTAAAATCGTGCAGATTCAGCATATCCTTGGGCAACAAAGGCACCCCTCCTGACTAGTACCAACCCTATTCCGAAAACAGCACTTTAATATTTTCATTTTCTGATGGGAGCGAAGCTTCATGGGGACTATCAATCAAATCTTGTATCACCGGGGAACCAGATGCGTATGACCGCCTGGATGGCCAGGACATATGACACAGCCGTGGGGAAATAGGCCTCCATAACAGTATCAAAAAGGATCGTGGCGCGCGGAGCAAACTCTTCCCCCCCTTCCCAGAGAATAAAGGCGAACTCAATACGTGGCAAAACAGGTATAAGCACACTGGCATCCCCCTGATCTAATCGCGTCCCACCGTGTTTATAGCCCAAATCCAAAAAAGTTTCCATCCGGTGATGATAGCACCGGGCCAAAGGTTCCAAAGCCTCCCTTTGAAAAGGCTTCCAGTGCATCTGCCCCCCTCTAAGCTCGTGAAAAGAAAGCCACTGCCCCCGTGCCGGCAATCCACTGGCTGTTGCAAGGTACTGTAAAATAACAACCTTTTCTTCATGTGTTGGCCCCCCTGGAACAGCGTTCCACTCTGTATCCAACCAGCAGGCCTCCCCCTCGGGATAGGTGATGCCCAGCGGAAGGTTGCAGTATTTTAAAATAAATTTATTTTCCTTAAATACAGCACCGCTGCGGGCAGCCATTTCCTGGGGATCCCTGGCAGCAAATTTCTGAAGAACTTTAGAAAGGGCGTTTCTGGTACACAATATTATCCCTCCACTTAAAAAACAAATATTCGTCAAAAGTCTTCTTTTTTCCTCTAACTTATATTTTTTCCAGTAAAGCAGTTACCTTTTTACGCAAAAATATGTTAAAATAAAGCGAGAAACAGGGGGGGTATATATGCGCAAAAAAAGCAGGATTTTTTCTTTTTTTCTAATAAGCCTTATTTTATTCTGCAGTTTTTTTCTTTTTTCCTCTTTAATTTTTCCAGAGGAGGCTCCCAAAAACCAGGTTTCACCTTCATTACCGGATCTGCCGGAAAACCAAAATAATGGGGAAGAGGAGCCTGCGATCACGCTGCCGGATAATCCTTCAGTCCCGAATGAGATCAACACTCCGGAAGAAGAGGGAGAAAAAACACAGCCCTCCCACCAACAAGAAAGTAAAGCAGAATGGGATGATACCATGCTCGAAAAGCTGTCTTTTCTGCAAACACCTTTGCCCGGAGCGGGCATTACAACCAGGGATTCCCAGTTGCCCGGAGCTCCGCGTGCCTATCGACATGGTGTGCACGAAGGTCTTGATTTTTACTCCGGATACTGTGGCATTCAAGTAAACTTCGGAGATCCGGTTTTTGCGGCGGGGCCAGGCGTTATTTACCGTATTGATCATGACTACATAGAACCTTCCGTTGAAGAGCGCACAGCAATGCTCCAGAACTGTATGGAAAAAGGGGATACCCCTGAAGAAATTTTGGACAAGCTGCGCGGCAGGCAGGTATGGATTGCCCATCCTTTTGGTCTTGTCACACGCTATGCCCACCTGAGTGAGGTTGCAGACCACCTGCAAGAGGGAGATCCGGTTGAAGCCGGGGATTTCCTGGGCAACGTCGGCAACTCCGGTACCAGCGAAGGAGCCAGAGGTGAAAAAGCCAACTCCCACCTGCATTTTGAAATCTGGCTCGAAAATGGCTATCTGGGAGAAGGATTGGCTCCTCAGGAAATAAGAAGCCTCTGGAAGTCTTTGCTAGCAAGAGATAGCTAAAAGCTTAGGCCACCAGAAGCCGGAAGCTGAGCCGCAGAACAATTCAGAGCGTAACTTGTCAGTTTCGCCAATCAGCGCTCGCCGTCGCCGTTTTCCAGGCCATCATTCTAAAAGTGAGAGATAAACGCGGCGCTGCCGGGGGCCATCAAACTCTGCAAAAAAAATGGCTTGCCAGGTTCCCAGGACCAAATCTCCGTTTTCTACCAGCAGGTTTAGGCTGGAACCCATAAGGGAAGCCTTGGTATGGGCATCGCTGTTACCTTCACGATGCTCGTACTTTTGATCAATGTGCGGAATAAGTTTACGCAAAGTATAAAGAATATCTTTGCTTACAGCAGGATCGGCTCCCTCATTAACAGTAACCCCTGCTGTCGTGTGTGGAACAAAAATGATTAAATGACCTTTTTCCACACCTGTAGAGCGGATAAACTTTCTGGCTTCCGCTGTGATATCCATGAATTCTTCCCTGCTGTTGGTTTTTACGATCAAGGATTGACTGTGCAAAGCATTCAAAACCACCTTTATTTTAAAGCCCCTTCTCAACTGAGAAGGGGCTTTACTCATCTTCTCTTTGAGCAAGATAGCGTAGCATATTTTGATAGGCGCGATGCTCAATATTCAATACCCGGTTAATTTCCCGGTATTTTACCGAAACGCTGGAAGGAGAAATATTATATTGTTGTGCCAGTTTTTTCTGCGTAACATTTAAAAAATGAAACTTGGCAATGGCGTATTCCAAAGCGGCAGCCCAAGTTGTACTTTTTTTGATATTAGGAACACGGGGATAGATATTATTGAGATAATCAATCCACATCGCCTGCACATCTTCATAAAAACGCTCACTATAAGCTTTACTCAGGCGCATGTTTTTCAGCGTACAATCCAGGACTTCCTGCCATTTATCCAACCACCTGGGTGCAATCAGGGGATAGTAGGAAAGATCTATGTCCCGGAGGCATTCTTCCATAAAAACCGTTACCCGTCCCCGTACACCCATATTTTTCATTTCCAGAAGGGCATGCAAGCGTAATCTCTGCTTAACCCAAGGGTTGCGCACAAATTCGCGCAAAATAATTTCCCCGCTTCTTTCCGGCAGCAAGCTAAAGATACGTATCGCCTTATTAACAATCTGCTCATTTACTCCATAGAGAGCC
The DNA here is from genome assembly GCA_050948785.1 of Dethiobacteria bacterium. Lineage (GTDB taxonomy): Bacteria > Bacillota > Dethiobacteria > DTU022 > UBA8154 > JAAZMI01. The sequence goes on from JBMNEM010000006.1 coordinate 347,217, forward strand.
TGCCACAAAGCATTTTGCACTGCCGGGTTTTCATGGTAGCGTTGGATAACCTCTTCTTCTTCCGGCAATTTTTCTCTGGCAGCAATCTCTTTTTCACCAGGACCTTTGCTGAAATTGGCTTCCTCAGCCTCCTCTTTCAAGGCAAAAAGAAGTTCCTCTGCATCCTGGGCCATTTCTCCGTCAGGAGTATACCGCAGGTATAAATTGAGATAATAACATGCTTTTTCCAGGTTGCCCGTCAAGCCGTAATTCACAGCCATTAAAAAATAACATTCAGTTAAGGAAGGGTCCATCTGGTAAACAACAGAAGAAAATATTTCGTTGGCTTTATCCAGATAACCCATCCTGCTTAGCAGGCAGGCCAGGTTGTAATAGTTGATCGAGTTTTCTGGCTCAACTTCCACTGTTTTTTTAAAAAAGAGGAGTGCCTTATCCAGCTTATTCTGTTGATAATAATAATTTCCTTTTTGATAATAGTAGTTGGCACTTTTTAAAAAAGAAACTACTTTTGGTACACTTTTATTCCCCAACATTTTCTCACCGCTCATTGATAATATAAAATTGACATGCTGTACAAAAATATTCTAGGCTTTAGAAGTATAATCATACCTCTCTTACAGAAATTCTCTATTACCGCTTAATTTCCTGCCGGGTTTATTTTTTATGGGCGAACTTCTTTACGGGAAAACCCGGTATACACCCTACGCCCTAAAAAACGATCCCAATCTGTCCATGGCGTGGAAACTCTCTCTTGTTTTTTCATTACCTGTTGAAATTGTTTTAAACGGGCACTGAGGAGATCGGCGTGAAACAAGGCAAAGGCTTCAAATGTTTGGGGAATCTCCGGAGAGCCCCATTCTTTTTCTCCATGATGGCTGATGATGGCATGTTCTAATTGTGTTTTTAAATTTTCAGGAAACCGGGGCAGCTTGGCAATCAATTTCCTGAGCATCTCCAAACCAATGGTAATATGACCTAGTAAGCGACCCTTATCCGTTTGTTCAAAAACATAACTATAGGGGTCGTACTCCTCTATTTTCCCGAGATCATGAAATATCGCTGCCGTAATCAGCAGTGATTGGTCAAGTTGCGGGTATAATGCAGCTACCTGTAGACATATCTCCACTACTTCCAAGGTATGCTCTAAAAGACCTCCCAGATAATTATGATGAATTATTTTAGCCGCTGGAGAGGTCTTAAATCTCCCCACCATATCTTCATCACTGAAGAATACCTCTAAAAGACTGTGCAAATTCTTTTCATGAACATTTTGTGTCACAATGTGTAAAAGGATACCCCACATTTCTTCTATGTCCCGGGGGGAAGTGGCTTGAAAATAGGCCCTGTAAACTTCGTCCTTCTTAATTTTTTTATAATTGCTGATCACCAGCTGCGGCCCGTTATATTCTCCAACTTCACCCCTGACCAAAAGTACATCATCCATGTAAATAGGCTCTTTAACCAAGGAGCGATCCCAAATAATACCCTTAATGGTGCCGCTGATGTCCCCCAGCTGTAATTTTAAAAAAGATTCGCCGCTCCTGGAGGGGGAAGAAAAAGGCAGCTCCCGCACATTAACAACAACAAATTGTGACTCTACAAAACCACCTATTTTTAAATCCTTGACAAATTGTTTATTCAAATAATAACCTCCCCCATGAGAATTTCCATCTTTCTTATTAAATTCCTGCCTAAAATATAATTTTTGAAGGTAAGTAAAAAAAATCGACGAAACCTGGACGTAATCTGATGGGTGCAAAACTGCTCCATGCCGGGCACACCCCAGAAGAAAAGCAGGCTTATGTAAGCCTGCTTTTCAATGTCTTCTATAATTTCCTTACCAACCGGTCCCTTAAAAATCAATCCACCTTGGGACGCGGGTAGAGGCCTGCACTTTCAACTATTTCCGGAACAACTTCTTCCCAGGCAATAGCCATCACGTGGACACCGGCAACGCCCTCTATCTCTTTGAGACGCTGGATTGTTTCTACGGCAATCTTGATGCCTTCTTTCTGCTTATTCTCGGCGCCCTTAAGACGATCGATAAGTGCATCAGGAACGATCATGCCGGCAACATTTTTTTGCATGTAACGAGCAGCACCGATAGATTTAATCGGTGTTACCCCACCCATGATGTATGCTTTCTTGTGCAAGCCCAGTTCCCTTACTTTTTCCATCCATTTTTCAAAGCGATCCAGGTCAAAAATACACTGCGTTTGAATAAACTGCGCGCCGGCTTCAATTTTTTTAGCCAGACGTAAATGGCGATATTCAAAGGGATCGGCAAAGGGGTTGGCCACCGCACCGATAAATATTCTCGGCAGTGGGTGTTCCAATTTTTCGCCACTGGTAAAAATCCCTTCATCCCGCATGTTTTTTAAAGCTTGGATCAGCTGCATAGAGTCCAGATCGTTTACATTTTTGCTTTGAGGTTCATTACCAAACTTGGCGTGGTCCCCCTGTAAACAGAGGAAGTTCCTGACACCAAAGCTTACTGCTCCTAACAAATCGCTTTGTAAACAAATCCTGTTCCTGTCCCGGACAGTCATCTGGACATTAGGTTCCAAACCCATCTGCATAAGGGTGGCCGCCACGCCGACACTGGAGGTACGCACAATAGCCGTCTGGTTATCAGTGATATTGTAAGAGTCGACATGGTTGCGCATGGCGTCAGCATGATGCTTCAACGTATCTACATATGCACTCCGCGGCGGGCCCAGCTCCCCCGTTACTGCAAAATGCCCGCTAGTGAGTATTTTTTCAAGATTACTCTCCGGTTTCAAGCCTGACATCCTCCCTTATTATTGTTCTTGGACCTCCATGATGGGAAGTGGACCAGTCTTTGGGGGGCTGGATAGTATCCATTCTGCCGGCCATACCCATTTTCGACAGGCGTTCATAGATCAGGTGCCAGGCGCAATCTATATCCTTGCTAACCTCACACTTTCCCTCCTGGGAACCACCACAGGGACCATTAAGCATGCTCTTGGAGCAGCGGGTAATGGGGCAGATGCCCAGCGTCAAATCCAGGACACAGTTGCCGCAACCCAGGCAATTCTCTTTCCAGACACCCTGTTCCAGAGGATAACCCAAGAATTTTGTATTTAATCCCGGCAGGATGATCTTATCCGGCAGCCTGGCCGTCATGGTTTGCACACCCACACCACAGGCCAGAGAGAGAATGACATCGAAATCATGCCCGTTTTTGTTGACGAAATCATCGATATACTCGTATTCACACTGCCGCAAAAGAGTAAAGGTGCTTATCTCCGCTTCTTGACCCTCTTTTTGCCGGAGCAAAGAAAGGGCTGCCGCTGTTTCAGCTGCTTCCTTCTCTCCTCCCGCCAGACAGACGGTAACACAAGTTCCACAGCCCAGAATGCATATTTTCCGGAAAGGTTTCAGCATCTCGGCAATTTCCGCTAAAGGTTTTCTCTCCGCAACGATCAAATTCTTCACCTTCCCTCTTATAAAGCCTCAGGTAGTTACTTCAGGGCTGAAGTATTTTTTTACAGGTTTTGCGACTTGAATACATCTACGTATGAATCGCAATAAATGTCCATATTCAGGAGGATTCTGGCCGTTGCCACTGCCGAAACAAGTTCTTCATCGCAAGCATCGGCAATCGCACTATCCAACCCGCAAGCCATGGCCATAACAGCGAAGATACGGTTAATCAACTCGCGATCCGCAGTGCCCTGAGAAATATTGCTTAAGCCGACCGTAGTTTTAGGAGGTGGATCGGAAAGCAGCTTGATCTGCCGCAGAGTTTCAAAAACCTCCGGACCATGATCCTGTCCTACATTGCAGGGCAGTACCAAAGGATCAATGTACAGGTTATCTAGCGGTACACCATAGGCATCGCAGTTAGCAACCAGTTCCATAGCCAGGGCTACGCGGCTTTCAGCGTCCTTGGGGATTCCTTCCTCATTCATCGCCAGCCCGATTACTTCCGCGTTATATTTGCTGGCCATGGTGAAAATTCTGTCCATTTTATCCTGAATGGCCGGTACAGAGTTGATCATGGCTGGCTGTTTACAAAGTTCCAAACCCGCCTCGATCGCGTCATAATCAGTAGAATCCAAAGCCAAGGGCAACTTACTGGCTTCCTGGGTCACCTCTACCAGCCACTTCATTGCGGAAACACGATCAGAAACGGCCGGACCAACGTTCAAATCCAAGTAGCCGGCGCCCATAGCTTCCTGCTTTTTTGCCCATTCCTGGACCGCTGTAGGATTTTTTTCACGAATAGCCTCAGCTATATCGCGAAACATGCCATTGATCCTTTCACCAATGATGATCATTTAGGCTTTCCTCCTTTTCTTTGCGTTTGATTAACTATTATCCTGCATGAGTTCATCAACATGACTCTTGATTTTCTTCACTGCCTCGGGATGGCGCATCACCAGAATATCTATCCCAGATTGCAATAAAGCCATCGCCGTAGCCGCTTCCCAAGCCAAAGAACGCTCTACCTGGCCTCCCCATTCGGGCATTTCCTCTTCAGAAATATGGGCTTCTTTTTTGACCCACACTTCCTGGCCGACATTGGCAATACAGGGCATGGCCAGCATACGGTCACCCTGCAGAGCACCAAAACGAGCCCTTTCCATGATCGAATAGCTGTATTCCAAACCGTAGCCCAATGCGGCAACAGTGGGGTCAATAATGATCCGGTCAAGCAGTGGGGTGCTCATCTCGGCAATGAGAATGTTCAGCTGCTTGGCAATGTTGATATCAATCGGCGATTGAGCAATAACGGAGTGTTTATGGGCCATGGCCGCACTCGCTACTATCTTGTAATTTTCCTGTTCGGCAACACCCAGCAGCAGGTTCTCCCCGGCAGCAGCCTCTGCCAAAGCACTAATAACTTTGCTATCCTTTTCCGTCTTCCCACAACCGTAAACGATCAGCGGGACATCAACCGCTTCCAGGACTTTTTTCAAAGTGGCAACACAATCTTCGGCGGAAGCATCCTTACCGTCAGGATCCGCACCTTTAAAACGAACGGCGATCAGGTCTGCTCCGTATTCCTCCACACACTTTTTCGCCCAAGCAGCGGCGTCATCATAAACATCCTCAAAATAACCCTTCAAGTTTGCGGGCCACTCTTCGGGAACAATGTCCCACACTTCCATGGCCACTACGGGGCGATTGGGGTTCTCCCCTTCAAAATGCAGGAAAGGCAGCGCTGTTTGCCCGCCGACTTTAACCGTCTTGGCGCGTGTCCCGCCCTCTTCCTTTGTGGCTCCTAAAACAACTTCCCGCACCTGACTTCTATATTTTTCTTTAAAAATTTCAACAGCCATCGCTCTTCTCCTTTCTTAATTAAATGAAAGCACCTCTGGAAATGAATTCTTCGAAGAAGGATCAAGAACTCTTCCCTTAGGCAAATTGAGCCTTGGCAAACTGTGGAATACCGGAGGACTCACGCGGGCCGACTAATACTTCCCATCCGGACTCATCTTCCAGTTTCCCTTTGAGAACAGCAACTGCCCCGGGGATGACAATTTTCCGGTGTTTGACTTTTCCTTCCAAGCCCGCATTCTTTGATCGCTTTGGCAATCGTTTCGCCCGTAAATTTGTTGTCGGCATATCCCGTGAGAACTGAAATGCCCCCGGTGTCCACCGAGAGAATATAGCTGGGAATACGAGTCGTATCCACTTCACCTTCTACCAGGAAATACGTTAAGGAGAAGTTGGTAGTACAATAAACAGGAGAGTTTTCATCTACTTCCCCGACAATGTGTAAGCCGGGCTCCACAGCGACAGGTTTTTGCGGATCAGTATAGAGGTTTGCTCTCCAGCTCATCAAGGGTAAGTGAACTTCTTTTTGCGTAGTCTTCATGACAACTATGCTGGCATATTTGGCGATATAGGCCCCCGCCTGGAGCAGCTCCTCCTGGGGATCGTCCTTGGTAGTAAAAGTGATCGCCGGATAACCAAACGTACGGAACTTTTTCTTGACAGACTGACGGCGAAACTGGGTCAAATCCGCCAGCACTTTGCTGGTCTCCCGGGAACCGGAATCAAGAACCAGTTCACGATGGCCCAACGCAACGATTTTTTCTACCAGGTCGGCCAATTCATCCAGATTTTCACCTTTGACGACCAGAGCACAACCTTTAGCTTTGGCCAGCTCCGTCATCTTCTCGTAGTTATCCTTGTCTGCAGCATAAAGAAGTGGCTTACGTGCGGCCAATACTTCCAGAGCTGCTTCCATGGCTGCAGGGTCGGCACTGATCAGGGTAAAGTTCTTTTCCGTTTTAGCAGCAGCTTTCTCTGCCGCAGCCTTGAAGCTCGCCGCATCACCGGAAGCGTTGACCAGAGCAACCATATCCGCTTCGTAATGCTGGCCGACGTGATCAAAAGCCAGCTGGTTGATCGCCTCTACTTTGGCCTCGATGTCTTCATTGTCGTTTACGGCGATGGTTATAGCTGTTGGATGGTTAAAGCGCTTATCATGGCGGAAAATCTCTGTCTCATCCCCCATTTCAAGCACATTTTCGCCGGCACCGACTTTTACCAGGCGGATAGGCGGCGCAGCTGCAGAAGAGAGGGCCTCCTTTGCCTGATCTGAAACATCAGGACAGAGATCCAGAGATGTTTTACCGTTTGCTAAAGCCATGGCAAAAGCCAAGCAGGTTGGAAAACCACACTCCTTACAGTTGGTCTTGGGCAAATGCTTAAAAATCTCCAATCCCGTTAAACCCATTGTTTCGACTCCTTTCTTTATTTATGTTGTAGTTATGAAGATAATACCCTAGACTTCATCGCCGTGCTCCATCTAAGGTCTTCTTCCTAAAGATTACATCAGTGGATCCATGGTCAAAGCCGGATGGGCTTTTTCCTCCAGGAAAGGCATGATTTCTTCGGCGGTAGTTCCGATGGTCTCATCGGCTATCTTATCGAAGAAGTCGGCTCCTAACCCCTGCTCCTCTGCGGACTTGCGCAGATCATCGCCCAACCAATCTTTCAACTCCTTGGGCATCCAGACAACGCGGCCCAAGCCGCCGTCTGCACTGATGAATTTCTTGCTGAGAACATAGGTACGCCCATGGCCCATAAAGCCGGGGGTCTGAATACCGCCGCCGACAGAGCCTGCCAGCGTGGAGAAGTTCATCCCGCAGGGGGTCATACCGTTATATTCCCGTGTGGTAATCATTACTCCGTTGACTTCGGGAACAATCCCCATGATAGCCTCAAAACAACCACAGGAGGTCATGGGCCGGTCAATAAAGGAATACATGGAGCACTCCTCCACGGTAGCGGTTCGTGTTGGTATAAACAAAATCGTTCACGGATTCCCAGATACCCTTCTTCTCATCAATAACGCCTTCTTTTTTAATCGGCTGGCACGGCCCGGTGGGATCAATTTCATTGGAAGCCTTGCCATCCAGCCAGCTGACCGCACCACAAAGCCCCAAGCGCTCCGGTGTTACAACACAGACGTGGTTGGGGGCAAAAGACTGGCAGAGCCTGCAGGAGTAGAATTCCTCGACCGATTCATCTGTCAGGCCGGCCAGGCGGGCGTCACGCTCGGCATAAACTTCCCGGGCCTCTTCCAGCTTCTCCTCTACCAGCTTGGGATCTGTATAGATTGTAACCTGCACACGGTCAACAATTGCGGGGAAGTCATCTTTAAACTTGGCGATAAGCAAGTCACCGTAGTGGCGGAACTTAAAGCCCTTGGCCACACAATCCTTACTCACCCGGTACCAGCAGATGTTACGCTGCCCCGTATGCCACAAGCCTTCACCGTAGTTTATAAAGTCGTGGATACGGCGCTCCAGAACACCTTCAAAGTCTTCCTGCATCTTCCGGCCATAGATTTTGATATAAAGGCCACCGCTGATGGCAGCACCTTCTTCAATCTCATCAATTTCAGGGCCGATGACTTCTACTTTGCCATCTTCAATTTCATCTTCCCCCACCATCTTGACCAGCTCAAAGGAAGGAGTGCGGGCACCGCCGAACTCCAGGAACATATCCTTCTTGCGGATGGCCTCTCCCTCAAAAGCAGGTGCAACCATAAAGGGTACCGGGATATCGACAATCTTGAGTTTGATACCGCGGACCTCCATAGCCACCTGCACCATGGTGTCATAATCCGGATGAGAGATATACCAGTTGGGAATCTGCTCATCTTCGGGCAACTCGTGATCGACTAAAACGGGGAAGCCCATAAAGATGGCCGCAAAGTGGGCTGCAATCTGCACTTCGTCTCTTTCACCAAAATGCAGGACAAAAGCCCGTACACGCCGGCGCTGGTAATCACGCGCGTTTTCCCGCTCTCCGGGAGGAATCCCGCCAAAAGCAAGGCCGGCACGCAGGGCGTAGTTAACCGCATGGATCACCTGCGTAAAGTTCCCGGTAGTGAAAGTAATAAAGTCAATACCCAGCCTGCACCCGGCTTCGATAGCCTGATCGATAACTTCATAGCTCATGAAAATCATGAAGCCCTTGGACTGCAGATCAGTAACTATTTTGCCCAAGGCCTCCGAGGATTTGGCTTTACCTACAAGGACAGCCTGGCCGGGGATCGTCCAGTCCACCAGCAAGATCCCGTAGCGGCGCACGACCGGGTCGCCCAAAAAGCCCGTCCAGGGATCCACGTGGAGTTTATCACCCTTGAGGTAGCGCAGCACCTCAATTATTTCCGCGGCATATGCTGTCGCCTCACCGCAGAGCCGGGCATTGTAAAAGTTCAATTCCTCTTTGATCTGGTTACGTAAACGGTTCAAAATGGGTACCAGTTCACCGAGTTTTGTCACCTGTTCCCCGCTGTAAGCGGTGATCACCGGCAAGTAATAACCGGTGTCCGGATAGCCCACGGGATGCTCCGGGCCATAGCGCCTGATTGCTTTGTTCAGCAAAATTTCTGCATAGCTGGTAGCGATAATCGCCCCGTCGTACGCCTTTTGAAATAGCGGTAAAGGGGGATTGGCCTCGTCAACTGAACCCTCATATATCTCTTCAAAGGACTCTTCCCATTCCTTTCTCAATACGCCAGTATCTGCCATATGAGTTCTTACCTCCTTTTTGAACAGTATAAAATATTACCAAGTTGCCGAAATAGCCTCTGTTTCGTAGGTTTCCTTGGCCTTCTGGTGTACTCTTAGCTTCCAGGTCCTTTCATCCAGAGCCGCGAGGATCTTCTCCGCGCTCTTGGCTGGATCTGTCTCCCAGATAAAGTAGCCACCGTAGACATCATGCGCAATCTGCAGGACAATACCATCTACCAGCGGGCTGCCGGGGATGGGCGGGACAACGCCTACGTGAACAGGCATACCCAAAGCTACGGCCCAGGCGCCAATGGCAATGGCTTTTTCACTCATTGCTTCCGGAGCGCTGGCAGCATAGGGGATCTTCGGAGCATCCATCTGCAGCTCCTGGGACATACAGGTCATCAAGTCATAAGCCCGGGAGTTGTCTACGCAAGAGCCCATATGGAATACCAAGGGGAGCTTTTCTGTCAACTTGTCCTTGTTGGCCTCATTAAGACGATTTAAAAAGGCCTTAAGCCCTTCACCGGCATACTCTTCTACAGCATCGGCATTAAGCAGGCCGGCCTTGGCATAAGCCTGGGCGGCACAACCTGTAGCCACCAGCAGGACGTTGTTTTTCGCCAGTTCCTTGGCAATTACCAAGTGGTTTTCATCGTGAATGCGCTTCTGGTTGTTACACCCGGCCAGCAGGCAAACCCCGCGCAATTCACCGGAAAGGATGGCATCAGTAAGTACGCTGATCGGTCTCTCCGGGTTTACAGCTGCAAAAATATCTAAAATTGCTTCCAGGCTGAAGCCGGCAACAACTTTATTTTTAATCTGAGGAATGGCGATCTCCTTATTCCTCTCTTTAAAGGCGCCAATAGCAATCTCGATAACCTCACGGGCATTCTCCATGGCCTTGGCATCATCAAAGTCTATGTGGTAAGCACTGGGAATTTTAACCGAAGGCGATGTCGTCACCACACGGGTATGGAAGCATTCCGCGACAGCCTGGATGCCGGGCATGATGCACTGGATATCGACAACCATGGCATCGACGGCCCCGGTCATAATGGCCAGTTCCTGGGAAGCAAAGTTGGTGAGGATCGGCACTCCCTGCCGCATCAGAATCTCGTTACCGGTGCAGCAAATCCCCATACATTTAATGCCCTTGGCCCCGGCCCCTTTGGCCTCCGCTTTCATTTCACGGGCTGCCTGCACAATCATTTCACTCAGGATGGGGTTGTGACCATGAACAGCAATATTCACATAGTCCGCATCCAGAACACCCATGTTGGCCTCCGAGACAACCGGTTCAGGCGTTCCGAACAAGACATCGGAAAAACTGGTCCCGATATGTTCACCGATATAGTCCGCCAGAGCAACCTCCAAGGTCTTAAAAACGAGGTTTACGGGGTCGGCATCCATACCCATGTGCGTTTGGGCCATGGCCTCGGCAATGGTGCGGTGGACGCTGCTGGGTACGATATCGCAATCCTGGAACTTTTCGAGTCTTTCCGGAGTAATTACAGTGGAGAGCCACCGGGAATCTCCACCGTCCAGGCGATTGAAATCATTGACAGCAATCTCCACCAGCTCTTTTAGAATGGCCTTATCCTCTTTACCATCTACGGAAACGCCGAAGCGTTCAGCCAGAGCATATAATTTTTTGGAATCTGTAATCTTATAATCCGGAGCACGGCCTTCTGCAACTTCCCGAGCCAAAAGGGCAGCATGCAGTCCGTGATCGGAGTGAGCGGAACAGCCACCCAGGGCATGGCGGACCAAGTTGCGTGCCACAATGGTATAAGCGGTCGCGCCGCAGATCCCCTTGTTGGCTCTTCTTGTGATCCGGCAGGGCCCCTGAATGCATATACTGCAGCAAATCCCCTGATCACCGTAATTACACTGCGGCTGCATTTTCAAATAACGGTCGTAGGCGCTTTCTATACCGCTACCCTCTGTACGGGCCAGAACCTCCAAAACAGCCGGGTCGACGCTTCTATTACGGTCTTTTTTCTTCTTATCAGTTTTGTTCTGCGCCATAATCTTTCCTTACCTCCTCTTGAGTTAATATAAATAAGTTATCCTACCAAATGTTTTACGTATTATCCCCCCGTCACCCCCCGCTTCTCCATAATCTGCTTGAAAACACCCTCTACCCCGCTTAACAAATTCTCTCCGGCAAAACCGTCCGGAGAATCCATCATGGAACTTTCCCAAACCTTTTCTTCAAAAGGCAAAATCCCGATAATCTCCTCGGGAGAGAAGCTTTCCTTTAAAAATTTTTCTTCTTCCGGTCTGCGAATCTTATTACCCAAAATCTTGACTTCCTGTATACCCAAATCTGCCGCCAGCTTCTTCACTACACTGGCGGTCTTCAGGCTGGCCCTGGTAGGCTCAGTCACTACCACAATCATGTCTACTCCCCGGGCTGTGCCGCGGGTCAAGTGTTCAATCCCGGCACTCATATCCAGAACAACTACTTCTTTTTTATCGAGCAGCAGGGAATTAAGAACGGCATTAAGAAAAGAGTTTTCCCGGCAGTAACAAGCTGATCCTCCCTGCTTAATGCCTCCCATGATTAAAAACTTTATCCGGCCTTGCTGCAGGCTGTAATCATCAACAACATCATCCACGTCGGGATTGAGATTGTAAAAAGCACCTTTTCCCCCGCTTTTTTGTTCAATAACTTCTTTCATCTCCACAAGGGGGGTTAAGGCAGCCAATTTTTGCGGATCCGCTCCCAAGGCCAGGCCTAAACTGGCATCAGGATCAGCATCTACGGCAAAAACATCAAAACCGTTTTTAGCAAAAAGGTAAATTAAATTAGCGGCAATGGTCGTTTTCCCCACTCCACCCTTACCCGATACAGCAATTTTCACAAGGACACTCCTCCTTCAAAAGAAAGATAGTTGCCGTGGCCACTGTCAAGTGCGGATCCTTCTTTTCTAATCACCGGTATTACTAGTAACAGTACCTTAATTTCGACAAACAAAGTGAAATTCCTTTTGAAATTTTATTTTAAAAAAGTTTAAATCTGCTCATATTTTGTCCTCAAGTTATTTCGCTGTCATTTACCTTTATTCCTGCGCCAGAATTTTCTTAATTTTAATAAATAAACTACCCCGCTGCCTACAGCGGGGTAGTTTTTACTTCCAATCCTGATCCTGCAAAGACGCAGTAAATCCATGGTAAAATTACAATTAGCTTGGCGGCGCCTCCTCTTTTTCTTTGAATTCTTTACTTGGTTCTTCCTGCTTTTTCGTAAAAACAAGCTTTTCTTCCCCTTCAAGCTTATCAACAACAATTATATCCCCGGAGGTAAAACCTCCACGGAGCAGCTCTTCTGAAATACCGTCCTCCAGCCTTTTTTGAATCACACGCCTTAACGGACGAGCGCCATAGGCGGGATCAAACCCCTCCTTGGCCAGTAATAATTTGGCTTCCGGTGTTACCTCGATCTGTAAACCATGTTCGGCAATGCGTCCGGCCAGATCCTTTAACATCAGGTTGACGATCTTCTCAAGATCTTCCTGGCTGAGCGATTTAAAAACAATCAGCTCATCCACACGGTTTAAAAATTCCGGACGGAAGGTTCTTTTAAGTTCATCAAGCAGCCGACCCTTCATATATTCATAGGTTTTTTCCGGATCGGCAGGCCGGAACCCCATTCCCTGCTGTTTTTTAATATAGTTGGCCCCCACGTTGGAGGTCATAATCACAACAGTATTACGGAAGTTTACGGTCCGCCCTTTACCATCGGTCAGACGGCCATCTTCTAAAATCTGCAGTAAAACGTTAAAGACATCCTGGTGCGCTTTTTCAATCTCATCCAGGAGAATAACACTATAGGGCTTGCGGCGGACTTTCTCCGTCAGTTGGCCTCCCTCTTCATACCCGACATATCCGGGAGGAGCACCGATCAGCCGGGAAACAGTGTGTTTCTCCATATACTCGGACATATCCAGGCGGACCATTGCTTCCTCATCCCCAAAGATCGCTTCTGCCAGGCTGCGGGCCAGCTCTGTTTTTCCCACACCGGTAGGCCCCAGAAAGATAAAAGAGCCAATGGGCCTTTTGGGATCCTTGAGCCCGGCCCTGCCACGGCGGATGGCCCGGGAAACAGCTTCAACAGCCTCGTGCTGGCCAATAACCCGCCGATGTAAAATTTCCTCCATGCGCAGTAAGCGTTCCGCTTCCTCCTCTGCCAGCTTTTGCACAGGCACTCCCGTCCAGCTGGAAACAATATGGGCAATATCTTCTTCCATAACCAAAGCTTGATCGGAGACCACTTTTTTTTGTTCCCATTGTTTTTTTAACTCATTTAATTTGCCCCTGAACTGCTGTTCCTTGTCCCGCAAGCGGGCTGCCCGTTCAAATTCCTGGCTTCGTACAGCAGCTTCCTTTTCCTGCCGGATACTATCCAGTTTATCTTCCATTTCTTTTAAATCGGGGGGAGCGGTATAATTGCGCAATCTTACTCTGGAACCCGCTTCATCAATCAAATCGATGGCTTTATCAGGAAGATAACGATCCTGGATATAGCGGTCTGCCAAGTTTACAGCCACTTCCAGCGCCTCATCGGTAATTTTAACGCGGTGGTGGGCTTCATAGCGATCACGCAGGCCCTTGAGGATCTCCAGGCTTTCTTCTTTGGTCGGCTCCCCAACCATAATTGGTTGAAAACGCCTTTCCAACGCCGGATCACGTTCAATATATTTCCTGTATTCATCTACAGTGGTCGCCCCGATAGCCTGCAGCTCGCCTTTGGCCAGTGCCGGCTTGAGAATATTGGAAGCATCGATAGCTCCTTCGGCTGCACCGGCACCGATAATGGTGTGCAGCTCATCAATGAAAATAATGACATTTCCGGCTTGCTGCAACTCCAGCATCAACTTGCGCAGGCGTTCCTCAAACTCCCCGCGGTACTTGGTGCCCGCGACAACAGCCGCCAGCTCCAGGGTGACCAATCTTTTATCCCGCAGAATATCGGGAATATTCCCTTCTGTTATACGTTGGGCCAACCCCTCGGCAACAGCTGTTTTACCTACACCCGGTTCTCCGATCAAACAGGGATTATTCTTTGTGCGCCGGCTAAGAATCTGGACGACTCTTTCAATTTCTTTCTCCCGGCCAATCACCGGGTCCAATTTTCCTTCACGGGCCATCCGGGTAAGATCGCGGCCAAAAGCATCCACTGTCGGAGTCTGGGGAACATTTTTGTGGCCTGCTCCCCCTCCCAACTGGGGCTCGCCGCCTAAAAGCTGGATCACCTCCCGGCGGGCTTTTTTAAGATCTATGCCGAGAATGGTTAAAACCTGAGCGGCAATACCTTCCCCTTCCCTTAGAAGGCCCAATAAAAGGTGTTCTGTACCTACATAATTATGACCCAAATTCTGCCCTTCCTCTATAGCCAGCTCAATAACCTTTTTAGCACGGGGAGTGTAACTGATTCCTTGAACCGGAGCCTTTTCACCTTTACCGATAATCTTTTCTACTTCAGCGCGTACCCGGGGCAACTCCACACCCAGGTTTTGCAAGCTGCGGGCGGCAATACCGGATCCCTCCCGGACCAACCCCAGCAAAATATGCTCGGTTCCGATAAAGTTGTGATTTAATCTTTTTGCTTCTTCCTGGGCGAGCACCAGGACCTGCTGCGCCCTTTCTGTAAATCGGCCAAACATAAACATAACATCCTCACTCCTTTAGGATCAAAATGACATGACGGGAAATAAAAACCAAATCTTTCCTGCAAATTTGTTTCCAGATTCCGTCTTTTTCAGGCCAAGTATTTTTGTATCTGAACTGCCCTTTCCAGATCTCTTTCGTAAGGGCTTAAAGCCGATCCTTTAAGATATTGCAAACACCCGGGCTGGCTAATAATTATAAGCTCATTAAGCACTTTTAAAGAAACACCTTTTAAAAGACCCAGGTCTACCCCTAAACGGACATCGGAAAGAAGCTTCATGGTTTCCTGGGAATCAACCATGCGGGCATATTTTAGAACACCAAAAGCCCTGCCGGCCCTGTCAGCAAGCTTTTCCCGACCTTCATTCAAAAGGTGCTCCCGGGCTTTTTTCTCCTGATTGATCAGCTGTTTGGTAACACCGTAGAGATTCTGCCATATTTCCTCCTCCGATTGACCAAGAGTAACCTGGTTGGAAAGCTGCAATAAATTACCAATCATCTCCGTTCCCTCACCGTAAAGCCCCCTGACAGCCAGGCCTACCTGGTTAATTGCCGAAAAAATACGTTTGATCTGCTGGGTAATAACCAGTGCCGGCAGATGCAGCATCACAGAAGCGCGCATTCCTGTTCCTACATTTGTCGGGCAAGCAGTCAGATAACCCCTTTCTTCATGAAAAGCATAATCTACCTGGCTTTCCAAAAAATCATCATAACGGGAAACCTCTTGCCAGGCTTTTTTGAGTTGCAATCCCGGCAATAAACACTGAATACGGAAATGATCTTCTTCATTGACCATAATACTAACGATCTCGTCCTCGCGGAACAGCAGAGCACTAAAGCGGTTTTCTTTGGCCAGAAGAGGGCTGATCAGGTGTTTTTCCACTAAAACCTGGCGAAACACCGGCGTGAGAGAGCTTATATTGAACATTTTTAAAGCATCTTTTTTTCCCTGCTGATTTTGAATAATTTTTTCCGCCAATGCGAAGACTTTTTTACGCTGTTCATCAGAAGACAGAGGAGGAAAAGGGATTTCTCGAATATTCCGGGCCAGCCTAACCCGACTGCTGATCACAATATCTGCCTCGGGGCCTTTACCCTCCATCCACTTACTGGTTATTTCTTCCCTTCTTTCCTGCTGCAATTTATCCTCTTCCTGATTGGCTTTGATGATTTCTTCCAGTGGATTACTATGCGCGGCATCCTGTGAAGAAAGTTTATCTTGATCAGGCATGGCCTTCACCCCTATCAGTAAATTCGCTTTCCAGCTGGCGAATCTTATCCCTCAGTACAGCGGCCTCCTCAAAAGCTTCTGCCGCAACTTTTTCGTAAAGCTCTTTCTTCAAACTTTCGATTTCCTTTTTCATCCGCACGAAAGAACCGGCTCTTACCGGAATTTTACCAATATGTTTTTGATTACCATGCAGGCGCCGGAAAAGAGGAAGCAGGTTTTGGGCAAAAGCTTCATAACATTGAGCACAGCCAAAGCGTCCCACCTGACCAAACTGGGTATAGGTTAACCCGCACACCGGGCACTGCAGCCCACTATAACCTTTAGAGACTACTGTTTCAGAACCGCCGGTGGGGAAAAACCCCATCAAACCAGAGAAAAACTGGTGTAAGGGAAATTTTCCTTCAAAAGAAATCTCCGTCTCGCCCTTCTCCCGGGCACAGCTTTCACAAAGATAAAGCTCCGTTTTGTTTCCATTGATAATTTTTGTCACATGGACAGAAGCATTTTTTTTCCCACATCTTTCACAAAGCATTTTACTTCCGGTCCTCCTCGCTCCCTACCGCTACTATTTCTTTTAGGACCGGCTTCACCTCCTTACAGTTTTAAAACAGTATCATAACAAACCCTGTCTTATAAAGTAAGTTTTACCAACATAAGAAGCATCTCCCGGAGCAGTCTGCCCCTTAATTTTTCTCTAAGCTGCTCATCTTTAACAAGTTGCAGGCTCTCCAGGGAGGCCTCCATTAATTTTGATTCACGAAAAGAAATGTATTTGGATTCATAAAGTCTCAGGATTAAACCTTTGGCTTTATCATTGCTGATCCCACCGGCCATGCTGTCCTGAAAAAACATGACAAGAATATTTTCCACCGGCAGCTGAATTTTGCGAATACGGACAAACCCCTTGCCCCCCCTTTTACTCTCCACCAGGTAGCCTTTTTCCAACGTAAAGCGCGTCTCCAAAACATAATTTACCTGGGAGGGGACACAGCTGAATTTGCTGGCCAGTTCTTTTCTCCGAATATCGATAAACCCTGCCGTACTCAGCGTCAAAAGTTTTTTAAGATAGTCCTCCATATTATTGGAAAGATTACTCATTTTTTCTCCATTTCATTTATAGACTAGCTTTTTCATATTTAATCACTTTATACTTTTTTAAGCACTTTAGACTTTGACCTTCTTTGACCTTTGTTAATACTATTATACACGATCAAGGGGTGGTAAATGCAAGTTTTATTTCTGCTATTTACAGACGTAAATAAGCCTTTCTACCCCCATAGGTTATCTTATTGAAGAGTTACGGGATATTTTATGTAATTGCTTTTAATATCTTTTATTTTAAAAACTTTTATCTATGTTTCTATTCTAAAAAGCCTTTAGGTGAATAAAGGTTAAGAGAACTATTAACTGCAGGCAGCACACTAAGGCTCGCGGGATCACCCAAACTTTAGGGAAAAGTATGCCTCTCTTACCGCCCCTCTGCCGTTAAAGCTGTTCCTGCTGAAAATACCAATCTTCCAATTCCCGGAATGTAGGAACTTTTTTTCCTCTTCGACAAACAGTTTTGATCGCTTTGACATAGAGCACCTGGTAGTGGTAAAAATAGGAACAGCAGGTGCCGCAGAGCTGCGACCAGATGTTTTCCTGCCTCCAAAGATGAAAGAGTAAATCTGTACACTGTGAACACGGTTTCCAACGGTAAGTAAAAACCCATTCCCAAAAACGCTCTTGAAAAACTAGGAGGTTTTCTTCTATTTTTTTTCTTTTTCTTTCCTGGAGACTGACAACTTTCACGCTTTTACCCCTTTGTAAAGTAATTCCACCTGAAAAAATAATTATGTGGTGGTCTAGCTTGATCTCTCTTATCTTATCCTGGATAAGTTGATCTCATGCATATTAAAGTATTATATTTCCAGCGGTGGAATCTAAAATATAGGGCTAAGCTTGGCCTAAAATGGGGAATTCCAGATCCAGTCCCACGCTCCTTGACAAATTATTTTAAAAATTCGCTACTTTTATCTTAGTTTAGAAAAAACTTTTTGTCAACATCATCTCATTCCATGAATAAAAAAAATCCAGAATTATATTGTCCGGATTTGTAGAAAAAGCAATGCATTAACCTACCAAATTATACAACCTACAGGTGTACAGCAAAACCTGACTCCTGTTTTTAAATAATCTGGCTTACTCGCCTAAATAGGTCTTGCGCACTTCATCATTTTCCAGTAAAGAAGAGGCTTCATCATGAAGGGTAACCTGGCCTGTTTCCAGCACATACCCTCTATGGGCAACCCTCAATGCAAGCTGGGCATTTTGTTCCACAAGTAAAATTGTTGTACCCTGACGGTTAATATCCTCAATGATACGAAAGATTTCCTGGACGACCATCGGAGCCAGGCCCATCGAAGGTTCATCGAGCAGTAACAATTTGGGGCGGGACATCAAGGCCCGGCCTATGGCCAGCATTTGCTGTTCACCGCCGCTCAATGTTCCTGCAAATTGCTTCTCTCGCCCTTTAAGCTGGGGAAAGGTATCAAAGACGGTCTTTAGATCCTGCTGCAGGCCATCTTTATCCCGGCGCGTATAAGCTCCCATCTCCAGGTTTTCCATGAGTGTAAGCCGTGGGAAAATACGCCTGCCTTCAGGAACATG
This sequence comes from Dethiobacteria bacterium, assembly GCA_050948785.1. Lineage (GTDB taxonomy): Bacteria > Bacillota > Dethiobacteria > DTU022 > UBA8154 > JAAZMI01. The sequence goes on from JBMNEM010000006.1 coordinate 365,781, forward strand.
GGAAATGCCAAGCTTGACAATTTCATGGGGAGGAAAATCATCGATCTTCTTATCACAAAAATTGATCCGCCCTTCCGCAGGTTTAAGCAATCCCGAGATCGTCAGCAGAGTCGTCGTTTTACCGGCCCCGTTCGCGCCGATCAACGTCACGATCTCGCCTTCTTCCACCGTAAAGTTTATTTTTTTTAAAGCCTGGATATTGCCATAAAAAGTGGAAACATTTTCAACCAGCAGCAAGTTATCCTAACCCCTCTCTTCAAAACAGTGTTGAGGCGCTCAGATCAAGCGGAAGCTCCTAAATAGGCTTCGATTACCGCCTCGTTTCGTTGAATCTCCTGCGGCGACCCTTCAGCAATTTTCTTCCCATAGTTTAAAACGGCAATCCGTTCGGAGATACCCATAACAACCTTCATATCATGTTCAATCAACAAGATCGTCTTCTCCATCTCATCCCGGATCCGGGAGATCAGTTGCATGAGATTGATAGTTTCCTGGGGATTCATACCGGCAGCCGGTTCATCAAGCAGTAAGAGCTTGGGATCTGCAGCCAGGGCACGCGCAATCTCCAGGCGCCGCTGTTCTCCATAGGAAAGGTTTTTGGAAAGCTCGTCCTTTTTCGCCTCCAGGCCAACAAAAGATAATAAAGAAAGGGCAACTTCTCTTGCCTCTTTTTCTTCCTTTTTATACTTTGGACGGTAAAAAATAGCCCCCAGCAAGCCCGTGCTGGTGCGGCTATGCCCTCCAATAAGGACGTTATCCAACACAGTCATCCCCGCAAAAAGGCGAATATTTTGAAAGGTCCGCGCTATCCCCTTTTCTGTAATTTGGTGTGGTTTTAACCCTCCAATTTTTTCGCCATGCAGATATATATCCCCTCCCGTGGGCTGGTAATGCCCTGTGAAGAGATTAAACAAGGTGGTTTTCCCGGCGCCGTTTGGCCCGATCAGGCCTGCTATTTCCTTATCCTTGATAAAGAAATCAACCTGATCCACTGCTTTTAAACCGCCAAAACTACGGCTGACCTGCACAGCATCAAGAATATAGCCATTGTTTGTTCTTGCTTCGAACAAAATATTCTCATCCTCCTTTTAAAAAGAAAAACGAAAAAACATCACTGCAAAATTTTCTGAAAAACAAATTTGCAGTCGATTGTTATTTGCTTATTTTAAAAAACTTTACTTTTTCCCAGGCTATCCCTTTACCTTGAAAAATACTGCGTCGAGACATTTTTTCTCCGATAATTCCCTCGGGCCTGACCCTCATCATCAGAACTAGAATGGCACCATAAAACAGCTGCCTGTAATCGGCACTGGCCCTTAAAAGCTCCGGAATGGCTGTCAGCGCCGCAGCACCGATAATCGAACCCCACATGCTGCCCAGGCCACCTAAAACAACCATACACAGGTGTTCAATAGAGCGCAAAAAACCAAAACTGCCGGGGTGAATATACTGAAAATAGTGTGAGAAAAGCCCTCCCCCGAGACCGGCAAAAAAGGCTCCCACACCAAAAGCCAGGATTTTAAAATAAGTGGTATTGATCCCCATCGATTCAGCGGCGGTTTCATCTTCCCGGATAGCGACCAGCGCCCGGCCAACCCGTGATTTTAAAATACGGCTCAAAATAAAAAGGGTTAGAATAGCGGCGATAACAACCCATAACAGTGTGGTATTTTTCGGTATGCCCCTTAAACCTACCGCCCCGCCGGTGATCTTCAGGTTCAAAAAAACAATCCGCACTATTTCACCAAAACCAAGGGTAGCTATAGCTAAATAGTCACCTCTTAGCTTGAGTGTGGGTATACCAATCAAAACACCAAAGAAGGCCGCCGTCAAGGCACCAAATAAAAGGGAAGCAAAAAAAGGAAGGCCTAATTTAAGAGTTGCCAGCGCGGCGGCATAGGCCCCTATACTCATAAAGGCAGCGTGGCCGATGGATAGCTGGCCTGTAAATCCGGTGATCAGATTCAAACTGGTAGCCATGATAATATTAATGCCCACCAAGATCATTATTTGTAAATAATATGCACTAAACAACCTTTATTTCACCTTCTTCAAGGCAAAGCAGAATAAATGCTCCTAAAAATATTTAATCTTTCCCTGGATACATAATATTATATTGACCCTTCATCTTAAAGGCAAGCAAACCTACCCCTCTAAAACCGCATGTATTCCTCAAAAGGTGTTCCTCAATCTGCCATGCGAGTAATACCTACACTTTTTCCTGCATAAACCTACCAATCAGCCCCGCAGGTTTAAAAAACAAAACGATAATCAGTATCGTAAAAGCAACCGCATCACGGTACTGGGAAGAAATATAGGCGACGCCCATGACTTCGGCAACACCCAGCAAAAGCCCGCCCAGCATCGCTCCGGGAATACTGCCAATGCCGCCCAGAACGGCCGCAACAAAACCTTTTAAACCGGGCATCAGGCCCATCATCGGGGAGACAGAGCGAAAATAGATGCCGACCATTACTCCTGCCGCCGCCCCCAGACCCGAACCCACGGCAAAGGTTGTTGTAATAATCTGATTAATATTTATGCCCATCAAACTGGCAGCGTCTTTATCCTGAGCCGTAGCGCGCATTGCTTTACCGATTTTGGTTTTCTGGATTAAAAAAGTTAATCCGACCATTAAAAGAAAGGAAACCACCAAGATGATTAGCTCCACCCTGGAGATGGTGACCAAAGAAGTCTTGTAGACTTTAGAGACAAAGGGACTGGGAAAAGAATAAGGACGGGCCCCCATCACAAGAAGGGCCAGGTTCTGCAAAAATATGGAAGCCCCGATCGCGCTGATTAAAGCTGCCAACCTGGAAGAACGACGTAGAGGCCGGTAAGCTACAAATTCAACAGTAACACCCAAAAGGCTGGCCAACACCATGGCCACAAAAAAAGCCACAACAAAAGGAACTTCGAAAACCGTAACAAGATACATCGCCACAAAAGCACCGAACATGTAGATCTCACCGTGGGCAAAATTAATCAGCTCCACAATACCATAAACCATGGTATAACCTAGAGCAATAAGAGCATAAGTGCTGCCGAGAACTATGCCGTTTATTAATTGCTGAAAAAACATAACCCCACCTCAAGTAGTGACTTAGACCAATCATTAATTTAATACTGCTGTTTTTAAAAAATAGCTGTAAAACCATGGAGCATCATTACTCCGAAGAGGAGGGAAAACCTTCCTCCTCTTCGGCCTTTTTTACCAACTACTGCTATCTGATCCGTGTGAAAACCCCATCTTCAACTTTCAGAATCAATACATCCTTCAGGGTATCCCCTTCTTCGTCAATGCTTGTATTGCCTGTAATACCGGGGAAATCCTTGGTTTCAGCCAAGCCCTCGCGAATTTGTTCGGAATCGGTTCCCTTGGACTTCATCGCGGCAATGACAATACAGGCAGCATCATAGGCCTGCGCCGCAAACATATCCGGTTCTTCATTAAAAAGCTCCCGGTAGTTGTTCACAAAGTTTTGGACAGCGGAAGATTCATCACCGGAATGAAAACCGGCAGTAAAGATCGCTCCTTCGACTGCATCTCCGCCAATCTCCATGAGAACCGGGGAATAAAAGCCATCTGCCCCCAGGAACTGTACCTCCATACCCTGCTCCAGACCTTGTTGGGCAATCTTGGCCGCCTCCGTATAATAACCGGCAATAAAAATGGCCTCCGGACCTTTCGTCTGGATACTGGTCAGCTGGGGTTTGAAATTTTCATCGTTATCCATGAAAGCCTCAACGGCCACCACTTCAGCCAGTTCTTTAGCAGTCTCTTCAAAAGCATTTTTCAAGGCCACACCGTAGTCGTTATTGGTGTAAAGGATCGCAAATTTATTAAAGCCCAGCTCTGTAACGGCATATTCTGCCAGCTGGGAAGCCTGCACTTCATCAGAAAGACAGTTCCGGAAAAGGTAGGGGTTACCAATGGTCAACCCTGTCGCTGTGGAGGACGGGGAAATTGCCGGGACCTCGCCGCGCATGGCAATAGGCCCGCCCGCTTCGGTTTCCGAACTCAGAACCCCGCCGACAATCACATTTACTTTGTTCTGTTCAATAAGCTTGGAAAAAGCATTGGCCGCTTTAGACCAATCCCCTTCGGTATCTTCGGCGTTAAGCTCCAGGGTAACACCAGGAATCTCCTCGTTTGCGTTCGCTTCATCAATGGCAATCTGTACACCATTGCGTACGCTGGTGCCGTAAGTAGCCGCTCCTCCCGTCAGCGGCCCGACCATACCGACTTTAACCACATTGGCTCCCGTGGAAAGCTCGTCCCCTTCCTGCTCAGGAGCTGTTCCCGGCTGGGCACAACCTGTAATCATGACCAAAACCATGCAAAAAATTAACATTGTAGCCCAAAAAATATTTTTTCTCTTCATTTTTTAATCTTCAACCCCCTTTTTTAATCAAAAAAAAATAAAATTGGCTTCCCAGCAATTTACCTCCTCCCCAAACGCCCACTAACACCCACAAAAATATTTATTCAACAAAACTATCAAAAAACCTGCTTTAGAGTCAAGAAAATTAAAGTAAACACAAGAATAATTCTTTAGACTTCCCCCGGGGGGAAAAAACTGTATTTTACTGAATAAACCTGGAGCAGCCGCGGGGACGGTCCTTGTGGCTGGTAGGCGCAACCGACACTCACCCGAAACGCCATTTCACCAACCGCGGGCAACCGCGGGGACGGTCCTTGTGGCTGGTCCACAAAGATCGTTTCCGCGGTTACAGTTATGGTATGTACTGGCGGTCTTTTAAAACAGGGGCAAAAAGATCCCCTTTTTGCTGCAGCCGAGGAATAATATTCTTCATGTGGAAAGAAGCAGGTGAAAAATCAGCAGCAGCAATTTCAGACCATTCCAGGGGAGTAGAAACCGGCGCCCCGGGAAGGGGCCGGGGAGAATAAGGAGCGACAAGGGTTTTCCCACGGGCGTTTTGCAGATAATCCAGGTAAATCTTCTTACCTCGCCGGGATATTTTCCTTTCGAGGGTGGTTATCGACGGTAACATTTGAAAAAGCTCTTTAAAGATAGCTGCACAAAAATCCCGGATGTGTTGATAACTATAAACAGGCTGCACGGGAAGGTAAACCTGGATCCCCCGGGAGCCGGATGTTTTTGGATAGCAGCGCAGCCCTTTGCTGACAAGCAGATCTCTTAAAGTTTGGGCAACACGGCAGATTTGGGGAAAAGTAACCCCTTCCATGGGATCCAGATCAAAAACAGCAAAATCAGGGTTTTCCAAGGTGTTTTCTGCAGATAGCCATGGGTGGATCTCCAAACAAACCTGATTGCCCAGCCAGGTCAAGGTTTCCGGCCCGGTAGGAACGATATAATTTGTCATTTTTTCTTGATGCTTGAAAGGTACAGTTTTGATCCAGGCCGGCGCACCTTGCGGACAATTTTTTTGAAAAAACCCCGGCCCGCCGATACCTTCGGGAAAACGCTGAAAAACCAGGAAGCGGTTTTGGAGATGGGGCAGCATATAAGGAGATACTTCCAGGTAATACCGGATCAAATGATACTTGGTTATGCCCTCGCCGGGCCATAATTCCTTTTCCAAATTAGTCAACTGCACATTTTTGTTGTTAACTTCAAGGGAAACGGGCATGAGTGAGGCCTCCACATGGTGGCGGCGGGTGCTGGCAGCGGAAGCTCACAAGTTATGCTCATAAATTCCAGCTCAGCTCACGGCGCAGTAGCCTCTTCGGCAAAGCCTCACGTCCTGTTCGCCTGCCGGCAGCCGGCATCCCTGCCAGCTGAACCCCTTCCAGCCTTCGCTTCACCGCGAACTTTTTGCTTCGCTCTACAAATCGCTTCCGCCGACAGCACACCGCCCCACAAAGTAATCAGCAAAGATAATAAATCCGCGGAATCTATCATAATTACCTCTAGCTGCTGACCTCCTGTCAGCAGAACCTTCTCCAGCCCCGCTTCGCTAAATGTGAACAATACTCTCCAGCGACAGCACCGCCCTCAATAATGCATTAAATCGCTTCCGACGATAGCAACATCGCCCATCTCCCGTAATTAAACAGGCATGGAACCGGGTTTAAGTAATCAGGCGCGGGGCACGGAGTTTTAGGGTCGGGGTCCACTCACTGAAGGTAACCCGGACTTTTTTATGGGGCTCTACAAAGAGATAACCTCTTCCCGGGGAGAGGACAAGGTTTTTAAAAGGAGGTTCCGAAGATCTGTTTTCCTGAGCCCAGTCATACCAGGCAGCTAAATCCTTTTCCCTTAAACCGCTGCTTACATTGCCGATATACCGCAATTTGATTCCGGGTCCCCTTATTGCTTCCGGTTCTTCCTCTTCCAGGCCCAGGAGCAGAGAAACCGGCCTTTGATCCCGCATAGCAATCCCCCCTACATAAGCTTCCAGGGTTTGCTGGATTTTGATTTTCAACCAGTAGCTGGAACGGCGTGGTCCTGGGATATAAGGGCTGTCCTTTTTTTTGGCTACCACCCCTTCCATCCCTTTCTCCTGAACTGTTTTCAGCAGCACCTCTCCCTCCTGATAACTGGGCGTAAGATGCAAATATTCCCCGGTCAGGATATGCTTAAAAATCATTTCCTGGCGAGCTTCCCACGGCTGCTCCAGAAGCCAGGTACCGTCAAAGTAAAGCAGATCAAAAACCATATAGTAGGCCGGAACCAACCCGGCCATCCTGGTCACAACTGCGGGGCCGGCCCGTTCCCTTTGCATAATCGTATAAAAATCAGGGCGGTTTTCCCGGAGAGCAATGATTTCTCCATCGAGAATCGCACTTTTACCCCGGACCAGTTCCGGTAGCACAGCCAGTTCCGGGTAAAGTACGCTTTTATCTTTTAAACTTCGGCCCTGCAAGCGGACCCTCTTACCGGAGACAAAAGCCAGCAGCCGCACCCCATCCCATTTTATCTGGTAGGAATAATCCGGGTTTTCGATTAGTACTTTTTTGGACTGTGGTTCCATCGGGATAATTTTTTGTTCCAACATAAAAAGGCACTCCTGAAAAGCACAATATACACACTGCACTTACTTTTTGGCGGTTACGGATTCCTTTTTGCGGGAGGGAGATTTTTGAGCCCCTTCCTTTTCCCTGGCTTTATTTTTTTGGGCTTGGGCTTTTTCCACACTGGCTTCCAAGGCTGCCAACAAATCAACCACCTTTTCCCTCTCCGGAGAGGGGGCAACAGCGACATCCTTGCCCTCTACCCGGGCCTCAATCAACTCCAGTAAGGCTTCCCGGTGCCGATCCCGGTATTTCCCCGCCTCAAATGGAGTGACCATACTCTCGATAAGCTCTTTGGCCATCTGCAGTTCTTTTTCACGAATTTCAACACCAACACCCCGGGGTATATCCGGCAACTCCTGCCAAGAGCGCACTTCATCAGGAAAATACATGGTGGAAAGCGAGAGAACCTCTCCATAAGTCCTGACCACCGCCAGGGATTCCTTTGTGCGCAAGGTTAAAGTGGCCACGGCAATTTTCCCCGTCTCCAGCATGGCACGATGCAGCAGGGCATAAGGCCTGGCACTGGGACCGTCAGGAGCCAGGTAATATCCTTTTTGAAAATAGAGGGGATCAATCTCCTCTATTTTTATAAAATCGTTTATTTCAATCAGGCCATCTCTTTTACCGGCCGCTGCCTTTGTTTCCTCCTCGCTTAAAATAACGAAATTATTCTTTGCATATTCATAGCCGCGCGAAATTTCCTCCCAGGGCACCTCTTTTTTACAGGTTGGGCATACTTTCCGGTACTCCAGGGGAGTATAGCAGGAAGCATGTAGATAGCGAAATTTCAGCTCTTTACTTGCTGTTGCCGCAAAAAGGCGAACCGGTATATTGACCAGTCCAAAACCTAAAGAACCTTTCCACATAGCGCGCAAAATAAATTCCCCCTCTACCTTTATTATTTCCGGCAGAAGGGGAATGTAGACAGGACAAAATCAATTTCAGATCTTTTTCTTGAAAAAACCCCTAAGAAAAAAACATTAATAAAGTACCCTTTCAGAATAAGCCCCAGGAAGCTTCGCTTTACCATCAGAAAATGAAATCTCTTAAAAAAACTCTTATAATCTCGGGTCAATAATATCTTTAAGTTCCTCTTTTTTACGGAAACCGACAATGGTCTGGACAGGTTCCCCATTTTTAAAGAGAATCATCGTCGGAATACTCATAATGCCGTAACGGGAAGCGGCATCCGGATTTTCATCAACATTGACTTTTAAAACCTTGACCTTGCCGTCATAATCAACGGCAAGATCTTCCAGAACAGGAGCGACCATCCGGCAGGGGCCGCACCAGGAAGCCCAGAAATCTACCAGTACCGGCTCACTGGAATTTGATATTTCTTCCTGAAACTGTTGATCGTTGACGTCTACGGGTTTGATACTCATTTAAATCTGTGCCGTGAAACCCTCCGGCTTTAACCGTAGGAAGACAACGGCACCTCCCCTCCTTTCGCAAAGGTAATTGCTCTTTAAAAAAACTGAAAATTCGTATACCTGATTGTAGCCGCTTTTCCTTGGTAGTATATACAACCTTCAGTATCTGCTTAGCCCAAATACCGTACAGCCATCATCGCCGCGATAGCTCCATCAGCAGCAGCTGTAACCACCTGACGCAAAAATTTGCGGCGCACATCCCCCGCCGCGAAGATTCCTGGAAGCGATGTTTCCATCTCTTCGCTGGTTATAATATAACCCTGTCCATCCTTTTCTACTCCTTTTAAGAAGCCGGTATTGGGAACTCTTCCTATATATAAAAAGGCCCCCGCTACGGGTAAATCCGTCGTTTGAGCATCCTTTACATTTTGTATGGTTATTTTCTCCAATCGTTGCTCCCCGCTAAAACCTTTCACAATTGTATCCCATATAATTTTGATCCGGGGCTGCTTAAAAACCTGCTCCTGCAAATAAGGAACAGCTCTGAATTTATCCCGGCGGTGAATAAGAATAATCTTCTCCGCAAACCGTGTGAGATAAAGGGCCTCCTGCAAGGCAGCATCCCCACCTCCGATCACCGCCACCTCTTTTCCCCTGAAAAAAAAGCCATCGCAGGTTGCACAAAAGGAAATACCTTTTCCCCGCAGCTCTTCTTCTCCCGGAACACCCAGAACCCCCGGGACGGTTCCCGTAGCTACAATTATTGCCCGGCCATAAAATAAACCCTGAGAGGTGACAACTTTTTTAATTTCCCCTTCCAGAGATGCTTCCTCAATAATAGCGGAAACGATCTCCGTTCCAAAGCGCCGGGCCTGTTGCTCCAGCAACTGCCCAAAATCCGCACCGTTAACCCCCTCCGGAAAGCCGGGATAGTTATCCAACCGGTCTGTAGAAGCTATCTCGCCACCTGCCAGCATCTGCTCAAAAACAAGGACACTTAAATTGGCACGACAACCGTATATTGCTGCCGTTAAACCCGCAGGTCCCGCACCCAGAATCAGGAGATCATAGATTTTTTCTGCATTCCCGGCGGCATTTTTTGTAGGTGTCAACTTTTACCAGCCTCTTTCAGCATTCATTTTCGCCAATTATACTTATCATTATTTTATTAAAAAATCCTTCGTCAGGGTAATTCTACCAAAGTGCACCCTTCAAAGCAAGGGGTTAAACAGCACCAAGTGCCCTACATATAATTCCCTCTTACAGGACAAAATAGAAATGATTTTTAACAGGGGTGAAGAGATTATTATGCTTTTAATCGCTGTCCGGGCGATAGTCCTTTATGCTCTTTTAGTAATTGTAATGCGTTTAATGGGAAAACGGCAGATCGGTCAGCTGCAACCTTTTGAACTGGTAGTTACAATTGTCATTGCCGAACTGGCTGTCATCCCCATGAGCAATACCGGAATCCCGCTTATGAATGGAATTATCGGGATCCTCGTCTTGCTGGCTGCCGAAATTTTTCTCTCCCTCATTGTTTTGTACAGTGAAAGGGCCAGGGGAATTATTTGCGGGACCCCAACGATTGTGATTGAAAACGGTCAGCCGATCCCTGAAAACTTGCGGAAACTGCGTATGAATATCAACGATCTGTTGGAACAACTGCGCAACAAAGAATACCCCAATATATCCGATATTGCCTATGCCCTCCTGGAAAACAACGGCACCTTGAATGTCATTCCTAAAGCAAGCGCACGCCCTCCCACAGTCAAGGATCTGGGAATGGCAAATATAACGGATCCCACCTTTCCCATCACGCTCATCCTGGATGGCAAAATTAACCAACAGAATTTGCAAATTGCCGGCATTACGGAGGATACTCTACTCAACCAGGCCAAGGCCCAAAAAATTGAAAATCCAGAAGACATTTTCTTTGCCCAGTACAATACCACAGGACAGATCGACTTCTACCTTAAGGGAAAGGATGAGGCCCAGTGATGCGCAAATGGGGCGGCTGGCTCCTCGTACTCGGTGTTGTCGTGATTATTACAGTTTCAGGTGTGATCACGCAGCGCTATCTCGACAAGACTTCCGGTGAACTGATCACACAATTGGAGAAAGTAGGCCGGGCCGTAGAACAGGAAAACTGGGAGGAAGGCCAACACGCCTTTACGGCTTTTATAAAAAGCTGGGACGAGGTAAGCCAGAAGTGGGCACTCTTTACAGACCATATGGAGCTGGACAATCTGGAAATGAAGCTGGCCAGGCTTCGGGAAAACCTGCATACCCGGGATAAAACCAATGCCCGGGCAGATTTTGGGGAGGCACTGATGCTTTTAAAACATATACCTGATCGCGAGCGACTTACCTGGAGCAATGTCTTTTGATAGCAGCAGGATTTTCTCTTCCCGACCCAAGAAGCCACCTGATACTTATAGTTTAAGTAGTTTTAAGGTCATCACCATTATAATGGTTTATTGTAAACTTTCCCCGGCGTAGTGTTGGTTTCTGATTTTCGTTATGATATAATGAAAATCAGAAAATTTAAAAGGAGGGTTCCGACCCTATGAAAGAACAGGTCGAGACAGCTTTAAAAAAAATCCGTCCCGCCCTGCAGGCTGATGGCGGAGATGTCGTCCTGATTGCCGTTGAAGACGACGGAACCGTAAAGGTAAAATTAACCGGGGCCTGTGGAGGATGCCCAATGGCTACCGTGACCTTAAAGCAGGGCATCGAACGTTTACTAAAACAAGATGTCCCGGGTGTCAAAGAAGTCCTTTCGGTATAGTTTTTTAGGCAAGTTAATCCTGTATAGCTGTATAGAATGTAGAATGTAGGAAGTAGAATGTTTTTTTGTTTCTTCACTTTGTTTCGGAAAAAGGCCGGCTAAAACTGCCGGCTTCTGATTTGCCGGACGGGAGCGGATTGCTTATGGATAATTTACTGTTAATACGTTATGGGGAAATTGCGCTTAAAGGTAAAAACAGGCCCTTCTTTGAAAATAAACTTTTACAAAATATTAAAGCATCCCTCCGGGGTCTGCAGCAGCCTTTTCAGGTTGAGTTTCGCCGTGGACGTTATTATGTGACCATCGCAGAGGAAAATTTATTTCCTGCTCTGCGCCGGTTGCAAAAAGTATGCGGTATCGTTTCTATCAGTCCTGTGTCCCCGGCGGAACTTGACCTTGACGATATCTGCCGGCAGTCTTCCAGGCTCCTGGCAGCTTCTTACCAACCGGAAATGACTTTTAAGGTAAATACCCGCCGGGCCAATAAAAACTTCCCGTATACCTCTCCGGAAGTCAACAAACTTGTGGGAGCGTACCTTTTAGAAAACAAACCGGAGCTAAAAGTCGATGTCCACAACCCCGCAACATCCATTAACATTGAAATACGGGAAAAAAAGGCTTACCTTTATTCCCGGGTTTATCCGGGACCGGGGGGGCTGCCCGTAGGGGTAACAGGGAAAGGCCTGCTTTTACTTTCAGGGGGCATTGACAGCCCTGTGGCCGGCTGGATGGCCATGAAAAGAGGGGTTGAAATTGAAGCCCTCCACTTCCATAGCCCTCCCTTTACAGGGGAAGGGGCGATTAATAAAGTCCTGGACCTGTGCCACCTGTTAGCCTCTTATGGTGGAAAGATCACTCTGCATCTGGCACCTTTTACGGAAATCCAACAGAAAATCATGTCCAAATGCCCACAGCCGATGCTCATCACCCTGATGCGCAGGGTAATGTTCCGTATCGCTGAAAGACTGGCGCTAAAAAGAAAAATAACCGTCCTTTTTACCGGCGAAAGCCTTGGGCAGGTCTCCAGCCAGACCCTGGAAAACATGATAGCCATCAATGAAGTAACTACTTTACCCATTTTACGACCTTTAATCGGTTTGGATAAGGAAGAAATCGTCGAAATTTCCCGGGAAATAAATTCTTATCCTATTTCCATCCGTCCCTTTGAGGATTGCTGCACTCTTTTTATTCCCCGCCATCCTGTCACCAGGCCCTCTCTAGACAAATTGGCACGGGCCGAGGAGCAGATCCCTCTCGGGGAATTGGTTGACCGCTGCCTGGAGAAACTGGAAAGTAGAGTAATATCATTTGAGTAAGGTGTGAAACTGATGCCCTCCCAAGAAGCCTATCTGGACAACAGCGCCACTACCCGGGTCTACCCTGAAGTGGTGGCGGAAATGCAGCAGGTAATGGAAGAAAAATACGGCAATGCCTCTTCCTTGCACCGCCGGGGAAGTGAAGCCGAAAGAATTCTACATGCCTCCCGCCGGACAATTGCCGAAATTTTAGGAACTGAAAGTAGAGAAATTATCTTTACCTCCGGCGGAACGGAAGCCAACAACCTGGCCGTGCTGGGCATTGCCCGCCGCTACGCGCGGCGCGGCAGCCATCTAATCACAACAGCCATTGAACATGCCTCCGTCCTGGAACCTTTTAAGCAGCTGGAAAAGGAAGGGTTTACTGTAAGCTATCTTTTGCCGGATGAACGGGGTGTCATTGATCCCCGGGAGTTGGCCGCCGCCCTTACCCCCCAGACGATCCTGGTCAGCATCATGCACGTGAACAATGAAATCGGCTCTATCCAGCCTCTTTCCCAAATTTCAGCCGCCATTAAAACCAAAAATCCTGCGGTGATTCTGCATGTTGATGCCGTTCAATCATTCTGCAAACTTCCCCTGAACCCGGGAGAGCAGGGGATCGACGCTCTGAGTTTAAGCGCCCATAAAATCCATGGCCCCAAAGGTGCAGGTGCCCTTTATCTACGCACAGGCACCCTTCTGGAACCGCTCCTTTGGGGTGGAGAACATGAAAAAGGGCTCCGGCCGGGAACGGAAAACACTCCCGGCATTGCCGGAATGGCCTTGGCCGCCCGGCTCAGTGCTCAAAACAGAAAGGAAAAAGCCAGCCGCCTGCAAAGCCTTAAAGAAAAACTTATTTCCGCAGTACAAACCGAACACCCCTGGGCCACGCTAAACGGCCCCCGGATGGAAGAAGGCGCACCCCACATCTTTAATCTTTCCTTCCCCGGCCTCAAAGGGGAAATCATCCTGCATGCGCTGGAACAGCATAACGTCTATGTCTCCACCGGTTCGGCCTGCCATGCCAACAGCAAAAAACCCAGCCATGTCCTGCAGGCCCTGCATCTCGAACAAGATTCGCTGGAGGGAGCCCTGCGCTTCAGCCTTTCTTATTTAAACACCGAGGAAGAAATCACTTACGCCGCTGCTCAAATCAACGCCGTTATTCATGCGTTGAAAAAGTTTCATGCTAAACTTTAAAAATTTAAGACTAGCGGCCTTGCCTTTCTTAAACATAATTCATGAAAATTCTGGTGATGAATAAATAAAACAGTGGAATTATATTTGCAATCATAATTTTATCAGGATCTTTTTCCGAAAGACTTATTCTTATTTACTCGAAAATCAGTTATAATATAAGAATAAAAACTGTATCTACTCAGAGTAAAACATAAGCGAGACATGGGGACGGCAGACTGT
>JBMNEM010000007.1:0-119979 GCA_050948785.1 Dethiobacteria bacterium
AGGGCCGCGCCATAAAGTTCCTCCAGGCGAATTTTTAAATCCCGGAAAGAAGGATATTGACGTGTACCCCGTTTTAAAACAGCAGGTAAAAGAGCCGTTTGCGCAGCAAGTTCTTTGGCTAAAACCTGTTGCAAAAAAACTGAAACAAGAGTTGTTTTAAATTTAGAAGTCGGTAATAGATGAATATTGACATTTACAGGCAGGGTTTTGCTCTCCAGGGATATCAAGGGAATATATTCCTTCCTTTCTGCGTCTTTTCTGCAAGAAGACATTTTAGAAATATGCTATAAATTATGCTGCACTATATTTCCATTTTAAAACGTAAATCTCCTGCAAGAAAATAATAATTTTGTCCAGTAAGGCACCATCATCCGGATTAAGTGAACACTTTTTGAAAACAAAGCAAAAGAAGGGGCAAAGCACCATAAAGCATTGTCGTAGCCGCTGCCACAACACCGGAATCATTGACAAAGAATGCTGTAAGACTCCCGGCAATAATACCGCCCATCGCCAGCTTAAAACCCGGTTCATCCTCGAAAATCTGCCGTGTGAGACCTACGGGATAGAAATAAAGCAAGGTGATCAGAAAAATAAACAAAAAGAGAACCCTGCTCCAAAGAGAATAGCGCAGAAGTTTCAGGTTCATCTCCATCTTACGTTGGGCAACATTCACCAGCTCCTGCCAGCCATGGCTGCGTACCAGCTCCCAGGTCCGCCCCACGTGTGATACAGCAGCATCTGACCGGGAAGTAGTATTCAGGAAATAAAGAAACGCAGCGGTAACCAGCACAAATACAGCCAGCAACAAAATTTTTTGTAAAAAAGGAAAAGATGCCGGGGTGCTGCCGGCATCCCGGTAGCGTAAAAAAGGCAACAATGCATATCCTTTTTGCCGGAGCAAGGCCAGCATGCCGCCCAAAGTGATAGCCAGGGCAACTCCCGCCGTGACAGCTCCACCAAAATTTGCCCCATACAGGGGGGAAGCCAGGAGAAAAAGAACAAAAACAGATAAAAAAATGAATAACCAAGTAATAAAAAGCATTCCGGATCGGTTTGAAATCCCGTGCCCCAACAGATAAAGCCTCTCCTTCCGGAAAATAAGGGAATATAGAGAACCAAAACCAAGAATCAATGCGCCAATCATGATGCCCATATACTCATTTCCCAAACCGTAAAAACGTGCCCCCCCGACGGGATCATAACCCAAAAAAGACTGGCCGTTCAAGTGAGCCCCGCTGCAAAGATCGGCAGTCAAAATAACGAAAACAAGCAACCCTGTAAAAGCAAAAAGAGGCAGAAGTTTTCTGAAAAACAAATGAGCACCCAGGGTCAGCAGCACTGTCAGGCCTAACAGAGCCAAAACATTAATATAGAAGGAACCGGCCGGAAAAAAAGGCAAAGCCGGCACCAATAGAAGGGCAAGAGGAAAAAACAACAGTGCATAAAGCCCGGGACGCAAAACTCTGGTCGGCTTAAAACGATAGATCAGCCCGGCCAACCCCCCCAGGAGTAAAATAATCTGGGCCAGGATATAACCTTTGATCACCGCAGGGCGCTGGCTATACACACGTGCAATGCGTTCTGAAAGAGAAAGAAGCTTTTCCAGATGGTTTGTTTCCGGGACAACCTGTAAAGGTGCACCAAAGAAAAACGTAGGCGTGCCCAGCCCCAGAAAGTGCAAAACAGAAGGAGCAATATCAATATTTGTGATAACCCCCGGCCGCCTTGTTGTCGGCGATACAAGAAAGCCTCCTTGGTCAGAGCCAGGGCTGTAATATACCGCCGGCGTAAGCCGCTGTCCACCGGCAAAGGCAGCATGAGGCGGGGATGGTGTCACGATCAGCAAGCTGGTATTCCTGTCCAGATAGGGCTTGATACCCCGCAAAAAATGATCCAGCTCCAGTAAAGAAGCCTGCAGTAGCCCGGCCCTCCGCTCCGCAGGCAGATGTTCCAAATAACCATCCAGGCGGCCGGTATCCCCCCATTCCACAACAAGCAAAGAAGCCTTCTGCTGCAGGGATTCGAAAACCTTCAGATAAGCCCCGGGATCACTGCCGCAGCCAAAAGGAAACTCATCTCTTTCCCGGAGCAACGCGGGACTGACGTCCCCGTAGGCCACCGTTCCCTCCTTGTTCATGGCAATGGTGACAACCTGCCGGTTAGGAGTATCACTATCCGCATTGCCCAGAACAGCCACTCCCCGCCCTTTGGTACTTAAGGCTTCACCCAGGGCACCAATGCACACCGGGTAGGGGCGCTGTTCATTCAGGCGATGAAGCACACCGCTGTAAAGATGTAAAACTTCCCCCGCAGGCACCTCCGCTTTCCCCGTATGCCGGCGATAAAGCGCCTCAACCGTGCCCTGGTGCAAATCTTCATCCCTGTTAAAAGCCCTGCGCGCTGTCCAGTTGCCCGCCAGGCGGGAGCCCGAACCGAGCGTCAGATAACCGCTCTCCGTACCCGGAGCACCGGCCGTATTCACATTCATGAGCGCCACGGCACTTCTATTCAAGAGAGAGGTTAACTCCGGGCCGGCATGACGAAGTAAATCCTGCAAGGTAATCTTATCCAAAGTGATTAAAATAACCCGGGGCTCTGCCGCCGGCCCGCTGCCGGCAGTCTGAACTGGCCTTGAGGCATCACAATCCCCTGCTCCGGTCCCTAAAACAACACTGCCGGAGATCAAAAAAATTACAGCCGACAGCATAGCTGCCGGAAAAACATTTTTCCAGGCTTTGAAGAAAACACCCAAAACACCCTTAAGCATTTTTAACATGACAGGCTGCCTCGTTTTTCATTTCCCTCTTGAATTATTTGCTTGAATTATTTGATGAAAGAAAACCTGACCTGGCCTGCCGAGCACTCCTTCCCCGTGTCCTGCCGGACCCGGAGTATCGCGCCAACAGGTAACGTTTTTACAAGGCCACCTTTTCGGCAGCGGCAGCACACTCCTCATATATTTTTTCCGTTTCCTTTAACATCTTTTCCTCTGTAAATCGTGCCCGGATCTCTTTTGCCGCTTCCAGGCCAAGTTTTTGCCTTCTTTGCGGTTCACCTATCAGCCAGGAGATATTTTCAGCCAACGCCGCTGTATCTTCCACTGGAAAAAGAAGTCCCGTCCGGCCATGCTGAATAATCTCCGGGATACCTCCGACAGCACTGGCAATCATGGGCAACCCCAACGATCCCGCCTCCAATAAAGAGATAGAAAGGCCTTCACTGCGGGAAGCAAGAACAAAAAGATCCAGAGAAGAGAGAAAAGCAGGCATTTGGCTGATCTCTCCCAGGAAAAACAACCTCCCCTGCAAGCCGAGCAAATCACGCAGGTTTTCCAATTCTGCCCTTTCCGGCCCTTTCCCCACAATAAAAAAGTGCGCCGTCGGATGTTGAGGAGCCACTCTGGCCGCTGCTCTGATAAAAATATCCAGGCCTTTATGAGAGATGAGCCTGCCCACTGTTCCTACCCGCGGGCCCGGAGAGCTAAAAAGAGGGGCCAGCTTCTCCTGGCTTTTTTCTCCACTGGCAGCTTCTTCTATGGAAATATCCGCCCGGAATTTATCAGTATCAATACCATTATAGATGGTTACTATTTTCCCGGCATGAATACCCCGCCCGACAAGCTCCCGGCAAAGATACCCCGAAACCGTAATATAGCGTGTTACCAAAGGATCAAGCTGCTTTAGGGCACGGTTAAAGTAACTCTCCGGCAGGATACTTTTCTGTGGATAAAACAAAGAATTGTGCACCGTCAGTAAAACAGGACGACGGCAGACTTTGGCTGCGGGCAAAGCCACAAGAGCAGACTTATAGCCATGGGCATGGAAAAGATCTATGTTTTCTTCACGGCCGATTCTTACCAGCTGCCTAAAAACAGCAAAATCACTGGCCGGCGAAAAATGTCCCTGCAAAGAAAGTTGGAAAAACTTTGTTGTCCCGGCCGCATTCCCTCCCGGATCCAAGATTGCTGAAGGTGCCGCCAGGCTAACATCCCACCGCCCGGGGAAATAAGTGAGCAAAGTGCGCAGATGCCCAGACATGCCCCCTACCTGTGGCCTGACAATATAAAGTAATTTTTTCCGGTTCATAGAACTTATAATTTCCTGAAAGAAGGGTTTTTATGTAAGTTTACGCCGTTTTGCGCCGGTTGACTTTTATGAGGGAAGGTGCTATCATGAAACTGCTTACAAGTGTGTCTGCTACACAAAATAAATGCAATTCGGGTAACAAAAAGGAAACAGCACCGGATTCCTAATCCGGGTTCCATTGTTTCTGTTCTGTTCAGACACACTTCAGGTAAAGCGCTAAAGATATTGATGGTATAAACAGACGCGCCCGTGGTGAAAGGGATATCACGCAGGCCTCCGGAGCCTGAAGTCGGGGTTCGAATCCCTGCGGGCGTACCACGCGCCTGTAGCTCAGTGGACAGAGCACCGGATTCCTAATCCGGGTGTCGCAGGTTCGATCCCTGCCAGGCGTACCAGGTTGAAATGTTACGGATGCCCATTTAGTTGTTTTGATGGGCATCCTTTTTTTCCTTTTTTGCTTAAAACCGTTTTATAGTCACCCTGCAGTCTCCTTGAGCGAATAGTAGTCTACATTGAAAGTTCTTCTTCTTAACATTTCTATGGTCATGGGGGTTATTTCTAATTCCCATAAAACCGGTAAGATATGCATATCTATTATGGATTTACAGTTAGGCTATCTCCGCTAATATTTGGGATAACATCAACAGTTATTGTTTTTATGCCCGTTGCGCTTTCCCCTTCTACATTGCGTATATCTGCAAACATAGTGAGGGTCTGAGCGGTCGGCGGTATAGATCCCCCAACAAACCACATGAAATCGGTTACTACTGTTTCTCTAAACACCCTGTTGCTCCCTGCAAATTGAAAGAGAGCTGCAAGGTTGGTTCCCGGGGGGGAAACCGTGCCATCAGGGAGAATAAAATCAGTATTAAAGGTAAAAACAAAATCGGGAAAGGATGGATTTGGCATACCAATGTTTCCGGGAGAAAAACTCGATCCCTCTTTAACACTGATATCCCCCCGGCTAGTAACTCTTACCGTAATAATGAATGCCTGGCCTTCAGGACTCGGCTCTCCTGGTCTGGCCAACCCTGAGGCAACCGCAGCTCCAATTTCCGGTGTAAGAAACTCTAAAAATAACAGGCGCCTCCACCTCTGGGGAGCCAGTGGAAAAGTATGATCCATGTTAAACACCTTCTTATGTTTTTGCAAGCTTATTTTTTTTCACAATATTATATGAAGCAGATAAATATTTTGTTAATGAAACTTGCCGCAAAAATCACCAATCGGAGGGGATTACCAACTAAATAATTATTTCTTGCAAAAACCAACCTTCTCATTTTGAATAACATTCAATTACAGGGAAAGATTATATGTATATTCATTTTAACAAAAAGGAGGTGCCTTTATGACTTTTGTGCAAACATCTGTAGAGAAGTTCCAGAAATGCATTGATGCCTGCAACCGCTGCATGCAGGTATGTGAGGAGTGTTTACAGTCCTGCTTAAAAGAGCCGGATGTTAAGGCCAGGGCAAGGTGCATTTCGTTGCTAAGGGACTGTGCTGACATCTGTATACTATCCTCCCAGTTCATGTCCAGAAACAGCGAATTTGCACAGGAAATCTGCAGCCTGTGTGCCACGATTTGTGATGCCTGTGGTGCTGAGTGTGATATGTTTAAGGATCAGCACTGTAAGGCCTGTGCTGATGAATGCCGCAGGTGTGCTCAGGAATGCCGTAATATGGCCCAAATGGGCTAGTGTAGTTTTTAATAAAACGGTGGCGTTGGGCAAACGGTTCTTTTATAACGAACATGTCTGTCTGTTCTCAATCCTTTTCCCTGACGCCATCATGCAGTTGGGGACAGGCTGTCCCCACATTGAGCTTCACGTAAGAGACATTCTTGTCCGGTTAAATGAATTTGAGGAAGTTACTGGCATTACTTTGCCACTTACAGGGCCTTCTATACAACATGATTTACAGAAGATCACCTGTCTTTAAGCCTGTCTTCCAAGAGCTTCCCACCCACCCCTACATGCTCGGGGTCACTGCTTCTTAAATAAACCACAAAAGCCGTTTCGTCAATTCCAGTAAGTTCACTGGCTTTTTTCGTGAAAGAGCTGATCAGTTCTCTTCTCTTATCCTTATCCAGCTCCGGTCCATAAAAAAATATCGTAGGCACATTATCACTCCCTTCTTATCAAAGATTCAACATGGGTCATCTTCTGATCGGACAACTAGTAATTAGCTTGGCTCTTTCTTAATGATAAAACCAACCCATACACCGACAAAACTACCAGGGGAATATGCAATACTCCACTCCACCAGAGCAACTCCGGTTCAAAAACAAAATTCACCAACATATTATAAAATCCGATAATCAATCCGATCAGGCTGGTTACCCGCAAGGTAACCAGATTAACCCGGGGATGGATAATAGTCAGCACCGCCAAATAGACCGGGGTCATCATGCAGAAAGTAAGTCCCGAACCCGAAGTGAAAAGATAAAGCAGATTAAAATCCGGATCGAAGGTGACAGGGTTTTGAGGAAACCAAAACGTAAAGAAAGCAAAGGGAACCACCCAGTACTTCCAGAGTGGGCGAGGCTGAACAGAAAAATCGTTCATTCCTACTACTGCTTCCCAGAACCAAAAGGCGGCAACAAATACAAACATAATTACATTGAGTGTAAGCACGGCAAAGCCATATTCTTCAGTAATGGAGATATTCTGAACCACTGCAAAAAGAAGGTAAGAAAAAGCTGCATAGATGCTGAATATACGGGTCATCCGGTTCCTAAAAAATATAATACTGATGATTAAAGCAATCGGAATCACCTGAAAGACGGGAAACAGTTTGGTAAAGGAAAACATGATGGAATTTTGCAAAATATGCCCCGTAAGTTCTCCGATATTCTCCCACCCAACACCTTTTGAGGCGTACGGTGGAACCAGGATTTGAATGAAAATGAGAACTACAAAAAACCACCACTTCCTGGTAACCTGTTCCCACCTGATATACCCTTTATTTGTGTTCATAGGGGTCATTCGATCGCCTCCTATGGGTTATTTAATACATGTAATAATTTCGTGAATACATCTTCTACATCTTATCAGGTTCATTATATCAAATATTAAACATTGTTAAAGCAAAGTCCGCCGAGGGCAAAAACCTGGGCTATATATTTTGGCCGGGTATGCAACAGAAATAATCGAGCTTTTCCGCGGAACTAAACAACAGCTGCCCCTATCCTTTGCTGATGTGGATGACCCGGAGAAACATTTTATGAAGGTGTTGGGTCTGGAGGAAATAGACCGGCCGCTTGTTGCTTCCTCAGACTGGATTAAAATATTCAGTCCCGCGCCAGATGAGGAAATTGATGGTACGATTCCCCTGGCAGGTCTTGCCTGTGTATTTGAAGGAACTGTCAGCTATGAGCTGCTGACAGAGGATAATAATGTGCTCTGCAGTGGTTATACGACGGCAGCAATGGGAGACTGGGGCTATTTTGAGGAAGAAATACCGGTTCCGACAGATTCTGATGCTGACCGGTTGATTTTACAGTTGTACAGTGAAAGTGCAAAAGATGGTTCGAAGATGTTTGTTGTAGATATTCCTCTTGCCTTAAAAAAATAGACAAAAAAATGAGATAAATTTTGAACTAAATAAAGTAAGACTCTTAAAACTATAAAAAGGGAAGAAAGAACAAGAACTCAGACGGAAAAGGGACAAGAGACCTGTCCCCCTGTCCCCTTTTGATAGAAAGTGCTTTTGATTTTAGGTAAATAAAATAACCAGAAATGATTTTTGATGTTCTTGGCCGGATGCTATCCAGAAAACAGAATACCGTCCTAATCATTCCATTACATTGATATACCGGGAAGTTAGTACTGATTTTTAACAATTCCTATCATTATGCCTGTTCATACTTCACCAGTCAGGAATATACTTTACCGTTCAGGTTAGGGTTATTTGCACAGCTCCAATCCCTTTGCTATAATGCAACGCAGGTTGAAAACATTATCATTGCCGAATCCCCATTGGGGTACGGAGGAACCATGTTCAGGGGTGAAACATCAAAGTAGGGCCTAAATCCCCCGGCCCCAACCCGTCAGCTAACTCCGGAGGCAAAGGAGGGATTGATCATGAAAAAATACCTGGCAATGTTTTTATGCTTTTCCTTTCTTTTGGGAAACCCGGTGGAAGCAGCAATTTCAAACGGCCGCAATGAGGAGAGCCAGGCCAAAAGTTATTTAACTTCAGCAGCAGAAAGGGATGCTCAGAAAAAAACAAGCGTTAAAAGCGGTAATGAGGAAATTAATTTAAAAAACGGGGCTGGCAAAACAAAAAATCATAATAATGGTGAAAAAACCAGCCGGTATTCTCCCGAAGATCTTGACCTGCTGGCACGGCTGGTGCATGCCGAAGCCAAAGGCGAACCTTATCAGGGGAAAATAGCCGTTGCGGCAACGGTATTAAACAGAGTGGAAGACCCGTGTTACCCTGATACCATTCCGGAAGTTATCTACGAGTATAATCATGGCTTCCAGTACTGTCCGGTGCGCAACGGGGAGATCAATTGCCCGGCAGATGAGCAAGCTTTTAAAGCGGTTGAAGAGGCCCTGAAGGGAAACGACCCCACCGGTGGGGCTTTATCCTTCTTCAATCCTTCCAAATCATTTAATGTATGGATTCGCAGCAGGGCTTATCTGACAGAAATTGGAAACCATATCTTTGTAAAATAATTAAAATCTGCTTTACCAGGTGTATTGCCTAAATAACGAGGAGAGGGCCGGCGGTTAACCGCCGGCCCTCTTTGAATCCCATACATCCCGTCCGTCCCGTCCACTATAAAGTATTTTGATTGGCATTTCAAGTTACAGAAATTAGGCAGTAGGAGGCATAAGATTCTTCCAAAAGCCCCAACCTAAACCATAAGGGAAAAAAGGAGAGATGTAAATGCCATTTTGGGAAGCTCAAGAATCTTTAACAGTTCTGCAGTGGATGCTTCGGGCGGTAGTGATGTTTTGGTGGCTATTGTTAATGACCAAGCTCATGGGTCAACGGGAGCTCGGGCACCTGTCTGCCTTCGATTTTATAGTGGCCTTTACCGTAGGAGGTACCGCAGCCGGTGTCCTCAACAATACAAGAAATGGCCTCCTGGGAGCTATAGCTGCCATCGGAACTCTGACCGCCTTGGACATTGCTGTTTCCTACCTGGGTTTAAAGAACGCGAAAATACGTCGAATACTAGAGGATGAACCTCTTGTTTTAGTCCAAAATGGCCGTTTGATTGAAGACATGATGCGTAAAGCACGGTATAACCTGGACGATTTGCTGATGGAGCTCCGTCAAAAAAATATTGCCAACCTGCATGACGTAGAATTCGCTATCCTTGAATCCAACGGTAAACTTAGCGTGATACCCAAATCGCAAGCCCGCCCGCTGCAGCCCAGGGATTTACAGATACCTACGAATTATGAAGGAATGCCGACCGTACTTATCGAAGACGGCAACATAATTGAGGATAATCTCCGTAACACCAATTTGGATAGAACATGGCTTCTAGATCAGCTGCAACAACAAAACATTGCTAATCCCGGCAGCGTCCTGTTAGCTTTACTCGATACTTCAGGTAAACTTTTTATCTCCAAAAAACACGATAAATATATACATTAATAAAAACATTACTTCCACATTTAAAATGGTTCATTAAAAAACAGGGATACCGTGAGCTCATTCAAGCGTATCCCTGTTGCTCATTATTTTTACCTGAGAATCAGTACATCTTTTAGCTCCAATTCAACCAATCCATCAAAACAGCGCGGAGGCAGCGCCATATAAACTCCCGTTGCGTATTCCAGATATTTCTCCATTTCTTGGTCTATCTGGCCGTGATCCTTGGCCGGGACCCCTAAAAACAATCTCCCTGGCGGGACAACTGTTCCCGCCGTGACCAGCGCACCAGCACCGATACAGCAGCCGGCTCCTATTTTGACATCATCCATAATAATAGCGCCCATGCCCACAACCACATGTTCTTCCAGCACAGGCCCGTGTAGTATCGCTCCATGGCCTATATGGCTTCTTTCCCCTAATACGGTAGTGATGTCGGGAGCCGAATGAATAATACAGTTTTCCTGTACATTTGAAAAAGGGCCTACGACTATCGCTCCCCAGTCACCCCGCAGGCGGGCCCCAGGACCGACATAACACCCTTTCCCGATCACCACATCACCGATGATGGTTGCTTCAGGGTAAATAAAAGCAGTAGCGTCGATACGGGGTCTTTTGCCTTCAAATTCATAAACGGGCATGCTTTCCACTCCTTTGGACTTCCAGAATATCCGCAACTTTAACCGCTTTATATATTTATATATTTAATTAATTACGGGCTTTATCTTAAAAACTTTTATCTTCCAGGTACTCATAAAGATGAGGATTAAACACCTTGATATGCGTACCCTTCATTCCAAGGGAACGGGTTTCTACAATCCCTGCGCTTTCAAGCTTGCGCAGGGCATTGACAATCACCGAACGGGTAATACCCAGTTGATCAGCAATTTTACTGGCTACCAACAGCCCTTCTTGACCGTCAAGCTCTTTAAAGACTTGTTTAACGGCCTCCAGTTCCGAATAAGAAAGTGTATCCATCGCCAGCTTGATAATTGCCCGGTGGCGCGCCTCTTCTTCATTTTTTTCTACCTGGGCTCGCAGGATTTCCATGCCTACAACCGTGGCCCCTCTTTCAGCCAAAATCATATCTTCATACCCAAAAAGTTTACCAAAACGGGCCAGAAGCAAGGTGCCCAGTCTTGTACCACCACCGATTATGGGTATCACGGTCACAATTTTGTTGTTGGTAAAAAGGCAGTCCGCCCCTTCAAGGAAAGCACACCTGTTGGATTTTTGTTTTAAATTGTCCCTGAGTTCATCATCTCTCAAAAGAAAGTCGTTATACCGCTGCGGGAAAAATCCCTTGTTTAATACCTGACTAACCATTATCTCGCATTCAAATTCATCAACTACAGCAAATCCCAGGATTACCCCTTCAGGATCCACAATGTATACGTTAGCTTGAATAACATCTTTAAGCACTTCGGCCATTTCTTTAAAATCAACGTATTGGCCACCGGCCTTTTGCAGGATCTTGTTAATACGCCTTGTTTTTTCCAGCAGAGGAGACACAATCATTTTTCTCACCTTCCTAACATCTTATTACCTCTTCCCAAATCTCCTTTATTTTCCCGGAAACCGTTCCATCACTATATTCTACCACAGACAGCCCCTTAACCATAGCTTCTGTAACAACTTTGTCAAAAGGTACTTTGCCTACTACCGGCACCGCTTGGCGGCGGCAGTAGTTTTCTATTTTCTGCGTATTTTCTGCATCAAGATCGTAGCGGTTGATACAGACAAGAGTGGGAACCCCAAAATGGCTGCAAACTGCCAGCACGCGCTCCAGATCATGAACGCCGGATAAAGTAGGTTCGGTCACAACCAGCGCTGCAGATGCACCGGCCAGGGAAGCAATCACCGGACAGCCGATGCCCGGGGGGCCATCTGTAATGATCTGATTCCGGTTTTCATCCCGGGCCATCTCTTTGGCCCTGTTCCTGACCAGGGTAACCAGCTTGCCGGAATTCTCCTCCGCCACTCCCAGGCGGGCGTGGACTAAAGGGCCATAAGGGGTTTGAGAGATAAACCACTTTCCGGAAACCACCTCTGTAAAGTCTATAGCCTCTTCGGGACAGGCGTAAAAACAAACACCACAGCCCTCGCAGGAAAGCGGGTCAACCCGGAAATCCTCCGCTATGGCCCCAAAGCGACAGAGTTCACGGCAGAGGCCGCAACGGCTGCATTGCTCTTCCCGGATAAACGCCTCTTTTGAAGCTTTAAATTCATGGGTCTCTTGAATGACCGGGCGTAAGATCAGGCTCAAATTGGCAGCATCCACATCACAATCTGTAAAAACAGCCTTAGAGGACAAAGCAGCAAAGGAACCCGCCAGGGAAGTTTTGCCGGTGCCCCCCTTACCGCTGATCAAGGTAATCTCTTTCATCCGGCATCCACTCCTTTCTGCTCTGTTTCATGCTCACTAAGATGATCGGAGATGCTCTTCCATAATTCTTCAAACAAGTTGTGCCATGACTCAGACTGCAGCACTATAGGTTCACCCCGGGCATAAAGCACGGCCAATTCCCGGTCCCAGGGGATCTGCATGAGAACCGGTACACCCTCGCGCCGGCAGTATTCCTCTACGTCTTTGTTGCCGATGTCCGCACGGTTGATGAGTACTCCGGCAGGAATATCCAGTTTTTTCAGCAGCTGCACGGCAAGATCCAGGTCATTTAAACCAAAAGGGGTTGGCTCGGTAACAAGCAAACAAAAATCACTTCCCTGAACCGCTGTTACTGCCGGACAGGATGTTCCCGGTGGGGCATCAATGAGTACATGCTTACGGGTATCAATCTTGCTCTTGACGGCCTTGATCAGGGGCGGCGACATGGCTTCGCCAGGGTTTAAACGCCCGTGCAGAAAATCAAAACCAGATGCCGTCCCTTTTCCCAGGGTTCCAATTCCACGGGGAATTTCCGCTATGGCATTTTCGGGACAAAAGTAGGCACAGCCGCCACAACCATGACAAAGCTCGGAAAAAACCATTATATTTTCTTTTAAAACGACAAGAGCATTAAAAGCACAGATCTCCGCACACCGGCCACAGAAACTGCACTTATTTTCATCTACTTCCGGGACGGGAATGCTGACCGTTTCATTAGTCTTCAAATCCGGTTTTAGAAAGATATGCGCATTGGGTTCCTCCACATCACAATCTAAAAACTGAAGTTCCTTCCGGTCTTGTACCAGGGCCAGATTGACAGCTACCGTGGTTTTTCCTGTACCGCCTTTACCGCTGGCTACTGCTATGATCATCCTTATCTCTCCAATGTAAAGCTTTATTTAAGGAATGCTGCTCTCCTAAAAGGCTAAAGGGGAATAGCTGTCCGGGGAAGGCTTAAAGACTGCCCTGCCCCCGGAACCGCTACTGCTTTACTTTTCCAATCCTGTTCCCCAGCCTGCCTTTAGTGGCCCCCGCAATCATGGTGACCATCTCCATGGCCGTGGCCATGTTCACAAAGGCTGTCTCCCCCGACAAGGCTGCCGGAAAGATAGCTTGCGATGGCTTCTGCTACCGGCCCTGTAACACCAATAATGGTGTTAATCTCCTGTTCGGCAAAAAGATTCTGGGCACGGGGACCCATGCCACCGGCGATAACACAGTTTACCCCTTTTTCAGCCAGAAAACGGGGTAAAAATCCCGGTTGGTGGCCGGGGTTGGGGATCACTGTTTGGTCTACAACTGTACCGTCCTTTGTTTCAACCAGGGTATAAGCGGAACAGCGGCCAAAATGCTGAGCAACTTCTGCTCCATCTGTAGCCACAGCAATCTTTCCCTGTGAAAGCGGGATCTCTGCTTGCCGGGCTTCCGGAGCAAAGTTAAGTCCGGCATGGGAGCTTACGGTGGCCTCTGTAACAAGCTTGCACTCGCCTTTTTCATACTGTTGGAGCGCTTCCTCCAAAGTAACTTCAGGCAGCGTATAAACTTTGATCTCCGCGGCGTTGAGAATACGGGAGGCGTTGGGGCCCACGTCCCCGGTAAGAAGTACGTCTACATTTTCTTCAATAAGAAATTGCGCCGCTTTTAATCCCGCGCCGCTTCCTTCCATGGCTCCGGGATTGGGTAAAAAACTCCATTTTTCTTCTTCATTGTCATAAAGAGCATAAAACACACATCTGCCAAAACGGGGGTCAAGCAGAGAATCGTTTTTTTCCCCGCTGGAACTGATCGCTATTTTCATTATTGCAGACCTCCTGTTTTCGTTTTCAGTTGGGGGGATTGCAGCAATTTTTGAAACAAATCGCTGCTGTAGCTTTCAACCGTACCACTGTCACAGCACTCCGCCAGGCGTTGATCCAGGGGAAGGCTATCCAGAAAAGGAATCCCTGTTGCACTGGAAACTTGCTCACCCTTTACAGGGCCAAATATTTCTATTTTTTCCTGGCAATGAGGGCAAATAAAATAGCTCATGTTTTCCACCAGGCCCAGAACCGGTATACTCATTGAATCTGCCATTTTTAAAGCTTTTTTGACCACCATGACCGCTAAATCCTGGGGTGAACTGACCACTACCAAACCGTCCAGGGGAATAGTTTGCATAACAGTGAGCGGAGCATCGGCTGTCCCGGGCGGGAGGTCGATGAACAGATAATCCAATGCCCCCCACTCTACCTCTTCCCAGAACTGGGTTACCACTCTGCCAATGATCGGCCCGCGCCAGATCACGGGATCGTCTTCGTTTAAAAGCAGCAGGTTCAAGGACATGACCTTGATGCCTGTAGCACTTTCTGCTGGAGACAGACCCTTCCTGGAAGAAGCCTTCAAGCCAAACATCCGGGGAATACTCGGTCCGGTAATGTCGGCATCCAAAACCCCGGCTTGAAAACCTTCTTTTTGTGCTCCTGCCGCCAGCAGGGCAGTTACCGAGGATTTACCCACGCCTCCTTTTCCACTCATTACGGCAATAACATGCTTGATCTCCGGACGGCGTATTTTTTCTATCCCCTTTTTTTCCTTACTTTTGGCAGGCGCTTCTTTTGAACCCATGATCATACACTTCCCTTCCTGGAGGATTTTCCAAAATCCCCCATAATTAATTGGTTTAATTTTTATTCCGCCTCTAGTTTTCCATTCTGTAAGCGCTTTTTAAAATCCTGAATAGCCTGGTGAAGTGCCCCAGCTCCAAGATTGGAACAGTGCACCTTGGGATCGGGCAATCCGCCAAGAGCCCTGAGCACATCCAAATCCGTAATTCTTAAGGCTTCATCAAGATTTTTCCCCTTTGCCAGCTCCGTCAGGACGCTGCTGGTGGCAATCGCTGCCGGGCAACCCATAATTTCAAATTTGATGTCAGAGATACAATTATCCTTGACGTTGATATAAATGCGCAGATAGTCCCCACATGAAGGGTCACCCATAGTCCCCACCCCGTCCGGATTAGGTATATATCCTGCATTTCTGGGATTTATGAAATGCTCAATTACCCTGTCAGAATACAACATGAAGGCCTCCTCCCAGGGAAAAAAGTTGAAATTATTATTCCTTACAGCTGCGGCACCTTTTGCAGTTCTTGACCATTTCACAGGAATTGCATATTTCCGCTTTATCGCTGGCTACCAGGCAGTAAGTCGCTGCCAATTTCCAGCAAGGCTTGGTCTCATTGACCGGAACCGGGCTGTTTTTGGCCGCACCCCCTTTACAGTTTTTCTTGTACCAACAGGCATACATGGAGGTAAGCTGCTTCACTCCGGCAACATTGAGCCCTTTGTCATCCAGCAAGTATTTAATGAATTGGAGCCTTTTGAGATCATTATTAGAATACCTGCGCTGATAGCCTTGCCGGTCCGGAAAGATCAATCCATTTCTTTCCCATACCCGGAGAGTCTCCGGATGTACGCCGATTAACTTCGCCACCGTGCCGATTGGATATAAACCCTCATCTTCGTCAAACAAAAGAACCACTCACTTTAAATTTACGGGGCATTTTATTTTAAAAACCCTCACATTCCAATTTGGATTGAAGCATAAAATAATATTAACACATGCATCCCGGAAATACTATAACTTTTCTTTGAAAATACTTCAATGTTTTTGTTGAAGTTATGCATAAACTGTTTCTTTGATTTACCACAAAAAGCTCTTTTACCTTTAAAACTGTAACCGATATCGACAGTTCAATAAATATAAGTTGTACGGCTTTTTGGGTTTACCTCCTGCTTATCCTTCTTTTTCCTTAGATTCAATGGCATTGAGTTGTTTTTGAATTACATCAAGTTGGTCTTGAAGGTGCTCTGCTGTATTCTTAAGATATTCTGCTTCACTAAAGACAAAATCCTCTACATTTCCGGCCACTGGATATCCGGTCATCGAGTCGGCCATAGCTCTTCTGGAAGGAAAAGCTGGATTAAACCTGCAGAAGGGGTAAGGATTGCCTCTTCCCCAACCTGCTCCCAAGCCAAAGCCCCTGCCGGCACCCCGGACTCTAAAACCTGCTCCAAAACCGGGGCCTCTGCCAAACCCAAAACCTCTCATCATCCATCTTCTCATCTTTATTTTCACCCCTTTCTTATTTTATCATTGTTTATTTTTTCCGGGATGCATGTATTATTCAGGTTAAAAACCAGAGACTGCACTTTATTCGTACTTTATTCTAGGAAAAATAATAATCGTCACCTTCCCCAGCCGGAAGTTTGGATCCTGCCGCGCTCTCCCGCCGGTCAGAAGCACCGCCTCCTAGAGTTACGATCAGTATACCCAATCCTACTAACATTAAAGCCAAGTAACCCGGCGGTAAAACCGTCTCTAATAACAGATTAAGCAGCGTTCCTGCGGACAAAGACGTAAATAACATGATCGCCGCGGCGGCGGCCATATCTTTGAGCCCCAGTTCCTTACTCAAAATGGCAAAGGTGGCCGCACAGGGAAAATACGTAACAAGGACAATAGCGCCAATGACAAACTGACGTGCAGAAAGACCCAAAGGGAGCAACATGGCCACAGCAACATCTTTACGTAAAAAACCTACAAAAAGAGTAGAAGCCGCCTCGCGGGGTAACCCTAACAGTCCTTGAATAACCGGCGCAAATAAGGTAGCCAGAAAATCAGTCACTCCCAGAAGATGCAGCAAATTGATCAAGAGGATCCCCCCAAAGATAAAAGGTAAGGCTTCAGCCAGAAAATGGTGCAACCGCATCCCCAGTTTTTGCCACTGGCTTTTAAAATGAGGCCACCGGTAGGAGGGTATTTCCATAATCAGCGAAGGAGTATATCCCGGCAAAAAGCGATCCAGAACCAAACCGAGGATCATCCAGATAAAAAAGAGGGTGGCGAAAATCACACTGAGATAGGCCCCGCCATAACGCCCGACCAACCCGGTAACCATGGACATCTGGGCCGCACAGGGAATAGTGATGGACAGCAGCGTACAGGCCAAAAATCTCTCTCGCCGGCTTTCCAAATTGCGGGCCGCCATCACAGCCGGAACATTGCAGCCAAATCCCAAAATCATCGGAATAACAGCGAATCCATGCAGCCCCAGACGGTGCATAAACCGGTCCGTAATCACCGCCAGGCGGGGCAGGTATCCACAGTCTTCCAAAAACCCGAGAACCAGATAAAACAGCACTAAGAAGGGCAGCACAACTCCGAAAATAACAAAAACACCCGTGGTGAGCACCCCCATCGCTTCTTCCAGATGTATTTGCCCCCGATCAAGGGTACCAATAAGCAAGTCATGCCAAAAACCTTCCTGGCCCATTTGCAGGCTAAGAAAATGCACCAAAGGCAAGTAAAACGGTTCGAAAAAAAATCGTAGCAGCAACTCCTGCAATAACTCTCCCAAACCAATGATTATTTTAAAAGATAGGTAGAGGATTGCCGCCGCCAGAAGAATTCCCGTGTGCGGCCTTAAACTGGCCAACTCCAGTGCTTCCAGCCAGGTTTGATGACGATGAGTAATTCGTTGGACCTCTCCCACAACATTGCCGACCCAGGTCCAACGCCCCTCCGGGGATAAAGTTTTACCACTGCCGCGTTTAGCGCAGGATAAGGCGGCCACCAATTCCTGCAAACCCTTTCCGCTGAGGGCGATTGTAGGGACAACAGGTACACCAAGAAGCTCCCTTAAACGGCTAAAATTCAAAACGATACCTTTTTGCGCTGCTTCATCAACCATGTTGAGGACAACAACCATAGGCACTTTTTTCTCTAGAAGCTGGCTGGTCAAATAAAGATTCCGTTCGAGATTGGTAGCGTCAACTACATTTACGACAACATCAGCTGTATCTACCAGATTGGCAGTGACTTCCTCCGCCCGGCAAGTTGGCTCAAGGCTGTATGTCCCCGGTGCATCAACCAAGGCAAACACCTCCTGGCCAACTTTGAGCTGGCCGCAGGTAAACTCAACCGTAGTACCCGGGTAATTGGAGATAACTACTCTTGTTCCGGTGAGCTGTGAAAAAAGAACACTTTTCCCCACGTTAGGATTACCGACCAACACTATTTGGTGCGACATAAGCGCCCATCCCCTTTACCCAAACTATTGCTCTATCTCCACAAATATCCGGCAAGCGCGGCCGTAACCCAAAGCAATCCGGGAACGATTGATGCCCACCACCACCGGACCCTTTTGAAAAACAGTGCTCAGCTTCGTAACTTTTTTCCCGGGGTGGAGCCCCAAAGCCTGCAATCTCGTCACCATCCCCTGTCCACCATTGATGGTTCGAACTATACCTGCCTGCCCGGCTTTCATATCGACCAAAGATATCAATTTCAAGACGATCACCTCGCTGTGCTTTTCCACCCGGCTATGTTAGGCGCCCCTAACATTTGCTTAAAAAATAATAAGTTCATTTTACAGGCCATTTTTTTCATCTTCAATATGCCCAAAACCGTCAGGACAGTAACCGTTTTCGATTAAAAAATCGACGAGGCGTTCCGTAGTTTTGCTGCTCACGGCATGCTCCATCAGGCAGGCATCTCTTTCCGCCACCTGCTGATCAATGCCTAAAACCTCGACAAGAAAACTGCGCAAAACTTCATGGCGGTGCTTGACCACTAAAGCGTATTTTTGCCCTTTGGGCGTCAATTCCACAGGACCATAGTGGTCCTGGTAAATAAACCCTTGCTCCCGTAATTGGCCCAAGGCCTGGGAAACACTGGCCTTGGACAGATTTAATTGCTTGGCGATATCGGTTACCCGCACCGTTTCCTTTTGCCGGGATAAATTTAAAATTACTTCCAGGTAATTTTGCATTGCAGCACTCAGCGGCAGCGGACTCATGCAAATCAGCTCCATAAAAAGTTAAGCTTGCCTAACACTTTTATACCACATTGAAACCTGCCTGTCAATACTTTAGAAAAAAAGGGGGAAAGGAGGGAAGCGTCCGGCCAAACGCCAGGAATATCCGGGCAACGGGAGCGTATACACCCCGCATAATTTGACCAGACTGTGGAAAGATAATAGCACACTGCAAATAATTATTCAAAGGAGGTCTTTAAAAATGCAACTGAACAAACTGGAACTTCAAAACTTAAGGCATTTGATCGGCTCCCATGAAACTGCCGCCAATAAATTGGAGACATACTCCCGGCAGTGTAACGACCCACAGCTTAAACAAATGTTTGAGCAATCTGCTCAATCGGCGAAATCAACTAAACAAAAATTAATTTCATTTTTGCATTAAGGAGTGAAATAGCATGCAAGAAAAAGATATGGTCAATGACATCCTATCAATGATTAACAGCAGTTTGACAGGGTATGCCAACTCTATCGCCCAGTGTTCAGATCAGAACCTCCGGCAAACATTACAACAAATTAGAAACTCTGATGAACAATTTCAATTCCAGCTTTACAAGGTTGCCGAGCAAAAAGGATATTACCAGCCGGCACAGCAAGCTACCCAGCAGGAAATCCAAGAAGTTAAATCAATTTTTATGCAGTAGTAAGTAGCCCGGAATATGGCCGAAAAAAACATATTTTCAAAGCCATTTTCCAAGAGCATAACAAAAAACTGGTTTTCAGCATATTTTTCCCGGTAGAATACTACCGGGAAAAATTTTAAAAGTAGTCCCTCCGGCTGTATAAAAACTGTCAGGTAATTTTAGTAATCTCAGGCAAACTTCTTCCTTATCAGGCGTATAGCTGTTTTTTTAACCAGCTTCCGCACGGCTGGAAAAAGAAGGGAAAAACCCGTTAAATCGGTCAGCAACCCCGGCGTCAACAACAAAATGCCCCCGGCCAAAATACAAACCCCGTCCATCATTTCATCTGCCGGCAACCTCCCCCGCCGGATTTCCTCACGAATTTTATAAAGAAGATGCAATCCCTGGGCTCGGACGAGATAAACACCCAGAAAACCACTTAAAATAACCAAAGCCAGCGTCCACCCGGCACCAATTCTCTTGCCAATTGCGAACAGCAGCCAGAGCTCTACAAAGGGGATAGTTGTAAATAAAAGGAGCAATTTTAGTAGCATTTACATCGACCTTTTTCAACATTATTAGGCGAACCCTACTGTCAAAAAACTGAAATATACCTTCCTACCTCCCTGCTGGCAAAAATAAATTCCGGTAAGTCGCAACACCCGTTGCCACCCTTTATGCTTATCGTTCCCTGACTGCCAACAAAGATATGTCCTGTTACCTGTAATTAAGCCAACCTGAAATAGCTACTTTACTATTTCATTTTCTGATGGTAACTGTCAAAATACTATGGCTTTAAACCGCTCTGCACAATGGCATCGGCCAGAGTCGCTGCACCAAACCCGTTATCAATGTTGACAACACCGATACCGCTGGCACAGCTATTGAGCATCGCCAGCAAAGCAGACAGCCCCCCAAAATTGGCCCCGTACCCTATGCTGGTGGGCACAGCAATAACCGGTACATCCACCAAACCTCCCACAACGCTGGGCAACGCCCCCTCCATCCCGGCAACAACAATGATCACGGTCGCGGCTTGCAGTTTCTCTAAATGAGCAAACAGCCTATGAATCCCAGCCACTCCGACATCATAAATTCTTTCTACATTATGGCCCAGGATTTCGGCGGTTACCGCCGCCTCCTCGGCTACCGGAATATCGGCAGTCCCCGCAGAAATTACCAGGATTTGGCGCGTCGTTCTTTTAATTTCCCCGGTAATCAGGCTGACCATACGAGCCTCTGCATAATACTTTACCTGGGGATAGATAGGCTGTAAAACGCCAAAAATCTCGCAGCAGGCCCGGGTAGCCAGGACATTGTGATGGCATTTTGCCAGGCTTTGGAAAATTTTAACCACTTGTTCCACTGTTTTCCCCTGGCAAAAAATTACCTCCGGAAAGCCTTTTCTCAGCACCCGGTGATGATCTATTTTGGCAAACTTCAGATCCTCAAAGGGAAGAATTTTGAGTTTCCTGAGAACCTCCTCTAAATTTTTCTTGTCATTTTTAAAATCTTTTAATAAATTCAGGAGATCCTCCTCAGACATGGCTTCAAACCTTCCCCCCTTCCTTAGTACACAGATTTTACAAAAAACAGGTATAGAGAATTTTTATTATGGTAAAGATATAAGAAGATTTTACTGACAACCTGCTTCTTGAAGGTTTATTCGACTGAATTACCGCGTATCCCTTCAATAAGCAGCGTGCATGTCGGGTAAATAAAATTTATAAGGAGGGAAAGCAATGTCCAACATTTACTGCAGTATCAGTAATTGCCACTACTGGGATAAAGGTAACAAATGTGCTGCCAACCAGATTATGATTACTGCTGATGACTTGGGTGAATTGGAACCGGATAGCATGGACGCCCTTGATCATGCGGAATTTGATCAAACACCCGTAGAGAGCTGTATGGAAACATGTTGTAAAACATTTGCAGAAAAAGGCTCAGGAACAGAAAAAGATGATGGGATCATGAGAATGTAGATAAAAACAGCATACAAAAAATTAACCAAAACCGTGGCATGGGTTTTTCCCGCTTTATAAAAAGCCACGGTTTTTAATTTATTTTTTTCTGGACATGAAAGTGGAAGTCATCTTTGAATTTTTTTCATGCAAAAAGGGTTTTCGGGTATTTATAGAGAAAAATGCTGGGGTCTGGACTATTAAACATTTATTGATTAAGGAAAAATAATCATACACGGGGGAGTTATAATGATTGCAAAAACAATAGATCTACGCAGTGACACAGTGACCCTGCCTAACCCGGAGATGCGGGAGGCCATGGCGCGGGCTGCAGTCGGAGATGATGTTTTCGGTGAGGATCCCACTGTCAATCAGCTTGAAAGGGAAGCAGCAGCGCTGGTGGAAAAAGAGGCAGCACTTTTTGTCCCCTCCGGAATTATGGGTAACCTGACTGCTGTGCTTACGCATACCACCAGAGGCGATGCTGTCATCCTCGACCCTGAAGCCCACATCTTTTATTACGAGGCCGGGGGTTCCTCCCTGGTCGGCGGAGTACAGTTATGGCCGGTGGAAAACCTGCATTCCACTACAGGCAGGGAAAGGTTAAAAAAAGCCCTCCGCCCTCCCAACCTGCATTTTGCCCCACCGGCACTCCTTTGCCTGGAAAACACCCATAACCGCAACGGTGGTACAATCCTCCACCCGGAGGAACAGGATCTTCTCTTCAGGATCGCCCGGGAAAAAGGTTTGGCCGTTCATCTTGACGGTGCAAGAATTTTTCATGCTGCTGTGGCCTTGGATTGCCCTGTCACCGAGTTTACTCAATCCTGTGACTCCATCATGTTTTGCCTTTCCAAAGGATTGGGGGCGCCTGCGGGCTCGCTCCTGGCCGGAACGGAAACCTTCATTGACCGGGCCAGACGTTACCGCCGGCTGCTGGGGGGAGGCATGCGGCAGATAGGAATCCTGGCCGCCGCCGGCCACGTGGCCTTAAAACACATTCCCCGCCTGGCTGCAGACCACCGCCGGGCTTTCCGGCTGGCTGAAGGCCTTATCCGGCTGCCGTTCGTAAAAGTGAGCCCTTTTCCTCCTCCCACGAATATTGTGATGTTAAATGTAAAGGATACGGGGTTATCCGCCCGGGAATTTATAGCGCGCCTTTCCGCTTTTAACGTCAAGGCCATTGATTTTGGGGAAAACCTTGTCCGCATGGTCACCCATCGCGATATTAATGATGACGACATAGATTTTGCCCTGGAAGCCGTGGCAAAACTTTGTCAAGAACTCTAATTTCCCGGTCTTCAGAAAATAAATCCGGTTCAAACAAAATAAGGAAGGCACCCAAGTTTTTGGAGTTTACCTCGGGAATTAATTAAAAATAAACCAAGGAGTAGTCGCTCCGCATATTTTTTTGCCGGAGCATGTTGATAAAAGCCTGCACAAGAACCGGGTCGTACTCCTTGCCGCTGCCATTTTGCAGTTCAAGCAAAATCTCTTCCAGAGACAAAGGTTGATGGTAAGGCCGAAACGTTTGCATGGCATCAAAGCTATCCACTATCCTGAGCATTCTGGCAAAATAAGGAATACCCTCCCCCTGAAGGCCGGCAGGATATCCCGTCCCGTCATAGTTTTCATGATGGTGCAAAACCATGGGAATCACCGGCGTCAACAACCTGATGGGACGAAGTATCTCTGCGCCCCATTGCGGATGTTGGCGCATAATGGCCCAATCGTCCACATTGAAGGGGCTTTTTTTATTCAGTATTTCCCGGGGAGTTTCCAGCTTGCCGATGTCGTGGAGAAATGAACCGTATTCCAATAAACGGATCAGCCTCTCTTCCAGCCTCAAATATGTGGCCAGTTCTCTGACATAGTAGGCAACTCTTTCGGAGTGGCCATATGTATAACGATCCTTGACATTAATCAGTGTCATAAAAACAGATAGGGAATTAATTATTTCTTTTTCATCCTCAGCCACTGTCTGCCTGATTTTTTCCAGAACCCCGAGATAAATCTGGACTTTGTCATTACCGGTAACTTTACTGCTGTAGAGAGCTTCATCGGCAGCAAGCAGGAGCGCATGACAATTCGTGGCATGTGCCGGCAGATTGGCAATACCGGCGGAAACTGTCAGTCCCGCTGATGGCTGCATCTCTCCTTGAAAACACGCTTCCGCCGCTACTTTCCTCAGCCCGTCAGCAATCCGGGCAGCCTCTTTCAAGTTAAAACCCGGCAAAATAATTGAAAATTCATCCCCGCCAAAGCGGGCAATTTCAGCATTTGGCGGGATACTTTGCAGTAGTAAAGCCGCCATTTCCTTGAGGATAAGATCTCCCCGGAAATGGCCATGGGTCTCGTTATATCTTTTAAAGTTATCAATGTCCAAAAGAACCAAAGAAAGAGTTTCGTTTTCTTTAATGGCAGTTTCAACCATTGCTTTTAACCGTTCCAGAAAGAAACGGTGGCTGTTTAAGCCTGTAATTTCATCTTTATTTGCCAGAACAGCCAGCCGCAGGCTGGTGTTATTTTCTATCTCCATCACATCACCCAAAAACCAGGCGGACAGCAGAAAAACACCGGGCAACCAAAAAACATTTTCCAGGACAACTGCCATACTGCCTCCCGTTTCTCCCCAGTACAGAATTAAAACTAAAAAGGAAGCCGCCAAGGCAAATAACAGCCCTCCGGCACGTCCTAGGGCAATCGCGGCCAGCACAATGGGCAACAGATACAAGGCCCCTTGCAGCTGTACGGTATAGGGAGCTGAAACAAGCACATAAGTAACTAATAAAAAAAGGACGGAAAGTTTCAAAACATTCCAAAGCAGCAGCTTATGCTTTTGCGTAAGATCCTGAACCAAACTATTAAACAGGTAATAATCCAGGGCGATAAAAATTGTAGCCGGCACAAAAAAGCCAAGAAGTACAGCTACAAGATCTGCATAGGAATAACTTCTCGGCAAACGAACTATGAATACCGCCACAGTAAGCAGGTACGCCACAAAGTGGGCTCCCACCAATAAATCCGCTATTTTTTTACTTCTCTCTCTCTGCCACTTCTGCATGCATTTTAGCCCCTAAGTGCGTAATTATTGCTGACGTAATTTAGTCGGCACCTCCGGTTCGTAAAATAACCAGCTGCAAGCTCCGGCCACGTTTACTATGGAAACAAAGGTCAGCATGCCCACCAAGCCGGAGAAAAACCATAAAGTGATTCTTTTCATCCTTTTTCACCTCCTTTCCAGGGCAGCAATTTTTTGCCTAAAAAACCCAGGGAAATATCAATCAACCCCATTACCCTGTAACCGGCAGGTGTAACGGTAAACCCCTCCGTGGCCAGAGCCAGCGCTGCAGCAAGAAGCAGGGAGGCGTGCGTACCGGTTGTTAGAAACCCACTGGACAACAGCAAAATGAATAAAACTGTTTCCACGAGAATCGCTCTATGGCGTAAATACCGGCGGCGACTTGCGGAAATCGGCTTCCGGGGGTTTTCCGCCGGCGCCCAGGCCAGCGTTACTATCAATGTAAAGATACTGCAGAGAGCCAACGTCACTAAAAGCGCCTGCTGATTAAGGACTGCGGCCAGCCCGCGGGCGCTCATCCCCAGAACCAGCAGGATCATAGTGCTGGCCAGCGCACAGCGCCAGAGCGTGCTGCAGTGGGCCCCACCGGCCCAGCGGCGGATTAACAGCCAGACAAAAGCGGCAGTCAAAATCTCAGCACTGATCCCCCAGATGATTCCCCCACTCAGCGCCAAAAATAAACCAAGAAAGTTGGAGAAAACCACTTCCAGTCCATAAGCAACCACTTCTTGCTCATCACTGGCCAGACCCACTTTATTTCCCAGAAAATCTGCAGCCAAAAGGAAAATTTTTTTCATTTAATTCTTAAAGATGCCTTTTCTTCTTTTTTTTAGCCTGGCGATCAAAAAGGCTGACAAAAATAAAAACGCTACTTGCGGAAGGCCCGTTAAAACACTTAAAAGGGGATCAGCGAAAATAGCTTCTACGGGTATATCCAAAAAACCGCTGGCAGCCGTCAAAACAATCAGTTCAAACAAACCCAAAACAACAAAGGTAATTAAAGAAACAAACAGCACCCTGCTGTAGTAGAAATTGGCCGAAAAATAAGCCAGCAGAGCAGCTAGAGAGAAAATAAAGATAAGCGTATGGATACCAAAAGGCACAGAAAAAATTCTTACAAGATAAGCTACTAAGGCCTGCAGCAGCCCTATGGATAAAATTTTTTTGGCTGCAAACTGCCGCTCTAATAATATCCAACTCAAAGTGGCTATCGCCAGGCATTCCGGGATCCCCTGCAGCAACCACTGTATAAGCATAAGCTTCATTAAACAAAACCTTCCCTGCCAACCGGCTAGTTTTTTTAACTGGCGTTTTCTGTACTTCGACAGGTAAATGGATAATCCTTCCTATAGCAAGGTTATTTTTGTTTTAAGCCGGCTTTTTTGGTAAATGACTCAACAGTTTATTTTTCTTCTCCTCAGCGGCTTTGATACCCCTTTTTAAGTTATAGATAAAAATATGCACCCTTTTTACAGGCAAACATACACTATAGAAAAGACAATCTCTTCAGTATCATTGTCTGTAATGAAAGGAGCGCGCCAAGATTGTCGGATTTTTATGACATTTTTCTTAGTTATCACCGTTCCGATCTGACCGCTGTAAAGATTATCGCCAGGGTGTTAATCCAACGTGGCCTGAAGCCCTTCCTTGATAAATGGAACCTGACTCCTGGCCAGCCCTGGCTGGTAGAAATTGAAGAGACCCTGCGGACCAGCCGGTCCTTCGGCATATTTATCGGCGCCAAGGGTATCGGGCCGGTACAGGTGGCCGAAATGCGCGCCGCCCTGCAGCGAAAATTCCGGCAAAAAGGCTACCCTGTTATACCTGTTTTGCTGCCAGGGTCCAACCCGGAAAGCCATCAGCACCTGCCCGCTTTTCTGGCTCAGCAAACCTGGGTTGATCTCCGTTCCGGCCTGGAAGATCAAACAGAGCTGGAACGTTTCATGAACCAGCTCCAGCTCGGTACCAAAAGCGAGCCAACAGTGCCTACTATCCCTGCCCTTCAGCCTGTCACGAAAGTGGATAAAAGAAAACTTTTACGCACACTGATCCTGCTGGAAGCCGAAGATCTGGTCTACCTGGGGGAGATAACCGGCATACGCCGTGCCGAAATCAGCAGTGATGGCATTAAAACCCTCGCGGTAAGCCTGGTTAACCGGGCCGAAATACTTGGACAGCTGGAGGAACTGCAGGCCAACCTGGTTATTGAATATCCCGCCATCGCCCTTAAAGGAGGAATCAGTTGATCTTGCGAAAAAGTACAGCTTACGGGTAAACCGGCCGGGAGGGAACATTCTCCAAAAACCCCCTGCCAATCTGCCAGACATCCCCGGCACCAAGCGTGAGGACCAGATCGCCGCTTTGGGTATTCTTTTCCAGAAATTCAATGATCTGCTCCTTATCCTCCAGAAAATGAACATCTTTGTGTCCCCTTTTCTGGATCTCCCGGGCAAGCCTTGGCGCGGTTATCCGGAAAAGGGGTTTTTCTCCCGCACTATAAATACCGGTCAGCAAAAGGATATCGGCTTCATCAAACGCCAGCACAAAATCATCCCACAAAAAACTTGTTCTGGTATAACGGTGCGGCTGAAAAATACAGACAAGCCGCCGGCCGCTTTGGCGGGCCGCCTCCAAAGCAGCTTTTATTTCGGTGGGATGGTGAGCATAATCATCTACAACGAGAACACCTTCCCTTTCACCGACAATCTCAAAACGACGCTTGACACCGTCAAAGCGTGCCAAGGCCTCCTGGATAGTTGTAAAGTCAATGCCCAAATGAAGGGCCACACTTACAGCTCCCAAAGCATTGGCGACATTATATCTGCCAGGCACCTTGAGGGTTATTCCCCCCAGATGTTTCTCCTTGGAGTAGACCTGGAAACTGGCCCCCAGCCCCTGCAGCTGCACCTCCCCACCCCGGATATCCGCACCCGGCCTGAGCCCATATGACATCAGCGGGGGAGCAAGCCCGGGCCGTAAATCCTGTAAAATGGGATCATCGCTGCAAAGAATGACTTGACCCTTTGCACTGGCATTATTTATAAAATGACGATACGTCTCCACCAGCTGCTCAAAACTACCGTTATAATGCTCAAGGTGATCGGCCTCGATATTTGTTACTACAGCCAGGCGGGGCTGATATCGGAGGAAAGAGTGATCGCTTTCACAGGCTTCCGCGACAATATACGGACTTTTTCCCAACCGGGCGTTACCCTGGAAAAAAGGCACTTCCCCGCCAATCACTGCTGTGGGATCACAGCCCCCTCTGGCCAATATTAAGGAGATCATGGCCGTAGTAGTAGTCTTGCCATGTGTACCGGCAACAGCAATACCGTATCCGGCGTTCAATATTGCCCCCAGCAGCTCGGAGCGGTGCCAGAGAAGGAGGCCTTTCTCCCGGGCTGCCTCCATTTCAGAGTTATCCGGCCTTATCGCCGTGGAATACACAGCCAGCTGAGCATCGCCGAGCTGTTCCGGGTTATGCCCCAGATAAACCTTCGCCCCCGCTTTTTCCAGCTGTGCCGTTATTCCGGAGCGTTGAATATCGGAACCCCGTACATCAATGCCGGCCTGGAGCAAGATAAAAGCCAGGGCACTCATGCCGTAGCCACCAATACCAATGAAGTGCACCTTCTTTAAACCTTCCAGCAAATAAAACCCCTTCTTTCCATCCCTGTTTCCTCCGGGTTCAATGATAATTAAGTTTCTTATGATAGCATATTCGAAACCGCCTGCTTCCGTTTACCCCGGCAAGATTTAACTAATTTTTTTATGTAAAACAAAAAAAGAGGTCTAATTTCTACAAAGACGGCATATTCTTGTTAAGTTAAGCCTTTTTCTCCACAAGTAATTCACAGTATCCACAAAGTTATCCACAGGGAGAAAAGCGCCACCGGTTAAGCCTCATCCTTTTATCCACAATTTCCACACACATTTACATAAAAAATTATAGTCGTAAACTATCTAAAAATGTCAAAAAAATTTATAACCGGGACTACTTTAAGAAAAATATGCCCCTTTTGTTCTCAGGGCTTCTCAAAT
This sequence comes from Dethiobacteria bacterium, assembly GCA_050948785.1. Taxonomy (GTDB): domain Bacteria; phylum Bacillota; class Dethiobacteria; order DTU022; family UBA8154; genus JAAZMI01. The sequence goes on from JBMNEM010000007.1 coordinate 28,653, forward strand.
TCCAGGTTGGGAACGGCATTTAAATCCCATGCGGCCCGGCGCCCCTGCCGGAGATAATAGTAGCCGGCTGCTGCAATCATAGCGCCATTATCAGTACAGAACTCCACAGGGGGATAAATTAACTCGATTCCTGCAGATGTCAGATTCTGCCGGAGTTTTCTTCTTAACTCGCTATTTGCGGCGACGCCGCCAGCCAAAAGAAATTGCCGGGTCTTCTTTTGCCGCACAGCCAGGAGAGATTTGCTTACCAGGGCATCTACTACAGCTTCCTGAAAAGCGGCAGCAATGTCGGCCGGGTTTACCCGCTGTCCTTTTTCCGTTTCCCGGCGGATACAGTTTAAAACGGCAGTCTTAACCCCACTAAAACTAAAATCCAGCTTCCCATCCTCCCCCATGAGAGCCCGTGGGAACGAATAGGCCGCTGCATTTCCCTGGCCGGCGAGCTTATCCAGCACAGGCCCCCCCGGAAACCCCAGCCCCAATGCCCGGGCAACTTTATCAAAAACTTCGCCGGCGGCATCATCCCGGGTTTTGCCCAGCACCTCAATTTGTCCATGGCCTTCCATATAAAGAAGCGAGGTATGCCCCCCGGAGACAACGAGAGACAGTAAAGGAAAAGAAACAGTTTGGCCCGTTAAAAAATTGGCGTAAATATGCCCTTCGAGGTGGTTAACACCCACTAAAGGCAGGTCCAGGGTAAAAGCCAGGGCTTTGGCCATGGAAACCCCTACAAGCAAAGAACCCACAAGACCGGGGCCATAAGAAACAGCAAGCCCATCCAAATCCGAAAAAGTGACCCCCGCTTTCTCCAGGGCTTCATCGATCACCGCGTTGACCACTTCCAGGTGGCAGCGTGAGGCGATTTCCGGAACCACACCACCAAAACGAAGGTGAAAACTATCTTGTGAAGAAACTATGCTGCTTAAAACAGTGCGTCCATTTTGCACCACCGCCGCAGCAGTATCATCACAGCTGGTCTCCAATCCCAGAATTAAAGTCCGGTGAAACATAAAAAACACTTCCTCGACTCAGATAGAAAATTTATGGACCATAATCAGAGCATCTTCATGATAATAATAATTTTTACGTCGGCCAATCATTTCAAAACCAAACTTTTCGTAAAGGGCACGGGCTGCCTGGTTGGAATCCCTTACCTCTAAAAAAACCTGACGGGCACCCCTGGACAAAGCCTCTTTCAGCAGGCAAGATAATAAAAGACTGCCGGTCCCCGCCCGGCGATAAAGAGAGTGCACAGCCAAAGTTGTAATATGCGCTTCATCAAGAAGTACCCATATCCCCCCATAACCGATCACCTTGCCTTCATCCTTTAAGCGTGCCACAAAATAATAAGCATAATCATTCTTTACAATTTCCTTATAAATAGAATCCTGTGGCCAGGGAAAAGAAAAAGAACTTTTTTCAATTTCCAAAACAGCACTTAAATCATCTACCGACATAGGAGCAATTTCCAGCAACACCTTACCTTCCTCCCTGCCTCTTCTCGCGTAAACGTCTTTCTGCCTCAGGAAGGCGAAGATAGAAGGGCTTTAAAGCATCGGGAGCCAAGCCCCCCTTTTCCCTCCAGATTTTTATTCCCTTTTGTAAAATAAGAGAAGCACGGTTTTGGCGGAACGGGACAGGCGTCTCCTTGTACCTTTTCCCAAGAGCCGAACTCAGCTCACCCCTGAAAGAATCGAGAGCATCTCCCAGGAAAATAATATCCTCATCATAACGGGCAAATATTGCCAATAACTCCTGCAGGGAAAGTGCGGCGGCCGGCTGCAGCACTTCCAGCTCGTCTCCTCCCCCCCTGTAAAGAGCTGTATAAAGCTGGTTTCTCCGGGCATCCAAAATTGGGCAGATGAGAGCAGGACAAAAAGCATAGGCTTCTGCCAGGGCGTCCAAAGCCATCACTCCTACCGCAGGGATATTTAATCCCTGGCAGAAGCCCTTTGCGGTAGCTATACCAATCCGGATACCGGTAAAAGACCCCGGGCCAATATTTACAGCCAGACCCTTTAGTTGACTTTTATGCGTACCGGAATTTTTTAAAAGAGAGACAATCAGCGGCAGGAGGTCCTGCGAATGGGTTCTTTTAACATTTAAAAGATATTCGGCCAGGATTTTCCGGCCGTCACCCAAAGCGACACTACAAACCCTGGTAGCCGTATCAAGTGCCAAAAGAAGCAATTTTGCTCAACTCCTCGAGAAAAAATCCCTCCAGGTCACCCCGCGGTTTAAAATACAACAGGCGGACTCTCTCCACATCCTGATCATCTTTGAGTATATCTATCTCCAACCTGTCAGGCGGCAAAATCCCGGGAAATTTATTGGCCCACTCGATCAGCGTGATCCCTTCACCATAGAAATACTCTTCCAACCCCAGCTCCAACAGTTCTTCTTCCTCTTCCAGGCGATAAAAATCAAAATGATAAAATTCCAAACGTCCCCTGTAAAGATTCATCAGCACATAAGAAGGACTATTCACCGTTTCCCTGACCTCCAGCCCTGCACCGACACCTTGGGCAAAGGCCGTTTTCCCCGCCCCCAGTTCTCCATTCAAGGCCAATACTGTCCCGGCCGGGGCAATCCTTCCCAAAAAACAGCCTATTTTTCTGGTCATCTCCACACTACTGCTTTTTATCATCAACAATCATTTCCACCTCAACCGGGCAGCAGGCAGCAAAATAGGCTCCCGCCAACCAAAATTAAATCATTAGTGAAGAAACCTGTTTGCTCTTCCCTCTTCCGGCTTTTAAAGCCAAAATTTAGCCTTTGACACAACTAATTATATCTTTTGGCCCTATAAAAAGCAACTTTCTGGCAGGAACCGGGATGGAAGTGTTATAATATGTTAAACCTTAACAATGATTTTTCATAATCCAAAAAAAGCTCGCTGTGAATATAAACCGCAGGTATAAACGGCCAATAAAAGATAAAGAATAGGAAAAAAGGGAGGCGTTTTCATGCGCACAAAATTTATTAAAGGCTACCCGGTGGTCAACCTGGAAGACGGCACCTTACTGGGCAGAGTCCAAGAATTGATTATCGACCCGGAAATGAAAAAAGTGGAAGGGTTAGTGGTGGGGGAGAAAGGTTTTTTAAGGGGCAGTAAACCCCGGGTCATCCCTTATGAGCAAATTTATAACGTTGGAAAAGATGTTCTCATCATCAAAAGTAAAGAAGATACACCCGATGCAGAGGCTCAGGCCCGGATAGAAGCCTCCAGGGATTATTCATTTATAGGCAGCAGTGTGATTAGCAGCAACGGGGATTATATCGCCAAAGTTCAGGACTTTACTTTTTCCGTGCAAACGGGTGAAATTGAAAGTCTGCTGCTTTCTGATATCCGGGAACGGGAAAGAACAAATAAAAATGTTTTTTTGTCTATCGAGGGTGTCATCAACCTGGGGAAAGATTATGTAATTGCCGCCCCGGAATATCTTCCTTTTTTAAGAGAAGAACACCAGGCGGATCAGGAACAGGTGGAACAGAAACAGCCAGAGCAGGCAGAGCAAGCTGAAGGGGCAGCATCGGAGGAAGCATTAAAAGAGGATCGCTTCAGAGAAAAAATCCCCCCCTTACGTGATATTTTAAATAATTTCAAGGAGATCTGGGATCACTTGGAAAAAGAAATCTCCAGTGAAGGCCAAGAACTGGCCCGGGAATCTAGAGAAAAAATGAAAAAATACATCTTAAACAAAAAAGCGAATTACACCGTAAAAGATAACGAGAGCCAGCCGCTGGTAGAACCCGGCATGGAAATTACAGAGGAGATTTTACAGCAAGCAGAAGCTCAAAACAAAATTGCCAGCCTCTTCCTGGCCGTAATTTCTCATGAGCTGGAGGAAAGCCTGCATATCTTTAAGGAAAAATTAGGGCAGATTTTCATTAAGTAGAGCGTAGCTCCGCTAAAGATTCCTCCAGAGCTCTGATAAAACGGGTATTTTGTTCCTCTGCCGCGATCGAAACCCGAATAAATTGTGGAAAACCATAGCTATCCCCGCTGCGTACAATAACACCCTTTTGTAAGAGTTTCTGGAAAAGTTTCCGGGAATCCACCCCTACTTCCATAAAGAAAAAGTTGGCTTCTGTCGGCAAATAAAAAAGGTCCAGCCGCTGGAATTCCCTGGACAGGAATTCTTTACCGCGGTTATTTAAAGCGTGGACAGCCTGCAGATGCTCCTGATCCTGGAGCGCAGCCCGGGCAGCAACCTGCGCCACAGAGTTTACATTGAAAGGTGCACGGACAGTATTCAGGTCGGCAATCACAGCTTCCGGGGCCAAACCGTAACCAATCCTTAAACCGGCCAAGCCGTAAATTTTTGAAAAGGTCCGTAAAATGAGGACATTATACCCACTTTTTAAAAACTCCAAACTTTGCGGGTAAGAAAGATCCGTTACATATTCCTTATAAGCTTCATCAATAATCACCAAGATATCAGCGGGCAGCCCTTTTAAAAAGCCTTCTAATTCTTTGTGGGTGACAATAGTTCCCGTCGGGTTATTCGGATTACAGATTACAATGAGTTTTGTTTTCTCATTCACTGCTGCCGCCATGGCTTTTAAATCATAGTGAAATTCCCGGCAAGGAACACGCACGGGCAGAGCATTCATCAGTTGCGCTGCAGACTCATACTCCGAGAAGGAAGGATAAGCCACGATCATTTCCTCTCCGGGGTCTAAATAAGCCGTGCCTACAAGAACGATCAACTCATCTGCTCCGTTCCCGACAATAATATTTTCCTTTTCCAAGGCAAAGTGTTTCGCCAGAGCTTTTTTAAGATCATAACAATCCCCGTCAGGATAAAAATTTATCAGGGGCAGATACTCCCTGATTGCCTCCAAAGCCAGGGGGGAGGGCCCCAGGGGGTTTTCATTGGAAGCCATTTTAATAACATCCTGTATCCCCAGCTCCCGTTTAACCTCTTCAATGGACTTCCCCGGCACGTACGGGGCAATATTGTCCAGACAGGAACGTCGCCTGGTAACAACCATATGCTCACTTCCCTTAAAAAGTTTACACTAGATGATGACGCTTCTCCACAGGGCAAATCATATGGATTCCAACACTGATCAGACATTCTAATCCACAACCGTTACCTGCAAGTGCACCTACTTAACTGAAATTTTAGATAGATTCAGGTTTTAAGCTCATTATAACAGGACTGCCATTTATTTGGAAGCTGCTGCAAGATGGCGGGCAGTCATCAGCAAGCCGGCCATCGTCTTCCCATCTATAATTTCCCCGCTGGAGATTTTCTTTAAAGCCTCAGAAAAAGGTATTTTTACAATCTCCAGAAATTCCCCTGCATCTTTTTCAGCCTGTTGTTCCTCCAGCTCCTGAGCCAGATACAGGTAAAGAATTTCATTTGTAAAACCGGGGGAAGAATAAAAAAAAGCCAGCTGCTGCAGCCGACGGGGCCAAAAGCCAATTTCTTCAGCGAGCTCACGCCGCGCACATTCTTCGGGATTTTCTCCCGGTTCCAACCTGCCGGCAGGAATCTCCAGAAGAATTTTTTCTACCGGTTTACGGTATTGCCGGACAAAATAAACCTGTTCACCTTCCAGGGGAACAATCGCCACGGCTCCGCCGTGTTCGACTATCTCGCGATAACTCTCACTTCCATCCGGCAGACGGACTTTGTCCAGACGGACCTGAATAATTTTCCCTTCGTAAATCCTTCTGCTGCTTAAAGTTTTTTCGTTCAAAACCATTTACCCCTACAACCTCCTAACTGCCTGTTCCAGGTTATTATATATTTCCGGGAAAAGTGCCTCGCCGGGCGAAACGGCTGGGCTCAAATCCCCTTCTTCCCAACCATTTACCCGTATCACCCAGGATTACCAAGGGCTTTTGCTGTAGTTCAGCCAGGTTGCAGGCACCGAGAAGCAACATCGTCTGCCGGAGCTCCTTTTTTAACTGGAACAGATAATTTTCTACTGCCTGCCCGCCGCCCTGGTAAAAAGACCGGAGCAGCGGGGCGGCAACCCCAACAAGATTGGCCCCTATACTGAGCGCCTTGGCAACATCCAATCCATTGCGTATACCGCCGGCAGCCACAATGTCCAGCTGCGCGCCGGCACTTTCCACCACCTCCACCAGACTCACGGCAGTCGAAAGGCCCCAGCGGGAAAAAGTCTGCTCCACGGCCCGGTGGTGGCGGCAGTTTTCCACCAAAATAAAATTTGCCCCTCCCTTGCCCCCAATATCCAAGGCGGCAATACCAGTATCGAGAAGCTCCAAGGCCTGTTCCCGTGCTATACCGCAGCCCGTTTCTTTCACTATGACGGGAATCGGCAGGGTCTCCGCCAAGTGTTTAATTTTTTGCCGGTAACCACGGAAATAAAGGTCACCTTCACCCTCCGACATCATCACTTCCTGAGCCGCATTAAGATGAAGCTGAAGAGCATCAGCTTTAATCATCTCCACTGCTTCCCGGGCTTCCTGTGGAGAAGCTGCACAACTCACGTTAGCCAGAATAAAGCCACTGGGGTTCTCTTCCCGCACAACTTCATAACTGAAGCGACAGCTTTTGTCTTGCAGCGCAGCCGCTTGGGAGCCTACAGCCAGCGGTATCCCCAGCTTGCGGGCTGCACGGGCCAGTGCCCTGTTAATTTCCACAGCTTCAGGAATACCACCGGTCATGGCATTAATCATCAGCGGCACTTTTACTTGTTTCCGGCAAAAGATTGTCGTAGTATTGATCTCGCCCGGGTTAATTTCGGGCAAACAGTTATGGACAAAATGTATATCTTCAAACCCGCTTGTATCCGGGCCGTCATCCAGGTTGCGGATGAAATGGAGATGATCCTTTTTGCGTTTTTTTCGCACAGCACCGCTCCTTTTACTGCTCCACATGAATTATAAAATAAAAACCACCTTTCCCCAAACATCGGTACTCTTTACTCAGGAAAAGGTGGTTAAATTGTTACCGGCAGTTAGGGCAGAGATCAAACCAGCCCTCGTCTGGGGGCTCCTGCCCCTTTTGCCGGGCAAATTCAATCTGGGCAAAGGGAATATAGGGCCGTCCGCATTTCGTACAGCCTTTCAATTCCAAAGTTCTCTGCCATTTATCGAGTGTTCTTTGAACACCTTTATCCTCCATCTGAATACAACCGGTCGGACAAAGGAAAACACATGTTCCACAGCCGATGCAATCTACCGCTTCCTCTCCAAAGGGCGGTTCCACCGTCCTCCGGTAACCCCTGCCGGCAAAAGTTACGGCTTGGGCACCGACCAGTTCAGTACAGGCCCGGAGACAGAGGCCGCAGCGGATACAATTATCCGCTTCTGCCGACTTGAAGCGCGGCTCGCTTATCCCCATTTCCCGGGCCAAGGCCCGTATTTGCGGCGCTTCTGGCGCCAGCGGTAAAAGCAGTTCCATAACCAGCTGTCGCGCCTTCAAGACCTCCGGCGTATCCGTCCGGACGACAATACCCTCCAGACAGGGGTAGGTACAGGAAGTTGTTAAAAGTGTCCGCTGGCCCCTGGTTACCTCCACCAGGCAAAGACGGCAGCCGCCATGGGAAGAAAGATTCTCATGATAGCAAAGATGGGGGATCTCAATCCCATTTTCCAGTGCTACCTGCAGCACATTTTGACCTTCTGCAGCCTGATATTGTTGACCGTCAATCGTTAAGTTTACCATTTTACCCTCATACCCTTTAGATTTTTTTAATCAATAATAACTATTCTACTATCACCGCATCAAAACGGCAGACTTCCCGGCAAATGCCACAGCGTGAGCAGCGGCTGCTGTCAATTGTCAGCGGAGATTTGACTTCCCCCATGATTGCTTCTTCGGGGCAGTTTCGCTGGCACCGTCCACAGCCATCACACTTGGTGGAATCAATCGTATAACGGATCAATGCCTTGCAAGCCTTCGCCGGGCAACTTTTCTCCTTGATATGAGCTTCGTACTCCTCACGGAAATAACGCAGGGTACTCAAGACCGGGTTGGCAGCCGTTTGGCCAAGGGCACAAAGAGAGGTCTTTTCCGTAACCCAGGCCAATTCTTCCAGCAGCTCAATATCCCCTTCGCGGCCTTCACCCCGGGTGATCGCCTCCAGTATTTCATACATCCTTTTCGTGCCTTCCCGGCAGCTCGTACATTTCCCGCAAGACTCATCTTTTAAGAAATGCACAAAGTACTTGGCCACATCAACCATACAGTTATCTTCATCCATCACAATCATACCGCCCGAACCCATCATTGACCCGAGTTCCTTTAAACGGTCAAAATCTACCGGGGTATCTAGATATTGCTCGGGGATACAACCCCCGGAGGGCCCACCGGTTTGCACAGCTTTAAACTTTTTACCCTGAGGAATGCCCCCGCCGATATCATCGATGATTTTTCGTAAGGGGATCCCCATGGGAACCTCTACCAGACCTGTATTATTGACTTTTCCCACCAAAGAAAATATTTTTGTTCCTTTATTGTCCTCATTGCCGATGCTGTTAAACCAATCAGCACCACGGTCAATAATAAAGGGAACATTGGCCCAAGTCTCCACGTTGTTTAGATTGGTCGGCTTGCCCCATAGGCCGCTAATCGCGGTATTGATATGTTTGGGCCGGGGCTCACCAACTTGACCTTCAATGGCTGACACCAGCGCGCTGGATTCACCGGAAACAAATGCTCCCGCACCGCGTTTAATCCTGACGCTGAAATTAAAACCGGTCCCTAAAATATCGGTACCGAGTAATCCGTACTCCTCTGCCTGCTGTACGGCGCAACCAAGATTTTCAACCGCCAAGGGGTATTCCTGGCGAACATAAACAAAACCTTCCGCCGCACCGATCGCGTAAGCACCAAGAATCAAGCCTTCCAGAACCAGATGGGGGTTGCCTTCCAAAAGGCTCCGGTCCATGTAGGCACCGGGGTCACCTTCGTCAGCATTCACAATCACGTACTTTTCTTTTTCCGGGGCCTGGCGCGTCGTTTCCCATTTAACCCCCGCCGGGAATCCACCACCGCCGCGTCCCCGCAGGTTGGCTTTTTTGACTTCTTCCAGCACATCCTCCGGTGTCAATTCCGTCAATGCTTTGGCCAGGGCCTTGTACCCCCCCTGGGCAAGATAATCTTCGATACTTTGTGGATCAATCAGCCTGTTCTGGCCTAAGATCAACCTGTTCTGGTTTTTATAAAAAGGAATCTCATCTTCCCGCACATACTTCTGGCCGGAAACAGGCTCCTCATAAAGCAAGCGATCAATGACTTTATTTTCCAATACAGTCAACGTTAAAATATCCGCAGCATCCTCCGGTTGCACACGACAATAGCAGATTTCGCCGGGGAAAATCACCACAATGGGCCCCTGTTCGCAAAAGCCGTGACAACCAGTACCCCTCAGCTCTACTTTTCCCTCGAGACCACGCGAGGAGATCTCTTCTGCCAGCGCGTTATAAACAGCCTGGCTGGCATAGGCGTGACAGCCAGTACCTAAACAGGTAGTAATACAGGGCCTGCCGGTATCTCTTTTTTTCAATATTTCTGCACGAAGTTTCTCCAGTTCGCCTACCGAACTTAACCTGAACACAGGGCCACCTCTTTCCTTTACACTCTTTAAAAATTCACAGCCTCCAAAGAAAAAAACCTGCCAAAATTATTGTTCGGCCTTTTCTTTTTCTGCACCGTTATATTTCTTTAACATACGTTCAATTTTCAGTGCCGACATATTCCCATGGTATTCCCCGTTAACCTGGACCACCGGCCCTAAAGCGCAGGCGCCTACACAGTTAACGGTTTTCAGGCCAAAGTTCAGATCCGGTGTTACTTCACCGGGCTTGATGGACAGTTGACTCTCAAGCTTATCCAGAATCCGTGCTGCTCCCCGCACATGGCAGGCTGTCCCCATACAGACATGAATTTGGTGACGCCCCAGCGGCTTTAAACTTAAAGCCTCATAAAAGGTGGCCATGCGGTAAAGCCGGGTCAGAGGCACATCCAATTTCCTGGACAAGTAATTCAAAGCCTCTCGGGGAAGGTAGCGCTCCTTTTCCTGGATATCCATCAACATCCCAAGAACATCGGCAGGATCCGAACCATACTTTTCCAAAATCCTATCGATTTCCTTTACTTCCATTTTCCTTTCCCTACTTTCTGGTACAGATAAAAAACAGATTAAGGCAAGCTTCCAGGACCTAAACACAAAACCAGCCACAGAACAAAACTACCCGGAGCGTCTTTTCAGCTCCTCCCACTGGTGTAAAACACGTTGACGAATAAAGTTAATCGTCTCCTCCGGAAGATGACGAAACCGCCTCTGGGGCTGCAAGTACTGTTCCAACGGTACCAGCTCTTCGCAGTCCACAGTAATCCTGTATTTTCCATTCTCTATCTCATAAAGAGGGAAAAACCCGCTCTGGACGGCCAAACGGCCAAATTTGATCGTTTCCTCACTTGCTATTCCCCAACCCGTGGGACAAACGCTCAGGACATGCACATAAGCGGGGCCTTCCGCCTCTATGCCTTTTCTGATCTTGTTTACAAGATCGAGAGGATAGCTCGGTGTAGCGGTGGCCACATAAGGAATATTATGCGCCACGGCAATCTCCGGCATATTTTTCTTCCACGTAATCTGGCCGGGCACAACCGAGCCCGCCGGAGAAGTCGTCGTGGAGGCGCCAAAGGGTGTCGCTGAGGATCTCTGCACGCCCGTATTCATATAAGCTTCGTTATCATAACAAACATACAAAAACTTATGGCCCCGTTCCAAAGCCCCGGAAAGAGCCTGCAAGCCAATATCCGCTGTTCCACCATCCCCTCCCATGGCTACAACGGATACATTTTTATCCGAAATTTTTCCTTTACGCTGCAGGACCTTGAGCGCTGCCTCTATGCCGCCGGCTACTGCCGCTGCATTTTCAAAAGCCACATGAATCCAGGGTATCTCCCAGGAGGTTAAAGGAAATGGAGAAGAAACGATCTCCATGCATCCTGTTGCCGAGGCGGTGATCACATTACGGCCCAAAGCCTTATGAACGAGGCGTACGGCCAAAGCTTCACCGCAACCCAAACAGGAACGATGGCCAGGAGCAAAATACTCCTTTTTAGTCAATGATTTGACAGCATAAACGTTGGCATCATTCATCTTTTCCACCCTTTCTCAACACCAAAACTGCTTTTCTCCATCCAGAATGATGGCCTCAAGACACTATCCCCTGACACCATAGATCTCGTAATCAGAAACCTTCCCCGCCATAGTGTTCTCAAACATCCGGACATAATCCTGGACGGTTACATCCCTGCCCCCCAGCCCGGCAATGATACTGTGAACCTGCGGTCTTTCTTCCATATTATAAAGGGCGGAACGGATTTCACTGGCCACAGGCCCCCCGGGGCCTCCATAGGAAACAGCCCTGTCAATCACAATTAAATTCCGGGCGCCTTTAATGGCCTGGCGGAACAGATCAAAGGGGAACGGACGCCAGAGACGCAGATGCAACAGCCCTACTTTGCGGCCCTGTTTCCGCATGACCTTGACAGCTTCGCCGGCTGTTTCGCCGAAACTGCCCAGAGTGATAAAAATTGTTTCCGCATCCTCGGTATAAAACTCTTCCACCGGATGGTAGTAACGACCGCTTAAATCACCCCATGCCTTCCAAGCATCCAGGATATAAGGGTAAGAGTCCAGTAAAGCTTCATCCTGTGCCTTTTTAGCCTCAGTATAGAGCGCCGGCATGGCAAAGGCCCCCATGGTCAGGGCCCGATCCGGATGAAGGGCATATTTCGGATCATAAGGAGGCAGGTATTTCTGAATATCACTGGCCTCCATTATCTCCACAGGTTCAAACATGTGGGAAAGAATAAATCCATCGAAATTAATAATCACCGGCAGAAGAACATTGTGATCTTCGGCGATTTTATAAGCTATAAAAGCATGATCAAAAACTTCCTGGCTGTTTTTGACAAAAAGTTGGATCCAGCCACAATCCCTGATCGTCATGACATCACTGTGATCATTCCAGATGGAAAGCGGACCTGAAAGGGAACGGTTTACGAGCATCATTACCATGGGCAGCCTTAAAGAAGAGATGATATAGACAATCTCGTTCATCAGCGCCAAACCCTGGGAACTGGTACAGGTAAATGAACGTGCCCCCGCCGCCTGGCTACCGGCACACAAGCTTAAAGCGGAATGTTCGGACTCCACAGGAACAAACTCGGCATCCAATTCGCCATTGGCGACATATTCTGAAAGCCGCTCCACAATATGGGTTTGGGGAGTGATCGGGTAGGCGGCAATAACATCAACATTACATAATTTGATCGCTTCAGCTGCAGCAAAGGACACTTCCATGCCTACGCGTTTTTTCATACTACATCCGCCTCCTTTTCCATTTCCATATGAATCGCCCCGACAGGACACTCCTGCGCACAGATGCCGCAACCCTTACAGTAATCCAGATCTACGATATAGAAGCCTTCACGATCCTGCTGGTAAGCCATATCAGGACAAAAAACCCAGCAAACCCCACACTGAATACAGCGTTCTTTTTTTAATACCGGCAGAAATGATCGCCAATCACCTGTCCGGAAAGTCTTGGCATTTCCAGCAGTTGTAACCACACAACCCGGCTCCAATTCGCTCCACAAATACTCGGAATCTGCTTTAGGAGCGTCATCTACTGCAGTTGATGCGGCAATATCCGCAAGCCCTGTGAAACTGTTTAACTCTTCCGGTTTGCAGTCACTTTTATTGAGAATCAGGGTCTCGGCAAAAGCTTTCTGCAAAGCCTGCACGTTGCGTGCAGCATTTTTGGCATCAAACCGTTGTTCAATAGCAGTAATAATTGATTCTATCTTGACAACAGCTGATATTCTGGCCAGCGCACCCAACAAAACAGTATTTGTAATCGGACGCTTTAAAATATCCAGGGCTATCTGCGTAGCATTAATCGTCGCCGCTTTATCTAATTTATCCAACATGAAATGACGCGGCTCTTTCTCGGAGTTGATGATTAAGATCCCGTGATCCTTGAGCCCGGAAGTAACATCTACCACACTCAAAAGCGAAGGATCCAAAACCATGACGATATCCGGTTCGTTAATATTCGTCCTTAAAAAAATCGGTTGATCATCTATCCGGCAAAAAGCTACAACCGGTGCCCCCCGGCGTTCAGGCCCAAAACTCGGGAATGCCTGGGCATACTTTCCCTCCATAATGGCCGCCTGAGCAAAAAGCTCCGCTGACGTAACAGCCCCTTGGCCTCCTCTTCCATGAAAACGTATCTCCAGCACCTTTTCACCGCCTTTACCCTTTTTAAAAACAACCATGGATAAGCATGGTTTCCAGCTGGGATGGAAGTTCCAGTGTATTATTGGCTGCAATGTTAAGAAGATTCGCACAGTGTATGTCTTCAGGCAAACAAACAATGGCTGGCAAATAAAGCTCTCAAACTCATGATTTCTGCATTTTATAATTTCAAACGGCTTTTTAAACCCATCCCAGACATCATGAGTCAATTATAACATAAATTATATACGGATCAAGACAACTTTTTTCCTTAATTTTATTTTTTTCTCGTTAAGATTATTCGGCCAATTATAAATATATATTCTTCCTCCATTATTAAGACCATTCAAATTCCGAAAACATCTCATATCTGCAAGTAATCAGGCATAAATATAAAAATGGGGTTTTCACTGCAAAAAACTCATTTCATGCATTACCCAAAAAAAAAGAGTAAAGGTTTGAGGAGTATGCGGGGATTCTTTTTTATCAGTAAAAAGAGGTTCAAAAAAATTTTCTGGCTGGCTGTACTGGTTTTCGCTATCTTTTCCTGGCAATTTTTTACGAAAAATTTGACTATACCTATTGTGGGGAGGCAAGCCCGGCTGGTGCCCATCTACTATGTTGATACAACGGAGAAAAAAATGGCCATTTCTTTTGACGCTTGCTGGGGAGCTTCTTATACCCCGGAAATCCTGGAAGTTCTACGAGCCAACAACCTGAAAACAACTTTTTTCCTTACCGGCTTCTGGGTTGAAAAATATCCGGAGATGGTCCAAAAAATCGCTGACGAAGGTCACGAAATTGGCAATCACACCTACAGCCACCCCCATCTGAACAGCCTTGCGGAGGAACAAATCAGAGAAGAGCTGGAAAAGGTTGGAGAAATAATCTCTGAGCTGTCCGGCAAACAGCCCAACCTTTTCCGCCCTCCTTTTGGCGAATACAATAACAAGGTCATTACCACGGCAGAAAAAGCCGGGTACCGTACTATTCAATGGAGCATCGATTCACTGGACTGGCAGGAACTGGGTAAAGAACCCATGATCAAAAGGGTTACCGAAAACCTTCATCCCGGTGCCATTGTCCTCTTCCACAACAACGGCCGCTACACAGTAGAAGCCTTGCCGGAGATTATCACCTATATAAAAAAACAGGGCTACGAAATTCTGCCGATCTCCGAACTTTTATACCAGGATAACTACTACATTGACAGCAATACAGGGGCACAGATCCAAAAGAAGGACTAAGCAAACCTGCCACGGGGACTATCCCCGCGGCTGGCAAGCACCTGCCACAAGGACCGTCCCCGCGGCTGTTTAAGTATTAAAAACGCCCGGCGATCTCTCTGATAGCACTCAAAGCATGTTCGATTTCTTCTTCTCGGTTAAAGTAGCCCAGGCTGAAACGGACTGTTCCCTGAGGAAAAGTGCCCAGTGTGCGGTGGGCATTGGGTGCACAGTGCAGTCCCGTACGACACATGATGCCATAAACGTGTTCCAGAAGATAGCCCAGCTCACCACAATCCAGTCCCTCGAGGACAAACGAAACCACAGCAGTAGAAGGATAATCCCCCTCGGAATTGAAGACTTTGACCTTCCTGATTTCCCGTAAACCGGCCAGCAGTTTTTGGGCCAACCTTTGCTCATGCCCGGCAATAGCGGAAACTCCGATTTTTTGGATAAATTTTATCCCCTCATTGAAGCCTGCCAGGCCAGGGGTATTCATCGTTCCGGCTTCGAGGTAATCCGGCATCATTTCCGGCTGGTGGTCATCTTCCGACCTGCTTCCGGTCCCTCCTTCACGCCAGGGCTTTATTTTTACTCCCTCCCGGACGTAAAGCAGTCCTACTCCCGGGGGCCCTAACAAACCTTTATGCCCGGTAAAAGCTGCCAGGTGAGGTTTTATCTCCTGCAGGTCAAGATCCAGGGAACCCGCCGTCTGGGCCGCGTCTAAAAGGAAATAAACCCCTTTTTCCCAGGCCAGCCTGCTGATCTCTTTTACAGGTAATACCCTTCCCAGGACATTGGAAGCATGAGTGCAGACGATCAACTTTGTTTGAGAGTTAATCGCTCTGGCGATCTCCTGAACA
Organism: Dethiobacteria bacterium; assembly: GCA_050948785.1. Taxonomy (GTDB): domain Bacteria; phylum Bacillota; class Dethiobacteria; order DTU022; family UBA8154; genus JAAZMI01. Next base: position 43,987 of record JBMNEM010000007.1, read on the forward strand.
TCCAGGAAACCGGAAGAATCACAGGAAACCATGGTTGCCGTAACCATTCCATTGTGACAAAGAGAGTTTAAAGGCCTGGTCACGGAGTTATGTTCCAGAGAAGTATAAACAACATGATCCCCCGGTTCCAAAATGCCCTTGAGAGCCATATTCAAAGAATCCGTAGCGTTAAGAGTAAAAATGATCTCTTCAGGCTTGGCAACCCCCAAAAAGGATGCCGCTCTTTCCCTCGTTTCAAATACAAGACGCCCGGCTTGAAGGGCGCGTGTATAACCGGAACGCCCAGGACTGGCACCACCGTTACGCAGGTAGTTCTCAGCAGCTTTGTAAACACTCTCCGGTTTAGGCCAGGAAGTCGCAGCATTATCAAAATAAATAATTTTTTCGGCCATCAAGTTTTCTTCTCTCTCCCTTTATCTAAAAAAGACAACAGTTTTGCGGATACTTTTTCTTCCAGAGTATAAACACCCTCGATGGAGACAGCCTCGTTTTCCAGATAAGCTTGGATACTTTCCGCCTCACCGGGAAGACAACAAAGAGCCACCCCGCAGCTGGAACTGATCTTCCGGGGCACAGGAACCATTTTGAACTCCCGTTTGGTTTTAGCCAAAACTTTTTCGGCACGAATTGCCTGGTGAGTTGTCGGAAAAGTAAAATAACATTTTTTAACCACAGAGCACCTCGCAAATGAAAAAGTTAAAGCGACCCATTCCTTGATACTATATTATTATATTATAACAGCTACTTTGGTGACTGGAAATAGAAATACTTTATAATCTAGGTGTTAACTATAAATATTTTAAGGTTTTAGCCGGTTTTTGATCCCACGAAAAGCAGTCCGGAAAAGCTGCCCCAGAATGAAAATAAAGATCAAAATCACCCGTGCCCCGGAGACGATATCTTTTCCCAGAAGGCCTAAATTCTTTCTGCCTTCCTGCCAGACCAGCCCCCCGCGTCCCAAATAAAACTGCAGACGCCATTTCAAGCGTTCCCAGGCTGCAGGATTATTTAAAAAATAAAATCCTGTCAGCACGGCTGCAACCAGCAATACTATAACACCTATGGTCCAGGTGAGCACCCCTCCCCATTTACCCACCCTGGAGGAAAACTCTGCCTCATCTTCTTCCCCCACAGATTCCCCATAAAAATAAAGACTGACGACATCAGCAAAAAAAGAAATACCGCTTTGGGCTGCCTCTTTACTGTTCAGATGTGTTCCGACTTCCAGTAAAAGATTCAAAGGTGTTAAATCCTGGTTGAAATCACCCCACCCCAACAGAACCCCCTTAATCAATCCAGGGTAGATTTCATCTGCCAGGGCCTTCAAATCATAAGCAAAGCTCCTATTGACCGTGAAAGAAGGGTTTTCCTGCCCGACAACAAACTGGATCTTCGTGACCCAATCTCCATCGACCTTTGCAGAGTAGGTTTCCGGGGGAGCTGCGTCCCGGTGTATATCAAAAATAACATCGGGGTCATGCTCCAGGAGTTCTACTGCAGTTCCCCTGGCCCGGAGGTAAGCATCACGGTCGTGGGGCAAATGCAGATCCTCGGAATAGACAACATTGATGTTTTTTTCTTCCAGGGCTTTCTTAAAAGCCTTACCCACGGCGTGGATCCCTCCCCGGCCGTAAACACTTTCAGTTCCATCACTGGGCACATAAGATTCATCATTATGTGTATGATAGATGGCGATAATCCGACGCGGCTTACCAGGTTTTTCCACCGCCGCCAAATCCGGCAAAAAGGGCTTCCCGGGGATATTTACCACTTCTTTTTTTTCCGGGGAATTACCGCAAATATTTTTTATCGCGGATTTCTTTAACTTCTCTGTACGAATATACCGGGCATGGGCCACATAGTCCTCTACCCGCTCCACGGTGAAAAGACGGTTTTTTTCATCAAGGTATTGGTCACCGCGCCGGAGGCGGTGCCCGGTGACAGTAATAACTTTTCCTTCCCCATCAACCAGCTGGAAGTATTTTTCAGCAGCAATTTCCTCTTTTTCCAACTCTGTCAGGAGCGGTGAGGAGCCTGTTTCCCGGGCCTGTGTGCTGCCAGGGTAAGGAATGATCATCCTTCCGGCAGTTTGCACCCGGGAGGAGATGCGTGCCGGCGTGCTGACGGCATCCCGGCCATAAAACCGGGAAACTTCCACGCCACCTAGCAAGCAGGAAACGATAAATAAGAAAAAAAAAGCAAACGGCATAAAACACTTGGGAATCATCCTACACACTACCCTTAATTAAATATTAGCTTATTCCCCTACTCGGTGCAGCCTCTCCCGGATCTCCCCGACAATTTCTGCCAGTAAAACTGCCAGCACCCCGGCCAAAAGTGCAGCCCCCCAAACTCCCCCGCCGCCTAAAATAAAAGTGTTTGCGCCTAAACCGCGCCGCAGGTTATCACCCCAGGCCAAAATTTCAACAAACAGTACACCCAAAAAGGCGCCGATAAAAGAAGCCCGCCGGGAACGCCCCAATGTATAAGCTACGAGCGCGGCGATCAAAGCGGGTAAAAAAAGAGGGTCTATATCAAAATGGCCAACACCGGGATTTCCCGGTAAAAGGCGATCCGCGCTCCGGATTACGAGTGCAGTCACTACCGCAACCAGCAGAGCTCTATACTTTTCATTTCGTTCGTCAGCGGTGACCAACAGATAAATCACGAGCATCAAAGGTATGAGCATCCCGCCTATGTTTACTTTTAAACCTCCAACCAGGGGTACAGACGGTAAATACCCCCCGATAAGCATGGCGGAGAGCATCAGGAACGCCTGTTTCCCGGTCAGCCGCATTCGTTCCAAAACCCGCTCCAGCGCACCCAAATAAAGAAGGGCCAGCAGGAGAATGAGAAGGCCAAGAGCTATGACGTTGAACATGTCTCCATCCTTTTTCGCAAAAAAATAAGGAGAAGTGATATTTTAGTATCTCCTTCTCCGCAAATTTTAATAAATATTCTTTTATGCTTCCATTCTACTAATTATACCCTGCCAGTGGAGGACACAACCGCTGCTCCGGGACACTATTCCTGACCTCATGCGTCCCTATATTTGTTAGTGGCAGCTGGCACAGCTGGTGCTACTGCAGCCGCTGCAACTGCTGCCCGCAGGGGAAGAGCCTGCCGCACTGCCGGCGGAACGCCCGACACGAAAAGCAGACATTACCCGACGGCTTTCGCCCCCGCATGCAGGACATTGGGAAAAAGGCTTATCGTTCATTTTACAAAGTTTTTCAAACCGGTGACCGCACCCGCAAAGAAATTCATAGATAGGCATGCGCGACCTCCCTCCTCACCTGTTCACTACTTTTCAGTTCTGCGTAGTCTCCTTAGATTCTGGTCTCACTATAATAGGGGTTGATCTCCACAGCTTTAGTGGAAAGAATATGTTCAACCTCTTTCAACTCATTTAAAACCTTTTCCGAAACATGGTTGTCCACTTGCAACACCATCACAGCTTCGCCCCCCACTTCCCGGCGGCCAACCTGCATACTGGCAATATTAATATTGTTATTTCCCAAAATCGTTCCTACTTTACCGATTACACCAGGCTTATCAGCATATTTGCTAACAAACATATAACGCGAAGGTACTACTTCAATTCGATAATCACCAATCTGGACAATACGAATATCGTTTCGCCCAAAAATTGTTCCGGCAATAGTAAAAGTCTGTTCACCGGCTGTTACCTTTACTGTAATCAAATTATTAAAAATAGAATTGCCTTTACTGGTGATCTCCTTTACTTTTATACCTCTTTGCTTGGCAATTAGCGGCGCATTTACAAAATTGACGTTGCTGTCCAGCATCACACGTAAAAAGCCAATAAGTAAAGCCGTCGTGAGGGGTGTAACCGGGTATTCAGCAACACTGCCGCTATAAGTAATCTCCACTGCTTCTACCCTGCCGTTAAAAACCTGCATATAAAAACTTCCCAAAATTTTCATTAAAGGAACAAATGCTTCAATTTCGCTCAGGAGTTCCGGTGGCAACACGGGCGCATTTACAGCCATATGCAAGGGTTCACCCTTTAAGGCATGAATCATCTCCTCCGCCACCTGCACAGCGACATTGACCTGCGCTTCCCGCGTAGAAGCCCCCAGGTGGGGAGTACTGATCACCTGTTCAAGCTGTAGAAGAGGATTGTTGTTACCAGGAGGTTCTTCCTCAAACACATCCAATGCTGCACCGGCCACTTTTCCGGCAACAATTGCCTCGTAAAGGGCCTTTTCATCAACCAGCCCGCCACGCGCGCAGTTGATAATGCGCACGCCATCTTTCATCCTGGCCAACTCCTCTGCCCCGATCATATACTTGGTAGAAGAAGTTTTGGGAATATGCAAAGTAATAAAGTCAGCCTGCGCAATAATTTCATCAAAATTTTTGGCAATAACCCCTATCTTTTCAGCTTGTTCCGCCGAGATATAGGGATCGTAGGCCAAGACTTTCATCCCAAAGGCCCGTGCTCTTTTGGCCACTTCACCACCAATGCGCCCCAGCCCTATAATCCCCAGACATTTTTTATAAAGCTCCAGGCCCATAAATTTGTTTCTCTGCCATTGACCGGCCTTCATAGAACTTGAAGCCGGCGGTATATTGCGGGCCAGGGCCAACATTAAGGCCATAGTGTGCTCCGCTGCCGAAATCGTGTTACCCTCCGGGGCATTAAGAACTAAAACACCCTGCTCCGTTGCTTTTTCCACATCAATATTATCAACCCCCACCCCTGCTCTGCCAATAACTTTCAATTTTTTCCCGGCACCGATTACATCCGCGGTCACCTTCGTGCCGCTGCGGACCAGCAAAGCATCATATTCACCGATGATCTCTATGATATCCTGAGGTGAAAGATCCTTTTTTATATCAACCTGCGCAATACCTTGAAGCAACTGAATACCTTTTTCTGATACGGGATCACTGACCAGAACCTTGCACTGTTTAGCGCCCTCCATAAATATTTAACCTCCCACAGCAATATCTCAGAGAAACTTTTACCACTTTAATATAGCACAACTTTAGTTGATAGGCAATAATACTATTAACCCTTAAATAGCGATACTACCCGCATATTTGCATTAAAGTATCCAACAACTCCTGACATCTCCGGAGGGTTGTTCTTTTTAACGGCACTGCCGAAAACCAGGGCAAAGGAATGGCCCATGTATTTTCCAATTCCATAAAAAAATAAAAACGGGCTTACCTGCGGATCTAACCACGGTTTCCCGTCCTAGCACATCACTCGCCTTTCTAAGGTATGCTTATTCCTGAAAATACCTAAAAATCAATGAGCCCTAAGCTGATCTTTAAAGCTTCATTTACTTTGGCCATAATCTTTTCATCCATTTCCGTAATCTTTTGCTGTAACCTTTGTTTGTCAATCGTCCGTATCTGCTCGAGTAGAATAACCGAATCCTTTTCCAGCCCGTGTTCTTCGGCAGACAGCTCCACATGTGTCGGCAGCTTGGCCTTTTCAATATGCGAAGTAATCGCCGCAACAATCACCGTCGGGCTGTATTTATTTCCCACGTTGTTCTGAATAACCAAAACGGGCCTGAAGCCTCCCTGTTCCGAACCGACCACGGGGCTGAGATCGGCATAAAAGATAAAACCACGTTTCACATCCACCTTATTCACTCTCCGTTATCATTTCCCTGGCAAGCCGGTCCGCCTCATTTTCAACTGATAGTGCTTCATTGGCCAGGGCCAAATTCAGCCGTGCCATCTCAATATAACCCTCCTGCATACTTTCCCGTATCTGCTTTTTTTTCCGTTCTTGAAGATAAAGCTTCATCGCCTCCCGAATAAACTCGCTGCGTGTCTTTTTCTCCATTTCGACAACACCGTCAACCTCCTGCAACAAGCTGTGTGGCAAACTAATCATAATTCGTTTTGTCCTCGCCAAGGAAAAGCACCCCCTGAATAAAAATGGATAAATATTTGCCCCGCGGTATACTTATTATTCAGCCTCTTTACCTTTTTATACATTAATTTATATATCCAGATATACTCGAGATTAAAAAATTTTTATATTTTTTACCGTCCCCTCCTGGCAGTAAACCCTGGGAACCTTCTTACTGATATTACAGAGGACTTCATAGCTGATCGTCCCCAGCTCCCGGGCAAGCTCATCAGCGCGGATCTCCTCGTGACCCTGACTGCCGAAAGCGACTACTTCATCACCTTCCTTGGCGGAAAGAACTTCTCCCACATCCAGCATCGTATAATCCATGCAAACCCTTCCAGCAATGGGGGCTCTTCTCCCGCGTACCAGCATCGCACCTCTATTGGATAAAAGTCTGTTGTAACCATCGGCATAGCCCAGCGCTACAGTGGCGATTGTTGTCTCTTTCGGAGTGGAATAAATCCCTCCGTAGCTAATGGGCGTCCCGGCAGGAACTTTTTTCAAAAAAACAATCCTGCTTTTCAAAGACATCACAGGAAGCAGCCTCGGCCGCTCTCTTTGCAGATTCTGCACCGGATAATAACCATAAAGGCTTATACCGGCCCTGACCAGATCAAAATGTGCTCCGGGAAATTCCAACGCTGCCGCACTGTTGGCCGCATGTTTGAGAGATATTTGGATCTTTTTTTCCCGGCAGGCCCGTAAAATACTTTTAAAAACCCGCAGTTGGCAATGGGTAAAGCTTGGATCCGCCTCGTCAGCAGCAGCAAAATGTGTATAAACCCCTTCCAGCACAACCCCGGGGAGAGCAGCAACTCTTTCCAGGAAATTTAAAGCTTCACGCGGATTATTTAACCCCAGTCTGCCCATACCTGTATCAAGCTTGACATGGACAGCAACCCGCTTGCCCCGCGCCTGAGCCAGCTGTGAAAGAGCAGCAACCGTTTCCCAGTTAAAAATGGTCGGGGTTAGCTGCATTTCCAATAAAGAAAGGTTTTGCCGGGGATCTGTATAGCCCAAGATGAGAATGGGCGCTGAAACACTCTTTTCCCGCAGGCTTTTACCCTCCTCCAGGGAAGCCACCCCCAACATCGCCGCTCCTTCCCGGAGGGCAACACAAGCCACTTCATAGGCCCCGTGGCCGTAAGCATCTGCTTTGACCACGGCCAACAGTTGAACATTTGCGGGTAAAAACCGCCGAAATTCCCTTACATTGGCAGCTAATTTGGAAAGGTCAATCTCTACCCAGGTAGGCCTGCCCAAGTATCGTGAAATATCCATTGCTTTACTTTTCACCTAACTTTTTCCGGTCTATATTGCGGACATTAGTACAAATACAGGCCGATCATTACTAATTTTTATTCCACAACGCTTATATTTATTCCTGTTAGAAAAAAGGATTTATCAACATACTTTTATTTCCAGTCAAGCCGGCAAAGTGCTTCCTGCCAATCCCGGTAATTTCGCTGATTAAAAACCGGAAAAACCTCAAAAAATGACAGAATCGTTATCCTCGCAAGTATAGCGGTCATTAAAAAATTTTAACTTTCAATCACCCGTAAAACACTGTTGATCTTTTTAATCGCAGGCGTTTTCTGTATTTGACCCAAAGCAAGGTTAAAACATCTTTCCTCCACAACATGGGTTACCAGAACAATCTCGGCGGTACCTGCAATATTGCGTTTTTGTAAAATCCGATCCAAACTGACACCCTCTTTACCGAAAGCAGTGGCCAGGGAAGCAAATACCCCGGGTTCATCTTTGGCCTGCAGGCGCAGGTAAAAAGCCGAGGACAGCGATTCCATGGGAACAAACTTTTTATGCTCAAAGCCAGCCTCCATAATCCCGCTTTCCACCCGATGATTGATATTACGAGCCACATCAATCAAATCGGCGGCTACCGAACTCGCCGTCGGCAGAGCCCCGGCCCCCGGCCCATAAAACATCACTTCTCCCACAGCATTACCCACGACAAAAAGAGCATTGTTTTCATAAAAAACAGACGCCAGGGGATGCGTTAAAGGAAGAAGAGCCGGATGAACCCTCAAGGCCAACCCCCGGCCGGCAAATTCTTCACCGATGGCCAGGAGTTTTATAGTAAAACCAAGTTCCCGGGCATAAAGAACATCCCTTTTATTGATCCCGCCGATCCCCTGGATATAGATATCTTCAAAGCGTACACGGCTGCTGAAAGCCAGCCCCGCCAGTATGCACAGCTTATAAGCGGCATCTCTTCCCTCCAAATCATTGCCGGGATCTTGTTCGGCAAACCCCTTGGCCTGAGCTTCAGCCAGGGCGGCCCCAAACTCCATCTCCTCCAGGCTCATTTTCGTTAAAATATAATTGGTTGTGCCATTGATAATGCCCATAATCCGGGCAATTTTATTGGCCCCGAGGCAGTATTTTAAAGGACGGATCAGGGGGATTCCCCCTCCCACACTGGCTTCATAATAAATATTCAGATCTTCTTCCCGTGCCATCAGGAGAAGTTCTGACCCAGCCGTAGCCATCAGATCCTTATTTGCCGTAATTACAAATTTTTTATGCCGCAGGGCTTCTTCAATATAAGTGCGTGTTTCCTCCACACCACCGATCAATTCGACAATCACATCTATTTCGGGATCATGCAGGATTTCCCAGGGGTTTGTCGTCAACAGCCCGGAATCTGCCTCGACTGTCCTCTTTTTTTCCAGGTTTCTGACCAGTATTTTTTTAATTTCAATTTGGGCTCCTGCCCGGTCACTGATCTGTTCACTATTCATCTTCAGAAGCTTGTAGACCCCTGCACCGACCGTCCCCAGCCCCAACAAACCAACTTTAATTGTTCTTTTCACCATTGGGAAACAACCTCCACCAACCATAGTGCTATTCTCCGCTCAAGCTTAGGATCATTATTCTCTGCATAAATTTATTATCCTGCATTTTAATTTTTTTTCTCTCATATCATTTTAACAGGTGGTTCAAGTGCAGGCCTTATGGATAAATAAATTTGACTTCAACGGGAACACCGCAGCCATTATCACCTGGGCAGAGGGAGTTTTGCAAACCGGTCGGCGGCTCCATCTTGTTTTAACTGGAGTCCCCCCCTTTCTGCTGCCCCTTTACCAAAAATATTTGGCCAAAACCGGCCTGAAGAGCTCTTTAAATATAAACAGGCAGCAGATACAAAACCTGCTTTTTTACCGCGGTTTTGATCTGCTGCACGTTTTTCATCCTGATTTATTTCTCATGGCTGCCGAATTAAGTAGATCTTTTCAGATTCCCTGGATTGCCGGTTATCTCTCCGGGGAAGATCATCCCGGCCTTACCTGCGTGCATGAAGCGGACACTGTAACCTGTTCCCACTCGGACGCATTCCAAACCCTGCAGCGTTTTTTTAATCCTTACCGAAAAACTCCCCTCCATTTAATACCTCCAGGTGTAAAAACAGGCCCGCCCCCGGATTTCTCTCCACCACAGCAGTGGAGCGTTCTTTATGCCGGCCCGCTGGAAAACCGCCAGCTTGCCCCTTTTCTGTCCCTAAACGAGGTTATCCGGAGCCTGGATTCCTGGACCTGCGGTGTTTTCTCCAGGCAGAAGCCCCCCCGCTTCAGCGGCAATTTTCACCCCTGGACACCCGCCTTCAGTAAAATTATCAAAGATTATACCATCATTGCCGGTCACGGGTATTTTCTTCTCCAGGCTCTCGCCGCGGGGAAAATCGCCCTGCTCCTGGAAGAAAGGTACGCCGGAATCTTCTCCCCCTTATCCCGCCGTGAACAGGTCCCTGCTTTGAGGGCAAAACTCCCGGTGGTAAAGACAGGCCCGGCAGAAGATACAGACCCCCGCGAACTGCTCTGCCGGGATCTGCAGATGCTCTGCACTGACCGGGCCGCAAAAGAAAAGCTCCAACGGGACGGCTGGAGCTATACACGTGAAAACCATGACATAGAGATCGTCGCCGAAAAGATCCGGCGCCTTTACAGCCGCCTGAATAAAACAGCGCGCTAAAAAAAACGTCAGGCGGGATGCAGCGCCTAGCTTGCGAGCGGAACAAAGATCACCCTTGACACCGAATCATAATCCAATAGATTTTATGCTGCAAACTCCTTTTCATAAGTTTAAAAAAGAGCCCGCTCCCAGCCAGAAACTCTTTGCACTCCTTTGCCCCCCACCGCAGATCTTCGCTCCCTGGCCGATAATACTGTTCCGGAGAGGAGTTTTTAAACTACGGATGATCACATTTTCAAAAATAACACAATTTTCCACGTAAGAATCTTCAAGCACGGAACCATCGCCCAGCGCAGTATACGGCCCGAGGACAGAACCGGTGATCCGGCACCCCTCGCCAATAACCAAAGGCCCCTGCAATCTGCTCCCGGCAATCAAAGCCGACGGGGCAACCAAAGACAGCGAACCCTCAACCAGGCCGCCTGGAGAATTCCCCACTCCGGCATCCCGGTTCTTGGTTTCCGGTCTCGTCAACAAGTTTAACATTTCCCTGTTGGCCGCGAGCAGATCTTCCGGCCGGCCGATGTCCATCCACCGCCCGGGATACATATAAGGAACAACTTTTCCCCCTAAATGGATCAGTTCCTGGATAGCATCCGTAATCTCCAGTTCACCCCTCCGGGAAGGGGCAATCCTTTCAATCGCCGCAAAAATAGCCTCCTTAAAAAGATAAATCCCCATGATAGCCAGGTTACTCCGGGGGTCTAAAGGTTTTTCAGCCAAAGAAATGATTTGACTGCCTTTGACCTCGACAATCCCGTAGCGGCGGGGATCCGCCACCGGCGTAAGGAAAATCAAAGCCTCTGCCTTTTGCTGCTCAAAAATATGCCGTGCTTCTTCCAGGGCCCGGTCAAATAAATTGTCCCCCAAAATCATCATAAAGTCATCGCCTTTTAAAAACGGGCGCGCTGTTTGCACCGCATGAGCCAGTCCCAAGGGCTCTGCCTGCAAGATATACGTCAGCCTTAAACCCGGGGGAACCCACTCTTTTAATCTATTCTTGATTATCCCCCCTCTCTCCCCGACAATCATGCCTATTTCCCGCAAACCCGCTTGTTCCAAAGCGTCCAGGATGTAGCAGAGAAGAGGCTTATTGGCCACAGGCAGGAGCTGCTTGGGTAAAGCGAAGGTAAAAGGAGAAAGACGTGTCCCTGAACCGCCACATAAGATCAGACCTTTCATTTCACCGTGACCTCCTTGTCACCAACTGTAGGGAATAGCGGGGGAATCCGCAGGCAAGCGGTATTCGTCAGGGCTTTGATGATTATACGGTTCTGTAGGGCAGTTCAAAAGCAGTACTTCCCTGTCCCCCAGAGCTTTAAAACCATGCAGGACAAGCGGGGGTATACGAATTAAAAGGGGGTGATAATCCCCCAGGAAGAATTCATTTAAAATTTGATACGTAGGCGAATCTTCCCTTTTGTCGTAGAGAGCAACCTTGGCCATGCCGGCCAGAACAGCAAAATGATCCGTCTGGTAGCGGTGATAGTGCCAGGCTTTAATGATCCCGGGATAGGCACTGGTCATGTAAACCTGGCCAAACTTGGTAAAAAAGGGATCATCCCGGCGTAGAATCTCCACCAGCCGCCCCCTTTCATCAGGAATAAATTTTAACTTTTTCGCGATTACCCCGGCAATCAAGCTCATCTTCTCACTCCTCAACCGGCAAAAAGTTATTTTTTTGGGCATACCACCTGACTGTTTTTTGCAAAGCCACTTCCAGAACATTTTGGGGCTGCCAGCCCAGCTCCGTTCTGATCCGGCTGCTTTGTAAAGCATAACGCCGGTCGTGCCCGGGACGATCGGTTACAAAATTCAGCAGCGAAGACGATTTGCCTAAAATATGCAGGATCGAGCCGGCCAGCTCCAAATTGGTCCTTTCTTCCTCTGCACCAACGTTGTACACCCTTCCCTTTCGGCCCTGTAAAAGAACCAGCTCCAAAGCACGACAGTGATCCTCGACAAAGAGCCAATCCCTGACTTGCCAGCCATCACCGTAGATAGGCACGGGTTGATCCCGCAGAGCATTGTAGATCACCGTCGGTATTAACTTTTCCCGGTGCTGGTAGGGGCCATAGTTATTGGCCGAACGTGTAATATTGGTATTGAGCCCATAAGTCCGGTCATAAGCCCGCACCAAACAATCTGCCGCCGCTTTACAGGCCGAATAAGGATTATTGGGTGCCAGCGGGGATAACTCCGTAAAGCAGCCCTCCGGGCCCAGGGAACCATAGACTTCATCAGTGGATACCTGTAAAAATTTTTTTATTTTAAATTCCCGGGCCGCCTCCAGCAAATTAAAACAGCCTTTTATATTCGTGGCAATAAAATCATGCGGGGAGGCAATGCTTTTATCAACATGGGACTCCGCCGCAAAATTGACCACGGCCTCAACGCCTTCCCTCATGACACGGGTGACTGTTTCACAATTGCTGATATCTCCCAAAACAAAAAAATAGTTCTGGCGCTTGCTTACTTCTTTTAAATTTCCCAAATCGGCGGCATAGGTCAACTTATCCAGATTAATGAAGGTCGTCTCGGGATAGCGGGGAACCATGTACAATAAAAAATTGGTACCAATAAACCCGGCTCCGCCGGTCACCAAGACTTTTTTATAAAACACCGGTCTCTTCACCCCATTTATTTGTACAACATGGTCTGGTGAACTACCAGGCAGGGATTATTCCCCGGCACACCTTCAACCCATGTTGCCCCTTTTTTTGATCTCTTCCAACATTTTATTGTACTCCTCAGGACTTAAATTTAAGGCGGGCTGGTATAAATTATAAGCAGCACCTTTTTTAGTCCGGAGTAAATGCCTTTTCCGGAAAGATCCGGGATAATTTAGCAAAGTTTCCTTTTTCTCCTCCATTGTTTCCCTCCTTACTGACTATCTGAAATTCATTAATTGCCTGCAGCTGAACCGCGGTAATTTTTCCTTACATTCTATGGGTTATTTCCCCAAAAGGTTCATGTTTTGCCTTTTTATAATTACTCCGATCAACAATGTTTTTTGTTATTCTTTTAGAGATAACCCCCCTGAAGATTATAATAATCATTAATTTTATCAATCAAAACAGTAACAAAACACTTTAGCCTTCATAGTATAGATTAGCAACAAAGGAGCTGCCCTTTAAAATGGCAGTTCATTTCTCAAAGAAAGGAGCGCTTAGAAAAATGGCAGGACCAGCTATTGATCCAGAAACAGGTGAATTCTTGCAGCCCGGACTTTGCCCCATCAATTCATATACAGGCCAGAGGGAATGCCCACCGACTACGGAAAAAGACTGCCTGGTTGTCGAAAAGGTTTTTGACCAGTGTTTTAAGGAAGACATTATTGTCAGGAAATTTGAAATCCCTGCCGGCCCTGGAGATCCCTGTGAAAATGTCGATTTAACCCGCGTAGACAGAGTGGAATGTGAGATCCTCAGTGCAGATTGTGCAGTGGTTGATGTCAGCCCCCCCATTTCAGACAACATCCGAATCGTAACCGTCAGACAGGATGTCGAGGTGGAAATCGAACTCTGGGACGACGCCCCCCCTACTCCCGTCAAGCTCTGCACCTTCACCGAAACAATTACTGACTTTTTCAACCAGGTACAGCTATACGTTCCGCCTCCCGGAGTGCTTTTTGGAGCCGCCGGTGGACCTTTCCTCTTCTGTGAGGTAGTAAGCTCCACCTGCTTCTGCTCGCCGGAAACAGTCCCGCCGGGTGAACCTGTTACACAGGTGATCTGCACTGTTAAAGTTTGCAAAATCATCGAAGTAACAGCTTTCGTCAAACTGCTGATCCCTCTTTATGGTTATTGTGTACCCCGGCCCTGTGAAGCAGCACCGCAACAAAAAGAAATTGAATGTCCGCCTGTTGATTCCCTTTTCCCACCCCAGCAGGAAATCGAACCAAATAACCTTACTGGATAAAAAATCTTTAAAGAAAGAAGGGGCGAAAAAGCCCCTTCTTTCTTTTTACACTCCGCAAGAACACCGGCGGCATACTACCCTACCGAAGCTTCTTTCTTCTTTCCCGTTCCGGGGCAGCGCTACCCTGCAACAAAAAAACAAACCCTGTAAAAACAGGGTTATAGTTGTTGCAAAGGAACCTTTCTATTGAAAGAACACCCGCCATACCGTCAATTCTTGATAAAGAGCTGGACCATGATGATCCCCGGCACATTTTTCAGGGGCAAAACGCCGATGCCGACATAATTATAATTTGGACTAAGCATAATCTGCCTGTGCCCTTGAGTACTATAGACCAGCTGCAGATGTGCCTGCTTGATATTCCCCGCCTTGGAAAGGTTCTCTGCCGCACTGCTATAGGAGATCCCCGCACCCCTGAGCATCTGCCCAATTGAACCATAAGTAGGGGAAACATGGCTGAAATAATTATTCTCCACTATGTCCTGAGCCTTCAGGCGGGCAACTTCCACCAACTGGGGATGACTCTTCAAAGGAGGTAAATTGTTTTCTGCCCTGAATTCATTCAGCAAGGCAAAAGCCTGGGCCTCCTGGGAAGTAAGGCCGGCTGGCACCTCTGGTTCAGAGGGAGAAGGAGAAGGCTGTCCCGGTGATGGGGAATTATCTTCAGGTAAAGAAGGGCTTCCCGGCGGTAAAACAGGCACATAAACACCCCCGCTTCTGCTGCGGCCCCGCGCCGGACTTACATAGCGAAAATCGTCCTTCCCGCTTTCCTGATCCGGATCCTTGGGTAAAGGCTGCTCAGGGTTGGGGACAACCGGCGGCTGTAGATCAGCACTCCCACCGAGGGAGCCGACGGGAATACGCTCCCTTTCCACAGTGCCCCGGAATGCCTCTGCACCCTGCAAGGGCAAAAACAGAACAAAGAGAAAAACAGCCAGCGCCATACAGTAAGACAGTACTTTCTTTTGCATAGAAATTCCTCCAGTATTATTCTTTTACAGCTATTATATAAATTGCCAGCAAAAAAAAACAAATACCCCTGGCCGGTATGAGCAAGCAAAACGAGTAGGGGTTATTTTTATACTCCGGTGTAAAAGTTTTTTCAGCCTTGTGGAGCGCTATACCAATAAATGTTAATATGAATATGGGGGAAAGAGGCAACATTAAGATTTAAACCCAGTTATTCTATCCATATTTGTGACCTGCTATAGTTCGTGGCGAATAATAAGTTGAGAACACCACTCATACTTATATAATAGAAAAAGAAAAGTGTTCTCCTTAAATAATCTCAAAAAACAGGGGCGTGTAATGTTATGCCGCAGGATTGGCCGAAGAAACTGGATCACATACCCCTGCTGGCAGCAGAAAAACATTATTTTAAACTGGACGAAGAAGGACGTCTGCAGTATTTTCTATACAATCAGGCAGAGGAACGCTGGGAGATGCTCTCCGCCAATCTTTTTCAGCAAAAATTGCACGGTTTTGATGCTGCTGTCGACCAGCAGGATGCCGTGCACCTGTTGGGTTATGAGCACGAAGGAGGGCTTTTTCACCTCGCTCCTCCCCTTACGGACCAGGGAGCTCCGCTCCTCCTTTACCGGGATAAGCATAAAACAATCGATCATCTTTCAACCTGCCGGGATCAAAAAAACAACCTGCATGTCCTCTACTTGACCAGCAATAAGCAGTATGCCATGTGGTGGCTTTTTTATCTTCGCCACGAGCGGCAAAAATGGACTGAACCCCGGATTATCGACTTTGGATACGGGCCTCCGGAACAATACGGGTTGATCGGCACAGATTTCCAGAATCGGATCTTTATCCTTTACAGGCTTTATACCGCAGAGAAATATAACCTGGCCTTTCGCCTCCTGGAAGGAAGCTCCCACCGCCCGGGGAAAACCGTTTTTCTCCAGGAAAGAAAAGGTGAATGCCTTTTCCCTTCCTTCCTGGTAGACCCGGATAATACCCTGCATCTTTCCTGGACCAGCCGTACAGATGGAAGCATGTTTTTAAACTATGCCTGCCGGGCCCCCACCGGAAAATGGGGAAATTTCTTCAACCTGGAAATGCCGCCAGGCTCCTTTTTTCTGGCGCCTCTTTTCCGGTATGCAGATAAACTGCTCTTAACCTGGAGAAAAGACTGGACGCTCTCTCATCTTTATTCTTTGCAGGGAAATAAAAACTGGCGCTGGGGCAAAAATCAAACTGCAACCAAAGAACTACAGCTGCTCCGCTTGCGCACGGTAGATAACCCTGGTGAAAATTTCCCCTTCCGGGGAAACTGTCTTTTTACGACCACCGGCAGCCCCCCGCAAAAGATACTTCAAGCACAAGCATTTTTGCCCCATGTCCCGGCGGAAAACGAGGAGGGAAAGGAGATCCCACAAGAACTGCACATCCTGGATATCCTCTCTTCTTATACGCTTACCCGGGCGAGCAATCTGCAGGCAGCCAACACCCATTTAAAACAAAAACTGGAGCAACAGGAAAAAGAGTTCCTTAAACTCTATACAGCAGGTTTGGCCCAAACCGAAAGCCTGGGAGAAAAGCTTGCCGCTAAAAATATGGAACTCAAGGATGTTGAAAAATTATTACAGCAGACTTTGGCGGAATTGCAAGAGCGCATGCAGCAGCAAAGAAAGGAAATCGCAACACTGCAAGCACAGTGCGGCGCGCTGCAAAAAGAAAATGAAAAACTGAAAAAAAATAACCTCATCAAAGCGGCAAACCTTGCCCGGCTCAAAAAAGAGGTTATGCATTTAACCCAGGAAAACGAAGCGCAGCGCGCTGAAAAACTGAAAAAAACTTCTTTTCTACCCGGGCTATTTCAAAAAATCCGCCGGTGAACTAAAAAAGTTATTTATTTTCTTTTTGAAGAAGTTTTGCCGGCAGGCTGCTCCGGGAAAAAATGCTCATAAAAAATTTGGTACGTCTTGTAATACCGGGGATCCGGTGAAGGTTCCCCCATCTTTGCTTTCTTTTTCTTTTCCCGGGCAATAAGATCACCGCTCTGTTCATCCCTATTCTCTTTTGGCATTATTCCGGGAGGAACGTCCTGCTCCCCAAAGAGAACATTTTCAGCAAAAAAATCAGCGAGCGCCTCTTCATTTGCAACTTCTGCCTCCCAAAAGGGGGCTTTATTTGAAAAAAACTCCTCCATCCCCGGGATTTCCCGATAAAAACCTTCTTCCCCGGTGGTTTGTATAAACTTTTTCTCCTTTACCTCCGCTGCTACTTCCGAATCCTCCGCTGCCGCTTCAGCCTCTTCCACTGCTGCTTCCGGCTCATCCACTGCTGCTTCAGCTTCTTCCGCTGCTGATTCCTCCCTGGAGGCCTCCAGCCTGCGCCTGCTTTCCTGCTCCGCAGGCACACTGCACGCAACAGAAAAAATATCCCCGGTTACTTCCACGCTTATTTTAAAGGGAAGATAGCCAAGTTTCCCCAGCAAAGGAAAAAACGTCAGAAAAAGGGGCTTAATGCTGGTATTGTACCTGGCGGTACAAGTAAAATTTATTTTTTCTTTTTCCGGGTTTTTTCCCGCGGGAAAAGAAGGCGTGTCAAGAAGAGAGGAAAAATTACGCGGAAAAATCTTTTCTTCTGTTACTTCTTCTCCCTGAACAAACTTTCGATAAAGAAGATAAAGATCATAGCTTCCCCAGAGAAAGCCCTGTTCCTCTCCGGACTTTTTACTGAAGCGGGCCCGAAAATTTTTCATTTCCAATGAAATAATTTCGGAAAAATTAGGAACATAAAAAGAGTACTTATGCTGGAAGCAATACAAAAAATTCCTTTGTTCCCTGTTATTATTTTGCAGCTGCGCCATTACTCTACACTCCAAAACTGCAGATTAAAACAGGCTGAAAAAAACCTGCCAGCCTGTTTTTCAATGGAACTAACCCCCGGTCAGTTCTGCTATTACCCTCAACAACTTTTAATGCCCACAAAATCTCTTAAGCTGGTATTACGCTTGCTCCTTTTGCTGATAATAATTACATCCCCGCATTTGTTTGCTAAAAAATTTTGGCAATCTTCCAAGCTATAGCCACGGTGGGCCAATCTTTCATACAATCTTTGTTCAGGTTTATGCATTATTTTCAATAGACTCTCTCCCTTTCCTTATTGCTATTGCTGTTTTTTTATATTTTATGTTGATCCGGGGAAAGTGTGACAAACTTCTTTCCCCTACCGGGGAATATCAAGTGGATTTGCCTTATAGAGGCTCCATTTCTGGTTAAAGAGAAATTTGTTGCGTGCATAGATCTTTTGCAGATCAAGATTATTGGCCACAAAAGTACGGTGAGAAAAATGATAGACAATAACATCACCGGCACAATAAAGCTTGAATCCTGCCTGCCTTGCCCGCAGAGCATAATCCCGGTCTTCATGTGTACCGAGACCATAAGATTCATCAAAATGCCCTATTTCTTCCACAACCTCTCTTTTCACCAACAGGCAAAAACCCACTATATTTTTAACCTCAAACCATCTTTGGGGATCAGGACGGTTAAAATCCCGGGCAAAACGGTGAAATTCAGACATACTGTTAAATTGGCGCTCCAGCCGCTGTGGACCGTTAATCCGGTTGCCCCGGGGCCCAACCAGGCCGATAGCCGGATCGCTGGCGGCACAGGAAAGCATATTTTCCAGCCAATTCGAGCTCACGATGCAATCATTGTTAATTAAAACGACATACTTTCCGCTGCTGGCTTTTATCCCTTGATTGTATCCCCGGGAAAACCCCAGATTGGTTTCATTATGGATCAGGTGCGCTCCGGGAATTGTTTCGAAATGCTCTTTTGTCCCATCACTGGAGCCATTGTTCACAAGAATTAATTCATAAGGTACAGATGTATATTTTATAATTGATTCCAGGCAGGTTCGAGTATATTCCAGGGCATTAAACGCCGCCAGAACAATAGAAACTTGCTTAAATCCAGAAGCAGTAGGCATACTAACCCCCATGCAATAAAAGTAGTGTTTTAATTATTATATTTCTCAGCAGGCAACTTGTGCAGCAAAACCAAAAGTTCAGCGAAGAATTAGGGCTGGCTGCATTCCACCGAAGTAATTGCCAGGAAAGCTAATATTGCTGGTAGGTTATCTAAAAATTTTTCTGCGGGAACGGAAGTAGTTTGCTTTTACATTAGTGGTTATACTATAAAAGAGCGTTGAAAAAATGCGGTTTTCCCATTAACCGCCACAACCCCGCAAAAACGATGAACTTTTTGAGCGGAACCCGGAACTATATCAGCAGCAAAAGCTGCACTTTTAGCTAATGGACTATATGATGAAAAACAAACTTATGCAAAAAAATCAACGCCTGCCATGGCGCCTTATCTGGCATTATATTTTTCGCATCCTGCCACGCGTCGAGAAAGAATTGCGGGGCTGGAGAAAATTTTTAAAAGGCTGCCCCTCAACTCCACTGCAGGTACAGGCCCTCAGCAGCATACGGGATAAACGTTTCCACTGCCAGGGAGGGGCGGTTTTTGCCCTTTTAAACCCTGCCGCCGAAAATAAAATCCTGCCGCTGATCATCTCCCTGCAGACGATCAGCGATTATCTGGATAACCTCTGCGATCGCCTGGATTGGGAAGAATTGGCGCCATTAACGACCAAAGAAAAAGACCGCCACATGGAAAAGGGCTTCAGGCAGCTCCACTTATCCATGCTGGCCGGCCTCCAACCACAAAATATTTTGCCGCAAAATTTTTACCGCTATTATCCTTTCCACGAAGATGGGGGCTATTTGCAGGCACTGGCAAACTGCTGCCAAAAACATACAGCGTCACTTCCCTCTTACCAGGAAGTACAGGAAAAAGTGCTCTTCCTCACCGGGCTCTACATTGACCTGCAGGCGCTCAAGCATCTCAGCCTGAAAAATCGCCAGGGATACCTGGAAGAATGGTTTGAACCCTATAAAAATAAGTATCCGGCTTTACGCTGGAATGAATTTGCCGCAGCCGCCGGCTCCACCCTGGGCACCTTTGGCCTGCTTACCCTGGCCGCCTCTCCCCAAATATCCCTCCCGGAAGTTGAAGCGCTCTATCAGTGTTACTTCCCCTGGATCTGCGGCCTGCATATCCTGCTCGATTACTTTATTGATCAAGAGGAAGATCGGCGCGAAAAGGATTTAAATTTCGTCTTTTATTATGACAATCAGGAACAGTGCTTACAGCGCATGGTCTTTTTTATCGAGAATGCCCTCCAACGGACAGAAACACTGGCAGATGCTTATTTTCACCGCACTGTAGTCAAAGGATTGCTGGCCCTCTATCTTTCAGACCCCAAAATCAAAGAACAGAAAATGCAAAAACTTGCCCACAGGCTCCTGGCTGCAACAGGTGAACAGGACACCTTTCATCTCTACCGCCTCTGCCTGCTGCTGCGAAAAAGCCGGTTACTGTAAAAAATGGCCAGTAAAAGAGCAACCCATTGTAACAAAAAATTGAAATAATATGCTAAACAGTGGCTGGTTTAATTTGCAAAATAACAAACTATATTATGCAAGCCTACCACACAGCATAGGTATCCCCTTCAGTTTTAAACCCAGTGTCCCCCTTTCCTTCTACTTTATAATATGTATCAACGATGTCGAGAGCAATATGAAAGATACCCCCAACTATGTCGTCTGCAAATGGATATAACCATTTAGCATTATTTTGTACTGATATAATATATTGTTGGAAATCATTTTTAAAACGATAGAATTCCTCTCTACGTTGCCATCTATCCTCAATGTCATTTAACCTTAAAAACTTGTTCCATGTCTCTTTAGCCTTTTCATCAATTTCTACAAAAATGTCGATCTTTTCATAATTCTCATCTATAAGCTTAAATTCACGGATCTTCACATAATTCAATGAATATACTGCCTCTAAAACATCTTGAGACTCGGTATCAGATAATATCCCTTGGTTCAACAGCTTATAGTAACTGTTACTCATATTAAAAAAGTCTTTTTCTTCAATAGATCCCTGGGTAGAGCAAGCCACTATAGTTTTTTGCGTAGCATTCAACAAAGTACTATCATAAATGTATGATGAGTCTGGCCTTTCGCTTCTCTTAACACAATAAATCTTTACAATTCCTTTGCCCTTATCCTGATTTCGATTACACCTACCAGCCACCTGGTTTATGCAATCAAGCGGTCCCATATCCCTGAAAACGATGTCCAGATCAATATCCACACCTGCTTCGATTAATTGAGTACTAACTACAATTTTTCTTTTGCCTTGCTTTTTCTTGATTTCTTCAATTCTCCTTTTTCTCTCTACCGGCACAACATGCGATGATAAATATATAAAGGTATTATCTTTTTCATCCAGGTTATTAATCAGTTCTTCATATATTATTTGAGCCGACCTAATAGTATTCATTACTACCAGTATATCCTTCTCTTTATTTGACAAAGTTTCCTGAATTACTATTTCCTTAAAGTCGTTAATACTGATAATCTGATCAATATATGTATCCAGCTTAATACGGTTTAATACCTTATAGTAATATTGCTTGTTAGCTACCAATTCATATATTTCGTTTTCCGGGAAAATCAACGGTAAGGTTGCAGTTACAAAGATAAAATATGTATCCATATATAAAGCCATGTAATTGCAAATTTGACGCATTAATTGCCAGTATTGGTGAGGAATGGCTTGAACTTCGTCCAGAATAATGATTGAATTTGCCATTCTATGAAATTTCCTGAAGGCTGTATTACGGTTAGTAATTAAGCTATGGAACAACTGAACAAAAGTAGTAACAATAATTGATGAATTCCAACCTTCAATAATGAATTGGGATTCCAGAGGAGAGTATTCCAAATATTCATCATCATTTTCCGTCAGTTTATAGAATGCATCTGCCAGGTAATGATGTTTTAATAAAACATCATTACCTGGCTCCCGACCAGTCGTTTTGTTAAACACTTCATTAAAAACCTGATAGTTCTGATCGATTATACTGGTAAAGGGAAGAGCATATATAATAGATCTATTAATCGCTTTCCTGGAATAAAGCAATTCCCTTATTTTTAATGCTGCGGATAAAGCGTTTAGCGTTTTACCTGTTCCTGTAGGTACATTAATGGATAATATATGTTTGCCCTTTTCTATAGCCTCAGAAACATTCGTAGCTCCTTGATATATTTTATTTCTAAGCCTATTTATTTCCGTACCAGGTTTATCATATCCCAAAATTCTTTTATATTTATCAACAAGATTTCCGGAGATAATATAGTTTGTATATTCTTTGTTTAGCCCTGAAGCATCGCTTTTATCAGCATCAATCAGAGTCGAATAAAATAAGCCGATAATAAAATAATTGAACGGATCTTGGCGTCTCCCCATAGTTCTGGCAGAGCTACGAATTTTTCGCATATCTTTATCATAACTATTGATTTTTTCTTCTAGCCAACTATAATTACAATGTACCAAACCGGGAACGAGATTTAAAATAGCAACCAACAATTTTTCAAACGATACTCTATCCACATCTTGCAAGTAGCCATTTATATCACTTGCTTTATACTTGGGTGTTTCTGCAACAAAGGTATTTAAATCGCCATGATGTCTTTGTATAGCTAAAAACCCCGCCATGGGTAGAAAATCGGCATGCTCTGTTTCTAAATGATTCAACTTTATATATTCCTGAATTAAATAATAACCGCAGAAGGCTCCCAGGGGGCTATGCCTGGTTTCTTTATGGTTTTTCAATTTTTTTTTCAGTTCTTCGTCCTCTGTGAGTAGGTATCTTTGGAACGATCTGGTGGACTTGCCTAGGTCATGGGCAAGTCCAATGATACATGCAATATCTGACAGCGCATCCTTATTTACATCAAAATTTAACTGCAGGTTGTTAATCCAATTTCGAACTGTTTGACCTACATTGCGAAGATGATCTTCTAATAGTTTTCCGGGATGTGAAAAGAGATGGTCACATAAACACGACATTCTCGGTCCCCACCTTCATTATCCCCGCAATATTAGTTGTAACGGTCAAGGCATTCATATCAAACACCACCGCTTTATATTCTATAACCTCTCTATCAGCATTCATTCTAGTTGATACAATTTCCCTGGTATATTGTCTGTTCTCTTCAAACTTAATTAAATTGCTATCAGTCTTTAGATACTCTTCCAGGGGAAGAACTGAATTAACCTGTGCATAATCCCCAACTGGTATTTTCTGGGCCACATACTCACCTTTATAAGCAAACCCTGCCAGCATCTGTGCACCACCCAATGATAATGTGTATACAGTTTTATGAGCCTGCAACATATTTTTTAAAAGCTCCATTAAAACCTGATCATTATGGCTAAAAAATATGCGATAATGGGCATCTTTCAAATATTCATATTTTAGTTGGCTGCGCCGTTTAATACGATTTAACATGGGTCCTGCACTTTTGGTTTCTATAACGTTTATGCCAATTCTAACTTTTTTGACTGGTTTAACGATTCTTATCGCCACCTTGGTGTTATCCAGGGTAAAGGTATCCCAGTACTTCTCTTTATCTATTCCTAATATGGCAGCTATAATACCGATTACTGTAGTTGGGGGCGGGAAAGAGAAAGTTAATGGTGACGCGGTAGTGTGGAATTTTTTAAAATGTCCATAATCGCCCCAGATATCAAATACAATGACATTCACCGCAATCACTTCCTCATTAATTATTAAAGGATAATGCTATAAAGCTTATTTCCTTCATACCTTTCTGCAGGTTACATATTTCCCCATCCTTTACCAGAGTCACCCGCGAATCAATAGCATACTCTACCCTATCAACCTTTTCCCGGTTTGCAACTAGTTTATTTATTAAGTCGGTAATATCAACTTGAACTTCACTAATATCCCGCAGTTCTTCATCTCTTGTATTTTTATCGATTTTCTTTAATTTTATATATTTATCCAATTCACCTATATGGTAGTCCTTTTTCTTGTAAATTACCCGGAATAGTAACCGGGGCATCTGGCCGGCCTTAGAACGAGAAGTAAGGCCCTTTGTTCCTTTCCACATAGCTTCGAGTAGTAAGTCCACATCTTCTTTTCCACGCAACTCGGTATGGGCAGCCGCATTTTCATTAATAATACCGTAAAAGCATATTAATGAATAGGAAAGGATATATTCCTCTCGGAAGGTGGCTTGGCTTTTAGCTTTATCAGAAGCAAAAGCTCCAGTTCCTTTAATATGTACCATGTTCACTGCATGCATTGAGCGCCCCATTTTAAATTGCACCGGGCCGGTATAAGTAAGACTTCCTCCTAATGTTTTGCTCCCCTCTTTCTTCTCCAGCGGAATGGTAGCTCCGAAAAGCCTGACATCAATACATTTTTTCAATACATTTTGACCTATTATGTTTTTCATTTCTGCTATAGTCATTTTGCTCTTATCAAGTTTGTCTTTTGATTCGTTATGGAGAAAGTCTTCAGCCCGTAATTTGGCATCCTGCAAGTTATCATTTTCATCACGAATTTCCCGTACAAATATCTCCTCATTTTTCGTCTCATGTAAATAGTCTCTGATAGTTCTTTTTAAACGCACGTCAGTAACCAGATTTATTCCGGTTTCCTCATCGATTCGCGGCTTGTTTTCATCCATTGGATCGCCATTAGGATTAGCATCAGTGATATCATATAGAAACAGCAGTTCAGACCTATTCATTTATTTCATCTCCCTTAACTTTAAAATACGGAATTCTTTCTTTATTAGTAGCATCATTTAGATTCATACCTAGCACAAAATAGAAATTTATTTCATCAACTGACATTCCCCAATTTTCCCCGGCCTGCAAATAATACAAACTAGCTATCTTCTCAAGTTGAACATAATAATTCTTCTTATACTCTTCTAATTTTTGCTGGATTTTGGGTAATAATGCTTTTACATCTGTTTCTTTCAATTTTAGCCCTTTTAACTGGCTTCTAAATGGTGTTGATCCTCTATCTCTTTGTTGTATAGACAATAGATGCTGGGTCAATACTCCTGTTAAAAATACTGCCTTTTTAGCGCTATTATCGATAGCCGATTTAAACTCTTCAAAAAACTGATCAATTCGTGTATCCAAATCAGCTGCAGCAATAAATTCGTTACATTTATCCATCAAACCCAGGTCACCTCTCGTGTTTTTTAATACTCCAAGTTCATTTAAAAATAGCAGACATATAAAAGCTTGAAGTACTTCAATTTTCATGTTGCTGCTGTCATTAAATAATCCTCTTAACCAGTGCATTATTAATTCCAGAATATATTGCTTATCGATTTTCCGATCTTTAAAAGACTTATTAACAATTTCTAAAAATCCTTTTGTAGTCGGGAATAACTTTCTCAAAACTCCAAAATTAAATTTAACATCCTGAATTAACTTGGCACTGAACTTTTGATCTTTAAATATAAAATGATCTTCTACTCTTTGTTTGGCATCAAATAAACTACGAATGCGAGATGGTAAAATATCTTCCATTAGCATTAAAATTATGAACTTATTGCTTGGTTTTTGGAAAAATAAAAATTTTAATAATACCCTGTCATCAACATCTTTTAAAAATACGAGGATATCGTCTTCATCTGCCGCTATCCGTTCTGTCTGAGAGAAAGACACCCTTCCTTCAGCTTCCTGCTGGAAATTACGGTAAACATTCATTATTTCATCTAATACTTCGTTTTTACTATAAATAGCCTGCGGTATTAGGTAATATCTAAGTCCGGCAAACTTAAACCTCAATAATTCCTGCATATAAGCAGCACCTTCGTTTAGTTGCAGTAAACATTCAAAACAAAGGGGAAAGTTCTTATATCCATTTTCCTTCCTCATGCCCCCCGCGATATAGCCGGGCTTATCTAAAGTATAAAATGTAATCGGAGAAGCGTTGCCAAAGACCCTGGTTTTATTCTTACATAAGCAGCAAACTCCATCGTTGGAGACCTCATTATACTTTTCCTTACTAAATTCTTGCAAATATTCAATACAGTCCGGAATATCTCCCAGATATTTTTTTTCTCCGTCTTGGTAAAAAACCAGGGTAATAAACCCTCCGTCATCATATTGCATCCTCAGCTTGACTAGATCATTTTTGATTCTATCCTTATCCTTAATAAAAGCATCATATAAATTTTTAATGAATGTTCTATTATTTAGCCAATACGAATGCTTTTTTTTAAATCGGTCAAACCACTGCTCAACTCTGTTCTCAAAAGCTCTTCTTACATCTGCCTCCTTATTACCCGCAATTCTAGCGGTTGGCATATAATGAGCTCCCTTTTGACCCTTTTCCCGGTATAAATACTTTAATGTCTTATTCTTATCCCAATCTTCGATACTTACATCCTTAAACCGAATTCCCTCTTCAGTATCCTCAAAGTTTATTGTATAAACCTTGGCATAATTCCCTCCTTTATTAACCTCATGAAGCAAAATTTCGATCAGATTATTAGCTGTATTTATTCCTTTTTCCCTAAAACTATAAGTGCCAATATCTCGTAAAGCTTCGATCAAATCCTCACCTCCTAGCATAACATTTGCAGTTTTTGTAAACTACACAATCCTACCAACCCACCTACTAGGTAGGCTGGTAACCAGTATAGCCTGCGTGATGCAAGGCCATCCCAACATTGTTTCAATTCCTTATAGGTAGGCTGGTAACGCTGGAAGTAGAACATCCTGGGGCCCTTATTATCGGGTTTCAATTCCTTATAGGTAGGCTGGTAACATGTTAACGTCCAAAAGTATTCTAAACTATTCATGAGTTTCAATTCCTTATAGGTAGGCTGGTAACGCAAATAACCCGAATTTGAAACGCTATGTAGGGCCTGAGTTTCAATTCCTTATAGGTAGGCTGGTAACTGGGCCGCCGGGAGCCTATCCCGGCAGAAAGGGAGTTTCAATTCCTTATAGGTAGGCTGGTAACATCCCACGCTCAAAATAATCCTCATTGTAAATCTTGTTTCAATTCCTTATAGGTAGGCTGGTAACTAGCCAGCCGCATTGGCTCTGGAACAGGAATAGAGTTTCAATTCCTTATAGGTAGGCTGGTAACGCTATCCAAAATAACACTGCAAGCCTTGAAATTGGTTTCAATTCCTTATAGGTAGGCTGGTAACTCGCAGACACGCTTTACTGGGGCGAAGGGTGCCAAGTTTCAATTCCTTATAGGTAGGCTGGTAACGAATATTTTTGGACGTTGACATATAAGGAAGAAGTGTTTCAATTCCTTATAGGTAGGCTGGTAACGTGGACCTGCTGCCCTATTTACCGCTGGAGTGGGCGGTTTCAATTCCTTATAGGTAGGCTGGTAACCACCAATGGGGCCGCTGTAACAATTTGTTTTACCTCTGTTTCAATTCCTTATAGGTAGGCTGGTAACAGGTATTTCTCAATAGCGTCCCATGCCTTGTGGAGTTTCAATTCCTTATAGGTAGGCTGGTAACGCAATTAAGGATACGGCAGGAATTAAGAAGATTAAGTTTCAATTCCTTATAGGTAGGCTGGTAACCTTTGATTATAGGCTCATACGTTTTCTCCTTGCCTGTTTCAATTCCTTATAGGTAGGCTGGTAACCTTTGATTATAGGCTCATACGTTTTCTCCTTGCCTGTTTCAATTCCTTATAGGTAGGCTGGTAACCTTTGATTATAGGCTCATACGTTTTCTCCTTGCCTGTTTCAATTCCTTATAGGTAGGCTGGTAACCTTTGATTATAGGCTCATACGTTTTCTCCTTGCCTGTTTCAATTCCTTATAGGTAGGCTGGTAACCTTTGATTATAGGCTCATACGTTTTCTCCTTGCCTGTTTCAATTCCTTATAGGTAGGCTGGTAACCTTTGATTATAGGCTCATACGTTTTCTCCTTGCCTGTTTCAATTCCTTATAGGTAGGCTGGTAACCTTTGATTATAGGCTCATACGTTTTCTCCTTGCCTGTTTCAATTCCTTATAGGTAGGCTGGTAACCTTTGATTATAGGCTCATACGTTTTCTCCTTGCCTGTTTCAATTCCTTATAGGTAGGCTGGTAACCTTTGATTATAGGCTCATACGTTTTCTCCTTGCCTGTTTCAATTCCTTATAGGTAGGCTGGTAACCTTTGATTATAGGCTCATACGTTTTCTCCTTGCCTGTTTCAATTCCTTATAGGTAGGCTGGTAACCTTTGATTATAGGCTCATACGTTTTCTCCTTGCCTGTTTCAATTCCTTATAGGTAGGCTGGTAACCTTTGATTATAGGCTCATACGTTTTCTCCTTGCCTGTTTCAATTCCTTATAGGTAGGCTGGTAACCTTTGATTATAGGCTCATACGTTTTCTCCTTGCCTGTTTCAATTCCTTATAGGTAGGCTGGTAACCTTTGATTATAGGCTCATACGTTTTCTCCTTGCCTGTTTCAATTCCTTATAGGTAGGCTGGTAACCTTTGATTATAGGCTCATACGTTTTCTCCTTGCCTGTTTCAATTCCTTATAGGTAGGCTGGTAACCTTTGATTATAGGCTCATACGTTTTCTCCTTGCCTGTTTCAATTCCTTATAGGTAGGCTGGTAACCTTTGATTATAGGCTCATACGTTTTCTCCTTGCCTGTTTCAATTCCTTATAGGTAGGCTGGTAACCTTTGATTATAGGCTCATACGTTTTCTCCTTGCCTGTTTCAATTCCTTATAGGTAGGCTGGTAACCTTTGATTATAGGCTCATACGTTTTCTCCTTGCCTGTTTCAATTCCTTATAGGTAGGCTGGTAACCTTTGATTATAGGCTCATACGTTTTCTCCTTGCCTGTTTCAATTCCTTATAGGTAGGCTGGTAACCTTTGATTATAGGCTCATACGTTTTCTCCTTGCCTGTTTCAATTCCTTATAGGTAGGCTGGTAACCTTTGATTATAGGCTCATACGTTTTCTCCTTGCCTGTTTCAATTCCTTATAGGTAGGCTGGTAACTTTTTTGGAAAAGCACGGAACGCCTCTGACACGTGTTTCAATTCCTTATAGGTAGGCTGGTAACTTTAAGATGTTCGCAAGCATTTATGATGCCCCCTCGAAGTTTCAATTCCTTATAGGTAGGCTGGTAACAAGTTTCATACTATCGTACCGTTTAGCGATACTTTTATGTTTCAATTCCTTATAGGTAGGCTGGTAACAGCCTATCCCGCAGAAAATTAAAAGGAGAGGAAAAAAAGTTTCAATTCCTTATAGGTAGGCTGGTAACATTGTATTTCATTAAAGTAAGCGTCCTGCATACCTTGTTTCAATTCCTTATAGGTAGGCTGGTAACCTGGTAAAGCGTCTCCTATACCTGTCCTGTCAATAAGTTTCAATTCCTTATAGGTAGGCTGGTAACATCGTTCTTTCGCCTGCATCATCCATATTAGTTTTCGTTTCAATTCCTTATAGGTAGGCTGGTAACGGAAATAAGAAATACCAAGAATTGGAAGGAGACCAGTTTCAATTCCTTATAGGTAGGCTGGTAACTAATTCGGGAAGCAATTGCGCAGAAAAAGAATATGTTTCAATTCCTTATAGGTAGGCTGGTAACGCGTTTTGGTGTGCAGTTTATGGGCATTTAGGGGTTTTTGGCATTTTTACTTTTGCCTTATAAATCCCTGGGTAAAACCGGGTAAATGCCCTGCCGGTCTACGTTCGTACGATTTTTGCAATTGTCGTCGATCTCCAGGGCTTTTTACATTATTGGCGATCGACGACAAAAAATCCTGCCTGCACCACAAAAATCTGGTGATCTGGTATGAATTTATTACAACATAACAGAAAAAGTGCTTTCAAGTTCACAAACAAGTTCATAAAAGGCATTTTTAGCTAGTACTCCCGTTCCAGAACGAAATCAGCCAAGTTCTTTAAGATTTCTACGGGAAGTACATTTCCCAACCCTGAAAGGCATGCTTTTGCTTCGTCAATATAGGCTGCAGCCCTCGCCAAGGCGCGCCGGACAGGGCCATTGATACAGTCCGGGCAATCTAAAAAGCTGAGCGCGATTGAAGAAAAATCTCTTTTTTCGATCACTTCTCTTAAATGGGAACCCCAAACGGGATCTTCTAGCAAATAAATGAGGGGCAGCGTAATAATGCCCTCACGCAGGTCACTTCTCAATGGTTTACCGGTCAGGGATGGTTTCCCGGTGATGTCCAGCACATCGTCCGTAATCTGGAAAGCCAGGCCTAAATGGCGGCCATACGCCTCCAGCAATAACACGGCATCATCTGCCAACCCTGCCAAGCGGGCCCCGGCGCCGCAACAGGCCTCCATGAGTGCCGCTGTCTTGCGATAAATGTTGTGCAGATATTGCTGTTCAGTAAGTCGGAGGTCAAAAGCATACACGCCCTGTTCAATTTCGCCTTCACACATGATGCTGACCGCCCGGGTTAAAACCTTGATCAGCTCAAAATTTCCACAAGAAGCTATCAGTTCGAAAGAGCGCGCAAAAAGAAAATCCCCGGCTAAAACTGCCGGACGGTTGCCCCAGAGGACATTATGCGCAGGTTTCCCCCGGCGTTCTTCGGCACCATCAATAATATCATCGTGGATCAGGGAAGCGCTATGAATCAGTTCTACGGCGGCTGCGGCCAGAAGCAAAGCATAATCGTCAACAATAGCAGAGTTAAAGCTCCCACATAAAAACAGCAATATGGGGCGCAAACGCTTTCCCCTGTTCCTGATCATATGATCCATCATCTCCTGCATGACAGCAACATCCGAAGCAGTAAAATCCTGCAGCAGCTCTTCCAGGGCTATCAGCTTTTTGCCCAAAAATTCCTCTATTTTTAACCATAATTCTTTTTGCTGGAGGGTAACCTTTTCTGCGGGAATGACAGTGCCGCTTGTTTCATGCAAATAAATCGTTCCTTCCCGTAGCCGGCCAGAGTTATTTCATCTTCTACCATCTCCAAAAGCAGTCAAGATATACATATTTTAGTCTGCTCGAACATAAAAATGTGCACCGGGCTCTACAGAGGGCAACCCTGCCGTCTCGTTAAAAGCAGCAGGGAAAAAGTCTAAAACATCCCCGGCCTTAAAACCCCGCAGGCCGGAGTGTGCCCGCAGCAGATCAGCCGCCAGACCATGCAGGTAAGCTCCGCAAATAGCAGCTTTGGCCGCCTCCAAGCCCTGGGCCACAAGAGCGGTGATCAGGCCGGTCAGCAAATCCCCCGTCCCCGCAGTGGAAAGAAGGGGGTTACCGGTCGGATTGATATAGAGCTCGCCTCCCGGTAAAGCAGTTACCGTATGGGCCCCTTTCAGCACCACCACCGCCTGCCATGCCTGCGCCTGCTCCGCGGCCAATGCCCATCTTTGCTTTTGAACTTCGGCTGTGCTGCCTCCGACCAGCCGGCTCATCTCCCCGGGATGAGGGGTCAAAATCAAGGGGGCTTTTATCTCTCCCTGCTTTAAAAACTCCGGTTCCAGGGCAAGAGCACCCAGGCCGCCGGCGTCAACCACCAGGGGCACAGCGATTTCCCCGCACAGATTTTTAAATAAACGGAGCGTTTCATGCGTGGGCTGGAGGCCCGGTCCAAAAGCCAGAGCCTGGCAGGTTTCAGCAGATTGTAAAATCTCTCCCAGGCCCTCAGCGGTCAAGTTTCCCCGTCCGTCGCCGGGAAAACCCCAGACGATCACTTCTTTCAATTTGGCTTCCAAAACCGGGCGCAGTTCCTCTGCTGTGCCTACATAAACCAGGCCGGCGCCCCCCCTCAGGGCCGCTTCACCGGCAAGAGCGGCCGCTCCGGTCATTCCCGGCGATCCCGCCAGAATGAGCGCCCGGCCGTAGGTTCCTTTGTGGCCATCTAACAGGCGAGCGGGCAAGCAGGATTGCACAAAATGCCCGGTGACCAGATTTTCCTTCAGCTCTGTCGCCGCAGTCAGCTCCGCCGGTATGCCAATATCCGCCACGATGAGTCTTCCCGTATATGTGGTTCCGGGAAAAAGCAATAAACCCCTTTTGGGCAGGGCAAAAGTCACCGTATAGTTTGCCTGCACAGCGGCCCCCAGCACTTCTCCGGTGTCGGCGGAAACCCCCGAAGGTATATCCACGGACACTATCTCCGCTGCACTGTTATTCAGCGCAGAAATAATTTCCAGAAGTGGCCCGCTGACCGGCCGCCTGAGACCTGTCCCTAAAAGAGCATCAACAATTAAATCGTCAGCCCTTAAATCCCTGATAAACTCGAGAGAATTGGTTTCCATCATCCGGAAGACAGCATCCCCCTGCTGCAAAAGGATATGATAATTCACCGCAGCGTCGCCTCGATAGGCGGAAACATGGTCCAGCGCCCAGGTCGTTACCCGGTATCCCAAACGCCGCAGGTGCCTGGCGATCACAAAGCCGTCACCGCCGTTATTCCCCCGGCCGCAAAAAATGGCAATCCGGCCCCGGTTCCTATCGGGGCGCAATTTTTGCAGGAGTTGAACCACCTGTAAACCGGCATTTTCCATCAACACCAGGCCGGGTATGCCCAACCGGTTTATCGCTTCTTGATCAATTTCACCCATTTTCTCCCCGGAGACTATTTTCATCAGCTTTCCTCCCCCATCTTGCTCATCTTGCTAATATTATCCATTTATCTTCAATTATAGCATAAGATATCTCTAACCTTACTGCCGAAATATGATTTCACTGTAAAAAACTTTCATTGGAATCTTCACAAGGCCTATGATTCTAGAAATCGACTTTATACAGTGAAATCGAATATTACCCGGGTAAACAACGGCAGCTTAATGCAAATTTGCACCTCTTTCCTCCTCTTCCTGGGCAATTTTATGGTGAAAAGCCGCATCCAGGCTGGCGGCAATCACCAGGGAAATATCCTCGATCAGCACGTCCACTTCTTTCGGCGTGACAATCAGCCCACCGGTAAAAGGTTCCAAAACTTCGCGGATTACTTCCTTTCTTTCTCCCCAATTCATCCTTTGCACAGCATTGGCAAAAGCATACCCCTGCGGGGATTCCCTTTTCAAGTTTTCGGCCAGCTGTTCCATGCTGTTCCCGGCGATGGTTACAGCATCCACCACCGTGGGAATGCCGATGGCATAGACCGGAACACCCATCGTCTGCCTGTTAATACCCAGGCGGCGGTTGCCCACGCCGGATCCGGGAACAACACCGGTATCGGCAACCTGGAGGGTCGTCGCCAGACGATCCATTTGGCGGGCAGCCAGGGCATCTATGGCGACAATTATATCGGGACGGGCCCGTGCGGCAATACCGCGGATAATCTCGCCGGTTTCAATGACCGGTAATCCCCAGCACACCGGGGGCAACAGCACAGACAGAACGATAGCCTTCCCCCAAAATCTCCGGTTTCAGCTCCAAAATATGACGGGTGATCAAAAGCTCCCGCACAACACGGGGGCCCAGTGCATCCGGAGTGACATTCCAGTTTCCCAGTCCGATCACCAAAACACTCTCAGCCCCATTTCCGTTCAGGTGCATGATTCTGCGCAGTTCTTTATAGAAAACCCGGATGACTTTATCCTGCAGTGCAGTATTTTTCTTGCGCAGTCCCGGAACTTCCAGGGTGATATAATTACCCATCTCCTTGCCCATTCGTGCGGCAGCCTGCGGAGTGGTAATCGCAACCCTGTTAATGGTGATCTCTGCGTCCCCTTCTTTTTCCACATTTACTCCCGGCAGCTCTTCTGTTCTGATAATGGCCTCATGGGCCTCCAGGGCCAGATCTGTTCTGAAATTAAAACCCGGGATAAACCCAAACAATTCAGCGGAATCAAAATCCTGCGGCTCAATATGATTATCATAATCCATCTTTTTTACCCGGCCTTTGCCGGGTTCCCTCCCTTGCAGTGATTAATGGTGAGTTTGACCCCCAAAGACAGCCCCCACACAAACAAATCCGGGGGATTCACATTAAAATTATTGATGGCGGCATTCCTGCCCTGTTAGCCAGTTTTAGGTTAACCGAAAAAAAACGTCGGTATACAAAAATAAAAAAACCAAACCAGTGAGGAAAGGAAAAGTAAAATAAAAAACAGCCAGCTTTTTCAGTGCGTTTAATTTGTTCAAGGCTACCAAAAACTATCCGGGGCGTCCCAAAGTAATGCAGCAAACAGAGGGTTAACGCATAAAATTAAGAGGGTGGTGATGCTCACGGTGCTCCCGGTCTAGTAATAAGCATATTATTTATGGTGGCTTAGCTCTTATTTAATTATCAGATCGAAAGTTCGAAAAACTTCAGGAGGGGAAATCGTGAGGATTTTAATCACTGGTGGGGCAGGAATGTTGGCCGGCGCGCTGGCCAGAGCTTTTTGTGACGGTAATGACCTTTTGACTTTACCCAAAAGCGAAATGGACATTACCAATTCGGAGAAGGTTCTAAAAATTGTAAATGATTTCAAACCGGAACTCATTCTCAACCCGGCAGCGTTTACCAATGTCGATGATTGCGAAAACTTCCCGGAACAGGCATTCCGGATAAACGCCTTGGGGGCCGCTAATATGGCCCTCGCCGCCCGCCTGGTTGGAGCGCAGCTGGTACACTTCAGTACAGATTTTGTCTTTGATGGCAAAAAGGGGACTCCCTACCGGGAGGATGATACGCCCAATCCCCTTTCCACCTACGGCAAGACCAAACTTGCCGGGGAAAAGCTTATCCGGCAAGTTTATCAGCAGCATTACATCGTCCGTACCGCCTGGCTCTTCGGCACAGGGGGGAAAAATCTGCTCAGCACTCTCCACCGGAAGTTGAGGCAAAAACAAAATATTCACGTGAGCAATGATCAATGGGGTTCCCCTACATACACCGAAGATTTGGCCGGTGCAGTCCAAACGCTCGTTCAGAGAGCGGTGCCAGGCACCTTTCACCTCAGCAACAGCGGCAGCTGCACCCGGTTCGAGCTGGCACAGGAAGCCGCCCGTTATTTCAACTGCCCGGAAGATTTGATTCGGCCGGTAACCGGTACAGAATTAAAGCTACCCGCTCCCCGGCCGGCCCATTCTGTACTGGAAAATCATCACTGGCAGCTGTTGGGTTATCTACCCCTGAGAGATTGCCGTACAGCCTACCGGGATTTTTTACAAACCCAGGAAAAAACTGGTAACTAAACTGCATAAAAGTTGAGCCTTGACACCAGGGCAACCGCGGGGACGGTCCTTCCGGCTGTACAACGCGCGACCAGCTACGGACGGTTCCCTACCCAGCCGACTTGTACTTACTTAACTTTGCAACCGCGGGGACGGTCCTTCCGGCTGGCTTGCGTTATCGGGTAAAAAATATTTCACGGTAAAGTCTAAAAAAGCCTGACTTAAAGGGGGCAGGACACGATTCTTCCAGAAAATGAGGTAAAAATTCCTTTTCAGTTCCAGGTCCAACAATTTGTAGCCCTCTATTATACCTGCCTTGAGCTCATCTTGCACAGCTTTCCGGGAAATAACAGTTAAACCCAGCCCCGCTTTCACGGCTTCTTTGATTGCTTCCTGGCTTTCCAGATAGGCAAAGACTTTCATCTCCTTGTTGTCAACAAGGTGTTTTTTTAGGGCTTTTTCAAAAACCAGGCGCGTCGCAGAACCTGGTTCGCGCATCACAAAAGGCCTATCCAAGCAGGAAGAGAACTCTACTTGCGGCAAAGAGGAACATTCTGTTTTTACCGCAGGGAGAGCCGTCCCGCTGGGTGCGATAAGGATCAGCTCGTCTTCAACAAGCTCAACCTGCCCCAACCCCTCTTTTTTACCGGGTTCTCCCACAAAACCCAGATCATAGGTATAATCCTGCATGCTTTGCAATACCTGCTTTGTATCACGCAGGCGGACGGAAAAAGTTGTCTCCGGATATTCCCGGTGAAAAGCGCGCAGAAGCCCGGGCAAAAGATAAGCACCGGGCACGCTACTGGAGGCTATTTCCAAATGTCCTTTGATGATCCTGTATTCTTTTTGAATCGCGGCTAAAGCCTCTTCCTTGATCCCCAGAAGCTGCTGGGCATATTTGAACAGTATTTTTCCCGCAGCGGTAAGCTGCAGTTCCCGCTGACTTCTATCCAGTAACAGGGTTCCAATTTCGTCTTCCAGGGACTTGATACGCACGCTGACCGTTGGCTGGGTAAGAAAAATATTCTCCGCAGCACGGGAAAAACTTTTTTGCCGTGCCACCTCCACAAAAACTCTCAGCTGATGAAAATCCATAAGAACAGATTCCTTTCCACACTTCTTTGGGAAGCTATCAGTGAGTCAGGGTCAGAATAAAAAGGCCGTCTTCCTCCTCTTTGATCTGCACCTGCCAGCCCATACTTTTTGCAGCCCGGGTCACATTATCCTTAGCCGTAACTGTATCAACCTTAACTGTAATTGTATCAGCACCGGTTTCCTGCAGAGCTTTTCTTGTTTTGAGCACCGGCTCGGGACACGACAGGCCGCAGCAGTCAATTACTCCCATAACGTTACTCCTCTCATTATATATTATTGCAGACAATATTAATATCGAAAAACCTTATGAGATCATTGTCAAGGCACTGCAAATGTTTTGGGCTTTGATTTTCAGCCGGTTAGAACCTTTTTTTCCCTTTGCAGTTTCAACTTAAACTTTTTTTCCGCCTCGATAGTCACGGCGTAACCAATCAGCAGCAGGATGATTCCGGCCACCACTACCGCTACCTGGCCGCCTACGGGCACTCCCTGCGGACTGGCCGCCCAACCAAAATTGTGCATCAGCGCTGCTCCAAAACCGAGGCCCAGGACAGTCGCTGTAGCATCAGTATTTCCTTCTCCGGAGAGAATTAACTGCCTTAACGGACAGCCGCCGGCCAAAACAGCGGCTAAACCAACGACACCCATACCCAAAAAGTTCCAGAGAATGTCCGTATGAGCCACAGGCTGGCTGGCAAAACCGGGGTTAAAATACCCCATCAAAAGGTTGCCCGCCATGGTAACAACAAACAGGGCAGCGATGCCGCCAAATAAATGCCAGTCCTGAAAAAGAAGCAGGTCCCGAAAAGCACCCATCGTGCAAAATCTGGTACGCTGGGCCAAAACACCTACAAGTAGTCCCGCCCCCAAAGCCATGGCCAGAGGAGCTTTCATTGAACCGGGGCCCTCTGCACTGAAAAAAATAAATGCGGGTGCAGAAAAAAGAAGAGCCAAAAGCCCCACAGCCAGGAGAGCTCCGATAAACCCATTCGCCTGCGTTTGCATGGCAGCCTGCCCCAAAGAATAACCCCGCTTGAGAAACAGCGTTCCCGCCCAGATTCCCAGGATGTAGCCCGGTAACGCGATCAAAGCGTTTAAATCCCCTCCGGCCAGCCGGAGGAGCATGCGCAGAGGACAGCCGAGAAAAACAAGCGCACCGATCATCATCAGCGCCCCGAGAATAAATCTTAACAAAGTGGAAGAACCCCCGGCGGATTTAAATTCCCGGAATAAGCAGGCAACAATAAAAGCGCCCAATATGAGACCCATAATTTCCGGTCGCAAGAACTGTACCGGTGCGGCACGATGCAACCCTAAAGCACCGACAATATCCCGGATGAAGCAAGCGATGCAAAACCCCATGTTGGCCGGGTTCCCCATCGCCACCAGTAAAACGGCAAAACCGCCAATAACGGCACCCGCCAAAATAACTGCTGTTTTATCTTTCAGTTGTTCTGCACTCCCTTCTGATTGTTAAATAACAGCTGTTTTAAATCCAACCACAAAAAACCCCCTCTTTTTCAACACCTATGGGTGAAGAAGTAATGTTACAGCTGCAGTTATTAATTCATTATAAATCAGAAGGTTCTACCAAGGGAAATAGAAAATATCAATACTTTTGCGGGCAATTATTGCCCAGTAGACTGGCCAGCCGCGGGGACGGTCCTTGTGGTTGAACAACAAGCCGCGGAAACCAGCCCATTAAAAAAAGCAACCCTTTCAAGGATTGCTTTTGTTTTTAAAAATGTTAGCTGCCTATTAGCTGCTGGCACCCCAGATACCCGCGGCACTCTTCTGTAGCACCGCCTGCACAGCACGTAATCAACGAGGGAGATGAGAAAGGGAAAAACTCCCCCGTCGGTCGAAACCAAGCTGGTCAATCCCTCGAGGGCAAATAGACCGTCGGGTTTGATAGAGAGGTCAAACCGTTTCTGCATCCAAAGACTGCTCCCCGTGCTATGGCTGCTCTGTGACTACTCTGTAAGCTGACCCTACAACAAGCAGATTAACAAGTTAGATCCTCGGTTCAGCGCAACTCCGTCGGGACAAAAAGATCAATGACCCCAATAATAATGGCCGCCAGTAATGCTCCCAAAATAGTAACAGTCATTCCCGGAACAACAAATTGGGTGATATAGATGACTACTGCCGCGGTGATAAAACCGACAATACCGCGATTTTGCGGAGAAATCCGCTTACCGAAGATACTTTCAATAATAAAACCCAGCACGGCAATTACCAGCGCGGCAATCAGGGCCTGACCAAAGGTTAAAAGAGCAAAACCGGGAAGTAGAAAACTTACCAGCATCAACACTAGTGCCGAAACAACAAACCGGACTATTAATCCAACCAAATTGGAAACAGACAACTTTTTCACCTCCATAGATAAAATTGACCCGTGTAATTAACTAAGCGCTGGAACGCAACGCAGGAACCAGCCACAAGGACCGTCCCCGCGGTTGGTTCCGACGGGTTTAAGACGGGTTTAAAATTATATGTATAGCATAACCAAACAATAAGGATCTATACGAAAAACAAGGCGTTTTTTCCTAAAATACGCGTTTTTAGCTGCTGTGCATTGCATTTTTTAAATGGGCATGGTAAAATTAAATTTGGTTTTTAAGTGAGGAGGTTAAAAAAATATGGCCAATATCAAATCGGCAATTAAACGCATGAAGCAATCCGTGAAAAGAAATCAGCGCAACCGCAGAATCAAGTCCTATGTCAAAAATGCTATTAAAAATTTCTACCTGCATCTTGAGGAGCGGGACGAACAAAATGCACGTGCTGCTTATGCCCT
Organism: Dethiobacteria bacterium; assembly: GCA_050948785.1. Taxonomy (GTDB): domain Bacteria; phylum Bacillota; class Dethiobacteria; order DTU022; family UBA8154; genus JAAZMI01. The sequence goes on from JBMNEM010000007.1 coordinate 82,722, forward strand.
GGCGAGCAAAGTAATTGATCAAGCTGTTTCCAAAGGTGTACTCCACAAAAATAACGGTTCCAGAAAGAAATCACGTCTTGCCCGAAAGTTAAAGCAGCTTGCAGGTTAAAGCGTAGTCTTTCGGTCCATTTACCTTACATTTTCTTTAATTCCCGCGAATTTGTCAGCTGCAGGATGAGCCGTTCCAGTGCCTCATTGGCTTCATAACGTCCGGTTTTAATCCCCAGGTCCATTTCCTTGATAGAGGAGATGATCCGGGCAAGTATTGCCGGATTATAGTTTTGGGCCTGATTGGCAAGCCCTTTGATGATAAAAGGCGGCAATTTTAAAGCAGCGGCGAGTTCCCGCAATGACATATTCTTTTCCTGAAAGATTAAATACTGATAAAGCAGGCGGAACTGGCGGGCAATCATGGCCAGGATAACGAGGGGCGGCTCATTTTGCAGGCGCATTTTATGAAGATGAAAAAGAGCCTCTTCAACATTTTGCCGGCCCACCGCCTCAACTAGATGAAAAATGTTGCCTTGGCTGCTTTCAGGGACCAGATGTTCTACCAGCGACCGGGTCACCATTTTTTCTTTTCCCAGGTATGTCACCATTTTGTCCAGCTCCCTCTGTAAAAGTTGAAGATTTTCTCCCACCCGTTCCAGGAGCTCAGCAAGGGCTTCCTCTTCAATCTGCTTTTTTTCCAGGGATAGCTCGTCCCTCACCCATTTTTTTAAAGCAGCTCCCCTGAGTAAAGGAAACTCTACCAGCCTGCCCCCGGCCTCGATTGTTTTTACCAGCTTTTTACGCCTGTCCACCCCTGAAACCGCAAAAACGACAACCAGATCGGAAACTTCTTCTTCCTGCGAAAAGGCCAGCAGCTCTTCTTCACCTGCAGGCTTGTCCTGACGGGCAGCCTTTTTTTTCTTTCCTGTTTGCGCAGTTCTTTTTTTTGCCGAAAAATAAGGCGGATCCTGGATCCATAATAACCTTCCCCCACTAAAAATTGTCGTCTGCCGCATATCTTGCATGAGTTCCGGCAAACTGAGCTTGGCTCCCTCCAGCCTTTCCAAGAAGAAAGTTTTTCCCTCCTTTTGTTGCAGGCAAAGATGGATTTCTTGCAGGACTTTTTCTTGCAGAAATTTTTCGGGACCACTAAAAAGATAAAAAGGATAGATCAGACCCTGTTTAATCTTGCCCATGGCCTGTAGATAGTGCATCTTCGTTTCCCCCTTAACTCTTTTTCTAATCCTGTTTCCAGCCCGGAACAATACAAACCGGCCCGGCCAAAGGATCCTCCTGCCATTTTTTTTCTCCCGGACCCGGCTGAATAACCGGCTTGTAAAGATACTCGGGCACCGGCCTGCCCAGTTCCTTATAAACCATAATCAAATGTTTACGATAAAGTGCTTCAAAAGGGGCGGTTAAATAGTAGGGCATACTGTCCACCCACCAAGTATAATCGCTCCCCTCGGCCTTGTAAATATTGAGCAGGGCTTTTTCCATCCGCTCTTGGGGTACCTGGCCCCTTTCCTCTTCCTTTTGAACTGCTTCCCGGGCCTCCAGCAGGTAATTCCAGAGCGTGTTTTTGTTTTCTGTACCGATCCAGCGTGTCAGGCTGCGGTCTACCCAGGACCCTGTAGCCAGATGTGTAATCAGCCTCTTGGGGGGATTTTCCCGTAAAAATTCACTCACGGTTACCGCCTCCAGGTACGGATCGGCAGAGATACCCTGGTAGAGATGATGTAAAAATTCCGTTTTATCTTCAGGGTACCACTCCCAGGCATTTTCACCGTCCAGTGCCAGGGTCACTAAAAAATTGTCAGGGTTTCCGCCCAGGTTTTCCCTGATTTTATGCAGGCGGTGGATCAGATCTTCAGCCGCCTGCCGGCCGGGCATATGTTGGTAAACAAAGCCAATACGATCGGAGAGGTGATGGTCACGGAAGATTATCGGCAGCTCCACTCCTGCAGAGCTAACCAGGTAAGGCCTGTAAAGCACCTCCGGGTTCAATACATGGCCGTAGCCGTCCCTGTAAATCTCTACATGCATTGATTTACAAAGAATCTGTTCATCCGAAACCGTCCACTGTAAACCTTCATCGGCAATCAGGGAAATCATCTCCGGGCTCACAGCCTGTTCCGGGGGCCAGAAACCCCGCGGCTTTTGGCCAAAGAACCCGTTATACTGTCGGACAGCCATTTTCACCTGCACCCGGGCATCTTCTGCAAATCTGAAACGCCGCGGCAGAGCCAGCCCCGGGCTGGACCGCAGGGCTACATGGCTATCAATGAGCAGCGGAAGAATCGGATGATAATAAGCCGTAGTGATGATCTCAATTTGCCCTTCTTTTTGTAGCCGGCGATGTGTGGGAATAATTTTGGCCAAAATCGCCAACTGCTGTCGCATCAATTCATTTTTTTCCTCTTCACTGAAATTACGCCCTTTTTCTACCAGCCTGCTCAAAAAAGGATCCCGCTCCCGCAGCTCCGGATCCATCCAGGCCAGATTAAACCAGACCTGCAAGTCGAGATAATCCTGGGTGACAAATTTAGACAACGCTTCCTGCACTGCTCCGGGCTCCGTAACCATCCCCTGCCGTTCCAAAAGCTGCCGGTAAAAGGGATAACGAAAAATTACTTTCTCCCACTGGATATCAAAATAGTGTTGTAACAAAAAGCATTTTTCCGCTTCAGTTAAATCCCTGGCCCTTTTCATGACCTGCAAGTAGTAGTCCAGGGCCTCATGCTGCAGATAGACCTGAATCTGTTCTAACAGAGAAGGGCTCAGGCTAAAGGTCGCTTTGACCTGCGGATAATTCTCCAGAATGGCCGTCATATGGTCATAATCTTTGGCTGCATGGAGTCTGACCCAGGGCATAATAAATTCTCCCCGCTCCGCATCCAGATAAAAAGGCTGGTGTTGGTTCCAAACAAAGGCAATATAAAGGATCTTCTGTGACAAAGCTCTAATCCCTCCTCAGGAATTGATGGCCAGTGTAATGGTCAGGTCAGTACTCTCCTGCGGCTCCAGGGTTAAATCCCAGTTCGGCACCAGCACAGACTGCTGGTAAACACGCTCCAGGCCATCCTCTGACTGTGAGACCGTCTCTACCGGGAAACGCCAAAATCTTACAGGAAGGGAAAAATGCAGAGCGACAGTGAGTTTCCTCCACTCATCAATGATCAACAATTCCTCTATTTCTTCCTCTACACCCTTGCTGGCCAAAAAAGGATGTTCCAACTGACGCCCGGGAATATGATAATAGCGATCCGGGGCATAACCGGCCAAAAAAGCCAGGTTAAACTCCACACCGAATTTGAAAGACAGCGGCTGACCGGCATCCCCTTTATTTTGCAAATTGTACTTTATTTCGATCTCCTGGGAGGCAGCCGGCAAAGTAATTTCTTTCCGCACAAACAGCTCCCCTTGCCCTTCAACCATCCCCCGGCGTGAAAAAATTACCTGCGCCCGCCCGCGGTTATATTGCAATGCAGCTTTGTAGGGAGCAAGCAAAAAATCCCCTATTTCCCGGTACTCCCCGCGGCTAAAAGAATCCAGGTCCGCTTCCAACGGAAGGACGTGATCCAATAAGGCACCACGGGGATAGCGATCGTAAATAACATATTTATGCAGCCCATCTTCTTTGGTGGCAAATCGCTTGTGGATCGTTTTTACTTCATCTTGATCTTGTTTACGGACATTGATGCCCTCATTGAGAAGATCCTCATGGTAGGGTTCCGGCTGCCGGGTAAAGGTATCCAGGAAATTCACCGCTGCCGGGCGGTAAGAGAGCTCCCAGAGGCTCCCCCCCTGATAGGGAGAAAAAAGCAGCGCAAAGGATTCATTATTGACCATAATTTCCTGAAAACCATCATAATCCCGATCGCCGATTTTTAGCTCCAGCCAGTTGTTCCCGGTGTGCACGGACCGGACAATCAGATTTTCGGCCTTGATTAGATTTTCATAAACCGCTGCTCGTAAAAAATTTAGATAAAGCCCGCCAAAAACCCCGTGCCAGTAAGCACAATTGCACTGCGCCGCCCAGATATACTCCCGGACCTTCTGCCGCACTCTTCTTTGCTTGACCTCCGGCAGCCTTTTGCGGACAGCCAGCATTTTTTTATGCATGCGGTTGCTTTCCGGGTAGCGAACAAGAAAATTTCGCCAAAATCCTCCCGCCCACTGCTTCATTTCTCTGTATGAAGCCGCGGGAAGATATATTCTGCCACGGGGAGGATATTTTTCCATATATTCGCTAAAAGTGGTCGTACGGAGCCAATCCTTGTTTTCCTGCAAAAGCCGGAAAAACTCCTCCAACCAGCCTTTTTCATAGACATGCTCGTGCGTCCCGGGCCAGGAGCCAAACTTTTCTCCATCATCAGCTAAAACAGCCAGGGAACCGGCACCCCGCTCTCCTAAATGGCCCAGAAAAGCCAGCGTCTCTTCAGTTTTTTCAAAAGGAATAAGATAACGCAGTTTTTCACTGATGGAAAATATTTTTAAGGGGCAACCCCCTTCTTCCGTCAAATAATAACCCCGCAACTCCTCACTCTTCAAGCCCAGCTCCTGGAAATGAGCATCATCGACGACAACATAGCGAATCCCGGCCTGGCAAAGCGGCCGGGCAAGATGCGGTTCCCAGATACGCTCCGCCAGCCACATCCCCTGCACCTCTGCCCCCAGTTTCCGGTGGAGATAGCGGCTGAGTTTGAGGATCTGTCCCCTTTTATCACTGTCGGGTATAATCGGCAGGATCGGCTCATAGTAACTCCCGCCCATGATCTCCACCTGCCCCCGCTGCACCATATCGCGCAAGATGTCTAAGAAAGAAGGCTCGTTTTTGGCGATCCACTCCAGAAGAATTCCGGAATAATGCAGAACCGCCTTGATATCGGGGTAACGGTAAAGTACTTCGATAAAAGGGGCATAGGCATCTTTAAAAGCTGCGGAATACACCTCCGGTAAATTTCCTACCGGCTGGTGGTTATGTAAAGCTAAAATAAAGTAGGTCAGCTGTTTTTCCTTGGCCTTTTCCTTTTGTGTGTGCAGTGTTGAACTTTCAAGAATAGACATAGCTTCAACGATGACTCCTTTTTTCCCTTAATTTTACGCTCTTAAAAATTTCGCCGCTTCCTCCGGCCTGGAAACATTAATATATGTTCCCGTGGCCATCTCCAGCCCGGCGACAATCGTCAGTTTGGGGATAATTTCCAGGTGCCAGTGGTAGTCGGGCCGCGACCCGCTGCGTAAAGGCGCCAGGTGAAAATAAAAATTATAAGGAGGATCTTCCAGCTTTTCATCAAGCTTGGTCAGGAAACTTTTGAGTAATGGAGCCAGACTTTCTTCCCAACCTTCTTCCCCTTTTTCCAGGGAAGAAGCATGCCGGCGCGGCACAATCCAGGTAGTAAAAGGAAGAGGAGCGGCAAAAGGTATATAGGCCAGAAAAGATTCGTTTTCCAGAACCACCCTTTCCCCGCTTTTTTCTTCCTCCTCCTGCTGGGTGCAGAGAAGGCACCGTTTCTTTTCTGCATAGTACTCCTGGCAGCGCCGGTATTCTTTTTCCAGGAGAGGGGGGATATAAGGTAGGGCTATAAGTTGGCCGTGGGGGTGCTCAATGGAAGCCCCCGCTTCCCGCCGGTGATTACGGAAGATCTGCACATATTTTAGCTGGGGATCCTCCGCCAGCGCCAAAAGGCGCTCCTTAAACGAACGTAGGACCAAGGCCAGCTCCGCAACACTTAAATCTGCCATTTGACGGTTATGATCCGGCGTTTCAATGATCACTTCATGCACACCGTAACCGTCAAAGTTTTTAAAGAAATTCCATTTATCCGGCCCTCCAAAGTCCGGAAGCTTTCCGTTTTTGTCCTGTTCCAGCGCCGGAAATTTGTTGGGGATAACCCGCAGGGACCAACCGGGTGTATCGGGTTTGCCCCTATTGGGCTCCCCCCGGTAAGCCAGAACTTCGGGCGGCGTCATATGTTCATTGCCGGGACAAAAAGGACAGTTCTCGACCCTGGAAGGCAGGGTAATTTTTTTTTCCTTTTTTGGAGGAGCAAAAGTTTCCGGGCGCCGGGCCCGTTCAGTCGCAACAATGACCCATTCACCAGTTAGTGGATCCTGACGTAAATTCGGCACCTAATCACATCCCTCTTTAACATAACCCGGAGCTCCACTGTCCGGCTTTGGCCGTGTTTTTTCATAGCTAATAGGGCTCCGAATAACTGACAAAGGGCAGCTTAATCGTCGCCCTGTTTTGATAAACTTTAATATACCTTGCCGCTGCTTTGTCCCAGTTAAAATTTTGGATCACATGTTCCCGGCCGCGCCGGCGCATTTTATCCATCAGAACCCGCTCGTCGCCCAGCGACATTTGGGCCATCTCGACCATGGCCCGGGCCAAAGCCGCAGGATTGCGGGGAGGCACCAGCCTGCCGGTACTTTCTTCCGGAAAGTCATGTAAATCCAGAATCGTATCATTGATTCCGCCCACACGCGACCCAATGGGTATACAGCCCATACACATGGCTTCAAGCTGTACCAAACCAAAAGGTTCAAAATTGGAAGGGATAAGGCAAAAATCTGCCGCACCATAATATTCCCGCGTAGCTTCCCGGCCCAGATAAGTAATCAAAGCCTTCATATTCTCAGGGTAACGCTGCTCCAGGTGCCGGGCCTCACTTTCCAGATGCGGGTCTCCGGAACCGAGAATAATGAAGCGTATTTTTTCCCTAAGAGTTTGCGACCCGGGAATTTCGCCACGCATGATCATCTCAAAAGCCTGCAGCAGGACATCAATACCTTTTTGTTCGGCGTCCAGGCGACCGACATTAAAAAACAAAATGCCATCTTGAAGGCCATTTTCCTGTAGGACCAACCTTCTTCTTTCTTTCCGGGGATATTGGGCGTACTTCAGAAATTCCGGGTTCCAAAATGTGGAATCGGTTCCGTTCCACACATAAGTGGTTTTACCCTCAAAAGTACTGAAAAAAGTGCGCCACTCCTCGTTAAGATAGGAATAGCTGACGGTCGTCAGTTGATCACAGTGGTGCCCGCCAAATTTTTCAATATTAAACATGTCGCCTTCCAGGTAGCGGGGATCGACAAGTTCGCTCAGGTTGACCTCATTCAACTCATGCACGGAAATGCGTTCCCGGCAAAGGCGGTGAATGGTGAAAACAAAAGGCACATTAAAATATTTTTTTACGAGGCCTCCGGCAAAAACACAGTGCCAGTCATTAATATGGATGACATCCGGTTTGCGCTGCTCTTTTTTCAGCATTATATTAATTAAACCGGGCACTGCCTTGGTAAAATGGACCATTTTTTGGGTAAACATCTCGCGGGGTTGATAAACATTGGGATGATCAAGGATCTCATTACTAAAAAGAAAAATGCGTACACCTTTTCTCTCTGTTTGTAAAACAGTTATGGGGAAAATCCGTTCCCCCACAAAGATACGGAAATCACAATACTTTTCCGGCGGATAAGAAAAGTTTTCTGTACCATCCTGCAAAATCCCATGCGCCGGCATAAAAACAATCACATCTTCAACTTTACCCAGTGATTCACCCAAAGAGGTTACAGCTTCCGCCAAGCCTCCCACTCTGATGGGCAAATGTTCGAAAGTTGCCATGCATACCAGCATCTGGCAGCCTCCTCTTTTTTTTTAACAAATTTAGATTGCCCCCGAGCCATTTTTTTATACAAAATGTCCTGCAACAGGATGCCTTTTTCAGGCTATAAAAATTTTAACCCGGGGAATAATAGCCTGATAGAAAGAGGTGAGAAAAAAATTATGCATCCTTCCAGCAGGGAGTATTTAGACAGAGGAGAAAATTTACCTTTATATTATGGAGAAGACCGCTTGGTCCTTCTGCCGCGGGATCCCTACTGGCTTTTTGCTTACTGGGAAATCAGTTGGCCGACAAGACAACTTTTAGCGGAAGAAACCCAAAAAGACTACGATTCCCTGGACTTTGGGCTTCGGGTTCACCGTTATACGGAAAATAAAGAGGCCGGAACCTTCTTTGATCTACAAATCACCCCCACTGCTGACCACTGGTACATAAAAGCAGGCGTTCCCGACAAAAAATACTGGGTAGAGCTGGGCTGTTACCTACCGGATGGAGAATTCAGAGTAATATTGACCTCCAATACAGTCAGCACTCCCCGTGACAGCCTGAGCGAGATCATTGATGAAAACTGGCGTCTGCCGGACTGGCAGGCACGCCGCTTATACTGGCGCATCAGCCGCAGCAATCTCAGTTCCATGGAGATGATGCAGCGGGGCCTGCAGCTGCCGCAGAAAAAAGAAGAAAGTAGGGCAACCAAATGACCAAGGGTTACATTGCTTTTGTCTTTCACTCCCATTTACCTTATGTTCGACACCCGGAATACGAGCAATCTCTGGAAGAAAAATGGTTTTTTGAGGCCATTACAGAGTGTTATATACCGCTTCTCAAGGTCTTTCAGGGCCTGGAAAGGGAGCAGATCGACTATGCCGTCACCTTTTCACTTTCCCCTACCCTCCTGGCCATGATGGAAGATCCTTTTTTACAGGAACGTTATGCCCACTACCTCTCCAGACTGCAAGAGCTGGCCGCCAAAGAGGAAGAAAGAACTGCAGGGGACCCTGTCTTTTCCCCTCTGGCCCGGCTTTACCGTGAGAGGCTTGATTTTACTTCTTATTTATTTAATGAAAAATACGGGAGACGACTGGTAGAAGGCTTCAAAGAATTACAACAGGGCGGGCATGTAGAACTGCTCACCTCCGCAGCTACACACGGTTACCTGCCCCTGCTGGGTATACAGAAAGAAGCTATTTATGCCCAGGTTGCCGCCGGTATCGAAAATTTTGAAAGAATTTTTGACACCGTTCCGCGAGGTATCTGGCTCCCCGAATGCGCTTACACACCGGATCTGGAAGATATCCTGAGTGAACTGGGGCTTTGTTATTTTTTCACCGCCACCCATGGGGTGCTTTATGCTACACCCCGGCCGAAGTACGGCGTTTACAGCCCGATTCTCACTCCCGGAGGCCTGGCTGCCTTTGGCCGCGATCCGGAAACTTCGCACCAGGTCTGGAGCTCCAAGGAAGGTTACCCGGGTGACTTCGATTACCGGGAATTTTACCGCGATATCGGCTATGATCTTGACCTGGACTATATCGGGAAGTACCTGCACCCCTCCGGGATAAGGAGCAATACCGGCTTCAAATATTACCGCATTACCGGCACGGGCAATCATAAAGAACCGTACAACCCCGATTGGGCTCTGGGAAAAGCCCGTGAACATGCCGGAAACTTCCTGTTTAACCGTGAAAAACAGGTTGAATATTACGGGGAAATCATGGATCGTCCCCCGCTGATTGTCGCGCCTTATGATGCCGAGCTCTTTGGCCACTGGTGGTTTGAAGGGCCGCAATGGATCGATGCGCTTTGCCGCCTCATCGCAGAAACCAAGCAGCTGAAAATGATCACCCCCAGCCAATACCTGGCACAGGGCTATCCTTTACAGTTGGCCACTCCCAATGCTTCCAGCTGGGGGGATAAAGGCTATCATGAAGTATGGCTCAACGGTAAGAATGACTGGATCTACCGTCACCTGCACAGGGCCGCCGAAAAAATGACCGCTCTGGTCACAAAATTTTCCCGCGCAGAAGGAACATTAAAAAGAGCCTTGAACCAGGCCGCCCGGGAACTGCTGCTGGCCCAAAGCAGCGACTGGCCCTTTATTATTACCGCCGGAACAATGGATAACTACGCCCGAAGAAAAATTACTAGCCACCTCGTCCGGTTTATAAGCTTGGAAAAACAAATTGAGGGAAACAACATCGACCTCTCCTGGCTGCAACAGCTGGAGAATGCCGACAATCTTTTTCCTCACCTGGATTATCATTTATTTCAAAACCTGGACGAAACAGTAGCGGTGGAAAAAAAACAGCTTACCGGCGTGTTTTAACATAATGAAAACAGTGCAAACTAAGCCCGTTAATACTGGCGAATAACTTTCTCGATTATTTCTAAATTCGGGGAAGCTTTATGGGGTATTTCTCCAGCAACGGGCAATAATGGAGGTTTGGTTTTTTATGTACACTGATAAAGCTTTGAATTGTAAGGATTGTGGGCGTGACTTTACTTTTTCAGTATCAGAACAAGAGTTCTTCGCTGAAAAGGGGTTTGCCAATGAACCTGTCCGCTGTTCCGAGTGCCGTTCCGCCAGAAAAGCTCAGGACAACTCCAGCAGAAGAGAACATAACCGCAGCCCGCGCCAGATGTTCTCTACCGCCTGTGCAAACTGCGGAAAAATCGCCAGAGTGCCATTCCAGCCCACTGGCGATAAACCGGTCTATTGCGAGGATTGTTTCCAATCGCACCGGCAAAATAATCAGTGAGACAACGGCCGGTTATAATTCCGATCATGATCGATCAAGAGGATAATTAACCCGGGCAATTAAATTGCCCGGGTAATCGCATTTTGGTGACAGGGGGCGGTGACAGGGGACGGTTCTATGTCACCTTCTTCTATATCATAAATATAAACCATGATGATAAGCCAACTTTCGTGTAACCCGTGATCTCAAGTGCGGCAAACTTCGCAGGTTTTATAGCGTTGTTATTGGGGATGGGAATAATGCGGGTGACAGGGAACCGTCCCCTGTCACCCGTCACTCGGTATAAATCACCTCTTTTTAGGGGTTGCTTTTTTACTGTTTTCCGCATAAACTAAAAGAAAAACAACAATTGAACATTTGAACAAGTACTCAAATGTATGCAATGCTTTTAAGGGGGAATTTTATTGACAGTAAAAAGGGACAAGACTATAGATACCGACGCTACCTGTGAGGAATTTTGCTTCAACCCTGCAGCCGTAGATTATGTGCAAAAAAAGATGCTCTCCGAGGAAGAGAGTACTCTCCTGGCAGAAACTTTTAAAGCCCTCAGCAGCAAGACCAGGATCCGCATCCTGCATGCCCTGTCCTGCCAGGAGCTTTGTGTCTGCGACCTCTCTGTCGCCCTCGATCTCAGCGTTTCGGCGGTCTCTCACCAGCTGCGCCTCCTGAAAGCGGCCCGGCTGGTCAAATACCGCCGCGCAGGAAAAAACGTTTATTATTCGATGGATGATGAGCATATCGTTTCCTTATTTGCCTGTGCCCTGGAACATGTGCGGCATCACTGATGTTGCATTAACCTTAAATTAACTTGTCAAGTAACGAAGCGATAAGTATTTAAAAGATATAACGAGCATAACGCACAAAATAGCCACATAAACCTTGCATAACAAAGAAATCTCCTTTATAATAGAGATATATGGTAGTCCTTGCCATAATCCCTTTATAAAGGAGAACAACTATGCAAGGCAAGGGTACTATAAAATCCACATTTGATCAACTGTTTGAACCAATATTTTCGCGAAATTTTCGTCAACTGCTTCAAAAGCTGGAGGTTGATAAGTACGTCAAAAAGCTAACGGCCTTTAAATTTATTACCTTAATGATCTTTGCCCAACTGGAACAGCTAACATGTTTAAGGGAAATCAGCAACAGCCTTAATAACAACAAACTCAGTGAAGCACTTAAACTTGACTCCATTAGCTTTTCCCAGCTATCCAGGAAACTTCGCAGCATGTCGCTGGAAACCGTAGAATCTCTTTTTCAGGACCTTGTGCGGCAAGTAGGTGTTCAGACAGGGTTTAAACCTATAAGACAGGGACTGGGCCGGCTTTACCTGATTGATTCTTCAACAATCAGCCTTTGTTTAACGCGTTATCGCTGGGCTAGCTTTAGGAAAACCAAAAGCGGTATCAAGCTACATTTAAGATTAAGGCTTTTTAAACAAGGAGTACTCCCCGATGCTGTCATAATTACCCCCGCTAAAAAGGCGGATAAAACCCAGATGGATGAACTTGTTGTTGAAGAAAAAGGCGCCTTCAATGTTTTCGACCGGGCTTACCTGGATTACAAAAAGTTCGATGAATACTGTGAAAACGGCATCCTTTTTGCCAGCCGGTTGAAGAAAAACGCCCTGGTAGAAGTAATTAAAGAACTTCCCGTAACGCCTGGCAGTAAAATTAAGAAGGACTGCACCGTTATCCTGGGCAAAGATGGATTCACAAAGATATACCACCCCCTGAGATACATTGAAACAGAAGATCTTGAAGGCAACCAAATTGTCATTATTACAAATGACTTTAAAATGTCTGCTGAAGAAATAGGTGATATCTACCGCTACCGCTGGCAAATTGAGCTTTTTTTCAAATGGATTAAACAGCATCTACACGTTAAACATTTTTACGGTTTAACCCGGCAGGCAGTGGAGATGCAGCTCTACATAGCACTGATCGCCTATTGTTTGTTAAAGATAATCCAGTTAAAAACGTGTTACAAAGGGCCGTTATTACAAATCCAGAGACTTCTTAGCACCTGCTTTTACGAACCATTTCCCTGTTTTATCCGTAGGCTTTACCGCAAGCCTGACCGAACTTCCAAAGGGCGGCGGAAAATAGACCGTGAAAGAATCTACCAAGAAACCCTAAGGCAGGTGATGGCAGGCGAAGCGGATCATTTAGATGATCCTACCTATGACCCGGTAATACTTTAAAAAAATACCAGTGTCAAAATGTGGAAAGGGCTACCTTTAAGTGGTTGCTCCTTTAACCACAGGGAAGAAGAGTGGCTGTTAAATTATGACATACATGGGGTATTAAGTAATTATCATTGTTTCACATTTTATTGCTTGACATAGGGTGATTTTTTTTATGCAACGCTAGTGGTGCGGCATAGTTAAAAATAACATGGAGGTTTATCGCCGTGAAATATACATTGGAAGGTTTAAATTGCCCCCAGTGCACCTTAAAGATAGAAAGAGAATTAAAAATGATCCCCGGTTTAGAGCACTGCAGTATAAATTTCGTCACCAAATCCGTCGACCTGCACCCGGCTTATGTGCCGCAAGCCCAGGAAATTATTGACGTGATTGAACCCGGGGTGGTCCTTACGCCGGTAAAAAGAGGCCACCACACCCGTGGACAACCTTCCGGCGAAGAAAAAAGCAAAGAAGGGCAAAGCAGCGTTAACAAAAGCCTGTGCACGAGAATCATTGTTTCCGCAATTTTACTGTTCATTGGCCTGCTTTGGCCAAAATCCCCGCAGGCTCCGTATGCTTGGGGAGCATACGGGGTATTGATCAGCGCTTATTTACTTGTCGGGGCGCCGGTCATCCGGGATGCTTTACGAAATCTCACCCACCGCCACCTTTTCGATGAAAATTTTTTAATGACCGTGGCGACAATCAGCGCCTTTCTGATCCAACAACCGGCCGAAGCCGTGGCCGTGATGCTCTTTTTTGCCATCGGGGAGTTTTTTGAGGAGAGGGCAGTAAACCACTCCCGCCACTCCATAACTTCCCTCGTGGATCTGCGCCCGGATTATGCCAACCTGTTGGTAAACGGCAGCTGTCGGCAGGTAAACCCGGAAGAAGTCGCCATTGGGCAAACCATCGAGGTCCGGCCCGGGGAAAAGGTCCCGCTAGATGGCAAAGTCATCGCCGGAACTTCTTTCGTCGATACTTCCGCCCTGACCGGGGAATCCCGGCCGCGCAAGGTCAAAGCCGGAGAAGAAATTTTGGCCGGTGTCATAAACGGTGGCGGTTTACTGCAAATCAAAGTGACACGGGAATTTCAGGATTCCTCTGTCGCCAAAATATTGGAATTGGTCGAAAATGCCGCGGCGCGCAAAGCCCCCACAGAAAAGCTGATCACCGTCTTCGCCCGCTGGTACACCCCGCTTGTAGTCCTCCTGACACTGCTTCTGGCCATCCTGCCGCCCCTGCTTCTCCCGGGAGCCACCTTTGATACATGGCTTTACCGGGCACTGGTCCTGCTGGTTATCTCCTGCCCCTGTGCCCTGGTCGTCTCCGTGCCGCTAGGTTACTTCAGCGGCCTCGGCAGCGCTTCCCGCAGTGGCATACTGGTAAAAGGCGCCAATTTTTTAGAAGCCCTCACCAAGGTCCGCACCGTTGTTTTTGATAAAACAGGCACCCTCACCGGGGGACATTTTCAAGTCAGAAAAATTTACACTGCTAACAATTTTAGCCCCCGGGAAGTTCTTCGCTTGGCCGCCCGGGCGGAAGCACGCTCCAGCCACCCCATTGCCCGCTCCATACAAAGAGCTTACCGGCAAGAGGCGCGGGGAGAAGCAAATGAATTTCAGGCAGGCGGTGCAAATTATCAAGAAATCGAGGGGCGCGGCGTGAAGCTGACCGCCGGCGAAAAAACCATTTTAGCCGGTAACGCCCGTCTGCTGCACGAAGCAGGCATCGCCCCTGAACAGCTAAAAACCGGCTGCCTGCAGGCAGCTGAAAAGCCGGGGGCAGGCACGATTGTTTATGTAGCCGTGGATGGAGTCCCGGCAGGGTGTCTACTGATCGGTGATGAAATCAAAACAGATTCTTTTGTCACAGTAGAAAACCTGCGCAAATTAGGTGTGGGGAAAATAGCCATGCTGACCGGCGATCACGAGGCTGCCGCCGCCTCACGTAGCCGCGCGCTTTAAATCTGGATGCCTACCATGCCGGGCTTTTGCCGGAAAACAAAGTCGAACAGATCGAAAGAATGAAAGCAGACTTAGGCCAAGGAGAAAAGCTGATTTTTGTCGGGGATGGTATTAATGATGCACCGGCTTTGGCCTGTGCCGATATCGGTGTAGCCATGGGCGCACTGGGTTCCGATGCCGCCATTGAAGCCGCCGATCTGGCCCTGATGGATGACAACCCGCAAAAACTGCCGCAAGTTATCCTTATCGCCCGCTACACTAAAAAAATATTGACCCAAAATATTGTCATGGCCCTGGGTATCAAGGCCATCTTTATCATCTTTGCCATGCTGGGCCTGGCCACCATGTGGGCGGCGGTTTTTGCCGATGTCGGCGTCACGCTCCTGGCCATCATCAATACTCTGCGTATTTTACGTTATTCACCCCTGCCCGCAGAAGCCAAAAACCGGCAGATCCAGGCCTTCCCTGTTGAAATAAAGCATTGATTACGTTCCTTTTTGTCGCCGCCTTTTGGTTCTGGTAGGCCTTCCAGCAGCGCAATGACTTTTCAGTCTGCCCCCGTACCTGGAAAAAATACTGGGTTATCACCCCAGCCCTTTTTGCCTCAGGGGTACTCTGGTGGATAGTTAGGGCACATATTGCTCTTTAATGCTTTGTACAGAGCCATCTTTTGTAACTATTCTAAAAGGGGGCACAAAGTCCTTATACTGTGCAAGATGCTTTATAAATTCCTCCCTGGTAACAGACTTATGCGCGGCATCCCCCTCCCGGTTAATAATATAATACCGGGTTTGCCCTGTTACCTCGCAATACGTAGAATCCTGATGGGGATTGTGGATATAAAATCCATTGGGCATGTTCTTGTCAGGATCTATATTTAATTCCTCCAGTCTCCGGGTATCATCCAGCGTTAACCATTCAATTTGATCCAGGTGAAAGTACGGTTTGTCACCATTATTAAAGTTGGAGATAAAACCGATATAATGGCTTTCCGGGGTTTCCAGGAAATCTTCCGCTGTTGCTGCATAGTGGGGAACAAGATCATCCCTGGTAACCTGCCATTGCCCCAGGTCGTTTTTTATAAAGTTTATAGCAACCTGCAAGGGATCCCGAAGCCCTGGTTTATGCCCCTGGTCGATCTCATTTTGCAACTCCTCGTAGTAATCTGCTATCAAGACATCGGTGTCCGGCATCACATAATATACAGCACCGTAGGCTCATCCAGCGTTCTACACACCAGATGCCATGCTCGCCCTGAACAACCGGTTGGGATAAAAACAGCTGGCAGGTTTCACCCGATGACAAGGGGAATTTTACGACAATGTGGGCGCCCGGGTATGTCTCCGGGGGCAACAGCTCTTTTCCCTCCAAAAATTCACGCAGTGCTGTCTCCTGGGTTGCAGGTGTAGAAAAGTCGGCAAAAGCTCCCCAATAGATATGTCCCAAAAATTTAGGCCCAGAACCTGCATTAGAAAAAATAAGCATGGGTTTTCCCAAATCGTCAGCCGTTTCAGTAATCCAGCCGTCATCAGTCGGCACGCCCATGGGCATGACGTCAATATACGTATCGGGCCGGAGACGATATTCAAGTTCCCATATTTCAACCGGCGCTGCAAGCAGGTTATCGAACGCTGCCATTTTTTCAAGCTTTGTAATCTTGCTGTCAACAATCTTGATCTTCTGAATCCCTCCAATTCATACTTTCATAGGTTTTTATTTTTTCTTCTATAAATTGATGGGCATAGTCTTCAACGGTTAGCTGTTCCTGCAGGGGGTTGGTCAGCAGCCCCACACCCACGGCCACCACTGCCATAAGGGCGGCAACAACAACCCAAAAGGCAGGTTTTTTGTAGTGCAATATATTCATGATGCGCCCTTTCGTATTGTTTTCGCCAAAGGCCAGGGGACACCCCCTGATGATTTGTCCTGCCGGCGGAGAAGGATAAAAGCGAGGTTGAATAATCCCTTTTAATGCCGCTGCCCAACTGTTTGATGACACTTTCGTCGCAAGAAAGCTCCATATCCCCGCTCATCAGGAAAAAAGCAACCCAGACAAGGGGATTAAACCAGTGGACACACAGCACCAAAAAGGCAAAAGGTTTGATAAGATGGTCAAACCTTTGAATATGTGTTTGTTCGTGCTTTATGATATAGGATTTTTCTTTTTCAGTAAGACCTGTTGGCAAATAAATCTTAGGCTTGATAGCACCAAAAACGAAAGGAGTTTTAAGGCCCTGCAATGCGTATACATTGTCAAAGACCGGTTTTGCGGATTTTAATTGATGTTGCAGCTTAAGGGTTGTAAAAATACTGTAAGCGAACAATATAGCAATACCCGCCAGCCAGATTACCGTTCCCCAAACAATCCAGGCCTGCAGCGGACCGGCACCGGCATAAGCAGCAGGTGCAGACAAGGGGCTGTTGGTCGCTTGGGAAATCTGTCCCATTACAGCTGTACCGTTTTGTGCTTGCGGTGTCTGCAAGTATGTAATACCCTGCGGCACAGTATGTATGCCGGCTGAATTAAAACCTGCAGGTATAAAACTAAATATACTTTCAAAAGAAAACGGGCAGAAAAGTCTGAATAACACCACCGACCAAAGTGCATAGGAAAAAACTTTGGGGGCTTTTTTAAGCAGCAACCGGGCCAAAATCACGAACAAAATAACATAGCAGGATGTAATGCTCATCTCTATGACTTGCAAAAACAACTGTTCCATGATTATCCCTCCTCCCTATGCTCATCGATTAGCTGCTGCAGTTCGTTAATTTCCTGTTCGCTGAATTTTTTACTCCTGGTAAAGGCCGCTAAAAATTTCGGCAAAGACCCTGCAAAGGTTTCCTCCACAAACCGCTTACTTTGCCCGGCATAAAAATCATCTTTTTTAAGAAGGGATGAGACCATACCGCCCCTGTTTTCAAAAACCCCTTTGTTTTCCAGCCGTTTCAACATAGTATAAGTTGTAGATTTTTTCCAGCGCAGTTCTACCGCACACAGCTTTACCAGCTCGCCTGAAGGAATTGGTTCCCGGGCCCAAATAATTTCTGCAAACCTTGTCTCCATCTTAGTAAGATTATATTTCTTCATACTGCACAACCCCTTTCGGTCTAAGCAACATAGACCAGTGTGCCTCACAGCTTACACCCTGTAGACTACATTGTCAAGGGGGATACCAGAAACGTATACAAATTATTTTTCATTCAACAGCATTCAGGGGAACAACCGGCAGGTTAATATTGATTATCATGCCCGCTTACGTTAATATAGAGGTGCAAAAACGTTAAGATCATCTTCTTAAACCAGGAGGGGCCAATGCACCCCGCAGCCATCGTTACTGAACAACTCGGCCGCCGCTTCGGCAACCTGCAGGCACTGGACAATCTGACTCTGCAGGTCCCCGCAGGGATGATTTTTGGCTTTCTCGGCCCGAACGGCGCGGGTAAGACAACAACGATCCGGCTTTTGCTGGGGCTTCTGGAGCCAACATCCGGCTCTGCCTCTGTCCTCGGCTGCAATACCCAAACCCAGTCCGGACGCATACGGGAACAGGTGGGCGTTCTGCTCGAACATGACGGGCTTTACACACGCCTTTCCGCCTATGATAACCTGAACTACTACGGTGAGATCTACCGGCTGCCGCCGGATGAACGCCGTCGCCGCATCCACCAGCTGCTCAAGCATCTGGAGCTGTGGGATTACCGCCACAAGCAGGCCGGCACATTTTCCAAGGGCATGAGACAAAAATTGGCCCTGGCCAGGGCCCTTCTGCATCAACCTGCTCTCCTCTTCCTGGATGAACCGACCTCCGGCCTGGATGCTGTCAGCGCCGTTGCCTTGCGGGAGGATCTGCTCGAACTGACCCGCCAGGGAGGAGTCACCGTTTTCCTCACGACCCACAACCTGGCCGAAGCGGAAAAAATCTGTGACCGCGTGGCAGTCATCCACCGCGGCCGGCTGGTAACAGAGGGAAAGCCGGCAGAAATCGCCGCCCAAGTCAACCAGCCCCGCCTGGAAGTTATCGGCAGCGGCTTCACACCGGAAAGCATCACCGCCCTTAGACAGCTACCGCTGGTGGAGAATGTCATCCCGGCGGACAGGGGCCTGCACATTTACTTGAAAAAACAGGATAGCAATGCGGAGTTAATCCGCCTGCTGGTTCATCACGGCGCCCGGATCGAAGAAGTACGCCAAAACAGCGCCAACCTGGAAGAAGCCTTTGTTTCACTCGTAAAAAAGGAAAAAACCTGAAAGAAATAATACTTAGGTTTTTTTGCCTGGAAAGGAATAGTATAACAATGAAAGACGCCTGGATCGTGAGCAAAAAAGAACTGCAAGAGCTCCTCACCATCTTCCGGGAACAAAAAACTTCTTACTATCAAATAGCGATCTTCATCGGGATTTTTGGCATTTTCATGCCCTTAAGCCAGAAAGAAATGTGGATGACCAGCTTTGCACCGCTGGCCTTCATCATCTTTATCCCGGTCATGCTGGCCAACAGTGTGGTGGCTGACAGCTTCGCCGGCGAGCGCGAGCGCCACACACTGGAAACACTGCTGGCAACACGCCTTCCGGACCGGGCCATCCTGTTAGGCAAAATAATGGCTGCGCTGATCTACGCCTGGCTCTTTGCCGTCCTAATCCTGGTCACCAGCCTGCTCACTTTAAACCTGGCCAAAGGCACCCCCGGACTTTTTATCTACAGCCCACTGCTCCTGCTGGTCAGCCTGGCAGGAGCAGCCCTGACCAGCCTTCTGGCAATCACCCTGGGAATCTCCGTATCGCTGCGCGCCCAAAGCGTGCGCGCCGCCGCCCAGGTATTGAACCTGCCCTTCATACTTTTCTTTCTTCTGCTTGGCTTCGGCCTGCCCGTGCTGATCAAAGCCCTGCCGGCCAACCTGCTCCAGGAAATGTCACAATACCTGGTAATGATCGATCCTTTACTCCTGGCCGCGATCCCCCTGCTGCTGCTGGCCTTAGTGGACAGCATTCTTTTAGCCCTGGTCATGCGGCGTTTCCACCGGGGACGGTTGATTACATAATAATTAATCCGGTGCTGACAGCAAAAACTGTAATTTAGGAAGTAAATTTTGAAATTCTCCATCATTTTTCCTTTATTCCAGCCCGGGACAGGGGTGGCGACATTTTGATCTGTCATGATAATTTCTTTCCAGTAAGTAAAGGTTCTGGGAAGGGATAATTCACTTCGCCAGTTCCTTATTTAATGCAGATTTTTTAAGGTTTTTCAACTTTATTAACGATACTAGATTATCCAGATTATTATAGGATAACTGGACATAATAGTAATTTATATATTCAGCTACACCAAAAACAAAGATAAATGATGCCAGGGAAATTTTCACCAAAGTCAATTGCCAGCCTCCCAGGCAAGAGCAAATCACTATTAACGGAAAAAGTACAATTAGTAAAAGATCAAATTTTCTCAAGGCCTTATACACCCGTACAAACCGATTGGCATTAACCTGCTTCTTGTTTAGTCGCCGGAGACAATAAAACCAGTAGTAACTTCCTTGCATCAATATGAAAATTAAAATTGAGAACGGATAGATAATAATAAAATCTATATCCAGATGCAGATGTCGTTTTAATTGAAACAGGACAAAAATAAAGACAATAGACGCCGCAAACTCTCCGATACAGTGACTATACAAACGTTTTTTCACCTTTTTGCGAAGCATAGCACCAACACCCTTTGCTCTATCAATAAAAAAAGGAAGACCCTTTAAATTCCCCACCTATTAAGCCAGCCAGGCAGACATGGCCCGGGATTAAATCCTAAACAAATTTTAGAAATATAAGGCATAATTACCCCCCCTTTCTATAGTTTCTTAATTATATCATAACCAGCGGTTGGCCTTAAATCTAAGCAAACATCAAGTTTGACCCGCTCTCCGCTGATATAACGCCGGGGCTTTCCCTCCCTGTCCAGCTCGGGCTCCACCCAAAACAACGAACCTTTTTTCTCCAATCGCCGTCTATTTAATAGTTAAAAAAAGTTGAAAAAGGAAAAAGCATAAAACAAAGAGGGGGCAGACAGTCAATGGACAAGCGAATTATTGCTGTTTTTATGTTGGTTTTTATGGTTTGCAGTTTGGGTTTGGTCGGGTGCCGTGAGCCTGCAGCGGACAGCGGTCAGAAGATTCCCCGGCCGGCGGAGGAAGTGCTGGAGTCTTTTGACCCTGTTCTGGCCGGGGCAACCAGTGGGTTCGGGATGAAGCTTCTGGAAAAGCTCTGTGCGGAGGAGGAAAATGTCTTTATCTCACCGGTGAGCATCGCCACCGCGCTGGCCATGACCTATAACGGGGCGCGTGGAGAAACCAAGGAAAAGATGGCCGCCGTTTTAGGGGTGGAGGGTGCCGAGCTGGAAAGGCTGAATGACAACAACCTGGCCCAGCTTTACCTGCTGCAGGAAGCGGATCCGTCTGTCAAGCTGCAGATCGCCAACTCCCTTTGGGGACGTGACGGGATAGAATTTGATGCAGAGTTTGTCGACCGCAACGAAAAATATTACAATGCGCTGCTGCGCGAGCTGGACTTTGATTCTCCTGCAGCGGCCGAGACAATCAACAGCTGGGTTAAAGAGTGTACCGGGGGACTGATTGAAGAGATCATCGAGCCACCGATTGACCCCCTGACCATTCTCTTTTTAATCAACGCCATTTATTTTCAGGGGGACTGGAGTGAGCCTTTCGACCCGGAAAACACCCGGGAGGATACTTTTTACCTGCCGGCAGGCGGGACAAAAAGCATACCACTGATGCACCGCAGCGGTGAATTTGACTATTATGAAAACAATGATTTTCAGGCCGTGCGCATCCCTTATGGGGAAAAAGAAAGGCTGGCCATGTATGTTTTTCTTCCGCCGCAAGAATCCGGCCTGCAGGAATTTTTAGGGCAATGGAGTGCCGAAGGGTGGAAGGAGCAGCGGGAGCAATTCCAGCAGGCGGAGGGCGATCTTTATCTCCCCCGCTTTACCATGGAATATGAAAAAACTTTAAATGACGTTCTCAAAGCCCTGGGGATGGAAGTAGCCTTTGACCAGGCGCAGGCCGATTTTTTTGATATGGTGACCTGGGAAGGTGCGCCGCGCCTCTATATCAGTGAAGTAAAGCACAAAGCTTTCATTGAGGTCCAAGAAAAAGGGACTGAAGCCGCCGGGGCAACTTCGGTGGAAGTACGGGTGGAAAGTGCTCCTGCCTTCTGGTTTACCATGAAAGTGGATCATCCCTTCTTCTTCCTTATTGAAGACGAGGAAACCGATGCGCTTCTTTTCATGGGGGCCGTATCCTCGCCGGAGCTCCAATAATACTCCCATTCAAACCAAACATTCAAATGTAAAACACCCCTTACCGGCTCTTACTCGGCAAGGGGTGTGCTGTTTTTTAAAAACCGGTCAATTCTTCCTTAGCGGGATTGTAGATGTAGCCCAATATCTGCCCGCTGCTGGTCAGATTCAGGACCAGTTCGCTTTCATCCCAGAACCCGGAATGCACGGTTTCCAGGGCAGTGTCGCGGAACAAAGCGTTTAAGTGCACCTTTTTGCTGTCCCGGGTATTGTAAACAACAAGATAACTCTTGTAAGCAGGATCATCGTCGGAATACAGATCCACGGCCACGTATTCACCTTGGGCATCCATGATGAGATTGGACACGCCGATATTGCTTTTGCCGGCAACGGTGTCAATCTCGTCAAGGAGCTGAAATTGCCCGGTAGACACATTGTAGCTGAGGATCTTTACGGATGCCTTCTGCCCTAGCGCCTGGTCCTGTAAAACCTGTATAGTAAAAATCAATGTCGTAGTTTCTTCATGATACGCCAGCGAGGCAAGGCGGTATTTCCCCGCAGGCAGATATTTTGCGGGAAGATCGCCGGCCTGAAATAAAACAGTTTCCTTTTCCCCCCGCCCCCGGCGCAGCACAACCGCTTGACCATCCCGGGAAAAGACATCTGTGCTGCTGAGATTTTCAATCCTTTCAATAGCATAGCCGTTATCGCTGGGAGCGAGATAGTAACGGCACTTTTTGATATAATAATCCGGCTGGGCGGTATAGGCCAGCTGGATTTCTGCCTCTACATAATCTTGCCCGTTTTCTTTCCCGGCAGCGCCAATCCGGTAGCCGACAAAGTGCGGGTTGGAGATGGTAAAAATCGGCGGCGGGTTTTTCATCAGCCTGTTGGCAAAATCGTCGTCCCTCAGCACCAAAGCCTGGGCATATCTTTTGACCGTATCCGCGGCGGTCAACTTCCCAGTGGAAAAATCAATGCGCATCAGACGTGCCGCTCCTTCCAGGTTGCGATTTTTAACTACATAGAGACTTTGGGCATCACTGCTCCAGACCGGATCATAGTAATCGTAGATGCCTGAAAACTCCAGAGCTTGAGGCACGTTGCCCACCTCCCCCAACCCCTCCAACCATTCTTTTTCATCGATATAGCGGTACAGGTAATTGGTTGTGACTCTTTTTTTGCTGGCCAGATTTACATCGGCAATCCAGACGTTGCTGACGGATTCCACGACAGTTGCGTTTGCAGCGATTTCCCGGGAGGCCTGCTCCAGTTTGACGTAAGCAACATAATTCCCGTCCGGTGATACAGACGGAAACCTCCCGGTGTCAATCACCTGCTCGGAGCCATCCTTAAGATCCTTATAGATTATTTGGTTGTCTTTCTCCAGGACAAGCGCGGCCGTGCCGTGGACATAAGAGGGGTAGGATCCGTCGGCCAATTTGGAGCTTATCTGCCGGCTTTGCAGGTCAATTTCATAGATGCCCGATTCTTTGACTGTAAAACCATGGGTCTGGCGCGGCTCGATAATTTTTTTGACAAAGACAAACCGCTTGCTGTCAGGGGACCAGGACGGCTCTTCATAAAATGTGCATCTATCATCACCTTTCAACAGTTCCTGAACTTTACCGTTGGCCAAATCATAAATCTTGAGGTTGCCGCCGGCTGCCAGTACCAGCTGCCTCCCGTCAGGGGATACTCTGACAAAGCCGGCCTGCTCATAAATTTTGTGAAAGCCCTGCCGATCGTAGGCAAACAGCCCTTTACCGGCAATCGGGAAATAAATGGTCCCATTATGCTCTGCCACACCCAAATCTACACTGCCAATCTCCACAAAGGAGATCTGGTTGGAGATTTTGAGGGCCGCGGCATTGACCTTTTCATGCAAATTATCCGGCATAATCATATAAACAAGCAACACCAAACAGGCGACAGCGGCAACGGCTGCAGCGGCGAAGGCCGCCGTCCGCCACCCCGGTCTCCGCCGGCGGATATTTTTTGTTCCGAAAGACCGCCGCAACTCCCGCCGCAGGTCTTCATTGACCGGCAGTTGGTGTTTTAACTCTTCAAATTGCTTGGTAAGCAGCTTTTCATCCATAAATTATCCCTCCAAACATCTTTGCATTAATTCCCCCAGTTTTTGAATGATACGCCAGGATTTCATTTTAATCGCGCCCACAGACTTCCCCAGCAGAGTTCCAATTTCCCTGTGTTTTAGCTCCGCAAAATATTTGAGATTTATAATTTCCAGCTCATCCCTGGATAAGCTTTGCAATGATTTTTTTAGGCAGTGCAGCTCCTCTTTTCGGATAAAAAGCTCTTCAAAAGAAGATGCATAGGCATACCTATCCAAATTCTCGTCTCCAGCCAAAACTTCTTTTTTTCGGCGATAATGATCGCTGACCGTATTGCGGGCGATAGCCATTAGCCAGGCTCGAGGAGAACCCTGCAGGGTATGAAACTTTTCAAAGGCCTTGCGGAATATTTCACTCACCAAGTCATCTGTATCCCACTGATTGCCAGTCTTAAAATAAACATACCGGTAAACGTGAGTAAAATTTTGGTCGTATAAGCTGAAAAAATCATTCTGCATAAGCGCGCCTCCTACCTATATAGACGGCAATCAGAAGAAAAGGTAACAAAAAACAGCTTGAAAAAAATAAAGGAGAGAAATAATCCCCCCCCATACAACACCACTCCCGGGTCTTTTTGGAAATAGTGCTTGCTTTTTATTTGCTTAGAACATATAATTAAAATAACTTACGAATAAGTGTTCGACATTGGAAGCAACCATTACTTCAACTCTTAGGAGTTAGGTGCAAAATCAATGTATTTTAAGAGCTCGGGAAAATTATTGAAATTGCTAACGAAAAAGCAACTTATAAAGATAAGGTAAAGGAATTTTTAAGATTAATAGGAGGATGACATGCGTACTGCAGATTCTAAAAGAAGCGGAACCAGGACAAGTTCTTTTGGTACACCTGGAAGAATTAATCATGATTCGTCGGATTTTTATAACAGCAACCTGTACAAAGGGCAAAAAAAGTCTAAAAAGAGTATTAAATATCTAGAAAATAAAATCAACCCGGAAAACCTTAATCAGATCTATTGCAAGACGAGTGAGCTGATGGAGGAGATACCTGATTACAGTATACACTTAATGGTTACTTCACCGCCATATAATGCCAATAAAGAATATGATGCGGATTTATCCCTGGAAGAATATCGTGCCTTGCTAAAAAGAGTATTTCAAGAAACGTATAAAAAATTGGTTACCGGCGGGAGGGCCTGTATTAATATTGCTAATTTGGGTCGAAAGCCTTACATTCCTTTACATGCCTATATCATCGAAGATATGCTGGACATTGGTTTCCTGATGCGCGGAGAAATAATTTGGAATAAAGCTTCCAGTGCCAGTCCCTCTACTGCCTGGGGAAGTTGGTTGTCAGCTTCCAATCCGGTGTTAAGGGATGTTCATGAATACATCTTGGTTTTTTCCAAGGAGTCCTTTTCTAGAAAGCGCGGTAATAAGGAAAACTCACTGCGAAAAGAAGATTTTTTGGAATGGACAAAGAGTGTCTGGACCTTCCCTGCTGTGAGCGCCAAATCTATTGGACATCCGGCACCGTTTCCGGAGGAGCTGCCACACCGCTTGATTCAATTATATACATTTAAGGAAGAGGTTGTCCTGGACCCATTTTGTGGAAGCGGGACTACTTGTATCGCCGCACTCAGAAATGGCAGGCATTATCTTGGGTATGAAATAAATCCGGATTATGTGGCCTTGGCTCATAGGCGTATTCGGGAAAATATCGGGCAGCTGAGTTTAATAGAAGGTTAGTAACATCCGATACAGAAAGAGCCCGCTAGCGGGCTCTTTTATCTTTATCCTTCAGGCGGCGATAAGCGCTCCAGATGCTGCCGATGATCCAGGCCAAAACCAGGATAATCCCGTAGGGGCTGGCGATAAAGTCAGCAATATTTTTCAATCTTTTCGGCATTTACATCCGCTCCCGGGTTTTCCTGGAAATAATCATGCGAGCGTCACCCTCTTTCAATTTCTTCCAGCAGCTGCCGGGCCTGTTCGATTTTAGAAGGGGGCACTAAAACCCTGATGTTGGCCAAAGGCCCGACGGTCAGGCCATAAATACTGCCGGCGGCCTCATCCTTCTTTAAAAAAACAGGGATGCCCTCCTCTTCAAGCCTTCCCGCCAATATGGAGGCCGTCACACTGTCTGTTTCCACGGTGAGCTGCAGCCATTTTCCCGGAAAGTCCCCACCCGGATCATCCATCGCCGGGCGGCCCAGATCATAAACCGCCCCTTCCTGAGCAATATCTACATTTTTAAAGACCTGGCCCGCCTCTTCCAGATAAAGCTGGGGATTTCTAAAGGGAAGCAGGTGCGTAAGCAGCAGCGTCTCCACCCCGGCCTCACAGGCCAGGGATGCGGCCTGCCGGGCGGTTAAATGATTGGTGGCTCCTTTTTGAAGGTCTTCCTCCAAAAAATTGGCCTCACATAAAAACAGGGCGGCTCCCCGGGCAAAATCGGACAGGAGTGGGAAATACTCCGTATCCGCAGAGTAGACCAATTTCTTTGCCCCTGCAAGATGAACCTCCACGGCATAACAGGGAACTGCATGTTTTGTTTTTAAAAATGTAAAAGTAAAAGGCCCTAACTGCAAATTGTGCCCTTCGGCAAGCGCTTCGACAGCGTAGACGTTTTTATAGGGCAGGCGCATATATTCTTCCACCGGCTCTGCCGGAGCAAATACAGGCAGAGGACGATCGATCTCCCCTCTCGCCAGGCCAAACTGCAGGGCGTAGCGCAAAATAAAAAGGTCGGAGAAATGATCGCTGTGCAGGTGAGAAATAACGATCGCCTTGAGTTCTCTGAGTTCGATAAATTGCTGCAGACGGCTAAGCACACCATTACCGCAATCAATGAGCACAGAATATCCTTCATGCTCCAAAAGATACCCCGAGCACGCCCCGCCGGCGGCCGGGTAAGGGCCATAAGCTCCCAGGACCGTCAGTTTCATTTTATAAAATACACCTCCACTTTTTTGCAGCCTCCCCTTCTTGGCTGGAAAGAGCTCCTTTTAAAATTATACCCCGGAAAGCTCTTCTGAAAAAGATACTTCCGGGGTTTTGCCGGCTTTAATGAAAACGTCGGTGAAATAATGATGCATAAGGCTCTCAGAAAAACCTAACTTGGGAAGATTATTAATAATGTCCACGACAACTGATGATATTGATATTTATTCCTTCAATTGAATAAATCAGTCTATGTTCATCCGATATGCGTCTACTCCAATAGCCTGATAACTCATGTTTTAAAGCCTCAGGTTTACCAATGCCTTTATTGCCATTTCGCTCAATATCTCTAATGAGATCATTGATTCGTTGTAAAATCCGTTTATTTTCCGTTTGCCAATATAAATACTCTCTCCAGGCAGTCCTTGTAAAAACCTTATTCATCTATTAAATCTGCCTTAATCGTTTTTCCAGCTTTTAGTTCCTCTATTGAACGTAAAATTTTATTATAGTATTCCGGGTTAGTTCTCACATATAGATTTTCCATAATGTTGTTATACTCGTCTTCTGACATTAAAACGACATTGCCTCCCTTTTTTCGAGTAACAATAATCGTCTCAAAATCCTGATTGGCAGTATCACAGTATTTTTTTAAGTTTTCCCTTAAAGTCGAATAGTTAACAGCAAGCATGAAAAGCACCTCCTTGTACAATATATTGTACGATACACTTTCTTTTTATTCAAGCTCTAGAAGCTGTTCTAATACGGCTTTGGCTTCGTTCGCCTCAAATTTTCTCACCCGAATTGCAACAGGTCCGACAAGGGGATTAAAATTTGTACCAAACTGGCCCAGGCCGAATAAATTTTGCAATCCTTCATTTGCGCAGTATTGTCTGTCTTTTAATAGAACCACATTTATAGTATGATTATTATAGTCTAGTTCCATTATTTTAGCTATTCCTTATGGTGAGGAGGCAGAACGGTGCAGCCGATCATCACAGCCCGCGGTTTAAGCAAGTTTTACAAGATGGGCGAAGTTACTGTAGAGGCACTGCAGGGTGTTGATCTTGAGCTCTTTGAGGGCGAACTGGTTGTCGTCCTCGGCCCCAGCGGTTCGGGGAAAAGCACCCTGTTAAATATTGTCGGGGGCATGGATCAACCCACCGGCGGCGAACTGTACTATCAGGATCTGCCCCTGCACAAGGCCGATCCCAGGCAGCTGACCCTTTATCGCCGCAATGATGTGGGCTTTGTTTTTCAGTTCTACAACCTCATGCCCAATCTCACTGCCTATGAGAATATAAACCTTTCTGTCCAGATATCCAAAAATCCCCTTTCCATTGAAGAACTGCTGGAGAAGGTCGAATTATCCGACCGCCGGAACCATTTCCCTTCCCAGCTCTCCGGAGGAGAACAGCAGCGCATTGCCCTGGCCAGGGCCCTGGCCAAAAATCCCCAGCTGCTGTTGTGTGATGAACCCACCGGGGCTCTGGATTTTAAGACCAGTATCCAGATTCTAAAACTGCTCCGGGATTTTTGTCAAACATATAATAAAACGGTGGTCATTATTACTCACAACACGGCCATCTCCAAAATAGCGGACCGGGTGCTCTACTTAAAGGACGGCATGCTCGACCGCATTGCCGCAAATGAAAACCCGCTGCCGCCGGAGAAGGTGACCTGGTGATGTTGTGGAAAAAAATGTTGCGGGATTTAAATGATCAGAAGGGCGCCTATCTCGCGTGCATGGTCATCATTGTCCTTGGATTGATGGTCTTTACCGCTTTTTCCATGATGCTGCAAAATTTGAAATTGTCACAACAAGTCTTTTACCAAAACCAAAATTTTGCAGATGGCTTTGCCCAAGTTGAAGGCCTGCCCTTTTCCGAGGTGAGCAAGCTGGCAGATCTGGAGGGAATCGCTCAGATCGAGGGGCGTTTTGTAACGGATATACGCGTCTTATTTCCCGGCAGAGAAGAAAATGTTTACCTGCGCCTCATTTTTGTCGATCCCGAGGCAGAAAACCGGATTAACGATATGCTGCTCCTGCAGGGCAGGACCCTACAGCAGGGGAAAATGAATATCCAGATCGACAACAAGTTTTTTGCCGCGAATGATCTGAATTTGAATGATAAACTAGAAATTATCGCCGGCGGCCGGAGAAAAGAGCTGCTGATCACCGGTGTGGGCACCAGCCCGGAATTTATCTATGCCCTGCGCACTGCGGCGGATATCTACCCTACCCCGGAAACATTTGGGGTTGCCTTTGTGCCGCTGGAAATGCTGCCCACGTTTTTGCCCGGTGAAAATACATTTAACGACCTTGTTTTTACCCTGAACCCGGGAGCCGACTACGATGATGTGCAGCGGGTGCTGAAATACGAACTGGAACCTTATGGTTTGAAAAGTATAATTGCCAGGGACGATCAAACCAGCCATTTACTTCTTACGGAAGAAATGCGGGGGCTGGAGACAATGTCCAAGGTCATGCCGGTGCTCTTTCTTTCCATCGCCGCCGTGATTCTTTACATTGTCGTGCAAAGGATGATCGAGCAGCAACGGGGGCAGATCGGCATTTTAAAAGCGATCGGCTACACAAATCGAGAAGTGATCCTGCACTATTTATCACATACCCTGATCATCGGCCTGGCCGGCGGGCTGGCCGGGACACTGCTGGGAATCGTCCTTTCATATCCCATCACCAATCTCTACCTGCTGTTTTTTAATATGCCGATTTTGACGGGCAAATTCTCAACCGCCTATTATTTTATCTTCAGCATTCTCCTGGCGCTGACATTTTCCCTGTCGGCCGGCTACCTGGGCTGTAAAAAGGTGCTGACCCTGGAACCTGCAGAAGCCATGCGCCCGCCGGCCCCGCCGGCCGGGAAGAGAGTCTGGCTGGAAAGGATCCCCGTCCTGTGGAAGATGCTCACTGTCCAGGGGATGATGTCCGTGCGGAATATCGCACGCAACAAGGGCCGCAGCCTTTTTATTTTTGGAGGGATCACGCTTTGCTTTGCCATCTCCTGCTTTTCCTGGTCGATGAACGACTTGATGCAAAAAATGCTTTTTGACCAGTATGAAAAAGTGGAAACATATGATCTAAAAATTACTCTTGCCGCGCCTCTGACGGAGCACCGCGTCTCCCGGGAGTTGGGCGCATTTCCCGGCGTGCAGCATCTGGAAGCCATGGCCGAGGTTCCCGTGACCTTGCAAAACAAGTGGCGGCAAAAAGATGTGCAGCTGCTGGGAATCGCTGAAAACAGCTCTCTTTATCACATTTTAGACAAAAACGGGCAAGAAGTTGCCCCCCCAAAAGACGGCCTCCTTTTATCGGAGCGGCTGGCCATGCTTCTCCATGCGGAACCGGGAACGATGCTCAGCGTCAAATCCCTGCTGGGCGACTCTGCTACCCGGGAAGACAGAGACAAACAGCTGCCGGTTGTGGGAATTATTCCACAGTACCTGGGGCTGAACGCCTACATGGACCTGCATGCTCTGCAGGGTTTTTTAAGGGAGGACGGCCTGGCAACTTCCTTTCTGCTCCATATGGACGAAACATCCGTTTCACATCTGCAGGAAGAATACAGGCAGAGTAATTTCATCAGCAACATGGATGAGCGCAGAGAAAGGATCAGGAAGCTCGATGAAATGATGGCCTCTTTCGGCAGCATGATCTACATCTATGCCCTGATCGGGATTATCTTGGGTTTTTCCATTATTTATATTTCTTCGATCATTACCACCTCGGAGCGCAGCAGAGAGCTGGCCTCGATGATGGTGCTGGGCATGACGCCGGCCGAAGTGCTTTCCGTGGTAACTTTTGAACAATGGTTTATCAGCGCCCTGGGCATCACTGCCGGAATACCGGTAGCCAAGCTGTTTATGTCGGGTATTTCGCTGGCCATGAGCAGCGATGTTTTTACAATACCTCCGCTGATAACCACTTCTTCTTATCTCCAAGCTGCTGTGGTGACGGTAGTATCCATCTGGATTGCCCAAAAGTTTGCCGGCAGAAAAATTCGCCGTTTAAGCCTGGTCGAAGTCTTGAAATCAGCAGAATAAAGAAAGAGAAGGCGGGTGGAGCTTATGCAAAAAAAATGGAAGATCGTTTTTGGGGGTTTGCTGGCCATAATTGTACTGGCGATAATCCTGCTAAATGCGGCCCAAGGACTGGAAGCGGAGCTGCTGGAAGTGCAGCCCCGGGATATCGCCAAAACCTTTAAAGAAGAGGGCAAGGTCATTTCCGAAGTAGATCGCCCCATCCATGCCCTTTACGGTGGTGAAATTCGCCAGCTCCATGTAGAAGAGGGCCAAGAGGTAAAAAAAGGCGACCTGCTGGCGGTAATCAGCTCAGAGGAACTCGCCCTGCAGCTGCGACAGCTGGAGGCACAGCTCCAAAGCCTCCGGGGCGAAGAGGAAAAAACATTGCTGGAACCGCAGCAGTCCACGATAAAAAGCCAGGAACTGCTGCTGCAGCAGGCCCGGCAGGACCTGGAAACAGCAGAAATCAACCTGGCAAGAATGAAAGAGCTCTATGAAACAGGCAGCGCCTCCAAAAAGGAATATGAAGAGGCGCACCATGCGGCAGAAGCGGCCGCAATTAACCTGGAGCTGCAAGCAGAGGCCCTGTCCCTGCTGGAGAAAACTTACAGCCCGGCCGGCGGAACCAGGGAGTATTACGCGGGAAGAAAAGAAGCCTTGCAGGCGCAAATCGATCTACTGCAGTACCAGCTGGAGAGGTGCGCCCTGACCGCTCCGGTGGACGGAACAGTGGCCAATCTTGCAGTCCGGGAAGGAGAGATGTCCAACCCCGGTGTGCCAATCATGAGTATCTTTCAAAAAGGCAATTCCACAATCGAAGTATTCGTGCACGCCGAGGATGTACAGAGCATTGAAACCGGAATGCAGGTTGTTCTCCTTCCGGACAGGAATGTTCAGGAGCATATTTTCCAGGGTACGGTGCAGAGGATAGCCCCGACAGCCGTGGAGACTATCTCGGCCCTGGGGTTGGCCGAACAGCGGGTCAAGATTATTGTCGAACCGGCTGCAGCCGAATCGCCGGCTCTGTTTCCCGGCTACAAATTAGATGTTGAGTTTACCATTGATAAAAAAGAAAACAAACTGGTTGTGCCCAAAACAGTGCTCTTCCCTTATGAAGAGGGGGAAGCCCTCTGGGTTGTAAGGGAGGGGAAAGCAGCAGTACAGCCCGTGGAAACAGGATTTGAAAATGACAGGGAAGTCGTGATTGAACAAGGGCTGGAAAGGGGAGATCTGGTGATCCTCAACCCCCAGCTGGAAGGGCTCAAAGCAGGAAAGAAAATAATGGCCAAATAAGCATAAAAACTGCAATTAACAGCGCATCCGGTTTTCCCGGGCAAAGTATGCCTGGAATATCGTAGTTATTTTCGATAATCCTTCAAAAAGAGGTTGCTTTTAATCAAACGATATGGTATTTTTAAGTTAGATAGTATTACTGGGTAGGAAAAGAGGCGTGTACTATGAATCCTAAAATAATAAAAGTTCGATACAAAGGGCAAGTTACGATTCCTCAGTACCTCCGTGAAAAACTTGATATTGGCGAAGGAGATTATCTTAGCTGTGAACTCCATGGTGACCGCATTCTCTTAAGAAAGGCATCCGCCTTCAGGCAGGCCAGTTATGAAGATGGGATCTGGAAATTAATCGGCACTGCAGAGGATAAAGAAGGCCGTAAAGATGTTTCTACTAATAAACATAAGTACTTAGGGGATAAGGTATGAAAATTTTTGTAGATTCCAGCGCTGTAGCTGCACTAATTATTAAAAATGATGAGAACCATGAAAGTGCAGTAATCAGCCTAAAACAGATGACAGAAAGAAACGTGGAAATGGTTCTTTCCAATTTTATTCTGGCGGAAACATATAATTTAATTGCTGCACGAACTTACCCGGGCAAAGCCAGAGAATGGATTTTAACCAACACTTGGACGGTAGAAAGAGTAACTCCTGCTGACGAAAATGAAGCTCTAAAGATAATTGAAAAGTATGCTGATAAAGATTTTTCATATACCGATGCAACAAGTTTTTCCATGATTAAACGTCTTGGATTAAATTTAGCCTTTACTTTTGACCGTCATTTTAGACAGTATGGAATTTTAACCCAGAAAGAATTTCAGTGATTCCACCTAAAATCACCAATAAACCAGCCGCGGGGTCAGTCCCTGTGGCTGACACTATACCAGGTGACCACGCAAGATCCATCATTTTTAGTTATTTCACTGCTATTACTCTACTCTATATTCGTCACCAACACTTCATCAATTTCGCCCCGTTTGTCAGCTTTGGAATTAATTGCCCTTTTGGCTTGTATTATTTCAATGCGGTACTCCCTGTAAAGGTCTTTAATAAAATCTGTGGCCGAATTGGAAAGAAGGAATTTTATGCCTTTCTCGTGCAACTGATCACAAGCCTTTTTTAATCTTTTTTGCTCATCCCGGTCAAATCCACCCTTGTCATAGCCTGTAAAACTTGCCGTATCCGAAACCGGGTCATATGGAGGATCAAGGTAGACAAAGTCTCCTTTCCCCGCTCCCTTTAAAACTTCCTCGAAATCCTTGCAAGTAAATGCAGCCCTGGCCTTGCTGAAATAATTGCTAACGGCCCTTAAAGTGATTTCGTTTACAATGTTTGGGTTCTTGTAATTCCCAAAAGGCACATTGAATTCCCCGGCCTTGTTAACCCTGAATAAGCCATTATAGCATGTTTTATTGAGGAAAATTATCCTTGAAGCTCTTTGGATGCGAGTAAGCTTCTTGTACCCCTCCTTATCCCGGTCTATCTCGCGTATCTGGTAAAAATAATCTTCCTCGTTTTTATGTCGCTTTAAATCCGCGATCAATTCCTCGACATTATCCTTTATGACCTCGTAAATATTAATTAACTCACCATTGATGTCATTTACAACAAATTTCTTTGGCTGCAGTTCAAACAAAACAGCTCCGCCGCCAAGGAAAGGCTCGTAATATGTGGAGAAAGTTTTCGGGACATATTTCGTGATCTGGTCTATTATTTGCCGTTTTCCGCCGACCCATTTTACTACAGGTGCAACTAACTTATTTTTTGCCATCTTTTATCCCTCAATTCAGAGAAAAAGGGGGTTCGTGGGCCAGAAACTGCAGGAGCTCTGCAGCTGCTTTTTCCTGTTGGGGGTCTCCCCTCACAACCAGCCGGACACTGCCTTCAGCCCCACCAACGCCGCCGCCCGCAACCAGCTCCGCCTCTGCTCCGGTCAACAGGGTAAGGGCGTCAATTTCTGTAAAAACCTGACCCGGCACGGGAAGAAGACGCGGGCCGCACGCCCCCGGCTCGTTCAAAATTCCTGCCAGGGCATCGAGGTCACCATGAATACGCTTCTCCAGCCCCACAGGCAAGAACAGGCGCACACGACGCCCGACCACGGCCTGCAAGGCGACGGCGATTGTTCCTCCTTGGGGATGGCCAATATAAATCGCCGCCCGTTTCCGCTGCAGATCGAGAGCGTTGGCACCCTTCAGGATAACATCACCTTCTTTTAAAGCATCTACAACATCAAAGATCGTTTTACCCTTCTGCCAGACGCCGCCGGTAATAATCACGTCATCGGGAAAACCGCGTTCATCCGGCAGCAGCCCGACATCAGTCGTGGCCTGCGAAGGTGGAAGCGTAATCCCGCGAAAGAAGCGCCTGCGATCAAAGCCCCCCTCGTCTAATGCTCCAATCCTCCCCAGTATCTCCTCGGCGACATAGCCATTTGTTGTCCCGGCTACAATTACAACAGTCCCATGAGCAACTGCGCTTTGTATCTCCGGATGCAAAGCCAGCGCCTTGCCGATCAGGCGCTTTCCTGCTGCCGGTGTAATAATGTACTGTTTCATGCGCTGGACCTCCTTCCAGTTTCTCAAATTGTCCCCAACCGCGGGGACGGTCCTTGTGGCTGGTCCTGACCAACCGCGGGGACGATCCTTGTGGCTGGCCCTGCAAAAAGCATTCAACAAAGAACAATTTTAGAATAAGATTAATAATATTAAGTGGTGCAATTTAATTGCCTCCCCGTAGGGACAGCAATGATACCGGCTGTATTTTCCAGAAAAAGGAGAGATGGCATTGTCAAAGATAAAAGTAGCGGCCATTCAAATGGATATTGCTTTGGGAAACCCACCGGCAAACCGGGCTAAAGCCTTCCGCATGGTGGAAGAAGCTGCCCAACAGCAGACCAAAATAATTCTTCTTCCGGAGCTGTGGACCACCGGGTATTGCCTGGAACAGATTCACCTGCTGGCAGAAACAAAAATGGGACCTTCTATCAATGGCTTACAGAAACTTGCCCGCCGGTATGGTGTAACTATCGCCGGCTCCATCGCTGAAAAAAGCCATGAAGGTATTTTTAATACCGCTTATGTGGTAAACCAGGATGGCTTACTGGGCAAGTATAGAAAAATTCACCTGGTGCCCTTTATGTCCGAAACTACTTATTTCCAAGCAGGAAATGAGCTTCCTGTTTTCTACAGTAATGGGGTCAAATTTGCTGTTACCATCTGCTACGACTTACGTTTCCCGGAATTGATCGCCCTTCTGGGCTACCAAAAAATTGACCTCTACCTGAATACTGCAGAATATACTGTCCCTCGTCTGGAACACTGGCGAACAATACTGAGGGCCAGAGCCATAGAGAACCAGTTTTTTGTCATGGCCGCCTCACGTATCGGCCATGATGGTACTTACGCTTACTTTGGACACTCCCTGATCATAGATCCTTCAGGAAAGATCATAGCTGAAGCGGGCGAATCCGAAGAGATCATTACCGCCGAATTAGATCTCAAACTCTTACAGGAAGTGCGGGAGCAGCTACCTCTGTTGGATAACCGCCGGCCCAAACTCTACGCCAAGCTGCGTAAGCAGTTTAATATCTCCAGCTAAGAATGGCTTTTCTGTTCTATTGTATATAGCTTGTCCAACCTATTACAAGCCTTCCCAATCAAGATACTACAGCATAAAAAATCCTTACCATGTTAGGTGTTTTCGCCCTTTGAAGATCTCCTGCAGGTCCAGGTCACTTAAGAAGTAAAATCGTCACTGATGAGGAGATCGATCACAAAGGGAATCTTCTCATAAACCTTTTCCACGGACCCCTCTTCATCTTCCATGACCAAATAATAATTTTTGCTCTTGTCATAGGGCATCTCTTTCAAGGTAAATTTCTCCCTGTAGGTACGTTCCTCAGGTTGTTGAGACCTACTATCGGCGATTATAATATTTTCGTTGGAGATGCGCCGGCCGTCCGCATCGGCAAAGTAAAGCTTGAGCTTCAGAGGCAGTTTTTTGTCCTCCACTTTATCTGTCTGTAAGAATTCCAGGAAGGTGATGCGGTTGGTAATCTTCCTGGAGATGTTCGTCAGCTTCACCGTCACTTTTGCCGGCTTAAATGCATCTTTCCTCACGTATTTGAACCTGATCAGGGGAATAATGATCTCCTGCAGGGAGGCCCCGCCGTGGACATAGTTGGCCCCCGGCCCCTGGACTTTATACCGGATCACACCCCTGGGAACAATAGCCTTGAGAGCAGTCTGCTCACCCAAAAGGTATTCCATGGAAATGGGGAGGGCCCCTTCCTGGTCATCGCCTGCAGAGGTCAAAATATACCTTCTGCCTTCTGCGATGGCTTCGGTGTCCTGCCTGCTCACCTTATCGCTCTCCTGCAGCGGGGACCTTCTATAGATAAAGCCGTGATCTGCTGTGATATAGATGTTGGTAGCACTGACATGGTTTACCAGGTTCCTGACCAACTGGACCAATTCCTGCAAGGCCTTTTCCACGGCTTGAAATACTTCCCGCTCTGTTTTGCTATCGTCACCTATGGCATCAATAACATTGTGGTAGATAAAGATCAGCCTGTTCCCTTCAAAGGCTTTCTTGTACTCAGCCCTTTTCATCTCCACCATATCCTGATACTGGATGGCAACAGCACGGCTGCTGTGTTCAACAAGGATCTTCCGCCTGTTCTCCGTCCCCTGGGTATTGATGCCATCCTTTATTACCTCCGCCCTGTCATTGATCTCTATTTTATTGCCGGGCAAGAGTCCGGCCATGCCCATTTGGGTGGTGGAAGGAACTATCCCCTGCAGAAAGGAAAGCCGGGCTGTCCCCCGCAGTTCTTTCTGCAAAAGGATCTGGAGCTCCTGACCTGCTTCGTAGCGCAAACCGTCAGAGATAATCACGAAAACTCTTTCATCACGTCTGACATGGGATGAGATAAAATCATCATAAAAATTTTGCTGCTGGTGTACTCCTGCCAGAGGATAACCCTGCGGAAGCTCACTTGCCAATGCTTCGGACCATTTAATGGAGAGTTCATCCAAAA
>JBMNEM010000008.1:0-258519 GCA_050948785.1 Dethiobacteria bacterium
GCCTTCTGTAGTATTGTGAATCTACCAGAGGAGGCATACTTTTTTACTTATGATGATACTGCATCCAGGTTGAAAATACTTGCCAAAGACCAAGCGGTGCTATTTGACAAAGGAAGGGGATTGTTGTAATTTAAAGAGAGGATTTTGGTTTTTAGGGGGAGAAAAGATTATGGAAGAGGTCAAAAAAAAACTAAAGGAATCGGCTCCAAAGGGTAGAATACCCTGTATTATGATTTTCCGCATTGCCAGAGAATGTAATTGCTCCGTGGCCGAGGCGGGAAGACTTTGTGATGAACTGAAAATCAAGATCGTAAACTGCCAGCTTGGTTGTTTCTAGGTTTGGAATATTTTGATGTGGAGTGGATGTTTTGCTTACGGTGCTCAGTGTTAAGGAAGCTCAGCGATGTATTCTGGAGTCTCTGGCTCACAAACGAACCGGTATGGAGAATATCCCGGTTGCCGCTTCGTTGGGTCGTGTTCTTGCGGAGGAAATTGTAGCTTTAGAAATGGTTCCGTCTTTTGCCCGTTCGACCATGGACGGTTTTGCTGTCCGCAGCGCCGATACTTTTGGGGCATCGGAAAGCATGCCGGCTCTGCTGAATTTAGCAGGCCATGTGCTGATGGGGGCTGCACCCCCGGGAAATTTGCAACCTGGTGAAACGATGAGCATTCCTACCGGGGGGATGCTTCCCGGCGGCAGTGATAGTGTTGTGATGGTTGAATATAGTGAAACATTTGGGAACCAGGTAGCTCTTTACCGTCCTGTGGCTCCCTTTGAAAATACAATTCGCCAGGGTGAAGATTTTCAAAAAGGTGATATGGTTCTACCCGCCGGGTGCTTGATTCGTGCTGCCGATGTGGGCATTTTATCCGCTTTAGGCCGGCTGAATTTAAAGGTATATGCCCAACCAAGGGTAAATATTTTTTCTACCGGGGATGAGATCGTAGCTCCCGGGGAAGAACCAAAAACCGGTCAGATCAGGGATATAAATGGCCCAGTTCTTTGCTCACAGGTGGAGGAAAACGGTGGTGTCGCGCAGCACAGGGGGATCATCGCTGATGAGGAGGAGGAACTGCAAAAAGCTCTTCTTGAATCGATGGAGGACGCTGATCTGCTTATTATTTCGGGGGGAAGTTCTGTCGGAACCCGGGATGTTGCTGCCAAGGTTATTGCTGCGTTGCCGGAGGGGGGAGTTTATTTCCACGGAGTTTCCATGCGACCCGGCAAGCCGGTTATTTACGGGATGAGCCAGGGTAAGCCCATCTTTGGACTTTCGGGAAATCCCGTTTCGGCGATGTTCAGTTTTATTCTCTTTGTTAAGCCTGTTTTGCGTATTTTGCAGGGTTTGTCCTCCTTTCCGGATTTTAACCCTTATGTGGAGGCCTATTTGGATACTAATTTATCTTCTCCGGGAGGCAGAGAGGACTATATCAGGGTGGCATTGTATCAAGAGGCCGCGGCAGAAGGGAAAGAGGGAATGATCCGTGCCAAGCCTCTTTTTGGCGGCCCGGGCCTGCTGCATACAATGGTGCAAGCAGATGGTTATTTTGTTATACCCCGTGATGTTGAAGGGTACCCTGCCGGAAGTAAGGTAAAAGTATACCTTTTCTAGAAAAAAATGATTTGGCCGGTGTGGGTGGCTGTTGCCCGGGCTTTTGTTTGGAAAGCTTTCCGCATAGCGGCAGTGCTGCTTTAAGAGGTCGATTTATATTAGAGAATGGGATTCAGGTTTATGGTTGTATTCTGGACAGCGAGCATTTCGCTAGTACAGGAGGTAGTTTATGGAAAGGAAAATTTATCTCAGTAATACGCCGCTTTCCCGGGCCCAGGAAATTTTCTGGAAGGCAGCTTTAAAAAAAGAGCTGGAAAGTGTAGAGCTTCCTACTACAGCCGCGGCGGGGAGAATAACGGCGGAACCCGTTTTTGCACGGCTTTCCTCTCCACATTATCATGCTGCCGCGATGGATGGCGTGGCTGTTAAATCTTCCCATACTTTTGGCGCTACGGCTACCTCCCCACGGAAACTTTATCTGGATGAAAACACCTTTTACATTGATACCGGTGGGGTTTTGCCACCGGGATGTGATGCTGTGATTATGATCGAAGATGTTTTTTACCCAAACAAAGAAAATCCCCGGGAAATTGAAATAAGAAGTTCCGCGCCTCCTTGGCAGCATGTCCGTTCTATTGGAGAGGATATTGTGGCTGCGGAGATGATCCTGCCATCCTACCACTGGATCAGGCCTTTTGATGTAGGGGCATTATTAAATGGGGGAGTTTTCAGCCTGAAGGTTCTTCAAAAACCACGTGTGGCGATCATACCTACAGGTTCGGAACTTATTGATCCCGTAAGTGTTCCCCGGCCAGGCCAAATTTTAGATTCCAATTCCTATACTTTCTCCGCGGCTGTACACAGCTGGGGGGCTGAAGAGAAAAGGTTTCCCATTGTTCGGGATGATCCGCAGGAATTGGAGGCAGTGCTTTTAAAGGCTGCCGGGGAGAGTGATTTAATTTTAATCAGTGCCGGTTCCTCTGCCGGTCGCAAAGATTATACATTTAAGGTTTTAAATAAGGTGGGCCGGGTGCTCATTCACGGGGTGGCGGTCAGACCGGGCAAACCGGTTGTGCTGGGGTTGATCGGTGCGACTCCGGTAGTCGGTCTTCCCGGCTATCCAGTTGCTGCCTATATGGATCTGAAGCTTTTTGTGCGGCCTCTTTTATACTACTGGCAAAAACAAAAACCCCCGGAGCGTCCTGTTTTACAATCTTATAGTTCCCGTCGCGTTTTGTCTTCGCTTAAAGAGGAGGAGTTTTTGCGCCTCAAAGTCGGCAGGGTAAATGGCAAGTTTGTTGCTACTCCTTTGCCGCGGGGTTCGGGAGTCAGTATGTCACTGGTTCGGGCTGACGGTATAGCTTCCATTTCCCAGGATAAAGAAGGTATTGAAGCCGGTGAAATCATTCCTGTAGAGCTGTGGCGTTCCCGGGAGGAAATTGAAAAGACGATTGTTTGTCTGGGAAGCCATGATTTAAGTCTGGATATACTTGCCGATCACTTGCGGAGAAAAGGGCATGGATATGCCCTGTCTTCAGCGCATCTAGGCAGTATGGGCGGGATTCTTGCTCTAAAAAGAGGGGAAACTCACCTGGCGGGCCTGCACCTGCTTGACCAGGAAAGCGGTCTTTATAATATTCCCTACCTGCAGCGTTATTTGCCGGAGATGGAATTGATCCTTGTTCACCTGGCCAAAAGGGAACTGGGCTTGATCATTGCCCCGGGCAATCCGCGGGGAGTTTATACCCTGGAGGACCTTTCCAGGGAAGATGTTGTTTTCGTTAATCGGCAAAAAGGGGCGGGTACACGTCTTTTTCTTGATTTTATGCTGAAAAAGAAAAACATTAACCCTTTGGAGATCAAAGGCTATGCGCGCGAAGAGTACAACCATTTGGCAGTAGCCGCGGCCGTGGCAGCAGATAGTGCCGATGCCGGTTTGGGTATACGCGCTGCTGCCGAAGCTTTAGGGGTTGAATTTATTCCCCTTACGCAGGAATCCTATGATTTGGCGATCAACGGCCAGTTTTTTCATTCCGACAGGTGCCAAGCTCTCCTGGAGGTGCTCTGTACAGATCCTTTTCGCGAGGCTGTAGAGAAAATGGGGGGCTACGATTTAAAACAGAGCGGCGAAGTATTCTGGCGTTCATGATTTGACGCGGAAGAGGGGAAGGGGTGGTATTCAATGGGGGACTTATCGGAGGAAAAAAATGCAATTAAAAAACAGGTAGCTGTGCTTACAGTCAGTGACCGCAGTGCGCGGGGTGAAAGAGAAGACCTTAGCGGAAAAGTAATTGCCGAAATAGCCCGGTCTGCCGGCTGGGAAGTGGCATATTACAGGATCGTTCCCGATGAGAAAGAAGTAATTAAAGCAGAATTAATCAGGCTGGCTGATGAGGCGAAGGTTGACATGGTGTTGACCACAGGAGGGACAGGGGTGGCGCCGCAAGATTTTACCCCGGATGCTACACTGGAGGCAATTACGAAGGAAATTCCCGGTATGGCGGAGGCGATGAGGATGGAAAGCCTGAAAAAAACTCCCCATGCCATGCTTTCCCGGGCGGTTTGCGGTTTCAGGGGGAGTACGCTGATTGTAAACTTGCCGGGGAGCCCCCGGGCGGTACAAGAGTGCCTGGAGGTCATTCTGCCTGCCATTCCCCATGCTCTGGAGCTGCTGGGTGGAGAGGTTTCCGACTGCGGTGAAATATCCCCTTAAATTATACCAAAAAAATTAACCGGCTTAACGGCTGGGAAATTTTTAAAAAAAAGGTTTATTTTTACAAAAGGGGGCATTTTACTCTTGACAAAGGTAAAAGGACTTGTTCTCGTCTATACAGGAAATGGGAAAGGGAAAACAACGGCAGCGTTGGGCTTGGCTTTGAGGGCGATCGGGCATGGTCAACGTGTTTTTATGGTTCAATTTATGAAGAGCGATCCCGGCTATGGAGAGATACAGGCAATTACTAAATATCTTCCTGCTTTTAAGGTTGTGCAGTCTGGTAAAAACAAAATGTTGCCCGATGGAAGCTTGATTAATGATAACCTTGATGTTATCCGCGAAGGTTTTTCCAAGGGGAAAGAGGCCTTGATGAGCGGGGAGTATGACTTGGTGATTTTTGATGAGATCAATATTGTCATGGAGCGTGGCCGGCTTGCTGTGCAGGAAGTACTGGAAATGCTTACTGCGCGCCCGGAACGGGTCAATGTTATTTTAACCGGGCGCCATGCTCCGGAGGAAATAATAAATTTTGCTGACCTGGTCAGTGAAGTAAAGGAGATCAAACATCCCTATCGGCAGGGAGTTAAAGCGCGGGCGGGTATGGAATTCTAATCTACATGATTTTTAAATTGTTGTCAGAGAGCGAAGTTAATTATGGATTAAATAGTTTAATAAATATAAATTGCCTTTTTGGTGGGCATATTTTTTTTAATCAAGGATAAAATATGTCTATATTTAGGAATTTAAAGGAAAAGGCAGAGTGAACAGGAAATTTAAAGGAAGTAAGTTATAAATCACTACAAAACATTTTTTTCGAGAATTAAGCCGTTTGCTATTTGTAAGCTTTTTTATATATGATATCTATGTACTCGTTAGCACTCACTATAAATGAGTGCTAACAAGTCTTAGGAAAATAAAAAAGGAGGTATCACGTATGAATTTAAAACCTTTAGGGGACAGGGTTATCATTAAGGTTTTGGAAGAGGAGGAAAAAACAAGTTCCGGTATTGTTCTTCCGGATAAAGCCAAGGAAAAACCCCAAGAAGGCGAAATTAAAGCTGTGGGGCCTGGCCGTATCCTTGATGACGGAAAAAGGGTTGAAATGGATGTAAAAGTGGGTGATAAGGTAGTTTACTCCAGATATGCCGGAACGGAAATTAAAATTGATGGAGAAGAATACTTAATTTTACGCCAGGATGATATACTGGCTGTCTTTGCTTAAGGCAGAAGGCGTTACTGCCGGACGGGTGAAATCAACACTTGTAGAAAGAGTTTTCTAACTCAACCCGGAACCCTGCGGTGTTTGTCCCGCGGGAATGGCAAAGATGTTGTTTAATAGTGATTAAATAAGGAGGGTTATGTATATGGCGTATAAAGAGATTATTTTTCGT
This sequence comes from Dethiobacteria bacterium, assembly GCA_050948785.1. Classification (GTDB taxonomy): domain Bacteria; phylum Bacillota; class Dethiobacteria; order DTU022; family UBA8154; genus JAAZMI01. Next base: position 5,661 of record JBMNEM010000008.1, read on the forward strand.
GAGGATGCCCGCCACGCTTTGGAAAAAGGGGTTGACCAGCTGGCCAATACTGTTAAGGTAACCCTGGGACCCAAAGGGCGTAACGTGGTGTTGGATAAAAGATTTGGCTCACCGCAAATTACGAATGATGGGGTTACCATTGCCCGGGAAATTGAACTGGAAGATCAGTTTGAAAATATGGGTGCCCAGCTGGTGAAAGAAGTAGCCAATAAAACACAGGATGTTGCCGGTGATGGGACTACTTCGGCAACTATTTTAGCACAGGCCATTATTAAACAGGGTATTAAAAACGTGACGGCCGGCACGAACCCCATGTTGATGAAAAAAGGTATTGACAAAGCGGTGGAAAAAATTTTGGATCACATTAAAAACCAGAGCAAGCCGGTAGAAAGCCGGGATGCCATTGCTCAGGTTGCTTCCATTTCTGCGGATGATGAATCCATTGGGGATATTATCGCCAACGCTATGGAAAAAGTGGGTAAAGACGGTGTCATTACAGTAGAAGAATCCAGGGGTTTTCAAACTGATTTAAAGGTCGTCGAGGGAATGCAATTTGATCGGGGCTATATCTCTCCTTACATGGTCACGGATACTGAAAAAATGGAAGCAGTCCTGGAAAATCCGATGATCTTACTTACAGATCGTAAAATCAGCAACATCCATGATATACTACCGTTACTGGAAAAAATTGTGCAGAAAGGAAAGCAGCTTTTGTTGATCGCCGAGGATGTTGAAGGCGAAGCACTGGCTACACTGGTTGTCAACAAGATCCGCGGGACTTTCACTTGTGTTGCTGTAAAAGCTCCTGGTTTTGGGGATCGCCGCAAGGCCATGTTAGAGGATATTGCCATTTTGACCGGCGGGCAGGTTATTTCAGAAGACCTGGGATTGGATATGAAGAATGTCGGCATCGAGATGCTGGGCAGCGCTCGCCAGGTAAGAGTAGACAAAGATGATACCGTGATTGTTGACGGTGCTGGGTCCGCGGAAGGGATCCAAAAGCGGATCAATCAGATTCGTGTGCAGATTGAAGAAACAACTTCCGATTTTGATCGGGAAAAACTTCAGGAACGTCTGGCCAAACTGGCTGGCGGTGTAGCCGTAATTGAAGTTGGTGCGGCAACCGAAACAGAAATGAAGGAAAGAAAACTGCGCATTGAGGATGCTCTGTCTGCTACACGTGCTGCTGTAGAAGAGGGCATTGTTTCCGGTGGAGGAGTTGCCTATCTTAATGCTATTGAATCCCTAGATGAACTGGAACTATATGAAGATGAAGGTGTAGGCATAAAGATTGTGCGCCGTGCCCTGGAGGAGCCCCTGCGTCAGATTGCTGAAAATGCCGGGGAAGAGGGTTCCATCGTCGTGGAAAGAGTTAAGGGCATGGAAAAAGGTGTCGGCTATAATGCCCTCAACGGGGAATATGTCAATATGATGGAGACGGGTATCGTCGATCCCGCCAAGGTGGTCCGTTCTGCAATCCAGAATGCGGCCAGTATTGCTTCTCTTTTCTTGACTACAGAAGCGGTGGTTGCTGAAATACCGGAAGAAAACAAAGGTTTCCCTCCGGGTATGGGGGATATGCCGCCAATGTAAGGCAGTAAAGGAATGTAACAGAGCTTGCCCTGCTATTAAAGGGAGAATCATAGGGAGAACCGTTCAATTGCTTAGGTTCTCCCTTATTTGTTTGCATCAAGAGTATGGTTCTGGTGGACACGGTGCTTTAAAGTGGCAATTTAGCGGCGGTTTAGTGTAAAATAATAATGCAGGAAATAAATAAATGCTTAATGAAATGCTTGATGCATAAAAAAAGGTTATAAATTATAAAGCGGAGGAAAATGTGTATGCAGACACTGGAGAAGGTCTTAATTTTAGATTTTGGAGGACAATCTACCCAACTTTTGGCCCGGGCGGTCAGAGAGCTGCAGGTATATTGTGAAATTATGCCTTATGATGTATCCTTTAAACGATTGGTTGATGCCCGGCCTTCTGCCCTTATTTTTTCCGGGGGATCAGAGGAGACGGAAAGAGAAGCCCTTTTTTGCATTCCCCAATTATACCGGCTGCATATTCCCATCTTAGGGATTGGTGGCGGTATGCAGGCCCTAATTGGAGATTTAGGGGGGGAAATTGCTGTTTCTGCTCAGGAAGAAGCCGGTGAGTCTTTTTTCTCCATCAAGGACGAAGTGGAGCTGTTTAAAGGATTGGGGAATGGTTTGAAAGCCCGGGGTAGCAGCGGAGCCCGGTTAAAGAAAATGCCTCCCGGATTTAAGGTTATTGCCGAAAGTCCAGAGTTGCCTTTTGCAGCAGTAGCTGATGATGAAAGAAAATTTTATGGTCTGCCCTTTCACCCGGAGAATCTCCTTACTTCTGAGGGACGGCTGATTCTCAGTAATTTTTTGTTCAGAATATGCCGGTTTTCCGGGGAATGGACGATGAAAAATTTTATTGCTCATAGTATCAGGGAAATTAAAGATAGGGTCGGTTCCCAGGGTAAAGCAGTTTGTGGCTTAAGTGGGGGTATTGATTCCGCTGTAGCTGCTCTTTTGGTCCATAGGGCTATTGGCCCCGGTTTAACCTGCATCTTTGTGGACAATGGGTTGTTGCGCAAAGGGGAAAGGGAGCAGGTTCACCAGATTTTTCAGGATAAATTTAATTTAAAGATTATTACTGTTGATGCCGCAGCAGAATTTTTAGGATTTCTGCAGGGAGTTACCGACCCGGAAAAGAAGAGAAAGATTATTGGCCATCATTTTATTCATGTTTTCGCCCGGGAAGCGGAAAAGTTGGGCGGCATCGATTTTCTGGTGCAAGGCACTCTTTATTCGGATGTCGTGGAGAGCGGAACGCCGGCGGCTGCCATGATCAAATCTCACCATAATGTAGGTGGGCTGCCGAAAGAGATGCCGTTTGCTTTACTGGAACCGCTCAGATATCTTTTTAAGGATGAAGTGCGCCGTGTCGCGGCAGAGTTGGGTTTACCGGATGAAATTGTCTGGAGGCACCCTTTCCCCGGTCCCGGCCTGGCGGTGCGTATTTTAGGTGAGGTTACCCCTGAAAAAATTGCTATTTTGCAGGAGGCAGATGATATTATTAACACAGAAATTAAAAAAGCCGGTCTTTATCGTAAAATATGGCAGGTTTTTGCTGTATTGCCAGGTATCCTCAGCGTCGGTGTAAAGGATGGCCGCCGCATTTATGCGCATACTATTGCCATGCGTGCTGTGACCAGCCAGGATGGGACAACGGCTGACTGGTATCCCTTTCCCGCAGATGTTCTCCGGACTATCTCCAACAGAATTGTCCATGAAATTCCCCAGGTGAACCGCTTTGTCTATGATCTCAGTCCCAAGCCCCCGGCGACGATTGAGTGGGAATAGCATTTTAGCTCGGCGATCATTTTTTATAATAAATGCTTACCCTGTGGTTTTAAGGGCTGAATTTAAAGTTCTATTATGATAAGATAAAAAAGGATTGGAGACGTTTGCCGGTATGGTTCCCACTGGTTTTTGACGGTCGAGGGGGAGGATTTCACTATGGCGATCATCAGCGTGGTGATGGGCAGTGATTCGGATCTGCCCGTCATGTCTTTGTGTTTAAATGTCCTGGAAAAGTTTCAGCTTCCTTTTGAAGTGCGAATCTCTTCGGCACACCGTTTGCCGGAGGAGACAGCAGAATTTGCACAGAATGCCGCCGGGAGGGGCATCGAGGTGATTATTGCCGGAGCGGGGGGGGCCGCCCATCTTGCCGGGGTTATTGCTGCTTGGACTCCGCTGCCTGTAATCGCTGTTCCGATCAGCAGTTCTCCTCTGGGGGGAGTTGATGCACTTTATGCCATGGTGCAGATGCCCAGGGGTATTCCTGTGGCTACGGTAGCTGTTGATGGGGCTTATAACGCCGGGATTTTAGCTGCGCAGATCTGTGCCGTTAAAGACCCTGCGCTGCGGGCCAAAATTGTAAATTATAAAAAGGAGCTTGCCCGGGGGGTCAGGGAAAAAAACGAAAATTTACAGAAAAGCGGTTACCGGCAATACCTGCGGGAAAACAGCTCTTAACTGTCACTGGTTTTAAAATTGTTTTTAGAACGGGTTCAGCAAACACACTTGTTTACCACCGCTGCTCTTGTGCATAATAAGCATTGGAAGGATGTATTTTATGTTCGCTTCTTGTCATAATTCATGGGGGAAGCGGGAGAGCAACCGGATAAATTTTTCCGGTCCCGATAAAATGGAAGAAGCCTGCGGGATATTTGGTATTTACGCTCCTGGTCAGGATTTGTTCCGGGTGACCAATTTTGCTCTGTATGCTCTGCAGCATCGCGGCCAGGAAAGTGCGGGCATTGCCTTAAGCGATGGCCAAAATATTCATTTAAAAAAGGGCCAGGGGTTGGTTGCAGAAGTTTTTCCCCGCTTGCAAGGATTGGAGGGGATTACTGCTGTCGGGGCTCTCGGGCATGTCTATTATTCCACCCGGGGGAAGGCCCGCCCGGAAAATGCGCAGCCGTTGCTTGTGCGTTACCGGCAGGGGAATCTGGCTGTTGCCTATAACGGGAATCTCATCAATGCCCCGGAGTTAAGAGAGAAGCTGGAAAAAGAGGGTTCCATCTTTCAAACCATGACGGATAGTGAGCTGATTGCCCACCTGATCGCCCGTTCCGGTTACAGCGAGCTGGAGTCCGCCTTACAGAGTATTTTACCTGATCTGCGTGGAGCTTACTCTTTTCTTTTTTTAACCGAGGACAGGCTGATTGGGTTGCGTGATCCTTATGCGGTGAGGCCTTTATCCCTCGGCCGGTGGCAAGGTCATTTTGTTTTGGCTTCGGAAACTTGTGCTTTTGATACGATTGGTGCAGAAAAGATCAGAGATATTCGTCCTGGGGAAATGGTGGTGATCAGCAGGGAGGGTTTACGCAGCATTCAGGTTTTGTCCTCTCCGCGCACGGCCCTGTGTGTTTTTGAATTTATCTATTTTGCCCGGCCCGATAGTGATATACATGACAAGAATGTCTATCTCGTGCGCAAAAAACTGGGCCGCCAGTTGGCCAGGGAACATCCTGTCCAAGCCGATCTTGTGACCGGGGTTCCGGATTCAAGTTTAACGGCTGCTTCCGGTTTTGCCGAGGAATTGGGGCTGCCGTATGAAATGGGGCTGATCAAAAACCGCTATATCGGGCGCACTTTTATCCAGCCCAGTCAAGAGATTCGTGATCTCGGTGTACAGTTAAAGCTAAATCCTGTACAACAAGTGGTCCAGGGTAAAAAAGTGGTTGTCGTGGATGATTCCATCGTTCGGGGAACAACCAGTAAAAAATTAGTAAATATGTTTGTGCAAGCGGGCGCCAAGGAGGTGCACTTGCGGATCGGTTCACCCCCCATCATTTGCCCTTGTTTCTATGGTATCGATACCCCGGATCACAGCGAACTGATCGGCGCCAAACGGGAGATTGAAGAAGTCCGTCAAAAAATTGGGGCCACGACATTGCAATATCTGAGTCACCAGGGTATGTTGGATTCGGTAGGCCTGCCGCCGGAAAGCCTTTGTATGGCCTGTTTCTCCGGCGAATATCCCCTTTAAAGGAGCTGTCAGCGGTTTATGGAGAGTTTTGATTATAAAAAGGCCGGAGTGGATCTGGAAGCAGGAGAAAGAGTTGTTGATGAAATCAAAGCAATGGTCCGTTCTACTTTTCGCCCGGAAGTCCTAACAGATTTAGGCGGCTTTGCCGGTCTTTTTCAACCCAATTTCAGTTCTTACCGCCATCCCGTTTTTGCTGCGGCTACCGATGGTGTCGGGACCAAATTGAAAATAGCCTTTATGTTGGGTAAACATGATACGGTTGGCATTGATGCCGTGGCGATGTGTGTCAATGATCTTGTTGTCCAGGGTGCAGAGCCTCTCTTTTTCCTTGATTATCTGGCTGTGGGAAAAGTTGATGTTTCGCAGGTTACGGAGATTGTTCACGGTGTCGTGGACGGATGCCGTCAAGCGAATTGTACACTTTTGGGGGGCGAAACGGCGGAGATGCCCGGGTTTTATGCTCCGGGGGAATACGATCTGGCCGGTTTTGCCCTGGGTGTTGTAGAAAGGGAAAAAATTATTACCGGTAAAAATATTGTTCCCGGTGATATTCTCATCGGCATAGCTTCCAGCGGGTTGCACAGTAACGGTTTTTCCCTGGTGAGAAAAATATTTTTAGAGCATGCGGGCTTAACTTTGGATCTTTTTATGCCACGACTGGGCTGTACTTTGGGGGAGGAATTATTAAAACCGACAGTTATTTATGTCCCTCTTGTGGTGCCTCTTTTACAGGAATTTGACATTAAGGGGATCGCGCATATTACCGGAGGGGGGTTAGAATTAAATCTACCCCGTATTTTCCCGGCAGGTTTAAAAGCGATCATTGAAAAAGAACGTTGGGATATTCCTCCTGTGTTTCCTCTTATCCAGGAGTACGGAAATGTGCCGGAGCAGGAAATGTTCCGTACTTTTAATATGGGGATCGGCATGGTTCTTGTTACCTCCCCACAGTTGTCGGGGCCGGTCCTGGAATGGATAAAAGAGAGAGGCGGGGAGGCCTGGGAGATTGGCTTTATACAAGAATATGGCGGGAAAGAGGCCGGTGTAGAAATCAGATCCTAAGAATTTTCAGGAGGTGCCATGGATGCGGCTGGCGGTGCTGGCGTCGGGTTTTGGCAGTAATTTGCAGGCCATTATTGATGCTGTGGAGAGCGGGAAAATTAAAGGACGTGTGGATGTTGTTATCAGTGATAAAGAGGAGGCTTACGCCCTGGAGAGGGCCAGGCGTCATGGTATCGAGGCAGTTTATATCAACCCGCGAAATTTTTCCGGCCGGGAAGCTTATGATCAAGCGGTTTTGGGCCTGTTGCAGGAGAAAAATATTGATTTGGTGATTCTGGCCGGTTATATGCGCCTGCTATCTCCCGTTTTAGTAGGTGGTTTCCGGGGTAAAATAATGAATATTCACCCCTCGCTGCTGCCTTCATTTCCGGGATTGGAAGGTGTACAGCAAGCCCTTGATTATGGTGTGAAGGTCAGTGGTTGTACCGTTCATTTTGTTGACGAAGGCCTGGATACAGGCCCAATTATTTTGCAGGAGGCCGTGCCGGTTTATGGGCATGATACTATTGATTCTCTTCAGGAGCGTATTCATCAGATTGAACACCGTCTTTACCCCCGAGCCATTCAACTTTTTATTGAGGGAAAATTAAATCTAGAAGGGAGAAGATGTATTCAAAATGAAGCCTAGAAAAGCCCTGATTAGTGTTTCCGACAAAACAGGAGTAGTGATTTTTGCACAGGAATTGCAAACGATGGGCTGGGAAATTGTTTCCACGGGGGGAACAGCCAAAACTTTAAAGGAGGCCGGAGTGAAGGTCAAAGATGTGAGCGAACTAACCGGGTTTCCGGAAATTTTGGAAGGCCGCTTAAAAACTTTGCATCCCCTTGTTCACGGAGGCATTCTGGGGCGTAGGGATTCGTCTCTCCATCTCCAGCAACTGCAAGAGCATGGTATTGAAACTATTGATTTGGTGGCGGTGAATCTTTATCCTTTTCCGGAAGTTATTGCCAAAGAGGATGTAACTCTGGAGGAAGCTATCGAGAATATCGATATCGGTGGCCCGACAATGGTCAGGGCTGCGGCAAAAAATTATCGTGATGTTATTGTTGTGGTGGAGCCGGGCAACTACAGCATGGTCATTGAAGAATTGCGCCGGGATGAGGATTTATCTCTTTCTAACCGCTACAATCTCGCGCTGGAGGCTTTTTCGCATACGGCCTATTACGACAGTATCATCAGTAATTATTTTCGGGAACAGGGAGAAAAGAAAGATCGTTTTCCTACAATCCTGACCATGCCCTATATCAAGGTTCAGGACTTACGTTATGGAGAAAATCCACAGCAAAAGGCTTCTTTTTACCGGGAACCGCTGCCGAGTAAAACTTCTCTTGCTGCCGGCAAACAACTCCAGGGGAAAGAGCTTTCTTTTAATAATATCAACGATCTCAACGCGACCTGGGAAATAGTGCAGGAATTTGAGGAACCGACAGCTGTTGCTGTTAAACATACCAATCCCTGCGGAGTCGGTTCGGCCGCCACTCTCCTGGAAGCTTATCTCAAAGCCTACGCTGCCGATCCTGTTTCTATTTTTGGGGGCATAGTAGCACTGAACAGGGAAGTGGATGAGAAGACTGCTTTGGAGATGTCTAAAATATTTTTGGAAGTGATCGCTGCACCTGCTTTTTCCCCCGAAGCTCTAAGGGTATTGGGTCGTAAAAAAAATGTCCGTTTGCTGGAGATAGCTTTGAATTCTCCGGAAAAAAAGAAAAACGAGCTTGATTTTAAAAAAGTGGGTGGCGGGCTTCTTTTACAAGAAGATCTCCAGGAAATTTATCACCCGCAAGAGTGGCGTAATGTGACTACCAGAAAACCGACGGAACAGGAGATGAAGGATCTTCTTTTTGCCCTGAAGGTAGTCAAACATGTGAAGTCCAATGCGATTGTCATTGCCAAGAGACAGCAGACCCTGGGTATCGGTGCCGGGCAGATGAGCCGCGTCGGTGCGGTTAAAATTGCCGCCGGACAGGCCGGCGAGGAGATTAAAGGGAGCGTTCTGGCTTCTGATGCTTTCTTTCCCTTTAAAGACGGTGTGGAAATTGCAGCCAGAGAAGGCGTAACAGCGATCATTCAGCCGGGAGGGTCCAATCGCGACGAGGAAGTTATCGCGGCCTGTGAACAGTATCATGTGGCCATGCTTTTTACAGGGAGACGCTACTTTAAACATTAAATCCAAGAAAAAATGTGTTCCATGGGGGGTTTTATAATTGCGTGTGCTGGTTGTTGGGAGTGGAGGCCGGGAACATGCCCTGGTCTGGAAATTAGCACAAAGCCCCGAGGTAGGGAAGATTTTTTGTGTTCCGGGCAATGCCGGTATCGCTTCCCTGGCGGAGTGTGTACCCTTAAAGATGGATGATCTGGAAAATATACTGCTTTTTGCCCAAGAAAATAAAATTCACCTTACAGTTGTCGGCCCGGAAGCGCCCCTTGCTGCCGGTATTGTGGATTTATTTCAAGAAAATGACCAGCTAATTTTTGGACCCGATCAAAGGGGTGCGCTCCTTGAGGGAAGCAAGGTTTGGGCGAAAAATTTTATGGCCAAATATAGTATCCCCACGGCCGCTTTTGCGGTTTTTAACAGTTCGGAAGAAGCCGATGGTTACCTTCAAAATGCCAGTTATCCTTTAGTAGTGAAAGCTGATGGCCTGGCTGCGGGTAAAGGTGTGTTTATTGCCGCTGGATATGAGGAGGCAAGTCAGTTTATGCGTGCCGTCATGGAGACCAAGGTTTTTGGCCGTGCCGGTGAAAGCATTGTCATCGAGGAGTTTCTGCAAGGGGAAGAGGTTTCTGTATTTGCCATTACTGACGGCGATACTTACTTTACGTTACCTTCAGTTCAAGATCACAAAGCGATTTATGAAGGGGATCGCGGCCCCAATACGGGAGGTATGGGTGCTTATTCCCCCGCTCCTGTGCTTGCGGAGCAGTTGCTTAGGAAAGTACATAAAGAGATTTTTGAGCCGGTGTTCATGGGCTTGCGGGAAGAGGGTATTACCTATCGCGGGGTCCTTTATGGAGGGCTCATTGTTACTCCGGAAGGCGAACTAAAGGCTTTGGAGTTTAATGTGCGGTTTGGGGACCCGGAAGCACAGGTGCTTTTTCCCCGCTTGCACACGGATCTTTTTCCTCTTCTTTATGAAACAGCGCGGGGAAACCTGCGTTCACTTTGGCCGCCGGGATGGGATGAAGGTGCCGCTGTTTGTGTGGTCCTGGCTTCGCAAGGTTACCCGGGCGCTTATGAGACGGGGAAGGAAATTCGTGGATTGGAAAAAGCCCTCGATATGCAGAAAGCCATGGTTTTTCATTCCGGAACATCTTTTAAAGACCGGCAGATCGTGACTGCCGGAGGGAGAGTCTTGGGCGTCACGTCCTGGGAGGCCGATTTAGAATCCGCTCTTGAGCAAGCATATAAGCTTGCGGCAGAGATTGACTTTGAGGGTAAATATTACCGCCGGGATATTGCCCACCGTGCTTTAGGCCGCAAATAGGTTTGAAAAAGGTCGATTTTAGATCTCGCTGTAGTTACCCATAGTTCCTTGTAAACAGTATTTTGCTGTTGGTGGAGTGACTTGTGCTGCGAAACAAAAAGTTCACGATGAAGCGGGGCTGGAGAAGACCCTACCAGCAGGATGCAGGTATCCGTCCTATGACCATGGATGGCAATTTGGCCGGGTAGGTTGCCTGGGTCTGAGCTGAATCGTAGAATGATAAACTATATCACCGGCAAAAGTTGCTCTATTTGCGGGTAAAAGGAGTGAAAGTGCTGTAGCCCACGGCGCTGCCATGGGGCTACAGCAAAGGTCGGATGAAAAAAGAAACTGCTGCTGAGCGCCTGAAGGAGCTCCGGACACAGATTGCCCAACATAATTATTATTACCATGTTTTAGATGATCCCCGGATCAGCGATGCAGAATTTGACGCTTTAATGCAGGAGCTTTTACATCTGGAAGATCTTTACCCGGAGCTGGTCACGCTGGATTCGCCTTCCAGGCGGGTCGGCGGGACACCACTTACTAGTTTCCGGCAGGTGGCGCACACTGTGCCGATGCTCAGCCTGGAAAATGTTTTTTCAGAAAATGAACTGCAGAATTTTTACCTGCGCTTGCAAAGGAATCTTCAAGCCGAGCGGATTTCCTGGGTTGGAGAACCCAAGATTGATGGCCTGGCAGTTTCACTCCATTATGAAGAAGGGGTTTTTCAAAGAGGGGCGACCAGGGGTAATGGCTATCTTGGCGAGGATATAACTCATAATCTTCTAACGATCCGCAGCCTGCCTTTACGGCTCAAGACACAGATCACCGCAGAGGTCCGCGGGGAAGTTTTTATCCCCCGGGAGGGGTTTTTAAAACTGAATGAACAAAGAAAGGTACAGGGGCTACCGCTGTTTGCCAATCCGCGCAATGCTGCTGCCGGGTCTCTCCGGCAGCTGGATTCCAGGGTGACGGCGGAGAGGCCCCTCGATCTTTTTGTTTTCTCTTTAACCGGAATCCGGGGAGTAAAACCCTTGGCAACTCATTGGGAGGTACTGCAGTACCTGCGTGAACTTCAGTTTAGGGTTAACCCGCTTATTTGCCTGATAAACGACCTGGAAGAAGCCCTAACTTTTTGCCGCCGGATGAGTGCACAAAGGGATGAACTGCCTTACGAGATAGATGGGGCCGTACTGAAAATAAATGAGCTTGATTATCAGCAGCAGCTGGGGTCTACCAGCCGGGCTCCGCGGTGGGCGGTCGCCTTTAAGTTTTCTGCGGAAGAAGCGTGTACACGTGTCGAAGATATAGAGGTAAATGTAGGCCGGACAGGTGCTGTAACGCCGGTAGCCAGACTGGCACCGGTTCTCCTGGCGGGTTCTGTGGTAAAAAGAGCGAGTTTGCACAACGAGGATATTTTAAGGCAAAAAGAGGTCATGATCGGGGATGAAGTGATTATTCACAAAGCCGGGGACATTATTCCGGAGATTGTGCAGGTTTTAAAAGAAAAAAGGACCGGCCGGGAAAAACATTATTTTATGCCTGTTTCCTGCCCCTCCTGCCAAAAGGATCTAAAACGTTTGCCTGGTGAAGTTGCTCTCCGTTGCTTGAATCCAGCCTGTCCCGCCCAATTAATTGAGCGTATCATTCATTTTGCTTCCCGGAGCGGCATGGAGATCATGGGATTGGGAGAAGCTCTGGCCGAACAACTATATAACTCCGGCCTGGTTAAAGATGTGGGCGACTTGTATTATCTGCAAAAAGAGGAGCTAAGCAGGCTGGAGCGTATGGGAGAGAAGTCTGCGGAAAACCTGCTGGAAAACCTGCAAAAAAGTAAGAAAAACCCTCTGCACAAGTTGATTGCCGCCTTGGGCATTCGTTTTGTCGGGGAGAGGGCCTCGCGCCTGCTGGCCGGCCACTTCCAGACGCTGTCGCAGCTTGTTGCCGCTACGGAGGAGGAGCTGCTCAGCCTGGCGGAAATAGGACCGAAGATCGCGGCCTCCCTTAAAGAATTTTTTGGACAGGAAGAGACACGGCTGGTCCTGGAAAAATTGGCCCGGGCCGGGGTAAATTTTAAGGCGCAGCCCGGGGGCGTCGAAAGGGAAGCTGAAAAGGATCAACCTCTGCAAGGGGTTACTTTTGTGCTTACGGGTACATTGGCCAAATATACACGCCGGGAAGCCAGGGAAATAATCGAAGCCAAAGGAGGAAAAGTCACCGGCAGTGTGAGTAAAAATACGGATTATGTTCTGGCCGGTGAAAACCCTGGTTCCAAACTGCAAAAAGCCCGGGAATTAGGGATAAAAATATTAACGGAAAGTGATTGGGAAGATCTTATATCCTTGTCATGAAGCCCCTCCCACATTTGCCACTATAGAAGCACTGATAAGCACCTGGAGAAAATGGAAAGGATAAAGATAATTAAATAATAAAACCAAAAAATGAAAAAAATCATTGAGTAGTTCATACCTGTCATGCCTGCCTACCGATTAAAAAATGTAAGGCCGGACATGGAATAGGTATAATAGGGTTATACACTCTCCAGGCGATGAAATGGGACTTCCGCATCGCCCCCATATGCTAGCGAATAAGAGGATGGTTTTTCTTAAGCAAAAGAAAGAACTTACATTGGAGGTATCATGTATTAATAATGTCCTTTAAAAAGAACAACCTTGTTGTTATCATAATAGCATTTTTTATGTTTGCCCTGGTTCAAGGATGCAATTTCAGCAAAGATCAGTACGAATCCTTTGAGCTGACCGATGAAGAGCAGGCTATTTATCAACAATTTGCTGAAACAAAAAACGATAACTTGCTAAAAGACCTTTCCCCAATCCAGGTAGTCAAGCAATGGTTACATGCTGATAAAATTGGGGACTATCGGACACAATATTATTTGTTTAACATAGAAAATAATGTTCTTCCATTCTTGGACACTGACATTGAAGTGACGGAAGAAATATGGATTCAGGTTACTGGAGGAGGGAACATCGACCAAGGTAGGTTTCAAAAATTCTTTGAAGAAGTAGTGTCATTTGAAGTGGATGATAGTTATGGAAATGAGCAAAAAATAGCAATTAGATTTGACCGAAATGATGATAGCAGCTTCCTGTTTTGGCTTTCAAAGAATTCAAGCGGTATCTGGAAAGTTGAATTTGAACCTTTTGATGTTCCAAAGAACTACCGATATCGTTAATGAGAGATCTATGAAGTAATATTGAGAACGGCAGCTGTATTCTGCGCTGTTCTTTCAATGTTTTCCTTTTATTCTGTATTATCTTTATTTTCATTCTTTTATGTCTGCTTTTCACCGCCTTCACTTATTTTTTAGATTTTATATTGTGCCGCGGGTGTTCTTGAACCAGTTTAATGGCTTGAGTTACGGCTCCGATGACGTCGACATATTTTTGTATTCCCAGCAAATCCGCCCGGGCATAACAAGCTCCTTTTGCCGTGACAACGTAACGGGGAGGCAGGTTGTTGAGAGCTAAAGCAGCGATATCCAGGCGGCATTGTTCGCATGTACAAACATTTTTTCCGGTCAGTAATTCATCTATGGTCGTGAAAACGGTTTCTTCCATTAAATTTTGTAAAACAGGCATTTTTTCACCTCCTAAGAGGAATGTGCTCTTTTTGAGAAAAAGTAAAAGATCAAGTTACTGTTTTGATGAGTGCAGTTTCATCGCAATTGGGGAACTTGGGGCAGTTTACGCATTCCATCCAGACTTTTTGCGGTAAACTTTCCTTATCAATGCGTGTAAAACCACATTTTTCAAAGAACTTGGGTTGATAAGTAAGGGCGAAAACCTGGGCTATTTTCAGTTTCCTGCCTTCCCGGTACAGTCTATGGACAAGGGCCGTTCCCAATCCATTTTTGACATAGTGGGGATCGATGGCCAGAGAGCAGATCTCCGCCAGATCCTTCCAAAGGATATGTAAACCGCCTACCCCGATGATGGCCCCGTCTTTTTCTATAACGGAATAGTTCCTGATTTTTTGGTAAAGGGATGGTATAGTCCGGTAAAGCATCTTCCCCTTTTCGGCGTAGAAATTAATTAATGCTGCCATGCCATCTACGTCGGATATTCTAGCTTTTCTAAGGATCATGGGCGAGACAAACCACCTTTCTTTCCTTAAGTACATTTTATCTTAATTTGAAGCTGTTGAATAGAGCTTTTCCTGTTTTTGGGCAGGACAATTTTTTTAAATGAAAGTTCTTATGATATAATAGCTAAAGGAGACTGTTTTTCCCAAAATAATTTTTTAAAGGAATAATTTAAGATGGGCAGTTTAAAAAAATACAGGCAAAAAAGGAATTTTACCCAAACTTCGGAACCCGAATCCTCCCGGGATCAGCCGGAAGAACTTCCTCCCGGGGCAGACGGACGTTTTGTCGTTCAGGAGCATCATGCCCGCCGGCTTCACTGGGATTTTCGCCTGGAGATGGACGGTGTTTTAAAGAGCTGGGTTTTACCCAAGGGTCTTCCCCGTGAAAAAAGTGAACGGCGCCTGGCTATCGAGGTTGAAGATCATCCTCTGGGATACATTGACTTTGAGGGTGAAATTCCTGCAGGTAATTATGGGGCGGGGCAAGTCATGATCTGGGAGAGAGGCTATTATGCTCTGCTGGAAAAAAACCCGCAAAAAATTAAATTTGTCTTCCAAGGAGAGCATCTGCGGGGCGCTTACCTGCTCATTAAGAGAGGCCAAGCAGAAAACCACTGGTTAATGCTCAAATACCAGTGATTCGACGGTCTGACAATAGGACAAAAAAATTTTTAAACAGGAGGCGGGAAGATTGGACCAGACAAGCTTTACGGTAGGTACATCTTTGCTGGAGATCATACGGGGGGATATTACCAAGCAGGATACAGATGTGATTGTTAACGCGGCAAATAAGCGTTTGGCCCCCGGCGGGGGCGTTGCCGGGGCTATACACCGTGCTGCCGGGCCGGAGCTATGGGCAGAATGTCAAAAGATAGGCGGTTGTGAAACGGGGGAAGCCAAAATAACCGGCGGGTACCGTCTTGCAGCACGCCATGTAATCCATACGGTAGGGCCTGTTTTTAACAATACTCCGCAGAATGCCAAGGATTTGGAAAGCTGTTATCTGAACAGCCTTCGTGTTGCCAGGGATAACAGTATCAAAAGTATTGCTTTTCCGGCGATCAGCACCGGAATTTTCGGCTATCCTCTGGAAGAAGCAGCCGAGGTTTCCTTACGGGCTGTGATTAAATTTTTGCAGGAGAACACTAAACCTGAGCTGGTTCGTTTTGTGCTCTTTGGTGCAAACGACTTTCAAGTTTATCAGGAAAATTTGCAAAGAATTGTGGAAGAATTAGAGAATCAGGGCAATTAAATTTAAATGGATGTTTTAAAATAACGGAAAAAACAGACCTGGATGGGAGTAAAAAGGATGTCAAGCTTTCTAAAAGTTCCACTTTCACCGTTTTTAGAATTACTGGGGGTAAAAGTTGATGATATAAAATATCCCCGTTCCAGGTTAACTCTTTCATGGGCGGAGAACCTGATTAATCCCATGGGTACACTGCATGGCGGGATTATCGCTACACTGATCGATTCCGCTCCTGGCTGTGTACTCTTAAATGAAGAGGAAATTACCGGTATTGCGACGGTGGAATTAAAGGTTAACTATTTTAAAGCGATAGCCAAGGGAACGATTATCGCTGTAGGGGAAATATTATACCAAAAAGGTTCGACTGCTTTTGGCCAGACCCGTATTTATCAGGAAAAAGATCTGGTGGCTATTGGCAGTGTGACATATAAGCTGGCGAAAAGAACATAAAGATGATGAAATTTAGTTTTCTTAAAGATCCGGAAAAATATTTTGCTCAAAATACATCAAATATATCAATTACATCAAGAAAGATAGGCCATGGGACGATACAAAGGTTTTATCCTAATTATGGCTGCAGGGTTGTGTTGGAGCCTGACAGGTTTGTTCGGGACTTTTCTTTTCCGGTCCGGTATCAGCCCGCTGCTTGTTGCTTCTGTAAGAGTTTTTATTACGGCAATCTTATTTTTTATTTTTCTTTTTTGCAAGTATCGTTTCCGGTTTTTTATTCCGAGCAGGGATTTAGCTTTGTTTGCGGTTTTTGGCTGGATCTGTGTAGGACTGTTTAATTATTTTTATTTACAGGCGATTAATACTTTAGGCATTTCCCTGGCTGTAATTTTGCTTTATACCTCTCCGGCTTTTGTTATTGTCCTTTCTGCTTATTTTTTAGGGGAAGCAGTTACACCGCTCAAGATTGCTGTACTGTTATTAACTCTGCTGGGAGTATTTGGTGCTGTGGGAGGTGTTGCGTCCTTACAATTTCAGCAGCCGGTAGGTGGTCTGCTCATAGGCTTGGGGGCCGGATTTACTTTTAGTCTCCTTACAATATTTAGTAAATACGCCTTGAAGAAATACGATCATCTCATTGTTGTTTTTTATCTTACTTTTTTTGGTGCACTTTTTCTGGCCTTTTTAGAGCCGCCATGGTTAATATGGCGATATAACCTGGATGTTTACGCTTTTCTTTCTCTTTTTGCTTTGATCTTGATCTCTACTTTCCTGGGTTATCTCTTTTTTGTTTATGGTTTGAAGTATCTGAAGGCCGGAAAAGCCAGTATCATCCTCACTATAGAGCCCCTGTCGGCTATTTTTTGGGCGGCATTGTTCTTTAAGGAAAAACTTCGTCCCTGCCAGTTTACGGGGGCCGCGCTGATTATTGCAGCTATTATTTTACAAAATATACGGGATGTGAATGGCGAGTAACTATGAGTAAAATCTTAGGAAAGGCTTGTTGTTTTCCAGAGCTTACTGACTTATAATATTTCTAAGAGTACAATGTCCCCGGGCAGGGCCATGCGGTGGTTACTGTTTCACTGCACTTTTTTAAAGATTTTAAAGACAGCCCTAACTATAAGGATGGGGTTTTTTTCATGCAACTAAAGCTCACTTTTTATGATAAGTTTTTTATTGTTTTGCTCCTGCTTTTAAGCCTTTCGGGTTTTGTCCTCAATTTTACTCTCGATGCAGCCAGGGAGCAAAAGTATATTACCGTGCATGTTGATCACGAATTTATCATTGAACTTTCTTTTAATGATGAAACTGAAAAGACAGTTACTTTTCCTTTTGGTGAAAATAAAGAGCATGTTGCTGTTTTGGAAATCAGTCAGGGCCGGATACGCCTGCTTCCGATCAATAAAGACCTTTGTCCCCAGGGGATTTGTGCGCATACGGGATGGATCAGCCGCAATTATCAGAGCATTGTCTGTGTGCCCAACCGGATTGTAGTTTCTTTCAGTGATAAAAAGCTGGACGGAGTGGATGGTGTTACCCATTAGTTCCTTTGGCGAAGTGGGATTGGATTTTCGTGCCGCAGCTTTTTTAAAAATAGTTTTTTAGAAGTAAACCGTTGCAAATAATATCACTATTTTTGGATGTTTGCACATAGAAATATTTTTGGGGGGAAGGATATAGGGAAAAAGAGGAGTGGGAATGTTATGATGAAAGTAGCAGTGAGTGCGGATCTTTCCCACGTTAAAGAGTATTTGGCCACTAAAGGGATGAAAGTAGTTGATCTTGATGAGCATCTGCCCGATCGGGAAGGTGGAGGGGGTTCGGCCATCGTAGTTTCTGGAGCTGATTCCGATTTGATGGGTATGGCAGATGTCGAAATAGCGGCTCCGGTTATCAATGCCGATGGTCTTAGTACTGCGGAGGTTTTGGCCGAGGTCAGGGAAAAAGGACGCCTGAGGCAGTAATGATCATTTAAAAAATTTAAGACCTCTGGCTGGAGGTCTTAAATTTTTTAAGGAAGTTAATTCTTGAAAAAAAGTTTATACTCATATATAATTAGCCTTGATCTGAAGGCGCGGTTTTAAAGGGTGGTCAAGGATGAGGTTATATATTCCTGATTTGCAAAAGGATGAAGGAAAATTTTTATCTTATAACGGTACTGTTTGTCTGGAAACCGGTGCAAGTGACGAGCATCCTTTGTTAAAGATCAGCTTGCAGGCTGCTTATATTTACCCGCAGGTCGTGATCAAGGGGGAATGGAGGACAGATCTTCAGGGCGAATGCAGCCGCTGCCTCCAGAAATTTGACTACTGTCTAAAAGATGATTTTTATGAAGAATTTGCCCACTTGCAAAGTCCTGTAGTGGAATCAAAAGGGGCCGCTGGCGGGTTGGATCTCGAAAAAGGGGAAAGGTTTGTTTTTTGGGGGGATTTTCTGGATTTAAGTGAGTATTTTCGCCAGTTGTTTTTAATGTCACAGCCTTTAAAGATTTTATGCCGGGAGGACTGTAAAGGTCTTTGCCCTCTATGCGGGGCGAACAAAAACAAGGAGCAGTGCAGTTGTCAGCAGGATGAAGTTGATCCACGCTGGGCAGCTTTGCAAAAGATCAAGGATAATATGGAGTTTTAACCTGATAATGTAAGGTAGGAGGTGTTTTAATTGGCAGTACCAAGAGGAAAGATATCCAAGTCCAAAAGAGACAAGCGCAGAGCCAACTGGAAAATAGAATTGCCTGGTCTGGCTAAGTGTTCTCAATGTCATGAGATTAAATTACCGCATCGGGTTTGCCCTCTCTGTGGATATTATAAAGGGAAAGAAGTTGTAAAAGTAAAATAGAGGGTATTCATCGATAATACCCGGGTTGTCCCCCGGAGTAGATGGCCGGGGTTATTTTATTTTGTGAATATTTTGTTTCTGAGGGAGATGGGGGTTTATGTTACGTGTGGCTGTCGATGCTATGGGGGGTGACTATGCACCTGCTGAGGTAATTAAAGGGGTTCTTGAAGCGGTCAACAGAAAAGAAGATCTGCAAGTTTTTCTTGTTGGCTCTACAGAAGTTATCCATAAAAGTATCGGCAAAAAACTAAATTCCCCTCGTATTAAAGTGATTCATACGGAAGAGGTTATTGCCAATAATGAGGAACCGGGCTTGGCAATCCGTTCCAAGCGTAATTCTTCATTGATTACTGCTATGCAGCTGGTTCGTCAGGGTGAAGCCGATGCCGTAATCAGTGCTGGGAATACAGGTGCTTTGATGGGGGGCGGGCTGCTTTTTCTGGAAAGGATAAACGGCATTAAGCGCCCGGCCCTGTTGACAGTTATTCCGGGATTAAAAGGTGCCGGAACGGTTTTGCTCGATGTCGGAGCCAATATGGATGCCAAGCCGGAACATTTATGGCATTATGCCCTCATGGGGCAAATTTATGCCCGGGAAGTGCTAGGGAAAGATAATCCCCGGGTAGCTTTATTAAATGTTGGCAATGAGGAAAATAAGGGTAATATCCAGGTGAAAAGTGCCTATAAATTAATTAAAGAAAATGTCAATAATTTTGTCGGAAACATGGAAGCTAAAGAAATTTTTCAAAATAAGACGGATGTCCTGGTTTGTGACGGGTTTACAGGAAATGTACTTTTAAAAACTATTGAGGGGATGTCCAGGGATCTTTTTGCCTTTTTATATCAGGAGATTAGTAAAGATTTTCAAGCACGGGTTGCTTTGGACGCGCTTCAACCAGCCATTCAAAAAATTCGTGCTACTCTTGATGAATCGGAACATGGCGGGGGTTTGTTAATTGGTGTAAAAGGTGTTTGCTTCAAGTGTCACGGTTCTTCTAAAGAAAAAGCGATCATGCAGGCTATACTTAAACAGGTTTATCCGTTTATTAGAAAAAATACCAACCAAAAAATAGAGGAGGCTCTGCAGCAAAGATCTGAAAAAACAAGATGATGAGGAGAGTTGTCATGGAGTCCCGCAGAGCAGTTGGGATCATTTCGACAGGAAGGGCTTTACCTGTAGGTCATGTTTCGAACTTGGATCTGGAAGAAGTTGTGGAAACCAGTGATCAATGGATCACGTCCAGGACGGGAATCAAGGAAAGGCGGATCATCAGTAATGATGAAACCTGTTCTGAGCTGGCGACAATAGCTTCGAAAATTGCTTTGGAAAGAGCCGGCTTAAGGCCGGAAGATATTGATCTGCTGATTGTCGCTACAGTCACGCCTGACCAGCCGCTGCCTTCCACGGCCTGTCTGGTTCAAGCCAAGCTCAATGCCTGTAACGCGGCCGCTTTTGACCTCGCTGCGGGGTGTACGGGTTTTCTTTATGGGTTAAGTGTGGCGGAACAGTATATCAAAGCCGGAGCCTTGAAAAATGTTCTCCTGGTAGGTGTGGACACCCTTTCATCGCTTGTTGACTGGCAGGATCGGAATACTTGTGTGCTCTTCGGTGATGGCGCCGGCGCTGTGGTCTTGACAACCGTCAAATCCGAACGCGGGTTGCTGGCCAGTAAATTGTTTTCGGATGGTCATAAGGCCGGGCTATTGTATGTTCCCGGCGGAGGCAGCCGCTTTCCGGCAAGCTTGCGGACGATTGAAGAGCGCCTGCATTATATCAAGATGAACGGCCCGGAAATTTTTAAATTTGCGGTAAACGTGATGATTGACTCAACATTGCAGGTTTTAAAAATGTGCGGCAAAACACCTGACGATCTGGATTATCTGTTACCGCACCAGGCCAATCTCCGTATTATCAATTTCGCTGTTAAAAGGTTGGGCTTAAAGCCTGAACAAGTGTTGGTGAATATTCACCGTTATGGTAATACGTCTTCGGCTTCCATCCCGGTACTTTTGGACGAAGCTGTGGAACAGGGGAAAATTAAAGAAGGCGATCTTCTCGCGCTGGTTTCGTTTGGCGCCGGTCTCACTTGGGGTGCAGCTGTTTTGAATTGGGTAGGTGAGGAGTGGTGAGTATGGCCAAGTGTGCCTTTCTTTTTCCCGGCCAGGGTGCGCAGTATGTCGGCATGGGTAAAGATCTTGCCGATCAATATCCCGGGGCCAGGGCGGTTTTTCAGGAGGCGGATGAAGTGCTGGGCTTTAAGCTCAGCCAGATAATTTTTGAGGGTGACGAAAATGAACTGCGCAAAACAGAGATAACCCAACCGGCGGTTTTGACCACGAGTATGGCTGTTTTATCTGTTTTACAGGAAGAAGGCCTGCAACCGGATGCTACGGCGGGCTTGAGTCTTGGGGAATACAGTGCTCTTGTCTGTGCCGGTTCTTTGGGTTTTCGGGAGGCACTTCTCCTTGTTCAAAGAAGGGCCCAATTTATGCAGGAAATTGTTCCTCCCGGCAAAGGCGGGATGGCGGCTATTCTAGGCCTTGATTCTGATGAGGTCAAAATGCTCTGTGCAAAGGGTCTTTCCCGGGGTCATGTGGAACCGGCTAATTATAACTGCCCGGGGCAAATAGTTGTTGCCGGTTACAAGGAAGCAGTCTCTGAGGTTTGCCGTCTGGCCAGGAAAAGCGGTGGCCGGGCGATGATGCTTTCTGTGAGTGTGCCCTTCCACTGCCGGTTGCTGCTGCCGGTTAGAGAAAAAATGGCTTCGCTTTTGAAAGATATTACCTTCAAGGAACCAGTTATTCCTTTTGTTGCCAATACCTCGGCTGGTTATTTAAGTGCGCCGGAGGAAATCAGAGAGTCGCTGTTGGAGCAATCCTACAGCCCTGTTTTCTGGGAGGATTCCATACGTCTTCTGTTAAAAGACGGCTACAACCTTTTTATTGAAGTCGGGCCGGGGCGAGTTCTGACAGGGTTCATGAAAAAGATCGCTCGTGGCGTCAAAGCGATGCATGTTGAAAACAGGTCCACGCTAGAGAGGATGCTAAAACTCCGGGAGGGGGTATAATCTTTTGGGCTTGCAGGGAAAAGTAGCTTTGGTTACAGGTGGCTCGAGGGGGATCGGCAGAGCGGTTGTTCTCGCTTTGGCCCGGGCCGGTGCTGCGGTAGTCATCAATTACCACCGGGAAGAAGAGGCCGCGGCGGATGTCCTGCGGGAGGTTGAAGCCCGGGGTGGCAGGGGATTGCTTTACCAGGCGGATGTCACCCAGGCAGCGGCATGCGAAAAGATGATCAGGGCTGCGCTTGATCATTTTGGTAGAATTGATATACTTATTAATAATGCCGGAATTCGACGGGACAATTTGCTTGCTCTTATGAAACCGGAAGATTGGGAAGCAGTGATGGATACCAACCTTAAAGGGGTTTTTAATTGTTGTAAAGCTGTTTTAAGGCCGCTTTTGAAGCAGAAAAGCGGCGGCAAAATAATTAACATCTCTTCTGTAGCCGGCATAACCGGTAACAGCGGCCAAGCCAATTATGCCGCGGCCAAAGCCGGGGTGATTGCTTTTACCAAATCGCTGGCCAAAGAAATAGGTAAGAGAGGAATTACGGTCAATGCTGTGGCACCTGGTCTGATTGAGACGGATATGACCACAGATCTGCCCCGGCAATTAAAGGAAAAGGTTTTACCCCATATTGCTTTGCAAAGGTTTGGGAAACCGGAGGAAGTTGCTGAAGTTGTCTTATTTTTAGCCCAGGGTGCTCACTATATAACCGGTTCAGTAATTGTCGTTGACGGAGGCCTTGCGTTATAAATATTTATTTCCATGGTAAGGTGCTGGAGGGGAGGTGAGCACAGTTGGATGTTTTTGAAAAAGTAAAAACATTAATTGTTGATCAACTTGATATTGATGAAGAAAAAATAAGCCGGAAAACCACTTTTGAAGATCTTGATGCGGATTCGCTTGATGTTGTCGAGTTGGTCATGGCCTTGGAAGAAGAATTTGATTTGGAGATATCCGATGAAGCTGTAGAAAACATCAAAACAGTTGCTGATATCATCAATTACATAGAAAAAAGTGTCTAAATTACCTGATAAAATAAGCAAGCCCTGCTTTTTGCAGGGCTTAAAATTGGGTTAGAGATGTAGTACGAGGTGAAATTTGTGGATGGCAACAAAGTAGTTATTACTGGCATAGGTGTAGTTACTCCGATTGGTACCGGTAAAGAAGAGTTTTGGGAGAATCTGAAAAAAGGGCAAAACGGCGTAAAAATAATCCGGCATTTTCAGAAATTCTCCACTTGTATTGCCGCAACAATTGAGGATTTTAATCCCCGGCAGTATATGGAAAAAAGAGATGTCAAAAAAATGGATCGTTTCACCCAGTTTGCCTACTCGGCGGCACAAATGGCTATCGAAGATGCCAATCTTGATCTGCAAAAAGAAAACAAAGAGAAAACCGGTGTGATCATCGGTACCGGTATCGGCGGGCTGGATACGATTGAAAAACAATTTAAGATTCTTTTAGAGAAAGGGCCTCGCCGTGTCAGTCCTTTCCTGGTTCCCATGCTCATTGCCAATATGGCTTCCGGCTATATTTCTATCGCGCATGGACTTCAAGGCCCCAATTTAACTACTGTCACTGCCTGCGCTAGCGGGACTCATGCTATCGGAGAAGCCTTCCGGATTTTGCAAAGAGGGGAAGCTGATATCATGATTGCCGGTGGCGCCGAAGCACCGGTCACTTCAATTGCTTTTGCCGGTTTTTGTGCTGCCCGTGCTATGTCTACACGCAATGAACAGCCTGAAAAAGCTTCCCGGCCTTTTGATTTAAAACGCGATGGCTTTGTGATGGGAGAAGGCGCGGGGGTTTTAATCCTGGAAACAATGCAGCATGCCCGGGAGCGAAATGCTTTTGTCTATGCTGAAATTGCGGGCTACGGTACATCGGGTGACGGTTATCATGTCACGGCACCGGATCCTGAAGGGCAGGGAGCTTATCTTTGTATGGATAAGGCTTTAAAAAATGCCGGGCTTGCACCGTCTACTGTAGATTATATCAATGCTCATGGCACCTCTACGGAATATAATGATAAAATTGAAACTCTGGCGATAAAAAGACTTTTTGGGGAATATGCTTATCAGCTGCCCATCAGTTCAACCAAATCGATGATTGGGCACCTTTTAGGGGCTGCCGGAGGGGTGGAGATGGTAGCAACTCTTTTAAGTATGCAGCATGGCATAATCCCCCCGACCATTAACTATGAATATGAAGACCCTGCTTGTGATCTGAATTATGTCCCCAATAAAGCAATTTCCAAGGAATTAAAAGTGGCCATGTCCAACTCCTTTGGTTTTGGGGGTACAAATGCCTGTCTGGTAATTAAAAAGGCGCATTCCTAAGAAGGGAGGCTTACGGCACAATATTTAAAGAAAGTGAACAGCTATTGGCACTACTCCGGTGGCCGGCAGAGAATAAGGAGCTCTTCCGGGAGGCTTTAACGCATTCATCTTATGCTTACGAAACAGGTATTCAGAGTAACGAGCGTCTCGAGTTTTTAGGTGATGCGGTTCTCGAGCTTGTGATTTCAGAATATTTTTTTAAAACCTTTCCTTTCCACCCGGAGGGAAAACTTACCCTGATGCGGCATAATGCTGTAAATGAAAAATCCTTGGCCCAAATTGCCCGTAGTTTAAATTTGGGTGCGTACATACAATTGGGGAAAGGCGAATTTCTTAGCGGTGGTGCGGGAAAACCGTCGCTGTTGGCAGGTGCCCTAGAGGCGCTGGTTGGCGCTCTGTTTCTCGATCAGGGTTATCTAAAAGCTAAGCCTTTAATTATTGCACTTTTTAAGCCGCTTTTGGAGGCGATCAAGCAGGGTGAAAAACCACTTTTGGATTATAAGACCATGTTGCAGGAAATGTGCCAGTCCAGGCTGGGAAGGCCGCCTGTTTACGAAATAACGGCAGAATTCGGGCCCTCCCATGACCGGAATTTTAGGGCAGAGGTTAAAATAGGGAACAGGGTCGTGGGCAGTGGGGAAGGTAAAAGTAAAAAAGGGGCAGAGCAGTCAGCGGCCAGAGCAGCTTGGGATTCACAGTATGTGAAAAATAGTTTTTTTGCCGAGGTGCAGGAAAATATTGCCACTAGAACGAATAAGAAGATTGATACTGAATAAAGGGGCAAAGGAGGAACTACCGTTTATGGAATTGCTCAAAGTATCCGCTCAATCCAAACCCAAATCTGTTGCGGGGGCTTTGGCGGCTGTTATCAGGGAAAAAGGCATGGCGGAGATACAAGCTGTGGGGGCCGGGGCTGTCAACCAAGCGATCAAAGCCATTGCGATTACACGGGGTTATGTTGCTCCCAATGGTATAGATTTGATTGCTATTCCCGCTTTTGTAGAAATTACCATTGATCAGGAAGAGAGAACGGCTATTAAATTTATTGTTGAACCGCGTTAAAAGAAAAACATTTGGCAAACCTGCTCCCAAGGCAGGTTTTCTTTTGAGGAATCCCGTGGGATTTTTTGTAACGGGGAGTTCACTCTGTAGACAGGTTATGTATTGTTTTTCAGTTTTAAATTGAAGGTGATCTGCGTGTATTTGAAATCCCTGGTGGTAACAGGTTTCAAGTCTTTTCCGGAAAAGACCATCCTGGAGTTTTCCCCGGGTATTACTGCCGTGGTCGGTCCCAACGGGTGTGGGAAGAGCAACCTGCTGGATGCTGTACGCTGGGCCTTGGGCCAACAAAGTGTAAAGTTGCTACGGGGAGGCAGAATGGAAGATCTTATTTTTAGCGGCACGGCCAACCGCAAGGCACTAAACTTTGCGGAAGTATCTTTGATCTTCGACAGGGCTGACCGGTACTTACCCCTTGAGTATCAGGAAGTGGCTATTACCAGAAGGCTCTATCGTTCCGGAGAAGGGGAATACTATTTAAATAATACCTCCTGCCGCCTGAAGGATATCACGGAATTGTTTTTAGATACCGGTATCGGTACAGAAACCTATTCCCTGATCGGACAGGGAAGGGTGGAGCAGTTGATTAATGCCAGGCCGGAAGAGCGCAGGGAGCTTTTTGAGGAGGCAGCAGGGATTCATAAATATAAGCAGAGAAAAAAGGAAGCCGGCACAAGGCTGGAAGAAATGAAGGGGAATCTTTTACGGATTACAGATCTGCTGGCCGAGTTGGAAAGTCAGAGAGCTTCTCTTGCCGAAGCAGCCGCCCGGGCCGAAGAATATAAGGTTCTTTACAGTAAACTGCAAAACCTGGAAAAAAAGATTTTTTTGCAGCGCTGGAGAAAAAAGGTGCTTTTGCTACAAAAAATAAACAATGAACGGCAAAAGACCGGCAGCTGCCTTGTGAAGAAGAAAGATAACCTGGAAAAACTTCGCCGGAAAACAAGGACAGTTGAAGAACAGGCAAATAAAGCAGCTCAAAAGGTTGAAGAGGTCAACGAACTTTGCCAGGAAAAAAAAGGAATAAGTGCGCGGCTGCAGGGTAAATTAAACTTAATCAAGGAACAGAAAAAATATACAGAGGAGAAGAGCTCTCTGAAGGAAACCGCCTGCCAAGAAGTGGAGGGGCGGATGGCCGGGCTGGAGAAGACTCTGCAAAATAATCGGGAAGAATTAAGAAATGTCCGCAGGGAACAGGAACAGCTTGGGGAAAAAGCGGCCGCCTTCAAGGCCGAACTCCAGGAGTTGCAGAGAGGGCAGGATCTTGCTTATCTTAAGGCATTAAGAGAGCACCAGGCGGAAAAAAATTTGCATAAAGTAGCTTTGAAGCAATTTCTGAAAAATAACAGCCTGCGCGGCCAGGAACTCCGGGCCAGCCTCGATCATCTGCAAAAACGGGAAGAAAATAAAAGAGGCTCTTTAGAGGCTCTGCAAAAGGCTGAAAGTGAACAGCTTGTTGCCCTGGAAAGAATTAAATGGGAGCAGGCAGATCAGGATAAAGAATATAAGCTGCTGGAACAGCGGTGTGCAGATCTCCGTTCGCAGAGGGAGGAGCAGAAAGAGTATCTTCAAAAGACGGAAAAAGACTTGCAGAAAAAAAGTGCCCGTCTTAAATATCTGCAGGAAGGTGAAGAATATTTTAGCCTGTATTCCCGTGGCGTCAGAGCGGTTATGCAGGCTGCGGCGAAAAATTCACTCCAGGGAATCTTTGGGCCGGTAGCCAACCTGCTCAGTGTTCCTACTGAATTGGAAAAGGCAATTGAAGTGGCGTTGGGTGCAAAGTTACAATTTATTGTCGTGGCCGATGATTCCTCCGCACGGGAAGCAATCGAGTTTTTAAAAGCAAGCAAGGCGGGGAAAGCAACTTTTTTGCCCCTTAATCTTCTCCGGGTGGCGGTTAAAAAAACACCGGGGTCCTCTCTTTCCCAGGAATTTTTGGGAGTTGCTTCCCGGTTGGTGGAAGCCGCGCCCCAATGCAAAAAAGCTGTGGACTACTTACTTGGCTATATTTTGGTGTCCAGGAATTTGGAAGCCGCTCTTAAACTGGCTCGTAACAACAAAGCAGGCTGGAGAATTGTCACCTTGGATGGGGAGATGATTACACCCGGAGGTGCCATTTCGGGTGGCTATCAGCCGAAAGAGCGCAGTGGTTTCCTGGAGCGTAAAAGGGAATTAAGGGACCTGGAAAAGGAAATCGGGGTAATTAAAAAGCAAACTGAGCAGCAGGGCAAGGATCTTCAGGTGCTCGCCGGCAATCTGGAAAAGCTAGTCAACAGATTGGCGGAAGCAGGCCGGCAGCAGAGGAATTTAGCCGAGAAGAAAATAAAAATGCACGGTGATTTTCAAAGAATTACCGCGGAAAAAAACAGAACGGCAAGTGAGTGTGCTGAGCTGGAGCAGGAAAAAAATGCACTGGAGGACAAATACAGTAAATTTGTAACAGAAGAAACTGCCAGGAAAAAAGAGTATGCGGCTTTAGAGGAGTCTCTGGCGACAATAGAGGTTGAACTTGAAAATGCCAGCAGTAAAGTTTACACTTCCGAAGAACAATTTAAAAAAGTAGAGCAGGAACTGGTAGAAATAAGGATCAGATTTGCCGCTTTACAGGAAAAGGAAAGCTCCTTACAGGAAATCCTTCTAAGACAGGTCCAGGAAAAGGAACATCTTCAGGGGCTCATCGCCAGCCTGGCACAAGAAAAAACCAAGTTGTGGGAAGAGCTGCAAGAGCTGAATGCCAGGGAAAGCGAAGTTCAAAGTGCTTTGGAAAAGGAAAAAAGTGCTCTGGTACAATTGGAGGAGCTTGGAGAACAGCAAAGAAGGGCTTTAAAGTCCTGCCGTCAGGGGAAAGAAGAGCTCAGCCTAAAACTTGCCCGGGAACAAAAGTCGCTGGAGAGTTATGAGCGACGTGCCCGGAGGTTGGATATAGAACGTATCAGGCTGGAAGAAGCCGGCAGATACCTGGAGGAAAACCTTCGCGAAAGGTTTATGTTCAGCCCGGAGAAAGATGTTTCGCCACAAGGGCAAGTTACTGCACCGGAGGAGAGTTTGATCCGGGAGAAGGAGCTTTTGGAAGAGGAGCTTTCCCGGATTGGAGAAGTGAATCTAGGGGCCATTGAAGAGTATGCGCGGCTGCAGAAGCGCATCAACTTTCTTGTCGAACAGCAGGAAGATCTGCTGCAAGGGGAAAAAGGAATGCAAAAAGTACTCGCTGAGCTGGATGAGTATATGGAAGAACAATTTCTCCAGGCTTTACAGAGCATTGAAAATCATTTTTTAGATGTTTTTACGACACTTTTTGGCGGGGGGCAGGCCTTTTTAAAATTAACAGATCCTGAAAATGCTCTTGCTGCGGAGATAGAGATTATTGCGCAACCGCCGGGGAAAAAACTGCAAAATATTTCCTTGCTTTCCGGTGGTGAAAAGGCCTTAACAGCGGTTGCTTTACTCTTTGCCCTATTAAAACATAAGCCTGTTCCTTTTTGTATCCTGGATGAAATCGAATCTTCCCTGGATGAAAGCAATTTAGCAAAATTTATCAATTTCTTAAGACAGTACACCGGAGGCACGCAATTTATTATGATTACGCATCGTCGCCGGACCATGGAGGAGGCTGATTTTCTCTACGGGGTCACCATGGAGGAACAGGGCGTTTCCAAGGTTGTTTCCTTAAATCTGATTGAAAAAGTGGGGTGAAAAAAAGGTATGCTGGCACGATTTAAAAAAGGACTGTGGAAAACCAGGGATGCTTTTAAAAATAAATTCGAAAACCTTTTTGGTGGCAAAGAGATCAATCAGGAGTTTTTTGATGAGTTGGAGGAGATTTTGATTTCTGCCGATGTTGGTGTGGAGACAACCGTGAAGGTTGTTGACTCCCTCAGGGAACGTTTAAGGGTGGAAAAAATTAAAGAGCGTTCTGCTGCCCGGGAATTACTGAAGAAACTACTGGTAGAAATGCTAGAAAGCAACAATCAAACCGCTCTTACCCTTGCTCCATCCCCACCAACGGTTTTTTTGGTTTTAGGTGTCAATGGGGTCGGGAAGACGACCGCTATTGCCAAAATGGCTTATCGCTTTACCCGGGAAGGAAAGAAGGTTTTGCTTGCCGCCGGCGATACCTTCCGGGCGGCGGCCATTGAGCAGCTTGATGAATGGTCCCGGCTTGTCGGCGCCGGTTTGATCAAACATCAAAGCGGTGGGGATCCTTCCGCCGTGATCTACGATGCCTTAAACGCAGCTGTGGCCCGGAAGGCGGACCTGCTCATTTGTGATACCGCCGGCCGGCTGCATACCAAGGCAAACTTGCTGGAGGAGGTTAAAAAAATTTTCCGGGTGATTCATAAACTATTGCCCGGCGCGCCCCATGAAACTTTGCTGGTTCTGGATGCCACCACCGGACAAAATGGCCTGTCCCAGGCCAGATACTTTCAGGAAGCCGTGCCCCTTTCCGGGTTAATTCTGACCAAGCTGGACGGTACAGCACGGGGGGGGATCGTTATTGCGGTCAAAGATCTGACGGATATTCCCTTGAAACTGATTGGTGTGGGGGAAAAAAAAGAAGACCTGGAAGTTTTTCACGCGGCGGAGTTTGTGGAAGCTCTGTTAGCTTGAAGAGAAGAGGAAGGGTATTTACTTTAAAGCCGGAATGGTGTATAAATGTTAGGGAAGTGCAGTATAGGGAGGAGCAGTTCAAACTTAGAGGGAGGTAATCCCGGTTTCATCCCGCCGGGAAGTAACTTTGTTTAGTACGCTGGCCGAAAAATTACAGGAAGTTTTTCGTAAACTGAAAGGAAAGGGCAAACTCGGCGAAAAAGATGTCGATTTGGCCTTACGGGAGATCCGCCTGGCTTTGCTTGAAGCTGATGTTAATTACAAGGTGGTCAGGGACTTTGTCTCCTCTATCCGGGAAAAGGCCTTGGGCACTGAAGTTTTACAAAGCCTTACTCCCGGCCAGCAGGTAGTTAAAATTGTACATGAAGACCTGGCTAGGCTGATGGGAGAAAAGCAGAGCAAGCTTGCTCCGGCTGATACCCCCCCGCAGGTTGTCATGCTGGTCGGCTTGCAGGGTTCGGGAAAAACAACTACGGCAGCCAAGCTGGCCCTGCTCTTAAAGAAAAGCGGCCATAAACCTCTGCTTGTGGCTGCCGATGTTTATCGGCCCGCGGCGATCAAGCAGCTGGAAGTCTTGGGAGATGAAGCGGGGGTTACTGTTTTTAGCCGGGGTAAAGATGATCCGGTTAAAATTGGTTTGCTGGCCCTGAAGGAAGCCGCCCGGGAAGGAAATGATTATGTCATCCTGGATACGGCTGGTAGACTGCATATCGATGCAGAGCTTATGGCGGAGCTGGGTAACCTGAAAACCCGGTTGGATCCCCGGGAGGTTCTTTTAGTCGTGGATGCGATGACCGGTCAGGATGCCGTCAATGTAGCCGGGGCTTTTCACGAAAAACTGGGACTGACCGGAGTTGTTCTGACCAAATTAGACGGTGATACCAGGGGGGGGGCTGCTCTTTCCGTAAAGGCAGTAACGGATTGCCCGATTAAATTTGTGGGTGTTGGTGAAAAAATTGAAGCCTTTGAGCCTTTTTATCCTGACAGAATGGCTTCCAGGATACTGGGGATGGGTGATGTGCTTTCCCTGATTGAAAAGGCGCAGTATGTGGTCGATGAAGAGAAAAGCCGTGCCTTGGAGAAAAAAATACGGAGCCAAGCGTTAACGCTGGAAGATTTTTTAGATCAACTGCAGCAAATTAAACAAATGGGGCCCCTGGAAAATTTGCTGGAGATGATTCCTGGCTTCCATAAAGCGAACAAACAGTTGAAAAACCTTTCCTTGGGTGAAAAACAAATACTCAAAGTTGAGGCTGTGATCAATTCGATGACGAAGGAAGAGCGTCTACGGCCCGAGATAATCGATAGTAGCAGGAGACGCCGCATTTCCCTGGGGAGTGGGACCACTGTACAGGATGTTAACAGGCTACTGAAGCAGTTTGAGCAGATGAAGAAAGTACTCAAACAATTCAGCTCTTTAGAAAAGGGAAAAACAAGGAAGCCAAGGGGATTATTTCCCTTTTAGCTAAAAATAGTTTACAGGAGGTGTTTTTAGGATTGTCCGTTCGTATTCGATTAAAGAGGATGGGGGCGAAAAAAAAGCCTTTTTACCGTATTGTTGTGGCCGACTCTGCTGCTCCCCGAAACGGCAGGTTTATTGAGGAAATAGGTTATTACAACCCGAGAACGACTCCCACAACGCTAAAAGTTGATACAGAGAAGGCCCAAAAGTGGATCTCTTTGGGCGCCCAGCCTTCCGATACAGTTAAGATGCTCTTTACCAAAGCCGGACTTGAGCAAAAATAAGGGCAGAGTAAGAGGAGTGATTATTCGATGAAAGAGCTGGTAGAATATATCGCCAAGGCACTGGTAGATTATCCCGAGCAGGTAATTGTGGAACAGGTAGAAGGGGAACGTTCGGTCATTCTTGAGCTGAAAGTTGCTCCCGAAGATATGGGTAAGGTTATCGGCAAGCAAGGACGTATTGCCAAAGCATTACGGACTGTGGTCAATGCAGCGGCAATCAAGGAAAATAAACGCGTGATGGTGGAGATAATACAGTAGGGGAGAAAAAAGTGGTTGTGCAGATGGCCGTTATTGGGAAGGTAATCGCCCCTTTTGGTATCAAGGGGGCCGTGAAGATCTACCCCTATACAGATTTTCCAGAACGCTACCGCCTGTTAAAAAAAGTTAAATTGGAAGGTAAAGGGTTTAGCCAATTTAAAGTGATCCAAAAGGCTCGGAGGCATAAAAATTTATGGATTTTGCACTTTGAAGATTGCTGCACAAGAGATGAGGCTCAAAAATTGGTCGACTTGTTGGTAAAAATACCCTCTGCACAAAGAATGCCCTTGCCTTCGGGGAGCTTTTATCTGGATGAGATCCTGGGCTTGGAGGTTATTGCCGTGGGGGGTAATAAACTTGGCCACGTTCAGGATATTATGAAAACGGGCAGTAATGATGTCTATGTGATTAAAAAAGAAAAAGAACAAAAGCAGGTTGGGGATAGTCAAGAACTTCTTGTTCCGGCGTTAAAAAGTGTTGTGAAAGAAATTAACCTGGAAAAGGGGTACATTTTGCTGGAGCTCCCTGCAGGGCTTTTGGAACAGTGAACTGCTAATCCCGGGGTTTAGCCCCCAGGCCAGGGCAGTGGTGAAGGAATATGCAAACAAGGTGTGCTAGCCGGTGTTAATCGAGATAGTTTCTATTTTCCCCGGGCTCTTTCAAGGCGTATTTGCGGAAAGTATCATTAAGCGTGCGCAGGAAAAAGGGCTGGTAGAGATCAGGGTCCATGACCTGCGCGCTTTTAGTGATGATAAGCATCGCAAAGTTGATGATTCTCCCTATGGCGGGGGACCGGGAATGATTATGAAACCGGAACCTTTCTTTAAGGCAGTAGAAACCATTGGAGAAAAATGTTCCCGGGCAGGAAGGGTTATTTTGCTCTCTCCCCGCGGGAAGCTGTTGACACAGGAGAGACTGAGAGAGTTGAGCAAAGCCCGGCATTTAATCCTGCTTTGCGGTCATTATGAGGGCGTAGATGAAAGGGTACATATGTACCTGGCCGAGGAGGAAATATCCATTGGGGACTATGTGCTTACCGGCGGAGAGATACCGGCGATGGTGCTTGTAGATGCTTTAATCCGCCTTATTCCCGGTGTTTTGAACGAATCTTCCCTACAGGAGGAATCTTTTGCCCACGGGCTCCTGGAATATCCCCAGTATACACGTCCCCAGGAATTCGAAGGAATGTGTGTCCCGGAAGTCCTTTTATCGGGAAATCATGAGAACATCAGGCGGTGGCGCCATCAAGAAGCTTTGAAACGCACTTTGAAACTCCGTCCGGATCTCCTGCAAAAAAACGGAGTTTTCGTCAGGAAGAGTGAGCCTGATCCTGATTAAAAAGGGGCACGCCTGTTATAAAAGCATGAAAGGGGTAGAGACCAATGGATTTAATTAACCAGGTAGAAAAGGAATATTTAAAAGAACAGGTTCCGGATTTTTCTCCGGGTGATACGGTACGCGTACACTTTAAAGTTGTGGAGGGAAACAGGGAAAGAATTCAGATCTTTGAAGGGATCGTGATCAAACGCCGTGGTTCCGGCTTGGGGGAAAGCTTTACCGTCCGTCGTATTTCTTATGGGGTAGGAGTGGAGAGGGTTTTTCCCTTGCACTCTCCAAAAATTGAAAAGGTTGAAGTTATCCGTAAAGGCCTGGTTCGGCGTGCCAAGCTTTATTATGTGAGAAGTCTCCGGGGTAAAGCAGCTCGTATCAAAGAACGTAGAAGATAAACGGATGTTTCAAACCGGAGGGTGTCCTTTTCTATTTCACCGGTGAAAAGGAGCGCTTAACAGATGAAGAGTGATCATCCAGGACAAAAAGAAACAGAAACAGCCGAATCCATACGCCAAGAAATAAAAGAATGGGTAAAATCAATTCTTCTGGCTGTAGTTCTTGCTGTTGTTATCAGGATATTTTTCTTTCAGGTGACGATTGTGGAAGGAACCTCTATGTCTCCTACGTTGCAAAACTATGAGCGCCTGATTGTCAATAAAGCAATTTATTATTTTAAAAAGCCGCAGAAAGGGGATATAGTTGTTTTTAACTTTTCATTCCACAAGGATTTTATTAAAAGAATTGTGGCCCTGGAAGGGGATGTTGTGGAGATTAAAAACAGTCTGCTTTATATAAATGGCCAGGTTTGGGAAGAGCCCTATCTGGAAAGTGAGCATATGCAAGATTTTGGGCCGGCTGTTGTGCCGTTGGATCATGCTTTTGTCATGGGGGATAATCGTAATGATAGCATGGATAGCAGAGATCCCGCCGTGGGCTATGTTTCTCTGAAACAGATCCGGGGAAAAGCTTCACTGGTTTTTTGGCCGTTATTTGATTTTCGGTTACTTTAATATCAACATGATGGTAAAGGGTTGAGGGGTAAGTTATGGTCAGAGAAGAAAAAAGATTAAAAGAATACCTCCGTTTTGTTGATGTGGTTATGGAGGTGCTTGATGCCCGTCTTCCCTTCAAGAGCAGGAATTACAGATTGCATAGAATGCTGGGTGAAAAAAAAAGACTAATAGTTTTAAATAAGGCCGATCTGGCTGATGAAAAAATTACGGGCCGCTGGCTAAAAATCCTGGCCAGGGAAAGGTGGCCCGTTTTAGCTTTTAACGCAAAAAGGGCGTTCACCCCCAAGAAATTAGAAAAAATATTGTTTGCAAGTCGCCCTAAAAACTTGAGATATAAGCGTTCTTTGCGGTTGATGGTAGCCGGTATCCCCAATGTGGGCAAATCTACGCTTATTAACCGCCTGGCGCGCCGCTTTGCGGTCAAAACGGGTGAGAGGGCGGGTATTACCCGGGGGCCACAGTGGATTAAAATGCGGGGCGGATGGGAAATGCTCGACACTCCCGGTCTTCTTCCCCCGTACTGGCGGGATAACGCCGGGGCATTTGCCTTGGCGGCGATCGGTGCGCTTGATTCCAAGATTGTCGATGTGGAAAATACGGCAAAGTGGCTCTTGGAACAATTTTTATTTCAGGAAGAAACATCACGTTCCTTAGCGCATTGTTATTCTTTAGGAGAAATAGGGAGAGAAAGAAATGCCGCTGCTTTGCTGCTGTCCATAGGGTTGTCCCGGGGGTGTTTTAAACAGGGGGGGCAGGTAGATAAAGAAAAGGCCGCCCAGATGGTACTCCGGGATTTTAGAAGGGGGGTGCTTGGGCCTCTAAGTTTGGAAAAGCCCGAGGATTATGACGACCTTCAATGTTGATTTTTCCTCCTTGACAACAGCCGCAATTAAAGATTTTCTTAATTCGGCGGAAAAACTGACGCCGGAAGAAATTAAAGCACTCCGCAATGATCGCCGGGGAAGTGTCCAAAAGCTGATTTATTCTTTTCTGCGTCAGCGTGAAAGGGAACGTCAAACAAAAGAACGTTTACATAGAATGGCTTCCAAGGAAGCTTTTATACAAAGTAAAGGGTATAATTTTGTGGCGGGAGTGGACGAAGCGGGTCGGGGTCCTTTGGCGGGGCCCGTTGTAGCGGCAGCAGTTATTCTCGATGCACCTTGGGACTCCTGCTGGGAAGGAATTAATGATTCCAAGCAGCTTTCTCCTTTAAAAAGGGAAAAGCTTTATCAGGTTATTATTTGCCAGGCAAAGGCTTGGGCTGTCGGGGTAGTAAATGCCGCTTTAATTGACCGGATAAATATTTACCGGGCCTCCCTGGAGGCCATGAAGTTGGCAGTCCTTAAACTTTGGCCTCAGCCCCGGTTTGTTCTTTGTGACGGCTTTCTTATACCTGGTTTGGAGCTTCCCCAGGAAGCTGTGCAGGGCGGCGATTCTTCATGTCTTTCGATTGCGGCCGCTTCCATTGTAGCCAAAGTGACCAGGGACAGGCTCATGCAGGCTTACGAGAAAGTTTATCCGGGTTATGGTTTTGCCCAAAATAAAGGTTATCCTACTCCGGAACATAAAAGGGCCCTTCAAACTTTGGGGCTTTCTCCCATTCACCGCCGAACTTTCAAATGTTTCTAAAAAGGAGCAAATATTTTGAAAAAAGGTATGACCGGGTATAAAAAAAAGCTCGGAGCTCTGGGTGAAAAAATTGCCGCACAACATTTACAGGAAGTCGAAGGCTACAAGATCATCGCCAGAAATTACACCTGTTTCCTGGGTGAAATAGATATTATTGTCCAGGATCAACAGACAATTGTTTTTGTGGAGGTGCGCTCGGGTACCCTTCCCTTTGCCGGTTGGGCTGAAGAATCCATCGGATTTCGCAAGCAGAAAAAATTAAGGCAGTTGGCCTCCTATTATTTAAAGGAAAAAGGGTGGCAAAGTCAGGCGGTACGTTTTGATGTCGTTATTTTACTTTTTACGGCAAAAAGTTTTTGTGTTCAGGAAATAAAGCTGATTAAAAATGCCTTCTAAGAAAGGGGAAGAGGGATTGCTGGCCAAAGTTGCGACCTGCGCCCTGATCGGTGTAGAAGGGCATTATGTTCTTGTGGAAACGGATGTGGCCGGTGGTTTGCCCAATTTTAATCTTGTCGGGCTGGCGGCGACTTCAGTTAAAGAGGCCCGGGAAAGGGTCCGGGCGGCGATCAAAAACAGCGGCTTTGACTTTCCGGCCAGGCGTATTACTGTTAACCTGGCGCCTGCTGATTTGAGGAAAGACAGTACCGCTTTTGATCTGGCAATTGCCGCCGGTATCCTGGCAGCAACCGGGCAGATTCCTACGGAGGCACTTGAGGGGAAAGTTTTTATCGGTGAGCTCTCTCTGGATGGGAAAATAAGGGATGTTCCCGGTACGATGGCCCTGGCAGCTTCTTTGAAGAAATGGCGGGAAGATGGAGAGAACAGGCTTTATGAGCTGATTCTGCCCCGGGGAAATGCTCTGGAAGCTTCCCTGGTCGGTGATCTTTCCGTCAAGGGAATCGCCGACTTACGGGAAATGGCGGCCTATTTAACAGGAGAAGTGTCAATCGGGGAAGTAAAAGTTGATGTGGAAAAAGTTTTGCAGGGAGAAGAGGAGCAGGAACAACCTGACTTTAAGGATGTTAAAGGGCAGTTCGCGGCGAAAAGGGCGCTGGAAATCGGCGCGGCCGGAGGACACAATCTGATTTTGACAGGCCCTCCAGGTACGGGAAAAACTATGCTGGCTCGCCGGATTCCTTCCATTTTACCTTCCATGACTTTGGAGGAATGTCTCGAGGTGACCAAGATACATAGTATTGCCGGGTTACTTAAGGAAAATAAACCTTTAGTGATCAAAAGGCCGTTCCGTACACCGCACCATTCAGCCACCCCTGCCGGTATCCTCGGTGGGGGCAGGGTTCCCCAGCCCGGGGAGGTCAGCCTGGCTCACCGGGGGGTTCTCTTTTTAGATGAATTTCCGGAATACTCCCGGGAGGTGCTGGAAAGTTTAAGGCAGCCGCTTGAAGATGGGGAGGTAGTCATTACCCGGGTAGAAATGGCTGTGCGCTATCCGGCAAGGTTTATGCTGGTTGCTTCCCGCAATCCATGTTACTGCGGATTTTATATGCACCCACGACGTGCCTGCACCTGCTCGGAGGCTCAAATCAGGCGCTATCGCCTCAAATCTTCCGGCCCGCTTATGGATCGGATTGACCTGCATGTAGAGGTGCCCTCTCTTTTGTATCATGAACTGGAAGAGGAAAAAGAAGGAGAAAGCTCTGCGTCTATTCGGAAAAGAGTGGAGCAGGCCCGGTCCATCCAGAGGGAAAGGTTTAAGGATGCAGGTATAGGGTCTAATGCCGCCATGTCTCCCCGGCAGCTCCGCAAATACTGCCCCCTGGATTCCGAGTCGCGGCGTCTTTTGCGCCGTGTTTTTGATTCCTTTGCCCTGTCGATACGGGCGCATGATCGGATTATAAAAGTGGCCCGGACGATTGCCGACCTGGAAGGCGCCAATAAAATCAATGCGGCCCATATTGCCGAAGCTATCCAGTACCGCAGCCTTGATCGTCAATTTTAGTATTATGCGCTGATATGACAGAGTTTTTTCAGCAGAAAGAAGCCGGGGAAAAAGCCGCCGATTGAAGAGAATTGCCTAAAATGATGGCCAATGTTAGAATTGAGCTAAGGGGGTGAAAAAATGGAGCCATACAATTTTCAACAGGCGGACTTTTTACAAATTCCCAAGTTGGATAAAAAAAGCACGCTGCGCGAGCTGCTTGTTTCCAGATGTGAAGACTATGGGGAGAAAGTTTTTCTTGTTGATCCGGAAAAAAATAAACAATATTCCTATATGGAGTTTTTTAAAAAGGTGAACGCTGTCAGTAACCTTTTATTTAAGTTGGGCGTGCGTAAGGATGATAAAGTTTCCCTGCTCATGTCCAACTCCGCGGAATATCTTTTTGCTTTTTTCGGGATCATGCAGTTAGGGGCGGTAGCCTGCCCGCTGAATATTGGCTTAAAAACGGAGGAGATTGCCTATATTTTACAGGATTCGGATAGTATCGCCTTATTTACAACGCATGAATTTCTGGAATCTTCCAGCGCGTTTTTAGAGGTACAGACAAAAATCCGTTATCTTTTGACCTGTGATGGTTCGACTGTTTCTTCCGGAGAAAATTTAGCGGTGCAAAGAATTAATTTGGAAACCTCTCTACCGCAAGAAACTACACGGTTATTACCGGAAGTTCTTGAAATTCCCCTGCAGGCAGATGATGTTGCCGAAATAATTTACACCTCCGGCACAACCGGCAGGCCAAAAGGGGCGATGCTTACTCACCACAATTTAATTGTTGATGCGCACTGGGTAGCTTCCTGGAATCGTTTGCAGGAAAGCGATCGTGCCCTGTGCGTGATGCCGCTTTTTCATGTTAACGGGCAAATTGTTACGGTGATGACGCCCTTGTACCATGGAGGCAGTGTGGTGATGCCGCATCGCTTTAGTGTGACCAAATTTTTCCCTTTGATTGCCGGACATGGGGCAACCTATGTTGGCACAGTGGCGACAATGTTATCCATGTTGCTCAACAGGGTTAATCTCCGGGATATCTCCGAAAACAACTTAAAGATTGTTTTCTGCGGCTCGGCACCGGTACCGGTAAAGGTCCAGAGTGATTTTGAGAAAGCTTTTCGGGTGCCGGTTATTGAAGGCTACGGAATGACGGAAACGACCTGCCGCGCCACTTTTAACCCGCTGCCGCCCCCGGAAGCATTAAAGCTTGGTGAAAACGACGGTTACCGTAAGCTTGGGTCGGTTGGTTTGCCGCTGGGCAATGAAATCAAAATTGTGGATGAAAAAAATAACTCTCTGGGACCCGGTGAATTGGGGGAAATTGTGATCCGCGGTGAAAATATCATGAAGGGTTATTATAAAAATCCTCAGGCCACGGCCGAAGCCTTTACCGGAGATTGGTTTCACAGCGGTGACTTGGGCTATTATGATGAGGATGGGTATTTCTATATTGTTGATCGTAAAAAAGATATGATTATCCGGGGCGGCGAAAATATCTACCCCCGGGAGATTGAAGAGGTACTCTATAAGCATCCGGCGGTGAAAGATGCAGCCTGTATCGGTGTTCATGATGAGCTTTACGGGGAGGAAGTGGTTGCGGCAGTGGTTTTTAAGGATCGTCAGGAACCAACTGCAGAGGAGCTGATTTCTTTTTGCCGGGAGTACTTGGCCGATTTTAAATGCCCGAAAGTGATCCGGATTGTAGAAGAGATACCCAAAAGCTCCTCCGGAAAATTGCTGCGCCGGGAACTGCGGGCACAATGGGACAATCTATAGCTGCTGATAGCTGCCCCTTTTTTTAGAGCAGACAACATAAACTTTTAGGCTCGGGTTGAATGAGTGCAGTTGAATGAGTGCCATCAGTAGTAGATCCATTCGGTACACTGCAGGAAATCAAATCTGCCGGTAATACAGCAAATCTTGTGGGTTACTGCAATGTAAAACAGGCGCCTTTACATTTGAACTGAAAAAATTTTCCTGGCTTTAATAAATAAATAAAGGGGTATTGTATTTTTGGTTTATATAGGGGTCATTGGTGCAGGTGAATGTGATGAGAAGACGGCTTTATTGGCTTATGAGGTGGGTAAAGAGATTGCTCTCAGCGGTGCAATTCTTGTTTGCGGAGGGCGGGGTGGTGTGATGGAAGCCGCTTGCCGGGGCTGTAAAGATTTCGGGGGTGTAAGTCTGGGTATTTTGCCCGGCAGGAAGCGTCAGGAGGCCAACCCTTTTGTCAGTTATGTGCTGGCTACCGGTATGGGTGAAATGCGCAATTTTTTGGTCGTACGCTGTAGTGATGTTTTAATTGCCATCTCCGGAAAATACGGCACACTTTCAGAAATAGCAATTGCTTTAAAAGAGGGGAAAAGTGTTTTCGCTCTGCAGCCGTTCTTGCAGTGGCCCGATCCCGGCGAACATCCCCAAGACCAACCACAAGGTCCGTCCCCGCGGCTGGGCTCTGTCACCCAAGACCAACCACAAAGCTCGTCCCCGCGGTTGGTACCGCCCTTGCAGTGGCCCGATCTGGAAGTAGTGTTTTCCCCGCAGGAAGCTGTAAAAAGGGCTCTTTCCTGTTGTGAACCTACCTGAGCAAGCCAAGCAGACCAACCACAAGGCCCGTCCCCGCGGCTGGTACCGCCAGACCAACCACAAGGCCCGTCCCCGTGGTTGGTATAGCCCGGCGCTTGATCAAGGGTGACAGGGGACGGTCCCCTGTCACCCCAGTCACCTCGACCTGAATGTAAGTGGGTCTTCTACTCGGCAGGGACTATCTAACTATCTATAACTATCTATAACTATCTAAAAACGCTGCTGCGCTTCGTCCAGAATCATGGGTACTTTATACCAACCGTTTTGCTCCATGATCTGGAAAACTTGCCAGTGATCATTTAGGTACTGATCATGAAAATCTTTAAAGGTCTGGCGTAAGGTTTGGTTTTGAGATTCCAATAAGGCCAGCATATATCCCTGGGCCATATGTTTAACGCCTGTAAGGACATCGCCGGCAATGTCTTTATCGGTAAGTTGTTGCTGCGGCATCTGCATCTGGGGCATTCTAACAACCTCCTTTTTACTGTTTTTTGGATAACTTGATTTTAGCTAAGCAGATGGCTTCCACCAACTTCTTGTAAAAAAGATGAGAGCCGGCTTGCTCTTTCCTGGCAACGGGCGCTCATCTGGCTAATCATATTTTTCATGGCCGGATCTTGAACCTGGTTGGCATAGTTGCTTAACTTTTTGGAACATAATGCTTCACCCTGATACTGGTGGAAAAGAGACATAAACTCGGCTTTGCCGATATTTTTTATGTTGGTTCCAGTCGTTTGCATCCTATTTCACCCTCCTTTCCCTTTATAATTCTTTTTTTAGCTTTTCCTTTGCAGTTTTATCTATACAGCGTCAGGAAAGGGAAAAACTACTACCTTCTTTCAGAGAAATTTCTTTTTTCAGTAGACACTCTTTAGGCCTTATAGTATAATAATCCTGATTTACATCATTGGAGGTTCTTATGAAATCCATTCAAGTTTACGATACAACCCTTAGGGATGGCGCACAAAGAGAAGGCATTTCTTTTTCTGTTGGTGACAAACTTGAAATTGTCAAGCTTCTTGATGCCCTCGGTGTAGATTACATCGAAGGGGGATGGCCGGGCTCCAACCCCAAAGATATGGAATTTTTTGAGCGCTTGAAAGATTTGACTTTAAAACAAGCCAAAATTGCTGCTTTTGGCAGCACCAGGCGTGCCGGTGTCAGTGTGGAAGGGGATGCTAATGTGCAGGCATTACTGGAGGCCAACACTCCGGTAGTGACTGTTGTCGGGAAAAGCTGGGATTTTCATGTTTCCCATGCCCTGGGGACGACTCCTGGTGAAAACATTGCCATGATTGCAGATACAGTTTCTTATTTAAAGAGTAAAAACCTGGAAGTTATCTACGATGCGGAGCATTTTTTTGATGGTTATAAGTATAATCCTGCTTACGCCCTGGAAACGATCCGCTCCGCGGCCGAAAATGGTGCTGATTGTATTGTTTTATGTGATACGAATGGCGGCACAATGCCTCTGGATATCCAGCAGATTGTCCTGGAAGTAAAAAAGGAAATTGACACCCCCTTGGGTATTCATGCCCATAACGATTGCGGGATGGCCATTGCCAACTCCATTATTGCTATACAAAGTGGGGTCAGCCAGGTTCAAGGGACGATCAACGGTTATGGGGAAAGATGTGGAAATGCCGACCTCTGCGCAATCATTGCCAATATAAACCTCAAGCTGAATTTCACCAAATTTAAAGCGGAACAACTACGGGAGCTGACCAGGATTTCTAAAGTTGTCGCTGAGCTGGCCAATATGATTCCCCAGGATGGACAGCCATATGTTGGGCGGAATGCCTTTACACATAAAGGCGGCATTCATGTCGATGCGGTTGTTAAACATGCCCGCACTTACGAACATGCCCCTCCGGAGGAAGTGGGTAACAAACGCCGTATTTTAGTTTCGGAGCTTTCCGGGAAAAGTAATATTCTTTTTAAAGGCGAAGAAAATAATCTGGAATTAATAAAAAATTACCCGGAGGCTATCAAAGTTCTTAATGTTCTTAAAAAGATGGAACATGAAGGTTATCAATTTGAAGGGGCGGAAGGTTCATTTGAGCTGCTGGTCTGGAAAACGCTGCAAACTTATAAACCCCTTTTCAAACTGGAAGCGTTTCGTCTCATTCTCGATAAGGAGCGGCGGGGAAGTGACTCCTATCATGTGGAGGCGACCATTAAATTAAGGGTAGGGGACCGGGTGGTGCATACTGCTGCTGAGGGAAACGGGCCTGTTAATGCTATGGACAATGCTTTACGTAAAGCCCTGGAAGAAATTTTCCCGGAGATCAGGAAAATAAAGCTGGTTGATTACAAGGTGCGCGTTTTGGATGGCAAGGATGGCACCGGGGCAGTAGTCCGGGTGCTGATTACCTCGCAAAATGAACGCAAAAGATGGGGCACGGTTGGCGTTTCAGGGAACGTAATTGAGGCCAGCTGGATTGCCCTTGTTGATAGTATCGAATACGGGCTGCTTTGTGAACAAAGTCCGGCAGTAGAAGGTATCAAAAATGCGATTAACGAAATTACCTGGGAAGAAGAATATATTGTCAAAACCAACCGGATGTAGGTTTATATAAATTTTGCCGGAAAACTTGTTATTTGCGCGCTGTTTCAGGATGTGCGGGACGGCATGAAATTCCGGTGTACGGGTAGACTATTTCTGGCTATGGGACCGACAAATTATGCTAAATCAGAGTTGGTGCCAGGAATCCACGTAACGTGCCTTGTATGGGCTTGTCTTTTCGGGGGAGGGATTATTTTTGCTACAGAAGGCAGATTTTCTTTATGGAAGGGCCACCGGTATCGGCAGTATGCCCCATCAGAAAGCAACGTCTGCTTTAGAGTTGATTCGGGAGACACTTCCCTTGGGGCCGCATTGGCCGCAGTTGCCCCAACGTGCAAACTCAGAAGGTTTTATCCAACAGTATCTTGGCCCGTTATTAAAACTGGAAATGCTTGATTGGGAAAAGGGGGTACCCCCTTTTTTTATTAATGACAACTATCTTTGGTTGGAAAAAGCGGCCCGGTTCTACGAACTTTATCTGGCTTGCCAGGAAGAGGAGCAAAAAGAAAGGATCCTTTCCCTTTTTGCCTTTTCTCCGGTAGCAGCGGCCGGATTTTATAAATTTTTAGATGAAAAATGGGATGCCTTGCCCTTGAAGCCACACTTTCTAAAAGGCCAGGTCTGCGGCCCCCTTTCGATGGGCTTACAAGTAAATGCCGGTGATCAAACTCCTGCTTTTTATCACGCTGAGCTGCGCGAGATCATTACCAAAACCCTGGTCTTAAATGCCCGCTTTCAAGTGCGCTCCTTAAAAAGGTTTTCCTTGCCGGTGGTAATCCTGATTGATGAGCCACTGTTGTTTTTTTATGGCCAACTGGCGGGAATCTCCCTGTCGCGGGAGCAAATCATTCAAAGCCTGGCAGAGCTTATTTCAGCAATAAAGGAAGAGGGCGCCTATGCGGGAGTTCACTGCTGTTCCGGTGCTGATTGGTCCATTGTGTTTGAACTTTCACCCCACATTGTCAGTTTTGATGCCTATTCCTACTTTGATTCCCTGTTGGTTTATGGTGCGGAAGTGGAATCTTTTTTAATCAAAGGCGGCTGCCTGGGCTGGGGCCTTGTTCCTACTACAGAGGAGGACCTGGACGCAGAAGATGTTTTTTCTTTACAGGAAAGGTTTTACAGGGGTATCCAAAGGCTTTCCCGCCAGGGTGCCAGTGCAGAACTCCTGACCAAGCAATACCTTTTGACCCCCAGCTGTGGAACTGGTACTCTCTCCGCCGCACAATGTGCGCAGGTTTATCGTATGACCTTTGAACTGCAAAAATTATTACAAGGTAGCCCGGGGCAGCGTGCTTAAAGCCCAAGGAGGTGTCTGGCGTGGATTTACACGGGTTTTTACAGAAAACAACTGAAGAAGATGGAGTTTCCGGTTATGAAAAAAATGTTACTGAACTGATTGCCAAGGCATTTTCAGCTTATGTTGATGATACAAGAACGGATCACTTAGGCAACCTTATCTTTTTTAAAAGGGGAAAAGGGGAGCGTCCTCCCCGCCTGCTCATCTGCGCACATATGGATGAAATCGGGTTGATGGTGACGAAAGTTGAGGAGAACGGTTTTTTAAGATTTACTTCCCTGGGAGGGTTTGATGTACGCACTCTTCCGGGGCAGGAAGTGACCATCTATGGGCGGGACACTTTTCCCGGGATAATCGGTTTTAAGCTGCCCCACCTGTATGCGGAGAAGGAAAAGGGTCAGAGCGTAAAAATGGAGGACCTCTTTTTGGATACCGGCCTGCCGCCGGAGGTTGTGCGTGAGGCTATTCCGGTGGGTTCCGTGGCGGCGG
This sequence comes from Dethiobacteria bacterium, assembly GCA_050948785.1. Classification (GTDB taxonomy): domain Bacteria; phylum Bacillota; class Dethiobacteria; order DTU022; family UBA8154; genus JAAZMI01. The sequence goes on from JBMNEM010000008.1 coordinate 50,348, forward strand.
TTAAAAGAAATTTTCTGACTCTCCGGCATAATTGTCGTTCCGGAAAAGCGCTTGACGATCGCGCCGGTGTAGCTGCACTTTGGCAGTGTGCCCGGGAATTAAATAAAATCAGGCATGAGGCTGATCTTTACCTGGTGGCTACCGTCCAGGAGGAGGTTGGTACCCGGGGCGCGGTTGTCTCCACCTACGGTATTTCCCCGGATCTGGGGATTGCTGTAGATGTATGCCACGGTGATTTTCCCGGAGCTCTAGAGCATGAAATTTCACCCCTGGCGCAAGGGCCCGTGATCACTAGTGGCCCCAACATTCATCCTTTTGTTGCCGGGAAACTGTTGGATACAGCTGCTGAATATCATTTACCCTGCCAGCGGGATGTTTCCCCGGGGCCGACGGGCACAGATGCCCGTGCCATTCAGGTCAGCCTGGAGGGTATTCCTACAGGGCTTCTTTCCATACCGCTCCGTTACATGCATACTTCTGTGGAATTGGTGAACCTGGAGGATATCAAGGTCGCCGGTCTACTGCTTGCTTATTTTGTTGCAGGGGTAAATCGTGCTTTCGTGGAGGGATTAGCGTGCTTATAAAAGAGCTTTCTACAATACCCGGAGTTTCCGGCGATGAAACCAGGGTAAGAAATTTTATCCGGGAAAGGCTGACAGCACGGGGCCTGAAAAATTATACAGATTCCTTGGGCAATCTGTATGTTTTGAAAGAAGGCCGGAGTCGGGGAGAAGATCCGGGATTGATGCTTTGTGCCCACATGGACGAGGTTGGCTTGATGATCTCGTCTATAGAAAAAAGCGGGCATCTTCGCTTTTATAAAGTCGGGGGAGTTTATGAGCAGGCCTTGATCTCCAAACCGGTAAAGATTGGCCCCGGGGATGTCTGTGGTGTGATCGGTGCCAAAGCCATTCACTTGCAAAAAAAAGAGGAAAGAAAAAAAGCGTTGAGTATAGAAAACCTCTATGTTGATATAGGGGCCAAAAATAAGGATGATGCCGAAAAAGCAGTTAAGATCGGTGATTATGTCTCCTTTTACAGCGAAGCAAGCTGCTACGAAAATCTGATTCGTGGAAAAGCACTCGATAACAGGGCAGGCTGTGCTGCACTGCTGGAGATCTTACAGCGGGATTATCCTTGTTCCTTTACGGCGGTTTTTACCGTGCAGGAAGAGGTGGGGATCCGGGGAGCGCGGGTAGCTGCCTACAGGGTAAATCCCAGGCTTGCCCTGGTTCTGGAAACAACGATTGCCGCGGATACCCCGGGGATCAAGGAACATGAGCACTCCACTTCTCTGGGTGCCGGCCCGGCTTTTACCGTCAAGGATGACTCTGTAATTGCCCAGCCGCGTATTTTAGAGCGTTTGGTGCATGTGGCGGAAACGCAGCAAAGGCCCTATCAATTTCGCCGTTACGGCGGCAGTTTTACCGATGCCGGAGCCATTGTGACTTCCAGAGGCGGTATTGCTGCCGGTGTTATTTCTACGCCCTGCCGCTATATTCATTCTCCGCTTTCCATGTTAAACCTAAAAGACTGGCGTCATCTTGTTGAGATAGTTGATGGTTTTATCAGATCAATAGATGAGAGAGGGTTGGAGGTATGAAAGAGTTAATCCGGAAATTATGCGCATCCTTTGGCCCCGCCGGCCGTGAGGAGCAGGTACGTGCTGTGATTGCTGCAGAAATCGAAAAATTAGAGGAAAACTACTTTATCGATACACTGGGAAATCTGGTTGTAAGTAAGGGTAATACTGACGGGAAAAAAGTTTTGGTAGCAGCACATATGGATGAAATAGGTTTGATGGTTACTTTTATCGAGGAAAACGGTTACCTGCGTTTTACCAACATAGGCGGTGTTCTACAAAGGACCCTTATGGGATCCAGGGTTTTTTTTGAAAATGGAACTGTCGGTGTTATTGGGCAGGAAAAAATTAAAGAGTCCCGGGAGCTTGATATTAACCGGTACTATATCGATATCGGTTCGGCAAACCGGGAAGAGGCTCTGGCCAAGATTAAAATCGGTGACACAGCGGTTTATTTTACCCCTATGCACCAGGAAGGAAAGCGCATTACCGCCAAATCACTCGATAATCGCATCGGCTGTGTGATTCTCCTGGAAACATTAAAAAGGCTTTCCGCTTCAACCTTGCCTGTGGAAGTTTATTTTGCCTTTACTGTACAAGAAGAAGTTGGCCTGCGGGGAGCGCGGACTATTGCTTACCGGATCAAACCCCACTATGGCTTAGCTGTTGATGTGACCAGGGTGGGGGATACGCCGGAGCCCGAATTTAGAACAGGCGTGTCTTTAGGGAAAGGACCCGCTGTAAAAATTAAGGATTCTGCTGTAATCTGTCATCCCCGGGTGACGGGTTTAATGACGGATATTGCTGAAAAAAGTAACATTCCTTACCAGCTGGAGGTGCTGGAAAAAGGTGGTACCGATGCCGGGGCCATACACCTTTCCCGGGAGGGTATCCCCTCCGGGGCCTTATCCATTCCCTGCCGTTATATTCATACTCCGGCAGAGATGGTGGATTTGGACGATGTGGAAAATAGTATCACCCTGCTGTTGGAGCTTTTAAAATGTGATCAGTGGTAAAAAAAAAATAAAAAAAAGGTGTAAAAATGAGCTAATTTGATTGTATTTAACCGTTAAAAATGATAAAATTGATCTGGGCAGGATCTTACCTGCACCAGCTTCTGATTTTTGGTTTTTAATGACAATATAGTATTCCTGTTTTGCCTGGAGCCGGAAAAGGACCGGGACTATGGTTGCACTGAAGTATTGTTGTATTTGTGCCTTCCTGCCCAGCAGGAAGGTTTTAATTTTTTAGGGAGAGAGCTGTTCTATGCGTACTACAAAAAGTACAAAAAAAATAGCGATTATTGGGGCCGGTAATGTTGGTAAGGTACTGGGTTATGCTTTAAAGCAAAAGGGGTATGAGCTGGCGGCCATTTCTGCGCGCACCGAGAAATCGCGGGAAATCGCGGCAGATTTATTACAGTGTTCTGCTTACAGTGAACCGGAAAAGGCTGCACAGCATGCAGAAATTGTTTTTTTAACAACCCCGGATCGGGTTATTAAGGAGGTATGCGATGTTTTAGCGTTGAAAGGAGGCTTTCGCCGGGGGCAGATGGTGTTGCATACAAGTGGCGCTCATAGTTCGGTAATACTGTCTGCAGCGCGGGAAGCCGGTGCGAAAGTACTTTCTTTCCACCCTTTACAAACTTTTCCTGAGCTGGAGGCGGGTTTACGTTCTCTGCCCGGCACCTTTTTTGCTGTCGAAGGGGATAAGGAAGCTTTTCCAGTGGCTGAAGAACTGGTGGAGGCCTTGGAAGGTAAAATGCTTGCTATTCCTACGGAGATGAAACCGCTTTATCATGCAGCTGCTTGTGTAGCGTGCAATTATCTGTCTACCCTGATGGATGTCGCTCTTAGGATGTACAATGTCATGGGTATCTCCTCAGAACAAGCTTTTGAATCATTATCCCCACTTATTTACGGAACGCTCAAAAATATTGGGGAAATGGGCCCGGAAAAAGCTTTGACCGGACCGGTTGCCCGAGGGGATCTTCCCACGATCAAATCCCATCTCCAGAGCATTAACGAGCTGGCTCCGGAGCTTCTTACTCTTTACAATTGCTTGGGAATTTATACTGCGGATCTTGCTCGCAGGAAAGGAACACTTCCTAAAGAGCAGGAAGAACAATTGAAAAATTTGTTAGGAGGGTAAAAATTGAGCGCGAAACGTTTTACTACCCTGGATTTTCGAGAAATGAAGCAAAGAAATGAAAAAATGACGATGATTACTGCTTACGATTATCCCACGGCACAGCTGGTTGATGAAGCAGGAGTGGAGTTTATCCTTGTTGGGGACTCCTTGGGAATGGTTGTCCTCGGTTATGAGGATACCCTTGCTGTTACATTAGATGACATGATTCATCATGGGAAGGCAGTGGTCCGAGGGAGTAATAATGCTTTTGTGGTAGTAGATATGCCCTTTTTAACTTATGAGGTCAACAGTGAGGAGGCCCTGCGAAATGCCGGCAGAATAATCCAGGAGACCGGGGCGCAGGGTGTGAAGCTGGAAGGCGGGCTGGAGATCATTGACGCGGTAAAGAATATTACCCAGGCCGGTATTCCTCTTGTCGGCCATTTAGGATTAACACCGCAGTCGGCGGGGCAGTTGGGAGGCTTTAAAGTCCAGGGGAAAGATCCCCAGGTTGCCAAAAAAATGATTAAGGATTCCCTAGCTTTGGAGGAGGCAGGCGCTTTCGCCCTGGTGCTCGAATGTATTCCCTGGCAACTTGCCAAAGTGATCACGGAGAAACTATCCATACCGGTGATTGGTATTGGCGCCGGAAAGTTTTGTGACGGACAGGTTCTGGTTTATCACGATGTGATGGGCCTTTATACCGGCAAACGTCCTAAATTTGTGAAGCAATATGCGGAAGCACGGGCCGAAATGATGAAGGGCGTGCAAGCATATATCTCTGAAATCAGGCAGGGTGTTTTTCCGGAGGATAAGCATATCTTTACCATGTCCGAAGAAGCTCTGGCGATGGCTTTAGAAGAATAAGGCGTTTGCGGGGGAGGAGATCTTTTGCAGGTTATTGAAGACATCGCTGCGCTCCAAAATTTAATCAGGGAAGTAAAGAAAAAAAGACTGAGCATTGGCTTGGTGCCAACAATGGGCTTTTTACATGAAGGGCATCTTTCACTGATGAGGGCGGCCAAAGCGGAAAATGATTTCATAGTAACCAGTATTTTTGTCAATCCTTTGCAATTTGGTGTGGGAGAAGACTATGCAGAGTATCCCCGTGACCTGGAAAGGGACCAAAAGCTGGCGGCTGCTACGGGGTGTGATCTGCTCTTTTCCCCACCGGTGAGAGAGATGTACCCTCCCGGTTATGCTACTTTTGTGGAAGTGGAAAGACTCACGGATAGTCTTTGCGGGTTTTCCCGGCCGGGACACTTTCGCGGTGTTACCACGGTAGTTACCAAGTTGTTTAATTTGGTTTGCCCTGATCGCGCTTATTTTGGGCAAAAAGATGCTCAGCAGGCGTTTGTCCTGAAGAAAATGGTGGTAGATTTAAATATGAACCTGCAGCTGATGATTAGGCCTACGGTTCGGGAAGCTGATGGCCTGGCGATGAGCTCACGTAATAAATACCTGACGCCGGAACAGAGAAGGGAAGCGGTAGTGCTTTTTAAGAGCTTAAAGGAGGCAGAGGAGCAAATCGCGGGGGGAAAAAGGGAACCGGAGACGATCAAGGAAACGATTAACCAAAGAATTTCTACAGCCAAAGAAGCTTGCCTGGATTATGTTGAAATTGTCGATACTGATGAATTGTGTCCTGTTTCCACAATAGCAGGGAAATGCCTGATTGCTGTTGCTGTAAGATTTGGTCAAACGAGGCTAATTGATAACGTTATTGTGGAGGTGTAAACATTGTGGCGGACAATGTGTAAATCGAAAATTCACAGAGCCACTGTTACCGATGCCAATTTGAACTATGAGGGCAGTATTACAATTGACGCAGAACTTATGGAAAAAGCTGATATTCTGCCTTATGAGAGAGTGCAGGTTGTAAATAATCACAATGGTACCCGGTTGGAAACTTATGTTATTCGTGGAGAGCGCGGCAGCGGGATCATTTGCCTTAACGGTGCGGCGGCGCGCCTTGTCCAGCCAGGGGATGTAATCATTATTATCAGTTATGCCCTATGTTCTCCGGAAGAACTGCGGGATTTTCAGCCTAAAGTAGTCTTCGTTGATGAAAAGAATAAAATTACGCGCCTTGATGCCGGAAGGTAAAAAATTCTTGCGGTAGACCTGTGTAAAAATATAAACCTGACCTGACATGGGAATATTAGACAGTGCTTTGGCAGAGTAGCAAAAAGGTAAGGCATTATTTTCCGGGTTTTTAGCATAAAATGGTGCTTTCAAAATATTATGAAAATAAACCCTATATCCTTTTACATCCACTGTGTTATATGTTATAATCATTGTAATTATAAATTTTCATTAAAAAATGCTTGATTATCTGATATATTCCCGGGAAAGATGAAAAGAGTATTCCTTAAAGTTCCCGATGCTTCAAAGGCGGAGTGGAAGGATCGATGGTGGCAGCGCAGTAACCGCATTTTGGGGTAGATATACTTAAAAAAATCTTCGCCCTTGGCGTGCAGCTGGAGGCGGAGATTTCTTTAGGGTGTAGATTTTATCAGGTAGTGGCAACCTATTACCTGAGTGTTGATGGTTTAATCTAAGGAAAAAGAATTTGTGAGTATGGAAAACAATGAGCGTAACTTGAATTTTTGCCTTTTAATTTCCCTTTAAGCTTAAGCGCCATGAGTTTTATACTCATGGTTTCGCTTGTAAACAGGAATAATTTAAAATGTGGTATATTTTACTGCTGCTGTACCTGGTTTGCTGTTTCAGTAAAGTATAACGTAGGTATGAAAGGGGAACTCCAGCGTGTCCCAGGAAAGAATTCTCCGGGCAAAATATTATCATGCTTTAAACCTGCTTCCTTCCCTTGGTCCAGTAAGAATCAAAAAATTAATTCAACATTTCGGTACCCCGGAGCAGGTTTGGAAGGCAACGCGCCAAGATCTCTTGGAAGTTAAAGGATTTACACTTAATTTGCGGGAGAAGATTCTTCAAGAGCGGCAAAATATTCATCCGGGGAAATCATGGGATAAAGTTCTCCAGCGGGGATATTCCTTTGTAACTTGGGAGGATAGTCATTACCCTCCACTTTTGCGGGAAATTTATGATCCCCCGCCCCTTCTCTACTATTGTGGAAATATTGACATAGTGAATGGTTACTGTCTTGCTATTGTCGGCAGCAGGCGCCATACTGTTTACGGTAGGGAAATCGCTTACAAGTTTGCTTCCGGGCTGTCAAGTTATGGTTTGACTGTTGTTAGCGGTATGGCCCGGGGCATTGATACATGGGCGCACAAGGGTACTCTCGATGCCGGTGGGAAAACTGCCGCTGTCCTGGGTTGTGGCCTGGACATCTGTTATCCTCCCGAAAACAAGGCGGTAAAGAAAAAAATTGAGGATTCAGGTGTACTCATCAGTGAATTTCCCCCGGGTTACAGGCCCTTGCCCCCAAATTTTCCCCGTCGAAATCGTATTATCAGTGGTCTCTCTCTGGGAACACTGGTAATTGAAGCAGGGGAAAAAAGCGGTGCACTGATTACCGCCGACTTTGCCTTGGAGCAAGGGAGGGAGGTTTTCGCTATTCCCGGCGGAATCGCCAGCCCTTATAGCCGGGGGTGTCATAAACTCATTAAAGAGGGTGCCAAACTGGTAGAAAAAATGGAAGATATTTTGGAGGAACTTTCGATAACAGTACCGGTTAAAGATGTTTCTTCCCCGCAACAAAAACAAGAATTTAACCCTGATGAAAGAAAATTGCTGGAGTATATTCCTTTTGAACCTCTTGCGCTGGAGGATCTTGTTGCTCTTAGCAAAATGCCCCTTTCTTTGCTCAATGCCCTTTTGTTGGAGCTGGAGCTTAAGGGGGCCATCAAGCAGTTACCAGGGAAATATTTTATGAAGAGCTGAGCCGGAGGTGTCTAAATGTACCTTGTCATCGTGGAATCACCTGCCAAGGCCAGGACGATCAGTAAATTTTTAGGGAAAAAATATAAGGTCAAAGCTTCTATCGGCCACTTGATAGACTTACCCAGGAGCCAGTTGGGTATCGATTTGGAAAATAATTTTGAACCTAAATATATTACCATTAGAGGAAAAGGGAAAATATTACAGGAGTTAAAAGAGGCAAGTAAAAAGGCGGAGCGGGTTTACCTGGCGACAGACCCTGACAGGGAAGGCGAGGCCATCAGTTGGCATTTAAGCAATTCTCTGAACCTGAATAACAATGAGCCCTGTAGAGTGGAATTTCATGAGATTACGAAAGCAGCTGTGAAAAAGCGCTTTTGCCCCGGCCACGGCACCTCAATTTGCATAAAATTGAAGCCCAACAGGCCAGGCGTATTCTCGATCGCCTGGTAGGTTATAAGATCAGCCCCTTGCTTTGGGAGAAGGTGCGTAAAGGTCTCAGTGCCGGCAGAGTTCAATCTGTGGCACTAAGGCTGATCTGTGACCGGGAAAGAGAGATCGAATCTTTTGTCCGTGAAGATATACTGGACTATTTGAGGGAAATTTCAAGGAACCGGCCATGGGAAATACCTTTACGCAAGATTTCACGGTCATGATGGAAAAAAAAATAAACCTCGCCACGGAAGAAGAAGTTAATAAGATCTTACCAAATTTAAAGGACCAAAATTATTTAGTGCAGAAGGTTCGGCTGCAGGAGAGAAGGCGTAACCCTGCTGCCCCTTTTATTACCAGTACCCTGCAGCAAGAGGCTTCCAGAAAATTACGCTTTACGACCAAAAAAACGATGATTATTGCTCAACAACTTTATGAGGAATAAAAGTTGGACAAAAAGGAGAGGCGGAGGGGCTTGATTACCTATATGCGTACGGATGCTACGGTAATTTCCCCCGCAAGCCCAGAAAGAGGCCAGAAAATATATTGGATTGAGATTTGGGGATCAGTACCTGCCGCCCAAACCCAGAAAATTTACAACTCCTAAAAGTGCTCAGGAAGCTCACGAGGCCATTCGGCCCACGTCCATCTTGAAAGAGCCCGATGAAATTAAAAACTTCCTCAGCAGAGACCAGTATCGACTTTATAAAACTGATTTGGGAACGTTTTCTAGCCAGCCAGATGGAGGCGGCTTTAATCGAACAGGTCAAAGCTGATATTCAAACAGGGGATTACCTTTTCAAAGCCAGCGGTTCCAGTATTAAATTTCCAGGCTTTATGATTATCTATACCGAAGGAGAAGATGAAGAAAAAGAAAAAGAAAAACAGCTTCCCCACCTGGAAGAAGGCCAACAACTGGAGCTCTTAAAGTTAAATCCTGAACAACATTTTACGCAGCCCCCACCGCGTTTTTCAGAAGCTTCGTTGGGAAAAATGATGGAAAATAAAGGTATTGGAAGACCCAGCACTTATTCACCGGACGATCGAGACGATTCAAAGCCGGGGGTATGTTTTAAAAGAGGAGAGGGTTTTTAAAACCGACGGAGCTTGGTTTTATCATTGCTGACCTCTTAAAAAGTTTTTTTCCCGAGATAATTGATGTCAATTTTACGGCCCAGCTAGAGGATAAACTGGATAAGGTTGAGTTGGGTGAAATTTCCGTCTGAAGGTTTTAAATGAATTTTACGCACCGTTATAAAGATCGCCTGGATGTGGCTCAAAAAGAAATGAAAAAAATAGAACTTCATGATGAAGAAACAGATGAAGTTTGTCCCCTTTGCGGAAAAATCTTGTGAAAAGTTTGGGCGTTACGGTAAATTTCTGGCTTGCCCGGGTTTTCCTGCATGTCGCCATACAGCGCAAATTAAAGTGGAAATAGGGTTAAATGTCCTTTTTGTGATGGTATGGTCGTGGAGCGCAGGAGCAGGAAGGGAAGAAAATTTTTTGGATGCACACGCTTTCCCGACTGTAAATTTGTTTCCTGGGATAAGCCTATAGATGAAAAATGCCCGCAATGCGGTTCCTACATGGTGGAAAAAAACTATCGGCGGTTCTCGTAAAACTTACCGGTGTGCGAATAAGGATTGTGGCTTTCAGGAAAAAAAGTCCGCGCAGGATAAAAGTGAGTAAAGGGCGGGCTGGCCGGGGCCGGCCATAGTTTAAGAATCTTGTCGATATTTCGCAAAAAATCCCAGGAAACTTCTTGCATAAAAAAATTAGTTGTGTTAATATTGAAAAGAAGTGAAAAAGTGCTGGTCGACAGTTATTTAAGGAACTTTGTTGCAATTCATTGAAATTGAAAAGAATCTTGCGAGCTTGACGCGGAGTAATTACGAGAAAGATATTCGACAGTTTTTGCGCTTTCTTGATGTTGAAGGCCTGGATCTGCTGAAATTAAATTATTTTAACTTTACGTCAATACTTGGCCCTTCTAAAAGAGTATGATTATGCGCGTAGTACTATTGCACGGAAAATGTCAGCGTTAAGAGGTTTTCTACGGTTTTTAAAAAGGAAAACCTGTTGCAGGATGTTCAATGGGAAGTTGTTTCCACTCCTAAAAGAGAAAAAAAACTTCCTAAATTCCTTTACGTTGATGAAGTACTCGGAGTTCTTGGACGCTCCCCCCCGGGACTCAATTCTTGGATGCCGGGACAGGCAATTTTAGAAGTTCTTTATGGAACAGGAATCAGGGTAGGTGAACTTGTGGCCTTGAGTACGTCGTCGGTGGGATATGGAAGAGGGAAACTTAAAAGTCTTGGGGAAAGGTTCTAAAGAAAGAATAGTTCCTGTAGGAACATATGCTCTGCAGGCTGTTGTTCCTACCTTAATAAAAGCAGGTTTTTACTGGCAGCACGGGCTAAAGAAGGAGAGAAAAGCCCGGCATTATTTTTAAAAGGTTTGGTCAAAAGCTGTCTGCTCGCAGCATCAGCGCGCTTGTTTAAAAAATATGCGCAGAAAGTTGGGGCGAGCTGTAACTTGAGTCCACATGTTTTACGCCATTCTTTTGCCAGTCATCTTTTAAATGCCGGTGCTGATCTGCGGGCGGTTCAGGAAATGTTGGGGCACGTTTCTGTCTCGACAACCCAACTGTATACGCATATCACGAAAGAAGAGCTCAAAAGAACCTATTTAAGGGTTCACCCTCGGGCCGGTGAAAAAGTTATCAAACTTTTCTAAATTATGGTAACTAGAAGGATGAAAATTTAATTGTTTAATTCGACGACCATCATTGCGGTGAAAAAGGGTGAAAAAGTTGCCATTGCCGGGGACGGGCAGGTCACTTTCTCCGGTAATATGATTATTAAACAGGAAGCCAGGAAGGTAAGAAAGCTTTATAAGGATCAGGTCATCGCCGGCTTTGCCGGAGCAGTGGCAGATGCCTTTACCCTATTTGAAAAATTTGAACAGCAGCAGGAAAATTATCACGGCAATCTGCGCCGGGCAGCTGTGGAATTGGCCCAAGAATGGAGAACAGATCGTTTTTTAAGAAAACTGGAGGCATTGCTGCTTGTTGCTTCCAAAGACGCACTGCTTCTCATTTCCGGTAATGGTGAAGTAATTGAGCCTGATGATGGGATAGCTGCCATTGGATCGGGAGGGGGTTTTGCCCTTTGCCGCTGCCAAAGCTCTTCTTAGAAATACAGAGTTGACAGCAAAAGAGATTGCCCGCCATGCTCTTTTAATTGCTGCAGAGATTTGTGTTTATACGAACCAAAATATCACCTGCGAAGAAATTTAGAAATTTATTTAGAATGAAGGTTAGATTTATGGCTACTATTTTTTGATAAGTTATGCGCACAATTCTGGAATTGTGTTCCAAAGTTCCTTTTCTGGAACGGGAGGTGCCTGTAAAATAATGTTGGACATGAAAGCTGAATTAACACCAAAAGAAATAGTGGCTAAACTGGATAAATTTATTGTCGGCCAGCAGGAAGCTAAAAAGTGTGTAGCCGTAGCTCTGCGCAATAGATATCGTCGCCGGAAGCTGGAAGGTAAAAATTAACAGAGGAGATTTTGCCTAAAAACATTCTCATGATCGGTCCTACCGGCGTAGGTAAAACGGAAATAGCCAGAAGGTTGGCCCGCCTGGTTTAACCGCTCCTTTTATTAAAGTTGAAGCAACTAAATTTACAGAAGGTTGGTTATGTAGGTAGGGATGTCGATCTCGATTGTCAGGGAATTAGTGGAAATTTCCGTGAGGATTGTAAAAACGGAGAAAATGAGAACTGTAGAGGGTCAAAGCTGCTGAATTGGTTGAAGAAAGATTATTGGAATCTCCTTGTTCCTTGGTCCAAAAAGCATAAAACCAGTCCCAATCCCTTTAATTTATTTTTTCAAACTACCGGAACAGTGGAGCCAGAGCCAGACAATGAAAGGGAAAAAGTGGCCCGGCTCCAGGAAGAGCGCCAAATCATGCTGCATAAACTAAGAAGGGGTGATTTAGAGGAAGAGATGGTTGAAGTGGAAGTGGATGATCGTTTGCCTCCGATGCTAGAGGTGTTTTCGGGCTTGGTATGGAAGAAATAGGTGTAAATTTTCAGGACGTTTTTGGCAGCATTTTACCTTCCCGTAAAAAAAAGAAAAAAATTCCTTTAAAGGCAGGCGCGCAAAATTTTTCTGCAAGAAGAGGGAGAAAGGCTCATTGATATGGATGAAGTCATCAATGAAGCTATTGAGCGGGCAGATACAGGCAGGAATTGTTTTTTTGGATGAGATCGATAAAATCGTCGGCAAGGAAAATTCACGGGCAGGCCCTGATGTTCCAGGGAGGGTGTCCAGAGGGATATACTGCCTATTGTGGAGGGTTCGACCATCATTACGAAGCATGGTCCTGTGAAAACTGATTATATGCTTTTTATTGCTGCAGGGGCCTTTCATTTTACCAAACCAGCCGATCTTATTCCAGATTGCAGGGGGCGGTTTCCGATCAGGGTTGAGCTGCAGAATTTATCCCGCGAGGATTTTTAAACGCATTTTAGCTGAACCTGAAAATGCTTTGATTAAACAATATGCAGCTCTGCTTAGCACCGAGGGAGTGAGCCTGGAGTTTTCTGAAGATGGCATCGAACAGATTGCGGATATGGCTTGTGCTTTGAATGATGAGCTTGAAAATATTGGGCAAGGCGTTGCATACCATTATGGAAAAATTGTTAGAGGACATTTCCTATGAGGCTCCCGATCTTTATGGTCAAAAATTTATTGTAGATAAAGAGTATGTCAAGAATAAATTAAAAGATATTGTTAAAAATAAAGATTTAAGTAGATATATTTTATAATTTCAGAACTACTTTTTTACAATAGTTTCTTATAAAACCCGTTTTACGGGCTCTTTAGCATAAAAAACATGAAAAAAATAGAAAGAGGTGTCTAAGTGTGATTACTTCTCCTTTACTAGAGAAAACCCGCCGTATTAATAAAATTCTCCAAAAAACGGCAGGGCAAAGAGTTGATTTTACTGAGGTATCGGAGGTTTTAAAGAACGTCATTCATGCCAATGTTTACATTGCTGACCGCGAGGGCAAGATTTTGGGATATGCTCTGGTTGATGAGTTTGAATGTGATATTATGGTTAGCCAGGTGCTCAAAAAATCTGAATTTCCCGAGCGCTACAATGATTTTCTGCTGCGTGATGACGAAACGAGGGTTAAACTTAAAACAAAAAAGAAATGTCTGTGCTTTCGTCGAGGAAGAAAACTGTCTTTTTACAAACAAGTTAACCACTGTTTGTCCCGATTATGGGTGGAGGCAAGAGACTGGGCTCGCTACTGTTGGGCCCGTTTTGCAGAAGCTCTGGAAGCAGAAGACCTGATTCTGGCCGAAATTGGTGCTACCGTTGTTGGTATGGAAATCTTGCGGTCCAGGGCCGAAAAAAATTGAAGAAGAGGCTAGAAATAAAGCAGTTGTCCAGCTGGCTATTGGCACGCATTCCTATTCTGAACTGGAAGCGGTGGAGCATATTTTTGAAGAACTGGATGGCGAAGAAGGTCTCCTTGTTGCCAAGTAAAATTGCCGATCAACTGGGGTATCACAAGATCTGTAATTGTGAATGCCCTGCGCAATATTCGAAAGCGCTGGAGTGATCGAATCCCGTTCCTTGGGCATGAAGGGAACCTACATCAAGGTACTCAATCCCTACCTGCTGGAACAATTGTCCAGGAAGAAAAAACCATTTCAAAAATAATTCGGCAACCAAACTGCTTTTTTTCAGTATCTTAATAAAAAACAGTACTTTCAGGAAACTATTTTCTAAACTAAGCAGATTATACCCACCTGAGTATGAAATTTACTATGAAGAAGGATAAACTTTGGATGATTATCCTTCTTTTTTTATGTACTGAAATAAAAAAACAAACCCCCGGGTTGGAATAGCTTACGGTCCATGCCCGGGGGAAAATGAAGGGGATCTGCCTTTTCTTACCTGGAAGGCAGCTTTTCCCGATTAAATTTGGTGATTGTTTATTGTTTCTTTGTAGCTGACTTTTACAGGTTCTTTGTATACCAGCGGCCATTTATCAAAGAAAGTATTAAAGAGCAGAAATGTCATCAAAAAGGCAAACTGGCCGGCCAAAACACCCATAGTTGGATAGCCCAGGCCCAAGTTACTGGCCCCAAACGGAATTCTGGCAAAGGTTTTAAGCCAAATGGTTCCCAGAACGCCACCGAGAGTAATCCAGATCACCAGGCGGATTAAAATTCGGGCTGCGGTATTGGGAACAAGCTGAGCACTGGGATAATCATCAAACAGATGATGCCAGGCCAACATGCTGATAACGCCTGAAAGAATTAATGAAGCTACTGCCAGATCAAGCGGAGCCCCCGGGAGAAGATCTAACGGAGCAATAATTCCCCGAACGATGGGCGGCACTATAAACCCGGCAGCCAGAGCAATCAGAAATCCGGCGATTCCCATAAAAGGTTGCTTTTTGGCAAAAAATTTCATTGGATACCCTTCACCGCCCTCTGCCGGAATCAGGAAGAAGAAAACGAATGCCTGGCAGAAAGCAACCCAAGTAGCCCAGGAACCCATCGGTGTGTTTACAATTTGTTGTCCATCAATCGATAAGGGCATAAAGCTGGGTATAATCGTGGCTATCCATACTACTACGACAGCCAGTGTGCTGAAGAATAAAACGCCCCAGCCTTCGGTCGGCTGCTTGGATGTACCGGCGAAAGGCCATTTATGGAACAGTGCAATGAAAGGAATTTGGGTCATGATTACCGGCAAAGCAAGAAAGTTGGCGGCATTCCAGCCTTTAACGGCCAATGCAACATCCGCGGCTGTTTTAGGTGTTAGCAGCAGGGCCAGATTAAACGGCTTCCACCAGATGCCTATAAACCCGATAATGACAAAGAATGCTGCCAGGCCAACAAACCAAGCTAATACGGTGTACCAAAGACCGGCATGTGGCTGCTTGGAGGTGAAGATAGTCTTACCATAGTTCCCTCATAACCAAAGTCATCCAAATCCAGGGATTGATCACCATCCAGAAAAAACTGCCTTCAACCATGACACCGATCAGTTGACCTGCCATTTCCGGTTTCGGCTGCTGCCAATCCGGGAGCGGCCAAAGCGCTAAAGAAGGATTTCATAATCATGGACCACAGGGGCCAAAGAATACAAGCTAAAACAAAACAAAGAACAAAAGATGCAAAACCGGTAGCCAGTTGAGATTTAAAAGTTCGCTTAACAGTAAATTCAGTCATTTATTAACCCTCCTTAATATAAGTTTTTTTTTGATAGCCAAACCGCTGTAGTTTGACTATGCGTTATGACTGAATAGATTAAGATAAATACCCCAATACCAATACTTTTGAATATTGAATCATTTCAGTTTACACTTTTACGCATCAATAAATCCCCTAATTAGGACAACCGAAAAACACTCAAACTTATAACATAATGCTATATTTATCCGAGATGATTAAATTGTTAACTCACCTCCTTATGCTAAAAAATCCATTTCTTGCATTACATTATTATGCAAAATAGATGCCAATTTGACGTATTTCTTTCTGAAGTGTCCTAAAATGCGATGCGGGCGGAATCTTGGAAATTTTAAAAAATTAAAAAGCTTTAAAAACCGCTAACAAGATAGCCCATTTTTAAAACTTATTTTAAAATAATTGCAATATTGAAATGTTTGATAATGTAGTATATTCTTTTTTCTACCTTTTTAAAGACAGGGGGAAATAAAATTAAAGGGATTTTATAATTTTTATGGAACTTGTAAATATTATTAAAGAGTTTTCGGATTATTTGAAGAAGCCTGTTCTTGTTTTTTGGGCTGAGAAGGAATGATACTATGCCGGTGAAATTAAAACCGCGCCTGGCAGGGGTCGCTTCCTTGGTTCCCTCTAGCAGTGTGGTGGCTGATATTGGTACAGACCATGCCTATTTGCCCCTTTATCTGGTAAAAGAAAAAGCCTGCCCCCGGGTTATTGCGGTGGAGAAATCATCCCTGAACAGTATGTTTGCCCGGGAAACGGTGAATCTTTTTAACTTGAATCAAAAAGTGGAGGTCCGGATTGGTGATGGGTTACTGGCACTGGATAAGAGTGACGGTGTAGAAGTGGTGGTGATTGCCGGGCTGGGAGGCAAAACCATTTGCAGGCTACTGAGGACTGCAGGTCACCGGCTCCGGCAGCACAGGCGTTTTGTTTTACAGCCAATGGGGGATACCGCCCTTGTAAGGCGCTGGCTGGCAGCACATGATTTTTATTTTCCTCAAGAAAAACTGGTCCAGGAAAAAGGACATTTTTATGAAATCATTGCGGCCGAAAAAGGCCGGCAAATTGTCAAGGAGCCTATTTTCCTGGAACTGGGGCCGACTCTTTTACAGGGGAGAGACCCTTTGCTTGTTCCCTGGCTTAAACATAAAATACAGTGCTATGAGAAAATTTTACAGGGTTTGCTCCGGTCTAGAAAGGGTAAAAAAGATCCCCGGTGGCGTTATTTTAATTTTCAGTATGATAGTTTGAAAGGGGTGCTGGATGATGTTTGCCGTAGGGAGTGATCTGGTTGTTTTTTTAGAGGAATTTGCCCCTCTTCGCTGGGCCTTACCGAAAGATGCCAGCGGCTTACAATGGGGAGATCTCTCCCGGGAAGAGCCAGCGTTGTTGCTGGCACTGGATTTTAGCGAGGAGGTGCTGGAAGAAGCTCTGGCCCGGGGAATATCTTTTATTTTTACCCATCATCCTTTTCTCTACCGGCCGCTTCAACAGCTGGATTGGCGCAACAGACGGGAAGCCCTCATCATGAGGGCTATCAAGGAGGATATTACTCTTTTTTCTGCTCATACCAATTTGGATGTTGCTCCTCGGGGGGTCAGCCAGGCTCTTGGTGAACTCCTGGGCTTAAAAAAGATGCAACCTCTTTATCTGACTGGCAGGGATGAACTGGAAAAACTGGTCGTCTTTGTTCCTGAAGGCTATGAAGATAAAGTCCGGAATGCTCTCGCGGAGGCAGGAGCCGGCTGGATTGGGAATTACAGCCATTGTACTTACCAGCTCCTGGGGACGGGAACATTTTTACCCCGGGAAGGCAGCTCTCCTTTTATCGGATCACGGGGCTCTCTGGAAAAGGTCCGCGAGTACCGTCTGGAGACCATCCTTTACCGCCGCTGCCGCCAGCAGGTTTTAGAGGCCCTGGATGCGGCCCATCCTTATGAAGAGGTGGCTTATGATCTTTACCCTCTGGCCAATGAGGGAGCGGTATGGGGCCTGGGAAGAACAGGCTGCCTGGCAGAAAAGATGACATTAAGAGAATTGGCCGAACGATGTGATAACCTTCTTCAACCGGATTTTCTTAATGTTTCAGGTGATTTGAATATGCTTGTGGAAAAAGTGGCAGTTTTGGGTGGTAGCGGGGCTGAATATATTCCCGTTGTTTTGCAAAGCGGAGCGCAGGTTTTTATTTCCGGGGACATCAAGTTTCATGCGGCACAGGAGGCGGCTATGGCGGGATTGGCGCTCATTGATGCCGGGCATGATGCCACCGAAAGGCCGGTACTTCGGGTTTTGGCTCAGTTTCTGGAAGAAAAAATTAAACTGGCCGGATTAAAAACAGAGGTGATTGTCTTTCAGGAACAAAGCAACCTCTGGCAATCTCTCAAAAAAGGATAGGTTCAGACCCTATCCTTTTTTGTTTAATATTGATACTATTAAAAGGAGATTAATAAAAAATGAAACAGCATGTGGAACAGCTGCAAATGCTCTGGCAGCTTCAGGAACTGGAGCAAAAAATTTTGCATCAGGAACATGAATTGCAAAATATTGCCAGTGCAAAGGATTACCGGCAAAAGAAGAGAGACTTCCTGGCCTTCCAGGAGATGTTAAGGAAAGAAGAAGAAAAGCTGGTTACAGCAAAAAAAGAGCAACGGCGTAAGGAGCTGGAACTGCAAACAACCATGGATTTGCTTGAAAAACTGCAGCATAAGCTCTACAGCGGCGAGATCAGTAACATCAGGGAGCTGGAAGGCCTGGAGAAAAAGGTCCAGGCCAAGCAGAAAGAAAAATCTGATCTGGAAGATGATATTCTTTACCTCATGGAGAGCATTGAAGAGGATGAAAAAGAGATTTCAACCTGGCAGAAACTTCAGATATCGAAGAATGAAGCAGTACAGCAGTTGGGAGCGAGGGCCCAAAGAGATATTGAAAAGGCTCAGGGAAAACTGAACGATTTAATAGGGCAGCGGGAAGAGTTAAGGCAAAACATTGATGCTGCCCTGATAAAAAAGTATACTGAATTGTCCCGCTACCTGCGGGGCCGGTGTATTTCTCTTGTTCAACAAGGATTTTGTGGTATATGCAATGTTTCTTTGCCTTCCTCTTTTCGGGCGCGTATGCTCACGCCCGGTCAGTTTGTTTTTTGTGAAAACTGCGGGTGTTTGCTTGTGCCCGGAGATTAGGATATTAGTAAGAAATAGAAAGGTGAGCAATATGGTTAAAAATAAAAAGGGTAAAGTCGCCCGGAAGAAATTATTTTCCATTCTCATCATTTTGCTACTGGTGGGGGGGGTGCTTCTGAGCGCGACAGCCGGGTTTTTTGATTTTTTATGGGGAAAGGGAAATATGGCTTCTTCTACAGGAGATGATGAGTACATCCTGAGCCTTAAAAAACAGGCCGGTTTTCTGGAGGAATCCCTCAGGGGAAACTCCGTTGATTTGGAAAAGCAGGCAGCCCTGGGAAATATCTATTATGAGCTGGCTATGTATTACTGGGGTCAAGGTTCGGAGGAAAAGGAAGTTTATGCGGCAAAGAGCAAGGAACTTTTACTGCAGGTTGTGGAAGGGGGCCTCCGGGAACCCCTTGTGACGTTGAGGATTGCCCTGCTTGCCGCTTTCATACAAAATGATGAGCCCCTCGCAGAAAAATATTTTCGGAACACTTTAGAGCTGCAGGAGGATTATCCGGAAGCCCATTTTTATTATGGGATCTTTCTTTTATCCCAGGAAAGGGAAGAGGAGGCCCAAGAACACTGGGAGAAGGTCCTGCAGCAGGCGGAAGAAGATTCCCCCTTGGCGGCAGAGGTGCAGCGTTACCTACAAGTTTATGATGAAAGGGACGATTCCAAATAAAGGGTTTTGTTTGGTGTTTGCATGATACTTGCATTTGAGGTTTTTTTTTGTTATTATACATTGAGGGGTAATGCATATAAGAGCTATGTATGGAGGTGGTCTATATCCCAAGGATAGTTTTCTATTTATAGATAGGAGGGCATTTATTATAAATAGGGGGTTTTTACATGTTTGAGTTAAATAATTTAGTTACTGCAGGAAAGTATTTTCTTCTGATTAGTGCTGAGCTGCTGGCTTTATTCATCGGTATTTCCTTTCTTGTGGCTCTACTCCAGGAGTTTGTCACGGAAGAAACTATCCGTCAGTATCTTACCAGACCGAAAAAATGGGTGGGGAATATCCTCGGAGCTGCTTTAGGAGCAGTTACCCCTTTTTGCTCCTGCTCCACTATTCCCATCCTGGTCGGTTTACTGAACGGAGGCGCTCCCTTTGGCGCGTCCATGTCCTTTCTAATCGCTTCACCTCTTCTTAATCCTGTTATTCTGGCACTGTTTTTAATGATGCTTGGCTGGAAAGCCACCTTGATTTACGGGATTATGACTTTTATAGTTGCTGTGCTCATTGGGGCTATATGGGAGCGTATGGGGCTGGCCGGCACATTTAAAAATGTACGCATCCAATTCGGTTGCTGTGAGGAAAATGAATCAACCGACGGGCCTTTAACTAAAAAGGAAAAGGTCAGGCGCGCCGGCATGCAAACCTGGGGCTTATTTATGCAGGTTGTTCCTTATCTAATTATCGGTGCCGGTATCGGGGCGTTTATTTATGGTTTTGTACCGGAGCAGCTGATCATTAGAGTAGCCGGCCCGGGTAACTCCTTTGCCATACCGGCTGCTGCTGTCATTGGAATTCCCATGTATATCCGTGTGGAAACCATGATTCCCATTGGTACGGTATTGCTGGCCAAGGGCATGAGTCTGGGGGCGATCATGGCACTGATTATCGGTGGTGCGGGGGCCAGTATTCCTGAGATAACCCTGTTGGCAGCAATATTTAAGCCCAAGCTGGTAGCAATTTTTACGCTTACTATTTTGGCTGTGGCTGTTTTGGCGGGGTATATATTCCAGGCGCTTCAACCTATTTTATAAAAGTTCAAGGCAAGTATTAGCAGATAACAACAGAATTAAGGGAGAAAGGGGGAAGATGCGTAATATGAGCAGCTGTTGTGAGCCTAACGCACCCAGGGTCTATAAACTCAACGTTGGTGGTGATATGATAGGGTTGATCGGAGTGGAACAGGCTTTTCAGGATGTCAGGAACCTTGATTTAACGGGTGAAAAAGCTGCTGCAAAACTGTTGGAAATAGTGGAGCGTAAAAATTATATTCCGGAAAGTGCTGCAAGAGAATACAAGAGAGCTCTGCTTACAGAATATAAAAATTTTCTAACCAAATCAAAATAATAATACGGCAGTTAATGCCGAAGGAGGTTTTATTTATGGGAAAAGAAAAAAAAGAAAAAAAGGGATTGTTCGGCTTTTTAAAAAGAGCCCAATCATCAGGGTGCTGCGACATGAAAATTGTTGAAGTAAGCAAGGAAGAGGAGAGTAAGAAAGGCGGCGGTTGCTGTAGTTTTGAAATTGTGCCTGCCGATGAGAAAGAATAACCCAAATACCAGGGGGAAGCTGTTTTGCTCCCCCTTTTGCTGTACTCCCTATAAAGAAGAACCGTTAGAACCGCTAAAACTGATGGATGCCCTTGTACTTCATGGCCGAAAGCCTTCTTTTGTTTGAGGTTCCGGAGAATTAAACTTGTTTAGGAGGGTTTAATTTGTTATTATACATTGAGGGGTAATGTATGTAGGAGTTACGTATGGAGGTGATCCCATGTCCGAAGTATATTTGCAAAAATCCTACTGGGTAGGGCTAATTAAGATGAGCCTTTCCCGACTGTTTATTTTAAGAGTGCTTTACGAAGAACCGCTGCACGGTTATGAAATCAGTAAAAGGATATCTGTTATCACGAAGGGTTGTTGTGCTCCGACAGAAGGGGCGCTTTACCCGGTATTGCGTGAATTTGCCAAGGGAGGGTATTTAAACTGTCGGGCCAAAGTGGTTGATGGCCGGCAAAGAAAAGTTTATAGTATCACCAAAAAAGGAGAAAGGGCTTATCGTGTTGCTCTCGAAGCCTGGCAGGAAAGCGCGAAAGCACTTTTAAAAGCAAAAAAAAGTTTGCAGGCCGTTTAGAAGGGTTTGTCGACCTGCTTGTGGCACGGGCGGCTGTACTGGAAAAGCACACGCTAAATGAGGGGTAAAAATTGGTCAATAGCTCTTCGGTATAGTTTTTTAAAGACACGATACATGGGAGCCTCGATTAGCTCCGATTACCTGAAACTTAAAAAAGGAGAATGACGATGGGTAAAGACATGCGCGAGCAGGTTAAGGAGCACTACGGCGAAATCGCCGGCAAACTGCAAAAAGGTAAGGCTTCCTGCTGCTGTGGTTCATCCTGCTGCACTTCTATTGTCAATCCAGCGCTCTATGGTGGCCACCTTCATTATTTGCCAGCCGAAGCCGTCAATGCTTCCCTTGGCTGTGCCAATCCCTTAGTGTTTGCTGGATTAATGGAAGGAGAAACGGTTCTGGATTTGGGTAGCGGCGGAGGTATCGATGTGCTGGCGGCCTCCCGGTACGTCGGTGAAAAAGGAAAAGTGTACGGGCTGGATATGACCGAGGAAATGCTTGAACTGGCCAATCAAAATAAGAAACTGATGGGAGCGGCCAACGTAGAATTCTTGAAAGGTTTTATTGAAGAAATTCCTCTTCCCGATGATGCCGTGGATGTAGTGATGTCCAACTGCGTAATCAATTTATCCATGGACAAAGAAAGGGTCTTCCGCGAGATTTTTCGTATTCTCAAGCCAGGTGGGAGACTGGCTGTTGCAGATATTCTGGCGCTTAAAGAAGTTCCCGGAAATATCAGAAAGATGACAGAAATGTGGGTCGGCTGTATTGCCGGGGCGCTGTATATTGATACATGCAAAAAGATTCTGTCCCGGGTAGGCTTTCAGAAAATAGAAATACAGCCGGTACATTATTATACGAAAGAAGTGCTTGAGTCTATGGCCGGGGACAAGGCAAGGATCGTTGATTTGGAATGGGAGATCATTGACGGTGCCTTCGCCGGTTCTTATATCAAAGCCGCCAAGTAATTTAGAAAAACCTATTTTATATCTTGACAAGGGTATGGTTTTCTTTTATTATTTAAATGTCTATATAGTTATATAATTATATAACTATATAACCATAGTTATATATAAAGGTAAACTCTATTTGATAAGGATAACAGTAAGGAAAGGTTTATAGGTATAACCTTAAAAACCTAAATCCATTTTACAAAGGATGAACTAGTTGTCTAACAAAGTTTTTGTTTTTCAATCGGATATTTTTAAAGCTTTGGCCCACCCGGCACGTGTAAAAATACTGCAGCTTTTAAAAAATGGGGAAAGATGCGTCTGCGAGATCGTGCCTGCTCTGGAAATGGAACAGCCTGGTGTTTCGCGCCATCTTTCCATTTTGAGAAAGGAAGGGATCCTTTCTTGCCGTAAAGATGGGCTAAAAGTAATTTATCGGGTAAATGATCCGCGTGTTTTTGAACTGTTGAATTTAAGTACAGAGATGCTTAGAACTCATTGGGAAAAAAGGAGAAAAGTATTGGCATAAAAAGGAAGAGGACTTTTCGGTGGGAAGGTTGAGGTGATGAAATGGTTAAATGCAAAGAGTGTGGTTTGTTGGAAAGAAGGGATAAAAATCCTTGCTGTATACGTGTAAATCCTTGTTGTATACGTTTTAAAAGGGAAATCACTATAAAAGAGATTTTTAAGGAAAGAGAATGTCCTTATTTTTACAATATTATTTGGGAAAATGAGGAGCCTCTGAGCCCCCTGCAGCACCTTATCATGCAAAATGAGGAGCTTAAGTCTAGAAAGATGCAGGGTCCAGTTTAAAAATAAGAGGAATAAAATGACACTCCTATGGCATAGCTGACAAGTAAGGACTGGCCTTCTAATACTAAATATCATTTCTATAAAAACTAGCTTTGTGGAGGTGGCCTTAAGATGAAGGATTGGCAAAAATTCATTCTGATCCTGGGTGTGTTCCTGGCGGCCTATTTTGTTCCCTTTACACACCCTCGGGTGGAAGCTTCCCTTCTGGAAGCCTTTCACATGCTGCAGGAGTATGCCCGGGAGCATGTTCTCTTTTGTCTTGTCCCGGCTTTTTTTATCGCCGGGGCGATCGCCAACTTTGTTTCGCAGGAAGCAGTGATTAAATATTTTGGCGGCGGGGCGGCAAAATGGCTTTCCTATTCGGTGGCCTCTGTTTCCGGAAGCGTTTTGGCCGTCTGTTCTTGTACGGTGCTGCCTCTTTTTGCCGGGATCTGGCAAAAAGGAGCGGGAATCGGCCCTGCGGTTGCCTTCCTCTACTCCGGCCCGGCGATTAACATTCTGGCCATTATCCTTACGGCGCGGGTTTTAGGCTGGCAGCTGGGTTTGGCCCGTGCTCTCGGAGCAGTGCTCTTCTCCGTGGTAATCGGCTTAATTATGGCCTTTCTTTTCCGCCGGGAGGAAAAAGAAAAGGCCCAGGCTGTCTTTGGCCAGTCCTTTGCACAGGAGGAAAGGCGCCGGCCGGCACAAAACTTACTTTATTTTCTGATATTGGTTCTTATCCTGGTTTTTGCTGCCTGGGGAAAACCGGATGAACCGGTGGGTTTCTGGAATATGATTTTCGGTGTCAAATGGCACCTGGTGATTATTCTGCTGGGGTTGCTGGCTTTTATTTTGTTCCGCTGGTTTGAAAAGGATGAACTTTCTGCTTGGGTAGAATCCACCTGGGGGTTTGGCCTGCAGATTCTGCCGCTTCTTTTTGGCGGGGTTCTGGCAGCCGGGTTGCTGATGGGGCGTCCCGGAGTTGATGCCGGGCTCATCCCGGCACGTTATATTGAGATTCTTGTGGGCGGCAACTCTTTGCAGGCCAACCTTTTTGCTTCCGTAGTCGGTGCTTTGATGTATTTTGCTACTTTGACTGAAATACCGATTATGCAAGGACTGCTCGGTTCAGGGATGGGGCAGGGTCCGGCTCTGGCCCTGCTTTTAGCCGGCCCGGCGCTCAGTTTGCCCAGTATGCTCGTTATTCGCAGCGTGCTGGGCACAAAAAAGACGCTTGCTTTTGTTCTGTTGGTTATTGTTATGGCGACGATAGCCGGCATGATTTATGGCTCTGTTGTCTAATTTAACCTGAATGGCAGGGGAATTCCTGAAGATAGAACTTTAGAATTAAGGGTCTATAGTAGAATGTAGCGGAATCAAGTAGAATAAAAATAGAATATTTCTAAAAACAAAGTGGGGTGATAGGGATGGAGATTAAAATTTTAGGAACGGGTTGCCCCAAGTGCCGGAAGCTTGAAGAGATGGTCAAAGAGGTTGTGCAAGAGACAAATCTCGATGCTTCCGTCATGAAAGTAACTGACATAAAGGAAATCGTGCAGGCAGGGGTAATGCTTACGCCCGGTTTGATGATTGACGGGGATGTTAAATTTTGTGGCAAACTACCGCCTAAAGGCGAGCTGGCCAAGATAATCAAGGCCGGTGCAAAGGATTAATTCAATACCGGGGGAGGTGAAAAGCATGCGTATGTTGGAGGAGTTTTTCCCCGAGTTTGTGCAAAAGCTGGATGAAATTGATAGGCTTTATGCGGAAAAAAGGATGATTGATGAAAAGATATACCAATTTATCTGTTTCGCACTGGCGATTAAAGGCCGTTCAAAACCCTGCGTTCTTAAGCACTT
Source organism: Dethiobacteria bacterium (assembly GCA_050948785.1). Taxonomy (GTDB): domain Bacteria; phylum Bacillota; class Dethiobacteria; order DTU022; family UBA8154; genus JAAZMI01. The sequence continues at coordinate 75,277 of JBMNEM010000008.1, forward strand.
CAAAGGTGCTTTGGAGGCCGGTGCTACAGTTAAAGAACTTACGTATATTTTTGCTCTGGTCATGCGCGAAGCGGCGGGAGCGGATGATTGCTGGACACATGATGTCCTCGGGGATTGGCAAGAAATAGTGGCTGGAAATATCAGCTGCGATTGTGCGCAATAGTGTCAAAGTCTTAACTTTGCCTTTCATAAGTGACATTTTATTACTAAAATTAACAAGGTATATTATCACAGATTAATCACAAGTGTGCGTTTTTGAGCTTGCTTTTCAGCAAAATTCCTGATACAATGAACCCCGAAAAGCTTATTTATTACCTTCGGGAACATGGGGGTAGCTGTGCACCTGGTGGGCGCCCTGGACTTCAAATCCAGTGATGGGCTGACGAGGTCCATGGTGGGTTCGATTCCCATCTACTCCCGCCAAGTTAAAAATAGAGCGTGTCTTGAATTTCATGACACGCTCTATTTTTTATACAATAATAAACATCTTTATTAGACTTTATTTCCTTGAAATAAGTAACGTCAGTATTTATAACTAGCTTATAATGCAAAAACAGAAGATATTATATATGTTGCAGGAGTTTAGAAAATTTATAGTCCGGTGTTGCTGGAAGAAATTCGTGATATACTGCGTGAAAAATAAAGGTCCCGTATGCTTGCTTTTCAATAAAATCCCTGATACAATTATTCTTGGAAATCCACTGTCATTAGACCTTCCGGGGGAATTATGGAATGATTGTGTGCTTAAGTGGGTATCATTGACTTTAAATTTGTGATGTGCTGACCAGGGTATTGGCGGGTTTGATTCCCATCTACTCCCGCCAATAGCTTATAGGGAGACTTCTAAGTTCAGGAGGCCAAAAATGAACGAGGAATTTGAAACTTTTGAAGCGCAGGTAATCAACAGCCATATCGTTAAATGTCCGGTTTGCGACGGAAATCAAGGGGTAGTTCTTATCTGGAACGACGGCGATGTGGATCTAATCTGTGTAGGCTGCAAGCATAAAGAACGCTTGAGTTTTGAATAATACAGGTAAATTAATCTCAAGAGGTGAGAGATGTTTCTCTGCGCTGTAATTTTATAGATACGTTACAACTACCCGGGAAGATGCAAGATTTCTTAGCCAGGTAACCCGCTCGACAAGTTTGCAAAAAACTTAGGGGTTAGGAGCTTTCACATAGGGATTGAACAAAAACTTAAGTGACGGCTTCAAGCGGAGCAAAGGAAAACCACACTGGAGAGTAGAACCTCTAGTGTGGTCTTTTATCTTAGCGTGTTTAACTTAATCTTTTTTATTTCTATTAACTTAGAGTAGTTATATCTAGCCAACATCAAAATTCACAACCACAACATTACTTGGACATTTAGTTGTACCCATCAGTATCTGAAAAACCTTTTCGTAATGTCTTTCCCACTCTTCTAAAGAAGTACTAATATGTGTTGAATCATTCACCAAATTTAGCAAAATAAGTTTAACGTTAAAACCCTGTTGCCGTAACTTTACAAGAAAGCTCAACCTGTTTCCAATCTGATAATATTTCTTCAACCACACTTCTTTATCGTAACTATGGGATGCCATAATACCGTACTCAGGGGATGATGTTAAAATATTATGGGCTATCTCCATTGATTTATTAATTCTTGCCAAGCTACGCTCGGATGATGCCTTGCATTTAGTTTTAGTTTCTGCTATATGACCCTTAGCTTCAACCAACACAATGCTTCCCACATCGTCAACACCAACACTATCCCACCATGGCCCATTATCTGGCCAAAATGAAAAGTCTGCATTTGTCAAACTTGAAATTTGCTTTGACTTCAGTTCTTTATAATTGTCTCTTTTAAGAGGTGATAACCATTTAATATCACCTATGCTACTATCAACACTTTGTATCGCCTTAGATAACGTGCTTCCATAATCTATATTTACAAGAGTTTGTATCCAAAACTTGCTTCCTTTTCTGCCACGCCCCTTTGATGTATTGCTTGACATTTGAAGCCCCCCTTATCATCGTGCAATTCTATAGTTCTATTGCTTCAAAATATAACTATAGAGAATCTACTAATAACAACAGCTTGCCAATTCACAAGGCAGGATTTTACTCATGTCGCTAGTTACAGTATCGGACTTCTAAATTTTGCTTTATTATTAATATCGAATTCCTATCTAAATATTTATTCTCCCAATACTTCATTAATTATTTGAGCCATTTGTCGATTATTAATCTGGTCACGGAAATGAACTTTATACCCATCTTGCGATAATATATCGAAAAATACTCTAGCACATCTTAAGTTTGCTCTTTCTGTTCCACGTATATTATTTTTGTTCTCGACATCTTTAGTTTCAACCACAATATTTAATTCTTTTTCCCCTGTAGACTTTTTGACTATATACATAAAGTCAGGACTATACATACCTCCAGTTATCGTTGGTATCGCTATACTACTGCGTGGAATTTTACCATAGACAACCACTTCTTCAATATCTGCCATAATATTCTTTTTCTCTAAAGGAGAGTCATAGGCAAAGGCATCATACAGATATTTTTCACTAGGAGTACCTTCTGCAAGCTTTGTGCCTATTCTGCCTTGAGCAATTTCTTTTCGTGGACTACCATCTTCAAAAGAAAGTGCAGTAGACCCAACAGGTGTAGAACTTTTTGCATAGTGGAATCTACCTTGCAAATTTTCATTTTTCCATTCTTGAAATTTTTGTATTATGATACTTACAGTATTTTCATTAAAATGTTCAGGTTTAATCATTCCATTTTTATTTGTGTACTTAGATACTGCCTGATGCAAGGTTGTAATAGGTATATTTGTTCCTTGCATTATCCTTTTTAAGAACTCATTATAAGGAATTGTTTTAGAGATTATATATTGGACTCCAGACTCAGAAAGAATTGACATTTCTGTACCATCACTTTTTACAATTTCTCTTGAGCTTGTCATAGTAACATCTGTAAAAACATTTTCTGCTTCTAATATAGATAAAACTACATCTTCCATATTAACGTCTAAATCTTTATCATAGAATAATAGGTAACGCTGGTTGATTCTTTCCCACAATTCCTTTATATCATTATAAGCAGCCTTTCTAATTTTCACTGGCTTTGCTTTATCTTTATTCCTATCCTTAACTTTTCCGCTTTCTAGTCCTACTGCAAATTCTGGATATTCAGCAAAGAAGGCATCCCTAGTATCTGTTTTAATGTTCATTCTTCTATCTATATATCGCTTATCATATAATTCATCAAAGAGATCATCAGAACTAATTCCACGCTTTTTAGCTACTTCTTCGAGCTTTTCTTCGGAAATAGAAGAAGCCTGTGGTAATTCTCCATTAATTTGAGCTATTAATCTTTGGGCAAAATCTGCCTCAGTAAAATCTACAATATAGTTTAATTGAAATTCTTCATTAGAGATTCTGTTACCATTTTCATCAACAGGCAAGCGAAGTCCACGACCTACCTCTTGTAATTTACTATTTTCACTGCCACTAGAGCGAAGTTTAGCAATGGTAAATACATTGGGATTGTCCCAACCTTCTTTAAGTGTCCACTTTGAAAATAAAAATCTTAAGGTATTATAGGAGCCATCAGGCTTTTTAAAGGATAAAAGTTGCTTTTTCCCATTTAATATAGCATCTACTTCTTTTGCTATATTTTCATCTGTATCATTATTATCCTGTGCAAAATATCCACCGTGGCAAGCTGAAATATTATCAAGGCTTTCTTGTAAATATTTCTTATATTCCTCTTCATGTTCAGTTAAATTAGCAATTTCTATCTCTATTCGCTCCTTTAATAGTCTTTCAAAAGACTTAAGTAAATAAGGGTCTTTACCATCCTCAGTTTCACGATATGAAGCTATATCATCTATAAAAAACAAGGCTAAAGTTTTTATCTTAAAATTTCTACCACAAAAATTTGATTTTTCGATTTCAAAGTGCCTTTCAAGAGCAAGCCTCATCATCTGTTCTTGATAAGAAGTCATGTAAATATCTACATCTAACTCCTCACCAGTAGACTTTGTAATACCGTTAGAAAATATAACTTCAGAGGCTGATATACCACTTATGGTAATACCTTCAAATGCTTCACTGATAATAGATAAGGAATCATCCTTTTGTAGAGTATAAGTTTTAGTTCTTTCATCCTGTTTTTTGTGTTGAAAATTAACTGAACTTCTACTATTAATAGAGGTTATCTTAACTTTTTCTTGACGTTTTGAAACAGGCTCAAAATGCTCTTTTGCTACTCCTTTTATGAGGTTTTGATTAAATGACTCACAAGCATTAAGGTCATATAAAAGATTCTGATAATCTTTAACTGTAATTCTATTTTTGCCACGACCAGTGGAGGTTTCTGGGAAAGTAGCACCAAACCTAATAATAGATTGTGGTTTGAGTTCATCTAAAATAACCTTAAAGGCTTTTTGATCTCTTGAAAATCTATGAGGCTCATCAATTATAACAATAGGTTTAGTCGCTCCTAATGCGTCAAAAGGTCTAAAGAAGCCTTCAACACCGCTATCATAGTCATCACGACTTAGCATTCCATTTTTTCTAACAGCAAGTAACTGCATATTAACAAGTAGTACATATATTTTTTTTGAGTTTTGTGTAGAACCTTTAACAAAATCACTTACAACGGATGGAAAGAAGAAGCGACCTTTTTTCTTTTTATGTGATTCTAATATGCCTACTTCAATTTCAGTACCATAACCACATACATCAGTAAAATGCTTTTTAGCATATCCATCCTTCAAAAACTGTCCAGTTCCTGCTTTAATTGCTAGGGAAGGTACGGCAATTATAAATTTATTCAACCCATAATTTTTATGAAGTTCATATATAGTTTTTGTGTAAACATAAGTTTTTCCTGTTCCTGTTTCCATCTTAATGTCAAGATTTAGAACTTCACCTATAGGGGAGCTACTTCTATATTCACTAGGTAAACTTTTTTGAATCTCTCCTATATTTTGAGAAATTCGTGGATCGGTTAAGTTAATTGTTGGGTTTTCAAAAAATTGTCTCGGTTTAACAATATCTACTCCATCAAAAACTTTGTTAATAGAATCAACTGCTCTTTGCTGATGGGGTAGGTTTTTCTGTAAAATAAGTTCCATAATATTCCCTCCCATCAATAACGAACATCAAAATTAATATTTAAATTTTTCTCTGTATCTTTTAATCTTTTCAAGTTGATTTTTAATTGCTCCATTTGTGTCCATGTAAAGCTATATCCAAATAAGACTATATTCTCTGGATTAAAACTTCCGTCTGTTTCATATTTTACTACAATCTCTTCTATGGCTTCATTAGGAATTTCTGTATCTATTAAGTAAAGATGCTTATCTATGAAATATCCTTTATAGCCTGATAAGTCTAACTCTTCTGGTTGAGCAGTTAAACCATAGCCATCTCTTACAAGCCATGTACTAAGTATTGTGGGCTTACCAAACTCATCAAGAAGGGTTTTATCTGCAAACAATTTATTTTCATTTGGGTCAAAAACTTCAATCTTATCTAAAGAATTAGGAGTAGGTTCTTCAAGAATGAAGTGTTTAAAACCTAGGTCTGCTTCTGTATCGGGGTTTTCCTCTTTTATTCTATTAGCTGCTTTAATAATTCTATCCATACCAATTTGATCTATAGTAGTGTATCCAGCTTTCTCAGCATCGCTCCCTATTTTTACCGGCTCTTGGAGTTGAACAAGTATAAATTTACGTTTTTTGTCATATAATGCATTTGTTCGCATAATAGCATGAGCTGTTGTTGCACTACCAGAGAAAAAGTCAACTATAATATCATCTTCGTCACTCCCAATCGTCAAAACTTTTTCAATTAAACCAATAGGCTTTGCTGTTTCAAAAACTTTTTGACCATCAAATAAGTTACGTATATCTCGTGTAGCTTTTTTATTTCCTTCAATATCAGTCCATAGGAATTCGTGACTTGAGTCCTCTGGTAGCCAGAAAAAGTCTTGCCACACATTGCCAGGTTTTTTTGTACGATTTTCTAGATAGTACTTTTGATAAGGATGCCAAACTTGCTTTCCTTGCAAATCAGTTTTTTTCCATTCTATTAACCCATCCTCTTCTAGCGCTTTAGCTGTCTCTGGCGCACATATCCATCTACTTTCATATCCAGTAGGACCGATTGGATAAATATCCGTACCATCAGGGGCAACTAGTGGATAGTACATGGTTGGCCTATCTTGTCGTCTATCCTCTCCCCCAGTTCTACGTAAAGAACGAGTAAGATATCTGTTTCCATTTTCATCAACCTGATTATATATTCTTGCATCATCTTCATTCATAGGAAGTCCATTTATAACTGCAGCTGCAACATCTCTGGCATATACGAGAATGTAATCAAGTTCATTAACAAGTCCATCAAAACCACCACCTGTTGGAGTACCTGTCGCTCGGGAAATGCAAGTTAAAAAATTGTTTTCACCAAATACATCATCACAGATTAATTTCAAATTAGCTTGTTCATTATCATCCACACTTATAAAAATAACTCCATCTTCTTTTAATAAATCCCTAGCAAGAACTAACCTAGGGTACATAAACATAAGCCATGCAGAATGGGAAGCAGAACCACGCTTTGTAAGATCAAGAATTCGCTCAGCTTGTTCTTCACTAATACTCAGCTTTTCTGAAAGACTATCAACGGTAAAATCAAAATTAGAGGATGTCCCAATAGCCGTGGAAATTGAAGTGGCGGTACCCGGCCCAGTTATGGCATAATGGGTTTGGGTAAACAAACCAAACCAGGAGGTTACCGCCAATGCCAGAATACCATAAAAACATAAAACAGTCGAATGAAAAAAGTGATCAGCAGGGCCTTTTTATTCAGCAGCTCACCATGCTGGATATACAGAAAGCTGTTAAAGGCCGCTTCACAAGTTTTTGTACCGCTGTTGGGATCCAGGCTTTGATGACCATGATGGAACAGGATGTAGAGGCAGTTGCCGGCCCGAAGGGCAAGCATAACCCGGATCGAACTGCCTGCCGTCACGGTTACCAAAACACTACTGTTCCCTTGGGCAATCAACGTTTGGCCATTAAACGCCCTCGCGCTAGGGATGTCATCAGGGATCGGGAGCTACCTATCCCGAGCTATGAAGCATTCGCCAATGATGAGCAACTGATTGAAGCAGCCCTTGGCCGCATGTTGTATGGGATGTCCGCACGGGACTATACTTACGGAATCGAAGACTACAGCGATGTAGCAGAAACATCCGGCACCTCCAAAAGCACGATCAGCAGGCGATTTATCAAAGCCAGTGAAACAGAAGCAAAAAAGCTTTTGAGCCGCCGGTTTGAAGATGAGTATATCCCTATCTTGCTTATTGACGGCCTGGTACTTGGCGATTACACGGCTATTGTAGCCATGGGCATTAATAATGATGGAAGAAAGCTCCTAATGGGCGTGCGTATCGGCTCTACTGAAAGCGCCCAGGTATGCCAGGATCTGCTGGCAGATCTTATTGACCGGGGCCTAAAGTTTCACAATGGATTGCTGGCTGTTATAGACGGTTCAAAGGCCCTTCGGAAGGCCTTGAAAACTGTATTTGGGCATCACGTTTTAGTTCAGCGCTGCCAGGTGCATAAGATGCGCAATGTCCTCGATTACCTGCCAAATTACAAGCGTACCTGGGTAAAACGCAGGTTACAGCAAGCTTGGGGTTCAGAGACCTTTGAAGAAGCAAAGAACAAACTGCATGCCCTGGCAAATAGTTTGAAAAAAGACCACCCTGATGCCGCCGCCAGTTTGCGCGAAGGCCTGGAAGAAACCATCACTATTCTAAGGCTGGAGATCCCCGGCCTGCTTCAAAAAAGTCTTCGTTCTACCAATGCTATAGAATCAGGATTTAGCATGGTCACCAAAAATGTGAAAAACGTCAAGAACTGGAAGAATGGTACCATGGTACAACGCTGGCTCTCCGCAGCGCTACTGGATGCTGAACGTCGCGCTCATCGCATCCAGGGGTACCGTTCCATGAGCGTCCTGGTTGTTGAGATTAAACGGTTGACTATTGATTTGGAAATGGGTGATGCCGAAAAGGTTAGTAATATTGCGTAATACTACGTCACTCAAATTCAACGGCATTAGGGACAAGCTCTCAAAATTATCATTATATACAAAACCATCAGTACCAGTATTATATGGAGGATCTATGTAAATACATTTTATTTGTCCAGAGTAAGATTTTAATAAATGTTTTAAACCATCTAGATTATCACCACTGATATATATATTCTCACTGTTTTTATTTTCTGGCTTTGAGTTGTGTTCTTCATTAGGTGTAATTACTGTTGTGGTATCAACTGAAGCTAGTAGCCTTGCATAGTTTTTACCTAAAAACTTTAACTCATAGCCTTCGTCAGTAACTGTGATTTTATCACTTAAAAAACCTTTGAACTTTTCAATATCAAAAGTTCCATCACTCTTAAAACATGATGGAAAGTGCTCTTTTAATATAGCTATTTCTTTAGAATTAGGAGTCATTTTCTCATTTTTATTTAAAATATCTTTAATCATAATTTTTCTCTCCTTACATTAATCAGTTTCATCTGGGATAAACTCTAAAATATCACATATATCGCACTTTAATGCATTACATATCCTTTGGAGTATTTCTGTATTTACATTTTCATTTCTTCCAAGCTTTGTAATTGTTGCTGAACTTACACCAGATAACTCTTGAAGGTCTTTTTTCTTCATACCCTTATCTATCAATAGTTTCCATAGCCTATTATAGTTTAAAGCCATCATACACACCTCCCATGAATTATTTATTATTATAACACTCAAGTAATACATAAACAACAATATTCTTTAATATCTCATTGATATTGTTCTGAACTCTTAAAAACCAAATATACTTTTCGACATTTCTGTCTAAAAGTCGTGTATAGCTTTTACTCAAAACAGAGTAACAATTATCTGCCTACTTCACACCAGAAGTAGGTTTTTATATTTTCTTTTTCAAACACCTCAACTTTAGCTCTTTCCTGTGGCTAATAAGTAAGGGATAAAAATATCTATTAAATTTCTCTACGGATTTTAGTCTTTACTGTCCTTTAGATATTGAAGGCGATTATATCTCCTTAGCTTTAATGCTTTTGAAGTTTTGTACCTTGACAACTGAATACCCCAAAATATGAGAAATACTTTCAAATGTATATGCCATGACGATTTTTCCGAGCGTATCTTTGACTGCATACGAGGCTATGTCAAACAAGGCAAGTCCTTAGGAACTGTAGTATTTTGGGATTTTATTAAATTGAAGGAGGTGAAAAGTCTGATAGATAAATATGAAAAACTGCCACAATATCTTAAGAATAAGGCTAGATTTTGTGTGTGGAAACAGGAAGCTGGTAAAGGAAAAGTCCCCTATCAAGCAAATGGTAAAAGAGCTAAAGCGAATAAGGTAAATACCTTTACAGATTTTAAGAATGCTCTTGATGTAGTAGATATATTTGATGGTCTAGGCATTGGTATCTTTAATAAGATATCTGCAATTGATATAGATAATTGTATAGATGCTAGTGGTAACTACTCAGATTTAGCCAAAGATGTAATGGATATTTTTAAAGATTCATATATGGAGAGAAGTCCATCTGGAAAAGGAATAAGAATTATCTTTCTAATAGATGGCTTTTCTTATGACAAGAGACTCTATTATATCAACAATCAAAAGCTGGGCTTAGAAGTTTATGTTGCAGGTAGCACTAACAAATATGTGACTATTACTGGTAATGCAATTAATCAAGGAAAGATCCTTCTAGCTAATGACAAGCTTCAAGTTTTGCTAGATAAGTATATGCAAAGACAAAAGACGAATAAAGGCATAGCAAATAAAGAAAGTAGCTCTTATCTAACTGACAAGTCGGTTATAGAAAAGGCAACTGGATCAGCTACAGGAAATAAGTTTAAGGCTCTATGGAAAGGTGATACAAGTTCTTATCCTTCCCAAAGTGAAGCCGACCTTGCTCTATGCTCCATCTTAGCTTTCTGGTGTGGTAGAGATATTAATCAGATGGATAGGCTCTTTCAGCAAAGTGGTCTAATGCGTGATAAGTGGCATAGAGTACAGTCTGGCTCAACTTATGGCCAGATAACTTTAGAAAAAGCTATTGCTAACACAAAAGAAACCTATAGTCCTATGGGCAAGAATTCATCTGCTAGTGAGGACTTTATGGCAGACAAGCTTATGGATTTAAGCAAACTGGAGCCGTTTAAGAACCCTAGATATTACAGTAACGATATTGGCAACAGTAATCTTTTTGCAGACTTCTATAAGTCTATAGCAAGGTATGTACCAGAGAGAAAGAGATGGTTTGTATATGATGGAATAGCTTGGAGGAGCGACACAGGAAATTTAAAGGTTATGAAACTATGCAAGAATCTAGCTAATCAGCTCATGTACTATGCCCTTTCAATAAAAGATGAAAACCTTAGAAAAACCTATATAAAATCAGCTGGCAAGTGGCAGGAAAGAAGAACAAGAGAGATTATTTTAAGAGATGCTGGAGATGTCTACCCTTTATCCATGTCTGAATTTGATAAGGATATATATCTGCTCAACTGCTTAAATGGAACTCTTAATTTACAGGATGGTAACTTTTATCCCCATAAAGCCAGTGACTATATAACAAAGATAGCAGGAGTAAATTATGACCCTAATGCTGTATGTAATCGTTGGATAGATTTTGTTGATGAGGTTATGTGTGGTGATAAAGAAAAGGCAGAGTTTTTTCAGAAAAGCCTCGGATATGCTTTAACTGGTGATACCCGTTATGAAAGTATGTTTATTTTATTTGGAGCAACTACTCGTAATGGCAAGGGTACATCCATGGAAACCTTCCTAAATATTTGTGGAGACTATGGTAGGACTAGTAGGCCAGAAACAATAGGTATGAAGATAAATTCTTCTGGCTCTGCTCCATCTGAAGATGTGGCTAGACTTGCAGGTGCTAGATTTGTCAATATAAGTGAGCCAGATAAGAAGTTAGTTTTAAGTGCAGCTCTACTAAAGAGCCTTACTGGTAATGACACTATTAATGCCAGATTTCTTCATGAGAATAGTTTTGACTTTAGACCACAATTTAAGATTTTCATTAATACTAATCATTTGCCTATGGTAACAGATTTGACACTCATAACTAGTGGAAGGGTGAAGATCATTCCCTTTGAAAGGCACTTTGAAGAATGGGAACAGGACAAGAACCTAAAGAATCTCTTTTCAAAGGAAGAAAACCTAAGCGGTATTTTAAATTGGGTTATTGAGGGCTACAGAAAAATTCAAACAGATGGTTTTAAAGTTCCTGCTACTGTTAGACAGGCTACTCTTGATTACCATAAGGAAAATGACAAGATAGGACTATTTGTTGAAGAGAGGCTTACCAAAGATGCTAATGCAGAAGAAAGGACATCTGCTCTTTACTTTGCTTATCAAAATTGGTGTAGGAATAATGGCTACTATACAGAAAATGCTAGGAACTTTAAATCTTCTCTAGCTAGTATAGGAAGAATTGCTAGGAAGAGACCAAAGGCTGGTGGAGGCATTGAAGTGGCCCCCATTGTCAAGACACAATTTTTAAGGTTTTAAGTGACACGGGGTAGGGGCGGCCTCCTTTCCAGCTAAATACTAGGGGTTTTTAAAATCCCTTTAATATAAAAATCTTTTGCAGCAGCGGTGGTTGTGGATATGTGGGCAACGCGCAGCGCTGTCCAAGCAGGTGTGGAGCTTGTGGGTAACCCTGCCTCTGGGGGGTTATCCACAAATCCATACCTGCGGCATATCCACAGCCATCCCCTTAGGCAATCCGTTTCTGTTGCCAGTAAGAATGGGCATAGTAGACATCATCAGGTTTTTGTTTGTTAAGTGACTGATGATCCCGTTCAGAATTGAAATAACGGATATAGGCATCAATTCCCTGGCGCAGGGCCCGTGGTGTTTCATATTGCATAATGTAAATATCCTCCCACTTGATAGTTCTCCAAAACCGTTCTGTGATTGCGTTATCAAGGGCCCTGCCTTTACCGTCCATGCTGATCTTGATGCCATATTGTTTTAGCGTATTAACATAGTCAGGACTGGTGAATTGGCTGCCCTGGTCACTGTTCAGGATGACAGGAGCCCCGTGCTTATCTACGGTGTTAACAACGGCCTTGATTACAAAATCCCTGTTCATGGTTTGTGAAAGTTCATAGCCCATGATTTTCCGGGAGTACCAGTCAATGATTGCTACCAGATACATCCAGCCGCCTTGCATGGCACAGTATGTAATATCTATCCCCCAGACGTGGTTGGGATGTGCCGGCGTAACGTTGCGCAGCAGATAGGGGTAAACATATTGCGCCCTGTTGCGTTTGCTCAGGTTGGGGCCAGGGTAGATAACCTGAATGCCCATTTCCCTCATGTAGCGCTGGATACGCTTGCGATTTACCTTAAAGCCCAGTTTCAAATCATTGAGATCATCCCTGATGCGCCTCGATCCTTTAAATGGCTTGTCCGTATGGATTTTATCAATTAAGTGCTTAATTTTAATTTCCAGTTCCGATGGCTCCTTATTTTGACGATACAGCCCTGTACGGTTTACGCTGAACAACCCGGCTTGTTCTTTAATAGTAAGTTGGGGATTGTCCCATTCTATCATTGCTTTGCGATCATTGACGGGGCAGTATTCCAGCAGATTTTTTTTTCAGCCATTCCAACTGTGTGGTTAGGCGGCCAATCTGGGAATATAGGTTTTCGATTTTTTCTTCCTTTTGTTGTTTTTCTTTAGCAGCAGCTTTGGCGCTTTTTGAAGCGGCAAATACCCTGTCAGCGCTTTCCAGCAATTCTCTTTTCCAGCGATGGATCACGCCGGAATGGATTCCATAATCTGAAGCAATATCGGTAATCAAACGTTCTTCTTTAAGGGCTTCAAGAACAATTTTCAACTTTTCTTCTGGTGTATATTGTTTTCTTGGCATGGGGCATGACTCCTTTCTGTTTGTAAACAATTCGGTACCGGTGTCACTTTTCCCCTGCCAAATCGTGTCTCATTTTATGGGTCCATTATACATGACCACACTATTGATAGGCTACAAGTTAAATGATGATTTTACAGATTTTTTAGAGTAAAAGAAAATGTAGCAGATGTAGCAGGTAAAAAGGTAATTTCATTATAAGAGAGCAATATATGAAAGCTCTGCTTTTTCCTGCTACAAGTGGCTACAAAAACTAAAGCCTTGTTTTTAAGGCTTTTTATTGTGGAAAAGAAAGGAGGAAAACCATGAGTTCATTCAAACTGGTAAGAGAAGGTGGAAGATTAAAGCCTAGACATTTCTATGGTAATGCATTGAGAATCGCTTATGAGTGTGGTTGTGACTATTACATGACAGTCCATGATGACCATAGAGCAAGAGTTCATCGTGCAAATTCTAATGACTACACAGACTTAGAAAGCCTTCATGTCTGTTGTCCTAAGTGCATAAGCAAAATGGTGCCTATTCATTCTTCATTTAACAATGACAACACTCAAGTCTTTAAGTGTGTCATATGTGAAGGTATTAGGGGTAGGGGCTAGTAAATCTTTAGAACTTTTAAAGACGGACAGCGGCGTGGGGCATCGTGTAAAAAAACGCAGTTTCAAACAAGGTAATAGGCCTAGGCCTAAATAATAATTAAATGGAGGAAATTTATATGTTAAATACAAGAATTTATAATCAAGCATTTTGGAGCAAAATGAGAGGCACTTTGGTAAACCATGATGATTTAAAAGAAGGCCAGATAGATGGAGGTTACCAGCTTCCTAATGACAACCTAGACAAATTTTATAAGGCTCTAGAAAAAGATAATCTTTTTAGAAGACTTGCAACTGTTCTTAGTCTAACGAACCTTGAAGGAACAGTTCATGCTACTACTTCTACAGGTAGTGCTGGGGTTGTAGAGGAAGGAAATCTTATCCCAGAGGATGGAGATAAATTCACTCAGTTTCCTGTAAGGTCATATAAGATTGCTAGTATAGCAAAGCTTAAAGAATCATTTGTGTCCGATAATAACTTTAATCTAGAAAAATATCTAACTACAGATTTTGCTAGAAGATTTGGTAGAGCTGAAGAAGATTTATTCATCAATGGTAATGGAACAACAGAGCCTACAGGCATCTTATCTGTCAGTGAATCAATAAATGCTAAGGCTACTAATACATTATCTTATGATGAGATAGTAGAACTGTATTTTTCAATAGAAGCAGAATACAGAAAAGATGCTGTATTTATTATGAATGATGAAACAGCTTTTTATCTTAGAACATTAAAAGATGATGATGGTAACTATTTATGGAACTCTAATAATGATACGATCTTTGGTAAAGAAGTTATTACATCTCCCTATATGCCAAGTATTGAATCTGGCAAACGGCCTATTATTATTGGAGATTTATCCTTCTATTGGGTAATTGAAAGAAAGCCTTTAGCTATACAGGTATTAAGCGAACTATACAAAAATCAAGGTCAAATAGGCTTCATAGGCTATGAGAGAGTTGACGGTAAACTTATAAGACCAGAGGCAGTTAAAACAATTAAGATGGCTTAAAAACATACGAACCCTTTAGCTCAAAAATGAGCAATAGCTAAAGATGTATATGTATAAATTATTCCTAGGCACTGAACCCAAATCTGGGCTCAGTGCCTAACTCTTTAAAAGGAAGGGGTGGTTTTGTGATTAAAGATGAGAAATTTAGGACTAGCAAAAAAGAAATAGCTGGTACTACCTATATAGTTGAATCTGGGGAATGTGAAGAAGCCAAAGAAACTCCCTATTCTAAAATTGAAAGGTTAATTTCAAGTAATGCCAAGGAACTAGAAAAAGCAAGAAATAGTTTAGAAAAATATAAGAAAATTAGCTCGACTAGTCAGGGATAGTATTGTAATATACACAGTGCTAACCGCTTGAAGGCTGTCGGAAAGGATGGATGAAAATGTTTAGACAGTTAAATAAGGTAAAGACACATATGGTTAGCACTGGTAATAAAATTACAGCCCTTTACTGCAGACTATCAAGAGATGATGAATTGTCTGGTGATAGTAATAGTATCAAAAATCAGAAGGCGATTTTACAAAAGTATGCAGATGATAATGGCTTGAAAAACACAGTATTCTATATAGATGATGGCTTTAGTGGCACTACTTTTGATAGGCCAGATTTTAATCGTATGATTAATGATATAGAAGCTGGGAAAGTAGAAACTGTTATTATTAAAGATATGTCTCGTTTTGGAAGAGATTATCTAAAGGTTGGCTATTATACCGAGATAATTTTTCCCGAAGCTGACGTTAGATTTATAGCCATAAACAATGGGATTGACAGTGCTAATCAAGAGGATAGCGATTTTACTCCCTTTTTGAATATCATTAATGAATGGTATGCAAAAGATACTAGCAAGAAAATAAAAGCTGTATTTAAGGCAAAAGGTGAAGCAGGAAAGCCTCTAGCTACTAACCCTCCCTATGGTTATCTAAAAAGTAGTGAGGATAAGAACAAATGGATAGTTGATGAAGAAGCAGCTGAAGTTATAATAGAAATATTTAAGCTTTGTATGTCTGGCTTTGGACCAACACAAATAGCTAGAAAGCTAGAAGAAAGATCTATCTGCGTTCCTTCAGTTCACATAAGGAACATGGGTTTTAAACACCCAGCTAGACCACCTAAAAACCCTTATGCTTGGAACGCTCGAAGTGTGGCTGATATTCTCTCAAGGATTGAGTATTTAGGTCATACAGCCAATTTTAAGACCAGTAAAAAGTCTTATAAAAGTAATGTGACAATTGACAATGACCCAGAGGATTGGCTTATCTTTGAAAACACCCATGAAGCTATAATAGATGAAAGCACATGGAAGACAGTTCAAAAGATTAGAGAAGGCAAACGCAGGCCTTCAAGGCTTGGTGAGATGGGTATCTTGTCTGGAATGATGTTTTGTGCTGATTGTGGTAAAAAACTCTATCAAGTAAGAGGCAAAACCATACCTAAAGAAAGAGAGCATTTTGTCTGCTCTACCTATCGTAAGGTTAAAGGTGGCTGTTCTTCTCACCAGATAAGAAATATAATTGTGGAAGAGTTACTACTTGAGGACTTGCAAAAGATAGTAGCCTTTGCTAAAAATCATGAAGCTGAATTTGTAAAATTAGTTATGCATAAGACTGAGAAGAATTTGCTTAAGGAGCAAAGGCAAAATCAAAAGGAGCTAGATGAAGCTGTAAACAGAATCTCTGCCCTTGATACTATTATTGGCAAGCTCTATGAAGACCATGTCTTTGGCAAGCTAACTGAAGATAGATTTATAAAGATGTCTTCTGACTATGAAAATGAACAGGAAGAACTAATAAAGAAAGTAGAATTTCTAAGTGAAAAATTAAAGATTGTCAAAGACCAAGCTTTGAATACAGACAATTTTCTAAAGCTAGTGAAAAAGTACACCGAGATTAAAAAGCTAGATGCTGAAATTATTAGGGAATTTGTGGACAAGATAATCGTCTTTAAAGCTGAGAAATTAAATGGCAAAAGACAGCAGAAAATAAGGATATACTATAACTGCATTGGTGCTATAGATATTCCTAATACAGAAAGCAAAACGGCACAGCCGATTTAGCTGACTATGCCGAAATTTTTAGAATTATAAATCCCTATGGTAAAGCACCTTTAGCTGGGTTTTTTATTTGCCGGGAAAGTTTCCGGCATGAAAAAAACTAAAAGAAATGCTAAGGTAATACTGATCAGGTAGAGGATAAAAATCAGGCGAAAAGCGGCCAGGAACGTTTGATTTTTAATGGTTATATCCAGGAGATAACCGGTAATTCCCTGGAAAAAGGCAACACCGATAAACATGCAGGCATTAACCGTTCCCATGGCTGTAGCAGCAATTTCTGCGGGGAAGAGCTCTTTTACACAGCTCAGGTTGATCAGGAAAACGACGCTGAAAATACCGATAGCAAAATAGATTAATGAGGTGTAAAAAGGGCCGGGGTAAACAGAGAAAGAAGCCATGGCCAGCCATGTGAGGAGCAGGCCCAGTGTTGCGATGAACATGATGGGGCGACGGGCTTGAAAAATCCGATCGGACAACACTCCCCAGAGTACCCCCCCTGCGAGCATCCCGATAGAAATAAACATTAAATGACTGCCAGCGGTTTTTCGGCTAATATGATAGACGTCCTGCAAGTAAGCTGCTCCCCAGAGGCTGGAGAAGCTAAGAAGGACCCCATAGACCAGAAACGCCCAGAAAGCAAAAGGCCAGAAAATAGGGTAGCGCCAAAAAGGGGTCCTGTGCCGTGAAGCGGCAGCAGTTTCTTGGTCCTTTAGTGCTATCTCTTGGTCACCCAACCTTATTTCCGTTTCCTTTTCTGTCTTTTTCGTTTGCGGTTTCATTAAAAACCAGGCGATAAGGAGCAGGACGAACATGATCAGAGTTGGCATGATGAGAGAACGGCGCCAGCCGATTCTTTCCACTAATATGGCCATGGGCAGGGTAGAAAGCAAACTTCCCATACTGCCTGTAGCATTTATAATACTGGTCATGGTGGCGAATTTATGTGGCGGGTATTCGGTGGAAAGGTATTTAAGCGTAGGGATCCAGATGCCAGCTGTACCTGCCCCGGTGAGCAGCCTTGCCCAAGTGGCGATCTGTATGTTTGGAGCATAGGCAAAAAAAATGGAGGCGGCAACGCCTAACAATCCAAAACCAAATACTGTATATCTTACGCCGATTCGATCAGCAAGGATGCCCACGGGTATCTGTGCGGCAGCGTAGGCGTAAAAGAAAACGGAAGCCATTAAACCAAAAGAAGTGGCTGGAATAGCAAAATCCCTTAATAAGTCCTCAGCAATAATAGCTGTACAAGTACGTAAAAAAAGAGCAAAAATAAAAATTAAACAGAGAATACCAAAAACCAACCCGCGATTTGTCCGTTGCATGGACCTTAAACTGCTCCTTCCGGTAATTATTTTATTTTTACTACTATTATATAGCATAAATCCTATGATACTCAAATGATTCTCTATTCCGAATCCGTTCTTTATAAGGATGAAAGTTCTTGCGATCAGGTAAAATAACTGTAAGAAAAGTTTAACATGTGACTTGCATTTGCAGATTGCCTGTTATAATTAAGAAAAGGGAACGTCTTTATTTGATTAAACGAAAGGAGGTGGACAGCGTGGAGGAGATCGGAAAAGTGACGCATTACTTTGGGAAAGTGTCGGTGGCGGTGGTGGAGCTGACGGCAACAATCAGTGTCGGAGACAGGATTGCCTTCAAGGGCAGTGGCAGCGATTTTGAGCAAGAAGTCAAATCCATGCAGATCGAGCATGAGGATATTGCTACAGCCCAAGCAGGGCAGGCGGTTGGCTTAAAGGTGGAAAATAAAGTAAAAGTAGGCGATATTGTCTACAAGGTCTAAAATGTTAATATTTCCCGTGGAGCATCTACCCTGATCCTTGTCCAACAAACCTTCTTCAGGCTATAATAAAAAGAGATAGGAAGGAGGAACGGATTTGCCTCTGGATTTTGAAAAGCTCAAGCAACGGTGTTTACGTCTTTTACCGGCAGTAGATAGGATCTTACAGGAAAAAGAATTGAAAAGGATCGGGGGAGAAATTCCCCGTAATCTTATCGTTGGAGCGGTACAGGAAGTAGTGGCTGAAAAACGGGCCATTATTCAAAGTGCTGTAACAGAAAAAGAGCTGGAAACTCTAGATCTTTCCCCATCTTCCTTGGCGCGCCGAGTCCAGGAAAAGGTTAAGGAGAAATCCAGGGCTAATTTGCATCCCGTCTTAAATGCTACAGGTGTACTGCTGCATACAAATCTTGGACGGGCTCCGCTGGCAGCAGCGGCGGTGGAGATGCTCCGGAAGGTAAGTAGTTCGTTTTGTAATCTGGAGCTTTCTCTCCAAACAGGCCGCCGGGCTTCCCGTTACGAGCATGTGGAGGAGCTCCTTTGCCGCCTGACAGGAGCAGAGGCGGCGCTTGTTGTCAACAACAATGCCGGGGCAGTCTTTCTGGCCTTGAAAACTCTTGCGGCGGGTCGGGAAGTTGTTGTTTCCCGCGGTGAACTGGTGGAAATTGGGGGCTCTTTCCGCCTGCCGGAGGTGATGGCTTCCAGCGGGGCGCTGCTTGCCGAGGTGGGGACAACGAATAAGAGCTACCTGCGAGATTACAAAAACGCTATTGGTGAGAGAACAGCTTTATTATTAAAAGTGCATAGCAGCAATTTTAAAATTCTGGGCTTTACATCGACGGTAGATTCCAGCTTGCTTGTAGAGCTGGGCAAAGAGTACGGTCTTCCCGTGATGGAGGATTTGGGCAGCGGAGTACTGGTTGACCTTACCCGCTTTGGCCTGCCTTATGAGCCCAGGGTTCAGGATTCCGTAGCGGCCGGGGTAGATATTGTGACCTTTAGCGGGGATAAACTGCTTGGCGGCCCGCAAAGCGGTTTAATTGTCGGAAAGAGAAAATACCTGGAGAGTATTAAAAGCAATCAGCTGACCAGAGCACTGCGTGTGGATAAAATGACCCTAACAGCCTTGGAGAGCACTCTGCGCCTTTATCTGGATGAAGAAAAAGCTTTCAAGGAAATCCCCATCCTGTGTATGTTGACTGTTTCCAGCGAAATTTTAAAAGCGCGGGCGGAGATTTTGGCGGCAGAACTGGCCAAAAAGCTCGGACCAGGGTGGCAGATCGGTATTTCTCGGGAAAAGGCCCGGGTTGGCGGTGGTTCCCTGCCTTTGGCTTCCCTGCCCAGCTACCAGGTAACCCTGGAGTGTGCTGGGGCAAGCGCGGCAGAGTTGGTTAAAAAGCTGCGGGAAGCCAGGCACCCTGTAATTACCCGTGTGCTAAAAAATAAAATTTTGCTGGATTTGCGCTCCCTTCCAGCGGAATCAGACGAGTTACTTGTAAAAATACTTGCGGAGACTTTTCCTCTGGCCGGAGAGGTAGAAACGGGGGGTATTTATGAGCCATGATTATCGGGACAGCTGGGCATGTAGATCACGGTAAAACGGAGTTAATTAAGGCCTTAACGGGGATAGATACGGACCGGTTAAAAGAGGAAAAAAAGCGGGGTATTTCTATTGATCTCGGTTTTGCCCCCATTCTCCTTCCCGGAGGCCGCCTGGCGGGGATAGTTGATGTTCCCGGGCATGAGAGGTTTATTCATAATATGCTGGCCGGGGTGGGGGGGATCGATCTTGTTTTGATGGTAGTCGATGCTACAGAGGGGGTTATGCCCCAGACAAGGGAACATCTCGATATTTTAGAGTTGTTGCAAATTAAAAAAGGTGTGCTTGTCGTGACAAAGATCGATCTGGTGGACGAAGAATGGCTGGAGCTGATTAAGGAGGAAGTCAAGGAAGCTTTTGAGGGTACCTTCCTGGCGGGCAGTCCTGTGCACTTTGTTTCTGCAATTACTAAACAGGGAATCAATGAACTGAAGGTGACCTTGGGCCGGCTGGCAGAAACGGTGCCCGCCAGAGACAAAGATGCTCCTTTGCGTCTTCCTGTAGATCGTGTTTTTTCTCTTGCCGGATTCGGGACCGTTATTACAGGGACGATTTTAAATGGCACGGTCAAAACAGGGGAGACGGTCGAGGTTACCCCTCCAGGCCGGAACTTCAGGGTCCGGGGGATTCAAGTCCACGGGAAGGGGGTTGCTGAGGCCTCTGTGGGGCAGCGGACGGCTTTAAATCTGGCCGGCCTGGAAAAAGAGGGAGTTT
This sequence comes from Dethiobacteria bacterium, assembly GCA_050948785.1. Classification (GTDB taxonomy): domain Bacteria; phylum Bacillota; class Dethiobacteria; order DTU022; family UBA8154; genus JAAZMI01. The sequence continues at coordinate 96,058 of JBMNEM010000008.1, forward strand.
TAAGAGGATCTGTTGTGGCCACTCCCGGTTACTTTCATCCTACCCGCCGCCTTGATGCCAAATTAAGACTACTTTCTACAGCTCCCCGCCCGATTGTGAATATGACTCCGGTTCATTTTTATTTAGGGACGGCCCGGGCTGTAGCCTCTTTACTTTTGGTCGGCTGTGGGGAGCTGCTGCCGGGAAAAGAGTGCTTTGTGCAATGCCGGCTCGATAAACCTCTTATTGCCCAGCGGGGTGATCACTTTATTATTCGCTCCTATTCGCCGGTTGTCACCATTGGGGGAGGTGTGGTTCTGGATGAGCGTCCACTGCGCCATAAAAGATTTCGCCAGGGGGTTTTGGAGAGGCTGCAAGACCTGGAAAAAGGTGACCCCCTGCTTTTTGTCCTGCAAAAACTTACAGCGATCCAGGGAGCTCATCTGTCGGAGTTATCGCACTTAATGAAAATGGCCCCGCAACGATTGGAAAAGTTGCTGCAAAGAGCCGGCCAGGAAGGAAAGGTGGCTTTACTCGGTGATTTATATGTTACTGCTACAAACAAGGAAAAGTGGGAGGCAGAGGTATTAGAAGAATTGAAGCGTTTTCACAAGGAAAAACCTTTACTTCCCGGGATGCCAAAAGCTCAGGCCAGCAGGATGCTTCCCCGCAAAATTGCCGGCCAGGCCTATGATGCGCTTTTGGAACATTTAAAGAACAAAGGTTTGCTCACTATTAGCGGGGATTTGGTTTACAGAAGAGATTTTACCCCCCAGCCTACATTGGCCCAGAAGAAAAAGCTGGTGGAAATCGAAGAACTTTTTAAAAAAAATGGCTTAACGCCTCCCGCGCCTAAAGATTTATGTGTATCTTTGGGGCTAAAAAAAGAAGAGGGAGAAAGCCTTCTGGATTACCTGGTTTATAGGGGCACTTTGGTGAAAATCACTGCAGAAATTTATCTGCATGGTGATGTTTATAATCACTGCTTGCAGGTTTTAAGGAACTATTTGCAAAAAAACCGCCGTATCAATCTGGCTCAGTATCGGGATTTGCTGCAAACCTCCCGCAAGTATGCCCAGGCTCTTCTGGAACATTTCGATGGTTGCAAGTATACCCGCCGTATAGGAGATGAAAGAGTGGCCTGGAAATTGCTTTAAAGGGCAGGTTTCTATTTTGAGGCAGCCGGGAGGTGAGTTCGGATGCGAACTTTCCCGGGGGCCAACCGTAAGCAACAGGGTTGGTTGGGGCATAAAGAACTTCTGCTCACTTTTTCCATTAGATTGTTTGTTTTTTTTGTGATAAGCTGGTATTGGTGGCAACCTCCCGGTGAGGTTTATTTTTTTCCAAAGCTGCTATGCCATAACAGGGCAACTGCCACTCCAATTTCCACGGCTATTGGGATATCCTCAGTATGTAGAACCATTAATGTTAGACAAATTAAAGTTAGAAACTAATTGACAGAGTAGATTATAGACATAGGCATGAAATGTATGGATAGAACAGGCACGATAAGCTAAAGGGGTGTCTTGGCATGTCAACAAGTAAAAAGGATCCCATCCTGGAAAAAACGCTCCTGAAACTGACCGTCGGAGAGATTATGAACCGCAAGGTTCACACGCTCGGTCCTGAAGCTACGGTGGAAGAGATTATTGACTTGATTCTCAGGCAAAGGGCGAACGGAATCCTGATCGTTGATGGCCATCGAAAGGTTTTAGGCATTATCACACGCCGCGACATTGCTGATATTTTACAGGGGGAAGTTTTCCAAAATATACCGGCTTCAGCAGTCATGATCAAACCTGTTATCACCGTTTCCCCTGAGGAAGAAGTGGAAATTGCCCGCAATATGATGCTGAGAAATCAGATTGCCCAATTGCCGGTTGTCAACAACACGGGTCGTTTATTAGGGATATTAACCAGCGATAACCTGCGTGACAAATACTACATGCAGCTTGAGGAAATCGGGCGAAACCTTTGGATTGCGATGGATACAGTCCGGGTGGCGATTTGCGTGGTTAACGCCAAAGGAATTGTTGTTTATTGGAATAGCAGTGTGGAAGAGTTATATGGTGTTAAAGCCGAAAAAATTGTAGGACGTCCCATGGTAGAATATTTCCCAAATGCGCTCCTGCAGCGGGTGATCGAAACTGGTGAAGGCTTCGATTTGATTGAACACCAACCGCGCGAAGGTACACACGTTATTATCAGCGCTACTCCGATCAAACGGGAGGGACGTTTAATCGGCGCTGTATCAACCGAACGGGACGTTACCGAATTAATGAATCTAACTAAAGAAGTGCAGAAATTTCGTCATCAGGTATCCTATTTGGAAGAAGAAATTAAAAAAATTCGCAATGACCGCTTCCCGTTGGAAAATTTCATCGCGAAAAGCCCAAATATGATAGCTATACTTGATTTGGTCAAGCGTGTGGCAAATACTGAAGCTGCTGTGTTGATTCGCGGCGAGAGCGGCACTGGTAAAGAATTGATTGCTCACGCGCTCCATCTTGAAAGCGCCCGGCGTGAACAACCTTTTATCGTCATTGACTGTAGCGCCATTCCTGAAACTCTTTTGGAAAGCGAACTGTTTGGTTACGAGGCCGGCGCATTTACCGGCGCCAACCAGGCAGGTAAACTTGGAAAGTTTGAACTAGCTGAAGGCGGGACAATTTTATTGGATGAAATCGGTGATATGCCCGTTGAAATGCAAGCTAAGATGTTGCGCGTCCTGCAGAACAAAATGTTTTACCGGGTAGGCGGTGTAAAACCTATCAAGGTAAACGTGCGTGTGGTTGCTGCTACTAACCGCAATCTTGAGAGTATGATCAAACAGGGTACATTCCGGGAAGACCTATACTATCGTCTGGATGTCGTTTCCATTCGTTTGCCGCCGCTACGGGAAAGGAAAGAAGACATACAGTTGTTGATCGATAAATTTATGAAGGAATTTTCCGGTAAGTACAAAAAACTTATTTTGCGAATCCAGCCTGAAGTGATTTCTACGCTTTTAGATTATGACTGGCCGGGTAATGTTCGGGAATTAAAGAATGTAATAGAGCGTTTGGTTGTGTTAACGGAGGATAACATCATAAAGGCCACATACCTTCCCGAACATCTGCGCCAGCAAGCGCTAACCGGTAACAAGCAAAGAGAAGCCGTCACCGTTAACCAACTGATACCTCTATCAGAAATTGTGCAAGAGGCAGAGAAACAGGTGATTGCTTTGGCCCTGAACCAGGCAAAACAAAACCGATCTCATGCGGCGAAACTGCTTGACATACCACGAAGCACATTATATTACAAGTTGGATGAACTGGAGATTATAAAAAAATAAAAGCCGCAGGCGCTTGAATCCTTGAAGCGTTGTGATTTGCCAAATAAAGTGTCCAATACACTGACTTAAGTCGGTGTATTGGACACTTTATTTTTAAACCGAACTCCTATTACAGAAGATATTTTCTCCTAAAGTGAATAGAGCCTACAAAATATGTTGTACAATTTTTGGCAATTCATAAAGTCAATGTTTATTCTTTGTATAAAAACTCAGTAGCGTTACATAAACCAAATTGGTCATTATCAACTATATGCTGCTATTACAAGGATTTTTATTAGTAAATACTCGCAAAAATAGAGCAAAATACGTTAAAAGCTCTTGTTTTATAGTCTCTACTCATTTGTTTGGCCGCTTAACAGGTTAATCTTTGTTTATGCAACATCAGTGATAAAACCATTTATATAATTCCGGAATGTCAATAACGACGCAGGTGTAGCCATCATACAAGCAATTATAAATTTTTGGCATGTTAATTGCACTAACTATAAATAAAAATAACAAGAACTTGCTTTTTAAAAAGTTCGAAACAGTAGCGAAAGGGAGGTGAAAAATATGCGCTATTTACAAATCCCCTTATTGCAGCATGTTGGTAAACCGTGTCAAACAGTAGTTAAACCTGGCGATGAGGTAATCAAAGGGCAGTTAATAGCCGAACCGGCCGGCTTAGGCAGCAAAATTCACGCAAGCGCCAGTGGAAAGATAGTAGAAGTCAATGAAACGGCAATCTTTTTAGAACCTTTTAGCGAGCAACCAATAAAACCGCTTTTAATTAAAGAAACTTCAGATATTCTTGAGGCGATTTACGAAGCTGGAATTGTTGGAGCAGGAGGTGCCGGTTTTCCCACTCATGTCAAGATGAAGATAAATCTCTCGGGTGGTGTAGTGATTGCTAACGGCGTAGAATGTGAGCCGTTTTTAAGCCATAACGTTAAGCAGATGGAAGAGACGCCCCATGTAATAATTCGAGGCCTGCGCTATGCCATGAAAGTAACCGGCGCCGCTAAAGGTTATGTGGCGATCAAGGCTAAAAATACCGGGGCGATTGCCGCAATTACTGACGCCATCAGGGATGCCCCGGACCTGGAAATCAAACTTCTGCCGGACATGTATCCAATGGGCGAGGAAAGGGCAATCATCCGCGAGGTGCTCGGTAAATTATTGGCACCAAACGAATTACCATCTGTGGCCGGCGCTGCGATTTCCAATGTTGAGACTTTAAGCAACATCACCCGTGCCGTCGAGGACCGCCTGCCGGTGATTACTAAAAATATTACGGTCGCCGGTAAATTGGCGGGCGGTAGGGAAAGCAAAATATTTATGGATGTACCAATCGGCACGCCAGTATCCGAACTACTGTCCGAATGCGGTGGTATTGAAGAACCCCACGGCGAGATTATTATTGGTGGTCCGTTTATGGGTAAAAGCGGTACGCCGGAAACTCCGGTCGTCAAGACCTCTGGCGGCGTTCTTGTAACTATTCCCTTTCCGCAGGAAAGCCGGCCGATTGGTTTATTGGTTTGCGGCTGCGGAGCTACTGAGGCCAGATTGCGGGAAATAGCTGGCAATATAGGGGCGCCGGTAGCAGCTGTCCAAAGATGCAAACAGGTTGTCGATATGAAAAACGGGGCAATTAAATGTGAAAAACCCGGCGATTGCCCAGGACAAGCGGAACGCATTTTGGACCTTAGAAAAAAAGGTGCACAAGTTCTTTTAGTAGGAACTTGCAGTGACTGCACTAATACTTGTATGGGTATTGCACCAAAGTTAAAAATTCCGATTTATCATCATACTGACCATGTTATGAGGACTATAGGCAAGAAACTGGTGCGCAGACTTTGAGTTAAGTTAATGCATAATAAATATTTAAGGAGGGAACAGAATGTCAATCACACCTGAAGCTGCGGAAATTCATAAAAATGACCCTGCGGTTGCCTGCTGTCGTATAACCGAAGGCACTGTGCTATCCGCCGGCGACTTGGAAGACCCCACTATCTTTCCAGATTTAGTTGATTCGGGCTTGCTTACACTTGACGATGATACTCTGACAATTGGACAAGTTTTGGGGGCAAAATTGACGCAAACCGTAGATGCCTTGACTCCATTAACCAAAGATGTTCTTGAAGGAGTGAAGGCTGCCGCAACTGCAGATCCTGTACCGGCACCGGCGTCCGCAATGAGAGCTACTGGGACGGTGCCTACCGAACAGGCTACTTCGATGGGAGGGGGATTTGTGAAGGTCTATATTGCTGAAGGAAAAGGAATTAATCTTGAAATCCCGGTGGGCGATCAGGGCGCTGCTTCTCTTTCTGCTGAACCAGCCGTAGTTGATAAAATAGCCGAGCCAAAGATCGAAGACAAGGTTAAACGTACGTTAAAAATTTTGGAATTTCCGGTCAAAGAAGTCAAGATTGGAGAAGTGACCAAATTTGAAGATGGAGTGCTGACAATCAGAGGTTCTTTGGCTGATGAGGCTCTTGATGCCGATCAGTTGACCAAGGAGATCACAATCGATGTTATTACTCCAGACAACCGTAACATTTATACCAATACGATGATGGACGTTTCCCCGATTGCAACTAAAGTAGAAGGCAATATCGGCGAAGGCATCACTTATGAAATGACTGGTGCGGTAATTATGCTTACCGGTGTTGACGAAAACGGTAAACAAGTTGCTGACGCCAATTCTTCCGATGGTATCCTGGCTGAACATGTAAAATTCGGTCGTCCCGGTTGCCCTGATGAGGGAGATATCATCATTCGTATCCATGCTGTTATCGAAAAGAACACCGGTATGGAACGTGTAGGTCCTTATGCGGCGCATAAATCCGCCGATGTAATTGTCCAAGAAATTCGTGAAGTTCTCAAGAAGATGCCTGCAGATAAAGCTGCCGGAACAAAAGTTCATGAAGAAATTGAACGTCAGGGCCGCCCACGCATTGTCCTGGTTAAAGAAATCATGGGCCAGGGCGCAATGCACGACAACCTGATACTTCCGTCTGAGCCCGCAGGTGTTACCGGTGGTCGTCCTAACGTTGACCTTGGTAACTTGCCTGTTGTCTTCAGCCCAAACGAGGTTTTCGACGGCGGTATCCATGCACTGACATGTATCACCCCTGCCACCAAGGAAACTACCCGCCATTACTGGCGTGAGCCAGTGGTTAAGCGCCTTGCCGAAGATGAAGAACTCAATCTGGTTGCCGTGGTGTTTATCGGTAGCCCGCAAGCCAACACTGAGAAGTTCTACGTTTCCGAGCGTCTCGGCAAGCTGGTTGAAGCTATGAATGTAGACGGCGCAATCGTTACTACTGAAGGTTTTGGTAACAACCACATTGATTTTGCCAGTCATATCGAGCAAATTGGCATGCGTGGTGTACCAGTAGTTGGTATGTCTTTCGCTGCTATCCAAGGCGCTCTGGTTGTTGGTAACAAGTACATGGACGCCATGGTTGAAATGAGTAAATCCGTTGGCGGTGTCGAGTCTGATATTCTTGAAGACAACAGTATTACTGATGATGATGCAATTCGTGCGGTGGCAATGCTTAAGAATAAGATGATGGGTGTAGCGATTAAACCTGCTGACCGCAAGTGGAACGATGAAGTGTTGAAAAAGAATAATGAATTAGCCAAAAAAACTCATAAGTAAGGGGTTAAGGTATGACAGCCATAATGAACGAACCCGTGCCCTATACAGGGGTGGTCGCAGAAGTAACCGGAGGGGGAATTACCGTAAGGCTAACCGGTCGGTTAGGCTGTATTAGGGTGCCTTGGCGGATGGTCATTTCAGATAACCCTGTAAAGAAAGGTGAAAAGGTCCATATATTGATGAGTCTCATCGAAGTAGAAAATTAACTCAGGGGAGGTTGAATATTATGAGACTTACCGTGACTGAAGGTATGCAATCCGAAATCTATGTGCCGGTTACACCTCCGCCAGTCTGGGCACCAATGATTAAACCTATAAGTGAGTGTAAAATTGGTCTTGCCAGCGCTTGTGGTGTACACATGAAAAGCCAAGAGCCATTCAAGGGAACAGGTGACTACACCTATAGAGAAATCCCCGGTGATGTTGATATTAAAGAGTTAATGGTAACCCACGGCGGTTATGATAATACCGATGTAAACAGAGACATTAACTGTATGTACCCGCTTCAAAGACTTCATGAACTCAAAGCTGAAGGCTTTATAAAAGACATCGCCTCCGTGGTTGTTGGGTTCATGGGCGGTGGCGGTATCGAGAGCAAGTTTCGTGAGTATACCGGACCGGAGGTTGCCAAGATCATGAAAAGAGAAGGAGTGGATGCAGTTCTTCTAACTGCCGGGTGAGGCACTTGCCACCGCTCTGCCGTGATTGTGCAGAGAGCAATTGAAGAAGCTGGCATTCCAACGATAATTATTGCTGCGCTTCCTCCGGTAGTCAAACAACAAGGTTCACCACGCGCGACCGCTCCGCGGATGCCGATGGGCGCCAACGCCGGTGAACCCCATAACGTGGCAATGCAGACAGCGGTTGTCAAAGACACGCTCAAACTACTTGAAACAATTGACCAACCCGGTATGGTTATACCGCTACCTTACGAATACAGGGCAAAGATCTAAGATTGATTACTATTGTTTGGGGACCGGAGATGGACCTCACCCATCTCCGGTCCTAAGCCCGTTAAAATACCGGGCTTCATGGGTGAGAACCGGTACGGCAGGGCAAACTACTTCGAGAAACGGAGCTCTGCAGACTTAAAGCAGTTATATCTAAGTTACTGGTAGCACATTCATTACGGGCTTTAGTCAATACGTCATTACCCTGGATGATCCGCTAAAACATGGTTTTTAAATAAAATAAAAGGAGTGAAATCATGGGTTTTGTAAATGCTCTTCTAGGTACTTTGGTTGCCCTTACTTCCGTTTCCAGTTATTTTTTCGTAAAAGATTATATAAAAAATCGAGAGCCTGATATCTCAAATAAACAAAATGCAGCCAACGTCGTTATTGGGTTCATCGCGAACTTTTTTGATACTCTTGGGATTGGCAGCTACGCCACGACTATGTCAACATGGAAGCTTTTCGGTTTGTGCCGGGATAAAAAGATACCGGGGACACTGAACCTAGGTTGCACTATACCGGTTGCAATTGAGGCACTGGTGTTCATCACTGTCATTAAAGTTGATCCTGTAACCCTGGTTTCTATGCTTATTGCCGGAATTGTCGGCGCGTATCTTGGGGCCGGTGTTGTCTCTAAATTACCGGAAAGGAAAGTACAAATAGGAGTAGGTATTGCTCTGTTGATTGCCGCTTTCTTCATGCTGGCCGGTAAATTCGGTTGGATGCCGGGCGGTGGAGAAGCGATCGGGCTTACCGGTAGTAAACTCATTATAGCTGTAGTCGCCAACTTTATTTTAGGTGCCTTATTGACTCTGGGTATCGGCTGCTATGCTCCTTTAATGGCATTGGTCTATGCTTTAGGTATGAGTCCAAAGGTTGCCTTCCCGATAATGATGGGTACCGGCGCGTTTTTATTGCCGGTTGCCAGTTTTAAGTTCATTAAAGAAGGCGCTTATGAACGGAAGACGGCCATGTGGTATACTCTTGGCGGTATTCCAGCCGTTTTGATTGCAGCTTATATCGTGAAATCCTTACCATTGGATACTTTAATGTGGGTAGTAATCTGTGTAGTTGCCTATACCTCCATTTACATGTTAAGGACTGCTTTTAAGCCGTCGTCGGAGCCGGAGTTGGCGGTCGCACAAGACACGAAAGCATAGTTGGCGCTGGCATATACTGCTATCAATTCAGTAACAGGCACTAGAACGGGGATCATAACGGGGACAATCTCAGAAGGAGGTGTGTCCCCGTTTCTTAAATAAACAGAAATTATTTTTTTAGGTAATTTTTTTAGGTAATATTAGATTATCCAAAACCAAGACGTGTTAACGTGCATGATAAACGGTAGTAAAAAACCTGCACGAACGATCAATTAAAAAGGGGAAATAAAACTGGCCACCTCGAATATTTTATTTATCGGTAAATAACATGAGAGAAGGAGCGAGTAAATCCCTTGTTTTTTAATAAGAGAAAAGAAAAACTAACCAGAGCTGGTATCAACTGAGTACCAACCTTGGCCACCTTATTAAATATTAGTCATTGCATCTGTAGATTGTTTTCATATATTGGTAGATTAGTTTATCCAGTTGACAGCTTAAGGTGTACGTTTGTATACAATGTCTTGGTGCGTTTTTTTCCGGATCAAATTTTTTGTAAAGTTTTCTGCGGAGGTTTTCGATGTCTGCAAGCAGTTTTTTTTCATTTTCCTGTTTCATTTTGCAGCCTCTTTTACCCAGCTTAGATAATTTTGACGTCACTACTCAGGTCAACAGGTTGTTTACGAAACCTTGGATCGTAAAGCACGGGTACGGATTTATCATCTTTCTTTTGGTCCTGCGCTGCATTTTGGGGACATTATCAAATGATTTCTTGTTTCTATTTTCTTTTCCTAAGCAGTTACGTTTTGACAATATCTTTAACTATAGGAATTTATTCCTATATTTTATTTTTCGACATGTAGTTTAAAATTCCTCTTTATTAAGAAAAATTAATACATTTTGTTTCTAACTTTTCCTCCAGTTGCAATTTATGTCATTTTAAGTTTAATTATGTTTTATTATACTAAATTTAGTATGAAATTTTTCATTTGGCAATCTGTTGGAAAAGGTTGATTTTCGTTTCTTTTTTGAGAAAAAGGATAAAACATCAAATTTTTCTAACTATTCCTGAATACTTAAAAGTTTACGCCAATAAGAAGGATTTTCTCTTTCAGATGTCGAAATCAAAATGGGCGGTAAATAATTTAATTGCGGAATAAAAGTATGGGGTAAGGTGTTTAGATTTTGAACGAGACGAAGAGGGGTAAAGGGGGTGTCCTGGAGAGAAAAAAGTTTGATAATAATACCGCATAATACCGCCGAAAAAAAGTATCTTCTTTAGTCTTTTACAGTAATTAATCTGGTTGGTAGCTTTTCTTTTATGTGAGGAATACAGGTGAGTGGTTGTAAGCAATCTTGAAGGGATGGTAGATAAAATTACATCTCTAGCGAGGTATGAAGATGAATACAGAAGTACAGAGTTTTATCCAGAAACATGATTTGTTGGGGTGCATCCAGTGTGGAAGATGTACCGGCGGTTGCCCGGTTACTGTACGGACTAACTTAAATGTTCGCCGTTTTGTTTATGATGCTCTCGATGAGAGTATGCTTGATGAACTGGCTAAATTGCCGGAAGTATGGGATTGTAGCGCCTGCCATACCTGTGCCGTCAGATGTCCCAAAGGCCTTAAACCCGTGGAGGTGCTGATCGGATTAAGAAACATTCTCGTGGAAGGCGGCGTAATTCAGCCGACAGTCAGGGATGCCTTGGAGAGCGCTTTCCGGGAGGGCAATCCCTGGAATAAACCCAAGGCGACGCGCAGTGATTGGATGCAGGGATTGGATGTCAACATTGCTGCACCCGGAGAGAGGGTGGAAAACCTCATCTTTGTTTGTTGTACTATCGCCTACGATCCCAAGGTTCAAGTCATCGCCCGCAACTTGGTGAAGATTCTTAATAAAGCTGGAATCAATTATGGCTTTATTGGGGATGACGAGGTCTGCTGTGCTAGTGAAATATTCAACCTGGGGGAAGTCGGAGAAGACGGCCTTTTTGAAATGATGGTTGAGGATAACACAGAACAGTTAAATAGCTATGATACTGCCAGGATTGTGGCACTTTCCCCCCACTGTTATTCCACCTTCAAAAACCAGTACCCAGATTTGAAAGCGGAGGTTATCCACTATACACATCTGTTGAAGGAAATCCTGGAAGAGGAAAAGTTGGCGTTTACGAAGGAGTTTTCCCAAAAGATTGTTTTTCATGATCCTTGTTTCTTGGGTAAACAAAATGATGTTTTCGATGAACCACGCTATATATTAAACCAGATTCCCGGAGCAGAGCAGGTGGAATTTTCACGCAATAAAGAGCGCAGTCTCTGCTGTGAAGGGGGCGGGGGTAAGATGTGGGCGGAAACTGAATCCCGTAAAGAACGCCTGGCAGAAATGAGAGTCCGGGATGCCAAGGATCTGGGTGCTACCATATTGGCTGTTGCTTGTCCCTTCTGTGTTTTGACTTTGGATGATGCTGTTAAAGCGAAGGGTTTTGAGGAGGAAATGCGAGTTGTAGAAATTCTAGAGCTTGCGGGGGAGCTTATTGAGTAGCATCTCGTTTTCTTTTTCTTTGTGCCTGGTTAAAAAAATAAACTGCAGGTTAAAGCTGTATTGTTATGTTACTGGCTACATTTAATTTGAAGGGGGAGATACTTTTTAAAAATTCTCAGTCCGGGTTTATACGGGCCCATCTTTTGAAAATAACCAGCTACAGGAGGTGGAGCTTTTATGAAAACATTTGTTTGTATCAAAAGAGTGCCGGATACTTCGGAGGCAGAAGTAAAGGTGGACGCAGCGGGTAAGGATGTTGACAGCAGCAAATTTTCCTTTGATATCAATGATGCTGACAACTATGCCGTCGAAGAGGCCGTACTTATCAAGGAAGCTAAAGGAGGAACGGTCCAGGTTGTTTGTATGGGACCGTCAGATGCAGATGTGATGATTCGCATGGCCCTGGCCAAAGGCGGGGATAGTGCGATGCGTATTGATGACCCGCGGATCAATGCCCGGGATCCCATGAAGGCGGCTAAGGCTCTGGCTGCGGCGATCAAGGGGCAGGAATTTGATCTGGTGTTAACAGGATGCATGTCCAATGACGACGGTAACATGTCAACAGGGGTAGCTCTGGCGGAGGAGTTGGGTGTGTCTCACGCCTCCATGGTCAAAAAACTGGAGGTTGAAGACGGTAAAATCAAGGCTTACAGGGAACTGGAAGGTGGTATAGCTGAGGTTGTGGAAATTACCCTGCCGGCAGTTGTCACCATCCAGACCGGTATTAATGAGCCCCGTTACGCTCCCATCCGGGGAATCCGGATGGCGCAGAAGAAAGAACTGAAGGTATTGAAAATAGAAGATCTGGGACTAAGTGAGGAAGAGGTTAGTGCAGCCAGTTCTTTGGTAGAGCTGCAAAAACTTTATATCCCCGAAGTAGTCTCCAAAGCAGAAGTGATCGAAGGCGAACCCGAAGAAAAAGCTGAGATCATGGCAACTAAACTGGTGAAAGGAGGACTGCTCTAAAATGGGTGATGTCTATGTTCTGGCCGAGCACCGTCAGGGAGAACTGCGGGAAGTAACGCTGGAGATGCTGACCAAAGCTTCCGAAGTGGCCGAAAAGTTGGGTGGAACAACGGTAGCGGTCCTTCTGGGCAGCGGTGTGGATTCCTTTGCCGAAAAACTTGTCGGCTACAGCGATAAAGTTCTTTATGTTGATGATCCTCTTTTCGCTGATTATAATTCCGAAAAGTATCAGAAGGCCCTGGTGGAGTTAATTAAACAGTATCAGCCCGAACTGTTCATGATTGGCCATACGACTCAAGGTGTTGACTTGGCCCCGGCACTGGCCGTGGAAATGAAGATGCCTTATATTTCAGACGTAATCGATCTGGAATTCCCAGATGGTAAACCCCAGCCTGTGCGTCAGTATTACCAAGGTAAGGTCAACGCTAATTTTATCTTTAAGGGAGAGCCACCTTATCTGATTACCTTCCGGGAAGCTAGCATTGAAGTTGCTGAGCCCTCCAAAAAAGGTGAGGTTGAAAAGATCGATTCTCCCTTGAAAGAGGATATTGACTACCGTCGCTTCATTGAATACGTTGAAGCAGAAGTGGGAGATGTCGATATAACCCAGTCAGAGGTTCTTATTGCTGTCGGGCGGGGAATTAAAGAAGATAAAAATATGGCGATGATCGAAGAGCTGGCTGAAGCGATTAATGCTGATCTCTGTGGTTCCCGCGCGGCTACTGATGCCGGCTGGCTGTCTCACGACCGTCAGGTGGGTACTTCCGGTAAGGCGGTCAAACCCAAGCTCTATATTGCTATCGGTATTTCCGGTGCCTTCCAGCACATAGCTGGTATAAAAGGGTCAAAAACCATTGTGGCCATTAACAGGGATCCCGATGCGCCGATCTTTACTGTAGCAGATTTTGCCATTGTTGATGATCTTTTCAAGGTGGTTCCCAAGTTAACGGAAAAACTGAAAGAGTTACGGGGTTGATCACGGGAAAAGATGATTTTTGCGGTAGGCATGATCAGTTATTCTTGGTTGGAGGATGAAAGATGCAATGAACAACAAGCCCAAAATCGGTGTGTATATCTGTCACTGCGGGATCAATATTGCCAAAACGGTGGATGTTGAAGCTGTAACGGAGTTTGCCTCCCACCTGCCAAATGTGAAGGTGGCACGCAATTACTCCTATATGTGTTCTGACCCCGGACAGGTGCTGATCCGGGAAGATATTAAAAATGAGGGCTTAAACCGCGTCGTGGTGGCCTCCTGTTCTCCCCGTATGCACGAGCTGACTTTCCGTAAGACTCTGGCAGAAGCAGGGCTGAATCCCTACTATTTGGAGATGGCCAATATCAGGGAACATTGTTCCTGGGTCCATGAAGAAGTCGATAGGGCCACATCCAAGGCCAAAAAATTAGTAGCTGCTGCTGCAGTCAAAGCACGCTTGCTGGAGCCTTTGCAGGAAAAAGAGGTGGATGTCGAGCCCGCCACCTTGATTATTGGGGGGGGGATCGCCGGGATACAGGCGGCTTTGGATATTGCCAATGCCGGTTTTAAAGTTTACTTGGTGGAGAAAAGCCCCTCTGTGGGTGGGAGAATGTCCCAGCTGGATAAAACATTTCCGACATTGGATTGTTCGGCCTGTATCCTTACACCCAAAATGGTGGATGTGGCCAGCCATCCCAATATCGAGTTGCTCACCTATTCCCAGGTGGAAGATGTATCCGGCTTTGTGGGTAACTTCGACGTTAAGGTGCGTAAGAAAGCCCGTTATGTGGATATGGATAAATGTACTGGCTGCGGGGTTTGTGCCCAGGAATGCCGCCTTACCGGGCGGATTCCCAGCGAATTTGATGCGGGTATGGGTAAAAGGGCTGCGATTTATCTTCCCTTTCCCCAGGCCGTGCCGGCGAAATATACTATCGACCCCGAACGCTGTCTTTTCCTGACCCGGGGTAAATGCGGGAAGGCTCCCAAATGTGTAGATGCCTGCGGGGCCGGGGCCATTAACTTCGAACAGCAGGATGAAATTATTGAATTTAAAGTGGGAGCGGTAATTGTGGCTACCGGTTTCGATGTTTTCGATCCCTCGAAGAAGCCGGAATACGGTTACAATGATTATGACAATGTAATTACCGGCCTGGAGCTGGAGCGACTGGTATCCGCTTCCGGTCCTACCGGGGGCAATATCGTGATTGGTGAGGGAGAAGAGGCCTTTGTGCCCAAAGAGATTGCTTTTATCAAATGCGTGGGTTCCCGGGACAAGAGCACAGGGAATGAGTACTGTTCCCGTGTCTGTTGCATGTATACGGCTAAACTGGCGCACCTGATGAAAGAAAAAATTCCGGAGGCCAATATCAGGGTTTATTATATGGATGTCCGGGCTTTCGGTAAGGGGTATGAGGAGTTTTATGATCGCGTCCGCCGGGAAGGAATCCGCTATATTCGCGGCAATCCTTCGGAAATATTCAAGCGGGGCGATAAGCTCGTGATCAAAGCGGAGAATACCCTTACATCCACGCCGCTGGAAGATGAGGTCGATCTGGTTGTCCTGGGAGTAGGGCTGGAGCCCCGTAAAGATGCCCGGGAAGTAATTGATCTGTTGCGGTTATCCCAATCGGCGGACCGTTTCTACC
The DNA here is from genome assembly GCA_050948785.1 of Dethiobacteria bacterium. Lineage (GTDB taxonomy): Bacteria > Bacillota > Dethiobacteria > DTU022 > UBA8154 > JAAZMI01. The sequence continues at coordinate 111,198 of JBMNEM010000008.1, forward strand.
TGGAGGCTCATCCCAAGCTTGCTCCTGTGGATACGGCCACGGACGGGGTATTCCTGGCGGGTTGTGCCCAGGGTCCCAAGGATATTCCGGACACTGTTGCCCAATCCAAAGGGGCGGCGTCATCGGCCCTTGTGCTTCTTTCCAGTGGAAAAGTCAAGGTTCATGCCCAGGTTTCCTATATTAATGAGGAAACATGCCGTGGCTGCGGCTACTGCGTGGAGATCTGTCCCTACAGCGCGATTGAGCTGGTAACAGTGAATCAATTTGGACACGAGGCTTTGGTAGCCAGGGTCAACGACGCTTTGTGTAAAGGTTGCGGTGCTTGTGCTGCCGGCTGTTTTTCTGGTTCTGCCCAGCAGAAATCTTTTATGGACAGCCAGATATTGCCGCAAATTGCTGCATTGGGGGTTATGAGATGAGCGAGCAACAATATGAACCGAATGTCGTCGCTTTTTTATGTAACTGGTGTTCCTATGCCGGCGCTGACCTGGCTGGAACCAGCAGGATACAGTACCCTTCCAACCTGAATATCATCAGGGTTATGTGCAGCGGCAGGGTCAACCCCCTTTTTGTCATGAATGCTTTACAACAGGGTGCCGATGGCGTCCTGATTTCCGGCTGCCATCCAGGCGACTGCCACTATATGGAAGGAAATTTCTATGCCCGTCGCCGGTTTACTCTGATGAAGGAGCTGCTGGATTATGTGGGTGTGGATTCACGGCGCTTCAATATGAGCTGGGTTTCCGCCTCAGAAGGTGCCAAGTGGAAAGATGTGGTTGAAGAAGTGGTTGAAAATGCTAAAGAGGCCGGGCCTTTTGAACAATTCCGGCGGAACAAGATCAATTGGTAGAGGAGGGGGATCGCTTGGTAGACCTGGAAAAACTCAGAACTGTAGCCAGAGAGACCATCTCCCGGGACGACGTCAAATATCTGATCGGCTGGAGACAGGGAACCTATGGCTTTAGGGTATCTCCATGCTTTATTAAGGAGCCGGGAGAGGCAGAGCAGTTGATCTTTTCACCTCTTTGTACCAATAACCTGGCGTCCTATCTCATTGTAATGGAAAAACTGCCGCTCCCCCGGGGGGAACAACCCGATACGCGCAAAGTTGCCGTCATGGTTAAAGGCTGCGACAGCCGTGCTGTTGTCCAGCAGTTAATTGAACAGGGCACGAAAAGGGAAGAGCTGTACATTATTGGCTGTCCCTGTGAGGGAGTTTTGGACTTAAAAAAGGTGGAAGCGAAATTTCCCCATATCCTGGACCCGGTGACAGTCCAGTGGGGAAAGGATAAGATTATCTTTCAACTGCCGGAAGGTGTTGAAGAGGTCCCCAGGGAGGAAGTGCTGGCACAAAAATGTTTGGACTGCCGTGATCCCAACCCCGTTATAGCTGATATAACACTGGGTGAAGGGGTTCAGGCCTGGGGAAACGGAGAATATCAGGATGTTCAGGAGTTGGAGGCAAAAGGTGCGGAAGAGCGCTGGTCGTTTTGGGAGGATAAATTTAACAGTTGTATCAGGTGTTACTCTTGCCGCAACGTTTGCCCCATGTGTTATTGCAAGGACTGTGTGTTGGATCGGCTCAATCCCAGCTGGGTATATCGTTCCAGCAATGTTTCGGAAAACACGGCATTCCATCTGTCCCGCGCTTTCCATCTTGCCGGGCGCTGTGTTGAGTGCGGGGAATGTGAAAGGGTCTGCCCGGTTGATATACCGTTAATGAAGCTCAATAAGAAGCTTGCTAAAGAGGTCGAGGAGAAGTATGGATATAGGCCCGGGCTCGATCCCGAAGCTAAACCGTTGCAATCCAGCTATCGTCCTGACGATAAGGAAGACTTCATTCTCTAGGGGTGGGTGCTATGGAAAGGATGAAAATAGGTAAAGAGAAGTTTGGTGATTTTTTAACGGCGCTGGATAAGCAGCTGTATGCCCCTCAGAAAGTGGGGGAAACTCTCCGGTTTGTTCCCGTTACCCCGGAAAATAAGCTTGATCTGGAGTTCTCCAACACGACTGTTCCACCGAAAAGCGTCCTCTTTCCGCAAGTGGAAACATTGTACCAGTATGAACTGGGAAAAACAGATCTAAACTTGCCAGATGGTGGGGAAGAAAGGGTGCTTGTAGGGGTAAGGCCTTGTGATGCCCGGGCAATGGCTATTGTTGATAACCTTTTTTCCTGGGATATTGACGATCCATATTATTTAGCCAAGCGGGAAAAGACAACGGTGATTGGTTTGGCCTGTTCTGAGCCCGGGATGAATTGTTTTTGTACCTCTGTCGGGGGCGGCCCCGCTTCCACGGAAGGGCTGGATCTGCTGCTTACGGATCTCGGGGAAGTATTTCTTTTGCAATCCCTGACAGAAAAAGGGAAGAGGCTCTGCCAGGAGGCGGAAGGGACGCTGGAGCAGGCGACAGAAGAAGAGGTGACCTCTGCTGAGAAGCTGCACCAGGAAGCCGCTGGAAAAATTGTCCGGAATATCGATACCGGTGGCATTTCGGAAAAGCTGCCGGAGCTCTGGGATAGTTCTCTCTGGCAGGATGTTTCGGAAGCTTGCCTGGGATGCGGAACCTGTACCTTCCTCTGTCCGACGTGCCATTGTTTTGATATTCAAGATGAGGCGGAAGGCTTGGAGGGGCGAAGGTGCCGGGTATGGGATTCCTGTATGTTTTCGGAGTACACGCTGCATGCATCGGGCCATAATCCCCGGCCTACCCGCCGGGAGCGTACACGTAACCGGGTTAACCATAAGTACTCTTATTTTGTAACCAAGTTCGAGAGAACCGCTTGTGTAGGGTGTGGCCGGTGTATAAACCTTTGTCCGGTCAATATCGATATCCTCAACATTTTAGCAGAGGTTATTAAGGAGGCAATATGAAAGAGAACGCTAATCCCTATAAACCTGAAATTGTAACCATTGAGGATACTTGGCAGGAAACATACGGCGATCGCGCCATTAAAACCTTTAAAGTTGTCCTCGATGATGAAGAAGCAAGGGAAAACTGGTCACACCGTCCAGGTCAGTGTGCCATGATCGGTGTTCTGGGGGTAGGGGAGAGCATGATTTCGATCTCCTGTTCCCCTACAGAGGGTAAATTCCTGCGGTTTTCCGTGATGCGTGCGGGTAAGGTTACCCAGGCCCTCCACGAGCTTGAACCCGGTGATAAAATGACTGTACGCGGTCCTTATGGCAACAGCTTTCCAGTTGACGAGTGGAAAGGGAAAAATATCCTGACAATCGGTGGTGGTATCGGGCAGGCTCCCTTGCGTCCGATTATTGAATATGTTAAAGCTAATCGGGCAGATTATAAAAATCTGAGCCTGATCTATGGAGCCCGGACGTCTGCGGATCTTTGCTTTAAAAGTGAATTTGAAGCTTTAAATGACCGGGACGATATCAACTATCATCTCTCTATAGACATTGAAGAAGAAGGCTGGCCCCATTATGTAGGTTTTGTTCCTTCACTGCTCATGGAAGTAAATCCTTCGCCGGAAAACACGATTGCGATTACCTGTGGGCCTCCGGTGATGATCAATTTTGTTCTGCAAAATCTTAAGCAGTTGAACTTTACTGATGAGCAGATTTATACTACTCTTGAAAACAGGATGAAATGCGGCATTGGAAAATGTGGCCGCTGCAATGTGGCACACCTTTATGTCTGCAAAGACGGGCCGGTTTTCAGCTATGCTACGCTAAAAAGTATTCCGGAGGCATTTGCTTAAGAATATTTGCCTGGGAAAAGGAATAAGTATTTGTTAAACAGTGAATAAGGCGTCACCTGTCTGCCAGGGTTTGTCCTGTCTTGCCAGGTGACGCTTTATTCACGCCGGCTTTACCCACTTCCTTCCCTAATAATGTTTATCCTTTGCAATACAGGGAAGTATGGTAAAATAGGACTAAAGGTGGCGCCAATAATGATGGCTTGACATTATCGGGATGCTGATAAGATATTTCTCAAATATTGGAGGGATATTGGCAGGTGAGCATTAAGATGCCGGGAAAAACATACCGTCTCGCTTATCTTCAGGGATGGCTTTCCATTATTACCAATGTCATTCTCTTTGCTATTAAATACTGGGCCGGAGCTGTAACTGGTTCGGTAGCTATTGTGGCCGATGCCTGGCATAGTTTATCGGATGCCCTGACGTCCATTGTTGTTATTTTGGGTGTAAAAGTATCCCTTTTACCTGCTGATGAAGAGCATCCTTTTGGTCACGGCCGCGCCGAACAGATCGGTTCGGCGATTATCGGCACGCTGCTTGCTGTGGTGGCTTTCAATTTTATCCTGGAGGCAATCACCAGGCTCAGAGTTCGTGAAGAAGTGATTTACGGAAGCTTGGCCATCATTGTTACTGCCGGCTCCATATTGATCAAAGAAGCTCTGGCGCAATTTGCTTTTTGGACCGGGAAGAAATTGGATTCCAAATCGCTCATTGCTGATGGCTGGCATCACCGGAGCGATGCTCTTTCCTCCATTATCGTCCTTGCCGGTATATTTTTGGGCGGACAATTTTGGTGGATGGACGGTGTTTTGGGCATAATTGTGGCCCTCATGATTTTTTATATCACGTATAAGATTTTGCGTGAAACTTTTAGCTCTATGCTGGGGGAAAAACCCAGTGAAGAATTATTGCAGAAAATAAGGGCACTTTCTTCCAGGGTCACAACCATTGATCTGCAAACCCACCACATTCATGTGCACAAGTATGGCCACCATACGGAAATCACCTTTCATATTAAATTACCCCCAAACATGCCCTTGGAGGAAGTTCATCAAATTACAACGCAAGCGCGCCAGCTGTTAAAAGATGAGCTTGGCATGGAATCTACAATATATGTAGACCTGGTTTCTCCTTAACGAAAAGAATATGATTATAACAACCAAATTAGGGGAAACTTATTGATACCTTGATTTTCAGGTAAATTGCGTTTATACTGAAGAAAAGGAGCAGGTGAGGGTCATGGAACAATTCGGCCAAGTTATGGAACTTGTAGAAAATAACAAGGCGCTGGTCAAAGTCCAACAGCATTCTGCTTGTGCGGGATGCGGGGCCTGCAAGGGTTTTTTCGGCGATCCGGAAAAAAAAGGACATTTGCTGGTGGAAGTAATGAACCCCATTGGAGCTCAAAAAGGGGAAGTGGTGCGTCTGGAAGCCCGTTCGCAGGAAATACTTTTCGCCGCATTTCTTCTTTACCTCCTCCCGGTCCTGGCCTTATTGGCAGGTCTTTTTGCCGGCAGGGGCTTCGCTATCAGCAGGGGATTAAGTGTTAGCCCCGATTTGGGGGGGCTGGCCCTGGGGTTGACTGCCATGGTTTCAGTCTTTTTAATTTTAAGAGGGCAGGAAAAAAATTTTCAGGCCGGCAAGCGCTTCAAAGCGGTTATAACTTCCGTTGTCAGTGAAAGCGAATGGCCGCTGGATTAAATTACTGGATTAAATTACTGGATTAAATTAAATTATATTTGCCTCATCTCTTTTCCTGAGGTGAGGTAGAGGTGCGGTGGAAATGAGTATGCACGGGGAAAGCGGGGTTTGATGAGCCGTGCAGAAAGGTGCCGTCGCCGAAGTTTTTAGCTTTTCCCCCAAGGCTAGAGGCTGGTTCACCAGTGAATAACTGGTGAACTGTCACCGGTGAAGAGAGCCCTTTCTCTCCGGTGGAGCGCTATCTCACTAAGGGCCATAGAGGTTTGCGGGGCTGTTTTCATAAACGGCTGGCGGTTGAACCTGTTAGTCGTTTTTTACTTTTTCTCAGGGAGGCTTTTACAGGAGTGATTTTGAGCGGAACAATGCAAATAAACAGTAAACAACATCTGGAAGTAGGTGGGTGTGACACGGTTGATTTAGCCGCCGAATTTGGTACACCGCTTTTTGTAATGGATGAAGGGTTGATGCGGGAAAATTGCCGCCGTTATCTGCGGGCTTTGCAGAAATACTATCCCCGTGGCAGAATCCTCTATGCCGGAAAAGCCTTTCTGACTTTAGCGATGGCTAATCTGGTCAAAGAGGAAAGGCTGGGCCTGGATGTTGTTTCCGGAGGGGAGCTTTATGTTGCTTTAAAAGCGGGTTTTCCGGTAAAAGACCTTTATTTCCACGGTAATAACAAATCCAGGGAGGAACTGCAGGAGGCTCTCCGGGCCGGGGTAGGCAGAATAGTGATCGATAGCCTTGCTGAATTGGAAGAACTGCTTAAATTGGTGCAGTCCAAACAGCAAAAAGCAGCAATTCTTTTACGGATTAAACCGGGAGTAGAGGCGCATACTCATGATTATATTCAAACGGGACAAGATGATTCCAAATTTGGGCTTGGGTTTGCGGAAGCACTGGAGGCCGTTCGTTTGGCTCTGGCTGCTGCTCCTCTTCTGGAGCTGAAGGGTTTTCATTGTCATATCGGGTCACAGATTTTTCAACTGGAGCCTTTTGGACTGGCAGCCCGGGCCATGCTGCGCTTTATGGCGACGGTAAGGGCGGAGACCGGTTACGTCGCCCGTGAACTGGATATGGGCGGTGGCCTGGGCATACGCTACCAGCAAGAGGACAACCCGCCGTCCATTGAAACTTTTGTCAAGACTGTGGCCGGCGCCGTCCAGGAAGCTGCTTTACAGGAAAATTACCCCTTACCGGAACTGCTGCTGGAACCGGGGCGTTCGATTGCCGGCGAAGCGGGCCTTACCCTTTACCGGGTCGGGGTAATCAAGGATATACCGGGCATCAGGTGCTTTGTTGCCGTGGATGGCGGCATGATGGATAATATCCGTCCAGCCCTCTATCAAGCCCGTTATGCAGCCATACTGGCCAATAAAGCCGGCCAGGAGCCTGTCAAAAAGGTGACCATTGCCGGCAAGGCCTGTGAATCCGGGGATCTGCTTATTGAAGATATTTATTTGCCCGCTGTGGAAAAAGGTGACATACTTGCTGTTTTGAGCACCGGTGCCTATTGTTATGCTCTGGCAAATAATTACAACTGTCATCCCCGGCCGGCTGTAGTCTTTGTCTGTAATGGAGAACGGCGCCTCGTTGTGCGCCGGGAAACATATGCAGATCTTGTTGCTCTGCATCAATGCTAATACTTTTATGTTTGAAAAGGCGGGAATTATGATGGAGTTTGTCAAGATGCACGGGCTGGGAAATGATTTTATCATTATCAACAATTTGCAGAGCCGGTGGGATCCGGTCTCTCTGCAAGGGTTGGCCCCAGGGCTTTGCCAGAGATATTTTGGGGTTGGAGCTGATGGCTTGGCCATTTTAAATGCCTCCCGGACAGCTTCTTTCGGAATGCAAATCTTTAATGCCGATGGCAGCGAGGCCGAGATGTGCGGCAACGCCATTCGCTGTCTGGCCAAATATGTTTGGGATAGGGCGTTTATTCGGGAGCAGACTTTTACTTTTGAAACTCTGGGCGGTGTAAAGCACGTAAGCCTCCTTTTACACGGCCAAACTGTGGAGGCCGTGAAGGTGGATATGGGAAAACCGTTGCTGGAAAGTTCTGAAATACCCCTGGCCGGTCCTCCGCGCCAAGCTGTGAACGAGAAAATCCATGTGGAGAACACGGAACTTTTTTTTACAGGGGTAAGTATGGGCAACCCGCATTGTGTGATCTTTACCTCCTCCCTGGAAGGGATACCCTGGCAGAGCTGGGGGGCAAAACTGGAAAATGACTCTCTTTTTCCCCACAGAACCAACGTGGAATTTGTGGAAATCATTGATACACAAAAAATAAAGATGAAGGTTTGGGAAAGAGGAGCGGGCCCCACCCTGGCTTGTGGAACGGGGGCTTGTGCAGCCGTAGTAGCCGGGGTTTTAACAGGCCGTCTGGCCAATACGGTGGAAGTACACCTTCCTGGAGGCGTTTTGGAGGTGTCCTGGGAGCAAGGCCAAAAAGTATATATGCAAGGGCCGGCTGAAGAAGTTTTTTGTGGCCGGATCAAGCTCAACAATTTCTAAAGGAGGCTGTTAAGACCATGAAAAGTACCGCCGAGCGCATTCGTTTACTACCAAGATATTTGTTTGCTGAGATAGATAAAAAAGTAAAACAGGCCCAGCAAAAAGGGATTGATGTCATTAAACTGGGAATCGGTGATCCGGATTCTCCTACCCCTACTTATATTATCCAACGTATGCAGGAAGAGGTAGCCAACCCTGCCAACCACTCTTATCCCCCGGATGAGGGGGTCCAGGAATTCAAGGAGGCTGTGGCTGGTTATTACCGACGCCGGCACGGTGTTGAGCTTGATCCCCAGAGTGAAATAGTTCCCCTGATTGGCTCCAAGGAAGGAATTGCCCATATTTCTTTTTGTTTTACCGATCCAGGTGATGTTAATCTCGTTCCGGATCCCGGTTACCCGGTCTATGGTATCGGGACTCTTTTTGCCGGTGGGACTCCTCAAATGATGCCTCTACAGGAAGAAAAGGGGTTTTTGCCGGACTTGGAGAGTATTCCTCCCGAAGTTGCCCGCCAGGCCAAGCTTTTATTCCTGAATTATCCCAATAATCCCACCGGTGCAGTAGCTTCGCAGGAGTTTTTTGAAAAGGTGGTTGCCTTTGCCAGGGAATATAATCTGCTTGTCTGTCATGATGCCGCCTACAACGAAATTGCTTTTGACGATTACCGGCCGGTTAGTTTTTTGGAAGCCAAAGGCGGCAAGGATGTGGGACTGGAGTTTGGTTCCCTTTCCAAAACATTTAATATGACGGGATGGCGGATTGGTTATGCTGTTGGCAACGCCTCGGCGGTTGAGGCTCTTTATCGTTTCAAGACCAATATTGATTCCGGCCTCTTTAAAGCTATTCAGTATGCGGGTCTGGAGGCTTTGACCAACCCGCAAATGGAACCTTTTTTGGAGGAATTGCGCAAGAAATACCAAAAAAGAAGGGATATTGTGATCGAAGCACTGCAGGAGGCGGGATGGCCCCTCAAAGCTCCCCGGGCTACTTTTTATATCTGGGCACCTGTTCCGCAGGGTTTTACCTCCGAGGAGTTTGTAACCTACTTGCTGGAGAAAACAGGTATAGTGGTTACCCCGGGCCGGGGTTTTGGCCGGCACGGGGAGGGATATTTCCGTATTGCGCTGACTGTCGGTGAAGAAAGGCTGCAAGAAGCCATGGAGCGCCTTAAAGAAGCGGTAAAGTACCGCTAGTTTTTTCTTTCCCTGTATCACCGTGTTTATAGATTTAATATGATATATTATAATTTCAAGGAGTGATGTTTATGGCCGGATATAATGTGGCGATCGTCGGTGTTACCGGGATGGTCGGCCAGACTTTTATCGAGGTGCTCCAGGAGCGAAAATTTCCGGTAAAAGGCTGGAAACTTCTGGCTTCATCCCGTTCTGCCGGTAAAAAGATCGAAATTGGTGGGAAGGATTATCCCGTGGAGGAAGCCCGGCCGGAATCCTTTGCCGGGATTGATTTTGCTTTTTTTAGCGCGGGGGGGGAGATCAGCCGGCAACTCGCCCCTGCTGCAGTGCAAAGAGGCGCGATTGTGATTGATAACAGCAGTGTTTTTCGTTTAGACCCGGAAGTGCCCCTGATTATTCCCGAAGTGAATGCAGAGGCTGCTCTCCGGCATAAAGGTCTTCTGGCCAATCCCAATTGTTCGACTACCCAAATGGTTGTGGCTTTACAGCCCCTGCACCTTGCTGCCGGGTTAAAAAGAGTGGTCGTGGCAACATACCAGTCGGTTTCCGGTGCAGGCAAAGAAGCAGTGGATGAGCTGGCTGCACAGAGTGCTGCTGTTTTAAATAATCAAGAAATTATTAAAGAAAGAATCCCCTACCAGGGGGCAGGAAAGCATTACCAGATTGCCTTTAACATGGTCCCCCAGATTGATGTTTTTGATGAGGATGATTATACGAAAGAGGAATTGAAAATGATCTTGGAAACACGCAAGATCATGGGGCTGCCGGACCTGCCGATTACAGCAACCACTGTGCGTGTCCCGGTATTTAACGGCCACTCTGAGGCGATCAACGTGGAGCTTAAAGCGCCGCTTTCCCCCCAGACAGCCCGCCAGGTTTTAGCCCAGTTTCCGGGGATCAAAGTGCTGGATAATCCGGCAGAATTTTTATACCCTATGCCGGTGGACACTGTGGGCCGGGATGAGGTTTTTGTCGGGCGGATCCGCTGCGATCGCTCGGTGCCCTACGGCCTGAATATGTGGGTTGTTGCTGATAATATCCGCAAAGGTGCAGCTACAAATTCCATCCAAATCGCTGAATTGCTGATCTAGTCTGAGGGGGTAAAAGCATGAAAATATTGGTCCAAAAATATGGGGGAACTTCGGTCACTACACCGGAAAAAAGAGCACTTATTGCCCAGCGTGTCCAGAAAGCTCAGGGCGAAGGTTTTCGGGTGGTTGTGGTGGTTTCAGCCATGGGGCGTAATGGCGAACCTTATGCCACTGATACGCTGCGCTCCCTCATTTTACAGGAATATAACGATGTTTCTCGTCGGGAACTTGATCTGATTATGTCCTGTGGGGAGGTTATTTCCGCCTCTATGCTGGCGGCGGTTCTGAGCAACAAGGGGCTTACTGCCCGTGCTTTAACAGGCATACAGGCGGGCTTTCTTACTGATGGGAACTACGGTGAAGCAGAAGTGGTTGACTGCCAGCCGGCAAAAATCATAGAGATTTTACAACAAAATGAAGTTCCGGTTATAGCCGGCTTTCAGGGTGCGGATCCTCTGGGGGAAATCAATACCTTTGGCCGGGGCGGCAGCGATACCACAGCCGTGATTTTGGGGGCGGCTTTAAATGCGGATAAGGTAGAGATCTATACAGATGTCTCCGGGATTATGACGGCTGATCCCCTGATTTTAAAAGAAGCGCGCCTGATTCAGAAGATTACTTACGGGGAGGTTTTTCAGCTGGCCCATGAAGGGGCCAAGGTTATTCACCCCCGGGCGGTGGAGGTGGCCATGCGTAACAATGTCCGTGTAGTGGTCAGAAGTTTGGAGAATCCCGGCAGTGGGACACTGATCACAGCAGAATCTTCTTTGGGGGATCGGAATTATTACGGGACACGCGGGCGCCGGGCTGTGACGGGGATTGCACATAATACAAATCTGGTTCAGTTTCTGATTGAACTGGAGCACCCGGACCCTTCAAGGGAGCTGGCTGTTTTTCAACAGATTGGTGCGGCAGGGGTAAACATCGATCTTATTACTGTATTTCCTTTAATGAAAGCCTTCACGGTCAGAGAGGAACATTGCCTTAAAGTGGAGAATATCCTTAAAAATCTGGGCGTTTCTTATGCTTTGGAAAAGGAATGTGCCAAGGTTTCTGTGGTCGGGGTGGATATGCATAGTGTTCCCGGTGTTATGGCACGGGTCATCAAGGCCTTGAATGAGCAGGAGATTGAAATCAAGCAAACGGGAGATTCCAATATCACCATTTCGCTGCTGATCAGGCAGAAGGACCTGCACCGTGCCATTAAAACCCTGCATGATCACTTTTATTTGGCTGATGATGCCTTTGGAGAGTAAAATAAGTATGTATACGCTCGCTTTTTGTAGATTTTCCGGAAAAAGGAGGATGATCAAATTTGTTGGTGATACCGGCTATTGATCTCCATGGAGGAAAATGTGTTCGTCTGTTACAGGGAAAAAGAGAGAAAGAAACGGTATATAGCCTTAATCCTGTGGAAGTAGCCCTAAAATGGCAATCCGAGGGAGCCAGGCGCCTGCATATTGTAGATCTTGACGGAGCCTTTGCCGGTAGGCCGGTAAATTCATCCATTATTGCAGAGATTGTCTCCAACCTGGATATACCGCTCCAGCTGGGAGGGGGTATCAGGGAAATCCAAACAGTAAAGAATGCTCTGGAGTTGGGTGTTTCCAGGGTAATTTTAGGAACAGCGGCTGTAGAAAAACCGGAGCTGGTAAAAGAAATGGTAGCCCTTTACGGAGAAAAAATCCAGGTGGGCATTGACGCGCGGGACGGGTTTGTAGCGGTGAAAGGTTGGGTCGAAGCTTCGCCGAAAAAGGCTCTGGATTTTGCCTTGGAGATGCAGGGGTATGGTGTTCGGGAAATTATTTATACGGATATCTCCCGCGACGGGACCCTGGCGGGGCCCAATTTAAAAGCCTTAAAAGAAATGGCTGAGGTTCTTGAAATTCCGGTTATTGCTTCCGGTGGGGTTTCCTCCCTGGAGGACCTGCGTTTATTAAAAGACTTGGAACCGTTTGGTGTCGAGAGTGTAATTATCGGACAGGCTCTTTATACCGGCCGTTTTTCTTTAAGGGATGCAATTATGGAATTAGAAAAGTAAGCAGGCAAAACGCCGGTCGATTATTTTTTAGGGGAGGAGGCGGTATTGTTGATAAAAAGAATCATCCCCTGCTTGGATGTTAAAGGAGGCCGGGTAGTCAAAGGTGTAAAATTTACTGATTTTAAAGATGCCGGTGATCCGGTCGAGCTGGCCGCTTATTATGACAGATCCGGTGCAGATGAACTTTTTTTTCTGGATATTACAGCTTCTCTGGAAGGAAGAGAGGCTCTGCTGGATGTTGTCCGGAGGGCCGCCCGGGAAATTGTTATGCCCCTAGTTGTGGGAGGCGGTGTCCGTTCTCTGGAGCAGATGCAAAAAATATTCCATACCGGAGCCAGGAAGGTTTCGATCAACACACCCGCTGTAGAGAACCCGGATCTTATTGCCGAGGCCGCCCGGGTTTTTGGCCGCGAGAGGATTGTTGTGGCCATAGATGCCCGCTGGGATGAAGAAAAGCAGGACTGGGAAGTTTATACTCATGGTGGCCGCAGGGCTACGGGGAAACGTGCTCTTGATTGGGCCGCGCAAGTGGAGAAGTTAGGCGCAGGGGAGATCCTGTTGACTAGCATGGATGCCGATGGAGGCCGGGATGGCTTTGATCTTCCCCTGACCAGGGCTGTGAGCGAAAGGGTACAGATACCGGTGATTGCTTCCGGAGGTGCAGGGAAGGTGGAGCATTTTGCCGAAGTTTTAACTACCGGAAAAGCCAGTGCAGCGCTAGCCGCTTCTGTTTTTCATTACCGCCGTTTTTCAGTGGAGGATGTAAAAAAATATCTTAGAGAACAGGGTCTGGAGGTGCGTCTTGCCGATGAGTTCAGAAGATAAACTTAATAAACTTGAAAAACTTGACGCCTTAGCTTTTGCTCAATATGAACTTTTGCCGGCGATCGTCCAGGATTATGCCAGTGGTGAAGTGCTCATGCTGGCCTATATGAACCGGGATTCCCTGCAGAAAACTTTGGAAACAGGTCTGACCTGTTTCTGGAGCCGCAGCCGGAAAACACTTTGGCAGAAGGGTGAAACATCTGGAAACACCCAGGTTGTGAAAGAAATATTTTATGACTGTGATGCCGATACTCTCTTGATTAAGGTTCAGCCGAACGGTCCGGCATGCCATACCGGGCACAGAAGCTGTTTTTTCCGCTCATTGCCTTTTGATGCTCCGGAACTCTAGATAAGGATGTGAAAGGTGTTGCGTGAGCAAGACAGGCAAAAGGTTTTAACAGGAAAGAATGAATTCCAGTGGAAAAATTTTTCTGGAAAAATGTTAAAATTTTAAGCAGGAGAAAAAAACTGAAGAGCGAAGTACCTCAAGATCATCTTGATTTTTTGCAGGTGTAAATGAAATGGAAAAAACCAAACATTCAAACTTGATCACCTTGCAGGATGTTCGGTGTAATCCTACTGTGATCACTTATATACGCAAGGCCAATGAAAATCTGGCGGCCATTGGCTTTACAGAACATGGCCGGCGCCATGCCGATCTGGTGGCTACGACGGCACGCCGTATTTTACTTGATCTTGGTTACAGTTTTCGGGAGGCCGAGCTGGCGGCTATTGCCGGTTACCTGCATGATATTGGTAATGTGGTGGGGCGGACCCACCATTACGCTACCGGGGCTTTAATGGCTATGAATATCTTACAGGGAATGTCCATGGATGAGGAAGAAATTGCCGATGTTGCTTCCGCAATTGGCAACCATGATGAGGAATATGGCCAGGTTGTGAGCAATATCTCTGCAGCTGTAATCCTGGCCGATAAGGCTGACGTACACCGGTCCAGAGTCCGCAACAGGGATTTTGCCCGGTTTGATATTCACGATCGGGTCAATTATGCCGTGCAAGAAGCGCATCTGGATCTCGATACACATCAAAGAGTTATTACCCTGCAGTTGACCATTGATACTTACATTAGCAGGGTGATGGAGTACTTTGAAATATTTCTTTCCCGGATGGTACTTTGCCGCCGGGCTGCTGATTTTCTTTCTGCCTGCTTTGCCCTGGTAATTAATGAAGTACAGCTACTTTAAATTTATACTTTTCTGGAGGTCCCGGACAGGAGGGGAAGGAGATTGAGAAAGCGTAGGAAGACAAGCCCCCTTATTTTCGTGCTTATTTCCCTGTTGCTAGTCACCGCATCAGTTATATTTTTATGCAACTGGAAAAGCTATTTAAAAAGGGGGTTGGACCTGGAGGGCGGTGTTTATGTTCTTTTGGAAGCCCTGCCCTCGGCAGATACCGAAGCGGATCGTGACGCCATCCAGCGATCGATGACTATTATCCGCAACAGGATTGACCAGTTGGGTGTAAATGAGCCGGTTATGCAGCCCGAGGGAGAAAATCGCATTAGAATTGAATTGCCGGGGTTGAAGGATCAGGCGCAGGCGATGGAGGTCATCGGCCGGACCGCTCTTTTGACCTTTAAAAATTCAGCAGGCGAGGTATTACTCACGGGAGCCGATTTAAAAACGGCTTATTTTACCCGTGGACAGTACAATGAACCGGAGGTTGCCCTGGAATTTGATGCCGGAGGTAAAGAAAAATTTGCTCGGGCAACGGAAAAGCACCTGGGTGAGATCATCGCTATTTTTCTTGATGAGGAGCTTGTCTCTGCCCCGACAGTACAGAATGTGATCAAAGACGGCAAAGCCGTCATTACCGGTATTCCCACGGCAGAGGAGGCCGGCAATGTTGCTTTGATGCTCCGTTCCGGCGCACTTCCCGTGGAGCTGGTGGAGCTGGAAACCCGTTCTGTGGGCCCTGTGTTGGGAGAAAATGCTCTCAAGCTAAGTTTTAAGGCTGGGATTATCGGCATGTTCATTGTGATCGCTTTTATGCTTTTTTATTACCGTTTTGCCGGACTGGTGGCCGATATCAGCCTGACAGTTTATGTCGCGCTGGTTTTTCTCGTGTTGGCGGTTTTTAAAACTACGCTGACTTTGCCCGGTATTGCCGGCCTGATTCTTTCCATTGGTATGGCTGTCGATGCCAATATCCTTATTTTTGAGCGTGTGAAGGAAGAGCTGCAAACCGGCAAGACAGCTCTCAGCGCCGTCAATGCCGGTTTTCAGCGCGCCTGGAGTGCCATTCTCGACGCCAACATGACCACGATTATTGCAGCCCTGGTCCTTTTTATTGTGGCCAGCGGTCCCGTGCGAGGATTTGCAGTGGTACTTTTAACCGGTATTCTCTGCAGTATGTTTTCGGCTATTTTTTTAACCCGCTTTTTGTTGCGCCTGGCGGTTCGTTCCCGTTTAATTAAAAATGTCGCCTACCTCGGTTTCAGGGGGTGTAAAGATGAAACGATTTAATTTTCCCTTTGTGCAGTACCGGCGCGTTGCTTTCACCTTTGCTGCGGTGATTATTATTGCCGGGATAATTTCATTGTTTTTAAACAATTTGAATCTGGGCATTGATTTTAAGGAAGGGACGATTTTGCAGCTGCGCCTGGCTGAGGGGTACCAGATGGGAGAAGTGCGGGAAATTCTCTCTCCCTTTGGTTTGGACGGGGTACCCCTGCAGAGAGCCGGTCGCGAAGGATTTACGGAGGGAAGAGAGGTGGTCATTAAGGCGCCCTACCTGAAAGAGGCTACCAGGCAGGAGATTATTGCCGCTTTTCAGGAACACTGGCCGGAGATGACCGCCGAGGATGTCCTGCGGGTTGAAAATGTGGGGGCGACCATCGGCCGGGAGCTAACCAGGGAAGCTTTTTATGCCTTGCTGCTTGCGGCGGCCGGCATGATCCTTTATATCACGCTCCGTTTTGAGTTTAAGTTTGCCCTGGCTGCGATTCTGACTCTGTTGTTTGACGTTTTTACCGTGCTGACAGTCTTTTCCTTATTTCAAATAGAGATAAACAGTACCTTTATTGCTGCGATTTTAACAATTGTCGGTTATTCGATCAATGATACCATTGTTATTTTTGACCGCATTCGTGAAAACCTCAAAAGATTTGGGCGCAAAAAATCACTTACAGAAGTGGTTAATGGGAGTATTAACGAAAGCTTGATTCGTTCACTCAACACTTCTCTGACTACCCTGGTGGTTCTTGTTTCCCTTTTTATCGCTTTCAATTACTTTGTTGGCGGCATGGACTTAAAGGCTTTTGCTCTGGCTTTGCTGACTGGGGTTATCATCGGCACTTGCTCTTCAATTTTTATTGCCGGTCCCTTGTGGTTTTCCTGGCAACCGGCAGACAAAAGACAAAAGACTCCTGCATAAGCGTTGGAAAGCAGGAGTATAAAGGAAACTGTCGTTTTCATGGCAAAATAGGCGCTGAAGGGCTGATATTTAGTTGTACAAGTTTTTTAACTGGAGCCAAAAGGATATCTTATCTTTTAGAGGGAGGATGATTTTTAATGGGCCGGTTTAATGTCCTTTTAGCCCTTATTTTTTGCCTGATTATTGCTGTTTTTGCTTTGGCCAATAACCAGCCGATGGAAATTAATTATCTTTACGGCAGTGTGGAATTATCTGCTGTTCTTGTTATTTTGGGGTCAGCTGCGCTGGGAGCGTTGGCTATTTTTATATTTGGTTTGTTTAAAAATATTCAGGTGAGATTGAAACTGCGGTCTTTACGCCATGAAATAAAAAATTTACATGAAAAGTTGCAAATTGTAGAAAAGGAACGTGATACTTTTTTAGCGCAGGTTGGCCGGCTGCAGGAGGCTTCTGCAGCTTTTAAACAGGTGAATCATGCGGATTACAAAGAAGCAGGTGTAACAATGACGGATGAAGGTAATCTTCCTCTTTCCGGGAAGACTGCCGGCCAGGGAGGGGCGCAGGGGGACAACCAACAGCAGGCAGAGGAAGAAAGGGAACGTTGAGAAGGATGGCCAGGAAAAAACAATCGCTATCCCGGATCTGGCAACTGTCTCCCCAGGAATCGGAAAAATGCGCTCTTCTGTCTCGAGAATTCAAGATACCGCTGCCAGTGGCCCAGATTTTGCTTAACAGGGGGATTAGTAGTGTTGAAGAAGGGGAAGCATTCCTGCACCCTGACCTTACACAGCTTTATTCCCCTTTTTCTATGCAAGATATGGACCGTGCCGTTGAAATTATTTTTTCTTCTCTACGGCAGGGGAAGCGTATTGCTGTTTATGGTGATTACGATGTAGATGGAATTACCGCTACAGCTCTTCTATTTTCTTTGCTGCAGGGGCTGGGCGGCGATGTTGTTTTTTATCTGCCCTGTCGTCTGCAGGAAGGATACGGCTTAAATTGTGGTGCCCTGGATTTTTTGCAAGGTCAGGGTGTTTCTCTTCTGATTACGGTGGATTGCGGTATTAGTAATGTTGCAGAGATAAGCTATGCCTGCAAGTTGGGTCTGGAGGTGATCGTTACGGACCATCACCAGCCCGGGGAAATTCTGCCGGCAGCCAGTGCCGTTCTCAACCCCTGGCGCAGGGATTGTTCCTATCCTTTTCAAGCACTCTGCGGGGTAGGCGTTGCTTTTAAATTGGGACAAGCTTTATGCTATCAAGCTGGGAAAAAAGAAAGAATCCGGGACTACCTGGATCTTGTGGCGCTGGGTACAGTAGCCGATCTGGTGCCTTTACACGACGAAAACCGTATTCTGGTCGCGCATGGTTTACAGCAAATGGAACAAGCCCTGCGCCCGGGACTGCAGGCTATTCGTGCAGCAGCCGGAGTAAAGAACAAAAGATTAACAACGGATGAAATTGCCTTTATCATTGCTCCCCGGCTCAACGCAGCCGGGCGTATGGGGGATGCGGCACGCGCACTTCACTTACTTTTGGAAGAGGAAAAGGAAAAAGCTTCCCAAATGGCTCAGGAATTGCAAAAAGAAAACAGCCGCCGTCAGGCACTGGAGCTGAAAATTTTTAAAGAGGCCTGCACGCTGGTTACAGAAAGCCCACCGGAAAAGGTGGGCCGGAGCTTCCTGCTTTTAGCGCGCGAGGACTGGCATCCCGGTGTTTTGGGGATAGTGGCCAGCCGTATGGTCGAACGGTTTAACCTGCCGGTTATTCTCATGGCTTTGGAGAATGGAATCGGCCAAGGATCCGGGAGAAGTTGCGGTGATTTTGATCTGGCAGCGGCACTTAAACAGTGCAGCGCCTTGCTCCTGGGGTTTGGAGGTCATCGCCAGGCTGCCGGTTTAAAGGTCGCCGAGGAATGTATTCCTCTTTTACGGGAAAAACTGGATATTTTGGCCGGTGATTTTTATGGCGAGCAGGGACCTACGGCAACCTTATACCTGGATGCCCTGCTGGAACCGGAGGAAATCACTCCCGAGCTGGTCAGGACGCTGCAGTTGCTGGAACCTTTCGGCCATGGAAATCCATCACCTCTTTTTTGGGGGAAGAAGTGGCTGCTGGAAAAAAGAAGAGAGGTGGGAAAGGACCGGCGGCACCTGCAGCTAGGCGTGCAAAAAAAAGGCATGTCTTTTGCGGGAATCAGTTTTAACGGGAAAACCAGGCTTCCTCCGTTAACCCTCCAGCGGGAAATTGACCTGGCCTTCAGTGTTTCTTTTGACCTGTGGAGAGGAAATGAAACCCTGCAGCTGGAGATTTTGGACTGTACATATGCTGATGAATACAGGGGAAAAAATTCCTTAACTCTTGTTGACCGCCGGGGCTTAAAAAAGAAGATGCTTTACATCAAAGATCTTTGGGAGCAGAGTAAAGGGATTCTTATTTTTGTAAACACGGCAGGGCGCCGGCAACAACTGGAAAAGGTTTTTGCCGGTATGCCGGAGATATCTTTTAGCCACCAAGGTGCCTGGCCGCCGGGCGGATTTAATGAAATCCCCGATCATTTTGTACTTTACGACCTGCCTTTGAGTGATAAAAAATTAAAGAGACTTCTGGCTCGTCTTACCGGGGTTGGCAGGGGGGAAGAAGGACTCCAAATCCATTTGCTTTATGGTCACCAGGATTACCGGGAAAATTTTAAACTATTAAGGGCCACAGTACCCGACTTTTGTTCCCTGGAGCAGGTTTATTATTATCTACAGGGAAGCATAGAAACAGAAAAAAATGTTTACTGGGATAGAATATGTTACAAACTGCAAAGGGTACTCCCTTTTCCGGCCACTAAACATCTCTTAAAAAAAAGTATGGAAATTTTTGCTGAAGCTTTATATTTGGAACTAAATGAGCAGGATATTCTATTTCAACGCCGTGTTCATGATTATTGTTCTTTGCTCAAGGATCTGGCCGGGACCCAAGCTTTTCGCCTGGAAAGGGATAAATGGAAGCATACTCTTTCCTGGCAGCAATTTTTATTGGATTCCGCGGGAAAAAAAATACTTAATTTCCTGAGTGACTTTACTCCTTACGGGACATAACTTATACTAAAAGTAAGAGGTAAATTAAGCAGGGGTGTAAAAATGAGCCTGCAGGCATTGAAAAGGCGATTTAAGCAATACAATGACAAGAAAGAAAACTGGGACTTGATCAGCAAAGCTTATCAGTTTGCTTCAAGAGCGCATGCCGGCCAAAAAAGGATCTCCGGGGAACCTTACATTACTCACCCCTTGGGGGTGGCTTATATACTCGCTGATCTGGAGCTGGATTTGATTACGATCGTGGCTGCTTTGCTTCATGATGTCCTTGAAGACACTCCTTATAATTATGAACAGATCGAAGAAAAATTTGGTGAAGAGGTTGCCTCCCTGGTTGATGGCGTAACTAAATTGAGCCGGATGGAGTTTCGTTCCAAAGAGGAACACCAAGCGGAAACATGGCGTAAAATGCTGGTGGCCATGGCCCGTGATATCAGGGTTATTCTGATCAAGTTGGCGGATCGAACGCATAATATGCGTACACTCCGTTATCTGCACACTGCCAAACAAAAAGAAATATCCCTGGAGACCCTGGAGATTTATGCACCTTTGGCCCATCGCCTGGGGATATATAAAATAAAATGGGAAATTGAGGACCTGGCTTTCCGCTATTTAAATAAAGAGGAATATTATTATCTAGTCGACCGGCTTTCCAAAAAACGTCGTGAAAGAGAAGATTTTATCCACAAAGTGATCTTGATTCTCCAGGAAAAAATCGTGGAGGCGGGAATTTCCGCGGAAATCAACGGCCGTCCGAAGCATATTTACAGCATTTACAACAAGATGAAAAGCCAGGATAAGGATTTTAATGAAATATATGATCTTACAGCGGTACGCATCATTGTGGAAAGTATCAGGGATTGTTATGCTGCCCTGGGAATTGTCCATACTCTCTGGCGCCCGATCCCGGGGCATTTCAATGATTATATCGCCATGCCCAAACCAAATATGTACCAATCCTTGCATACTACGGTGGTTTGTGCTGAAAATGAGCTCTTGGAAGTGCAAATCCGGACCAAGGAGATGCACCGCACAGCGGAGTATGGGATCGCCGCCCACTGGAAATATAAGGAGAAGGTTAAAGATGACCGGGAATTTGAGGAAAAGCTTTCCTGGCTGCGGCAGCTGCTGGAGTGGCAGCAGGAGCTAAAAGATGCACACGAATTTATGGAGCATTTAAAAATCGATCTTTTTGCTGATGAAGTCTTTGTTTTTACGCCACGCGGCGATGTTATTGACCTTCCTTCCGGCGCCGTGCCCCTTGATTTTGCTTATAGAATTCACACGGATATCGGTAACCAATGCGTCGGGGCCCGTGTCAACGGGCGAATTGTTCCCCTGGAGTATAAGCTGCAGACAGGAGACATTGTGGAGATTATTACCAGTAAGGGGGGTACCCCCAGCCGGGATTGGTTGAAAATAGTGATGACCTCCCAGGCAAAAAGTAAAATTCGCAACTGGTTTAAGAAAGAAAGGCGCGAGGAAAATATTGCCAAAGGCAAGGATCACCTGGAAAAAGAAATCTGCAAGTTACATTTGGAGCCGCGCCAACTGTTGAAAGAACACCTTTTGGAAGAGGTGGGGGTGAGGTACAACTTTCTTTCTGCTGAGGATGTCTATGCGGCCGTAGGTTACGGAGGCGTTTCGCCCCAACAGGTTATCTCCAGGCTGCGGGAAGAATATCGTAAAAAGTTTGGAGAAGAAAATAAATCGCTGCCCCCCGTAGAGATCAAACCCTGGAAGGGCGCGGGCAAGGTTACACAGGGTGTGAAAGTTCAGGGTATTGATAATTTGCTTGTGCGGTTTTCAAAATGCTGTAACCCGCTGCCGGGTGATGAAATTATCGGTTTTATCACCAGGGGCCGGGGGATATCTGTACATCGTAAGGATTGTCCAAACATTTTGCGGGCCACGAAGGAAAAAGATCGTTATCTGGAGGTTTCCTGGGTGGCAAGCAGCGATTTATCCTATCCGGTTGAAATTGAAGTTGCGGGCATGGATCGTCCCAATTTCCTGACAGAGGTTATGTATACTATCAGTGAAAGCAAGGTTAGTATTACGGCCGTAAACGGGCGGATCGCCAGAGATAAAATTGCTGTTATTTATTTAACCCTTGTCGTCAAGGATTTAGATCACCTGGAATACATCATGAAGCGGATTAAAAAAGTCAAGGATGTTTTTTCCGTAAGACGTCATGCGGAGGCAAGTTCGTCTCAGGTGTCCAGGGTCAATATCCCATAAAGGTGTTGGTGAAAAATTGCGTGCCGTTGTGCAAAGAGTAGTCAGAGCTGCGGTGGAGGTGGAAGGGGAAGTTGTGGGGAGAGATTCAAGGGGGGCTGGTTGTTTTCGTCGGAGTAGCCGAAGACGACACAGAAAAAGACTGTCGCTATATTGCCGAAAAAATTGCCGGGCTGCGCATTTTTGAAGATGGGCAAGGTAAAATGAACCTTTCCCTGCAGGAAGCCGGTGGCGCAGTGCTCTGTGTGTCACAATTTACACTTTATGGGGATTGCCGTAAAGGGCGGCGTCCCGGTTTTAAGCAGGCGGCTGCACCGGAGAAAGCCGTTTATTTTTATGATCAACTTTGCGAGATGCTGGCAAATAAGGGTTTGCAGGTGGCCCGTGGGAAATTCCAGGCAAAAATGAAAGTGAAAGTTGAAAATGACGGCCCTGTTACCATTCTGCTAGACAGCAGGAAACTTTTTTAAGGTATTTGTAATAGGGAAGAGATCCGGCAGCGGTCTGTCCCCCCTGGCTGCCACGAAGACAGCCAGGAAAAAGAGACAGGGGGACAGTTCCCGCGTCCCACTCCCGCACTGCAGCCTCTTCGGCTGTTTTTAAAACAAAAAATTGACCAGCCGCGGGGACAGCCCCCGTGGCTGGTTTTGCTGTTTCTAAAACAAAAAGTCGGATTGGTGTTTTTCCCCAAAACTCTTCTGCCCAAAAACCAAATCATGCTTTTCACAAGCAGCCAATTTGGTATTTTGCCGGTTGATGTTGTATTACAGGTTTTGGGGTTGGGGATTTGCATCTGTATTTAGATTGTAGTAGCGTAAAACAGCCCGGTAAAGAGCGCCGGCTCCTGATTGCAGGCATTCTTCGGAACGGAGAATGGTTTCATCAACAGCATTGGAAAGGAAGGCTAGCTCGACAAGGGCTGCCGGCATGTGAGTCTCCCTGAGCACGTGAAAGGATGCTTTTTTGACGCCAATGCCGGGCAGCTTCAGGGCGCTGGATACTTCCTGTTGTACAAGGGAAGCAAGGAAAAAGCTTTGGGGAGAGGTTTCCTTATTGGGGTAATAATAGGTTTCTGTTCCCGAAGCATATTTGTTGTTTAGACTGGCATTGGCATGGATGCTGATAAAAAGATCGGCACCGGCTTTTTCAGCCAGAGTTACGCGTTCTGCCAGGGTAATATTTTTATCTTCTGTACGTGTCATTATGATATTAAAACCGCTGGAGCGTAGCAAGTTTGCCAGGTGAAGCGCGACAGTAAGGTTCACATCTTTTTCTTTTAATCCGCTGCAGCCGGTAGCACCACTGTCCTGTCCGCCATGCCCGGGATCAAGCACAATGGTGATCTTTTGGGTTAAGGAGCTGCCGGTTCCGGTTTCCCCGCGTGAGGCAATATTTTTTACAGTGGCATAATCGCCGCAGATCCAGCCGTGGTTGCCATTGGGGAGACGGACATAATACCAGCCGCTCTGTTCCTTCAATGTTAAAACATGATTCCCGGAAAAAATTCTCCCTGTTTGTGAATACTGTAACCCAGGGCCGGAGCGCACCCTTAAAACATCAGCGTTGACAGTGGCCAGGCGAAAATAATTTTCAACTACTGTGCCCTGCTCATTCCCTGCATATATTTGTGTACACCAGCCGGCAACCCACCCTTGCCGGCCATCAGCAAGAGTTACCTGTAACCAGTTGTCTTCTCTTTTTTGTTGGACGGTAAGAATGGTCCCTTGGGGGAGGGTTGCAATTGGTGTGCCCTCCAAATTGGGTTCTTCTCTCAGGCGCAACGATTTTTCGCTGATCATCACCTGGTAAGGCAGCCGGGTTTCTCCTGTTGTTTGTTCCGGCAAAGGTTGTGGACTTGTTTCAGGGCTGCCGGTCGGAAGTTTTTCCGCAGGTTGTTTTTGATTGCCGCCGGATTTTGATGGGGCATATGTGGTGTATTCGGTATAAATCCAGCCGCTGGTGCCGTCAGCGAGCCGGACCAACAGCCAGTCACCCTCGTGGAAGTAAACTGTAACAGTGGCGTTGAGTTTTAATTGCTTTATTTTTTGATAATTTAAGCCGGGGCCAAGCCTGACATTTAAGAGATTTACTTTGACAAGAGCTTTTTCTCCGGTGATTAGGGGTAGCTTGTCCACCAAACCAGGGGAAAAACTTGTATACTGCCCATCTACCCAGCCGGTGCAGCCGTCTTTAAGTCTTACCAACAGCCAATTTTCTTTTTCACGAAAAAGCACTTGCAGGGGAGTTCCCAGGGGAAGTTTTTGTAACCGGGTATGGGTAAGTGCAGGCCCGGTACGGAGATTGAGTGCATTTACCTCGACTTTTATATTTACCTGGTTGTCTGTGTTTGCCGCTTCCACAGTAAATGCTGTTCCTATGATTATTAAGAGAATAACGGTAAACAGAGCGCTATAAAAAAACCTTTGTTTGTGTTCTGCAAATTTTCTTTTATTTTGCATTAACTTACCCTCCTTTGATCCTTAGACGTAGATAAACCGGGTATGGTTTGTCAATTCAGGCAAGTTTTGCTAAAATTTTACCATAAATTTGTTTTTTTGTATAGGCGGTAAATGTTAACAATTATATTAACCAGTGATTCCATTGCAAGAAAGCGGGCCGGGGTTGACGTTCGAAATGCCCGGAATGCTCGAAAGTGAAGTTGACAAGGGACTTTTCATTGGCTAAAATCAATGTGTGTCTGGTCATATTTATATTTTGGCAGAGTTTTTAGAGGGGTGTGGTGAATGAGAAAAGCGCCGCGTGGAACGCGGGATATCCTGCTGCAAGAGGCCGTAAAATGGCAGTTTTTAGAAAAAAAATTCCGGGAGATGTGTTTTAATTATAATTTTGCGGAGATCCGCACCCCGATTTTTGAAGAGGCGGAACTTTTTGCGCGCAGTGCAGGGGAAGAAAGTGATATTGTCAAAAAAGAAATGTATGTTTTTAAAGATCGCGGGGAGAGAGAGCTGGCCCTCAGGCCGGAAGGAACTGCCGGTGTGACACGGGCTTATCTGGAACACGGTTTAAATCATCGTGCTCAGCCCATGAAGTTTTTCTACTTTGGCCCCATGTTTCGCTATGACCGGCCTCAGGCCGGTAGGCAAAGGCAGTTCTATCAGATGGGCATTGAAATTTTTGGCACGGGGGACCCTGCCGCGGATGTCGAAGTGATCAAGTTTACATCAGATTTTTTTTCAAAATTGGGTTTTAATGATTTGAGCCTGCATATTAACAGTGTGGGGTGTCCGCAGTGCCGGCCTTCTTTTCAGGATCATCTCCGAAATTTTGCCCGGGAAAAAATAACTTTATTATGCCGGGATTGCCAGCAAAGGGCCCTGGTAAACCCTTTGCGCCTTTTGGACTGCAAAACCGGGAGTTGCCGGGAGGCCATGAAAGATGCACCGCAGATCGATACATATCTATGTCCATCTTGCCGTGAAAGCTTTGATACCGTATTAAAACTCCTTCATGCGTTGGGTATCTCTTTTAAAGTAGACCCCTACCTTGTACGGGGACTCGATTATTATACAAAAACGGCTTTTGAGTTTGTTTCCGATGCCCTGGGCACACAGAGCTCACTTGTGGGCGGAGGGCGCTACGATCACCTTGTCGAAAGTTGTGGAGGGCCCTCTGTCCCCGGTGTGGGCATGGCTGCCGGGGTGGAGAGAATCATACTCGCCATGGAAAAAGAAAATTTATGGCCGGAAGAAAATGTACCTGCCGGAATTTTTCTGGCTGTAGATGGCCCTGATTTTCGGGAGGAAGGTTTGGCCCTGCTTTACCGGCTGCGTGCACAGGGTTTAAAAGCGGAAACCGATTATCTTAACCGCAGTTTAAAAGCGCAGATGAAATATGCTCACCGCCAGGATTTTCGCTATGTGGTAATTTTAGGGAAAGAAGAAAAACTAAGCAAAAAAGTAAAGCTGCGGGACCTGCTAAAGGGGGAGCAGCAGGAAGTTTCTCCGGAAGAACTATTACACTTTTTTAAGCATTGAGCAAAAAAGTTGTCCAGTTTGCTGGAAGGGGGTTAACAGCCTGAGGAGGGCTGTGCTACAATTATGCGCCTGAGAAGAACTCATTATTGCGGCCTGCTGAGCAAGAAAGATATCAATCAAGAGGTAGTGATCGCCGGATGGGTGCAAAGCAAAAGGGATCATGGCGGGCTGATTTTTGTTGATTTAAGGGATCGTTATGGGATTGTGCAGATAGTTTTTGATTATGATCAAAATACTACCTTTTTTAAAGAAGCGGAAAAACTGCGTTCGGAATATGTGCTGGCTGTCAGGGGCGAGGTCCGGGGCCGCTCGAAGGAAACCGTTAACCCTGGTCTGGCTACGGGAGAAATTGAAATATATGTGCAGGAACTGGAGGTCTTGAACTCCTCTCAAACGCCGCCTTTTTATATTGAAGACGGGATCGATACCGATGAAAACCTGCGCTTGAGATATCGCTATCTGGATCTGCGGCGCTTGGAGATGCAGCGCTCCCTCCAGCTGCGCCATAGGGTTCTGATGTCCACCAGGGAATACCTCGATAAGCAGGGTTTCTGGGAAATTGAGACGCCGATGCTAACACGCAGCACACCGGAGGGGGCCCGTGACTATCTGGTACCAAGCCGTACGGTGCCGGGCAGCTTCTATGCTTTGCCCCAATCCCCACAGCTGTTTAAGCAGCTGCTTATGGTTTCCGGATTTGATAAATATTTTCAGGTTGCCCGCTGTTTCCGTGACGAGGATCTCAGAGCTGATCGCCAGCCGGAGTTTACCCAGATAGATATGGAACTTTCTTTTTATACGGGTGAAGACATCCGGAGAGAAATAGAAGGCTTGGTCCGTTATATTTTTAAGGAAACATTGGATAAAGAACTGGAGGTTCCCTTTAAGGTGCTTCCTTATGATGAGGCCATGGAACGTTTTGGCAGTGACAAGCCCGATACCCGTTTTGCAATGGAGATTGCCGATATTACAGAAATTGCCAGGGATTCTCAGTTTAAAGTCTTTCAGGGAATTATCGCCAAAGGTGGCGTAGTCAAAGGGCTGAATGCCAAGGGATGCGGACACTACAGCCGTAAGGAGATTGACGATTTAACCCTGCAGGTGCAATCATGGGGGACAGGCGGGCTGGCCTGGATGATTCTCACGGAAAGTGGTTTTAAAACGCCAATAGCCAAATTTTTTAATCCTGAGCAGCTGGCGGGGATTAAAGATAAAATGCAGGGGGAACCGGGAGATTTGCTGCTTTTTGTGGCTGATCAATGGGAGCCGGCCCTCAAGGTTCTTGGTCAGCTCAGGATATTTTTGGCGCAACGTCTAGGATTGATTCCCCAGGACCAGGACCATTTTCTTTGGGTGATAGATTTTCCCTTACTGGCCTACGATGCGGCAGATAAAAGATACACTGCCAATCACCATCCTTTTACGGCACCTCTGGATGAAGATCTTCCTTTATTGGACCAGGATCCCTTGAAGGTTCGCTCGCAAGCTTATGACCTGGTTTATAATGGCGTAGAAGTTGCCGGGGGAAGTGTCCGTATTTATAAAAAGGAACTTCAGGAAAAAATTTTTCAGCTTTTGAGTTTGCAGGCTCAAGAAGTGCAGGAAAAATTCGGGTTTTTCCTGCAAGCCTTTCAGTATGGGATTCCTCCCCATGGGGGCATTGCTTTTGGCCTGGATCGTTTGATTATGCTCATGGCAGGAAAGAAAAGCATTCGGGATGTAATTCCCTTTCCCAAAACTGCTGCGGGCACCTGTCTGCTGACTGGAGCCCCGGCGCCGGTTTCCCCTGAACAGCTTAAAGAGCTGCATATTTTGAAGACAACGAGGGAAAATAAAAAGAAAAGGTAAGATAATGGCGGACAACGACCGTTGTTGTTATTTGGTTCTGCGGAAATATTTTGTACTCAGCTTTAATACCTGTTGAGGCAGGTGACCAACCGCGGGGACCAACCGCGGGGACGGTCCTTGTGGCAGGCTTGTGGCAGGTGGAAATTAAATTTTTTGCCGGAAACCCTAAAGACTTGCTTTCAGGATAAATGGCTGATATACTATAGTTGCTTGATCACTCCACGGGCGGAGCGGGATTTAACGCTTGCGGGGTTGAATAGATGTTTTCAGCGTAAAATAAAAATTTGCGGGTTTGCTACACTATGTAAGCATCAAATATTACAAATTATTGATAAAAATACCCTACTGTGCGCGTGTCCGGTCGCCAAAGTTTTGAGCTAACACTGATATAATGGGAGCCTGACTTTATATGTTGCGTAGAAGCCCTGAAATGAGGGACCTATAAAGCATGTAAGAGGGCACCCCCCTGTTGGGGGAGAGTTCAAAACAGCGGCTCCACGTCATGGTGGGGTTTTTTTTATACTTATTTCCTCCGAAAGAATATGCTATAATAAAACATGGTTTTTTCCTCAATAAGGTAAACAGTCGGAGGTGAGAAAATTGTCCATTCAACAGACGTTGCAAAAAATTCTGCGCCAAGTAAAAGAGGGGCTGCACCCCAGCGATCTCCTGGATCTGATCGATGAATTAAAAGATGAGCAAAAAAAGGAGCTTTTTGAGCTCCTCTCTGATGAAGAGGCCGCCCTGATTATTCAGGAAATGGAGGATTTTGACCGTGTTTCTTTGCTAAGGCTGCTCACAAAACACCGTGCCTCGGCTATCCTCAAAGAAATGGCCGTGGATGATGCCACGGATTTGTTGGGGGAACTTTCTCCGGAAGAAGCCAGGGAGCTCCTGAGCCTTATTGAGGAAGAAGCTGAAGAAATCAAAGATTTACTAAAATATCCCGAAGATACGGCCGGCGGGATCATGACCACGGACTTTATTGCCCTGCCAGAAGATATTCCCGTGGAAGAAGCGATTATTCGTTTGCGGGAATTGGCTCCGGAAGCGGAAATCATTTATTATGTTTATGTTATTGATTCCCGGACCAGGCTCAGCGGTGTTCTTTCTCTACGAGATCTAATTGCTGCCGGGGATGGAACCTTCCTCCATGAAATAATGTTTCACAATGTCATCAGTGTTCCTGTTGATATGGACCAGGAAGAGGTTGCCCGTGTTGTGGCCCGCTATGATCTGCTTGCTATACCGGTTATTGATGAAGATCGCCGCTTGCTGGGGATTATTACGGTTGATGATATTATTGATGTAATCGAAGAGGAGGCTACAGAGGACATTTACCGTTTGGCCGGTGCAGGTGAAATCGAAAGTGTCAATATTTTAGAAGCTTCCGTTTTTGATTTGGCACGCAAAAGGTTGCCCTGGTTGGTCATCTGTCTTTTAGGGGGACTCTTATCGGGGAGCGTTGTGGGGGCCTTCAGCGTAACACTGCAATCTATTGTCGTGCTGGCCGCTTTTATTCCGGTGATTATGGATATGGGTGGCAATGTGGCCACGCAGTCTTCAACGGTTTTTGTCCGCGGCCTGGCTACCGGAGAGATTGAAGCCGGTGATGCTTGGCACTATCTGTACCGTGAGGTAAAAATAGGCTTGGTTATGGGCCTGATTAATGGGGTTTTTATTGCGCTGGCTGCATTTTTGTGGCAGGGCCTGCCCATTCTGGGACTTGTGGTTGGTATGGCCATGTTTTTTACGATCGCTTTTGCAGCCTTGATCGGCACTTTGGTCCCCATCATTTTTAATTATTATGGTCTGGATCCCGCTCTTTCTGCCGGGCCTTTTGTGACTACAATTAAAGATGTGACCGGATTATTGATTTATTTCTACACTGCTTCGGCCTTTTTAAAATATTTAGTCTAAAATAATGTCAGAAAAGGATGCTCTTTCAGTTAACACCAGTCAAAAATGCTGGTGTTTTTTTATATTTTTTAGCCCCATTTTTTTCCAAAAATAATTAAATTTTTTTTTAATAAAATTATAGCCTAATTCCAAAATTTACCGACTGTTTTCACCCTTTTTTTGATTAATTAAAGGCAATTTTAGGTTTTATTTACATTAAAAGAAGGAGAATTTACAAAAATTCTTCTTCTTTTTTCCCTAAAATTTTAGTCTTGTTTTTTATTTAGTAGAAGGAATTTCCAAAGGAGGGTAGAATATAAAACCAAAGTGGTTTAAAATGGTGCCAAAGTGGTGCAAAGTGGGGAAGGGTTCATTTTTGGAATTTATGTGCAAAGCTTGGGTTAAGCAAAAGTACTTTGCTGCAGATGGGGTATAGATATGTTGATCGGTGAATATTACCATACTCTCGATAAAAAGGGCCGCGTCATCGTTCCTTCTCGTTTTCGTGATAAACTTGGGGAAAGTTTTTTCGTTACCCGTGGCCTGGATAACTGTCTTTTTCTATACCCTGCACAGGAATGGGAAAATCTTGAAGGTAAGCTGAAAAGCTTACCTTTTACCAAGGCGGAAACGAGAGCTTTTCTGCGTATCTTTTTTTCCGGCGCTTCGGAAGTAGAGATAGATAAGCAGGGGCGCATTCTGGTTCCATCCCTGCTGCGCGAGCATGCCCAACTAAAGAAAGATATTGTTTTTATTGGCGTATCCAATCGTGCTGAGATTTGGAGTAAAGATATTTGGGAAGAATACAGTAATAAGTCCAACCTTTCTTTTGAACAGGTGGCGGAGAGTTTGCTGGATTTTCAGCTTTAAAGTGAAAGGAAAGAATAAATGGCTCCTAAATGGGGGAACTACAGACATACTCCGGTTATGCTTTCGGAAGTGCTTAAATTTCTGCAGCCGTCACCGGGAAAAATTATTGTTGATGCCACCCTCGGAGGAGGAGGGCATGCCGCAGCAATTATAAAGCAGCTTTTACCCACAGGTAAATTGGTGGGTATTGATTGTGATCAGGATGCTCTGCAAGCTGCTCAAAAGAGGCTTTCTGCTTTTGATGGGGCCTTTCAGGTTGTAAAGGCCAATTTCAGGGAGATAAAGGAGATCAGCTGGCAACTCGGATTTGAAGCAATTGATGGCCTGCTTCTTGATCTGGGGGTTTCTTCCTACCAGCTTGATTGTCCGGAGCGGGGCTTTTCTTACCGGGATGATGTCTTTCTGGATATGCGTATGGACCAAGCCTTATCTCAAACTGCAGCAGTACTTTTGGCAGAGCTCTCCCCGAAGCAGCTGGCCAAGGTTTTCCGCGCCTACGGGGAAGAAAGATGGGCGCAGCGCATTGCCTCCTTGATCGTGAAATACCGCCAAACCAGAGGGCCGGTATCACGCAGTGGTCAGCTGGTGGAGATCATCAGGGAGGCCATTCCCGCGCCGGCCAGGAGAAGAGGAGGGCATCCGGCCAAGCGTGTTTTTCAAGCTCTACGTATCGCTGTCAATGAGGAGCTGGATAATTTAAAAAGCGGCTTAAGCCAAGGAATAAAGCTTTTAAAGCCTGGTGGCCGGGTAGTGGTTATTGCCTATCATTCCCTGGAAGATGGGATTGTCAAAAAACAATTTCGGGAAGATTCCCGGGGTTGTATCTGTCCACCGGGGATGCCGGTATGCGGATGCGGGAAAACACCGCTGCTGAAGATCTTAACCAAAAAGCCGCTTTTACCCGGTAAGGAAGAACTGGCGAGAAATCGGAGGGCGAAAAGTGCCCGCCTGAGAGCAGCGGAAAAGTGCTGAAGATCGAAGTTCTAAGAAAATTGGCAGGTGAATAAAGTTGTTAGTAGCCAGAGAAAAACCAAAAACAGGGTATTATCTAGGGCAAAGACTTCCTGGAAATTTTACACAAGGACCAAATTTAACACCACCCGTCGCCAAAAGACGTAGAGTAGCATCAACTTCTGCCAGAGCGGAAATGAGCTATACTTTACGGGAAAGTATGCTGTTATATGTTTTGCTGTTTTTTTTAATCGCGGTTGGAGTGGGAGTTATCAGCCAGTACGGGCGTATTGTGGCCTGTAATTATCGTATTCAGCACCTGCACAGGGAAATGGCCTTGCTGCAGGAGGAAAAGGAGAGTCTTTGCATTGAGGTTAAGCGCCTTGGTTCCCTGGAGAGAATTGAAAGGATTGCTGTGGGTGAACTAGGTTTACAATATCCTGAAAAGAGGCAGTGGCTGGTCCTTTCCGCGCGAGGAAATGAACATTAACCTGTATGCCTGGAAAGAGAGGTTCAATGTTTCGTCAGACAACTTTTAATTTAAGTATGCGCCGGAGAGTTCTTTGCATTTTTGTTATAATAGTATTAATTATTATTACTCTTATTATTAGGCTTGGCTGGATACAATTTGTGCGGGCAGAAGAGCTCCAGCAGAAAGCATGGGAGCAGTGGAACCGCAGTATCCCCACGCGTTCACCCCGGGGAAGTATCTATGATTGTAATGGACACTTGCTTGCCGGCAGCGCTGCAGTGGAAACAGTTGTCGCTGTGCCTCCCCAGATTGTGGATCCCCTTTTTACAGCCCGTGCTTTAGCACCTGTCCTGGATATGCCTGTTGAACGCATCTTCGAGCTTATTACCCAGGAGCGTGCTGCTGTCTATGTGAAAAGAAAAGTTGAAGAGGAAGTCGCCAAGGAGATCAGGCTTTTAAATCTGCCGGGTATTACCTTTACGTATGAAACCAAGCGATTTTACCCGAACGGAAACCTTTTGTCCCAATTGCTTGGTTTTGTGGGGACTGATCAAGGCTGGGCCGGGTTGGAGTTATATTACGAGGATTATTTAAAAGGCCGTGATGGGCAGATTGTTTTTCCCACTGATAATAAAGGCAGGGAGATCGCCGGTGTACGGCGTTATAACCCTCCCAAGGAGGGTATGGATCTATATTTAACCATAGATGAAACGATCCAGTATATTTTGGAGCGGGAACTTTCCAAGGCGATGGTTGAATATGATCCCGACAGAATTATGGCTTTAGCTGTCAACCCACAAACAGGTGCATTTTTGGCAGTTGCTTCCAAGCCGGATTTTGATCCCAACGATTATAACCGGTATTCCAAGGAATACTGGCGGCTCTATCCTGTCACGGATACTTTTGAACCAGGGTCGACTTTTAAATTGGTAACTTTATCTGCTACTGTAGAGGAAAATATGTACGATGAAAAAGAGCATTTTTTCTGTTCGGGCTCGACAAATGTTGCCGGTCATACGATCCGCTGCTGGACCTCTCATCAGGGCGGGCATGGTTCGATCTCCTATTTAGAGGCTGTTTTAGGTTCCTGTAACCCTGCCTTTATGCGGTTGGGGGAAAGGTTGGGCCCGGAAAAAATGTTTGAGTATATACGGGCGTTTGGTTTTGGCGATAGAACCGGGCTAAAATTTCCCGGTGAAGGAACAGGTTTGATCTTCAGGCCTGAACAGATCGGCCCCCTGGAGCTGGCGACCTCCTCTTTTGGTCAGGGAATTTCAGTTACGCCATTACAGCAAGTAATGTCTGTTGCCGCCATTGCCAATGGGGGGTATTTACTACGACCTTATCTTGTTCAGGAGATCAAAGGGCCTGATGGAGAGACTATAGAGCGCGGCGCTCCGGAGATTATCCGGCAGGTTATCTCCAAAGATACGGCCCAAAAAGTTTCCCTGATTATGGAGCAAGTTGTTAGCCAGGGCAGCGGTATCAATGCTTTTATTGAAGGCTACCGTATTGCCGGGAAAACGGGGACAGCGCAAAAGGTTGGCCCGGGCGGAGTTTATAAGCCCGGGGAATATATACTTTCATTTATTGGTTTTGCCCCTGTAGAGGATCCGCAAGTCCTGATTTATATTGCCGTGGATGGTGCGAAAAGAGGGGCGCAGTGGGGTTCGCAGATCAGCGCCCCTATCTTTCAAGCGGTGATGAAAGATGTGCTTTCCTACCTGGAGATTCCTCCGGCGGAGTTATCCGCTACGCCGGAAGTACAGCTGGTCGAGGTCCCCGAGTTAAAAGGGTTGACAGTCGATGAAGCCGGAGCACTTTTGGATACACAGGGACTGCTCCTGAAGCTGGTGGGAAAAGAAGGCGTGATTCGGGATCAAACACCCAAATCAGGGGCACGGGTGCCCTTGCAAACGAGGATCATTGTTTATTTGGAAGACCTTTGGAATGAAGAAAATCCTGAAGAAGTAATTGTCCCCAATTTGCAGGGTATGACTGTCAGGGAAGCAGGTGAAATATTAGATCATCTGAATTTGAATGTAGAACCTGTTGGTTCCGGCTTGGTCGTCAAGCAGGAGCCGGTGGCTGGAACGGCAGTCAACAAAAATTCCAGTGTGCAAGTTTACTTTTCCTCGCCACTCGATTAAGATCGAAAGGGATTGTTGTTTACATAACAAAGCAATATGCTTGTCCAGGGTTACCGGAGGGAGAAATTTGTCGGGAAGGAGGAGTGCCTGTGGAAATAGTCAAGGAACTTCCGGAGCTGCTAAAATTTCTGCATGTAGACAGAATTGAGGGCCAAAGTCATGTTCCGGTAAGGGGATTGGCTTATCATTCCGGTCGTATTCAACCCGGGTTTATTTTCTTTTGCCTGGAGGGAAGTAAATCAGACGGGCATGACTTTATACCCCAAGCCGTTGCTGCCGGAGCTGTTGCCGTGTTTTTAGAGAAAGACCGGAAGGTCCAAGGAGCAGTAAAGATCCTGGTCCCCAACGTCAGAATGGCAATGGCGGCTGTTTCTCAGCTTTTTTATGATTCGCCTGCGACTAAATTACGGCTGATCGGAGTTACGGGGACAAATGGCAAAACGACCACTACTTATTTGATTGAAGCGATTATGGCAGCTCAAAATTATAAAACAGGGTTACTGGGAACGATTAAATATAAGATCGGCCGGGAAAGCTTCCCTGTGTTGGCAACTACTCCTGAAGCACCGGATTTGCAGAAAGCTTTGCACCTGATGGTGGTGAACGGCGTACGTTATGCAATTATGGAGGTCTCCTCCCATGCTCTGGAACTAAATCGGGTTTCGGGTTGTGATTTTAACTTTGCCGTTTTGACCAATGTGACTGATGACCACCTGGATTTTCATCAAACCCATACAAGGTACCTTGCTGCCAAGGGAAAATTTTTTTCCCAGCTGGGGGGCAGCTTCATTAAAGGGTCCAGGCCGCGTTTTGCTGTACTAAATCGGGATGACGCCAATTATGGATACTTTTCAAGGCTGGCAACAGCACAATCTGTCTCCTATGGCATTAAAAATCCCGCTGACATCCAGGCAAAGAAGATTGAGGTCAAAGGTACAGGTGTAAATTACAGGCTCATTTCTCCTTGGGGAGAGGCTGATTTTTCCCTGCAACTGACCGGCTATTTTAATATTTATAATGCTTTGGCGGCAACTTCTGTTGCACTGCTGGAGGGAGTTGATCTTTTGGCGATTAAAGATGCTCTGGAAAAGGTCGAGGGTGTTCCCGGCCGTTTTGAACGTGTGGATTTAGGACAGGATTTCGTGGTTATTGTTGATTATGCCCATACTCCTGATGGACTGGATAATATTTTGCAAACTGCCCGGGAATTTTGCCGGGGGAAAATCATTACCATTTTCGGTTGTGGGGGAGAAAGGGATAGGGCAAAAAGGCCGCTGATGGGACGAATTGCAGGTAAATATAGTGATTACTGTATTTTGACTTCCGATAACCCGCGCGGAGAGGATCCCTGGCAAATAATTTATGAAGTGGAGACCGGGCTACAGGAAAAAAAGGCCCCGGGCAACGGCTATACCATTCAACCGGATCGCTACGAAGCCATTAAGTTGGGCATCGAACTTGCCCGGCCTGATGATATGGTGATCATTGCCGGAAAAGGGCATGAAAATTATCAGATTTTTAGCGATTACACGATCCCTTTCAGCGATCGTGAAGTGGCTGCAGAGATTATCGTCCAAAGGCTTGATAATAAAAGTTACGAAGGGAAAAAATAAATGCTCTTTTCCAGAGAAGAAGTATTAAAGGTGACGGGAGGAAAACTCTGGCGGGGGGAAACGGGAGGAGACTTTCAGGGCGTGACGATCGATTCCCGCCAAGTCAAGGGAGGGGAACTTTTTTTCCCTTTGCCGGGAGAAAAAGAAAATGGGCATGTTTTTATCCCCGATGCCTTGAAAAGGGGTGCCTCCGGTTCTCTTCTGGAAGAAGAATGGCTGTCGAGTTTTAGCAGAGAAGCTTTTTCCCCGGAAAAGGCAATTATTGTCGTGGAAAACAGTCTCCGTGCGCTGCATAAACTTGCTGCCTACCACCGTAACAAGTTCGCACTGCCTGTTGTGGCCGTTACAGGGAGCAATGGGAAAACGACTACAAAAGATTTTATTGCCTCCGTTCTTTCTACCCGCTATAATGTGCTTAAAACAGAAGGTAATTTTAACAACCACCTGGGTTTGCCGTTAATGCTTTTACGTTTAAAGAAAGAACACCAGGCGGCTGTGCTGGAATTGGGCATGAGCGGCCCGGGTGAGATCGCTTTGCTTACAACTCTCTGCCAGCCGGATAGAGGTGTAATTACCAATATTGGCGAAGCGCACCTGGAGTTTTTAGGTAGTAAGGGAAATATTGCCAAAGCCAAGGGGGAGCTGCTTACGGGTATGGATTCTCGAGGCAAGGCATTTTTAAATGGGGATGACCCTTTTTTGGGCCGGATGGGGAGTGCGTTTGCCGGTGAAACTATATACTATGGCTTTAAAACAGGGATTGACTTGCAGGTGTTGGAATATAACTTTACTGAGACGGGTTATATCTTTAAAGCTGTTTTGCCCGGGGGGAGGCAGGACGATTTTTCGATTCCCCTGCCGGGGAAACACAATGTATATAATGCTTTGGCGGCCATCGCCGTAGGTCTTGATTTTTCCCTGGGAGTCGAGGCAATTAAAGAGGGGCTGGCCAGAAGCACCTTTTCTGCCATGCGGATGGAAAAAATAATGGCGAAAAGCGGTTTTTGGGTGATAAATGATGCTTATAACGCTAATCCTACATCTATGCAGTTCGCACTGCAATCTTTAAAGGAGTGGGCTCAAACCAATCCAAAAATTGCCGTCCTGGGGGATATGTTTGAACTGGGTCCGCAGGCGGAGGAGATGCACCTTGCAGTGGGGAGGTACCTGGCCGCTTTGGGGATTGATTTTCTTTTAACAGTCGGGAATCTGGCTGCATTTATCGCCCGGGGTGCCCGGGAGGCAGGGTTGGCAGCTGAGAAAACTTTTCTGGCCAACAGCAACCGGGAAGCCCTGGATTGTCTTGGTTCGCTGCATTTACCCGGCTCTTATATTCTGGTGAAAGGATCACGGGGCATGCAGATGGAAAAAATTGTCTCGGGGCTGCTAAAAAGATACTAAAGGGGAAGATGTTTTGTCGCTAGCGATTTATCAGACAGCCATCGTTGCTTTTTTCTTGAGTGTCATTATTTGTCCTCTTTATATTCGTTTTTCCCGCCGCCAACGCTTCGGGCAACAGATCAGGCTGGATGGACCGCGCCGGCATTTCCGTAAAGCGGGAACGCCCACCATGGGAGGTCTTGTTTTTTTATTTTCGTTTCTTTTCACGGTCTTACTTTTTGCCCCGAAGACGCCCAGGCTTTTTCTTGCTCTTTTAGTCACCTTCAGCAGTGCCTTTTTAGGTTTTATGGATGATTACCAGAAAGTTGTCTATCGGCGTTCCCTGGGCATTAGAGCGAGAGAAAAGCTGCTGGCCCAGTTTGTTTTTGCCTTATTTTTTTATTTTGTCCTGTTGGCCCTGGATCATTCCACGCTGGTGAAGATACCCTTTACCTCTTTTCAAGTTGATTTCGGGTTGTTTTATTCTTTACTTATTTTGGTGATTATTATTGGTTTCTCCAATGCTGTAAACTTGACGGATGGAATTGATGGCCTGGCCGGTGGAACAGCTATCCTGGCTCTTTTGGCCTTGCTCTTCCTGGCTTCTTTACAGGGAATGCAGGATATGGTTTATTTTTGCAGTGCGCTAATCGGGGCTTGTTTTGGTTTTTTAATTTTTAATTTACACCCAGCCCGTATTTTTATGGGGGATGTAGGTTCTTTATCCCTGGGAACAGCTCTGGCCGTAGTGGCTGTTTTGACGAAAGCTGAATTTACTCTTGTGATTATCGGGGGTGTTTTTGTCCTGGAAACCCTCTCTGTAATCTTGCAGGTCATCTTCTTCCGGCTTACGGGAAAAAGAGTTTTTCTCATGAGTCCCCTGCACCACCATTTTGAAATGAAAGGGTGGTCCGAATGGCATGTCGTCATTGGTTTTTGGGCGCTGGGCTTTTGTTTTGCTATAATAGGTTTATTGGAATATACTCCTTTATTGAGGTGGTAGAAGGTGTTGTCGGCCAGGATTAAAGGGAAGAAAGTTTTGGTTGCAGGATTGGCGAAAAGTGGCCGGGCTGCAGTCCGTCTGCTTTTGAAGGCAGGAGCCTCAAGGATCATTGCCAATGATTCCAAGGAGTTTGGTCTCCTGCAGGAGGAAACAAAGGAATTTTTAGGTTTTCCACAGGTGAAGATTGTGGCTGGGGGGCACCCGGAAAGCTTGCTGGCAGGGGTATCACTCATCGTTAAAAGCCCGGGAATCAGCCCGCAGCTGCCTCTTTTGCAAAAAGCCCGCAGAGAAGGGATACCTATCTGTTCTGAAGTTGAGCTGGCTTTTCACTTCAGTCCAGTACCACTAATAGCTATAACCGGCACAAATGGCAAGACAACAACTACTGCGCTGACCGGAGAAATATTTACGCAGCAAGGTACGAAGGTTTATGTTTCCGGAAATATCGGTTTTCCCCTTGGTGAGGCTGTCAGGCAGGCCTCCGCCGGTGAGATCATCGTTGCCGAGCTGAGTAGTTTTCAACTGGAAGATACACAAAATTTTCGGGCACATATTGCTGCTGTTTTAAATATCACTCCGGATCACCTTGACTACCACAAAACCATGGAGCAATATATTGTAGCGAAAAAAAAGATTTTGCTGAACCAGGAGAGCAGTGATTGGGCTGTACTCAACTGGGATGATCCCCGGGTAAGAGCTTTGGCCCCATATACCAGGGGTAAAATTCTGCCTTTCAGCCGCAAGGAGGCACTTAGCCCCGGTATATTTCTCCGGGATAACACTCTTTATATTCAGGATCTTCAGGCCGGGTCACGCCCCCGGATGATCTGCCGGGCGGCAGAAATCAGGATCCCGGGGCTGCATAACCTGGAAAATGCTCTTGCTGCCGTGGCGATTTCCTGGGCCGGCGGTGTGGATGTGCAAAAGATTGCCCGGGTTTTAAAAACTTTTCCCGGTGTACCCCACCGTCTGGAAAAGGTTACGGCTATTCAGGGGATAACATTTATCAACGATTCCAAAGGAACCAATCCCGATGCCGCCTTACAGGCTTTGCGTGCCGTACGTGGCCCGAAAGTGCTCATTGCCGGAGGGCTGCATAAGGGAGGTAATTTGCAGCCGTTTATGCAGGCGTTGGCTGGGGAACAGGTAAAAAGAATGATTCTTTTGGGCGAAGCCGCCCCTCTCCTTGCCGCTCTGGCCAGGGAGGAAGGGTTTTCGGAGCTGGAGATCGCCTCCGATTTGGGAACGGCCGTAACGCACGCCTTTCATGCTGCTGTTCCGGGTGATACCGTCCTTCTTTCACCAGGCTGTGCCAGCTGGGATATGTTTAACAATTTTGAGGAGCGGGGTGAAATTTTTAAAGCAGCAGTACTTTCTTTAAAGGAGGGCCAGGAAAAATGAAAAAAGCCCCCGCCAAACAAGAGCTACGTAAACCCCCGGATTTTACAATATTTTTTACCGTGCTCATTTTAACAGCTTTCGGCCTGGTCATGGTCTTTAGTTCCAGCTATATAACCGCTTTAGAATCCAAAGGGGACGCATTCTTTTTTCTACGCCGCCAGGCTTTTTGGGTAGGATTGGGGTTAACGGGTATGATTTTTACAGCGAACTTCAATTATTGGAAATGGCGGAAAACGGTTCCTTTGCTACTATTTGTGAATTTTTTACTGCTATTATGTGTTTTTATCCCGGGGTTGGGGGTTGAAATCGGTGGGGCCCGCCGTTGGATTTCCCTGGGTGGCCCTACTATTCAGCCTGCTGAATTTACGAAGCTGGTGCTTATTATTTTTACGGCAGCATTTTTGAGCAAAAAAAACATTGATATGGAAGATTTTTGGCGCAGCAGTTTTATACCCCTGGTTATGATGGCCGGTTCTTTTTTGCTCATTCTGGCGCAGCCCGATCTGGGTACGGGCGCGGCCTTGGCCCTAACCATCGGCATTATTATTTTTGCTGCGGGCATACCCTGGAAGCAGCTTTTTTATCTTATTTCTTTCAGTTTTCCTTTGATGCTTTTTTTTTCGTTGAGTGAAAAATATCGTATGAAGCGCATTTTTTCTTTTCTGGATCCCTGGGCCGATCCGCTGGATACGGGCTATCAGATTATCCAGTCGCTTTATGCTCTGGGTCCGGGGGGACTTTTTGGTGTTGGTTTAGGGCGTAGCCGCCAAAAATTGTATTACCTTCCCGAACCGCAGAATGACTTTATTTTTGCGATTATCGGAGAAGAGCTTGGTTTTCTTGGGGCCGTAACGATCATGCTGCTTTTTTTTATCCTGATCTGGAGGGGTTTTAAAACTTCCCTGATGGCGCCGGACAATTTCAGCAGCCTCTTGGCTACGGGAATAACAGCGATGGTGGCCGTGCAGACGTTACTGAACATCGGGGTGGTCACTGGCTCCATTCCTGTAACGGGGATCAACCTCCCTTTGATCAGTGCCGGGGGAAGTTCCCTGTTTTTTACCATGTGCAGCATGGGTATCCTCATGAACATTTCGCGGTATAATCGTTAAACACGGGAGGATAAAATGCGGATTATTCTTACAGGCGGGGGAACCGGAGGACATATCTATCCGGCCTTGGCATTGGCACGTTATATTAGGAAAGTTAATCCCCGGGCAGAAATTATTTTTGTCGGTGCCAGTGGGGGTATGGAGGAAAAGATCGTTCCAGCGTCCGGATTTCACCTGCTCACTCTCCCGGTAAAAGGTCTTCCCCGCAGGCTGAATAAGCATTTTTGGAGAACTTTTTATTTGCTGGGAAGATCCAGCAGCCGAGCGAAAAAAATCCTGGCTGAATTTAAACCGGACTTGATTGTGGGCACAGGGGGCTATGCGGCTGCTCCTGTGATTCTCGCGGCCTTGATGCAACGTAAAAAAGTCTTTATCCATGAGCAAAATGTAATCCCGGGAGTTACAAATCGTCTGGTTGCTCCCTGGGTTTATAAGGTATGCCTTTCCTTTGAAGCCTCCCGCCGGTATTTCAGGAAGAAGGCCAATCTTTGTGTAACCGGCAATCCCCGTGCTTCGGAGGTGGGGCATGTGAGTAAAAGAGCGGCGCTCCAAATGTTAAATATGGATGTAAACCTGCCTCTGCTGCTGGTGGTCGGTGGCAGCAGAGGGGCTGCCAGGTTAAACCAGAGTACAGTGGATTTTTTGCTCCGATCCGTGGGAAATAAAAAGATGCAAATACTCTATATTACAGGAGAAATTTACTTTGAAGAAGTGATCTCCCGGCTCCGGGCGGCGGAAATATTTCAGCTCTATGATGGCCGCCTGCAGGTTCGCCCTTACCAGCAGGAAATGTCTCTAGCCCTGGCCGCTGCAGATCTGGTGATTACCAGGGCAGGGGCGACCACCCTGGCAGAGATCACCGCCCTGGGAATCCCGGCGATCATCATTCCCTCCCCCAATGTCGTCCATGACCACCAACTGATTAATGCCCGGGAACTTTCCCGGCAAGGAGCAGCTCTAGTCATCGAGGAACAAAATTTGAACGCACAGATTTTGCAAGAAAAAATATCCGGTTTATTAAATGATCCTGATAAATTAAATCAAATGAAGGAAAATAGTAAAAGACTGGGCTACCCGCAGGCTGCCGAAAATATTTATAAACTTATGTTTCCTTAAAGAGATAATGGACAAGTGCCAAAAAAAGGCACGCTGTTTGCAAAAGCTGCATAACATATACTATGAAAAATAGTCAAGATAAAAAGGGCGCCGCCGGTGCTGGATGCGGGATTTCAAAGGTGCACTGGATTTAAATCCGTGGGTCAGTGCGTATAAAGGACGGGGTGGATCTAAATGGAATGGAAGAAAAAAATAGGCCAGATTTTAAGCAAGCCTCCCCTAATAGAGGAGCCCATGTCAAGGCATACATCTTTACATATTGGCGGACCTGCGGAATTTTTAGCTTTTCCCCAAAACACTACTGAGCTCAAAAACCTGCTTAAGATAGCTTTTCAGCACAATGTTCCCCTTTTTATCCTCGGCCAGGGAACCAATCTGCTCGTTAAGGATCAAGGCCTGCGGGGAATAGTCGTAAACTTAAGCGAGCTATGTTCTTCCTATGATTTTTTTAGCCATGGTTTAAGGGCAGGAGCGGCAGTTTCTTTGTTCAGGCTGTGCCAGAAGGCTGCCGATAGGGGTTTAAAAGGGCTGGAATTTGCTACCGGTATTCCAGGGAGTCTGGGGGGTGCTTTATATATGAATGCCGGTGCCTATGGCTCGACTATCGGTGAACTGGTCCAGGAAGTAACCACGATTGATCTTCAGGGAAGGTGTCGGGTGCGCTCCCGTGAAGAGCTCGATTTTGCTTATCGCTGGAGCATTTTTCAGGAGGAAAAAGTAATTATCCTGGAGGGAGTTCTCGCTCTGGTACCTGGAGACAGGAATGAAATCATCCAACAGACAAAAGCAATCCAGAAGGACAGACGTTCCAAACACCCATCTTTGCCAAGTGCCGGCAGTGTTTTCCGCAATCCCCCTGGAAAACCTGCGGGGCAACTAATAGAACAAGTGGGCGCCAAGGGGATGACGGTTGGCGATGCCCAGGTTTCCTTGCAGCATGGCAATTTTATTGTAAACAAGGGAAAAGCTACAGCCAGCGATGTATTAACATTGATTGCAGAGATCAAACAAAAAGTGAAGGATGCTTTTGGTATAGAACTGGCCTTGGAAATTAAAGTTATCGGAGAAAATGGCGGTGAACAGAGGAGAAGATAAAATGACGAAGTTTGTAATTGAGGGAGGAACCAGACTTAAGGGTTCTTTGTCGATCAAGGGTGCAAAAAACTCCATGCTGCCGATTATGGCTGCCGTAGTCCTTAGCGGCAGCAGTGAAGATATAGAGCTGCAAAATATACCCGCGATACTGGATATGCATGTTATGACCAAAATTTTACGATCTCTTGGGGCGACAGTTAAATTCGCGGACAATACCCTGCGGATCAACGTCAAGGATTTGCACAGTTATACCATTCCCGAGGAACTGATGCGGGAAATGCGCTCTTCTATTTTTCTGATGGGACCGCTGCTGGCACGTTTTGGTAAAGTCCGGGTAACTTACCCGGGAGGCTGTTCTATCGGCCCGCGCCCCATAGATCTGCATTTTAAGGGACTGGAGGCCTTAGGTGCTCAAATAAGTGAAGAGGACGGCTATATTATTGCTTCTGCCCCCAGACTTCAAGGGACCGAAGTACACCTGGATTATCCCAGCGTCGGTGCGACGGAAAACCTCATCATGGCCGCTGTTTTAGCCAAGGGAAGAATGATCATCAACAATGCTGCCAGGGAACCGGAAATTGTTGATCTGCAAAATTTTTTAAACGCGATGGGAGCTGATATCCGGGGAGCGGGGACGGAAACATTGCGTATTAAAGGTGTTAAATCCGTAGGCCGGTGCACCTACCGTATTATACCCGATCGGATCGTTGCCGGAACTTATTTAATGGCTGCGGCGATAACAGGGGGAAAGCTACTGCTGAAAGGAATTATTCCCTCCCACCTGGATGCTGTAGTAGCGAAAATGAGAGAGGCAGGGGTCACGATTCAAGCTACCGAAGATAGCCTGGAGGTAGTGGAAAGCAAATTAAAAGCCGTGGAAACATTGCGTACTTTACCCTACCCTGGTTTTCCCACTGATCTGCAGGCGCCGATGATGG
This sequence comes from Dethiobacteria bacterium, assembly GCA_050948785.1. Lineage (GTDB taxonomy): Bacteria > Bacillota > Dethiobacteria > DTU022 > UBA8154 > JAAZMI01. Next base: position 154,846 of record JBMNEM010000008.1, read on the forward strand.
CTTTATTAACTCTGGCCCGGGGAAAGAGCGGGATCACGGAAAGCGTTTTTGAGGCCCGTTTCCGGCATGTAGGTGAGCTTAACCGCTTGAAGGCGCAGATTGCAGTGGAAGGGAGAACGGCCCTTATTCAGGGCGTAGAGAAACTTTCCGGGGCGGAAGTGGAAGCTACAGATTTACGGGCAGGCGCAGCTTTGATTTTAGCCGGTCTTGCCGCCGAAGGGCAAACAGTGGTGCATAACGCTAAATATATTGATCGCGGTTATGAGCGTATTGAAGAAGACCTCCAAAAATTGGGGGCGAGAATAACCAGAATTTAAAAAAATGGAATGAAAAGATCAACACGGAGGCGGGTTTTAACCCGTCTCCCGGGTAAGGCTGGTGGTTAAGTTGGAAAACTCCCCGCACAAGTTTTCTTTTGGTCGCCATGAGCTCATTATCCAGCATAAAGCAAAAAAAAAGATCAAAAACAAACTTGGTTTTATTTTTCTTTTGATTATAGCTAACCTTTCTTTACTTATTTTTCTTCGTTCCCCCCTTTTTACTATAGAGGAGATCTCCATTCAGGGAGCGGACAAGCTTTCATTAAAGGAAGTTCATTTGGCTATGGGCATCAAGGAGGGGATGAATATCTGGAAGATTAGTCCACCGGAACTGCGGGAGCGAATTTTAACACTACCCCGGGTTGCAGAGGTGGAAGTGGAGAGGGCTCTGCCGAATAAACTGTTTATTTATATTCAGGAAAAAGATTTCCTGGCCCTGGTTCCCTATCATAGTTACTACCTGGAACTGGCCTCTGACGGTACATTTACCGGTATCAGGAATAATTATGATGGCGAGCTGCCCCTCATTAACGGGCTGCCCCAGAGCCGGATGGACGTGGGCACAAAAATTGTTGATCAGGAGCGGGGCGAAATAATTACGGTATTTCTGGAAGCCCTGCAGAGCATGCCTTCTCTCCCCTTAGCCGAAATTAATGTAGAAAATCCGAAGCAAATTATTGTTTATACCAATGAAGGTATGGAAGTATGGTTGGGGGGTAAAGTTGATTTGTTCAAAAAGATCGAAGTATTACAGCATATATATAGTCACTATTTCCCACTGGAAAATAATCCCGCCAGCGGGTATTTAGATTTACGTGTAGCCGAGGCACCGGTATTCAAGCCTTTTTAAAATAAATTATTACCGTAAAAGGAAATATATTAAAAATGTGGAATAAGTAAATTATATGCCGTTAGAGAAGAGCCCGTTACTTTAGGGGGTGCTGTGTTTGACCAGGCGAGATCTAGTAGCAGGAATGGATATAGGAACTTCCCATGTTCGAGTTCTGGTTGGAGAATTTATTAACGATGGGACAATGAATATTATTGGAGTGGGGACAAGCTCTTCTGAAGGTATCAAAAAGGGCGTCATTATAGACCTGGAAAGGACCGTAGATTCCATAAGTAGGGCTGTAGATGAAGCCGAACGCATGGTGGGTGCTAAAATAGGGCCTTTAAATGTCGGCATTGTTGGCTCGAATGTCGGCCTGGTTAATAATAAAGGCATTGTTGCCGTAGCCAGGGACGATAAAGAGATCACCGAACAGGATGTGGAAAGAGTTCTGCAAGCAGCCCGGGTGATTGCTCTTCCACAGGACAGGGAGATTATTGATGTCATCCCCCGGGAATTTATTGTTGACGGTTATGATGGCATCCGTGATCCGGTGGGTATGCTGGGGGTACGGTTGGAAGTGGAGGCCATGATTATTACCGGTGCTCTGACTTCTTTACGCAATCTTTTGCGCAGCTTAAACATGGCCGGCCTGGAAGTTAATGCTCTGGTCCTAAACTCGCTGGCCAATGGTGAAATCTGCCTTTCCCGGGATGAGAAGGAACTGGGTGTTTTTCTAATTGACCTAGGGGGAGGGATAACAGAGGTTTCACTTTTTCAACAAGGGGCGTTGAAAGATATTGCTGTTTTATCTGTCGGTGGGGACCATATTACCAACGACCTTGCTGTAGGTCTGCGTACAACATTTGAGTTGGCGGAGAAACTTAAAATCGAACACGGTTCTGTATTGGAAAACCTGACCTCTAACAGTGAAGATATTGAGGTTGAAGGCATCAGCGGCAGAGAAAAACGTAAGATCTCTTCCCAGGAACTTTTCAATTATATTGAGCCGCGTGTCCTGGAGATGCTGCAGCTCTGCAGTGAAGAGATGGCGCGCATGGGTTTTACAAAAATGCCCCCGGCGGGGATCGTGCTTACGGGGGGAGTTTCTCTCTTAAAAGGAGTAACAGATCTGGCTGAGGAAGTTTTTGCCTGTCCCGTCCGTTTGGCCCAGCCCGAATACTTGGGGGTAAGGAGCCCTATATATTCGACAGCGGTGGGGATTATCAGCTATGTAGCGCGTAATCACGTAACGAGGCAGTTAACCAGGCGTACAGAAAACAAAACAGGGTTATTTAATCATATTTGGCAGCGCATCAAGGCTTTTGTGCTCGATATTTGGCAATAATCCTAGGTGATTATTGTGAACCAGGGAGGTTAAAGAGATGATTGATTTTGAAATAGAAATGGAACCTTATGCTCAAATAAAAGTGATTGGTGTAGGTGGAGGTGGAAACAATGCTGTCAACCGCATGATCGCCGCGGGACTTAAAGGTGTTGATTTTATTGTAGTCAATACTGATGCCCAGGCTTTGGAACTGGCGAAGGCCAGTACAAAGCTGCAAATTGGCAATAAACTGACCAAGGGCCTTGGTTCCGGCGGCAACCCGGAAATTGGACAGCAAGCGGCGGAAGAGAGCAAACAAGAAATTGAATCGGTTTTAAAGGGTGCCGATATGATTTTTATCACTGCGGGGATGGGTGGAGGTACCGGCACAGGAGGAGCCCCGGTTATCGCTGAAATTGCCAAAAGCCTGGGTGCCTTAACTGTGGGTGTTGTCACCCGTCCTTTTATTTTTGAAGGGCGCAAGCGCATGACCCAGGCAGAGCAGGGGATTTTAACCCTTAAAGAAAAAGTCGATACCCTGATCGTTATTCCCAATGATAAGCTCCTCCAGGTTGTGGATAAAAAAACTCCTTTAGTTGAGGCTTTTCGTATTGCCGATGATGTTTTACGCCAGGGTGTGCAGGGTATTTCGGACCTGATCGCCATTCCCGGTTTGATCAATTTGGATTTTGCTGATGTACGTACGATTATGAAAGAAACAGGAACGGCCTTGATGGGTGTGGGTGTTTCCAGTGGCCAAAACAGTGCCCTGGAAGCAGCAAAAGCTGCTATTTTCAGCCCATTATTAGAGACCTCCATTGAAGGGGCTCGCGGTGTTTTGATTAATATAACAGGGGGCAGCAACCTGAGCTTGTTTGAAATTCATGAAGCAGCTGAAACGATTTCAGAGGCTGCCGATCCTGAAGCAAATATAATTTTTGGTGCGGTAATTGATGAAACTTTTAAAGATGAATCCCGGGTTACCGTTATAGCAACAGGTTTCGATAAGAAGACGGCCGGCAGAAAAGAAGAGGCGGTACTCCGCCCCGGTTTGAACGAATCTGATATTGACATCCCGGCCTTCTTACGGCGCCGCCGGTCTGGAATGTAAAAATAGTAAAAAATGATTCTACTGCAAAAAGCTTATTTTATTCATCACAAGGCAAATCAATAAATCGACTTTATGCGTGGAAGTAAAAGCGATTTATAATAAAATTGTTCACTTGTTGCTTTACAGGTTGCGATGGGGCAGCAGCCTAGCCCTACGAGCTTACTTCCACTGAGCTTATTTCCGCGGTTAAAAAATCAATCAGCCAGCCAGATATTACCGTATCAACACAGGGTATAGGGTACCTATACCTTTTTATTTTTTATAAGTGCCAAATTATAACAAAATTTTAGCTCCTTTCCCGTTATAATGTAAGTGGTAAAGGTCAATTGCTCATAGATTTTTCCATAAAAGCATAGTAATAAATAACCGGCCTTTATCCTTGTGGCGGGAGGGGAAGATGTACCTTGATCTGGTTCTGGCTTTAAACTTTGCCGTAAATTTTTTCCTGTTATGGCTGACCGGTTTTATTACGGATCAAAAAAATGTTTTAGCCAGGCTTCTGGCCGGATCTGCACTTGGTGCAGCGTTTCTTTTAATCATTTTTTTGCCTGCCTGGCACCCCGTTTACACATGGCTTGGTAAAACGCTCATACCTTTATGCATGGTTTTAATATCTTTTCGTCCGCGGTTATTTGGTCAGGGTGCCTTACTTCTATTAACCCTTTACCTTTGTTCTTGCGCTTTAGGAGGACTGGTTCTGGCTTTCAGCTTGTGGGGAGAGTATCCTTTGGATTTTTCCAGGGGTATATATTACCTGCCGGCACCTTCACTTTTTTACCTGTTTTTATCCGGTACTCTGCTTTATTTTTTGGCTCGCGGCCTTAAACCTTTTTTGCTGGATAAGTTCAACTTTCATTTCCTCTCAGCAAATTTAGAGATGGAGATTAGCTTTTGCGGAAAAAGTAAAAAACTTTCTGCTTTTTTAGATACAGGGAACATGCTGAAGGAACCCTTTTCCGGGCTGCCTGTAGCTGTTGTCTCTTATGCTGTTATCAAAGAGCTGCTTCCCCCGGAGATAGGTCGGTTCTTGAGTGACAAGCGCAGGATTGACTGGCAGCAGTTGGAAAAAGTGTTAGAGGGGATCAGCAGTGCAGCAAGGTTTTGCCTTATACCTTATCGTACACTTCAGGGGAGGGGTTTTCTTTTGGGTTTTAGACCGGAAAATATCAGGTTGTGGCAGAAAGGTTGCAGCCTGGGATTTCAAAAAAAATTAATTATTGGCATTCAGCCGGAACAGATTCACCCTACAGCGGAGTATGAAGTGTTACTGCCGTTAGAAATCTGGCGTTCTGCCAATAAACAAGAAGGTTGAAAAAATGAAAAATTTTTTTCTACTACAGCGTTGGAAAATTAAATTAACATTTTTATATTTTAGTCGCAAACTTAGTTTTCCGTATAGCAGGATAATATACTATGTAACCAATAGTAAAGCATTGCCTTCTCCTCTTTCTCCGGAAGAAGAGCACGTGCTTCTGGAACGCTTGAAGATTGGAGAGGGTGAAGTCAAGGGCACTCTTATTGAGCGTAACCTGCGGTTGGTAGTTTATATTGCTCGAAAATTTGAAAATACAGGTGTGACTGTAGATGATTTGGTGTCGATCGGGACCATTGGCTTAATTAAAGCTGTCAATACCTTTGATCCCCATAAAAAAATAAAACTGGCTACATATGCCTCCAAATGTATCGAAAACGAAATTTTAATGTACTTACGAAGGAATAATAAACTCCGGGCAGAAATTTCTTTTGATGAACCGCTAAATGTTGATTGGGATGGTAATAAACTTTTACTTTCAGATGTCCTGGGGACAGAAAATGACCTGGTAATTCGTAACCTTGAAGAGGAAGTGGATCGTAAGCTGCTTTATCTGGCCATGGATAAACTGACATCGAGAGAAAAAAAGATTATGCAGCTGCGGTTTGGGTTGTATAATGGAAAAGAAAAAACACAAAAGGAGGTTGCCGATCTGCTGGGCATCTCCCAATCCTATATTTCCCGCCTGGAAAAGCGCATTATCAAAAGATTAAAAAAAGAAATTAAAAAAATGGAATAAATTTTTTCCGGTATAAAAAAAAATGCTCAGGAAATACTTTTATTAAAGCTAAGATTCAGTAAGGTTCAGAAGGAGAGGATATCTCCAGTGAACAAAGTTGAAATTTGTGGAGTAAATACATCTAAACTACCGGTCTTAAAAAATAAAGAAATGCGCAAGTTATTCGTTCGGATGCTTGACGGGGATTTAGGAGCGCGGGAAAAACTTGTCAATGGTAATTTAAGGCTTGTTTTAAGTGTTATCCAGCGCTTTAATAACAGAGGTGAATTTGTTGATGATCTTTTCCAGGTTGGTTGTATCGGCCTAATTAAAGCTATTGATAATTTTGATCTCGGGCAGAATGTAAAGTTTTCAACTTATGCCGTGCCCATGATTGTCGGAGAAATACGCCGTTATTTAAGGGATAACACCCCGGTAAGAGTGAGCAGATCTTTAAGGGATATTGCTTATAAAGTTTTGCAGATCAGGGATCAGCTGGCTCATAAACTTTCCAGGGAACCCACCTTGGATGAGATATCTGCCAAGCTTTTGATTAGCAGGGAAGAGATCATTTTGGCTTTGGATTCTATCCAGGAGCCAGTTTCTCTTTTTGAACCCATCTTTCATGATGGCGGAGATCCAATATTTGTAATGGATCAGATTAGCGATGAAAAAAACCAGGATGAAAAATGGCTCGATGTAATCTCGATCAAAGATGCCTTACAAAAACTGAATGATAGGGAAAAGCTGATTTTAACGCTGAGATTTTATCGGGGGAAAACACAAATGGAAGTAGCCGATGAAATAGGTATTTCCCAAGCCCAGGTTTCCCGTTTGGAAAAATCGGCGCTGGGACAACTGCGTAAACATATCCAATAAATAGCAAGGGGGGGGTAATCATGCAGGGAAATAAAAATAAATTTCGCGACTATCTAACTTTGCTGCTGCTGGGTTTTGTTCTTTTTAATTTTTCATTAAAGTTCTCCCTGCAAGAGGGAAAACTAGCTTTTGCTTATAATATGAATAACCTGGAGCATAGTATATTATATGAAAAATTAGTACAAAACCCTAAGGGGAGCCAGAACGCTGAAAATAATCATAATCATATTCGAATCTTTTAGTATGGAAAAATAAGTTATAAAAAAAATAGTTGTTGTTACTGACCAAAACGTTTGCGTACTAAGAACGCAAACGTTATTTTTTCGTGGTATGCCCGGGCATGGGTATCCTCCTGCCCGATTATGTTTACCCGCTTCACTCGATAATCAGTGAAGGTACACCGGCAACTTGAGCAAGCAAATTGGCATAATCAATCAAAATCTCACGTGTATCATTTAAAGCCTTCCGCAACTCTTCTGCTTTTTCCCAGCTCTGCTCATGCTTGAGAGGCGAGACTGTTTTTTCCCTACTGTTTTCATAATCCAGTAGTAAAGGATGCCATTTGGACAGCAGGGGCCTTAAGACCATATTTAAAATAGTGACCGCCAAGTAACCAAAGGAAAGGTCGTCCGGACCTTTGGGCGTGGCTACAGCAGGCCCATATTTACGTAAAACATTTCTGGTAGTTTCAAACAGGCTGTACAAAGAAGAAAGGGCCTCGCGTAATAAACCTTCATCCTTTCTGAGTTCAGCTACCGATATTCTGGTGATCAGTTCAACGTACATTTCCCAGGCAGCCTGCCATTCGTTTTCGTTGGGCACCCAGGTTCCTTCAATTTCAACTAAAGGTAACTTTAAAGTAACTTTTATTTTCTCAGGCTTCTTCATAAACATACTTCCTTAAAAAAAATACTTGCTAAATAAATGATATGTATAGTTTACAAAAAATACCGCAAATTTTCAACCAGGGAAAAAATGAAATCCACCTACTAAGATTTTACTCATAGGAATATTGATGCCGCACTCCTGCAGGCGGAGGCGATTTTTTTAAATTTTTTCTTAAAATTATTTATTATGTCATGGGAAGAAAAGTATAATATAATAGTAATGAAAAATATGGTAAGCCTGCAGAGGAGGCGCGGTATGGTTCGTCTAAGCGATCTGCGTGATAGGGACGTAATTAATATCAACGACGGCAAAAGGCTGGGGGTGATAGGTGATCTGGATCTGGACATGGAAAATGGGATAATCAAAGCCCTTATTTTGCCAGGGTCAGGGGGTTTTATGGGTGTAATCGGCCGGAAAAATGATCTTGTCATTCCCTGGGAACAAGTCAAAAAGATCGGTGTGGATGCCATTCTTGTTGATTGCCCCATTGAATTTGAAAGAGCTTAGGATTGGACAGACCCCCTGGGCTTTAATATAATAAAATTAATAGTTACATAAAATTGAAAATATCCTGTATGATAGATTTGCTTGAGGAAAATCTGTAAAACAGTCCGAGGCTTGCAAAATATGTATGCCAGTATACGAAAGGGTGGTTTTTTGACCGGAGATATTTTTCCTTTTAAGGAGATCTGTAAAAGAGATGGTAGAATTGTGCCCTTTGATGCTTCCAAAATCACCCAGGCTATTTTTAAAGCGGCGAAAGCTGTGGGCGGGGAAGACTACTCCCTGGCGGAGGACCTGACCAGGGAAGTTATTTTTTATCTTCAAGGGCAGCAATTTGCCGGATTAATTCCCACGGTAGAAGAAATCCAGGACGCGGTGGAAAAGATACTTATCGAGAGAGGACATGCCCGTACAGCAAAAGCCTATATTTTATACCGGGCCAAAAGAACCCGTATTCGGGAAGCCAAGTCTGAACTCATGGATGTTGTCAAGGACATATTATTGTTTGAAGGTAACCGGAATGAAGACGAGGACAGCCAATACTCACCGGCCGAAAAGATGTACCGGATTGCCTTGGCGGCCAGCCAAAAATATTATTTTGATAATTTGCTCCCGGCGGAAATAGCAGCTGCTCATCAGCAAGGAAGCTACTTTATACATTGTCCGGGTTATTATAGCAAGACCCTTGATTCCCTGCAGGTAGATTTATTTCCCATCATCAAAAAAGGTTTTGGTATACACGAAAAAATTCCTCCCGGCAATATTTTAACGGTTCTTTTTCGCATAGCCCTTCTTCTGCAGAAAAATCAGCAGGATATATATGGTGAACAGGCGTTGCCTTTTTTTGATCATGTTCTTGGTGAGCTTATGCGCATTTTTAAAATCAGGCTACAAAAAGGGGAACTGCGCAGCAGTTTGCAAACATTCCTTGCTTATTTGGGTGCTCTTTCCTCTTCTACAGGCGGAAGTGCTTTGCAATGCAGCTTACAATTGGGGTTGGATCAAACTAAAGAAGGTAAGGAGATTACGAGAGTTCTATTAGAAGAGATTATTGCCCGGAAAGATACAAACCAGGCTTGGCCCAAGTTTATCTTTGTGCTTAAAAGGGGTACAAACCTCCTCAAGGGTGACCCCAATTACGATTTATACAAGCAGGCCCTGCAGGCCGCCATTACAAGCGGCAGCCCCTCTTTTTCCTTTTGGGAGGAACCCCACAATGCTTCTTCCGGGGCCGGGCCGTGTTATTTTAGCAATGGTTTGCGGCTGTTAAACAACAGGCACAGCTGTTCCGGGGGAAAAAGAAGAGGCAATATTGCTTCATTGACGGTCAACTTGCCGCGCTTGGCTTTAAGTACTCGCGAGGAGGATCTTTTCTTTGTGGAACTCGATCGCCTTTTGCGATTGGGGGTGCGCCAGCTGCTTCACCGCTTTGAGGTATTGACTTCCCTGAAGTGTAAGGATCTTCCCTTCTTGATGGGCAAAAGATTGTATCAGGGAAGTGAAAGTCTTTCCCCTTGGGAAAGCATTCAGGAGTCCTTGAAAAATGGTCTTTTGACGCTCAATTTTACGGGCTTGCCCGAAACCATACGGGTTTTAGCCGGCGAGCAGCAGGAGGGAGAACAGGTTGGCGTGCTGGTGACCAAAATCATGGAGCATCTTTCCCGACGTGTTCAAGCCTTTGCAGAAGAATATGATCTGAATATTGAGTTGTGCGGGGTGGAAAGCGGCGACAACTTGCAAAGTTTTGTGGAGAAGGACCGGCGTGAATTTGGTTTTGTGCCCGGAGTTACGGACAAGGATTTTTACAGCTCCAGCTTTATTCTTTTCCAGGAGGATGCCGGCCTGGAAAGTAAAACTGCTTTAGAGGGTAAAATACATCAACATTGTTCGGCCGGATACGCCTCCCGCATAGTTTTGCTTCCCGGCATGGAGGCCGCGGGAGTGGAAGAGATGATCCTGAAATTTGTAGAAACCGGTATCGGTTATCTGTCGATCAGTACGCTTAAAGGAGCAGTGTGATGTCCGGGGAGATTTTGAGTAGAGCTGAAAAAGAAGGTATAACATATTTTTTCCTCCCCCGGTGGGAGACATTGGGGTTCATCCAGCATGGTTTTTCTTCCCGTCAGGGTGGTATAAGCCGGGCCCCTTTTGACGATCTTAATCTGGGCTACAAGGGAGGGGACCGGCCGGAGGCTGTGCAGGAAAATCGTCGCAGGTTTTTGGGTCTCTGGGGGAAAAAGGTGCAGGATCTTTTTTATGGTAAGCAGGTTCATGCTGCCAGGGTTTCTTTGGTGGATAGAAAAAATTTTTCTACGGGATCCAAGGAACTCCCTGCTGTAGATGCGCTTATTACAAGGGAACGCGGGGTGGTGCTGGGTGCTTTTTCAGCCGACTGTCTGCTCGTTTTTTTTCTTGACCCCGAAATTCCGGCCCTGGGGCTGGCCCATGCAGGCTGGCGCGGAACCCTTATGGGTGTTGTTCCTGGCGTAGTGCAGGCCATGCAAGAGAATTTTGCCACCCGGGTGGAATCTTTGCAGATTTTAATGGCCCCGGCGATACAGGCCTGTTGTTACGAGGTAGGCGGGGAGGTTTTGAAAGCCGCCGACGCTTCCCGGTGGAAGGCTGATCTTGTTTTTTTGCCCGGGACAAAAGCAGGCCATCCCTACCTGGATTTGCAGAAAACCAATAAAAATATGCTACGCAGGTTGGGAATTAAAACAGAAAACATTTTTATCAGTAATTATTGTACACATTGTAACCCGGACTTATTTTATTCTTATCGCCGGGCTGGAGGAAAGATGACAGGAAGCCAGATGGGTATTTTCTTTTTAAGGTGACGGGGTGACGGGAATGAGAAAGAGAAGACAAAAAACCTCATATTTAAAGGTAATTGAAGGCCAGGGCAAAGCTTCACCCATGAAAACAGGCGGGGGAGGCAAGCCTAAATGGGTTTACTATCTCTTGATTTTGCTGGCATCTTTTTTAATTGCGCAGATTCTGATTGGCTGGGTTTGGAGAACAGCCAGCCAGGGTTTTATCAGCACCATATTGGCCGGTGAGAGTAAAGTTGATGTTTCTTTTTCTATACCGGGGACAATTACCTTTGAGGAGAAACTTATCCTGGCCCCTTGCTCCGGTTTTGTTTATTATAAAATTGCCGAAGGACAAAGAGTTCCCGTAGATAAAGAACTGGCGGAGATTACAGCTTTTCCCCTGGAAAAGGGAGATAATATTGTAGAAGAAGTGGAAACAAGCCAATCTTTACAGCGCATCAAAAATTGGTTTTTAGGTGAAAAAAAAGAGGAGCATACCTCTTCGTCTCCGGATCAGGAGAAGAGCAGGGTCATTGCTCCGCAGCCCGGTTTGATCAGCTTTCGCCTGGACGGGCTGGAGGAATTTGGCCCGCAAAGTAAATTTCCGTATTTTTCAAAGGATGAGCTGCAGAACGAAATATGCCCCGGAGAGCGCCTGAGCCCGGGAGAGAAAGTGCATCGTTTCATGCCTTTATTAAAGATTGTAAATAATTATTACTGGTATTTCAGTGTTGTTCTTCCCCCGGATTTAGGGAAACTCGTTGCCGAAAAGCCCAAGGTGAAGTTGTACTTTTCTTTTGCTCCGGAAGTACCTGTTTGGGGCGAAAAAGTAGAACTGAGGGAAAGGGGAGAAGATGGGTCATTGGAGGTAACCTGGTGTATCGGCCGGGAATTGCCGGGTCTTTACAATCAGCGCCGGTGTGAAGCAAAGGTTGTTTATAAAGATTTACAGGGAGTGCTTGTGCCAAAGAGTGTTCTTTGGGAGATGGAGGGCAGGCAGGGAGTTTATATTCTGGAAAAAGGACTGATACGTTTTCGGGACGTTGATATTCTTATGGAAAGGGAGGATGACGTTCTCATCGAAAACCTGGAAGACCGGCAGAGAGTAGTCGCCCAACCGGCCAGTGTTAAAGAAGGCCAGCGTTATAACTGGTAAGAGGCTGGCAGGAGAAAGGGGGAGTTTAACACGCCCCAGGCCTAAAGGAGACAGGGTTTTTGGAAGTGCTCAAGCCAGGGGCTTGAGGGTGCATCTTGTAAAGGAGTGTATGTATCCATGTTGGAGAAAAACTTGAAAACGGTGCAAGAACGTTTGCAAAAGGCTGTCTCGAAAAGAAGAGTACCTTTAGATAAAATTACCTTGGTAGCGGTAACCAAAACTGTACCGGTCCCTGTGATTCGCCAGGCACAAGCCCTGGGGATAGCAGATTTTGGGGAAAATCGCCTGCAGGAAGCGTTACCCAAGGTTGCTGCCTTGCCATCCGGTATCCACTGGCATTTTATCGGTCACTTGCAAACCAACAAGGTAAAAAGTGTTCTGCCTGTTTTTAAACTTATTCATTCCCTGGATAGTATAAGACTGGCCAGGAAAATACAAAAAGAAGGGGAAAAAACCGGCAGAAAAGCAAATGTTCTTCTCCAGGTGAATATTGGTTTGGAACAAAGTAAATTTGGTTTTCAGCCCGAAGAGGTTGAGGATGCTCTGGAGGAGTTGGCCGGTTATAGCAACCTGAAGGTTATGGGATTGATGGCTATCGCCCCTTTCCTGGCTGATCCAGAGGAGGTCCGGCCATATTTTCGCCGGCTCTATGGACTTTTTAAGAAGATCGAAATTCCGGGAATCATGATGAAATACCTTTCCATGGGGATGAGTAACGATTTTGAGGTGGCCGTGGAAGAGGGGGCAAACATGATTCGCTTGGGCAGCATTCTTTTTGGCGAACGAAGTTAAGGTTGGGGGGTAAAGTTACTTATGAATTTCTGGGAAAAAATTTTACGTTTTTTTGGCCTGCTGGAAGAAGAAGTTCCGCGGCTGTATGACAGCGGCAGAAGAAACCTCCAGAAAGGGAAAATAGTGGCCTTTCCTTCTCCGGAGACTTCTTACCGGATGATCGTCAGCAGGCCTGCCGGTTTTGCCGAGGTCGAGGAGATCGGCAGTCATTTGCAAAATAAAAGGCCTGTGGTTGTTAACCTTGAAGATATGGAGCTCGAGGAAGCAAAAAGAACGATTGACTTTTTAAGTGGGGTTATCTTTGCTCTCAATGGCAGCTCACAAAAAGTCAACCCCCATATCTTTATTTTTGTTCCCTTCGGAGTAGCTCTGGATTTTGATTCCCAGCAGAGCTTTGGTGAGCGGGGCCTTCTTTTTGGCGACAAAAAACAGTATTTAAATGAGGATGAGCATTTTAAAGAGTGAAAATTTTATTTGAACAACTTTCTATTCCAAAGAAATAATGCATGAAAGGGTGAGTAACATTTATTTTAAAAATATGATCAACATTTTATTTGAGCTACTTTATTTTTTAATTTTAGCACGGCTGCTTTTTAGTTTTTTGCCTGTAGATCCCTATAATCTTCCCTTTCTTGAAAAAATACTGCGCTTTATTTATCAGGTTACAGAGCCTTTTTTAGCTCCTTTTCGCCAACTCATTCCTCACCTCCGTGTGGGCAGCGGGGCTTATATCGACTTTTCTCCCATTCTTGCCCTGCTTGTTCTGGGTATACTGCGACGTTTACTGCTAGGGCTGCTTTAAGGGAAGAATGCTCTTAGAGAAAGGGGAGAGTTATGTCCAAACAAAAACATTCATTTGATTACCCTCTTGTTACGGAAAAAAAATGGGCAGCCTATTTCGAGTCCCTGCTGAAAGAAGTGGCCAAGGATCAGCGCGGGCGGTGTACTTTTTTTACTGATCCCCGGCAGCAGGAAATAGCACGGGAATTACTGCGTAGCTATCCCGAAGTAAAGTGCTCCTTTTTTGGGGGATACCCTGAGGCTGAAAGGGTCAAAATTTGCTTGACTTCTTCTTCCTTGCCTTCCAGTAAGGAAGAAGAGCAAGTAAGCTGTTTGGTGCTCAAAGGGGATTTTCCGGCAGGTGTTTTGAATCACAGGGATTTTTTAGGGGCACTGTTGGGGTTGGGTATCAAAAGGGAAATGATCGGTGATATCATTTACCAGGGAACGGGAAAGGCCTATGTTCTCCTGGCAAAGGAGCTGGCAACCTTTGTACGTCTGAACCTTAATAAAACAGGCCGCTTTAACGTGGAAGCAGAAGAGTTGGAATTGGATATTTTAAAAACAGGCTTGGCGCCCCGGCGTATTAAAGAAATCAAGGGGACGGTGGCCTCGATGAGGCTTGATGCAGTTTCCGGATTGGGTTTTGGACTCTCTCGTTCCAAAATTGCTCCTTTAATCAGGGGTGAACAGGTAAAAATCAACCACCAGGTTGTTAAGCAGCCTTCAAAATCGATCCAAGAAGGCGATATGATTTCTTTGGCCGGAAGGGGACGGATTGAGGTTGTGGAAGAACTTGGAGAAAGCCGCAAAGGAAGAATACATCTTTTAATTCACCGGATTATTTAGTTGGCATCTCACGAAAAAAATAATTGCCAAATTATGTCGCTTAAGTTATGATATTCTTAGAAGAGTTTTCCGACGTGTCTTTTACTTGATTTCTGTTTTAGCGGCCGATATTTATATTGGCATTAATTTGGGGAGGAGGGTTACTGTGAATATTACGCCCATTGATATTCAGAATAAGGAATTTGATCGCGGTTTTAGAGGTTATAAGATAGAAGAAGTAGATGAATTTTTAGACCGGGTATCGAAAGAATATGAGCTGATGGTCAAAGAGAAATTAAGCCAGGAGGAGAAAAATACCTTACTGGAGGAAAAACTTGAGCAGTACCAGAAGCTGGAGGAAACCTTGCACAATTCGATTATTGTTGCCCAGGAAGCCGCTGAAGACGTCAAGCGTAACGCGAACAAAGAGGCTGAGCTGATTCGTAAGGAAGCTGAGAAGGAATCCCAACGCATTATTGAAGAAGCCCGCTTTAAAGCCAGCCGTATCCTGGCCGAACATGAGGAGATTCATAAGCAGGCGCAGATTTTTAAGCTGCGTTTTCGCTCCTTTATTGAAGCGCAGCTTGCTACTTTGGAACTGGAAGACTGGCTGCAGGTGGAAAATGATGACGAAGAACCTGAAATGCGGGATATTGGCTAGTTTCTTCAGGTTTGGCTGGAGCTTTCCCGGTGCAACGATTTTGGAAATGGTATGTAGGGGTGCGGGTGATTTTCTTTAAGGTAGAGGAATGCGGTTACTTGACTATGGTTAAAATAAGCTTTATAATTTTGTACAATGTTTTTAACCTTGCTGGAAAGCCTTTGGGCGTGCCCGCAGGATGAAGGGTATGAATTGCAAAAGCGGATCAATGCCAGGAACGGGAGAGTAAGTAGAGCTAAAATCCTTACAGCGAACCGGGTTGGGTGAAAGCCGGTAAGATGGCTTTACCGAAGATCACCCGGGAGCTCTTATCTCCAAAGCCGCAGCCGGGGACGAAGGTGAGACGGTGATTCTGTGCCGGCGGTTAGTAGGGATAAGCGTAATATCGGGCTGCGTTAAAGCTAAAAGAGGTGACTGTTTCAGGCGTAACTGTCACTATAAGGGTGGTACCGCGGGAAAATCTCGTCCCTGGAGACGGGATTTTTTAATTTGTAAGTGCAGGTCTTTAAACAGCTAAAGCAGAGAAACAGCCGGAGACGGCCGTTCTGCTTCTATCTTGTTGTGACCTGTAATTTTGTAGAAGTTCGTAGGAGAAAGGCTAAAATAACAAAAGGGAGGGTAGAGTCTGGTCCTTTTTGAAACCTGGAAATGAGAGGAAGTTTTCCCTACTAAGGACTGGACCAGGCAGTTGTCTATGGATTACAGTGCTACTTTAAATCTACCGCAAACAAAATTTCCTATGAGGGCAGGACTACCGAAAAAAGAACCACAGTTGCTGGAATACTGGGAAAAGATTGCTCTTTATCATAAAATGAGGGAAAGCAGGAAAAAAGCGCCCCGTTTTATTTTGCATGATGGCCCCCCTTATGCAAATGGCAGTATTCATATGGGCACAGCCATGAATAAGGTCCTCAAGGATATTATCAATAAATATAAATATATGCAGGGTTGCGATATCCCTTATATTCCCGGGTGGGATACCCACGGTCTCCCGATTGAACTCCAGGTAATTAAAAACAAAAACATTCACCGGGATGAAATTTCAGAGCTGGAATTCAGGCGGATGTGCCGGGAATATGCTTTACGCTATGTTGATATTCAGCGGGATCAATTTAAAAGGTTAGGTGTCGTAGGCGATTGGGAAAATCCTTACATTACACTGGATCCGGCTTATGAAGCCCGGCAGATTGGCATTTTTGGCCAGATGGCACAAAAAGGCTATATCTATAAAGGGCTCAAACCGGTTTACTGGTGTCCCCAATGTGAAACGGCCCTCGCGGAGGCGGAAATCGAATACGTGGAACGGCGTTCTCCTTCCATATATGTTAAATTTCCGGTGGTCGATAACCTGGGAAAATGGAAAGATGCGTGCCAGCCGGCGTTTGTTTTAATCTGGACGACCACTCCCTGGACTATTCCGGCTAACCTGGCTGTGGCTTTGCATCCGGATTATCAATATGTTCTGGTTGAGGCTCAGGGGGAATATATTCTTTTAGCCGAAGGGCTGCTGGAGGATGTTTTTACGTATTTGGGGCTGGAAAAGGCAAGTATCTGCGGCAGCTTTCAGGGTCGTGAACTGGAAGGTCTGATTTGCCGTCACCCTCTTTACGAGCGTGAATCCAGGGTGGTTCTTGCTGACTATGTTACGCTGGAGCAGGGCACCGGTTGTGTGCATATTGCCCCCGGACACGGACAGGAGGATTATGAAACGGGCCTGCAGTATGATTTGCCTATTTATGCCCCTCTGGACGAGCGGGGGGTTTTTACCGAGGATACGGGTGAATTTGCCGGAATGCGTTATGATGAAGGCAACAAGGCTGTTACGGAAGCCTTAAAAAGGGAAGAGGTTCTTTTAGACCTCTCCTTTATTACGCACCAATATCCCCATTGCTGGCGCTGTAAAAACGAAGTTATTTTCCGGGCTACGGAACAATGGTTTGCTTCGATCCAGCATTTCCGGGAAAATGTACTGAAGGCTGTGGAAAAAATTAAGTGGTTCCCCTCCTGGGGGGAAACCCGTATGACCAATATGATCAAGGAACGCCGCGACTGGTGTATTTCGCGCCAGCGGATCTGGGGTGTGCCTCTGCCCATCTTTTACTGTCTCCATTGCGGTGAGCCTCTTTTAAATGCCGAAAGCATCGGGGCGGTCCAAGAACTTTTTGAAAAAGAAGGTTCCGATGCCTGGTTTATTTATGAGGCTGCGGAAATTTTACCGGCGCAGCTCAGCTGTCCAGCCTGTGGGAAGAAAGATTTCCGCAAGGAAGAGGATACCATGGATGTCTGGTTTGACTCCGGTTCCAGCCATGATGCCGTTCTTCATGGCCGGGAGGAGGAAGGGCTGCGTTGGCCGGCGGATCTCTACCTGGAGGGCAGCGATCAGTTTCGCGGTTGGTTTCAATCTTCCCTTTTAACGGCTATAGCTGTAAAGGGCGAACCCCCTTACCGTAGTGTCCTCAGCCATGGGTGGGTTGTGGATGGTGAGGGTAAAAAAATGTCCAAATCTCTGGGAAATGTCATTGCCCCGGAAGAAGTGATCAAAAATTATGGGGCGGATATTTTACGCCTCTGGGTTTTCAGTGCCGATTTTACTACCGATGTGCACCTTTCCAGGGAGATATTAAAACAGCTGGCGGAGATTTATCGTAAGATCCGTAATACCTGTCGTTTTCTTTTAGGAAACTGCTACGATTTCCATCCCGCTCAGCATAGTATTCCCTATGACCGGCTTGAAGAGGTGGATCACTGGGCCCTCCACCGTCTGTATAAACTGGTCCAAAAAACTACCGGTGCCTTTGAAAATTTTGAATACCACCAGGTTTTTCATGCCATTCATAACTTTGCCGCTGTGGATATGAGCAATTTTTATCTAGATATTGTCAAAGATCGCCTTTATGTACTTGAAAAGGATGCGCCTTCCCGCCGGGCGGTCCAGACAGTCCTGGCGGAAACCCTGAAAACGCTTACGCTGTTGATCGCTCCGGTTCTTTCTTTTACGGCCGAGGAGGTATGGTCATATATACCTTTCAAAGAAAAAGAAAGCGTGTTATTAAATGCGTGGCCTGAACTGCCGGACTGCTACGAAAACGAGGAGTTGGCTGCCAGGTGGGAATTACTGCTGCATTTAAGAGAAGAGAGCAATAAAGCCCTGGAAGCAGCGAGGAGAGAAAAGCTTATTGGCTCCTCATTACAGGCTGCTGTCGAGCTCTACCCGGATGAGGAACTCTATCCCAAACTTGCCGCTTACAGTACCCTGCTGCCTGCTCTTTTGATTGTTTCCTCCTGCCGTCTGCATGAACCCGGCACAAAACTACCGGCAGATGGTTTGACCACCGCTCAGGAACTGAACCTGCGCCTGAAAATCCAAAGGGCGCCAGGCGAAAAATGCCAGCGCTGCTGGATGTATTCTCCGACAGTTGGCCAAAACGAGGAACATGAAGAAGTCTGCTCCCGTTGCCAGGAAATTCTTGACCGGAACAGGCCTGCAGCCGGGCAGGACAATTAGCCGAAAAATGAGTGAATAATTTTATCTGGGGAAAAATATAAATGCTCAGGAATACAGGAATAAAGGCAAGGGCGGATTCTGTAAAGGGGATGGAGAGAATTTTTGCAAGCTGATGAAATCCACCAAAAACTTTTGGATAAATTGGCGGAACTATCCCAGCAGCTGGAAAAATTTAACCTGGCTGGATACCTGGAGCAGCTGAACAACCCCCGGCGCTATTTCATGGTTAACTTTATGGGGGGCCTTGTCCGGGGGTTCGGGATTGCTCTGGGTATGACCATTCTTGGTGCCTTTGTCCTTTATATTTTACAGAGGCTGGTGGTTTTAAATTTGCCGGTAATCGGGGACTTTATTGCTGAACTGGTCCGCATTGTCCTGACCTACCTGTAAGCACGTTTTTTTGTCAGCGGCTGTCAATTTTATTTACGTTAAGATAATCCTTACAATATTGCAGAAACGAGGATAAATATGACAGAACTGGATTATGCATATTTTAACTATTTATTGCAGCAAGAAAAAGAAAGCCTGCTTGAGTTTATCGACCCGGAGGGGATGGGCAAACAAGTTTCTCTAAAAGACAGCATTGGTGAGCTTTCCCTTATTGACAACCATCCGGCGGATACCGGCACGGAGCTTTTTGAGCGCTCCAAGGATCTGGCTCTGCATGAAAAACGATTAAAGACTCTGGCGGAAATTGATTCGGCTCTGGAAAGGATGGCACAAGGGGATTATGGCCGGTGTTTAATTTGCGGACAGAAGATTGCCGGTGAGCGCCTGGAAGCCCTCCCTTACACTCCCCACTGTCTGAATTGCCAGGAGTCACAGGAGGAGCAAAGTAAAGAGGAGGAAGATCGTCCTGTAGAGGAGTATGCTCTGGAGCCTCCTTTTAAACGCACTTTCAAGGATGGCCACGATTATACCGGATTTGACGGTGAAGATGCCTGGCAAAAGGTGGCACGTTACGGTACATCCAGTACTCCGCAGGATGTACCCGGGAATGTGGATAATCCGGCCTTTGTTGAATCTGAAGAAAATATCGGCATTGTGGAACAAATGGATGAACTGCCTTCAACCCGGGGATACCGGAGGAAAAAGGATCAGGGGGAGGAAGAGGATACTGGAGAAAGAAAAAGTTAAAACAGAAAAAGCAACCACTCCTTGGTTCACAGCTGCTACTAATTGGATAAAAAAGTTGCACCTGACAAATAGGGCCTTTGCATTTATTGTTTTTATTGTTTTTGCCGCTGATCAGCTGAGCAAACTCTGGGTATTACAAAAATTTTCCCCGGGAGAAACATGGCCTTTGATTCCGGAAATTTTTCATTTAACCTATGTACGCAATCCCGGTGCCGCTTTTGGCCTTTTTGCCAATAAAACCCCTTTTTTTATCGCCATTTCCCTGCTGGTTATTTTTTTGATCATTTTTGGTGGGAGTTTATTGGAAACACGTTATTTTCTGCTGCGCTTGGCCTTGGCCTTACAACTGGGAGGTGCCTTGGGCAATTTCAGTGACCGGCTGCGCACAGGCTATGTGATTGATTTTCTCGATTTTCGCTTCTGGCCGGTTTTCAACCTGGCTGATATGGCCTTGGTTCTGGGTATTGTTTTGCTGCTTGGCAGTTTTTCAAGCCCAAATTTTTCCCCTTTGGCTCGTGAAAAGTAACCCGACAAAGGAAAGGTTTTTTATGAAGAGGAAAGTTTTTATTGTTGGTGCGGATGAAGAAGGGGCCCGGTTGGATTTGTTCCTGACTGCCCGGGAAAACTCCTCTTCCCGTTCATTTTGGCAAAAATTATGCCTCGGGGGTAATGTTATTGTTGATGGAGAAAAAAGGCTTAAATGTGGTTATCGCCTGAAAGAAGGCCAAAAAGTGGAGGCCCGGATCCCGCCCCCGGAAGTTATTCGTGCTGAACCGGAAGATATTCCCCTGGAGATAGTTTTTGAGGATCGGGATCTTCTGGTGGTCAATAAACCCCGGGGTATGGTCGTACACCCCGCTGTTGGGCACCGCCGGGGCACCCTGGTCAATGCCCTGTTAGCTCACTGCCGGGATCTTTTGACCATTGGTGATCGGATTCGGCCCGGGATTGTCCATCGTTTGGATAAGGATACCTCCGGACTTTTAGTTGTAGCCAAAAATGAGCCGGCTTTTAAACATCTTGCAGCACAACTTAAAGAAAGAAAAGTAAAAAGAGAATACCGGGCCATCGTTCATGGCTTTCCTCCCCCCGGGGTCAGGACTATTGATGCGCCTCTGGGCAGGGATAAATATAACCGTAAAAAAATAGCTGTCCAAAAAAATGGGACAGGCCGCCAGGCTATTACTCATTTAAAATTATTGCGGAAAGTAGGCTCTTTTTCTTTCCTTTCCTTATTATTGGAAACGGGCCGGACCCATCAAATCAGGGTGCACCTGTCTTTTATCGGTTGCCCTATAGTTGGGGATCCTCTTTATGGCCCCAAAAAATCACCTTTCAGCCAGAGGGGACAATTTTTGCATGCCAGAACATTGGGTTTCATACATCCCCGCAGTGGTGAGTATCTGGAGTTTATTGTCGAACCGGGGGAAGAGTTCTGCGCATTTTTAAAAATGGAGGGGGAAAATGATGCGCAAAAGAAAAATTATGGATGCAAACGGAATCCGCCGGGCCCTGACGCGCATTGCCCATGAGATTGTGGAACGTAACAAAGGTACACAAGATGTTATCATTGTAGGTATTAAGCGCCGGGGAGATCCTCTGGCCCAAAGACTGGCTGAACTGATTAAAAAAATAGAGGGAGTCAAGCCGCCTGTAGGTTTGCTGGATATTACACCTTACCGTGATGATCGCCAGGTTGATCATCTGGATAACGCCCGGAAAGGGGCTGCTTCGCTTAATTTGGATGTTACCGGGAAGATCCTTGTTCTTGTAGACGATGTTCTCTATACAGGCCGCTCCGTAAGGGCAGCTATGGAGGCCCTGATGGACAGGGGCAGGCCGCGTCTCATCCAGTTGGCCGTTTTAATTGACCGCGGGCATCGTGAGCTGCCAATCAGTCCGGATTTTGTCGGAAAAAATGTACCTACCAGCCGCAGTGAATTGATCGCTGTTTGTTTGCGTGAAGTGGATGCTCAAGAAGAGGTATTGATCGTGGAAGAAGGATGAACCGGCGTCAAGCCCAGGATTATATTGATTTTGTAATAAAAATAAAATCACTCTTCCTTTGTACGATTCCCGACGACACCATACAAAAATACAGATAAAAGTTCTTCATACCTCTGCAATTTAAGAATACTCCAAATAATGAAATATTTTCAATAAAATATTTCATTATTTGGAGGTGTCTGTGGAAGGGATTAAACATAAGATTAAATGTTTTGTTCGTTTGACGTGATTCTCATAATTCTGATATAATATAAGCATAAATATTGAGAGGGGGGGAGTGTTTAAATATGCCAAACATTAGACCGATTTCTGATTTAAGAAATAACGCCAACGACATTTCAGAGTTTTGCCATACAACACGAGAGCCGGTTTTTATTACGAAAAACGGTGTCGGTGATATGGTTGTGATGAGTATTGAAACATATGAGCGGCAACAGGCTCTCATAAGCCTGTACACAAAGCTTGCCGAAGCAGAGGAGGAGATCGCAAATGACGCAGGGGGTGAAGACTTTTTTGAGGTTGCCAAACAATTAAGGAGCATCGTGCATGGGAAAATATAAAATTAGGATATATTCACATGCCAAAATGGACTTAAAGGATATTGTCAGCTACCTCAACACGCTGTCGCCACAGGCCCCAATCAAATACTACGATTTGATTGTAGAAAAAATCAGTAGTCTCTCTGAAAATCCCGAGCGGTGTCCATTTGTGCGGGATGTCGCTCTGAAGGCTAAAGGCTACCGATACTTGATTGTAGAAAGCTATCTAGTGTTCTTTGTTATAAAGGCCGATACGGTACAAATTCGGCGGATTATTTACGGAAAACGCAATTACGAATGGCTGATATAAGAGATTTTGCACCATTAAATTTCCTTTAAGTGATTTAAAAAGGCTTAGTTTTTTTGTAAAAAAGGGCGTAGCTTCTCTTCATGCGGCGTCACGTATCTGGTCTTGAAATTGCTATAGGTGACCATACCCGGTTTATTCCCCAAGCGGCGGACATTTTTTACCTGCGTATAATCGACGGGAACATTGGAAGAATAAGCGCCACGGCTGAAATGTGCGGCCAGCAGAGCCGCTTCTTCGATGGTTTCCTCCTGAGGGTGCTCGGCTTTGATGATAATATGGGCTCCGGGCAGATCCTTGACATGCAGCCAGAGATCTGTTTTTGCCGCAAGGCGCTGCACCAGATATTCATTCTGAAGATTGTTTTGCCCGGCAAGTATTTCTTCCCCCTGGGATGAAATAAATTTTAAGGGAAGCAGTTTTTTATTTGTTTTTTTAGCCGATGATTTTTTCGGGACAGGTAAATAACCTGTTGCCACTAATTCATCCTTGATTTCCTTAAGTACCGCCAGGTCAGCTTTTTCCAGAGCAAAAAGGACGCTTTCCAGGTAAGTTATTTCCTGGCGGGTTTTCTGCAGTTGAGCGGCAATTTTCTTTTCTCCTTGGCGGGCCTTGCGATATTTTCGAAAATAACGCTGGGCATTTAAGGACGGAGAAATCTGCGGATCAAGGTTTATTCTGATATAATCTTCTTTTTCCAGGAAGGCATTTTTAAGGTAAACTTCCCGGGATTTTTTTGGTATCTTGTTCAAATTAATGAGCAGCAGTTCTCCGCACTGACGATAAAAATCGGCTTTGGTCGCTCTTGCCAGCTCTTGGAGCTGGTTATTCTCTTTACGTTTACTCTTTTTAAGGGTCTGTTCTGCGACCCGGCTAAGCAAAAGAAAGAGGTTTTTCTTTTCTTCTTCTTTTTCCTGATAAGTATAAAATTCATCCAAAAGGGTGCTGACGGAAGAAAAGGTGCGTTGATTGCCCGGGAGGGGCTGTACCGGTTTAAGAACATGATAATCATATGGTTGTTTTTTTTGATCCAGAAATAAAGTCGGTTCCCATTTTCTATCCTGGTAAATCCCCATTAATTCCTGCAATTTTTGCCAAAGAACAGAAGAATCATCGGCAGAAAGGCAGGAGGAACCCGCCCTGGCAGCAATTTCGGTTGTCAGGAAAGGACTGAGCCCCTGCAAGTTTTCCAGGAGTGCCCGGGCTGTTGGTTGGCCCTGCAGTCTCCTTATTTCCTGACAGAAGTGCTCATAATTGAGAGCATAGGGATGCAATTTTTCCTGCGGGGGTGGCGGAAAATAAATATTATGGGGCAGGAGCACCCGATAACGGTTTAGGGATGATGGTATAGGTTTTAAGGCCCCGAGGATCACTTGATTTTTTTCTTCATCAGGGGTGTCCAGCAGGACCAGATTGCTGTGGCGTCCCATTATTTCTACCGCAAGGGTTTTTTGAACCCTTTTCCCTCTGGAATTTAAAACGGTAAAATGCAAATAAAGGACTCTTTCCAAGGGAGGCTGCTCCAGGGAGATAAGCAATCCATTAACCAGGTGTTTGCGGACCAGCATGCAAAAAGGCGGAGGAGTAAGAGGGTGGCTGAAATGGCGGCCCGTAAAATTGATGCGGCCCCTTTGGGCGTTAATGGAAATAAAAAGTGGCTGCAGCGGTACTTCTCCTTTAAAATACAAAACTATCTCCCGGGAATTCAACTGATATACTTTACTTAAACGACCCCCGTTTTTGATAATATCTTCCTCTATTTCCTGGGCCACGGCATTGAGGACAAAAGCATCAAAAGCCACCTTTGTTTCCCCCTATGTTAAAAAATAATTGATCCTAATATTGGCCTTCATAGTCTTGCAAGCCAGAGCAATAAACGAAATTGATTGCGGGACCCGGAGTCAGCCATCATGGACAATCAGGGACGTTGGCGCAATTTAAAACCCCTCACCTTTGCTCTTCACCAGTCGGTTCCAATTCCACAGTAAAGTATAACTGCCTCAGGGAGAAAAAGCAAACATTTCCCCTCGTAAACAATATCCGGAACAGATCCGGGTTATTTTTTTCCATAAGGAGGAATATGAATAAAAACGGGATTTTGCTTGCTGAGTGATAATTAAGAAGTCAAAAAAAATTAAACGGTGATAAGATGAAAAGATCTGTTTTGTGGGCTCTTTCCCCTCCCCGGGAGATTTATAAGAATTTTGAGGTGGAACCTGGCCGTGGACTGACAGAGTCCGAGGCGTCCCGCCGGCTGAAACAGTGGGGCAGCAATGCCCTGCAGGAAAAAAAACAAAAAGGGATAATTGAAATCTTCCTGGATCAATTCAAGGATTTTATGGTCCTGGTCCTGCTGGCGGCAACACTGATTTCCGGTTTATTAAAAGAGTACAGTGATGCCTTGACCATTATTATTATTGTCATTTTAAACGCCATACTTGGCTTTATCCAGGAGTATAGGGCGGAACGTTCTTTTGCGGCCCTTAAGAAGCTTTCCGCTTCGCGTGGTAAAGTTTTACGGGACGGTTTACGCCAAGAGATACCCACTGAGAAGGTGGTTCCGGGAGATATTGTTTTCTTGGAGGCCGGCGATCGCGTTTGTGCGGATATACGCATTATGCAGACCGATACACTCATGATTGATGAATCACCGCTGACGGGTGAGTCAACAGCAGTAAAAAAGGAGGCAGGGACATTAAATACCTTACCTTCCTCCCCTGGAGATACAAATAATATGGTTTTTAATGGTACACTGGTGCTTAGCGGCAAGGGGTACGGCGTTGTGGTTGCTACCGGTATGGAAACGGAAATGGGACGCATTGCTTTATTGATTCAGGAGGCGGAGACGGGAAGTACACCGTTACAACGGCGCTTGGCAAAATTGGGGAAATACCTCGTTGCCACCTGCCTTTTACTCTGTTTGGGCATAGCTCTTCTCGGCCTGTGGCGAGGAGAGGAGATTTATAAAATGTTTATGGCCGGGATTTCCCTGGCTGTGGCGGCTATTCCCGAAGGGCTGCCCGCTATCGTGACCATTTCCCTGGCCCTTGGTGTCCAGCGTATGGTCAGGCGTAAAGCGATTGTCCGACGCCTGCCGGCGGTGGAAACCCTTGGTTGTGCGACAGTCATTTGTGCAGATAAAACCGGAACAATTACACAAAACAAGCTGACGGTGAAAAGTATTTATACCAACGGCCGTTTTTATGATGTCGAAGGAGAAGGCTATGACCTGCGCGGCGGGGTTTACCAGGGAAAGAACAAAGTAAATGTCCTCCGGGAACCACATTTATACCGCATGTTTTTGATCATGACCTTATGCAACAATGCTTCCCTGCAACGCCCTAAAGGCAGGTTTAAAATCAAAAATTTACTTTCTGAAGGCCAAATTCAGGGTGATCCCCTGGAAGGAGCCCTTTTAGTCTGTGCGGCAAAAGTCGATTTTAGGAAAGAACAGCTGGAGAAAAAATATTCAAAGATCAAAGAATTTCCCTTTAACGCCAGTAGAAAATGTATGTCCGTGATCTACCAGGAAGGGGAAGAAAAAGTAGTTTATGTAAAGGGGGCCCCGGAAAGCCTGCTGGAAAAGTCCGCTTATATTTTGGAAGAGGGCCGGGTAAAACCGCTCAGCGCAGCCCGCCGCCGGAAGATTCTTTCTCAGGTTGATAAGATGGCTGCAGGGGCCCTGAGGACTCTGGCTGTAGCTTACAAGTTGTTACCGGAGTATTCGGCTTCCTTAAAGGCAGAGGAGATTGAGACAGGGCTGGTCTTCGTCGGTTTTTCCGGGATGCTCGATCCTCCCCGTCCTGCTGTTTTCAAGGCGATTCAAAGCTGTGTAAGGGCCGGGATCAGTATTAAGATGATTACGGGGGATCATCGCCATACAGCGATGGCGATCGGACAAAAGACGGGGATACTGCGCCCCGGCAGCAAGGTTGTAACCGGTGAAGAGCTCGATCGTATGAGTGAAAATGAACTTTCCAGGCGTATAGAGAGTTTTTCAATTTTTGCCCGGGTCAATCCGGAGCATAAACTGCGCATTGTCCGTTGCTTAAAAGCCCAGGGACACATTGTAGCCATGACCGGTGATGGGGTCAATGATGCTCCTGCCGTAAAAGAGGCTGATATCGGCATTGCCATGGGTTCGACGGGAACAGATGTGACGAAAGAAGCAGCTTCCCTTATTTTGGCTGACGATAATTTTAAAACGATTGTCGCCGCTGTAGAAGAGGGACGAAATATTTATGAAAATATCCGTAAGTTTATCCGCTTCCTTTTGGGGTGCAACCTGGGAGAGATCTTGACCATGTTATTGGCTATGCTCTGGGGACTGCCTTTGCCTTTACGTCCCATCCAAATCCTTTGGGTCAATTTGGTTACAGATGGTCTCCCGGCCATCGCTCTGGGGATGGAGCCCCCTGAAGATGATGTTATGCAGAGCCCACCCCGTTCGCCACAAGAGGGGATCCTGGGGCGGGGGTTATGGAAAAAAATACTGGCACGGGGGATCATCATTGGGGTAACCACTGTTCTTATGTTTGCCCTGGCCTTACTGCACACGGAAGAGTTGGTTTATGCTCAGACCATGGCTCTTTCCACCCTGATCTTAACCCAGCTTTTACATGTTTTTGAATGCCGCTCCGAGCATTTGACAATCTGGGAAACAAACCCGGGAAGCAACCGGGCACTCGTGGGTGCCGTGGTTTTTTCCTTTTTTCTTTTAATTATTATTGTTTATAATCCTTTTCTACAGAACATCTTTAAAACTTATCCCCTGCGTGCCCCTGACTGGTATACTATTATTGCTGCCTCTGTCCTTCCTTATTTTGCCAGCTTCTTCTTGCAGAAGAAAAAAGAAAACCGGTTTTTCCCCAGCATTTTTACCCGGAGGAGAACTTATGGGAAAGGACAGCCGTAAGTGCCCCCTTCTGTTTATTACTCCTTAAATTTAAGGTTATTGTTCCTTTTTACCTTGATTCTGTTCATTTATATGATAAAATAGGATAAATAGAAAAGATCATCAGGATGAGGTTGAATAAATGGGGTATAACTTTGATTAAGAGTATGACGGGATATGGGAGAGGGGAGGAGAGCGGTAACGGCTACCGTTTTATTATCGAGATAAAAGCTTTAAACCACCGGCATTTTGATCTGGTGATCAGGGCTCCCAAGGATTTATTGCCGCTGGAAGATAAAATCAGGCGCATGCTGCAGGAAAGGATATCCCGGGGGAGGGTGGAGGTTTATGTTACCCTGGAGACGGCCCAGGGGAAGGGAAAAAGTGTAGTCATCGATGAAGAATTAGCGCAAGCTTATTTTCGTTCGCTGCAAAGACTGCAAAACTCACTTCAGCTGGCAGCAAAAGAGCTGACAGTTACAGAGCTGGCCCTCTTTCCGGAAGTTTTAAGCCTGGAAAAGAATGCTGTTGATCTGGAAATTTTAGTGCCGTTGCTGGAAGAAGCAGTAAACAAAGCTATTTCCAAATTAATCCAGCAAAGAAAAGAAGAAGGAAGCAGGCTGGAAGAGGATATTCTGCAGCGGTTGGATAAACTGGAGGAATTTAACAGCCGGATCAAAGAAAGAGTTCCCCTCTGCTTGGGGGAATATCGGGAAAAGTTGAACATGCGTTTGGCAGAGCTGCACGATGGTAGAGAGTATGACCGGCAGCGTTTTTTTACAGAGATTGTTTTTTTTGCTGAAAGGTGTAACATTGAGGAGGAAACAGTTCGTTTGGAAAGTCACTTTAAAATTTTCCGGCAGGCATTGCAAAAGGACGAAGCCATCGGGCGCAAACTGAATTTTCTTTTGCAGGAAATGAACAGGGAAGTGAATACTATTGCTGCTAAAAGCAGTGATCTGGACATTTCCCACCTTGTAGTGGAAGCCAAGAGTGAAATTGAAAAAATCAGGGAGCAGGTGCAAAATATCGAATAAGGAACTTTGCAGGGTTAGTATTCTTGAGCAGATGTACATTAAGTTACCACAAAAGGAGGTGCAGGCCTGATTCCGGTTTTAATTCCCAAGAAATATTTACCGGGGTCAGGTTAAAATGAATATTAAACTAATCAATATCGGCTTTGGAAATATTGTTTCGGCAAACCGTATCATTGCCATCGTCAGCCCTGAATCTGCTCCGATTAAACGAATTATAGGAGAAGCCAGGGACAGGGGCATGTTGGTAGATGCCACGTATGGCCGCAGAACCCGTGCCGTGATTATTACGGACAGCGGGCATGTGATCCTTTCTGCAGTACAGCCGGAGACGGTCAAGCACCGCTTGCAAAATCGGGAACCTGTGCAAGAGGAAAGCGGCTCCCGGGTATAACAGGTTGCGACTTGGGATAAAGAGATGAAAAAAGGTGCTTTAATTGTTATCTCCGGGCCCTCCGGCACAGGTAAGGGCACGATCTGCACAAGGCTTTGCCAGCAAAATTCAAAATTGCATTGTTCTATCTCGATCACTACCCGTTCTCCCCGGAAGGGCGAAAAAGATGGCTTAAACTACTATTTTTTGACAGAAGAAAAATTTCAGGCACTTATAAAGCAGGGCGCTTTGTTGGAATGGGCTAAGGTATATGGCCATTTTTACGGAACCCTGCAGCAGCGGGTGGAAGAAAAACGTGCCCAAGGGTTTGATGTTATTTTAGAAATCGATACGCAGGGAGCGAAACAAGTTCGCGGCAAAACAAAAGAAGCTTCCTTTATCTTTTTATTACCTCCCTCCATGGATGAACTGTGGGCACGTATCCAAGGCCGGGGGACGGATAGCCCGGAGGTAATCAAAGAAAGGTTTGCTGCTGCCTATCGGGAAGTCCAGGAAATCTGGAAATACGATTATGTTGTGATCAACGAAAATATATCTGAAACAGTAAGGAATATTGAAGCCATTATTTTAGCGGAGAAATGCCGTGTGGGCAGAGATAAAAATATACTTTACAGGTTAAAGGAAGGTGAGAAACAGTGATCTATCCTTCCATTGATCAGATGTTGGAAAAAGTTGACAGCAGGTATTCCCTGGTGATTATGACGGCGAAAAGAGCGCGCTATTTCAGGGAAAATCAGATGGACAAAGAGGGTTCCAGTACCATAAAAGAAGTAACTACGGCACTGGAAGATATTGCTGCCGGCAGGATCACTTTTGAGAGAACTAAAAGCGGTATCAAATGAATCCTTGTTTTCTTTTATAATTATAAAAAAACCTGATTAAACAGCGGTGTAGACTATGCTAAAAAACAAGATTATTCTTTTGGGCATAACGGGTGGTATCGCGGCCTATAAAAGTGCCGAGCTGGCCCGGCTTCTTTCGAAGGAAGGCGCGATTGTACAAGCTGTGATGACAGAAAATGCGCAGGCTTTTATTACACCTCTCACGATGAGAACTCTGACAGGGCGTCCTGTTTACAGTTCCCTGTTTAACCCTTCCTACGGATCAGCGACGATACACATCGATCTGGCCCGTGAACCCGACATGTTTGTGGTTGCTCCGGCAACAGCCAATTTTTTGGGCAAGCTGGCTGCCGGCCTGGGAGATGATCTTCTTTCGACCTTGTTTCTGGCTGTTGATCCCCAAGAGCGTCCCGTGCTCCTTGCTCCGGCAATGAATACGGCGATGTTTAACAATCCGGTTGTCAAGGAGAACATAGAGCGTTTGAGTCGCAGGGGCTTTGTTTTTGCCGATCCCCTCTCCGGTGTTCTGGCCTGCGGTGATATTGGTAAAGGCCGCATGGTTGAGCCGGCCCAACTGTTGCAGCTGATCCGGGAAAAATTTGCTGCAACCGTCGCGAGGGATTACCGTGGGTTGACAGTCCTTGTTACTGCCGGACCCACCAGGGAACCACTGGATCCTGTTCGTTTTATCAGCAATCGCTCCAGCGGGCGTATGGGTTATGCCTTTGCCCGTGCTGCCCGGGAAAGAGGAGCAGATGTTATTTTAGTGACGGGGCCTACGTCTTTGGAACCGCCACCGGGGGTAGCATTATATCCGGTAGTTTCTGCACGGGAAATGTATCATAAAGTAATGGAGAAACTTCCTTTGGCCCATATTGTCATCAAAACTGCTGCTGTAGCTGATTACCGGCCGGTGGAAAGCCAGCAGCAAAAAATTAAAAAAGGCTGCGATTTTGCGCTCAAGCTTGTGCGTAACCCGGACATCTTACAGGAAATAGGTTTAAAAAAGGAAAATCGTTTCCTGGTCGGTTTCGCGGCGGAAACGGAAAATCTTCGCTCGAATGCCCAGGGGAAAATGATGAGGAAGAACCTGGACATGATTGTGGCCAACGATCTTGGCCAGGAGGGAGCCGGCTTTGCCGTGGAAACAAATATAGTGCAGCTGCTTTTTAAAGATGGCAGGGTGGAGGAACTCCCCCGTATGTCCAAGTACGCTTTGGCTCATTGTATTTTGGATCGGGTTAGAGAACGATATAGCCCATAATCTTCTTTAGGACATGCTTTAAATGTTTATAAACTGTTGAACCAGCAGGGGAGTAAATAAGACTTCGATCACGGCAGCAAGCATAAGCAGGCCGGTAATTAAGGGGAGCAGTGCAAAGAATTCTTTCCAGATGATGCCGAGACTTTCCCTTCTTTTTTTTTGTGGCAGTGGAAAGACAAGGTGATACCCGGCCTTTAAACCAAAGGCTGCACTGGTAATAAACGCCGGAAGCTCAAAAAAACCGTGGGGGAGGACTCCGACGGCTAAAAAAGTGAGCATGGGCATGCCTTCCCGCCCAAGTTCGGTTAACAGGCTGCCTAGCAAAGCACCGTTGGCGAAGAGGCCCAGCAGCGGAGGAATACTCAGGAACACTCCGAGGAGCATCATCTGCAGGGACGCAAAAAAGTTATTTAAAAACAGGATTGTTATTCCCTTCCATGGCGGACCCTCAAAGACCATCTCGGCCATTTTTTTTAACACCTCATACTGAGTTTCCGTGATGTTGTTCAGGAACATTTCATTTTTAGAGGAAAATGCAGCGGTAGTCAGACCCAAAACGAAGAAAATAAGGGCTAAAATAATCCAATTTAAATTTTGGATAATAATTTGCTTTACTTTGGTTTTGATGAGCATGTGATCTCCTTTTTTATTTTTTATTTGCTACAGTGCCTGTTTTTATGGTTACTTTTATTTTTTCATATGTAAACATTATATTATAATATCTTTAATAATGAAACAGCGGATAGCTTATATAATCATTGAGGTGTCTTGTGTGCAGGAAAAGTTATATGCCCAAGTGATTGTGGATCTGGTGAGTAATGCCGTGGACAGGCCTTTTCAGTACCTTATTCCTTTACATTTGCGCTGCAAAGTAAAAGCGGGTTCACGGGTAACAGTTCCTTTCCGTTCGAAAACAGTGACAGCTTATGTGGTTGCTCTGGAAAAGGAAGCTGTGGTGGAAAACCCCCGGGAGATTTTAAGCCTTTCCGAGCCTCCTTTTACTTTACTACCGGAATTTGTGAGGCTAAGCTATTGGCTTTCCCGGCGTTTTTTCAGCCGTTGGATTGAGGCTATCTACCTTTGCTTGCCCCCGGCGGGAAGCAGGCTGAAGACCAAGCATGTGGAGTATGTTTTTCCTTTGGTAACCTTAAACAGCTTACAGGAGGAAAGCATGAGGCTAAAGAAAAGAGCCCCGCGTCAATCCCTCCTCCTTGAACATTTGGTTCTGGCCGGCGGCGAAGGCTTATCCTGGGCGGAATTAAGGGAAAAAACGGGGGCCCAGCGCGGCAGTTTGATCTCTTTGCAAGATAAAAAATTATTAAAGATTAAAAAAATCCCTTACGGGAAGCTCCCCTTGAAAGAATCTTTGGCGCTGTCCGGGAGCAAAGCGGGCTTTCCTTTTTCCGTTCAGCAGGAGAGTGCCTGGAAGGAGATTGAGAAAAGTTTTTCCAACCCCCAAAAGCAGTTTTTAATCTATGGTGTCACGGGAAGCGGGAAAACAGAGCTTTATTTGCGTGCCGCCGGTGAAGCTTTAAAACGGGGGCGCAATGTTTTGTTCCTTGTCCCGGAAATTATGCTTACACCCCAGATCATTACCCATTTTAACAGGCTTTTTACGGGGCAGTTTGCCTTACTACATAGCAATCTTTCCCCCGGGGAAAGGTACAGGGAATGGAAGCGCATCGAAAGCGGCCAGGCACGTTTTGTGCTCGGTGCACGCTCAGCCGTTTTTGCCCCTTTAAAAAACATTGGGCTGATCGTCATGGATGAAGAGCATGAAAATACTTATAAACAGGATGATGCGCCGCGTTACCATACCAGAGATGTGGCTAAATGGAGAGCTGCTTACCACGATGCTCTTTTGTTGATGGGGAGCGCCACTCCTTCACTGGAAACATATTTGGAAACCAAAAAACAAAAGATCAAGCTTCTTCAATTGACGGAGAGGATCGGGGGCCGCCCCCTGCCAGACGTACAGTTGGTCGATATGCGCCGGGAATTCAAACAGAAAAACAGGGGAATTTTCAGCCGCCCTCTGCTCCGGGCCATGGAAGAAACGCTTTCCCGCGGGGAGCAGCTGATTCTTTTTCTTAACCGCCGCGGTTTTGCCAGCTTTCAACTTTGCCGTCAATGTGGCTGGGTGATGCAGTGTCCATTTTGTGCGGTTTCTTTGACCTATCATTCCTCTCCGGATCATCTGCAGTGCCATTATTGTGGTTACAAGCGGGCCATCCCCCTGAGCTGTCCGAAGTGTAAAAGCCGGTATATCCGCAATTTTGGCCTGGGAACGCAGCGCGTGGAAAAGGAAGTAAAGGGCATCTTTCCGGAAATAGGGGTGATGCGCATGGACAGCGATACTGCCGGCAAAAAGGGAGCCTACGAGGAGATCTGGCACAGTTTTAAGGAAAAAAAAGCTTCTGTGTTGATCGGAACACAAATGATCGCCAAAGGTCTTGATTTTCCCAACGTGACTCTGGTGGGAGTGATTGCTGCCGATATTGCCCTGCACTTACCGGATTTTCGGGCCGGAGAGCGCACTTTTCAGTTATTAACCCAGGTGGCCGGACGGGCGGGGAGAGGGGATAAAGAAGGGCGGGTTATTATTCAAACTTATACACCCTGGCATTATAGTATTCAAGCCGCGGCCGCGCATGATTACATTAGATTTACGCAGGAGGAATTTAAGAGACGCAAGCTTCTTTTTTATCCCCCTTTTGCAGAAATAATTCTGATCAGCTGCAGTTCGCCTCGCGAACAGGAAGCCAGGCAGGCCGCGGAGGGGTTGAGGAAAAAGCTGGTCGATGCAGGCCTGCCGCTGGCCGGACAAGGGAAAGAGGAACTCCTGGGGCCTTCCCCGGCACCCCTCAACAGAATCAAGGGGCGTTTTCGTTATCATCTTTTGTATAAAGGGTTTAACCTGGGAAGATATCGTACCCATATCAGAGAAATCGTCTGGAATTTTACACGCGAAGTCAGGGAAGACACTTGGGTGACGGTAGATTTCAATCCTTTAAAGATGTTATAATAAAAATGTACATATCTATGGGGGAGGCAGGTAGATGGCTCTGAGAAAAATTCGCCGGAATGGCGATTCTGTATTAAAAAAGAAAACTACCCCGATCACCAAGTTTTCCCCCCAATTGCACCGGCTGCTGGAAGATATGACGGAAACCATGTTTACGGCCGAAGGGGTCGGCCTGGCAGCCCCGCAGGTGGGTATTTCCAAAAGCATTATTGTTTTAAGAGATGACGACAAAGTTTTGGAGGTAATCAATCCTGAAATTATCAGCTCCACAGGCGAAATTATCGATCTGGAGGGCTGTTTGAGTTTTCCGGGGATTTATGGTGAAGTGGCGCGTTTTGAACGCATCAAGGTCAGCGGCTTTGACAGGTGGGGACAGGAAATGCTGCTTACTGCTGAAGGGTTTCTTGCCAGGATTTTCCAGCATGAAATCGACCATCTCCACGGAATATTATTTGTCGATAGAGCCAGCAGGCTGCTTACACCGGAAGAAGTAAAAAATATCAGTAGACAAAATGGCGGTGCAGAATGAACTTCTGCCAGGTGAAGAAAAATGGATCAAACTTTAAAAATCTCTAGCTTTATCCATATTCGGTGTTAAGTGAGCAAAAAAGGGTGATGTCATTGGCGAGTTTAAAGCTTCTTTTTTTAGGAACAAGTTCTTTTGCTCTTCCTTCCCTGCAAGCATTGCATGATACTTTTGACGTACTGGCAGTGGTTACCAGGCCCGATCGTCCGGCCGGCCGGGGAAAGAAAATGACCTCTTCACCTGTAAAAGAGGAATCCTTAAAACACAAGCTGAAAATTTATCAACCGCAGAACAAAAAAGAACTGCAAGCCGTTCTGGAAGAGACCAATCCTCAGGTTTTGGTCAATGTAGCCTTCGGTATGTTTTTACCGGAGAGTGTGTTAAATTTTCCACCCCTTGGTTGCGTCAATCTGCACCCTTCACTTCTCCCGGCTTATCGCGGGGCGGCACCTATTCAGCGAACCCTGATGAACGGTGAGGAGATAACGGGGGTTACGGTTTTATACATGACCCCCCGGATGGATGCCGGTGAGATTATTTTACAGGAAAAAGTGAAAATAAAGCCGGGGGAAAATTTTGGGTCGTTGCATGATCGCCTGGCGCAGTTTGGCGCTGAAAAATTACAGGAAGCCCTGGCCCTGATCGCCCGGGGGAAGGCCCCCCGCCGGCCCCAGAATGATGCGGCAGCCACTTATGCACCAGTTCTTACTAAAGAGGAGGAGAAAATTCGGTGGTCCAAGCCGGCCGGGGATATCTACAACCAGATACGTGCCCTGGCTCCCCTTCCCGGTGCGTATACGCTCTACCGTCAAAAACGGCTGAAGATCCGGGAAGCTTCCCTACTGAGTACAGCACAGGCAGGACTGCCGGAGGAATTATTTTCCTTACCTCCGGGAACTGTATGTCAGGTAGATAAAGAATATTTTACTGTAACTACCGGTGAGCAGCTCCTGAAGGTCTTTGCGCTGCAGCCGGCGGGCAAAAGAAAAATGAGCACGGCGGATTTTTTAAAAGGTTATGAGCTGAAAGTAGGCGAGAAGCTTGGTTAAAACCGCCTCACAGAAAAGAAAAACCCCCAAAAGAATTTTTTTGGGCTTGCTTCTGGCAGTGTCCCTGCTGTTGCTGGGCACAACATTTTACCTGATTATTTTTGTTCAGGATCCCCGGGTTTTTTTCTCGCGGGGTGTAGTTATGGGGATTACGGTCTCCGCTTTACTTTTTACCTTGCTCTTTTTATGCGGTTTATTGGCGATTGTTTTAACTGTTATGCAGAAACGCACTTTTCCGGGCCTGCGCTGGCTTATCGAAAAAACCTTGCTTTTACTTTATCCTTTTGTGCTGCAAATCGGGCGCTTCTTACATATCACCCAGGAAAAAATTGAGCGATCTTTTATTGAAGTGAACAACCAAATGGCCATGGCCGGCGCCTCCCGGGCCAAAGTAAAGGCCAGCGAACTTTTACTGCTGTTTCCTCACTGTCTTCAGAATGACAAGTGCCGGTATAAAATTACACGCCAGGTTGAGAACTGTCACCGCTGCGGGAATTGCCAGATGGCTGAGATTCTCCGTATCTCCTCCGACAGGGGGCTGAGTGTAGAAGTGGTTACAGGAGGAACCTTGGCTCGCCAGGCCGTCCAAAAACATGAGCCGCGAGCGGTGATTGCAGTTGCTTGCGAAAGGGATCTTACCAGCGGCATGCTGGACAGTTTTCCCTTACCGGTTATCGGCATCATCAATGAAAGGCCACAGGGGCCCTGTTTCAACACGCGCCTGGATTTAAAAACATTGGAGACGGCGATAGATTCATTGCTCAAGTAAAAGGGCATAAAAAAATTTGCTCCGGATACTCTGGGTGGGATTTGATTAAATATATGGAGATTAAAGGAGGGCTGTCCAGAAAGATGTGGTTTATAGATTCGGGTATGATCCTTTTTGTCCTGCCGGCGATGTTTTTTGCGATGTATGCTCAAAACAAAGTTAGAAACACCTATGCACGCTACAGCAGGCTTTATTCCGCCAGCAGCTTAACCGGAGCGCAGGTAGCACGCCTGCTGTTGGATAATGCCGGTTTGGAACAGGTTAAAGTTGTGCAGACGGAAGGCCAACTGACAGACCATTACGATCCGCGCACCAGGGTTGTACGTCTCTCTGCCTCGATCTACGGCAATAATTCCCTGGCGGCCTTGGGTATCGCTGCGCACGAGGTCGGTCATGCCCTGCAGCATGATGGCGACTACCTTCCTCTGGGCATTCGCAATTCCATTGTTCCACTGGCTGGATTTGGTTCCAGGGCTGCTTTCCCGCTTTTTTTCATTGGGTTTATTTTCAGCAGCGGGGGCTTGGCTTTTTTCATGGATATCGGTATTGCGCTTTTTCTTTTTGCGGTGATCTTCCAGGCGATTACCTTGCCTGTAGAGTTTAATGCCAGCAATAGGGCGATTTCCCTTTTGGAAAACGGCGGTTATTTACATGGAGAGGAGCTATTGGGGGCAAAACAGGTTTTAAGTGCCGCTGCTTTAACTTATGTTGCAGCTATGGCTGTTGCCCTGGGCCAATTTCTCCGGCTGCTGATGTTAAGAAACAGAGAATAAGACAGGGGAAAAACGATAAGTAAGGGTATACTTTCCTGGACTGAATATCTGCAAAGGGTTCCCGGGAAAGGTTGGTTGGGGAATACAGAGACAGGTGGTTTCGCTGCTGTCAAGCAGCAGATTTTTTACTTCAAGTCTGGGAGAATGGCTATGCTCATTGTTTTGTTGTTCATTCTTTTTTGGCCTGTTGTTCTTTTCATCATCGTAAATTTGTTTTTTTTACCTTTTCAGTTTGCCATTTATTCTCTTTTCAACATTTTTACGATCCCCTATCAACTGGTCAAAATTGCCTTTAATCAGCGGCTGAGGGCCAACCATGCCCTTGAACATGCTACGATCAATGTCATCGAGGAGCATTTTGGTTGTATGAATATAGCCGGACTGGGGCAGGAAAACGGCTTTATTATTCAGGGTCCCATTGATCCTTATACGGTGGAAGAAGCCGCCAGGGCCGGCCTGATGCGTTTGCAGAGAGGAGAAAAAGACCTGGCGATCCACCGGCGTTGCGGCACGAGTATGCTCGCGGCGAACCTCGTTTCTTCCATTTTGATTATCTACCTTTTATGGAAAATTGGCTACTTCGGTATTTTTTATATTTTACTGGCCTTGGTGGTGGCGCAATTT
The DNA here is from genome assembly GCA_050948785.1 of Dethiobacteria bacterium. Taxonomy (GTDB): domain Bacteria; phylum Bacillota; class Dethiobacteria; order DTU022; family UBA8154; genus JAAZMI01. The sequence goes on from JBMNEM010000008.1 coordinate 192,453, forward strand.
TTGGGGCCACATTTAGGCCGTCTCTTCCAGAAGTATCTGACGACTTCCACGAATGTGGGAGGCCTCGAAATCGTTGATGTAGAATTAAGCAGCGTATCTCAGGGGTTTTGGGGTTTCGGGCCTTTGCCGCGACGTTACTTTGTACGAACGCGCCAACTGATTTCCTACTAACTAACAGGAGCTGAGTTCATGCCTTTTTCCTCCAAGAAAGGTACCGGGCATCAAGGCGAAACCAATGCCAGGGAGGCGGCCTTGGTGATTCTCAAGGAAGTAGAAGAAAAAGAAGCTTATTTAAACCTTGTTTTAAACCGGGTTCTTTCCCGGCGTTCTTTTCCCCCCGCCGAAAGATCTCTTTTAACCGAACTTGCTTATGGTGTTATCCAACACCTGCATACCCTGGACTGGGTTATCTCACTTTACTCTACCCGCTCTTTGGAAAAACTTACGCCCTGGATTCGCAATATTTTAAGAATGGGAACCTACCAACTGCTGTACCTGGAGCGCATTCCTGAAGCTGCTGCTGTAGATGAAGCCGTAAAGCTGGCCCATCGCTATGGGCACAAGGGGGTTGCCGGGCTGGTCAATGCTGTTTTAAGGAAAATCAGCCGGTCCAAAGACAATCTGCCCTGGCCCTCCCGCGAACAGGAGCCCGCTCTTTATCTTTCTTTGCGCTATGCTTATCCTCTTTGGATGGTCCAGCGGTGGATAAAAAACCTTGGGGCTGAGGCTGCGGAAGCCCATTGTTCCGCCGGCAACCGGCGCCCGCCCCTGACCATCCGCACAAATACTTTACGTCTTTCCCGGGAGGAGCTGCAAAGGGTTTTGCAGGCAGAAGGAACGGGGTCCCGGGAATGCCGTTATGCGCCGGAGGGCCTGTATTTAAAGCTTGCCCATAGCCTGGTAGAGCTGAAAAGCTTTCAACAAGGCCTTTTCCAGGTACAAGGGGAGTCCTCCATGCTGGCTGCACCGCTTTTGAACCCGCAGCCGGGAGAGCTGGTTTTGGATCTCTGCAGCGCCCCGGGAGGAAAAACCATACATCTGGCTGCACTGATGAAAAACCAGGGGCGCATTATCGCCGCCGATCTTTATCCACACCGGCTTAAATTGGTTCAGGCTGCTGCCGAGCGTCAGGGAATTCAAATCATCCAGACCGAAAATATTGACGGCCGCTCTCTGCCATCGGAATGGCAGGGTACTTTCCAGCGTGTTTTGCTCGATGTTCCTTGCTCGGGTCTTGGTGTAATCCGGCGCAAAGGTGATCTGAAATGGAGACGCCGGCCGGAAGATATTGCTTCTCTCTCGCAGCTGCAGATGCAGCTGTTGCGCTCAGCTTTTCAGGCACTGTGTTCCGGTGGGGTGCTCTTATATAGTGCCTGTACAACTGAGCCGGAGGAAACTACGGAAGTCATTAACAAATTTTTAGCGCAGGAACGTTTGGCGCAGCCGGTGATGCTTTCCCCTTTTTTGCCGCAGGAGTTGCATGCCGAAGAAAAAATTGCGGGGCAAATTTTTCTCTGGCCCGCCCAGCATAATCTGGACGGTTTTTTTCTGGCCCGTATTAGAAAAAAGTAAAGGTGCACCTGGCTATCACCGTCATGCATGGTTAAATAAAATCAATTTAAAAAAGCAACGGATTTAATAATGATATTGGCTATGATTTGACTTCTGGGGAAAACAGAAAGGTAAAATGGGTGGACGAAGATAGGTGGGTGTGATCAAAGATCCCATCTAATATTATTATTTTTATGATCGGTTCAAATAAAATGATGAAACAAAAAAGTTTGTAAGAACGTCAATACTAATGAAAACGAATTAGGGAAGCGTAAAAGGCAGCTAATGAACTTCTGGCGGTGAGGAATATAATGTTAAAGGTAGAAGGCTTAACCAAAAAATATAGAAATGTTGTTGCCGTAGACGGTATTAGTTTTAGCCTTAACCAAGGCGATATTGTAGGACTTTTAGGGCCCAATGGGGCCGGTAAAAGTACCACAATTAAAACTATTGTTGGGCTATTACGTAAAAACGCCGGCAGCATTACTATTGGTAATTATCCTAACACTTCCCGGGAAGCCAAGAAGAAGTTTACCTATGTACCGGAAGCGCCTGAGCTTTACGATATGTTGACAGTATGGGAGCATCTGCAGTTTATTGCCTATGCCTATGATGTGGCAAATTTTGAGGTAAAAGCGGAACAACTGATAGAACGGTATGACCTGTGGGACAAAAAGGATAAACTAGCCAAGGAACTATCTAAAGGCATGAAACAAAAGGTTTCTATTTGTTGCGGCTTGCTCCCTGGACCTGACTTATACCTTTTTGATGAACCGATGATTGGATTGGACCCTAAGTCGATCCGGGAAACTAAATTAATTTTTAAGGAGCTAAGTGAACAGCAAAAGACAGTTCTGGTCAGCACACACCTACTTGACAGTATTGAAAACCTCTGCGACCGTGTTCTGGTGATGAAACAGGGAAAAATTATCGTAGATATGGCTATGGAAGAAATGAAGAGGAAACTTGGGAACAACGAGAGCGTATCCCTGGAGGAACTGTTTCTAGAGGTGACTAAGGATGAATGAATTCAAACTCCTGGCCAAAAGAGACAGCTGGATAATAGTGAACCATTTTTTAGAAATCAAGAACAACCCTAAGCGGTTGGGAATATACCTTCTTTATTTAGTCTGGATAGGATCCCTTGTCTTTAATGTGGTAATCAGGTACCGGAATCCCGCCACGATCCAGGCGCAGTTAGGTTCTCAAATAATTGGGGCAGGATTTGTAGGATTAGGTGCTGCGTTCCTCCTATATTTCTTGTATCGTAGCACGCTGGAATCTTCCACCTTTTTTACCATGGGGGATGTACATCTGTTATTTCCTACCCCCGTTTCCCCTAAAAAGGTGTTGCTCTACAGCATGGTGAAGCAGAGTTTGTTAAGTATTTTCCTTTATAGTTTTATTATTTTGGCTTTGATGCCTCTGATCCTGAACATTACGAAGATAGATCTTCTGCATCTTCCTTTTATGTACCTTGGGTTTATTAGCTTGTTTTTAGTTATTGCGCCTTTAAACTTTTTGGTTTTTGCGGTTGGCAGTAAATATGGGCTCCAACTGCGATTGCAGCAAGGGATCTTTATCCTAATCGTTATCTTTATCTTTTATCTTGCCGGTTTCATTATTGCTGCCGGGGATCTATGGCAAGGGCTGCTGCAGGGTTTGAATGCATCTTGGCTCGATTACCTGCCTGTGATTGGCTGGAGTAAGGTTGTCTTTATGACAGCTGTTACCGGGCACAGTACATACAGCATAGTCGGTCTTGTTCTCCAGCTTTTATTCCTGATTTGTTGTATCGTCATTTCATACTACACAGCTGATGACTACTATGAAGATACCCTAAAAGCCACCGAACAAAGAGCCCTGCGCAAGAAACAAAAGGCCGGGGTGGAAAAGACGCAGCGTTTTTCCCTCCCCTTTAGCAAAAAAAGGGTAATTGTTAGAAAAGTGGGCAGCGGACCTTGGGCATTTTTCTGGCGTAGTAAGGTTGCGTACAGCCGCAGTGACTTCCATCCATACTTAGGCTTTTGGACGATAATATTTTTGCTGGCTGGAATAGTCGTTGGCGTCTTTGCTGCCAAACAGATAGAGGGGTTAACTCCTGTTTATATTGTCAACGGACTCATTGCCTACTTTATTTTTATTTTTTCAGCGTCCAACGCTACACAGCATGAATTGACAAGACCTTATATCTTTCTAATTCCCGGTTCCAACCTGCTGAAGATCATCAGCAGCTATTTGACAGATATACTGCGGATGAACGCCAATATTCTGGCCCTAAATATCCCTCTGGGGATATTGCTTAATGTACCGCTTCAAGTAATAACGATCATGGTCATATTTGTTTTAAGCTTCTATATTTTAAATTTGAGCTCTAACTTTTTAATACGGATCATTTTTCCCCATGCCCTGGACCAAAAGGTCTTGTTTCCTTTGTTTCTCATGCTGCAAATGCTACTGCTCTTATTGCCTGGAATAATAGTTGGAGGGGTTTTGGCTTTTGTGTTCCAAAACCTGGTCCTGATTTTTGCAGGTATTGCTGTTGTCAACATCATAATTATTGGAGTACTGCTACTATTATCTAATAAGGTTTTTGCCAGGCTGGAATGGATATGAATCATAAAGCTGGAGATTTTTCCTGTACATGAACGTCAATTAGTGCCAAGTAGGGGGCGATGCCTTCATCGCCCCGCATTGGCTAATGAACATTAGTAACATTATGCGACATTAAACCTTTGGATTTATCCCCAGTGGGTTTAAATGATATAATTGAATTCAATGGAGGTGTGATTTATTTGGAATGGTCTGAGGTAAGAAAATTGTATCCTCATAAATTTATTAAGTTTGAAGTTTTGGATTACCATATAGAAGACAACAAAAGAGTAGTAGATGATGTTGCAGTAATTAAAGTGATTGAAAATTCTAGAGAAGCTATGCGGGAATTTTCTCAATGCAAGGAGAGTCAATTTGTTTATAATACAAAGCATGAAAAAATAATTATTGATGTAGTCAAGCATATAGGAATCAGGAGAACCTCCTAATATGTATAAGTTGAAATTAAAAAATGGTCTCCTACATGCCAATGCAACAATTTGTCACGGAGGAAAAACGGTTACAATACCCGATGTGATTATTGATACTGGATCAAGTAATACATTTATACTTACGGATTTTTTAGATAAGTTGAATATTGGATTTGATGATTCTGATGAGCTGGTTGTAATGTTCGGTATTGGAGGAGCAGAGTCTCCAGCAGTTAGAAAAAGGATAAGTTGTTTATCGATCGGAGATATTTCTTTGAACAATTTACCGATTGATTTTGGAATAATTGATCCGAATAATAGTATTAATGGGCTCATAGGGGTAGATTTTTTAAGGTCAGCTAAAGTAATTCTTGATACTTACAATTTAACCTTGCATGTAAAAAAGGGTGTTTATTAAAAATACGCAGTAGTAAGATAAAACGAATAAGGGGGTATAAGTTTATGAACAATATTATAAAGTATTATAATTAGAGTACATAAAGCCGGGCTTATTCACCATTCTGATAGGGGTTCCCAGTATGCCAGTCATGAATTTCAAAGGCTGCTTAAGGAAAATGGATTTATCCCCAGTATGAGCGATAAGGGTAATTGTTATGATAATGCAGCTGCAGAAACGTTATTTGGTACCATTAAAACCGAACTAATTTATCTAAACCGGTACGAAACCAGAGGTGAAGCCAGACAAGCCATTTTTGAGTACGTTGAAGTTTTTTACAATCGTTTGCGACGACATGCCAACCTTGGCTACCTGACGCCAAAAGAATTTAAGCGACGTTATTTTCTAGAAAAACAACGTAAAGTTGGTGGCCGTCAAGGGTAAGGCTTTACCCTTGACGGCCCCATAACAGCCTATCCTGTTGATGGCCCGTCATGTAAAACATGGCGGGCTGCCCCCCCCGGCGAGGGCGGGTGTGGGCAGGGCCCACGGAAAAAAGCGATAAAGGGAGTTATTCGCACTTAGGTGTGTCCACTTTATCGGGGACAGGTGAACCATCAAGCTTTATCTTGTAAATGTCGCCAGCTAACGCATAAAAAATCCAATCATTTTGTTTAGTAGCTATTCCAAAATTGATCGAATTACCGATTGAATTTCCTTTGTCATTAGCTGATATTTTTTCTTTTTCAATAACTTCCTTAGATTTGCTATCCTTGTCTTTTCCGTTATCATAAAAAGACACTTTATCCGACTTTTGTTCTTTTAATGAAATACCGTCTTTACCGTTAAAAGTACAACCAGTCGCAAATAAAATAATAATACAAACAAATAACATAATCCTATTTATTTTCATAAAAATTACCTACCTTTCAGGGCAACGAAAAATATTGCAAACACTAAAGCATCCCACTACTAAAAAGCTAATATACAAAATGCTTTTCCCGCATTTTTTATTCCTTTATTTGCAAGTCTATTTTCTGTATTCTTCAGGAAGAGGCTCCTCAATAAATTTGTTACGCCAATTATTATAATCCGGATTTTTCCATACCGTGTCATCATAGAAAATGGCCTCATACACACATGCCAGAACGTAACGTAAATTGTGAGGATAAAAAAGCTCCCAACCCTTGTTTTTCCCAAAGGTTTCTCCAGGCAAAACGTTTGCATCATCAGCCAGTCCAATCTTTTCATACGAACCACCTGAAAAATCTAACTGCCATTCAATCTTAACGGGATAACCATTGTTATCGAAACCAAGCATCCCTACCTTGTAATTTTTTATGGTTTCTTTTGAATTGTTTCTGATAACTACTTCGATCATATCAGGATAAAGCGCTTTATGTTTTTCATCTTGAACTACAATACGTACACTTTCAACGCAAACTAAATCTAGACGTTCCCTTTCTGCTGATGGTTCAATACGATGCTCTTCTCTTTCATCCTCAGGCTTTAGCAGTTCAAGTTTACTTTTCAATTCTTTGTTTTCCTGCTCCAGCTTGGCAATTGTTTCCTGTAATGCTTCATCTGTAGTTTCTGATTCTGGGTTTGTTAGTTCTAATGAAGTACATCCCACAATTAACAAAACAATTAGCAATAAACTATACTTTTTCAAAAGAAAACACACCTACCCTTCAGTCATTATCTCCTGGCTATTTTTTACATATTGCGTCCCGGGCTTTTAAATACCTCCCGGGTATGCCAGTCGATATAAACGCTATTTGGCTTGTACCGAGGCCTGACGGGCAAACGCAGATTATTTCCATGATGTTTCATTAGCCACTCATCGAACCCTTTTCTACCGCGTGCAGATTCAGAAACCTGAATCCGTAAAGAAGGGGTAACAGTAAATACCCCATGATTAAACAGTTTGTGATGTATTGTGCATAAGGCAATACCGTTATCTTTGGTATCGGGGCCGCCTGCTTGATGCCATTTAAAGTGTGCTGCTTGAAACAGGAATTTTCCCAAGCCAGACGCTGGAACCACAGACTGCACAGCTGTATCCATAGGCTTGAAGAATTCGTATGCGGAATCCCGGATTTCTTTTAATCTTGTTAAATTGCATCTGAAGGCCAACCATGCTAAGAATATCCTCATGCATTGAATCGGGAAAATTTTGTGCCAGAAGGTTTTGTATAATATCGGTTACCAGTATTGGATTTTGTAAAAGCGCCGAATATACCTTTTCGGTAAACCCGCCTTTTATTTTTCTGTCGGATAATTCCTTTTCAGAATAATGACCTTTGGTATGTATTTCTCCCTCACCTTGCAATTCCCAAATACCGTCATTACTTAAATTAATAAACGGGTACATAGGTCTTGAAAAACATGGGGGGCCAAAATCTTGAATTAGCATTTTAAGCACTTCTTTTGCTTCGGTGTATAAAACCATGCGTTTTTCTTTTCTTTGCACCCGTCCAAGAGCATATAAAATAAGTAAGGGTTTATGGGGAGCCCGTTCCCCCTTTTTTTCCAGACCCTTATATTTGAAAATTTTGTTCTTAGTCCCTGATCGTTCATTTCATCACCGTTAAAACTAGATTGCTTTATTGCTAAAAAAAACCAGGATATTTCTTTATTCGTCACATTTTTCTAAAATCCCTGCTCATATGGGTAAAAATGTTAACCTTGGGGCCATTGAGCCTTTTATGAAGGCATACCACGATGTGATGCTGCGATGAAACAAAAGAGAAAAACATGAAGAATTTATTTTAAAACCAGGGGCGGAGCCCAATCTTTGGGGTTGAAGAAGAAAAGGGGTGAATAGTACAGGAGGATGGGATGCTAATATCCTGCCATTTTAAATTTGATCTAATTTGCTACAGGGGAGATAGTCCCAGCATTTCTGCAAGGCATGTTTTTGGCCGTGGTCGTTTTCAATTTTAATAGAATTAGGGGGGTGGATAAAAATGTTAAAACCCTGACATGGGCGTGGCCAAGAGCACACCTGGGAAGATGAAATTTGGGGAGAGAAACAACAACAAATACCCTGCTATCTATTTGGTTTTAACATATAATTCTTAAGGTTTATATTTTGGCGGTCACCTTTAAAACGTAGCATAAGGCTGCCTTGTTTTTCTATAACAACAATATTCCAATGCTGAATTTGTTCAATATTACCTGAAATGCTCATATAACCAAGCCAATTATGAAACACAGAATAAGGTATAAGAAAAATTTTGTCTGCTAATCCGCAACCAAGAGCCAAATATGATCTTTCTGCGCTTTCAAGAAATTCTTTTTGTTTGATGCGTAAGCCAAACCAGTACTCTGTGCGCTTTCCCTTATTCATTCCCCTTGAAGTTAAACAAACAACTGCCGTTTTATCATCATAAGTTCGGTATATGGCTTTAGAACGTTTCACAAGATTTATATTTAAATAATTGCTTATACGTTGTATACAATCGCTTGTTATATCTAACGCAGTCGCCCTCTGCCGCTTTTCCTGTTTTTCTTTAACCCCGCATTCTAGTTTTATGTCTACTTCATCATCAATTTTCCCCGTTTTATGTAGTTTGGTGTAATCCGCACGTAAATATATTTTGAACTCTGATAAAGGGATTTTATAGTAACCTATAATTTTTTTAATCAGATCCCGTATAACATTAGCACTAAAATTAGTTTCTACATACATTTCTATTTTTTTCAGTTTTCGAGGCGATCTCATTAATTCTGGATTTTTAACAGTAAAATATTGGGTTCTCCTTCCATTGAGCTTTTGTATATAAGGAAATTCAGCGATAAGACCTGGGTCAATATCCACCATAATATTACATGTTTCCATGAGCATCTTTTTCCATTGCCTTACATGTATCCTCTGACCCTTCAGTTCAAATGCATAAGGTCTTTTGTGAACATAATTTTCATGCAGAGTGTGTACCACGGTTTTATCAACTTCATATTCATTATAATTAGGAAACACTTTTTCAAGATCATCCAAAATTTCATCTTCAGATACTAAAACCACATCTTCAAATTGAAGCATATCAGCGTAATCCTGTATTTTTTCTGATAATATATTAAGTTCCTTCGCTTTTTCTAGTAAACTGATTGCTTTTTTTAATTCCCTACTTTTTAATAAAAAACTTCCCCTTGCGGTAACATCTTCGGCTGTTTCGTTAAGAGAATGAACCAATAAATCCATTGCTGTACATATTTCAGTAAGCTGGCCCGGAAAATTGATCTTTAAAAAATTTACGAGTTCATCTGAAAACAAAGGGTTCACCTCAGATAGCATACTTTACGCCAACAATACATGTTACTGCCTAAACAGCTTGTCCTTTCGTCGAACAATTTGTAAAGACATATTTAGAATTTGATGTGCCTTTTGAGTCATTCTTTGAAACCCATAATAATTTAATACTGTTCTAAAAAGGTTTTCTTTTTCGTCTAAATTCACCATGCGTTGTTTTAAAAAAATGTCTATAAGAGCGGCAATTTCTAAAACGGGAATCTCTTCAAGTGTCCTATTTCCCCTGGTACGTAATAAAATCTCAGGGGCATTATGTAAGCGGACTACTCTTTTAAGTTTATCTTCGACACCCAGTTCATTGTTTTCGATAAATAGGTTCCTTTTTATTGCTTTTTGCAAAGCACGTAGAAGAATATTCCTTAATCGATTACCCAACCTCCCTATTCCTGCTGCCTTTAAATATAATTGAAAAAGCCGGCGAACAAACAAGGGGCCTTCTGCAGTAATGATTTTTGTAAAACTTTTTATTATTTTTTCTGAGGACGTATATCTAGGATCAGGCAGAGATTCTGATTCCCAACTGGTATATTTTATAATATCAAAATTTCGGGCAATACCGGCTTTACTGGCACTGTTCACCTTATCTGTTTTACGGCGTTCGTAAAGGGAAATAACTTTCCCCTGCAAACCGGTTGTTACCTGCTTTTTTGAAACAATACTTTCTTTTCTTTTTTCTGCGGGCTCTTCACCCTTTATATTTTTAACCAACTCAGCTATAGCTTCCATATCCTCATCCTCCCCCGCATTTTTACTTTCTTCAACAGTTGGGGGAAGGATGCCCATCTTATCAAGTTTTCCCCAAAGGGTTTCCATCGCCTTGTCCGGATCACGGTAAAACAAACTGGCCCGGATTCTCCAAAAGGTCCATCCACTGCGTTCAAGCTGCCTTTGCCTTTCCATGTCTGCTTCATATCGTTCGGGTCCATGCCACATATCCCCATCACATTCCACAGCAAGTTGACCCTGCATACCACTAACCACGAGATCAATCCTGTAGCCTGCCACATTGTATTGAGGCACAACCCGGTAACCACGTTCCTTAATTTTACAGAATACATGCTGTTCAAAAAGGCTTTCAAAAGGTTGGACGAGCGTGTCGGGATCCAAAACTTCGCCCTCAAAGGTAACAGATTCCAATTTCGGCTCAAGGCAATATTCCAACAGATTATAGCGATAGCAAGCGGCACTAAGATCGTTCAATGTAGCTGTATGAAACAACCACATCTGTTCTTTCGCCCGACTGGCTGCAACGTTAAAACGACGCTGATCCCGTTTTCTACTCAGCGTTCCGATTCTTATATTTTTATCTGGTGCGGCGACTAGACTCAAAAAAATAACATCCCTTTCGTCACCTTGAAAAGCATAAGCGTCACCGCAGATTAGCTGACGTTTTTCCATTTCTTCAGGCCCTAGTTGTTCCAGTAAAAGGTTTTCTATACAGCGGGCTTGGAGTTCACCCTGCAAGCTAATTACACCCATGGATTTATTTTCGTAAGTCGGATTATGTACACATTTGATTATTTGTTTTACAATAGCCTCCGCTTCCGGGGGATTTTCCGTCCTGTTACCTTTACCTTTGCGGTACCCTTCAGGAACATGTGTAACCATAACAGGATCCAGGCGATCGGCAGCTCTTTGTCGCAGAGGAATCAATGGTTCTGCCCTGTAACAAATATTATTGGAAAACTGGATAATCTCCGGCATACAACGAAAATGTTCCTTCAAACGTATCCTGCCACCGAAACGTGTTACAGCTTGATCAAAAAAACTATTTTCCAGGTTGTACATATCACTCAAAGGAAGATCTTTGATGTGCCTTTCCCGTAAGATATTTACCTGTTCCCGTCCAACACCTACATGTTCAGGGCTGATTTGTTTATCATCACCGACAACAATTACCTTGGGCGCCAAATAATGGAGAAAGAGCGCCTCTGGGCCAGACTGACTGGCTTCATCAACGATTACCACGTCAAAGGCATCAGTGCCAGGATGAACACTTTCAGCAACACGGAAAATAGGCATAATCCAAGCAGGTATTGCTGGGCGGCAGTATTCCATATGTTCTTGAGCTTCCCGCCGGTATTGCACAGTATATTTACCCGTTCCCTTTCCAATCCTTTCTATAGAATATGTCCAGGCCATTAAATGCTGGCGTTGTTTCTCTTCCAGGCGATTAAAAAAATGCATCCAAGCCTTAGCTTCGACAAGTTGTACCATAATTTCCTGAATCTGCGATTGATAGTAGGTATGTTCAGCAACTAGACGATCAAAAACGTTAGGATCTATCTTTTTTTTCAGCCAGCTGCTAGTACTAGCCCAGTTCCAAGCATCTTCAAAGTGGGACAACCTTTCGTCCCAAATTGGTTCAAAACAAGAAGAAACTAATTCATTGGCCAATGTTGGAAGGGACAGCCCCAGGGTGCCAAGAAGCTGTTCGCTTTTACTCAAAGCTGCAGCATTATTTTCCAAACTGCGCAAAACCTGATATGCCTCGCTGTAACTTTTAACATCCCTTTTCTTAATTGCATGTAGAAGCTGTTCGATTACCGGATGTACACTTTCCTGTAGCAAAGCCTTCTGCAACAGGTTTTCCTGATCTTTGAAAGGTTGGATCGCCTTTTGAAGTTTTTCTTCGTAAAATGTTGCTTTAATTGCTTCCCGCAAGGCTGACATTTCTTCCAGATCGTACCAGGGGGGCTCCTGTAACCCCGGAACTGACTTTAAAACTGTGCCAAGATGATCAACTTTTTCCCGTAACAATATTATATTACTTAAAATACCGCTTAAATCTTTATATTGAAGAATTTGTGCTGAAAAAGGCCCCGCCACTTTTTCCAAAATACTCCAATGTTTATTCAAGGCATCAAAGGCTTCATTTATATCCAGCCAGTTAATAAGTTTTTTTAAAGAATCAATATTATTACAAAGCTGACCGTCAACGTAAACATTCCTTAATAAATATCTACTTTTTTTAACCACACTAGGCTGAAAGGGGCCCCAACCAAAGCCTTTACCGGTTTTAAGGTGCTGCAAAAGCGCAAAAGCATCTTTTTTTATGCTTTCCAGATTCAGACTGTCTATACCGTTAACATCAACTGCTGCCTGGTTAATAATATGGCCGATTTTTTGCACCTGTTTTTCTGTAAATTTTAAAAGCCCGCACCATTTTCTTTCTTGACCGGATAACACATCAAAGGTTGCCTGTCTAACCCATTGGTGGGGATGCTGATAAAACTGTGTACAAAGAGATTCCAGTTCTTTTAAAAGATCATAGAGGGATCTTCTCCAGTGCTGCTTTGTCTCAAGTAACAGCGGGTAAAAAGAAAAACTACGACCACTTTCTGTTTCTTTAAAACCCTTATAAGCTTTAGATTCTAAGGGAACTAATGACATAAATTCCGGTGGTTCAAGGAGGTGAGATAGCTCCACCAATTTTTTTTGTAGCTCTTTTTTCTTATCTTCAGTCAATTTTCGTAAAATCCTGAGTAGTTCTAAAGCTTCTTCAGTTGAAAAAGGAGGGCCTTCATCATCTTTTTCCAAATTGCCTATCCAGTCATAGCGTTTTTCTTTTTCCTTGATTTTTTGTGCTATTGAAGCCAAAGTGCCCTTGTAGCCACCATTTTTAAGGTTATAGTCATACGTTTCTTCTTCCCTTAATGAACGGAGTTCTCCTAGCACCACGGCTTTTTTTCTTCGTGCTTTATCAAGGGAGTCTTCTAGATTTTTAATCGTTTGTTGGTTTTTATAGAAATTCCATGAATTGTATTTTTCTGTGATACCTGAAACCGAATCTTCCAGATCCTGTAAAGATGACTGGTCATAACCCAACAAACTTACACATAGCGCCGCAATTTCTTTGGGAACCATCCGGCTTAAAACCTTTAAAGCACGGGGGGCATGACTTGTAACAAGCACCCTTTTCCCAGTTGCCAATAGGTGGCAAACCAGGTTGGCAATCGTGTGGGATTTCCCAGTTCCAGGGGGGCCTTGAACAAGCACACCATGGCGTGATGCCAATCTATGAATTATTTTCCGCTGTTCAGAATTGGATTCAAGCGGGAAATATACCTCTTCCGGTAAAACAGGTTTCCTGTCGAAGGTTTCTGAATAGCAATCATCAATAACCTCTACTAAGCGTCTAACACCTATGGGAACTTCTTCTCCTTCTTGAAGCTGATTCATAATTTCTTGAAAAACCTGGATCAGATTTCTTTCATTTCTTTTTCTAAGAATCAGCGCGGGAGCAAAATAAACACATGGTTCTGTACTCGCTTTTTGGGAAGGTACAGATAAACCGCTTGAAAAAGATCCTTTTGATGAAATAGAGTAAACCCAGCTTTTTAGTATTGCCTCCAAATGTTCTTTTTTTCCCCAGATATTGCTGTCATCCCCTATTTCCTTAAGCTTTTTTTCTATAGCCTGTTGTTCTAAAGTGGGAGGTCTTTCCGTTGCTTCGAGCATGTCTTGTTCCAAAGTTAATTTTGCACCGTCACTGCCTATTTCTACGGTTATTATTCCCCTGGTTGATTCAAAATTGAGATTTACCTGTGCAGTAACCAAATGACGGCAAATAGTTTGTTCGGCAGGGGTTTCCCACAAAAGCAACCCCATTCCAAGAACAACCTCATACATTTCACCAAGCCGTTGCTGCTTTTGATAAATGGAAAAAAGATCTGTATATACTTTCTGCACAGGCTTCAGTTGCCTATCTTTTTCTGCCCAGGGCCACCATTCGTTCTCAACGTATTGTTCCCATAGCTTTTTTATTTTAGGATGATCGTCTAGATACACCGGTATTTGCTGTTCTATTTCGCCTTCTGTCTCGTCTGTATCCAAGATAGTCTCGGTAATATATTCTTTAAGTTCTGGAAAATCAATTGATGAATCAGCAACCTGCCCTGGATTCAGCCACGGTTTTAATTCTTTAGGCAGAGGCGGTGGCGAAAAAAGCTGCGGTTTTTGAATTTCAACCCAAAGTTCATCAGAAACATCCAGATTTTTAGGCCATGCCGCGCAGAAACAACCTTCTTTGCGGGGAATATCGTTAAACCAGAGAACTTCATAGCTTTCCAAATTTCTTATAGTTTTTAAACGAAGCTCCGTAAGTTCTTTTAGAAATCTGAATAAACGAGTGGCCCGATCATGCGTTTTGCCGATCATCTCCTGCAAGAATCATTCACCTTCTTATCGCTGATCGCATAGTAAAATTTACTATGATAATGCTACATTCGTCACATTTTTCAAAAATCCCTTCCTATTTCGATTCCAAAGTATCCCCCCCAAAAGGAAAGACAATTTTTTTGTAGAAAGCTAATTACAAGGCATAAATTTACCATTGAAAGGCGCGCCTGACTAAAATGATGGCAATATTTTTGTCTGCCTTAGCAGTGGCTTTTTCGGGGGCAATAATGCCCGGGCCACTATTAACATACACTATAAAGCAATCTTTAAATACCGGGCCCTGTGCAGGATTTATCATTGTTGCGGGACATGCTTTTTTAGAGCTTGTTTGGGTTGTCCTGATTTTTATGGACTTCGACACTGTTTTGCAATCCGGCGCCGCTCAAATCGGTATCGGTATTATCGGTGGCTTGTTATTAATATACATGGGCCTCCAGATGATCTGCGGTTCTGTTAAAAATAAAATTAAAATAAACCCCGCTAAACACCATTATTTCGGTACCGGGAATATGTTTTTTACCGGGGTTGTGATCAGTGTCGATAATCCTTATTTTCTTTTATGGTGGGCTATCATTGGCTTAGGTTTTCTTTTACAGGCCTATAAATCATTTGCTATCGCCGGCGTAATCGTTTTCTACCTGGGACATATTTGGGCAGATTTTATCTGGCACGGGTTGATCTCTGTAATAGTAGGCAAAACACGGCAATTTATCAATAATAAACCCTACCGCACTGTGTCAATACCTAGAATCCAGGGTGCAAAATCACCGTTGATGATTATGGGAATGCTGTCGATGTCCCGGTATTTATCTGCTATTTTCAAACGTACTCCATCCCAGATACCGTCACCCTTATCCAGGTTATCAGAGGTGATATACATAGGGTTTTTTAGACGGTAACCGCCGGCTTGACGCTTTTCCCAGCCTTCATGGACAACAACCAGCTTGGTTTCACGTTTCCTTCGGATCCTGCGGCCACGCCTCTGTACACCCGTCCAGAACCATCTGCTTCGATGAAAAGGGCCTTAACTTTCTTTTTCAAGGTTTCCGGTTCAAGGGTCTTTCGAAGTGTATCTGATGACTGGATAAGTGTCTGGCGTATTGTTTCATGGCTTAAAACCTGGCTGCCAAATAGATCCTTAAGGCGATCACGTGTATCACGGTAGGAGGGGCCCTTGGTTGCCCAGATAACCACCAGTTCTTTTAATGCAGCGCTAACTTGTGCTCTGCTAAGATCTAAGGCCTGATCTAATAGAAACACCCATTCTTTTTCGTCCCGGTCCCAATAATATCGCCGTTTGATGGTAATGGAACCAATCATGGTGATAAGGGTTCTTTTCTTAAGCTCTTTGAAAACGTATCTTTTCTCATCACGTTTTGCCATCAGATAATCGTCCAGCAGAGAAAGGATTTCGACCATTGCTCGTTGAAATGTTTCTTAAGGAGCTATTCCAAATTAACTTTTCTAATTCAGTAAAATTCAACTTAAATTGTTTGTTCATTTTAGAGAGGCCTCCGTTCCTATGGTATTGCTGGTGTTTTACCTATTCTGGAACGAGGTCTCTCTTTTCCTGCTTTAAAGCAGTTTTATTTGATCCTGCCCCCCACTAAGATTTTACTCATAGTCTATTTTACGCTCACTTTGAAAAAGACCAATTGAAGAAATTTAAATAGGTAAAAAACCAAGGTAGCTAAAATGTATAAAGCGTACCTTGTTTTTTTATTTGTCAGGTGGGCCCATGGAAGATGTGCTACAATGAACATTAGTAGAAAAATGCGTAACAAAAACAATATATATTTGGCGTGATGATAAAATGGATTTACCGAAACGAAAACCTAACAGGTTAAAAGGTTATGATTACAGCCAAAGCGGTGCCTATTTTATAACGATCTGTGTGAAGGACAGGCAAAAATTGCTGGGTAAAATTGTAGGGGGCGATGCCTTCATCGCCCCGCATACTCTACAACCAATAAAATTGTCAATATTTTGGGGAGTGTATAGACCGCCTGCGTATGACGCGTAATTTACATTATACGACTTAGCATTATTAAGATTAAATAATCAAAAAGCATCTTTCTCGAGGTGCTTTTTCATTACCAATTTTGGATGTGGGAAAACGCAATTTTATGGTGAAAAACATCAATTTGCTGCCTCAAAAGATTTTTAAAGAATATCATGCGTCAGCTCTGCTCTTTATTTCAAAGGCTTGCCTTTAGGGTAAACGGCCAGTATAATAAAACCAGTATAATAAAAACGGTTGAGCGTGCTAAAATATTCTAGATAAAAAAGCAGCTAAAGAAACAGTGGGGGAAGAGGAATGTTGGAGCACATTGTCCGGTCTCACCCGGGGTGCATCCGTGAAAAAAATGAAGATTCTTACTATGTTTCCTCTACAGGCGGACGGCCTTTTTTTGCCGTAGCCGATGGCATGGGCGGGCACGCAGCTGGAGAGGTGGCCAGTTTTTTGGCTGTGGAAACCCTGCAAAAAAATGTTTCCAGACATTTGGCAGATTTACACCCCTACAACCCGGTTAAAATAAAGGATTTTTTAACACAGAGCATACTGCAAGCCAATGAAAATATCCTGGCGCAGCAGATGCAAAAACCGGAACTGAAGGGGATGGGCACCACTTTGACCGTGTCTGTTTTTTTTAATGATAAATTTTTAACCGGGCATGTCGGTGACAGCCAGGTGCACCTTTTTAACGCTTCCGGTCATTATCAGGTTACTGAAGATCACTCCATCGTCATGGAGTTGCTTAAAAACAAAGAGATTGCACCGGAAGATGTTTACAATCATCCCCGGCGCAATATCCTCACACGGGCGCTGGGAACGTCTTCCTCCTTGGAAATTGATTTTTATACGACAACGATCCAAAAAAATGATTACATATTGTTATGTACAGACGGCCTTACCAATATGCTCCGGCCGGATGAAATTCAGGAGATCATCTTCCGCAGCGTCCACTTGGAGGAGGCTGCAGATCAGCTTTTGGCCAGGGCCAATGCTCTGGGCGGTTGGGATAATATTACTTTTGTACTAATTCATTGTAAAAAGGGTGAAGGTTAGGTGCGGGAGAAACCTAACAATTTACTGGGGAATCGTTATCAAATACTGGAAAAAGTGGGCGAGGGCGGGATGGCCCAGGTTTACCGGGGAATGGATGTAAAATTAAACCGCCCTGTGGCCATTAAAATTTTATATGAGCATCTGGCCAATGACCGGGATTTTTTGCGTCGTTTCAAGCAGGAGGCTAAAGCAGCGGCCAAGCTTTCACACCCTGCCATTGTCAATGTTTACGATGAAGGGGAGGAAGAAGGCCTTCACTATATTGTCATGGAATATGTCGATGGCTTTACCTTGAAAGATATTATTCTGCGTGAAGAACACCTTAAACCCGAGGAAGCAGTCCGGATTGCCCTGCAAGTTTGCGATGCTTTGATGCATGCACACGGCCAAAATGTTATTCACCGCGATATTAAGCCCCACAACATCATTATCTCGCCGGAGGGAAGAGTAAAAGTTACCGACTTTGGGCTGGCGCGGGCTGCTACCGATGCGACAATTACCTATGGGAAATCCCTTTTTGGTTCTGTTTATTATTCTTCCCCGGAACAGGCCCGGGGAAGCTCTGCCGATCTGAAAACGGATATTTATTCCCTGGGAATTGTCCTCTACGAGATGTTAACCGGTGTGGTGCCTTTTTCGGGTGAAAGCCCCATCTCGATAGCCTTGAAACACCTTCAGGAGGAGATCGTTCCTCCCGGCAATCTGGTTGCAGGGCTCTCCCCGGCCCTGGAAATGATTGTAACCAGGGCCACTCGCAAAGAACGAAATTTGCGCTATTCCAATGCTGCTGAATTCTATGGTGATCTCCGGGGATGGTTGAAAAACAAGGAAAAAGGTGAGCACCTCAGTGATTCTTTTCTGCAAAGATTAAAGTCCTATCCACCTCCCCGGGAGCAGACCGTTACTCACAGGGAGAAACAAGAAGAAGGGCCGGAAACACCTATGAAAAAAAAGAAACAGTCTAAAAAGTACTTTGTATATGTGGCGATGGCGGTTGTTCTTTTTTTAGCGCTCTTTACCGGTTATAAATTGTTGCACAATTTTCTTTTTGTCCCCGAGGTTGCTGTTCCGGACCTCACCGGTTTAAGCCTGGAAGAGGCCGAAAAAGAGCTTTCTCCTTTGGAGTTGAAGTTACACGGTTGTCAGTAATGTACATAGCGATACGGTACCGCCCGCCCATATTGTCTCTCAGGAGCCTCTGCCACAAAGAAAAGTCAAGAAAAAAAGGGAGATAGAGCTGGTTTTAAGTCTGGGGCAGGAATATATTGAAGTTCCTGATTTAATCGAGCGGGCAGAACATGAGGCCCGCCTTATTCTCAAGGATGCCGGGCTGGAAATGTCCCTGAGCCACGAATACAGCGATACTGTTACTTCCGGCCATATTATACGGCAGGATCCGGGCAAGGATTTTCAAGTGGCTCGCGGGGAAACCGTGCGTGTAGTTGTGAGCAAAGGCAAAAAGCCTGTTACCATGCGTAATTTCCAGGGTCGGCTGCTTGCTGATGCCCAGGAATGGCTTGATCATAACGGCCTTGTCTTGCGTGACCCGAAGGAAGAATATTCGGCTGAATTTGCTCCCGGGGAGATTATTTCCCAATTTCCGGCAGCCGGCGAGACTGTGCAGGCAGGGGACCCCGTTGATCTGGTCATCAGCAAAGGAAAGGAACCGGAAGCAGTACAGACGTATCATATAAAAGTGAGCCCCCGGGTACCTGCTGGCCGGCTTATAAAGATTTATGTAGAAGATGAAGAGGGGTCTAAGCTTGCTTTTGAGGGGGAATATCAAGGCCAGGAGATCAGTGTTGCCGGGGTAGGCTGCGGGCCAGGTTATCTTAATGGAGTATAGGGGCCAGGAATACCGAGTTATCGATATAAAGCCATTTCCATAATATCATCTAAAGGGGGAGTATTACTGCAAGATCGTTTAGTAAAAATAAAAGGGGGCTTTTATTTTGTCCTGGATTTCCAGGGGGAGATCATCCGCTGCCGGGCCCGGGGACGCTTGAAAGAAAAGGGTCTGGATTTGCTGGTGGGTGACTTGGTAGAAATAGATCGCCGGGAAAAAGTAATCGAAAAAGTGTACCCACGGAAGAATAGTCTGACCAGGCCTCAAGTAGCCAATATTGATCAGGTTGTCATCTTGATGTCTGTAAGCAGGCCTCCTCTGGATCTTGTTCTTTTGGATCGCCTCCTCGTTACTGCAGAAAAGGCCCTGCTCGAGATCGTTATTGGCCTGAATAAAACCGATTTGTTGAAAGGCCCGGAGATGGACAGGGTTAAAGAGATCCTCGGGGTATTCAGGGATTGCGGGTATAGGGTAATTTTAACCAGTGCCCTTACAGAGCAAGGGGTAAACGAACTAAAAAACAATTTAAAAGGCAAGGTAAGTGTTTTTGCCGGGCCTTCAGGTGCAGGTAAATCCACCTTTATCAACAAATTAAAGCCGGGGCTGGGCCTTCTCTCCGAACCTGTAAGCTCCAAAACGGAAAGAGGCCGCCATACCACGCGCCACGTTGAGCTGCTCAAACTTGCTGACGAGACTTTTGTTGCTGATACGCCGGGATTTCAGAGATTAAATCTGGAGGGTATTGCTGCACAGGAGCTCTCTTCTTTTTTTCCGGAGATGTCTCTTCACGAGCCCTGCCGTTTTAACAGCTGCCTGCATCGTGCTGAACCGGGATGTGCGGTGAAGGATGCTCTGCAAAGGGGGAAAATAGCTTCCTGGAGGTATAACCATTACCTTGATTTTTTAGAGGAAATCGAGCAGCTGGAAAAAAGGAAGTACTGAGCCCCTTCATTCCTTTCTTTTAGCCATTTTCATACCAAGGAGGATACTTTCGTGATCAAGGTTGCGCCTTCCATCCTTTCAGCGGATTTTGCCTGCCTTCTGCAGGAAGCCAGGCGTATGGAACGTTTTGGTGCAGATTGGCTGCATATTGATGTTATGGACGGTCATTTTGTTCCCAATATTACCATGGGCCCTTTAGTGGTCCAGGCTTTGCAGGGACGTGTGGGCCTTTTTCTGGATGTTCACTTGATGATTGAGAAGCCCCAGGATTTTATCAGCCAATTTCACCAGGCGGGAGCCCAGATGCTTACGGTTCATGCTGAAGCCTGTCCCCACCTGCACAGGGTGATCCAAACCATTAAAAAAATGGGCTGTAAAGCCGGTGTTGCCTTAAATCCCGCCACTCCCCTCAGTTGTCTGGAGTATATCCTGCATGACGTGGACCTGGTCTTGATCATGTCTGTCAACCCCGGCTTTGGCGGACAGGATTTTATTCCCGCTGTTTTGCCGAAAATCAGGGCTTTGGCACAGGAAAAAAGAAAGCGCGCCTTAACACTGGATATCCAGGTGGATGGCGGAATTAATGAAGAAACCGCCGTGCAGGTGGTCGAAGCCGGGGCAGATATACTGGTAACCGGTTCCGCTCTTTTCAGCTCAGCCGAACCCCAAAATATGATCCAGGCTTTGAAGATGCTACCCGCCGGGAAATGAAAGTTAAAGAATGTTTAAGAAAACAAGGCTTTATGTTATAATAAAATTAAATCAAGGATTTTAAGAGGTGATGAAAACCAGATGGATCCAGACGAGCGATATATGTGGATGGCCCTGGATCTTGCCCGCCGGGCTTGTGGAAAAACCAGTCCCAATCCGATGGTCGGAACAGTAATTGTTAGAGGCGGGGAGGTTGTTGGTACGGGCTTCCACAAAAAGGCCGGGGATCAACATGCGGAGATTGTTGCTTTGACGGAGGCCGGTGCCAAGGCCCGTAAGGCTACGTTATATGCCAACCTGGAGCCTTGTTCCCACCAAGGACGGACACCGCCGTGCACGGAGGCGATCATACGGGCCGGAATCCGCAAGGTGGTCATAGCGACAGTTGATCCCAATCCGCTTGTTTCAGGACGGGGGATACGTATACTTCAAGAAGCAGGTATCAAGGTCAAGGTAGGTGTTTTGGAGGATAAGGCCAGACGCCTGAATGAAATATTTTTTAAATTTATCACAACAAAAAAACCTTTTGTAATGGTTAAAGCAGCTATGAGTCTGGATGGCAAGATCGCTACCACTACGGGCAAGTCCCGCTGGATTAGCGGAGAAAAATCCCGTAAATTTGCCCACCAGCTGCGCGCTGTGTCCGATGGGATTATGGTCGGGATTAATACCATCTTACAGGATGATTCTCAGCTTACAGTACGTCTGGATGGTGAAAAAGTTGCCAATCCCGTGCGTATTATTGTCGACAGCCGAGGCAGGTTGCCTTTAGACAGTAAAGTGGTGAAAACGGCACGGGAAACGAAAACAATCCTGGCAACAACAACTCTGGCTGCCCCGGAAAAGCTGAAGGCCTTGGAGGATGCCGGGGTGGAAGTGTTAACCCTCCCCCTCCAGGGCGAACAGGTCGACCTGCAAGAACTGATGCTTGCCCTGGGTGAAAAAGAGATCAGCGCCCTCCTTGTGGAAGGGGGAGGAACCCTGAATTATTCTCTATTAAAAGAAAATATCATTGACAAGATTTATTTTTTTATTGCCCCTTTCCTTTTAGGTGGGGAAAATGCCCCTACCCCTTTAGGTGGGGTTGGAGCCTGTGAGCTTAAAGAATCCTGGAAAGTGCAGGATTTAGAGCTCAAGCAGCTGGATAATGACTTGTTGATCATTGGTTACCCCGTGAGGAGGGAGAGAAGTTGTTCACCGGGATAGTGGAGGAGTTGGGGGAAATATCCGGTCGGCAACAGTCCAGGGATAGCATCGTCCTGATCATCAAAGGGGAAAAAGTGATGTCGGGGCTGAAAGAGGGGGATAGCGTCGCCGTCAATGGGGTTTGCCTGACGGTAGCCAAAATCTTCCCCACAGCTTTTTATGCCGATGTGATGCCTGAAACTCTGCGTAAGACCAACTTGAATGAACTTAAAAACGGGGAAAAGGTGAACCTGGAAAGAGCCTTGCCTGTGGGGGGGCGCTTCGGTGGGCACTTTGTCAGCGGCCATATAGATGGCACGGGAAAGATTCTCGCAGAGAAAAAAGAGGGCAATGCTCTGCTTAAGAAAATCAGTGCCCCTGCAGGGGTGATGAGCTATATTATTCCCAAGGGTTCTATTGCTATTGATGGTATCAGCCTGACAGTTGTGGAGGCAGAGGAAGATTCTTTCAGCGTTTCGCTGATTCCCCATACAGCCAAGTTCACGACTCTGGGTTATAAAAAACCCGGAGACAAGGTGAATCTGGAAGCGGATCTCCTCGGTAAATATGTGCAAAAGTTCTGTTTAAATTTTTTCAAGGGTGATCAGGGTCATAACCTTTCTGTAGAACAGGGCAGTACCCTTTGGCCCGATGATCCGGAAAAAGAGGGTATAACCTATAACCTCTTAAAGAAGAAAGGTTTTCTTTAAACTATGGCAGGTGGAAAAATGGGAGGCGATAGCATTGCAGCAGCACTTTAATACGATTGAAGAGGCCATTGAAGAATTTAAAAAAGGAAAAATGGTCGTTGTGGTCGATGATGAAGATAGGGAAAACGAAGGGGATCTGGTCATGGCGGCAGAGATGGCTACGCCGGAGGAGGTTAATTTCATGGCCCGTTTCGGCCGGGGGCTGATCTGTGTTCCCCTGACGCCAAAGCGTGTCGAAGAGCTGGATCTACCGCCAATGGTTACACATAATACAGACAGCCGTGAAACGGCTTTTACTGTCTCTGTTGATGCCCGGGGGACATCCACGGGAATATCCGCTCATGAAAGAGCCTTGACGATCAAAAAATTAATCGATCCCCAGGCGGAACCCGCTGATCTTACCCGCCCGGGACATATTTTCCCTTTAAGGTATAAAGAGGGGGGCGTGCTGCGTCGCGCCGGCCATACAGAAGCGGCGATTGACCTCGCCAAGCTGGCCGGTCTTTATCCGGCCGGAGTCCTCTGCGAAATTATGAATGATGATGGTACTATGGCCCGGGTGCCGCAGCTGATGGATTTTGTGCAAAAGCATGATTTGAAAATCATTACCATCGCTGATCTGATTCAATACCGGATGAAGAAGGAAATGCTGGTCTGGAGAGCGGCTGAAACCATGTTGCCGACAGCTTATGGCGATTTTAAGCTTATTGCTTATGATAATTCCCTGGATCATAAGACCCACCTGGCCCTGGTTAAAGGTGAAATCAATAAAGACAAGCCTGTGTTGGTCAGAGTCCACTCCGAATGTTTTACCGGTGATGTGCTCGGCTCCCTGCGCTGTGACTGCGGTAAGCAGCTTTCCCAGGCTCTCCGGCAAATCGAGGCCGAAGGCTGCGGAGCACTTGTTTACATGCGCCAGGAAGGCCGTGGTATCGGCCTGCTTAATAAAATTAAAGCTTACCATTTGCAGGACTGCGGAAGAGATACGGTGGAGGCTAACGAAGAGCTGGGCTTTCCGGCTGATTTGCGCGATTATGGTTTAGGCGCGCAAATTCTGGTAAATTTAGGGATTAAAAGAATGCGCCTGCTGACCAACAATCCCCGCAAAGTCAAGGGTTTGGAAGGTTACGGGTTGACCATTGTCGAGCGTGTCCCCATTGAAATAAATCCTGGTCCTTACAATAGCCGTTATTTAAAAACCAAAAAAAATAAGCTCGGGCACTTCTTATTTACTGGAAGCAGCAAGAACTAGCACAACACAAATGCGATTCTACTGCAAAATGTAATGGAATCAAATGTCACAACTAGAAATTAAAGGCGGTGTATAACTTGTTAAAACAGTTCGAAGGGCACCTTTATGCCAAAGGGTTCCGTTTTGGTCTTGTCGTCAGCCGCTTTAACGAATTTATTTCCGGCAAGCTTCTGACCGGCGCTTTGGATGCCTTAAAAAGACATGAGGCCAGGGAGGAGGACATTGAGGTGGCCTGGGTGCCGGGGGCTTTCGAAATTCCCCTTGGTCGCCAAAAAAATGGTCAAAAGCGGGCGTTATGATGCGGTTGTTTGTTTAGGAGCTGTGATCAGGGGTGATACGCCGCATTTCGATTATATTTCTTCCGAAGTAACCAAAGGTATTGCCCAGGTCGGGTTGGAGACGGAAATACCGGTGATGTTTGGCATTATTACAAGCGATACGCTGGAGCAGGCCATTGAAAGGGCCGGGACAAAAGCGGGGAACAAAGGATGGGACGCCGCTCTTGGGGCCATTGAAATGGTGAATCTCATCAAAAAAATTGTGTAGAAATTTGGACCGGGTTTCCCTTTAAAAATTTTACCTACAGAAAATGCAGAAAACGAGTTGAAAGTATTTAAATTAGTTTGTTGGAGCAGGTAAAAAGAAATCCTGCTCTTTTTTGTGGAGGGGATAAAATAATGAAGCAAAAAAACGGAAAAAAATTCCTCATCCTGGATGGCCACAGCCTTGCCTTTCGGGCTTTTTTTGCCCTGCCGCTGGAGCTGAAAACTAAAAAAGGCCTGCATACCAACGCGATTCTCGGCTTTACCAATATGTTGCTACGTTTATTAAAGGATGAGTCCCCGGATTATATTTTAACCACGTTTGATTATCCGGCGCCGACTTTCCGCCACCAGGCCTACAGCGCTTATAAGGCAACCAGAGAGAAAACACCGGCGGAAATGCATGAGCAGCTGCCGCTGATTAAAGAGATCCTCCAGGCTTTGAACATTGCCATTTGTGAAATGGAGGGTTATGAGGCGGATGATCTTTTGGGCACGTTTGCCCGGCAGGGAGAAGAAGCCGGCCTGACTACCTATATCGTTACGGCGGATGCTGATGCTTACCAGCTTCTTTCTCCGCAGGTGAAGATTTTAATCACCCGCCAGGGCATCACCCGGATAGAAGAGCTGACTGTGGAAAAGTTCCAGGAAAGCTACGGCCTTGCTCCTCACCAGTGGGTGGATTATAAAGCTCTCAAAGGTGACAGCTCGGATAATATTCCAGGTGTACCCGGTATTGGCGAAAAAAGAGCCTTAAAGCTTTTAAAAGAGTATGGCTCCCTGGAGCAGGTGCTGGCGCATTCCCGAAACATCCCGGGAAAAATGGGGGAAAACCTCTCTGCCCACGCCGAACAGGCGATCATGAGCAAGGAGCTGGCCACGATTTGTATAAACATCCCCTTAAGCTTATCTTTAAAGGAATGCCGCTCTGCAGAGCCTGATTGGGACAGCTTGCTGCAAATTTTTAGGCGGTTGGAATTTAGAAACCTGGCAAAGAAAGTATCCGAACTGGCCCGCCGCTATAAAAAAACAGTAAGCACCCAAACACCGGGGTCCGGTTTTGCCGGTAAGATGGTCCAATTTACACTTGGGGATGAAAATGAGGAGGAGACTTTGGGGAACGAGCCACACGGGGAAGATGGGAGCAAGGATATAGTTGTCTTGAATACCATCGGGGATCTGCAGCAAATTGTAGATCAATACCGGAAGTTAGGTTCTTCCCAACTATTTTCTTTGCTGTTGGATACCGGTTCGGCCCGCGAAGATTTTGCCTTAAAAGGACTGGCCTGTGCCCTGGCAGAAGAAAACGTTTTTTATATTCCTCTGAGCAGTCATCAAGGGGAAAAGGAGGAAAAGAGGGAGAAAGGGGAAAATGAAGAAATTACTCTCTCTGCGGTTCTAAAAGCACTGCAACCTGTCTTTGAAAATCCGGCCGGAATGTTGATCACCCATGATCTGAAGCCCCTCCTTAAACACCTGGCCGAAAACGAGATCAACCTGGCCGGCCAAGCCTTTGATACTTTACTGGCGGCCTATTTACTCCACCCGGAGCGCCCGGCCTACCATCTTGCTGTTCTTTGTGAGGAATACTTGGGTTTATCTCTTCCTATAGTAGATAAAGGTTTGCTGGAAGAGGAAATGATCCGGCAGAAAATCCGTCTCCTCACGCTTTGTGCCCGCCACCTTTTTGCTTTAAAGGAAATCCTTCTCCACAACCTGGAGACGCGGCAATTGAAGGATCTTTTTTCCCGGCTGGAGATGCCCCTGGTTCATGTTCTGGCCAAAATGGAGTTAAGAGGCATAAAGGTAAGGGAAGATGTCTGGGAGAAGCTTACTGCGGAAATGGATGAAAGTATGGCCTTGCTGGAAAAGGAAATTATGGGGCTGGCCGGAGAAGAATTTAACCTTAATTCCCCTCAACAGCTCAGTTATATTCTTTTTGAAAAATTAGGCCTGCCCGTCATCCGCCGTACCAAAACGGGGTATTCCACTGATGCCCGGGTGTTACAGGAGCTCTCTGTCATACATCCCCTTGCAGCTAAAATTATCGATTATCGGTCTATGGCCAAATTAAACAACACTTATCTGCAAGGGCTGCGCCCGCTAATCGATCCCCGGACGGGAAAAATTCATACTACCTTTAACCAGGCAGTGACAGCAACCGGCAGGTTGAGCAGCAAGGACCCCAATTTGCAAAATATACCGATTAGATTGGCCGAAGGCAGGCGTTTGCGGCAGGCTTTCACTCCTTCACATCCGGACTATTTGCTGCTGGCCGCGGATTACTCCCAGATAGAGCTGCGGATTATGGCCCATCTTTCCCGGGATCCCGGCCTGGTTGATGCTTTTCAAAAAGATGAGGATATTCATACGCGCACGGCAGCCGAGGTTTTCAATATTTCCCCTGCAGAGGTCACACCCCTGATGCGTGATCGGGCCAAGGCAGTGAATTTTGGCATAATCTACGGGATCAGTGACTACGGGCTTTCCCAGGATCTGCAGATCTCCCGTGCCGAGGCCCGCCAATATATACAAAGCTATTTTGCCCGTTACCCGGGGGTAAAAAAATATGCGGATGAATGTATTCACCTGGCCCGGGAAAGAGGATATGTAACAACATTGATGAACAGGCGGCGTTACCTGCCGGAAATTAATCATACCAATTTTTCCCGCCGCAGTGTGGCGGAACGCGCCGCCCGCAATACCCCCATCCAGGGTTCTGCGGCCGATATAATTAAAGCAGCGATGCTCTCCATAGATCAGGAGTTGGAGAAAAGAGGGTCGGCCGCCGCCATGCTCTTGCAGGTCCATGACGAACTGATCTTTGAAGTTCCCCCGGAAGAGCTGTCTGTGGTTGCCGACAGTGTAAAAAGGTTAATGGAGGGAATCTTCCCTCTGCTTGTGCGCCTGAAAGTGGATCTCAAAGTCGGCCGGGACTGGTACCATCTTGAGCCTCTTGTTAAGAATTAGACCTTTTAGAGCACGTACGAGCATGTGAGTGAAACCCTGTTTATAGAATTTATCTGTAGTGAACTGTCAGATATTCTCTACCTGCTCTGCCTGCTATTTGAACGCCTGAAAGGATTGTTGTTCATTTCAGCTACCCTACCATGACTTAGAAAAGAGGTAACAATCAATGCCGGAACTGCCGGAAGTGGAATGCCTGGTCAACGATCTCCAAAATTGTCTGGCAGGCAAGAAGATCCTCAATATGAAATTTTTCTGGGAAAAGATGCTCCCCGGCATTTCGTCCCGTGAATTTTGCACACAAATCTGCGGCCGGACCGTAAAAAAAATT
Organism: Dethiobacteria bacterium; assembly: GCA_050948785.1. GTDB lineage: Bacteria > Bacillota > Dethiobacteria > DTU022 > UBA8154 > JAAZMI01. Next base: position 220,473 of record JBMNEM010000008.1, read on the forward strand.
CAAAGAAAGGGCAAGTATATCCTCTTTTTCTTAAGCGGAAAAAAAGTTTTGGAGATACACTTGCGTATGACAGGTGCCCTTTTATTTTATGCGGCAGCTGTTCAACCCGCCAAACATACGGGAGCCATTTTTTATTTGAGCGGCAATGCCGAACTTCATTTTCAGGATATACGCAAGTTTGGAACCTTCAGGCTCTGGGAAGAAAAGGAGCTGCACCGGACAAAACCTTTTCTTTTAGGCCCCGATCCCCTGGAGGAGGGGTTTGATTTTGAACAGTTTTGTGCTCTTTTGGCCAGGAAGCCCGGGGGAATGATAAAAACTTTTCTTCTTAATCAAAAAAATATTGCCGGGATGGGCAATATTTATACTGATGAAGCTCTTTTCCGGGCGGGGATCCACCCGGCCCGGAAAGTGGGCACCCTGAGCCGGCAGGAAAAAAAGTCTCTCTGGAAGGCCATGCGCAGTGTTTTGCAGGAAGGAATTGCCTTTAGAGGTACCAGCGTTTCTGATTACAAGGATATCCGGGGTTTACCGGGAGAATTTCAAAAAAGGCTCCGGGTTTATCGGCGGGAAGGTGAAACCTGCCCGCGCTGCAGCAGTAAGATAGCACGCTGTGTGATCGCCGGCCGTGGCACATATTTTTGCTCTCACTGCCAACCCCTTTGAGTGTAGAAGTTAAGGCCAACAGCCGGCACATGTGGCTGTCGTTAGGGATTAATTGTTGAAATTTGACCATTCTTCAGATTGGTACAGGCACCAAAAACACCGGCACTCCCATAGAATATTGTAACTTTTACTGGGGGTGCGGCGTTGTTTGTCCAGTTACTCTTACTCTGTATTGCTGTAAGTTTTGATGGTTGGGGAGCCGGATTTTCTTATGGGGCCCGCAATCTACGAATCCCATTTTTATCTTTAATTGTTATTTCCCTTTCTTCGGCACTGACCATGGGGTTGGCCATGTTTCTAGGCTGGACCTTTACCCAATATTTTTCTTTGGATATTGCCCGCTTATTGGGCGGGGGGGTCTTAATTTCACTGGGTTGCTGGGTGGCATGGCAGGGGTTAGGCCAAGATCAGAAAACCTTCTTAAACCGGGGCAGGTGTAATATAAATAAAGAAGCAGATAGTGCTCCAGCCGGCCCGGTTCAGCAGACAACAGGCCAAACTGCTACATACGGAGCTTTCCGGAGCAACTTTTTTAAATTTTTAAAAGGGATTATTCTTGAACCACAAAGAGCCGATCTTGATGATTCGGGAAGTATAAATCTTGGGGAAGCTTTTCTATTGGGTCTGGCTCTGGCCTGTGACGCTTTTGGAGCAGGGTTTGGTGTGGCCCTGACGGGCTTCAACCCTTGGCTGACTTCTTTGATGATCGGCATCAGCAAGTTTTTTTTAATCAGCCTGGGACTTTTTTGCGGACATCTTTCCAGGGAGAAAATGAGCATCTTTCCCGCTCACTTTTTATCCGGGGGCTTGTTGATTTTATTAGGTATATTTAATATACTTTGAGGTGGATTTTTAAAAAAGGGGAAGAAAATTGTTTAAGCTGGGATTAACAGGAAACATAGCCTGTGGGAAATCAACAGTGGCGCAAATGCTGGCCGAAAAAGGAGCCCTGGTCATTGATGCTGATCAACTGGCCAGGGAAGTGGTCCGGCCGGGGAGGCCGGCTTGGGCCGATATTGTAAAATGGCTCGGGGAGGAAGTTTTACGGGGAGATGGCAGCTTGGATCGCCAAAAAGTTGCATCCCATGTTTTTAATGACAAACGTGCCCTACAGCAACTAAATGCGCTTACCCACCCTCGTGTCATTGAGCTTTTTCATGCCCAAAGCAGGGAATTTGCACATAGTTATCCACAAAAAATTCAAGTTTGGGATGTACCCCTTCTTTTTGAAGCCGGAATGGAAAATATGGTTGACTATATTGTTGTTGTTGCTTCCCGGGAAGAAAATCAAATCAGCAGGTTGCGGGAAAGGAACGGGCTCTCCAGAGAGGAAGCTCTGCAGCGTATTAAGTCCCAGCTTGACCTGCAAAAAAAGATTCAGGCAGCCGATTTTGTGCTTGATAATGACAACACCAGGGAATTTCTCCGGAAGCAGGTGGATTTGCTCTGGGAAAAGCTGCAAAAAGCCGGAGGAAGCAGAGAGTAACCCATAAGGGGTGCGTTTTTTATTGATAAAATTCAATAGTGGTTCCAACCGGATTTTTTATCTGCTCCTCTTTTTAATCTGTTTATATCTTTTAATTTCCCGCGCTGATTACATAGCACAACGGGCTTATCCTTTTGCTTATCGTGAAATTATTATCACTGAGGCCCACAAAAACCGGTTGGAACCACTATTGGTGGCGGCGGTAATCTTTGTGGAAAGCAGTTTCAATGAAAAAGCGCAATCCGCCAAAGGGGCCCGGGGGCTGATGCAAATAATGCCGGAAACAGGCATGTGGGTAGCGGGGCAGCTCGGCATGGATAATTTTACTGCCGAGCTGCTTTTTGAGCCCCAGACAAATATTGCTATCGGTACATGGTATATAAGAGATCTCCTGCAACAGTTCAACGGCAACATTTATCTCGCTCTGGCCGCTTACAACGGCGGCCGGAGCAATGTAAGCATGTGGCTGCAAAAAGGGATCTGGGATGGCCGGAGAGAAACACTAAAAAGTATTCCCTTCCCTGAAACCCGTTACTTTGTCCTCAAAGTTGAACGAACTTATCAGCGCTATAAGTGGATTTATAAAGAGATTGGTAACTAATTGAGTACTCATAGGAGGTAAATTTAATGCACAACATTACTTTAATCCCCGGCGATGGGACAGGCCCGGAGCTCACCTCTTCCGTCGTAAAAATTTTCAAAGCGGCAGGGGCACCCATAAATTGGGAAATCAAGGAGGCCGGTTTAAAAACTTTTGAGCAGGGCGGCAATGTCCTGCCGGAAGAGGTCCTGGCATCTATCAGGCGCAATAAAGTAGCCTTGAAAGGCCCGCTGACCACCCCAATCGGTGAAGGCTTCCGCAGCGTAAATGTTGCCCTGCGAAAAGAGCTCGATCTTTACGTCAACCTCCGCCCGGCCAAGTCGTTTAAGGGAATTCCTGGACGCTACGAAAATATCGATTTAGTAATAGTAAGGGAAAACACGGAGGACCTCTATGCGGGGATAGAACATATGGTCGGAGAAGATGCTGCGGAGAGCATCAAGATTATTACCCGGAAAGGTTCGGACCGCATAGTTCGTTTTGCTTTTGAATATGCCCGCAAACACAAACGCAAAAAAGTTACAGCTGTACATAAAGCAAACATTATGAAATGCACCGATGGCCTTTTCCTGTCCGTAGCCAGGGAAATTGCCCAGGAATATCCGGATATCGAATTTGAGGATCGTATTGTCGATAATATGTGTATGCAGCTGGTAAAGAAGCCGGAACTTTACGATGTTATGGTCATGCCCAACCTCTACGGCGATATACTTTCCGATCTTTGTGCGGGCCTGGTTGGCGGGCTGGGAGTCACTCCCGGGGCCAACCTTGGGACAGAGATTGCTGTTTTTGAACCTGTTCACGGCAGCGCTCCGAAATATGCCGGAAAAGACAAGGTCAACCCCACGGCGACAATCCTTTCCGCAGTGATGATGTTATCGCACCTGGGGGAAGAAGAAACAGCCCAAAAAATCCATACCGCCCTGGCTGCCGTGCTTGCCGAGGGCAAAAATGTGACCTATGATTTAGGCGGTACAGCGAAGACATCAGAGATGACCGCGGCCATTATCGAAAAAATGGGTTAAAAGCAGAAGCTTCTGGAATAAACTTCCTGCCCGGCAGGGAAAAGGCACCCCTCATGCGAAAATTGTAAAATCAGATCGTCAAAGAACGATTTCTTGGGAAGATGAAGGTCGCCGCTTCGGCGGCTTTTGTCGTTTTGGCTGCACCCCGGTGGCCTTGGAAGCAATCCTAAAAACCCTATGGAAGGAATCGGGGCTTGATTATGGAAAGTAATTATGAGATGCAGGAATAATCCCCCGAATAGAAAAATTTGGAGTGTAAAAATGCACGCAAAAATTAAAATCATAGTAGTGATGCTGATCTTTGGCAGCATCGGGGCTTTTATTAGGAATATCAATCTGTCTTCCAGTGAAATTGCCTTTCTAAGGGCAGTAATCGGCAGCATATTTTTAATAAGTGCCAGTTTTTTTCTTAGGCAAAAGCCGGCATATAAATCAATAAAAAGAAATATCCTGCTTTTAAGTTTATCCGGTGCAGCTATCGGCATTAATTGGATCTTTTTATTCCGGGCTTATGAATGCACGAGCATCGCCAATGCCACCTTAAGCTATTACTTTGCACCTATTTTTGTCATTATTTTAGCACCCCTGATATTAAAAGAAAAACTAACACCTGTAAGGGTGGTATGTGTGTTTACAGCTATGTTGGGGTTATTTCTAATCGTTAAAGTCGGCAATGGTAATCTTGATTACTCCTATAATCATATTCTTGGTATTATCTATGGTCTTTTAGCCGCGGCCTTCTACGCCAGCGTAATCTTGATGAATAAATTTATCAAAAATCTCTCAGGTTTTGAAACTACATTGGTTCAATTAATGAGCGCAGTTTTGGTGCTTTTACCTTATGTAGTGCTCAAAGATGGATTAAGCTTTTCAGGTGTTAATTCCAACACGATTATTTTGATTTTAATCGTCGGTATTATCCATACCGGAGTTGCCTATTTTTTATACTTTACAGCAATTAAGGAATTAAAAGGGCAAACAATAGCAGTATTGAGCTACATAGACCCTATTTCAGCAGTGATCATCGCCGCGATCTTCCTGGGGGAAGCCATGAATTTTACCCAAGCAATTGGAGGCATGCTTATACTTGGTTCCACATTTTTAAGTGAGAAATTGGAGACAGAGACGTATAATAGGAATGGAAAAGGCAATTGTAGAGAAAGGAATTGAATAAGAAGACGGAAACGTCCCTTGTCTGGAGGGATACATATGAAAATAAAGAAGCATGTTATTGTGGTGGGGGGAGGGGCAGCCGGGATGATGGCTGCTATTGCCGCGCGAAGACTGGGTGCTGATGTCACGATACTGGAGAGAAACCCGCGGGTGGGCAAGAAAATACTGGCTACGGGAAATGGGCGCTGTAACTTCACCAATATCAATGCCGATATTACCTGTTACCACGGCACCAATCCCAAATTTGCTTATAGCGCCTTAGCAAATTTCACAGTAGATAATACTATCAGGTTTTTTAAGAAGTTAGGAATTGAGTATAAAGTGGAGGATTTGGGCAAGGTCTTTCCAATGTCTGATCAGGCTTCCAGTATTCTGGATGTTTTTTTGTATGAATTAAATGAACTGGGAGTTAATATTGTCTGTGATGCCTTGGTAAAAGATATCTCTAAGAAAAAGGATAAATTTATAATCAAGTTGGAAAATGGGAAGGCATATCGGGGGGACAGGGTCATCCTTGCTACTGGTGGCAAAGCTATGCCGGCCAGCGGTTCTGATGGCAAGGGCTATGATTTAGCATCAAAGCTGGGGCATAATCTTACAGGTATTTTTCCGGCTCTGGTTCAATTGATGCTGGAAGGATCTTTTTTCAAACGCATTGAGGGGGTTAAATTTGTCGGGACTGCTGAAATTATACACAATAATAAATCCATTGCTAAAGACAAAGGCGATATTCTCTTTGCTAATTATGGAGTATCAGGTCCACCCATTTTACAGATAAGCAGAAAAGCCGGAGAACTATTATACGAAGGTAAAGAAGCGCATTTAAAACTAACGATTATGGATATGATGTCAAAAGAAGAGTTGAGAAAGCTTATTCACAAACGCTTGCAAACAGCTGCCAGGAAACCTGTTGATTTTAGCTTGGTTGGTTTAATAAATAAAAGGTTAATACCTGTATTGCTGACAGAAACAGGTATTCAAGAGATTAAGCGTCCTGCTGCAGATTTATCCGCTAAAGAGCAGGAAAAGATTGTAGATATTTTGACTGATTGGAAATTTAAGATTAGAAGGACCAGGAGTTGGCCCAGTGCTCAAGTAACGGCAGGCGGTGTCGATACCAAAGGCATAGATCCAAAGACCATGGAATCCAGCTTGGTTAAAGGCTTATTTTTCGCCGGTGAGATCATAGATATAGATGGGCAGTGTGGTGGTTTTAATTTACAATGGGCCTGGTCATCGGGATTTATAGCAGGACAGAGCGCGTCTTTATAGTTGTTAAAAAAACAGGAGGATTTTATGCTCAGACTGGCAGGTATTAAAATAAGAATAAATAAAGCGATAGATTTGGAAACAGAGAAACAAGCTTTAAGAAATAAAATACTTTCCAGTCTCAGAATTAATGAGCGGGAACTGCTAGGGTTTACCATATTTAAGAAATCAATTGACGCTAGAAAAAAAAATAAGATATTTTATGTCTATACAGTAGATGTTGAGGTTCATAATGAAGAGCGAATACTCAAAAAACGCCGTTCGCAAGCAATAACGCCCACTCCGGATCTGTCTTATCCAGGCATTCAATCAGGAACGGAGCAGATGACTGCAAGACCTGTGGTCATCGGTATGGGACCGGCAGGTCTTTTTGCCGGGTTAATGCTGGCTAAGAACGGCTATAAGCCCATCATCCTCGAAAGAGGGGAAGATGTGGAAACGAGAACCGCTAAAGTAAACAAATTCTGGAATAACGGCCTGCTTGATACAGAAAGCAATGTCCAGTTTGGTGAAGGCGGCGCCGGCACATTTTCAGACGGGAAACTTACTACTCTGATCAATGACAGAAGGTGCCGCACTGTACTGCAGGAGTTTATAAAAGCAGGCGCACCACCTGAAATATTATATAAGAGTAAACCTCATATTGGAACCGACTTGCTCAAGTCTACAGTTAAAAATATTAGGCAAGAAATTATTGCCCATGGCGGAGAGGTAAGATTTAAAACTAAAGTAACCGATTTTATTATCAAGGACGGAAATATAGATGCTGTAGTCATTAATGATCAGGAGAGGCTTAATTGCAAAGTTGCTCTGCTGGCCATAGGTCATAGCGCCCGGGATACTATCGCGCTGCTGCACCGCAGAGGCATATTCATGACCCGGAAGTCCTTTTCCATTGGGGTGAGAATCGAGCATTCCCAGGATATTATTAATAAAGCGCAGTATGGTGCTGCTGCTGGATACCCTGGACTGGGAGCAGCTGATTATAAGCTGGCCTATCATTCCCAAAATGGAAGATCTGCTTACACATTTTGTATGTGCCCGGGTGGATATGTGGTCGCTGCCGCTTCTGAAGAACAATGTATTGTTACAAATGGCATGAGTGAATACAAAAGAGATGGAGACAATGCTAATTCAGCTTTACTGGTGGGGGTTAAACCTGCTGATTTTCCTGGTGAACATCCCTTGGGAGGCATTGAATTTCAGAGAAGATGGGAAAAGCTGGCTTATCAGCTAGGAGGAGGGAATTACCGAGCCCCGGTCCAACTAACAGGTGATTTTCTTGCTGATCAACCCAGCACCCAATGGGGCCATGTAAAGCCAACCTATAAGCCTGGTGTTACCTTCGCCCAGCTCAAGAATTGCCTCCCCGATTATGTGATAGAAACGCTTAAGGAAGCAATAATGTTTTTCGATACCAGAATCAAGGGCTTTGCTCTGCCGGATAGTATCTTGACAGGTGTGGAGACGAGGAGTTCTTCACCTGTACGAATAAATAGAGATGATAATTATCTATCAAACATCCATGGTTTGTATCCTCTGGGAGAAGGGGCAGGCTATGCAGGGGGTATAATGTCATCCGCAGTTGATGGAATCAAAACAGCCGAAAAAGTTATGGTAAAGTATGCGCCCCTAAAGATAAAGGGAACATAAACAAGAAAACCGGTTAAAAAAGACTCCTGGCGACTTTGGAAAGAATCCTAAGCCCCTGGGGTTCTTTTTTAACGTTTTTCAATAAGAAATAAAAGGAATCGGAGCTCGATTCTGGAAGTAATATAGCATGCTGGGAATATCTGAGCGGTATCTGTGAAAGACACACACAATTCTACCTGTTATTTAGTTATTATTGGCTTTAGTTTGACAGACATTACTTATAAAGCACAGATCATAAAGGTGGTAAAGTAAAAATGGCCATAAAAAAGAGCGACCTCTACAGTAAAATATGGCAAAGCTGTGATGAACTGAGGGGAGGCATGGACGCCTCTCAATATAAAGACTATGTACTGGTCCTGCTCTTTGTCAAATATGTAACTGATAAATACTACGGCAAACCCCACTCCTTACTGGTAGTGCCTGACGGTGGAAGTTTCCACGATATGGTGCAATTAAAGGGCAACAATGATCTTGGCAATAAAATGAATACAATAATCCATAAACTGGCTGAAGAAAATGAGCTGGTAGGTGTTATCACCGTAGCAGATTTCAATGATGACGACAAACTGGGCCGGGGCAAGGAAAAAGTGGACAGGCTAACCAATCTGATCTCCATATTTGAATCTGACAGCCTGGACATGAGCAAAAACAGAGCCGATGGTGATGACCTACTCGGTGATGCCTACGAGTACCTGATGCGCAACTTTGCCACCCAATCGGGAAAATCCAAAGGTCAGTTCTACACACCGGCTGAAGTATCCCGCGTTATGGCCAGGGTAATCGGAGTTGAAAATTCAAAAAGCCGCGGCGATACCATTTATGACCCCACCTGTGGGAGCGGTTCTTTACTGCTTAAAGCAGCTAATGAAGCGTCCTTCGGGCTGACCATTTATGGTCAGGAAAAAGATAATGCCACCAGAGCCCTGGCCAAGATGAACATGATTTTGCATGGGAACGAAATAGCAGATATCAGGCAGGGAGATACCCTGTCATCACCCGAATTTCTACAACAGGACGGTAGTTTGGAGACTTTTGACTATGCGGTGGCCAATCCGCCTTTTTCCATCAAAACATGGAGGAGTGGACTCGACCCTGAAAATGATGTATACGGCCGTTTCCAGGGCTTTGGGATTCCCCCCGCTAAAAACGGGGATTATACCTTTTTGCTACACTTTATTCGTTCTTTGAAGAGCCACAAAGGGAAAGGGGCGATCATTCTCCCGCATGGAGTATTGTTCCGGGGCAATGTAGAAGCCGAAATTCGCAAAAACATTGTGAAACGGGGGCTGATCAAAGGAATCATCGGGCTGCCTCCCAACCTATTTTACGGCACAGGAATACCGGCCTCGATCCTTGTCATTGACAAAGAAGAAGCGCAGAAACGAAACGGCATCTTTATGATCGATGCCAGCCAGGGCTTTCAAAAAAGACGGCAACAAAAACCGCCTGCGAGAGCGGGATATCCACAAGATAGTCGATGTCTTTAAAGGCCAGTTGGAAATCCCCGGATACTCCCGCTTTGTAAAAATCAAAGAAATAGAAGCAAATGACTACAATCTCAATATACCCAGATATATCGACACGCAGGAAAAAGAAGATCTACAAGACATTGGGGCACACCTGAAAGGAGACATCCCCAATCAGGATATCGGTGCTTTGGGAAAATACTGGTCTGTATATCCCGATTTGAAAAATCAACTTTTCTCACCGGCCAACAGAACCGGCTACAGCAAACTAAAAGTCAAAACAGAAGTCATTAAAACAATCATTTTTTCCCACCCGGAGTTTATTACATATACCAAAGAAGTCGAAGAAAAAATTAACCGCTGGAAAAACAAATACATCCCTATTTTAAAAAGCATAAATTCTACAACAAAACCCAGGGAACTGATCCACCAAATCTCTGAAGACCTGCTGGCTACCTTTGCTGACAGCAAATTGATAGACAAATATGATGTCTATCAACATCTGATGGACTATTGGCTGGAGACGATGCGGGATGATATTTATCTGGTCTCGGAAAACGGTTGGCTGGCAAATGATGAACTGATACCGGATGAATTAATTATCCATAAATATTTCCAAGAAGAAAAACAGGCTATAGAAGAAATGGAAACCACAAGCGATGAAATAACAGAATTGAAAGAAGAATTTGAGGAAGAACATTCCGGAGAAGACGGGATATTGGAAGAAGTTAAAAATGAGAGAGGAAATATCACCAAGACCAATCTAAACAAAAGAATCAGGGAAATAAAAGACGACAACGAGGAACTGGATGAGCTGAAAATACTGGAAGAATATCTGGGATTGATGGATCGGGAATCCACTGCAAGAAGGAAAATAAGGGATGCCGACAGAAAACTTCAAAAGAAAGTACAGGCTAAGCGCAAAGAGCTTTCTCCGGAAGAAACCCGGGATATCTTGGTAAATGATAAATGGATCGCCTCCATTACAAAGCAAATAAATACGGAAATGGAGAGAATCTCCCACCAGCTCACCACCAGGATCAAAGAACTGGCAGAAAGATACGCACAAACCCTACCGGAGATAGAAGCAGAAGTAGAGGAGCTGAGAAAAAAAGTAGAATCTCATTTACAAAGGATGGGATTCGCATGGTAAGAGAAAAAAACGTGCCCCAGGGATATAAGCAGACAGAGGTGGGTGTGATACCCGAGGATTGGGAAGTAACCTCTATTAATGATTCTTCAACTCTTAAGGCTAGAATTGGCTGGCAAGGATTAACTACTAAAGAATATCTACCTGATGGAAAATATTATTTAGTTACGGGTACAGATTTTGTAAACGGGAAAATAGAATGGGATATCTGCAACTTCGTTGATGCTGATAGATATAATCAAGATAAAAATATCCAAATAAAAGTTGGTGATGTGTTAGTAACTAAAGATGGAACTATAGGGAAGGTGGCTTTCATAGACTATTTACCAAAGGAAGCTACATTAAATAGTGGGGTTTTTGTAGTTAGGCCCAAAGATGATAATTATGATTCTTTGTATTTTAATTACATAATGAACTTTAAAATATTTGATAAGTTTCTTAACAAATTAACCGCAGGATCAACAATTTTACATTTGTATCAGAAGGATTTCATAAAGTTTTGTTTTCCCCTCCCTCCCCTACCAGAACAAAAAGCCATAGCCAAGGTTTTATCCGATGTCGATGAATTAATAACATCAATTGAAAAACTCATCAATAAAAAACAGAAAATAAAACAAGGCACCATGCAGTTGCTGTTAACAGGTAAGAAGCGATTGCCTGGGTTTACGGGGGAGTGGGAAGTAAAGAGATTGGGGGAAATAGTAAGAATAGTTAATGGGGGAACGCCGAGTACAACAAACAGTTCTTATTGGAATGGCAATATCAAGTGGTGCACTCCCACAGATATTACCAAATGCAGGAGTAAATATTTAAAAGACACTGAAAAGAAAATTACAAAAAACGGGCTTAATAACAGTTCGGCTACACTTCTTCCTAGGGGAACTCTTCTGTTATGTAGCAGGGCAACTATCGGAGAAATTAGAATTGCTTATGATGAAATATCGACAAATCAAGGATTTAAATCTTTAATTTGTGAAAACAATGTTTACAATGAGTATTTATATTACTATATAAATCAAATTAAGGGTAAGTTTATTGAAAAGGCTTCTGGCTCAACATTTCTTGAAATTTCAAAAAAAGATATAGCCTATATAAAAATGGAACTACCACTCCTACCAGAACAAAAAGCCATAGCCCAAATTCTTTCGGACATGGACTCGGAAATAGAGGCCTTGGAGAAGAAGCTTGAGAAGTACAAGCTCATCAAGGAGGGGATGATGGATAAACTTTTGACCGGGGAGGTGAGGCTTGTATGAGCAGAGTGGGACAAATTGAGCGGATGACTCAGAATAGAGTAGTTGAGCTATTTATAGATAAACTCGGCTATAAATATTTGGGGAATTTAAAAGATAAAGATTACAAAAATGTAGAAACGCGCCTCCTCAGAAAATATTTGAGGAGAAAGGGATATAGTGAAAAGCTGATTGAAAGAGCGATCGGGTAAACTGAATAGAGCTGTAAAAAATCAGGTCAACAGTCTTTATGACATTAATAAAGAGGTCTACGGTTATTTAAGATACGGCGCAGAGGTAAGGGAAAATATTGGGGAAAACAAACAGACTGTAAAATTTATCAACTGGAATGATGCTTACGACAACGATTTTTATCTGGCCGAAGAGGTAAGAATCAAAGGAGAACATACAAAAAGACCGGATATAGTTTTATATGTCAACGGTATTGCCCTGGGAGTGTTAGAGTTAAAAAGGAGTACCGTTGCGGTGGCTGAAGGTATAAGGCAAAACCTGGATAACCAGAAGTCGATCTTTATCAAGCCATTTTTTAATACCATGCAGCTGGTGATGGCCGGCAATGACAGTCAGGGGCTTCGCTTTGGCACGATCGATACTCCGGAAAAATACTATCTCACCTGGAAGGAAGATACAAAAGCTGAGGATGCGTTGAGCAAAAAAATAAAGGGGCTTATGGATGGAGTAGAACACATCCTCGACAAACAGCTCCTTGGGTTCTGCCATAAAAAAAGATTTCTGGAAATCATCTATTATTTCGTAGTCTTTGATCGCGGGACAAAAAAACTGTGCAGACCCAATCAATACTTTGGTGTCAAGGCGGCCAGGCCCCGCATAAAGAAAAAAGAGAGCGGGATTATCTGGCACTCTCAAGGTAGCGGGAAAAGCCTTGTTATGGTGTGGATTGCCAAATGGATCAGGGAAAATATCAGCGATTCCCGGGTGCTGATCATCACCGACAGGGATGAACTGGATAAGCAGATTGAGAAAGTATTTAAGGGCGTTGATGAGGATATCTACCGGACTAAAAGCGGCAGGGATTTGCTCGAAAAACTAAATCAGACAACGCCGCTGCTGCTGTGTTCTCTTGTTCACAAATTTGGGGCCCGGGGAGAAAAAGATGATGATACCAGTTATAATGAGTATATTGCAGAATTAAAAATGAATTTCCCCCAAGGTTTTAAAGCCAAGGGCGATATCTATGTCTTTGTTGATGAATGTCATCGCACTCAGTCAGGCAAACTGCACACGGCTATGAGGGAAATCCTGCCGGAGAGCATGTTCATCGGTTTTACGGGGACACCCCTGCTGAAAAAAGATAAGGCCACCAGCATCGAAGTCTTTGGAAGTTATATCCACACCTACAAATTTGATGAAGCCGTCAGAGATAAAGTAATCTTGGATTTGCGCTATGAAGCTAGGGATATAGAGCAGGACATCACTTCCCAGGATAAAATTGACCAATGGTTTGAAGCCAAGACCAAAGGACTTACTGACTATGCAAAAACCAAGCTGAAACAAAGATGGGGCACCTTGCAGAGGGTGTTAAGCTCCCGTTCCCGGTTGGAACAGATTGTCAAAGACATTATCTTCGATATGGAAACAAAGGACCGCCTGCAAAACGGACGCGGCAATGCCATGTTAATCGCCGGCAGCATCTACGAAGCTTGCAAGTACTATGAGCTCTTTCAAACTGCGGGATTTAAGAAGTGTGCCCTGGTTACATCCTATAATCCAAATATAGAGGATATAAAAGGTGAAGCTACCGGAGAGGATAAACCCACTGAAAATGTTGAAAAATATAGGATCTACAAAAAAATGCTCCAGGGCAAAAGCCCGGAAGAATTTGAAGAAGAAGCCAAGAGGAAGTTTGTGGAACAGCCTGCTCAGCTAAAATTACTTATTGTGGTCGATAAACTGCTGACAGGCTTTGATGCTCCTCCGGCAACTTATCTTTATATCGATAAAAGCATGAAAGACCATGGCCTGTTTCAAGCCATTTGCCGGGTAAACCGACTTGACGGCGATGACAAAGAATACGGCTATATCGTGGATTATATGGATTTATTCAAAAGCCTGGAAAGGTCTGTGAAGGATTATACTTCGGAGGCTTTTGCCGGCTATGACGAGGAAGATGTGCAAGGCCTGCTCAGCAATAGGCTGGAAAAGGCGAGAGAGCGGTTGGATGAGGCTTTGGAAAAAGTAAAGGCCTTGTGTGAACCAGTGGCTCCTCCCAAAGGGGCGCTTCAATACATCAGGTATTTCTGTTGGGAAAATATTTTTAATGAAAAAGAATTAAAGGACAACGAGCCAAAGAGATTGGCCTTCTATCAATATACCACTGCACTGCTCAGGGCCTTTGCCAACATTGCCAATGAGATGGAGGAGGCCGGGTATACTCCCCAGGAAATTCAGGGTATCAGAAATGATGTGGAGCATTTTAACAATGCCCGCAGGGAAGTAATGCTGGCCGCCGATGATGATATTGACTTGAAATCCTATGAACCGGCGATGAGGCATTTGATCGATAACTATATCAGTGCTGAGGACAGTAAACAAATTTCTGTCTTTGAAGAGATGACCTTGGTTGAGCTGCTAGTGGAGCGAGGAACAGATTTTGTCCAGGAATTACCCGCTAATCTCAGAAAAGATAAGGAAGCTGTTGCGGAAACGATTGAAAACAATGTGCGCCGGTTGATTGTAGAGGAAAAGCCCACAAACCCCAGATATTATGAGAGGATGTCCGTGCTTTTAGAGGAAGTCATCAGACAAAGAAAAGAAGCGGCTGTCTCTTATGAGAGACATTTAAAGCGGGTTGCTGAAATAGCCAGAATGTCCAAAAACCCGGAGGCCACTATCAAATATCCTGTCAATATCGATACTAAAGCCAAAAGGGCCCTCTATGATAACTTAGGTAAAGATGAAGATTTGGCTGTTTCCCTGGACAAAAAAATCAGGGAAAAAGCACCCAGCGGTTGGAGAGGTGATAGGATCAAGGAAAGACTTATGCTTTCTTTAATCCAGGAATGTCTGGCAGATAAGAAAATATCAGCAGAAGAAATTTATTTACTGGTAGATCAGCAGGAGGAATATTAGTGGGGAAGTTAATCGTTGGCGATTTGGAAATAGAGTTAATCAGGAAGAACATAAAAAACCTCCATCTTTCGGTACTGCCGCCGGATGGCAGGGTCCGGATTTCGGTGCCCAAAAAACAGAATGATGAAGCTGTCAGGCTTTTTATTGTATCTAAATTATCCTGGATAAAAAAGCAGCGGGCCAAGTTTCAAAAACAGGAAAGACAACCGGAAAGGGAATTTGTCTCGGGCGAGAGCCATTATTTTTTGGGGGAGCGCTATCTTTTAAACGTGATCTATACCAATAAAAGAAAGCAGGGGGTCAAACCCCGCAACAAGACCTATCTTGATTTGTTCGTGCAGGAAGGCAGCGATAAAGAACAAAGGCAAAAAGTTATGAGGGAATGGCATCGCCGTGAGCTAAAAGCTTTAATTTCTCCTTTGATAGAAAAATGGGAGCCCATCATCGGGGTGAAGGTGGAGTCCTGGGGAGTAAAATTAATGAAGACCCGCTGGGGCAGCTGCAATATCACCGCCAGGAGGATCTGGCTGAACCTGGAACTTGCAAAAAAGAACCCCGCCTGTCTTGAATACATAGTGGTTCACGAAATGGTGCACTTACTGGAGCGGCTGCACAATAAACGTTTTGTTGCCTATATGGATAAATTTTTACCCAACTGGCGCAGTACCAGGGCAGAGTTGAACGGGTTGGTATTTGATGGGTAAATGAGCATTAGGCCACTGGAGACAAAATAGAATATTGATCTCAACGACTAAAATTTTCCTTTCAATTGACATGCTGGAAAATTGCCGATATAATTATTTTGACAAAAAGCAGGAGGCCCAAAAATGAAAAGCAGCGACATTCGCGCTAAATTTTTAGACTTTTTTCGGGAAAAAAATCATCTGGTTCTTCCCAGTTTTTCCCTTGTTCCCCAAAACGATCCCACTCTGTTATTAATCGGGGCGGGTATGGCCCCGCTGAAACCCTATTTTACCGGGGAAAAACCGCCTCCCCATCCTCGCCTGGCCACATGCCAGAAATGTGTCCGTACACCTGATATTGATCAAGTCGGTGTGACGGCCCGGCATGCGACATTTTTCGAAATGCTTGGTAATTTCTCCTTTGGCGATTATTTTAAAGAAGAGGCGATTACCTGGGCCTGGGAGTTGATGACAGAAGGATATAATATCCCTGTTGAGCGCCTTTATGTGAGCGTTTATGAGGATGATGACGAAGCCTTTTCCATCTGGCGGGACAAGATTGGTCTTCCCGAAGCCAAAATATACCGTCTGGGAAAGGAAGATAACTTTTGGGAGATAGGTTTGGGACCTTGTGGCCCCTGCTCGGAAATATACTATGATTTAGGCCCCCAGTACGGCTGCGGGCGCCCCGATTGTGCGGTGGGCTGTGATTGTGATCGCTTCCTGGAAGTCTGGAATCTTGTTTTTACGCAGTTTAATAAAGAAGCGGATGGCCGTTACACACCGCTGGAGAAAAGAAACATCGATACCGGCGCCGGCCTGGAAAGGTTGGCCATGGTTATGCAGGGGGTCGGTTCTCTTTACGAAATTGATCTGATCAGGCCCCTGGTGGATCATTTTGCGGCAAAAGCGGGGATCTCCTACGGCCAGGACGAGACAAAAGATGTTTCCCTGCGCGTGCTCACCGAGCACCTGCGCGGTATGACCTTTATGGTGGCTGACGGGATCATGCCGGCCAACGAGGGCCGGGGTTATGTCCTGCGGCGCATTTTACGCCGGGCCATGAGGCACGGTAAGCTTCTGGGGCTGGAATTTCCTTTTCTCAGTGCCACGGTTCCGCTCGTGGTGGAGATCATGGGGGAGGTCTACCCTGAGCTGCAAAAGAAAAGTGATTATCTGATGCGCATTATCAACATGGAAGAAGAGCGCTTTATGGAAACCCTCGAGCAGGGTATGGTTATACTGGAAGAACAAATTGCTGCTTTGCAGCAGGAGAAAAAAACAGTTTTATCCGGGGAAGTAGCTTTCAAGCTTTATGATACCTTTGGTTTTCCTCTCGATTTAACACGGGAGATTCTGCTGGAGAGAGGGCTTTCCCTGGATGAAAAAGCTTTCAACATTTCTTTGGAACAACAAAGGGAGAGGGCCCGGGCAGCTCTCAGTACTCAGGAGCATGCATCTGCCGATACAATTTCACCTTCCCTGCTCCAGGGGATGAAAACGGAATTTGTCGGTTATGAAACATGCAGTGCTGCCGGAAAAGTGATCGGCCTGCTTGCCCCCTCAAAAGAAGAACTTTTAACGGAGGCCAATTCTCAAACCAAGGAAGAAGAGCTCTACCTCATTCTGGACAAAAGCCCCTTTTATGCCGAAAAAGGAGGACAGGTAGGGGATACAGGTATAATCAAGGCTGCCGAAGGGACAGCCCTGGTAAAAAACACCCTGCCCGGTCCCGGGGAACAAATTTTGCAGCTTGTGGAAATCAAGGAGGGCCGTATCTGTACCGGTGAAAAAGTTGATGCTTTTGTTGACCGGGAACGCCGGAGGGAGACGGCCAGACACCACACGGCCACGCACCTTCTCCATAGTGCCTTAAAGGATCTTTTAGGTGAGCATGTACAGCAGGCCGGTTCCCTGGTGACCCCGGAAAGACTGCGTTTTGACTTTACCCATTTTACCGGCCTGGAGGCAGAGGAGATCCAAAAGCTGGAGGAAACTGTCAATGAGCTCCTTCGTAAAAACTTGGCTGTAGAGGTATCCTCCATGGAGTTGCAGCAGGCTCTGGAGATGGGCGCCACAGCACTTTTTGATGAAAAATACGGGGACAAAGTACGCCTGGTGAAAATCGCTGATTATTCCCTGGAGCTCTGTGGGGGCACGCATGTCCGCACGACCGGGGAAGTAGGTCTTATTAAAATTGTGGCGGAGGGCAGTGTAGGTGCCGGAGTACGCCGTATCGAAGCTTTGGCCGGCGTCAGTGCTTACCGCTATCTCACCAGGCAGGACGAGATCCTAAAGGAAGTTTCCGGGCTGCTCAAAGTACCTGTAGATAAACTGCCGGAGAAATTGTCCGAACTGCTGGAGGCCCAGCGGGAGCTGCAGCGCAATGTCAAACAGCTTTCCCAGAAAATAGCCCGGCAGCAAATTGCAAACATCCTGGAACAAACCGATCATTCCCTGGGTATACCTGTTCTCAGTGCCCAGGTCGAAGCCGAAAATATGGAGGCTTTAAGAGAATATCTGGATTATTTTCGCGACAAGATGGGCAGCGGGATTATTACGCTGGGCAGCGTGACCGCTGGGAAAGTGCTGCTCGCCGCTGCTGCTACACCGGATTTGGTGCAAAAAGGCTTTCACGCCGGCCGGTTGATCAAGGAGGTCGCCGCCCTCACCGGAGGGGGAGGGGGAGGCCGCCCCGATATGGCCCAGGCGGGCGGCAAGGACCCGCAAAAACTTGCACAAGCTCTTTCCCACGTCCTCTTGCTGGTTAAGGAACAGCAGCAGCAATCGGGAAAGAAATAAAAGGGAGTTTGCTCTTTGGGGAGGGAAGCAAAATGGTCAGGGATAAATTTAATCATACCATGAAGTTTGATGTCAGAGCGGAAGAAGAGGCCAATGAAGCGCGTCTGGTTTTAAAAAATGTTTATGCCGCCCTCCGGGAAAAAGGGTACAATCCCATCAACCAGCTTGTAGGCTATCTTTTATCCGGGGATCCGGCTTTTATTACCAGCCACAAAAATGCCCGCAGCATCATCCGCAAGCTGGAGAGGGATGAACTGCTGGAAGAACTGCTGCGGGTTTATCTGGAAAAAGAACTGCAAAAGGAAAGGTGAGCTTTTTGGAATACCGGCTGCTGGGGAGGACCGGCCTGCGTGTTTCCAGGCTTTGTTTCGGCACCTTAACGCTGGGGCCTCTCCAATCCAACCTCTCCCTGGAGGAGGGCGCTGGATTGTTGGAGGAAGCCTATCGTTGTGGAATAAATTTTTGGGATACGGCGGAGCATTATCAAAACTACAACTACCTGCGGCTTGCCCTGAAAAAGATTCAAACACTGCCTGTGATTACCACCAAGACCTATGCTTATGACCGGGAAGGAGCTCAGGCTTCTTTTGAAAAAGCACGCCGGGAAATGGACATTGATATTGTCCCTATTTTTCTTTTACACGAACAGGAATCGGCGCTAACCTTAAAGGGACATCAGGAAGCGCTGGATTTTTTTTTGGAGGCCAAGGCCAAAGGACTGATCAAGGCTGTAGGGATCTCTACTCATACTGTTGCCGCTGCCCGGGCTGCAGTCGATTTGGGTTATATTGATGTTCTGCATGCCATTGTCAATTATAAGGGTATCGGCATCAAGGATGGCACACTGGAAGATATGCTCGCAGCTCTGGCCCGGGCCTGCAAAAGCGGCTTGGGGATCTACGGGATGAAAGCGTTGGGAGGGGGCCACCTCATACCTGAAGCGGAAAAGGCTCTCAACTTTGTCAAAAACCTTGATGAGCTGCATTCCTTTGCTGTAGGGATTTCCAGCTCCGAGGAGCTGATGGTCAACTTGCATTACTGCCAAGGTTTAAAACCACCGCCGGAGATAACCCAAAGGCTGTCTCTTAAAAAAAGGCACCTGGAAATAGAGGAATGGTGTATCGGTTGTGGTTCCTGTGTGGAGAACTGTCCCCAGGGGGCACTTTATTTGGAAAAGAATGAGCCTGTCCGGGCAGCAGTGGATACTTCCCGCTGCATTCTCTGCGGTTACTGTGGTGCCTACTGTCCGGAATTTTGCATGAAAATATTTTAGCACACGGAAAAGGACGTTTATATATGCGCATTTTAAGCCTGGATGTGGGAGAAAAAAACATCGGCGTGGCCATCAGTGATGAGCTGGGTATTATCGCCCAGGGCCTGGGTGTGATTAAGCGGCAAAACCGGCGGCAGGATTTTTCCATTCTTGCACAGTATTTAAAAGAATATGAGGTGCAGGAGATTATTGTCGGTTTACCCCGTAACATGGACGGCACAATTGGTCCCCAAGCACGGGAAATTTTAGATTTTAAGGAAAAACTGGCCCGGTTTGTCAATGTGCCCGTGATAACCTGGGATGAGCGCTTAACCACGGTTGCCGCCAACCGGACTTTGCTGGAGGCAAATGTCAGCCGCAGGGGAAGAAAAAAAGTTGTGGATAAGCTGGCGGCAGTTTTCATCCTGGAAAGCTACCTGCGATATAAAAAAATGCGCAGTGCAGATGAGCAGGGCAAAAATAATCAGGGAGAAGGCTCAAAGTGAGGACTAAGCTGGCCTGGATTGGAAAGAAGAAGAGGCGGAGAAGCGGCAAGTTTTATGTTTTCCGGTTAAAACGCCGGGGTGTTTTCAGGCTTGTCCTGGCGCTTTTTTTGTTTCTCTGCGCTTTGGTCTGCTGGCGGGTCAATTCCCTGCTGTTACCGGTCAGCAGCGGCAGCGGTTACCAGCCCAAAGAAATCAATATTCCTCTTAATTCTTCCTCGGCCGAGATCGCCACTATACTGAAAAATGAGGGTATGATTAAAAATTGCCTTTTTTTCCGTCTTTATGCCCGCTACAGGGGGTGTGATGCCAAATTCCAGGCCGGAAAGTATCTGCTATCCAGTGAGATGTCCCTGGATGATATTTTGGAAAAACTGCAGCAGGGGGTTGTCTGGGAAAAAGGATCCCGCTTTACCATTCCCGAGGGTTTTACTGTAGAGCAGATCGCTTTGCAGCTTGAAAAAGAAGGCCTTGTTCAAAGGGAAGAATTTATACAGGAATGTCTCCGTTCCCGCCAGGATTCTCCTTTTGAGTTTCTGGAAACGGTGCCTCCCGAGGTAAAATATACGCTCGAAGGCTATTTATTTCCCGATACATACGAAATACACGCGGATGCCACCCCCAATGAGATTATCGAGGTTATGCTGCAGCGCTTCAATGAGGTTTTTAACGCTGATTTTCGCCGGCGCGCCAAAGAACAGGGGTTTTCCATCCATGAAGTTGTGACGCTGGCCTCCCTTGTGGAGCGGGAAGCGAAAGTGCCGGATGAACGCCCCTTGATCTCCGCTGTATTCCACAACCGCTTGAAATCTGAAAGCATGCCTTTATTACAATCTTGTGCCACAGTACAGTATGTTTTAGGGGAAGTAAAACCGGTTTTAACGTACGAGGAGCTGTCGATCGATTCCCCCTTCAATACCTATCTCTATCCCGATCTTCCCCCGGGGCCGATAGCTTCTCCCGGGCGGGAAGCACTGGAAGCGGCTCTTTACCCCGCAGGCGTGGATTATCTTTATTTCGTCTACAAGGAAGACGGCAGCGGCACACATTATTTCAGTACTACCCTGCAGGAACACAATTATTATAAAATCATTGCCCGCCAAAACCGGCAAAGCCGGTAAAAAAAGGCAAACCACTCTGTAAAAGATGGAATATCATGAAAAAAATAATCTGCTTAAACCATTTTGAGGGAGAAGCGGATTTTTTTATTTCAAGTCAGGAGAATAATTTAATCAATAAAGGTCAAGAATAGCTCCCAAAAGAAGAAAAGAGATATTCATTTTCTTTCCTCATTTTCCAATGACCAGGGGAAGAGGTCTTTTCTTTTAAAGGGGAGCATAGTTATTAACCGGAGAATCAGGCAGCAGCAAAGAATTTTATTTTTGTTTCTTTTAAATACCTTGCTATTTTTGTTTTTCTGCGGACGCTTGGGCTATATTCAGCTCTTAAAAAACAACAAACTGGCTGGAGAAGCGGTCAGGCAAAGGGCACAAACAATTCTTTTAAATTACAATCGTGGCGATATCCTTGACCGCCACGGCATTTCCCTGTTGGGGGGGGAAGAGGAAAAGCTCCTTGTTGTTTTCCCCGACCTGCTGAAAAAGGACAATATGGAAGTAACGGAGATTGTTTCCCGCTATTTTCCCCAAGCAGTTGCCACCGGGAGCCCTTTTATCGCTCTCCGCGGTATTGATGCGCAGGAAGAAAAAACATTTAAAGACCTGCAAACGCCGGGCCTGCTGATTGCCCCGTCCAGGAAAAGGTACGGCCACCAGGCTCTGGCCACACATGTAACCGGCCATATCGGGCCGCATGACGGGGAGGGGAAAGTGGGTCTGGAACT
This sequence comes from Dethiobacteria bacterium, assembly GCA_050948785.1. GTDB lineage: Bacteria > Bacillota > Dethiobacteria > DTU022 > UBA8154 > JAAZMI01. Next base: position 242,388 of record JBMNEM010000008.1, read on the forward strand.
CACTTTTAACGGCGCTCTAAAAAGTGCACCCACTGTTTTGGCTGCCGTTGTCGATAATAAAAATAACCTTGTGGAAGGCTTGGGCTACCGGCTTTGGGAAAACAGGGAACCCCACAAGCCCTTTGATCTCGTTTTGACCATTGATTATCAGATCCAGAAAAAAATTGAAGAGGTTATGGATGCCCGCATGGTCAAAGGGGCGGTGGTCGTCATGGCTCCCCCGACAGGAGATATTTTTGCCATGGCCAGCAGGCCCAATTATTTGCAGGCGGAGCTTTCCCACTACCTGAACGATGTGGAGCAGCAGGGGGATTTTTTAGGTTCCCAGCCTTTTATCAACCGCAGCATTTTAAGTTATCCCCCCGGTTCCGTTTTTAAAATTGTGGTTGCCGCCGCGGCCCTGGATAGCGGGAAAGCCCGGCTGAACCGAAAGTTTTACTGTCCCGGTTATATCCAGGTAGGGGAGCAGATTTTTCACTGCCAGCATGGGCCGCACGGCGTGCTCACCCTGGCCGAGGCTTTCGCGCACTCCTGCAATGCCGCTTTTATCGAGTTGGCCCTGGATCTGGGCAAAGAAACGATCTGCCAATATGCGGACGCTCTGGGTTTGGGCCGGGAAACAGGTATACCTCTGGGTAGTGCTGACCAAGGCGGAGAGGTCAAAGGATGCATTCCCCGGCCGGAGGAGATGCCTTTTCTGGGAGATCTGGCTCTGGCCGCTATTGGCCAGGGCCAGGTAGAGGCCACTCCGCTGCAGGTAGCCCGCCTGACGGCTGCTCTAGCCAATGGCGGTTACCTGGTAGAACCCCGGCTGGTCAAAGCGATCCAAAGCAGACAGGGCACGGTGTTTACGAAATTCTCCCCGGCTGCCCCCCGGAAGGTATTGAAGGAACTTACTGTGAACAAACTGCGCTATATGATGCTGGGCGTGGTTGAATATGGCACGGGGAAGGCGGCGGGCGGCAGCACGCTTATCCTGGGTGGGAAAACCGGGACGGCAGAGACGAAAAGATATGTTAATGGTAAACCGCAGGTGTATTCCTGGTTTACAGGGTGTGTTCCCCTGGAAAACTGCCAGGCGGTGGTGACGGTATTTATCGAAGAGCCTCTACAGGGAAGCGCTGCAGAAACATTTAAAGAAATTGCACAAGTGATTGTTGCCTTTTTGCATTGATCCCGGGGTTAACAGGTGATAAAATTTAGGAACAAAATTTAAGAAATCTGCGGTTAATGAACAATGATTAATGGGAGCAGGAGGAACATGCGAAGCTTACCGGTGGTTGAAACCCGTGGTCTTAGTGTTTACCTGGGAGGAGAGCTTGTTTTAAAAGATATCAACACCGAGATAGCTGCCGGTGAAATGGTTGGTGTGATCGGCCCCAATGGAGCAGGTAAGACCACGTTTTTACGCGTTCTTTTGGGGCTGGTTAAACCCGCTGCCGGCGAGGTGAAAATCTTTGGTCATAGCCCGGACACGCTGGGGAAAATAAGGGATAAAATTGGCTATATGCCCCAGCGCCTCCTTCATGACCGGCATTTTCCTCTTTCTGTCCGGGATGTTGTGATGATGGGGATGGTTTCTTCCACAACTCTGGGGCGGTCTTTTTCCCGGTTACAGCAGGAAAAAGCCCGGCAGTGCCTGGAAAAAGTGGGGCTTTTAGAGCTGCAGGACAAACTTTTTGCTGAACTTTCCGGAGGCCAGCAGCAGCGTGTTTTTCTGGCCCGTGCTTTGAGTAAAAAACCGGACCTTTTATTACTGGATGAACCCAATGCCGGCCTGGATCTTCCGGCTCAGAACCGTTTTTTTGCTTTGCTGCAAGAGCTTCAGCAGGCACTGGGTCTGACGGTCGTGATGGTTTCCCACGATTTAACACTTATTGCCCGCCATGCCCAGAAGTTGATCTGTATCAACCGCACCATGCATATTCATGGAACTCCCGTAGAAGTTCTGAATAGCCCCTGCCTGGAAAAAGCATACCGCTGTGAATTTGACCTTCTTTTCGGTGGCAGGGAGAGGCGGGTTTGATCTATGGCTGAGATGCTCACATACGGTTTTATGCTCAGAGCCTTTTTGGCAGTGATTATGATCGGGCTGCTTTGCTCCGTTCTTTCTTTTTTTGTTGTCTTGAACAGACTTTCTTTTATGGGTGCCGGCATTTCTCATGCCATTTTGGGCGGCTTGGCTATCGGTGTTTTAGCCGGCATCAACCCCCTTTATACGGGGGGGATCTTTGGTGTAGGTCTCGCTCTTCTGGCCGGTTATATCAGCAAGCAGAGCCGTATTCGTGAGGATACGATCATCGGTATTTTTTTTGTGACAGGTATGGCTCTGGGAATTATATTGATCAGTTTGCAGGAAGGTTATTTTCCGGAGCTTTTCAGCCTGCTTTTTGGTAATGTGCTGGCGGTAACCGTTGCGGATCTCCGTTTTCTGGGCACGGTAATGATTGTTGTCCTTCTCTTTATCCTTATTTTTTTCAAAGAACTTTTGACGATCTCCTTTGATCCGGAGCTGGCCCAGGCAAATGGTTTACCCGTCACCTGGCTTTATTACGGGCTGCTGGCAGCCATAGCTCTGACCATTGTAAGTTCTGTAGTAGTCGTTGGGGTTGTCCTCGCTTCAGCACTTCTTGTAATCCCCGCCGCTACCGGTTTTATGCTCAGCAAAAATTATCGCGGCATGATACTTCTGGGTATCGTGGTGGGACTCGCCAGCGGTTTGGGCGGCCTCAGTATTTCTTACAATTTTAATATCCCCCCCGGTGCAGCGATTGTTCTTTGCGCTGCTTTTGTCTTTTTTTTATCCCTCCTGAAATTTAAATAATCCTCAGGTGCAAAACTAACCAAAAGAGTGAAATTAAGACAATATTTCAGAAGAAACTGCAGGAATTTATACAGTTTATAGCGAATTTAATAGGGATAAATTCCTTTATTAGAAATTTACTCCTATTTTGCCGTAAAGAATCGGTTTTGTCAGGAGTGAAAATTTGTGGTGTCACGGGGGAGGAAAAAATGAGGGAGATAGTTGTTACCGGTCTGGGTCCTGTGGCTCCGAACGGTGTCGGGAAGGAGATGTTCTGGGAAGCGCTGCAGGAAGGGAGATCGGGCATTCGCCGTATCAGCCGTTTTGATCCCTCCGAATGTCTTTCCCAGATTGCCGGTGAAGTCCCACCGGAATGGGTGGAGGCTGTAAAACCTTTTCCGGAAGAAAAAAGGGGCTGGAGCACCCATATGGTAATCACTGCCGCCCACCTGGCGCTGGAGGACGCCGGCATCAGTAAAAAAGAGCTTGCCACGGGCAAGGCCGGTATCTTTTTGGGTATAAGTTCAAGTGATATGGAGTTGGGGGAGAAGGAATACGCACTTTTCCAACAATCCGGTTCTCCCAACCCCCATGTGATCTCTTCCTCTTTCCCCCATGCAGCTGCACATGAAGTTGCCAGCGAATTTAAGTGTCCCGGGCAGGTTGTGACCGTCTCCAGCGGCTGCACCTCGGGGCTTTTAAGCATTATCCATGCGGCAGAAGCCATCCTTGGAGGGGAGATAGAGATCGCATTGGCCGGCGGAGGGGATGCCCCTTTAACCTCTTTCGTGATCTCCTGTTTGTGCTCGGCCGGTCTGCATCCGACATCTTTTAATGATCATCCGGAGGCCGCCAGCAGGCCCTTTGATGCCCAACGTGACGGCGGGGTTGCTTCCGAAGGTGCGGGGATGGTCGTCATCGAAAGTGCCGAAAGGGCCTGTTTAAGGGGAAAGCGGGCCTATGTCCGGATCGGCGGGTGGGGGATAGCGAACGCTTACTCCCCGCTAACGGTCCATTCCTCGTTTGTTTCCTCAATGACCGGGGCCTTGCAGAAAGCAAAACTTTCCCCGAAAATGATTGATTATATCTGTGCCCACGCTCCGGGGATTAAATTCACAGATAAAATAGAAACGGAGGCGGTGAAAAAGGTCTTCGGGCGCCATGCTTACAATTTGCCCATCAGCTCCATCAAGTCCATGATCGGCAATCCCTTGGCCGCTGCCGGCCCTTTGCAGGTTATCGCCACTTCCCTGGCGATCGAAAACCGGTACATTCCACCGACGATCAATTACGATTATCCCGATCCACATTGTGACCTGGATTATGTCCCGAACAAGGGCCGTGTGGCCAGGGTGAAGCGGGCACTGGTAAATGTCCTGGGATTCGGCGGTTCCATCGTCTCCATGGTTTGTACGGAGCAGGGAGCTTAACCTGAAACATTCCAGAAAAACAAAAAGTGAAGCATGGGTGGGAAAAAAGTGCGGATTGGTCTTGTTTCACTGCTGGCTCTGACAGCAGCTGCTCACATAGTTCTGGGCGGTATTATTTATAAGGATTCGCCCCGGAGTTTGTTGAACCGTTTATGCCTGGGCTTCGCTCTCAATGCCTCTCTTTGGAGCATGGCCGTACTGATGGTGACAGTGCAGCAGGGGTATGCGGGGGCGCTCTTCTGGATCAGGGCTTCCCATGCGGTGGCGGTGATAACGCCCTGGTTTATAGTTGCCTTTGTCTATTGTTTTTCACGCCGGGAGAGGTATCCTTATAAAAAAGTTCTTTTCCTTTTTTTGTGTACACTGGCTATAGCTTTTTTAAGTATGACCCCTGCCGTGATCCAGGATGTAATTCTCTTACCCGGGGCCAAAGTAAAGGTTCATGGAGCGTATTTTCCCCTGTATACTCTTTTTTTCGTCGGGCTGCTTTTGTTTTCCCTTTATCATATTTCCTGGCAGTTGAGTCTTTCACGCGGCCTGGTCCGTTACCAAATTCGGTATTTTTTTGGCGGCACTTTTTTATCCTTTATTTTGGGCGGTTTGCTAAACCTTTTTCTACCGGTCATGGGCTTATCAGCGGAGCTGCCGCGCGGGTTGGGGCCTGTTTTTTCCCTGCTCAGCACCTTATCGATTAGCTATGCCATTGTCAGATACCGCCTTATGGATATCAATATGGCTTTGCGCAAGATTTTGGTCTATATGCTGTCCATTGCGCTGCTTATCGGAATTTATATTCTTTTATTTTTAATGACGAATAAATATTTTGCAGCCTGGAGAGAAAAACCTGTTTTTTATTTTATACTTTTAATTCTGTCGGCAGTTTTTTTTCAACCGCTTAAAGAGATGGTGCGGCGTTTGGTTGATCGTTACTTTTATCGCGCCTATCATTACTTTGATACGCTCCAGGATATCGGTAAAGCAATGGTTTCTATTTTGCAGCGGGATGATCTTATCGCCTTTTTGGTGCACAAGGTTGTGGAGACGATCTACCTGCAGGGCGCCATTCTTTATTTAAGAGAAAACGGGGGTTCTTTCCGTGCTGTGGCACAAAAACACCTGGGACTTTCCCCTTTGAAAAAAGATTACAGGCAGCTGCCCAGAGATAATCCCCTTCTCGCCTATCTTGAAAAAAAAGGGGAAGTTTTTTTGAAAACGGATTTAAAGGGAATTGAGCACCAAGAAAAAAGGGAGTTGCTCGCGGCAGAAATGAAAAAATTGCATGCTGAAGCGGTTGTCCCCCTGGTTGTGGAAAACAGGCTGGAAGGAGTTTTTTCTTTAGGTTTTAAAATGTCGGGAGAACCATATTCGCAACAAGATGTCGGTTTGCTTGCAGCCCTGGCTTCACAGGTCGCTGTGGCTTTGAAAAATGCCCAGCTTTACCAGGATGTTTGGGAGATCAAACGTTACCTGGAAAACATTTTGGAGAATATGGGTAACGGGCTGATTGCTGTTGATGGCTATGGATGCATTACCACCTTTAACAGTGCTGCGGAAAATCTTACCGGTATTTTGGCAGAGGAGGCCCTGAATCAGAAAGCGGACATGGTGCTGGACTCCCGCCTTGGCCACCTTCTGCTGCAAGCTATGGAGGGTAGCGAGGAAAAAAGCGAAATAGAGCTGGAAATTTTTGCAGGTGGCCGGCAGCGCTTTTTATCCTGCCACGCCGTGCAGGTAGTGACGCAGGAAGCGGGGAAAAGTGGAGCGATTTTGGTTTTAAGCGATATCACCCGGATCAAGGAACTGGAAAAGGAAAAAAGCCAGGTACAAAGGCTTGTTTCTTTGGGAGAGCTGGCGGCAGGAATGGCCCATGAAATAAAAAACCCGCTGGCTTCCATTCAAACCTTTGCCGAACTTTTGCCGGAAAAATATGATGACCATGAATTTCGCTATAATTTTTCCCGGATCGTCAAGGGGGAGATTGAGCGCATCAATAAACTGATTATGAAGCTCCTGCACTTTACGAGCAGCTCCCCGCCTTTTTATACAGTAGTGGATATCAAAGCATTGCTAGAAGAAATTTTGGGCCTTTTATCCCCACAGCTTGCTGCCCGGAAGATTCAGTTTTTTCAACATTACGGCCAGGATATTCCTCCCTTGAAAGCCGATCGGGATCAATTAAAACAGGCTTTATTAAATATCTGTTTGAATGGGGCGCAGGCCATGCCCGGAGGAGGTGAGCTGCGAGTGGAGGTACTGCCTCCCGTAGCGGAAGAAGCATTCTCCGAAAATTCCAGCTCTGTTTTAGCGGATCAAAGGGTCACCATCCGGATCCAGGATACGGGGATAGGCATTAGCGCCCAGCAAAAAGAACGGGTTTTTGATCCTTTTTTCACAACAAAGAGCAATGGTGTGGGCATCGGCCTGAGTATCAGCCACAAGATCATCACCGAGCATGGGGGTACAGTGCGTTTTCACAGTGATCGTGAGGGGACGGTTTTTGAAATCTGTCTTCCGGCAACGGGAGGGACGGCCTGACAGGATGTTTAACCGGCTGGCCTTTGGAAAAAGGGGAGTGGGGAGTGTCAAGGGAAAGGGGAAGCAGTGGTTTGAAACTCATTATTTTGATCACCAGGCCAGAAAGCGCTCTGCGGACAATCACGAACTTTATTCCGGAAGATTATCTCCTGCTGGAGGGTACGGTTGATAAAAAAGGGCTGCAGATGCTTGTGGAGATCGCCTCCGGCGTGGTTTTGGTCGACAGCAGCATACCGGGTGTTCTGTCTTGGCTGGAAGAAGCGCAGCGCCTCCGGCCGGACCTGACCTATCTGGGTCTTGCCGGTGCAGCTAATGGTGCTCTTTCTATAGCCGGGGCAGAGTGCTTTTATGATTTAATTTTGGCACCTTTTAAGGCCCAAAATGTCCGTATGGTTTTGGAGCGCACCCTGGAAAGAGAGCGGCTGCGTTGGGAAGTGGAGAATTTTAAACAAATGCACACAGCAGTAAGGGCACCTGCCAATAAACCTGTTGCGGCAAATCATGCTTATCCGGCGCATTATAACAGAGAACGGGTTTTGTGTGAATTTTCCCGGGCCTTTAATAATAATTTTGATCAAAACCGCTTTCTGGAACTTTTTATGAATGCTGTTATGGAACTTGTTCCTGTGGGTAAGTTATCAATTTTACTCTACGAGGAAAACCTGGCAGAGTATAAAATTGCGGCACAAAGGGGGCTGGACCCTGACCTTTGTGCCGGGCTGCGTTTCAAACCCTCCGCAGACCTGCTCCTCTGGCTGGCCCGGGAAGGGCGCATCCTGCACCACGGGGAAATTTCTATAGCCCCTGCTGCCCCCCTTAGTGGTATTCAGGGAGAGATGCGGCTGCTCCAGGCCACAGTTTGCATACCGCTGTTGGCTCACGGGCAGTTGGTGGGCACGCTTAACCTTGGCCCAAAAATTACCGGTTCCCCCTTTTTCGAAGAGGAACTGGAGACGTTGTATATTTTCTGCGGAAACGTGGCCGTTGCCCTGCGGGATATCAAGCTTCATCATGAGATCCGCAACCAAAAATTATTTACCGAAAATATCCTGCAGCATATGAACAGCGGCGTTGTAGCTATCAACAAGGAAGAGTGTATCAATACTTTCAATCCCCGCGCCGGGGAACTCCTGGCACTCATGCCGCAGCAGGTCATCGGCAAGGATTTGCGCCTTTTGCCCAGCCCGCTGGGTGATCTGCTTTACGAGACTTTAACAACAGGGGAGGCTTTACGAAAAAAAGAAATAGAACTGGCCTACGGCCGCATTCATCTGGAGATCAATACCTACCGGCTGCTCAATGCCGTGGGGGAACCTCTGGGAAGCGTAATGATTTTTGATGATTTATCACCGAGAAAACTGCTGGAGAAAGAGCGCCGGCAGGCTGCACAGCTTGATGTACTCAATAAATTTGTGGGGCAGCTGGCTCATGAGGTTAAAAACCCCATGGTTGCTGTGCAGACTTTTACAGAACTTCTCCCGGAGAAATACGACGATAGCTCCTTTCGCGAATTTTATGCCAAAACAGTTCGGCAGGAACTGAAAAGGCTGAATGAGCTTGTTGAGCAGCTGATTGCTTTTTCTACGCCTCTTTCCTATGATTACAGTGTTGTTGATCTGCATGAAATAATTAATTTAGGAATTTCCTTTTTACAGGAACAGGGTATGGGTCAGAAGACTACGGTTGAGACAGCCGATGATCTTCACAACTTAAAGGTGCGGGCGGATAGAATCCTCCTGGCCCGGGCCTTTTCCTACCTTATACGCTATCTCTTTCGCGCCGTGGAAGATGGCGGTGTGATTCAAATCACGACTGCTGTGGTGGAAAAATATTACCCCGGTGGTTCTGTCTATATTTTGCTGCGTGATTCCCAAACGAAAGCAGTACCCGAAAGTGTGGAGAAAATGTTTGATCCCTTATCGGCTCACCCTAACGGCTATATTTCCCTCGGGCCTCCTGTAAGCCGCAAGATCATCGAAGATCACGGGGGCCGTGTTACGGCCTCCTTAACAAAGGATCATTACCTTGAAATTGAGGTATTTTTACCAATATTTTCTGGAAAGGAGGGCTAGAAAGATGGCAGCCCCGAAAATAATGATTGTTGATGATGAACTGGGCCCCAGAGAAGCACTGAAAATGATCTTGCGGGACGACTACGAGGTTTTTACGGCGGGCAGCGGCACCGAGGCCTTGGGCTATCTTGATTCCGGCGAATTCGACCTGATCATCCTTGATATCAGGATGCCCGATATTAATGGTATCGACCTCCTTGCCCAGGTAAAAAATAAAGTACCTGAAACAGAAGTAGTGATGATTACCGCCTATGCTTCCGTGGAGACGGCTACCAATGCCCTGCGCCAAGGTGCCCTGGATTATCTGATTAAACCATTTGACTGTAGCGCAGTAAAAGAAGTTGTTGAAAAAGGACTGGCGCGTCGTATCGACCGGGCCGCCCTGCGAAGAAGGCTCAGTAACCTGCAGGTGGTAAACGCTTCTCTCCAGGAGAAAATTGAACACGCCTACCTGAACATCCAAAAACATTACCTGGAGACAGTACGTTCCCTGGTAGCTGCGATTGACGCCAAGGATTCCTATACCAAGGGACACCAGGAGAGGGTGGCGCTTTTTACGGAGATCCTGGGAAAAGAGATGGACCTTTCCAGTGAGGAGATAAAGATTTTGCAACAGGCGGCGATCCTGCATGATATCGGAAAAATTGGTGTGCCCGAGCAGATTCTCAGAAAAACCGGGAGGCTGACGGCCGAGGAATTTAAGATTATTAAACAGCATCCCGTAATTGGCGCGGAGATCATTTCTCCCGTTCAATTTCTCCGGGAAGCACTGCCCATTGTTCTTTATCATCACGAAAAATTTGATGGGACAGGCTATCCGGAAGGCCTCCAGGGCAGGCAGATTCCGCGCGGTGCACGGATCATTGCCGTTGCCGATGCCGTTGATGCCATGCTCTCCAACCGCCCCTATGCGCCTGCGGAAACGGCGGCGCGAGTCAGAGAAGAGCTGCGCCTTTGTGCGGGAACCCAGTTTGATCCGCAAATTGCGGAGATTGCCTTGAAAATAGACCTTCCTGCCCAGGATCTCCGGTTTTAATGTTTAGGTTTGGTAAAAAAGGATTCTTTTCATGAATATACGATTTGACCAGGCATAATTTTTAAGTTTACTGTGTAATTTTGGCAAAGGCTGAAAGTTTTTATAAAAAAATTTCTATTCTTAGCAGAAAAAACTAAACTTATGTAGAATGTTTACTTAAATAAAATTAATATTTTGAAATTGTATTGAATATTGAGGTGCAAGGAATATTTTCCTGACCGACAAAGGGCAAACCATCCGAAAGGGTGGGACGCAAAACCATGGGTCTAAAGTTCGCCAGCATAAGTTTTCTGCGAACCAGGATCGCCAGGTTGCCGAAGACAGGGATTTTGCTTTATTATGCTTACTTTTAAATCCCTGCTCCCTGGCACAGCCAGGGCTTTTTCGGTTGTCGGTATCTGCCCACGAATGATTATTCGTGGAAAAAGGGAGAAAAGGCAGACATGGATATTTTTGTGGCCAGACAACCAATTTTTAACCGGCAGCAGGAGGTTTATGCCTACGAACTGCTTTACCGTTCGGGAATCAACAAATTTTATTCCAGCCTGGACGGGGATCAAGCCTCTTCAGAGGTGATCACCAACAGCTTTTTGCTCATTGGTTTGGAAACGCTGACCAGGGGGAAAAAGGCCTTCATCAATTTTACTAAAAATTTGCTGGAAGACGAAGTGGCCACTCTTTTACCTCATAAGCATATTGTCATTGAGATTTTGCAGGACGTTGAGCCGGATGAAAAAACGCTGCAGGCCTGTAAAAAGTTAAAAGAAATGGGCTACCAGCTGGCCCTGGATGATTTTGTTTATGATGTTAAATTTATACCGCTGATCGAATTGGCTGATTTTATCAAGGTTGACTTCTTGACTACGGATGAGGAAGAGAGAGGGGCACTGGTGCAAAGAATTGGGACGCAAAAAGTTTCCTTTTTGGCCGAAAAGGTGGAAACGAGGGAGGATTTTGTCCAGGCTATGGAGATGGGCTATTCCTTCTTTCAAGGTTATTTTTTCAGTAAGCCGCTCATTGTTTCCGGCCGGGATATTCCCAGTTTTAAACTCACCTACATCAAGATTTTACAAGAAGTTCACAAACCGGAAATTGATTTTGATCAGCTTGAAAAACTGATTAAAACAGACGTATCCCTCTCCTATAAGCTGCTCAAGTTTATTAATTCTCTTGCCTTTGGCTTCTATAGCGAAATCCGTTCCATCAAGCAGGCGCTGGTGATCCTCGGCGAAAAGGAAATTAAAAAATGGCTTTCCCTGATCTCACTCCAAGGCATTGGGGAAAACAAGCCTGATGAGCTAATGATCACGGCGCTGTGCCGGGCAAGGTTTTGCGAGTTGATTGCCTCCCGTGTTGGTTTAAACGATCGCAGTTCAGACCTTTTCCTCCTGGGCATGTTTTCTTTAATAGATGCTTTTTTGGACCGGCCCATGGCCGAAATTCTGGCTACACTACCCATACCGGAAGAGATCAAAGTGGCCCTGCTTGGCGGGAAAAACCGCTTCCAGGAGGTCTATGCTTTAATCCTGGCTTATGAAGCGGGTGACTGGGAAAAGTTTTCCCGGAATGCGGCCAAGCTCGACCTGGAGGAAAGGGAAGTAAAGGAGTTTTACATCAATTCCTTGGAGGTGTCCAACAAAATATTTTTAAAAAATGTTTCTTAGCTCAACCCAAGTTTTCCAAGATTTAAGCGCTTATTAAAAAAAGGTGAGGAAAAACTTTCTGACCGATAAAGGCAAACCTTTCGAAAGAAAGGGACGCAAAGCTATGGGTCTAAGGCCTGCTACAGCGGGCTAGGATTGCCAGGCTGCCGAAGACAGGGTTCCTATATGGACGGTTATACCGTTCTGTACCTCTTTGTATCCTGATCCCTGGTTCGCATACCTGGCAACCGGGGATTTTTGTTTTTTTACCCTCATGGATGGATGGGTCAACATTTTTAAAAATGGTCAGCCTTTGGACTGAACTTCGGGGCTGAAAAGGTGGCATGAAAAGTGTTTGTGTTTCCAGGAAGGAATAACGCGGCAAGAGCCCGGACGAAGCCGCCGTTAGTGCTCAAAAAAAAGGGTGCGGATAAGAAAAAAGAGCTGGATGAAATTGCCGCCCAAACGCTGCGGCGGGTAATTGATAATGTTGATAACCAGCTGGAGCTGGATAAGCTCGACTCCTTTCAAAAAAAGCAGTTTAACGAGCAGATTTATGATACTCTTATCGCGCTGCTGGAAGAGGAGGAACGCTATCTTTCCCAGGGCGATAAGCAAAAGGTCATTCAGTATGTTTCTGATGAAATATTTGGCTATGGGCCCATAACTGCGCTGCTCCAGGATCCCGGCGTAACGGAAATTATGGTTAACGGCTATGCTAATGTTTATGCCGAGCGGGAGGGCAAGATCAGCAAAACGGAGATTACTTTTCGCGATAATAACCATGTCCTGCACGTCATTAACAAGATCATTACCCCCCTGGGAAGAAGAATTGATGAAAGTTCTCCCACCGTTGATGCCCGCTTGCCGGACGGTTCCCGGGTAAACGCCATCATCCCACCTCTGGCGCTGAACGGCCCATCCCTGACGATTCGCAAATTTGCCGCCGACCCTTTTACTGCTGATGATTTAATCACCTTTGGAACGATGAGCGCGGAAATGGCCCGCTTCCTGGCGGCCTGTGTGCGCTCACGGGTCAATATTGTTGTCTCCGGTGGAACCGGCAGTGGCAAGACCACGACCTTAAACGTGCTTTCGAGCTTTATTCCCGACAATGAGCGCATCGTCACCATCGAGGATACCGCTGAACTACAGCTGCAGCAGGATCACCTGGTTACCTTGGAAAGCCGCCCGGCGAATATTGAGGGTAAAGGGCAGTTTACCATCCGGGAACTGGTGATCAACTCTCTGCGCATGCGTCCGGATCGGATCATTGTGGGAGAGGTCCGGGGCGGGGAGGCCTTTGATATGCTGCAGGCGATGAATACCGGGCATGACGGCTCCATTTCGACCTTGCACGCCAATAATCCCCAAGACGCCCTGGCGCGTCTGGAAACCATGATTCTGATGGCAGGTATAGAGCTGCCCTTGCGGGCGATCCGCGAGCAGATCAGCTCAGCGATCGAGCTGGTCGTGCAGCAATCACGTTTTAGCGACGGGAGCCGTAAAATAACGAAAATCAGCGAAGTAGTCGGCCTGAAAAAGGAGAAACTGGTTGTAAAGGATATCTTTGTTTTTCAGCAGTCGTCCATAGATGAAGAGGGTCGCGTATCCGGTGAGCACCGGTTCACGGGTGTCGTGCCCCGCTGCCTGGAAAAACTGAAGGCCCGCGGGGAAAGCATCGCCGCAGACGGCACCATGAATTGGGGCCGGCAAGAAGAAGCCGCTTCTGCTGCGGAAAGAGATTCAGTGGAGCAGCTTCAGGAGGAGGAAACGAAGGAAGCCGGCCTTGATCTGGAGTTCATGGAGCCTGGTGATGTTGCCGAACAGGATGAGCAGAAAGATTCTTCGGAAGGATATCTTGGGGATCATGCCGTAGGGGAAAGTTTTGGCGGTGATTTCGCGAGCTTGCAGAACGAAGCTCCTCAAGATTCACAAGATCTACCGGATGATGATGATTCCAAGGTGGATGATGAGGAAAAGCGCCTGGTGCAGGAAAATGAGGCCAATAAAGGAGGTGAAGAGGAGGAAAAAAGGCCGGCGTCCCTGCTAGATGCCCGCGGCCTGGTAATCAAAGCTGTTACCGCTCCACTCCAGAATACTGTCACTGCAGTGGAGACGCCGAGCAGGAAAATAGGGTTTCTGGCGGATATTTCCAATAATACTTTTTACGGGTTAAAGAGCGCTCTTTCCGGGAAAGGAGAGGTCCAACAGCCTGCAACGGATTTAACAAAAGTAGCAGCTGTCATGGATACAGCGGATGCAGTAGGTGTGACGTATGTTACGGGTGCAGCAGAAGCAACGGCTGTCACGGATACAGCGGGTGCAGTGGACATGGAAGATGTCACGGATGAACGGTTTATTCCCCACCAGGAGGAAAGTGGACAGGCTTCAACTGCCGTGGAAATAGCGGATGATGAGCCGGTCATTGAGGAAGAAAGAGAGCACCAGCCAGTAGATATGGTGGAAGAAGAATGGGAGAAAGAACCGGTTACTGGGGAAGAAAGTAAAAACATACCCCATGCCGGGGAAGAAGGGGAAAGTGAACTCCTTACCGGAGAAGAAAACAAAGCCAAGACGATCGTTGCAGAAAGCACAGGCGAGCCGGTTGCTGTAAAAGAAGAAAAAACTGGGGCAATCGTCAGAGAAAGGGAGAACGAGCTGGCTGCCAGAGAAGAAAAAACTGTTTCAGCTGTCAGTGAAGCAGAGGAGAAAAACGCCTGGCCTGCTGCTCCCACGGGGGTTGCCTCTAGAAAAGGCGAAGAGCGGCGTGGTTTAGCCGCTTCCATACCGCCAAGCCGGCGCGGCATCGCCCTGCTCGTAAATGAGATCGGCGGGCTTTACGACTATCTTTATCCCGGCGACAGGGTTGATGTGCTGGTTATCTATCACAATCAAGCAGCCCACGAGCAGCAGGCCGCCCGGACCGTCGCCCAAAGCGCAGTCGTACTGGCCATCCGGGAAAGGAGCAGTAAAAGCGGCGCAGAAAAGGGCGCAGCCCTCTTCTCTGTAATCCTGGCGGTGACTCCCGCGCAGGCGGAGGTTTTGGCCTATGCCAGTTTCCGGGGTTCTTTTTACCTGACCTTGTGCCCGGATCTCCCCAGTACCACTCAAGTAGCGGCAGAAGAGTAGCCTTTTGATATATAGTTAATATCCCATTTACTGATGCTCATTTTCCCTGGTGGGGAGGTGTCCAAGAAGAACAAAAAAATTGTAGGTATAAAATTAGCAGACATAAAATTATTGGAGAAGGGTTTTTAACCAAGAGCTTATCTTTAATTATTTAAAAAACAGGAGGTAAATGAAAAATGTTGGAACTGATTACAGGATTCATCCGGGACGAAGAAGGACAGGGCTTGGCGGAATACGCCCTCATTCTGGTGCTCATTGCAGTTGTGGTTATTGGGGTTTTAGGGTTATTAGGTGAGCAGATTGGTGGAGTTTTTAAAGATGTTACAGGGAAAATGGAGAATGTGACTGAGATGGAATAATAATTAAAAAGTTTAGGAAGCCTGTCCCTCTCTCAGGCAGGCTTCCTAAACAAATCTTTTTAAAAACAAAAAGTAACAGGAGCAGAATGTGATGACGATGAAAATAAAGAATTTACTGCTGGAAAACAGCGGTCAGGGTTTGGTGGAATATTCATTGATTTTACTTTTTATTGCCATTGCCGTAATTTGTGTTTTACAAGCATTGGGGGAAAAGATCTTTGTGGAGCTTTATAACTACACGGTGAGCGAGTGGCCTGATTAAGACTTGATGTTTTCATTCTTCCGCTGGTGCCGCCGCTTTAGAAGCAGCATGGGGGTCTATCCAGAAAAGCCTGGCAAGTATTTTATCTTTCGACTGGTAACTCCGCTTAGTGGCGGCGCAGAGATCTACTGTGAAAAACCTGTTTGTATTAAATTGTGGAGGGCGGGGGACGACTGCATGTTTTTACTGGTGAATAATTATATTCTTTTAACTTTGTTGCTACTGGCACTTTATTTTGACCTGACTCAGAAAAAAATTCCCAACTTCCTGACCTTCCCGGTTATCCTTTGGGGGTTGGTTTCAAATACAATCACGGGCGGAGGGGGAGGTTTTTTATTCAGCTTTTACGGCCTGCTGCTGGGCACAGCTCTTTTTTTCATTCCTTTTGTCATGGGAGGCATGGGAGGCGGCGATGTGAAGCTCCTCGGGGCCATCGGGGCGATGAAAGGCGCACAGTTTGTCTTGCAGGCAGCTCTTTTTACCGTTCTCTGCGGGGGAGTTCTGGCAATCGGCTATCTACTTGTCCATAGGCAGTTAGGGAGCACTTTGAAAAAAATTTTTGGAGTAATCGCTGTACCTCTTTTTAATGCGCTCTATTATAGATACGGTTATCCTTTTTTTAACCGGCTTTCTTTCTATTTTTCTTCCTTTAAAGAAGAAGATCCGGGGAAAAAAGTCTACCTGCCTTACGGTGTGGCCATCGTACTGGGAACCTTGATCGTGCTCAGCAACTTGGGGGAACGGATTTTACCGCTGGCCAATATATTCTGCAAATGAAACTAGGGCGTGAATATGGGCAAATTGCTGTGATCACTTGTTTGGATATTCATAGTTTTTTGTTACCGCTAAAATTTAAACCA
>JBMNEM010000009.1:0-39098 GCA_050948785.1 Dethiobacteria bacterium
CATACTTTTCTTTATCCTTTATTATTTGTTTCGGCCTGGATTTGTTTACTGCTCGCCGGCTTTTTGATACCTGCGCTTCTCAAAAAATTTATTGACCATCTCCAGGTATTCCCCGGCCCCCATCACTTCCCGGGATATTGTTTGCATTGTCCGCACGGATATTCTGCCACTATCTACGAATTCCCTGCCTGCTTCTCTAACCGCTTTGTATTTGTGATCATAAGCATCAGCAACAAAGCCCAAGGCCCCGGCGGGTACAAGTATTTCACCGGCATTTTGCCAGCCAAGGTTCCGGCAGAGTGCCGCAAAGTGGCGGCGCATAAGGTTAAAATTATCGCTTTCCGAAAATCCGCAGGTAGAAATAAGTATGGCTGCTTGCTCACGGGGTTTAAACCGTTTATGGCGGCAATGTCCCTCTTCATCAAGGGTAATCAAAGGATCCAGCAGGGCAAAGCACCTGTCCAGCACAGTTTTAAGCTGTGCGCTGAACCCATCGACATAAACGGGGCTGGCCAAAATCACAACATCGGCTTCTTCAATTTCTGTTTTGAGAAAAGCGGTCATATCATCTTTAATCGCACATTGGCCTGGAGTTTTAAACCAGCAAGTCATACAACCCGTACAATATTTTATAGCCAGTTTATGGGGGTAAAACTTTTTACATTCTACAGGTTCCATACCTGCCAGAAACAAATCGAGAATCTTTTCCGTAAAGGATCTCCGCCGGGGAGAACCGGAAAGGGCAACAATTTTCTTATACATTGTTGAATATACTCCTCTAGTACAATATAGTTGCAATCAATCAGCAACAATACTACCTAAATTTAAGCGCGGCCCCGCTGGGGTAATCTGCAAACGTTCAGGGAAGACCTTCCAAAGAACACAGGTAATACCGGATAAGATGATCAATTAAAAATGCCCTGGCGTTAAGAGGGGATATCTCCCTTAACAGCCGCTTCCCTGAATATAAATGTTTCGTTTTCTGATGATAAAGTGAAGCTTCATAGGGGCCTACCCAGAAAAAGAGCGCCGTCAGATTTTTTACCTGCCCTTAAAATTTGGTTTACGTTTTTCCAACAGGGCATTGATTCCCTCCACGCGATCCTCACTATTGAAAGAAATAATAAAACTTTCTATTTCAAAACTTGTGGCGGAACCTAGATCCATGTTTTGGCCCATATTGATCGTTTTCTTGAGTACCTGCATGGCAACAGCAGGTTTAGAAGCCAGTTTTTTAGCCAGCTGCTCCGCATAGGGCATTAACTCGGCCTCCGGCAAAACATTGTTTACCAAGCCATATTCTTTGGCCGTAACAGCATCAATCATTTCTCCTAAAAAAAGCAACTCTTTGGCACGGGCCATACCGATCAGTCTCGGTAAACGCTGCGTACCGCCTCCCCCGGGAATAATCCCCAGGTTAATTTCCGGTTGGGCAAACCTTGCATTTTCCCCGGCCAGGCGGAAATCACAGGTTAAAGCCAGTTCGCAACCGCCTCCCAAAGCCAAACCATTGACCACGGCTATAGTGGGTTTGGTTAAATTTTCAATTTTACTCAGAACGGAGAGCGCCCGTAAACAAAATTCATACATTTGCAACGAAGAAAGGTTTTTGATCTCCGCAATATCAATACCCGTGCAGAATGCTTTTGCACCGGAGGAAGTAAAAATCACAGATTTAATGGAGGGGTTGGATTCTACCGCCAAAAGCATTTTTTCCAGCTGCTGGAAAACCCCGCTGCTTAAAGGATTCATCGGGGGGCGATTTAAAGTAATTACGGCAAAATCGTCCTGTTGTTCCCATAAAACCAATTCGGCAGACATGCTTCCACTCCTTCCGCCGTTTATTAATTTTAGTTATTGTAGTCGTACCAACCGGCACCGGTTTTTTTACCCAAACGCCCGGCTCTGACAAGCGCTTTTAGAGATTGAGGCGGGTTCCAGCGTGCTTCTTTAAATTCCTTATAAAAATATTCAGCAACAAAATATCCAATATCAACTCCGGCAAAATCATGCAGCTCAAACGGTCCCATGGGATAGTTGAGACCCAATCTTACCGCCGTATCGATATCCTGCGGGGTAGCCACGCCTTCCTCCACCAAACGGATCGCCTCCAGATAATGGGCCATCATCACCCTGTTCACAATAAAACCCGGGGAGTCTTTTTTCACTTCCACGGTTGTTTTACCCATTTTTTGTGCCACTTCTGAGATCACTTTGACGGTTTCATCACTGGTAAAATAACCGCGGATCACTTCCACCAACTTCATCAGTGCAGGCGGATTAAAGAAATGCATCCCGGCAACACGTTCCGGTCTTTTTGTGGCACTGGCCAACAGCGTAATCGGCATCGACGATGTATTCGAAGCGAAAAAAGCTTCCGGCTTGCAAATCTTGTCAAGATCACTGAAGATTTTTTTCTTCAGTTCCAGATCTTCCACGACCACCTCGATAACCAGGTCGACATCGCTAAAATCACGCATATCCGTGCTGCGGGTCAGACGGCTTAATATTTCTTTTTTTTCTTCCTCTGTCATCTTTCCTTTTTCCAGGCTTCGCTGGAAAAAGCCCTCCATACGGCTGATGGCCTTATCTACAAACGACATTTCGATATCATTCAGTACGACCGTAAATCCAGCCTGAGCAGCAACCTGTGCAATACCTCCGCCCATGGTTCCTGCTCCGATAACACCGATTTTTGAAATCGCCATCTCCTCCCCCTCCTTCTTAAATTCTAAAATTTAGCAAAATTTTTAAGCTTACCCAAAAGAGAGCCCGGGCAAAGCCGGGCCCTTTTACAAATAGACCGGCTAGCTTACTTTTTCAAAAGCGAAGAAAACGCGCTCCTGCTCAATAACCTGCCCCTTTTTTCCATCAACAGGCAAAGGGTCTACGGGGAAAACTACCAGTTTAACACGATCGCCTTTCTTGAGTTCTCCAGCCTGGCAATTGATTACCCGCGCAAAATAGGTTAGCTCTCCTTCCAAATCGATCAGGGCGTGAATCAGCGGGGTTTCAAAACCCAACGGGACACCGACCACTTCTTCCGTGACTATTTTTACCGTCCCTTCCGTCGGAAGATCTACCCAATCCAGATCTTCCTTCAGGCATTCCGGGCAGATTACCCTTGGCGGAAAGGAACGTGCGCCACAATCCTGGCACTTTGTTGTCGTTAAACGACCTTCCCGTAGAAAGTCATAAAATTTGTGTATCCGGTTAAAGTCCTTACTCTGTAAGGGATACATATCCATGGTTACTGCATATTTTCCTTTTAAAACAGAAACACCTTTCATTAGATATCCCTCCCATAAATAATCACAGTATGAGCGGCAATAAAGCCGCTGAGGTTATGGGTGAGCCCTGTTCTTGCCCCTTCGACCTGCCTGGCAGCCTCCCCGCGCAGCTGCTTCATGATCTCCATACCCTGCCTGATTCCTGTTCCACCAAAGGGGTGGCCGCAGCTTAAAAGGCCACCATCGGTATTTACCGGCACAGTTCCACCAAAATCAGAGCGGCCTTCCTGAATAAAAAGGCCTCCCTCGCCTTTTTCACAGAAACCAAGATCCTCGTACTCAATTATCTCTGAAATTGTAAAACAGTCATGTGTTTGCGCTACATCTATATCCGAGGGCTTTACCCCGGCTTTCTCGTAGGCTTGCTCAGCCGCGATTTTTAGAGCCTTCCAAGTGGTCCAATCAGGCATATTGGCAGACATATTACTGAGCGTTGCCTGCCCTGTCCCTTTAATGTAAACCAAGGGCTTATCTGAATAATATTTGGCTTTTTCCTCGCAAGCCAGGATAACAGCAGCAGCCCCGTCCGTAACCGGGCAGCAATCAAAAAGTTTTAAAGGAGGGACAATTGCTTTGGCATTTAATGCTTCATCCAGGGTAATTTCCTGTTGAAATTGCCCCTTGGTATTCAGCAAACCGTTACGCCTGTTTTTTACAGAAACAAGGGCAAGCTGTTCTTCCGTAGTGCCATATTGTTGCATATGCTGCTGTGCCACCATGGAAAAAGCCGGCGGGGGTAACCCCAGACCCTGTGCACCATCCCAATCATGATCAACTGAAGCCAGCTCGCTGTACTGCACTTCCCAACGTTGAGGAGTATAAAGTTTCTCTCCGCCGGTTACCATCACAACATCTGCTATGCCTGCTTTGATTAGTCCATAAGCCAGGATAATTCCTGAACTACCGCTGGCACAAAGCAGCTCTACCCGGGCACAGATATTCCGCGGCTTAATGCCCAGGTATTCAGCGATTACCGGTGCCAGGTGGGTCTGGTAGGAACACCTTTCTGTGTAAGCAGAGGCTACAATCAGGCCATCAACGTCCTTGTTGTCAAGAGTCGGGATGTTATCAAAACAGGCCTTTCCGGCTTCCTGGAAAAGATCCCGCTGGGTTGCCTGCCGTATCCCCCAATGTGACATTCCGCCAGCAATGATACAAACGTTTCTTGCCATTTATTAACCTCCTGTAACTAAAATTAAATTAAAGGTTTGAAAAAGTACTTAAAAAAGTACCGCTGTTTTGAATTCGTAGTTCTTAATTTTAACAATGAAAATAAATTGAAGATCACCTCCGCATAACTTTTTGTCTCTTAAACTTTAAGGTCCTTAAACTCTAAACTTTACTGATTAAATATTTAGGCATTGGGCAAACCTTATAGTTGTTTGCGAATTGTGTAAATGAATTGTTATTTTTATATTGGGGCAATTTAGTTGTTATTGAATATTTCGCCAAATATGCTTGCTTTTCCTGCTAAAAAAATATTAGATCATTAAAATTTTTTAAATTGTAATCTATATTATAAATTGTAGCTCTTTTATTTTCCTTATAAAATATTTATAATTATTTTAACATAAAAATTCTTTTTAAAAGAGGGAAATATGATTTAATGTCGAATAAGTTATCCTAGTAGTACAATATTTTCCATTACAAATATTCGCAATAATAAACAACCCTTTTTATTCCAGGAAATACTTCTATGTTCTGTCAACACAATTCTTATCAAGGAGGAATTAAGGGTGACTGTTAGCAAATGGATGCATGTTGGAACTGTTTTAAAGATGAATGCTCTTAACTATCCAGATAAGCTGGGGTGTCAGGACAAATTCAAGAGTTTCACTTTTAAGGAATGGAATGAAAGGTCGTGCCGCTTTGCCAATGCCTTAATGGATATGGGCGTAGGATACGGCGATCGTATTGCCATCCTTGCCTATAACCGTGTTGAATGGATGGAAATTTATGCGGGCTGCGCCAAGGGAGGACAGATTGCCGTCCCCATCATGTTTCGTTTAACACCTGTAGACTTTGAATATATTCTCAACCATGCTGAATGTAAAGCTTTTATTGTTGAAAAACCTTTTGTTGAAGGTGTTAATAGTGTACGTAAAAATTTATCGACTATGCCAAAGGGTAACTTTATTTATCTGGGCGACGGCGAAGCTCCGGAGGGTTATATCCATTATGAGGATCTCCTTCGCAAGGGAGACCCCGGTGAACCCGGGGTAACTGTAGATACCGCTGACCCATGGACTATTATGTATACCTCGGGGACAACAGGAACACCCAAAGGAGTCGTGCGTAACCACGAATGCTATCTGGCCCAATACCTGTTAAGCAATATCAATATGGGTGTCCGGCCCACGGACAAACCTTTACTGGTAATGCCCACATGCCATGTAAACTCAATCTACTACTCCTTTCCTTATACCTATGTAACAGCGCCGATAATGATTTATAATATGGTTAGTTTTGATCCGGATGATCTGCTCAAAACATTTGCCGATTACAAGATAACCTTTACCTCCCTTGTGCCCACCCATTATGCCATGCTTCTCTCCTTACCGGAAGAAATCAGGCAAAAATATGATGTCAGCGGTATGCGGCAGCTCCTTATCTCCTCTGCGCCGGCCCGTAAAGAATTAAAGCTTAAAATCATGGAGTATTTTAAATCAGCAGAGTTATGGGAAGCTTACGGATCAACGGAAGCAGCGCTGGTTACATACCTGCGACCGGAAGATCAATTTACAAAATTGGGCTCGATCGGTAAGGAAATTTTCGGCATCGACCGCATCAAGCTGCTTGACGAAGAAGGGAATGAGGTTCCTCCGGGGGAAATCGGTGAACTCTATTCACGTTCACCGGGAACTTTCCAAGAATACTGGAAGGATCCTGAAAGGACCAAAGAGGTTTTCCAGGGGGAATGGTGCTCGGCAGGCGATATGGCCAGAAAAGATGAAGAAGGTTATTACTATCTCGTGGACAGAAAAAAGAATATGATTATCACCGGAGGTGAAAACGTCTATCCATCAGAGATAGAAGAGGTTATCAGCTCCCACCCCGCTGTAAAAGATCTGGCCGTAATCGGTATTCCGGATGAGAAATGGGGTGAACTGGTCACGGCAATCATTGTTCCTGAACAGGGCTTTCAACCGGGCGAGGAACTGGCCAAGGAAATTAAAGAATTTACCAAAGGGAAAATGGCTGGTTTCAAACGGCCCAAAGATATCCGCTTTATCACCGAAGAAGAAATGCCCCGAACGGGAACAGGTAAAATCCTGCACCGCGTGTTGAAGGAACGTTACGGCCAGCTTGGTAGTTAGTAGTTAATAATTAAAGTAAGATAAGCCCATCTCACCAACCAAACAGAGAGAGAGTTCAGCTTTTAAGCTGAACTCTCTCTCTGTTTGCCTATGACGCTATTTTATATATTTTTTAAGGTATATTTCAGCAAGCAAGCTACGATGCTGTCCCGGGAATATATTTTTCCCGCATACTTGGTTTATCAATTTTTCCCGTTACATTACGCATCACATTTTCGAAAACAACCTTCTCCGGCCATTTGTATTTGGCCAGCCCCTGCTGTGCACAAAACTCGATGACCTCTTCTTGTGTCATTGTTTCTCCCGGGTACAGCTGCACAATAGCCATGGCTATCTCCACCAGCCGCTCATGAGGGTAACCGATTACCGCCGCATCAGCAATCTTTGAATTACGGCGCAGGACATCCTCGATCTCTGCCGGGAAAATATTTTCCCCGCCCCGGATAATCAAATCTTTTTTTCTGTCTGCAATATAGATAAAGCCGTCTTTGTCAATCGTCACCAGGTCCCCTGTATAAAGCCAGCCATCTTTTATGGCCTGGGCAGTCATCTCCTGGTTTTTAAAATATTCTTTCATAATCCGGGAACCGCGTAAAACAAGCTCTCCAACGGCCCCTACAGGGACATCCTTTCCATTCTCATCAACGGCCCGTGCCTCCATATTAAAGGTAGCTTTTCCAATCGAACCGTGTCGTAGCATAACGTCCTCGTCATACAAATTAATAGTTCCCCCGCCGCCTCCTTCGGTAATACCATAAATATTCCCTGTCTTGAAAGGAAAATACTTTTTCATATCCTCGTAAAGAGAAAAAGGTACGGGCTGCGCTCCAATAACGATACTTCCCGTTACATGTGAAAAATCATATTTACTAATATCAACTTTACCTTTTTTGATAGCATTGACGGTATCAGACATGGTTGGCACAGTAACCCAGCCGGCATTAACCTTCTCTTCAGCAATTGCATCCAGAAGATAGTGAGGTTCGTTCAGTTCAAGCTGGATGACCATCTTACCGCCAGCGAGGTAAGCAGGAAAGCCAATAAAGAAACTTCCACTGTGATAAAAAGGATGCGGAGCAAAAAAGACTGTTTCATGGCCCATATTATAAGTTAATGCACAACCAATACCGACTTGATAAAGAGTGTCATGGGCTTGACAAACCGGCTTCGGAGGCCCGGTGGTTCCGGAGGTAAACATAAGTTCCGCGGGGTCATCACGATCAACTTCCACTAGAATATCATCCGTATCATTGCCACTGATGACCTCTGCATAAGGAATCATATCCACAGGCACATCAGAGCCTATACAAATGTAAGATTGAATGCTTTCCATCTCTTTTTGAATAGGCTGAATCTTAGGTAAAAAGCCGTCCCCCAAAATTAAGACTTCAGGCGTACAGGCGTCAGCAACATATTTGATATCAGCGCTGGCAAAACGATAATTTAAAGGAACAGCTACAGCCCCTACTCTTAAAATAGCATGAAAGGTCACAATCCATTCCAAGCTATTCATCTGCAGGTGCATCACGAAATCACCTTTTTGAACCCCCAACTTTTTTTGTAGGTAATTGGCAACCTTATTTGTCTCCTCATTAAACTCCTTCCAGGTCAGCACCCTTCTTAAATTTTTCGAAGGAGCTCGTTCAATCAAAAACTCCTTATCCGGATATTTTTTGGCATTAACGATGCCATATTTCGCAAAATTCATTTAGATCCCCCTTTACATTATTTTTATGAACACCAAACATGAGTGTAACAATTCACCATCTTTCGAAATGGTACCCTTGCCCTAATTTTGTGACAATTTAACTCAGAGATCCCCCCGGGACAAAAACCTGCTTTGGTTTTTTCATGATGCAAGTATAGAATATGTAAGTATTAGAACGCGCCCGGTTTGATTCGGCCATCATAATAACGACTATAAGCGCATACTACTACATACTGCTTAAAAGAATCACACACGAATATTTTTGGCCTTAACCGATGCCATAACTCCCAAAATTCAATTTATCCCCCCTTTACATTAGTAATTTGAGCGTCAAACACATGGGTGTAACAATTCTCCATCTTTGGAAATGGTACCCTTGCCCTAATTTTGTGACAATTTAACTCAGAGATCCCCCCGGGACAAAAACCTGCTTTGGTTTTTTCATGATGAAGTCTAGGCATGCCCGGTTCAATTTTCCCCAATATGGCTCGTAGGTTCCAATCTGCTTGAAAGCATATCCGGCGCTATTTCAGCCCGGCTTTTGCCGGGCTGAAATCTCCCGGCAAACTCAAGCTGCAACAGTTTCCCTGCCCGCCAGAAATGCTTTTTTATTCAATTCCCGGTACTTAGCCGGAACCAGGCGTTCAACCACACCAAGCCAAGCCTCTATAGTGCCGCCCACCTGCGTGGAAAGAACGCCCAGGAGGACTACGCCGACCACCGCCGGGTTACCCAAATCCTTGGCGATCTCCATCGCATCAACCCATAATACCCGCTCAGCAGCTGTCTTGAGCAAGGATTCAACTTCTTCCTCCCGGGGATAGCTGGCTTTACCCAGATTTACCGCTGGCGGAGGAATACGGTAGCGATTAACAATAACCATGGATCCTTTTTTGATATATAATGGCCAACGCCCTGCTTCCAGCATTTCAAAACCCACCAGGTAATCAACTTCACCTTGTTCAATTAGCGGGGAATAAACCTTTTTCCCCCAACGTACATGGCTTTCCACCGTTCCTCCACGCTGCGCCATACCCAGGACTTCGGCTTTTTTAACATCATAACCCAGCTCCAACCCGACTTCTGTCAATATGTTACTGGCCAGGATAGTACCCTGCCCGCCAACGCCGGCCAAGATAAAATCAATTTTTTTCACTCTGCCCAGTCTCCTCTCCACCTGGATTTTGATCATCTTTTATTTCCGGATAATCGCTCCTGCAGGACAAACCTGTATGCAAATTCCACAACCATTACACAATAAGGGATCAATGCTCACATGGTCCTCTTCCTGCATAAGAGGTGAACAACCCAGCTCCAGACAGGTGCCGCAATCGACACATTCTTCCGGCTCCACCATCGGAGGCTTACTTTTCTCCCTTGTGTGGAGGACACACGGTCGTGCAGAAATAATTACCGAAGGCTGTTCACTTTCCAGATGCTCTTCCAGTACTTGAGCCAAATTTTTCATATCGTAAGGATCACATATGTCAACTTTTTCATAACCAATACTGCGTACCAGCTCTTCCAATTTCACCGCCTTGGTCTGCTGCCTTTGCAAAGTGATCCCCGTTCCCGGATGCTGCTGGTGGCCGGTCATGGCTGTAACACTGTTATCGGTGATTATTGTTGTTACGGAGCTGTTATTGTAAAGAACATTGATCAAGGGATGGATACCAGCATGGAAAAAAGTGGAATCACCAATAACAGCTACCACACGATCTTGGACACCTGCCTTCGCTACACCATGCGCCACACCGATACTTGCTCCCATACACCCGCAGGTATGCAGGGCACTGAGAGGAGGCGCGGCACCCAAAGTATAACACCCGATATCACCAAGTACCACCACTCCGGCTTCCCGGAGAACGTGGAACAGAGCCCCGATGCCCACAGCCGGGACAGAGCATGGGGGGGCGAATAGGCAGATCGGCTAAAGCAGAAGTAGTCGTCGCTGCCACTTCGGCTTCGGCCTGGACGGTTTCTTCTTCCAGAAGACCGGCCTTTACTGCGCACCGGCGGATCAGGCCCGGGCTTAATTCACCAATCACCGGAAAGACATCTTTACCCCGAACTTCAATACCCATCAGACGGATTTGTTCTTCAAAAAAGGGGTCGAGCTCCTCAACCACGAGAATTGTTTGAACTCTGGAGGCCAATTCACGTATCAGTTTCTCCGGCAAGGGATAGACCATGCCCAGTTTAAGAAATGTCGCTTTGGGAAAAACTTCCCGGGCGTATTGATAGGCTGCGCCGGCAGCAATAATCCCCAGCGAATTTTCCCCCGGTTCGATACGGTTAATCGGTAGTGTCTCGGCGTACTCGGCCAACTTTTTAAGCCTTTCTTCGATTACCGGATGGCGCAGCCGGGCGTTAGCAGGTACCATCACATATTTACGAATATTACGGTCATAAAGGGGCGGCTCATCCGGAAGGGGCGGGGGCCCTTCTGCAGACATTTCCACCGGCGAAGAAGAGTGTGATAAGCGGGTCACGGAACGCAACATCACCGGAGTATCAAAGGCCTCGCTCATTTCCAGGGCAATACCCACAAATTGCTTAGCCTCCTCACTATCGGCAGGGCTCCAACATGGGAAGTTTGGCAAACCTGGCATAATTGCGGTTATCCTGTTCATTTTGGGAGCTGTGCATGCTGGGGTCATCAGCAGTTACAATCACCAGGCCACCTTTTAAACCGGTATAAACAGCATAAAAAAGGGAGTCCGCCGCGACATTTACACCGACATGCTTCATGGCAACCAACGCTCTTGTTCCTGCATAGGCAGCCCCTATACCCACGTCCAAAGCCACTTTTTCATTGGGAGCCCACTCCGCAAAAACACCGGGATATCCAGCAAAGTTTTCCATAATCTCCGTACTCGGCGTGCCCGGATAGGCCGCGCCAACCCGTACCCCGCCCAGATAAGCGCCATAGGCGATGGCTTCGTTACCGGTCATTAACTTTTTCAATGCAATTCCCCCTTCCTTTTTTGACTCTACTGCCTCGCTCAACGTTACCCTGACTTCAACTGCTCAAAAAAAGGTTCCAGTTTACCCAATACCTGTTCCTCGGAAAAAAAGCGCACATCAGACATATCCGCTTCAAATACCACCCCAGGAAGCCCTGTTTTCTCCGCGATAATATTGCGCTTATCATACAAGCCAAAACCGGTTGCTTTACAACTACGGTTGGAGAAGAAAACAAACCCATCACAGCCGTATTTCTCGATAAAATTCAATTTTAGCTGCACCCGGTAATCAAAACCACGGTTAACAAACGCTTCCAGATAGTTTTCTGCCAAACTCTCCAGAGGGCGCTCAAGATCGAAAGAGTAAGCCCAGGAATGAGTGTACTGCGAAACAGCGACAAGAGAATGATGTGCAGCAAATAGGTCAGAAAACCAGCGCAGCCGTGGCCAGAGAGGAATATGATCAAAATATATTTTATAGCGCTCCTCCGGTATGGCCTGAATGCCTTTTTTGATCCTCTCGTCAACCTCTTCCTTCAGCGTCTGATAATAGGTCACAGCCTCCGGTGTTCCCCGCCAGGTCACGATCGGAGCCATGTGAAAACAGGCATCAAAAAAGCCAAAAGGAGCCGGTTTGAGAGCAGCGGTATCCAGCACCTCATTCCAAAGACGGCAGGCCTCGTTGGAAAGGCGTAAAACCTCCCTGAAACGGTCATAATCAAAGGGCTCGCCCGTAATCTCTTCGATGGAATATATTATTTCCTTGAGCTGCCGCATAAAATAGCTCCTGCAAACTTCCTCGGGCTCATTTCCGATCAGGGGGGAATCCAAAAGGAAGTAGGGAGCACGATAAAAGCGGCTGGCCACTTCAAACCACTTTGGCAGGCTTCCGCACTGGGTATTACAGCAGAATAGCAAATCCGGTTTCACGATTTCCCCGACCAAGTGTTCATCAGCATAAGCATCCCCGATACCACAACGGGCATAACCGCATAAATCATGGGAATAACCCCGGGCTTCAGCCACCAGAGACAGTTTGTCAGCAATCTTGCGGGCTGCAGCCACAGCTCCGAAATTTTCCGGATAATAAGGAAAAAGTCCGGCCGCATAGATAATCTCCACGGGGAAAATAGCTGTAACCCAGGCCACCGGAATACCCTTCTCTTTAGAACGTATTCCTTTCTCATAATACTTGGCCATCAGCTCTTTCATTAGTCCGGCAGTTTTAAACTGCTTTTTTTCAGACATTATTTTCACCTCCGACCATTTCTATAAAAGCCTGCACCCTGGTACGTACCTGACCGGAAAGAGTGCTGCCAAATTCGGTTTCAATGCGCATTGCCGGAATACCGGCTCTTTCAAAAGCCTGCATGTTGTCATAATAATCATAATTCTCAGGTTCACAGTGCTTCAGGTGCAGGAAAATAATGCCGTGAATTTTTTTCTCCTGAGCTTCTTTTACCAGGAAATGCCTTCTTGGATTATGTAGAAGATCGTAACTGGCAGAAGGAATCCGCTTTAGTTGCCGGTCAGCAAGAGCTTCCAGAGGATCACCCGACTCCTGGACACCGGCCTCAATATAGCGAAAACCATTTTGGAGATCATCACCGACCACTACTACACCGCTTTCATCCATCAAATCCAAAATCTCCAGAGGTTCGAGCAGTGTCCCGGAGATGAAAAGGCGGATTTTGTCGCCTGGCAAAACCTCTTCCAACATCAGGGCACTGACCAGCTTATGTAGCAGCCAGTTTAATTCTTCCCTGGGTATCAGCATGGAAGCTTTTATAATCGTATATAACTCTTTATTGCTAATCGCCGCAGGATTTTTATCATGCAGAGTAAAAAGACCGCTCAACAGGCGCCTGTTACTGTTATATAGTGCAATACTTTCTTTTATTTTTTCTGCCGCAATTTTCGTGCCGGAAAATTTTTCGAGTTCTTCTTTCAGCCGCGTCAACTCATAAATTAAAAAGTCACGGGCACTGGGGCGGTCAACCTGCCGCGGCAAGCGATATTCCTGTAAGAATGGAAGTGGATGGGCATGTTGCCATATACCCGATATTGTCCGGGTTGTATCACAGTTCTGGGGTATAATCAGCCCGTCAAGAAAATCCAGTTTTCCTTCCAGGGCCAGGGCCAGGCTGCTTCTTATAAAAGAACAGGCCCAAGTCTGCAGATGGGCATCGGCAAAGTCCAGCCGGGCATGGCCACCGCTGATTCCATAAGGGAAAAAACCGGCAGCGTGAATGAGTTCCTCCGGCACATCTGTTAGAAGAAAGCCGATGGCCCTCCCTCCCCCTTGCTCCTTCCATTGTCTAACCTTCCAGTCAGGATTTTCAGCGGTCTTTTGCAAAACATCGATTATTTCTGCTTTGCGCACACCTCTCTCTCCTTTCATGAAAGCACAGCTATTTTTTACTTTTGCCAGCATGCTCTTTTAAAATTAACAGATAAATTTTCTCCCTAACTCCGATCAGACTCAAACCCTGGAGCTACGTTAATTAATGGTTCACCCCTTAAGTAGCGGTTAATATTCTCAATAAACATACCACCAAACCTATGGGCATACATATCGGTCCAGCTGGAAATGTGCGGGGTAATCAAAATGTTTTCAATATCCCAAAGCTCATCCTCCGGTGGCAAATAAGAAGGCAACGGTTTTTTAATCCACTGGGTATCGTTAGCCGCACCGGCAATCCATCCTTCATTTAAAGCTTTAATCAACGCTTCTTTAATGATTAGTGAGCCACGGGCACAATTGATCAAGTAGGCATTTTTCTTCATAAGTTTAAAGCGTTTTTCATTCATCAACCCCAGGGTTTCAGGAGTTTCCGGACAAGAAAGTACCACAAAATCACTTTGTTCGATTACCTCGTCAACATGGCTGTTAAGATACATAGCATCAACAAAAGGAATATTCATGATCCGGATATCTGTTCCAATGACACGCATATCAAATGCTTTGGCCCTTTTAGCTATCTCCCGTCCAATACCGCCGAGACCGATAATTCCCAGGGTCTTACCGTAGAGCTCTTCCCCACAAATTCGCAAAAATTTTTTACCTTTTTGGTTATCCCAGATCCGGTTATATTTTTTAGCCAAATTCAACATCAGTCCGATCGTAAACTCTGCTACCGGTATGCCCGAACCTCCGGGCAAATGTAATAACGGAACAGTCTTGGGAAGTTTGCCCCACTTCTCCCAATGATCGTACCCGGCACTAAAAGTCATGACCCACTGCAGATCTTTCATTTCAGGAACTCTTTCCACGATCATGCCACTGCCAATAATGTGTGTATCCAAATACTCGTCGGGAATCGCTGCCCCATCCTGGGAGAGACGGATACGAATTTCACCGCTGGCAACTTTATCAGGGAAGTGTTCCTTAATTAACTGTTCGTACTCCTCCGGAACACCCAGTCCGGGTTGTAACACTACGAGAATATTTAAAGGATTAAAAGCCGCCATAACCAAAAACACCTCCATAATTTTGGTCTTTAAACCTTCATCAAAAAGCACTCTCCCGGGTGTTATCAAGATTCAGTCTGAAAGCCCGGGACCCTCGGACAAAAACATTTTGAACCAAACATTCCCGTAGCCAACATCCTTGTTTTTAACGACGAACCCGCTTCCTCTTAGCCGTGGGCAGAAGATTCACCCATCACAAAAGATTGATACCCTTTAGTCTACATTAAATAATCAGACACTTCTGCTTACAAGTATCTCTTTACTTTTCCGAACAGCACCACCCTTAGAATCATGTTGGTATTTACTGGACATTAAATATATTCCACATCATGGGTTATTTTTCCTGCCATTTTTGAATTTTTTTCAAAATTTTTTTAATATTTAAACCAGGTTTACTTTTTGCATAAGGGTGATAAGTCTAAAGAAAATGACTACACTAAAAATAGTATATGTTTATTTTCATCTTGTTGCCCTTCAAGAAGGCATAGAAAAGGCATTCCCGCAAAAAAATTAAAGCACGGGGATGCCTGAATAGTCCCCATGCTTCCATAATTTATACTTTAATTTTGCCAAACTGGCCAAACTGTCTGATTAGCTTACTAATAAGATATATTTAAAAGCCTTGCGGCATTGCCGCCTAAAATTTTGTCAATGGCCTCCTTGGTTAAAGGCAGCTGTTTTATGGCCTCAATGTTTTTCTTTATACTGGGTACCCCCGGCCAGTCGGACCCAAAAATAACTTTATCTGTAATTTTATCTATTTCCGGGAAATACTTCATTAGATTTTGTGGTGGCAGCCCCGCTATCTCTACATATATATTCGGGTGGAGACGTGCCAAAAACAAAGCCCTATCATACCAAAAGCCTCTCCCACCGTGCACCAGGACAATATTCATTTGGGGAAAATCAATCGCAACGTCATCAAAATAAAGAGGATCCCCGTATTTTAACCTGGTACCATGGAAAATTGATGATCCGGTATGAAACAACACCGGTATCTGCAATTCCTGGGCACAAGCATAAAGAGGATATAAAAGAGGTTCATTAGGATAGAAAAATTGATAGGTAGGGAGCATTTTTAAGCCGCGAAAACCTGCTTCCACCAGACGCTGAAGCTCCCGCTCCATATTAACGGTAAGGTAGGGATTAATATTGGCAATCGGTATCAGCGATTCCTGTCCTGCACAAAATTGCAGAACACTTTCGTTAGAACAAATTCCTGTAATCGGTGGACATAGCTCTGCAAAAATTAACCCATAGTCAACCGAATTTGTACGGAGATATTTGACAAAATTATTTGGATCACACATTTCCTGATAAAATTCCTGCCAGTTTTCCCCACCGTGAAAACTTTTGACCCAGTCCAAAGCACCCTGCGTGTGTTTTTCGTAATGCAGCAGATGAATATGAGAATCAATGATCGGAACACTCATTAAATAATCCCCTTTATCTGTTAAACTCAACCCGTGAAGCAAAAATACCCATAGTTGGTTGAAAACCCCCTTATTGTATCATAATCAAAGCAACTCTGAGAAGCAACGCCCATTTTGCGATGTAAATTCACCTCTGGCTTAGTCCTTACGCCTTAGGCCACCGTTCCTTTATCTTCCTTTTCTTTACTGTATGGAACATTTTTTATCAATAGTTTGATATTTGGAACATGCCTTTTTTACAATCATAAACTTACTTTTATTTTTTCATATTCCCGGTCAAATCTGTAAATGGGCTTTCCAACCTGTATGACAGTATCTCCATGCACTTTTCCAAAATAAATGCTGGCCCCAGCCGGGACTTTTATCCCGATCATCCTTTTCTTTTCCGCATGGCTGGCAGCATCTATCATACAGGCAAATTCCTTGACCCTTACATCGCCCTGGGCCCTGATTGTTCCACCACGAAATATGCCCTGGATCCGGACCCCTTTTCCTGCCTGGAGAGTCGACTGGTAGCATCCCGCACCCACAATATTAATTTCCCCACTGTGGATTAAATTGCTATTCTGGATATAGGAAGCACTGAGCACCGGGATATCTTCCAATACATCCTGAAACTCTTTCAACAGAGATCCCAGCCCGTTTCCCACACGCTCCAGTTCCTGAAAATCCTTAAACCTTCCGGAAAAAACATTGAGCTTCCCCAGGAAAATTAAGAATTCCTTTAAACGCTCTATTCGCTGATCTTGGATTTTCGTTTTATTTAACAACTGTTCAAGCTTGGTGATATTTTCCCGTATTACAGGAAGGTTTTTTTCCAGGACTAAATTGGTAGTAAAGCTGATCGCGCGCTCATCTACACTTTGTTTCCGCTCCCTTAAAATACGGATGGAGTTTTTTACACAGTCCAAAAAGCTGTTGTAACTAACACAGATTTTTTCCAAAAGCAAGGAGGTTCCTTGCAAAAAGGTAAAATAAAGGCCTCCTTCAACCTGACACTGGATTAGATTCCCGGTAAAATGAATGCCCCTGCCGGCCTTCACGCTTGCTTCGTATCCGTTACCGTCAACATAGAGATCGCCCCGGGTCTCCACCCTCATTCTTTCTCTAATGTTTCCATAAATTTGTACATTCCCGTTAAAGCGAAGGTTGCCGCTTTCCAGATCCACATCTCCGTTATGCACCAGTAAGTTTGCAACTTTAATACAGTTACCGCTGACTACCAAGCGCCCGTCTTTAAAAGCTAAAATCCCTTTGCCGTTTTCTTGTAAGGCTGCACCTTCTCCACATTTTATTTTGACACTTTTTACTGCCCGGGGAAGGGTAATTTTCCCTGTAACGCTCTGCCCGGGGATACCGTCAACAGGAGGGTGGATCAGAGCAATCCGATCTCCTTTTTGTACCGTGGGAAAGCGGTACCTTTCCCTGTAGTCCACCCATTCTTTTTCTTCCCCATAGCTTATTTTTTCTATCTTCGGATTGATTAAAAATTCGATAAAACCATCCTTGCCCTCCTGGGCCTTTTCTCCCCGGGCCACAATTTGAAATTGACCTTCTGCCTTCTCGACGATTTCTTTTAAAGCGGCAAAATCCAGGCCAAAGGTAACCTTGTTTTTTCTCAGTTCTGCCTCTGCGGCCGCAAGCGTGCAAACTTTTTCCCGCACCTCATTTTTACAAACCTCCGGCTTGAGACTCGCGGTCATTTCCGCTTCTTTGAGAGAAAAACTGGTGGTGATCTGCGGAGAAACTGCCAGTGAAGCATAAAGGCCATCAGGAGAAACTTTGACCTGTATCTGAGCTTCTTCTGTAAAAACCAAAGAATTTACTTCAATCTGGTCCTCTTCCCTTAATTCTACAGCCTCCTCCACTCTTTTCCCGTTCACAAAAATCTCAACCCCGTCTTCCGGAGGACATAAAACGGCCGGACGCCCTCCTTCCTGCGGGTTAATTACAACAATTTTTCCGTTGGTAATGCCCGCCTTGCCGTTTTCGTCTCTTGGCGCCATAGTTCACACCCTTTTCAATAACCTAAATGTTCCGAAAAGTATCCCGACGGCTGCTTGCCGGCAGCCTCAATAAAATGCTTACTCCACGGCAGTTTTAGTATTAGCCCTTAATCGCCCATAAGCAGAGCCAGCAGGGCTTTTTGCGCATGCAGGCGGTTTTCGGCCTGATCCAGCACTACGGATTGTTCCCCTTCGAGCACCTGAGCCGTAATCTCCTCCCCCCGATAGGCGGGAAGACAATGCATGATCATCGCCCCCGGCTTGGCCCGTTTTACCAGGTTGCTATTGATCTGGTAAGGAGCAAAAATTTTCCGGCGCTCCCCCTTTTCTTTTTCCTGGCCCATACTCGTCCAGACATCAGTATAAATAACATCGGCATTTTCCACAGTTTCTACAGGGTCTTCCGTAATTAATATTTTACTTCCGCTTTTACCGGCATTCTCCTGCGCCTTGTCCACGATCTCCGGTAGAGGCCGGTATTTTGGGGGTGTTGCTACAGATATATCCAGGCCCATCTTTGAACACCCCAGTAAGAGCGAGTGGGCCACATTGTTACCATCTCCTGTATAGGCCACCCTGATTCCCTGCAGACGCCCGGTTTTCTCTTCAATCGTCAGGAGATCAGCCAGGACCTGACAGGGGTGCAGCAAATCTGTAAGACCGTTGATCACCGGAATAGAGGCATGCCTGGCCAGTTCCTCCACCTCACCATGGTCAAATGTACGAATCATAATCCCATCAACATAACGTGAAAGAACGGCAGCAGTGTCCTTGATCGGCTCCCCCCTGCCCATCTGCAGCTCCTGGCTGCTTAAAAAAAGTGCAGAACCACCCAACTGCCATATACCAACCTCAAAAGAAATCCTGGTCCTGGTTGAAGGTTTCTCAAAAATCATGGCCAGTGTTTTTCCTGCTAATAAAGGCTGCGGCTCCCACTTTTTTTGACGGGACTTGAGTTTCTTGGCCAAATCAAGCAGGGCCCTGATCTCCGCAGCGTTAAAATCCTGCAAAGACAAAAAGTCCCTTCCCTGTAGACTATTCACCACCAAATACCTCCTCAAACGCCTTTTGTAAAATTTCTAAAGCGGAGTCCAGTTCATCCTTGCTGACATTTAAAGGGGGGAGAAAACGTAAGATTTTTTCTCCGAGACAATTTAACAGCAGTCCCTTTTCCTGGCAGGAGCGCTGTATCTCCCCGGCTTTACCTTGTAATTCCACCCCGATGATGAGCCCTTTACCCCTGATTTCGACAATAACCCCGGAAAACCTGCTGGCAAGCAGCTGTAATTTATCCTGGAAATACTGGCCCTTGGACGCCACATCATCTAAAAAACCATCTTGTAAAATTCCCTGCAGCACAGCGAGAGCTGCTGCACAGGCCACGGGGTTTCCTCCAAAGGTCGAGGCATGATCCCCGGGCGAAAAACCTGCGGCTACTTTTTCCGAGCAAAGCATTGCACCAATCGGAAATCCTCCCCCCAGCGCCTTGGCCAGGGTAAAAATATCCGGATGAACCCCATAATTTTCATAAGCAAAAAGCTTCCCTGTCCTCCCCATACCGCTTTGCACCTCATCAAAAATAAGCAACAGATTGTTTTCATCACATAAACGCCGCAGCCCCGCCAAAAAATCAGCCGTCCCCGGATGAACCCCGCCTTCCCCCTGGATGGGTTCAACCATAATCGCGCCGGTACGCTCAGTCAGCTGGGACCGAAAAGATTCCAGATCGTTAAAACGGGCGTAGCAAAAACCCGGCGGCAGGGGCTCAAAACCTTTTTGAAATTTTTCCTGCCCTGTCGCGGCCACAGTCGCCAGGGTTCGCCCGTGAAACGAATTAAGAGCCGTAATGATCTCAAATCTATCCGACTGCAGCACTACCTTGATATATTTCCGTGCCAGTTTAATCGCCGCTTCATTGGCTTCCGCCCCACTATTGCAGAAAAAAACTTTATTTCCCACCGAATTTTTTACCAGGCATTCTGCCAGCCTGATCTGGGGTTCACTATAATATAAATTGGAAGTATGAATAACTTTTTGCATCTGCTCCCAGGCCGCCTGCAAGACAGGCGGATGGGCATGGCCAAAAGCATTGACCGCGATTCCCCCGACAAAATCCAGATATTCCCTCCCCGCCGCGTCCCAGAGCAACGTTCCCTTGCCCCTGACAATCAGCGGTGTATACTCCGGCTGGCGGTTATAAGTATTAATAATATAACGTTTCTCTTTTTCCTGCAGCAAGTTTCTTCCCCCCTAGATTCACCCTGTATAGATTATTAACAAAAGGAGTCTCTTATCCCCCACCTTTGTTCTCGAGCCAGCATTGTTCCATCGACCCGGTGCCCGGAATACCGGGCAATGATACCAGGCGGACTGACATTATTTTAAACCACCATCGTCCCGATACCCTTGTCGGTAAAAATCTCCAGCAGGATGGAGTGGCTAAGACGGCCATCAATAATATGAGTACGGGAAACATCGTTGTTTAAAGCCCGGATACAGGCTTCCACCTTGGGAATCATCCCTGCCGATATTTTTCCGGAGATGATCATCTCATGTGCCCTGCGCCGGCTTAGTGTCGAGATCAGAGTGTCCGGATCCCCCTCCTGCGCGAAAATACCCTCCACATCGGTAAGGACAATCAATTTCTCAGCTTGAAGGGCGGCAGCCAGTTCCCCGGCAACGTGATCCGCGTTGATATTCAAACTTTCTCCCTCTGTCCCCACACCAACCGAGGAGATCACCGGTATATAACCGTTCCTGCTGAGAGTCTGTATCACTTCGGGGTTTATCTCCACAATATCGCCGACATAGCCTAGATCAACGGTTTGTTCCTTACCATCTACATCTACCTGTAACGGTAATTTCTTGCGACAGGCTAAAAGATCGCTGTCCTTACCGCTTAACCCCACGGCTTTACCCCCGTACCTGTTCAGCAAGCTCACAATTTCCTTATTTACTTTCCCTACCAAAACCATCTCGACCAGCTCCATGGTTTCCTGATCAGTAATACGCAGGCCATTAATAAAGCTGGCTTCTTTCCCTAATTTCTCCATCAAAATTGTGATTTCCTTGCCTCCCCCGTGTACAAGAATGGGGTTAATGCCGATAAATTTTAACAAAACAAGATCTTGGGCCACCGAATTTTTCATTTCTGTACTGATCATGGCCTGCCCGCCGTACTTGATCACAAAAGTTTTCCCGGCAAAGTTGCGAATATAGGGTAACGCTTCAATTAATACTTCTGCTTTAGCAATAAAAGTTTCGACAGACTTTTCCATCAAAGACACCTCCTTCAACTCCTGTAAGCACTATTGATTTTTACATAATCATAGCTGAGATCACACCCCCAAGCAGTAACCTCCGCTGTACCCAGATGCAGATCCACCAAAACAGGGATTTCTGCCTGTGATAATACTTCCTTGACCTGCAGCTCATCAAAAAGAAGTCCTTTACCGCCGGCCACAACCTGGGCCGGGCCAAAAAAAACATCCACCCGCCCGGGATCAAAATGGGCATCCGTATAACCCATGGCCGTAACGATCCGTCCCCAATTGGCATCTTCGCCAAAAAAAGCGGTCTTGACCAGAGGAGAATTGAGTATGGTGCGCGCCAGCTTCCTGGCCACTTGATCATCAGGAGCACCCTTCACCCTGAGTTTAATCACTTTGGTCGCCCCTTCTCCATCAGCAACAATCAGATAAGCCAATTCCCGGCAAACCTGCAGCAGAGCCCGGTTAAAAGTTTCCCAAAGGGGGCCTCCCTCTTCGATCTCCAGCCCGGCAGCCCCATTGGCAAGCAGGACTACCATGTCATTGGTCGAAGTATCACCATCAACCGTAATCAAATTAAAGGAACGTTCTACAGCTCTGCTTAATGCCCTTTGTAAGGCCTCCCTTTTTATTTGTACATCCGTAGCCAAAAAAGCAAGCATAGTTGCCATATCAGGACAAATCATCCCGGCGCCCTTGGCCATTCCCGCCAGCATAAAGGATTTTTCACCCGCCGCCACCCGACAGGCGCTTTCCTTAATTTTAGTATCAGTCGTCATAATCGCCTGCGCCGCCTCTTCTCCGCCTTGGGGGGAAAGATTTTGGGCCGCCAGGGTAATCCCGCGGGCAATCTTCTCCAAGGGAAGATAAACACCGATTACTCCTGTAGAGGCAACCAGGACTTCCTCCTTGCGGACACCCAACTCCCCGGCTGTAATTTCCGCGGTGTTCAAAGCATCAGCCAGACCCTGCTCTCCTGTACAGGCATTGGCAATACCACTGTTAATCACGATCGCCCTGACGGGGTGGCAAATATGTTTCTCCGTGACGTATAAGGGAGCGGCCTTGAACTTGTTGGTCGTAAATACCCCGGCGGCAACTGCCGGCTCCCTGCTGTAGAGCATGGCCAGATCATTTTCCCCGTTTTTTTTCAAGCCGCAGTGCACTCCGGCAGCTTCAAAGCCGCGTACCGCGGTAATACCCCCCCGAACTTTCTCCAGATAATCTGTGCTCATTTAACCTGCCTCCCGCAAACTGCTATTTATGGCCTCAAAGGCACCAGCTGCAAACCCTGCTCCTCCTTCAGGCCCAGCATAAGGTTCATATTTTGTACTGCTTGCCCGGCAGCACCTTTGACCAGGTTATCCAGAGCTGAAAGAATAATCAGCCGTCCTGTACGCTGATCCCATTTACAGGCGATATCGCAATAGTTGCTGCCGTACACATTTCTGGTTTCCGGCGTGAGAGATGCCGGTAAAACCCGGACAAATTTTTCTTTCCTGTAAAATTCTTTGTAAATTTCCCTGATTTCTTCCTCCTCCATTTTAACCGTCAGCCGGAGATAAATGGTGCTGAGGATACCCCGGATCATTGGTAACAAATGGGGCACAAAGGTAAGCGTTATCTTTTGGCCCGCCAATTTGCCCAGTTCCTGTTCCATCTCACATGTATGCTGGTGCCCGGCAACACGGTAAGCACGGAAATTCTCCGCACATTCGGGGAAGTGAAGCATGGAGGAGGGAACCCGGCCCGCCCCGGAAGTTCCTGATTTGGAATCCACCACCAGGGTTTCCCAATCCACCACCCCCTGCGCGGCCAACGGAGCCAGGCCCAAAAGAACTGAGGTGGGATAGCACCCCGGATTGGCCACAAAAGAAGTTTTTTTGATCTCTTGCTTATAAATTTCCGGCAGGCCATAGACGGCTTTCCCCAAGTACTGAGGCGCACTGTGCTCTTTTTGGTACCATTCAAAGTAAGCAGCAGCATCTGCCAGCCGAAAATCAGCGCTCAGGTCGATCACCTTCAAGCCCGCTGCAAGTAAAAGAGGAACTGTATCCATGGAATCGCCATGGGGTAACGCACAAAAAACCAGGTCTGTTTTATCCACAGTTTCCTCCAAAGAAAAGGGACGGCATACCGGCTCCAGAATACTTAAGTAATGCGGATGAACCTCCGGCAGAGGCTTCCCGGCAAAAGAATGCGATGTAACATAAGTCAGTTCAACTTGGCCATGAGAGAAAATAAATCTTAATAGTTCGCTCCCCGTATAACCGGTAGCGCCAATGATCCCAATACGTACCATTGCTTAGCCTCCTTAAAATAAGGAAAACCTCTCTCCAAAAAGGACGAGAGGTAATTTCCCGCGGTACCACCTTTTTTGGCTCTCCAGGAGCCCCCTTCAGGTTGCCAGGTATATTTTACAACGTGCTTTTAACGGTTTTAACCGGAAAAGCCTACACACAGAGAATACCCATATTTCCAAAAGGGTCCCCTCAAGCTTCAGCTTTCACCTCCGGGGTGCGCTTCAGAACAGTTCCGGCACCGGGTTTACACTACCCCCGGCTCACTTGAGCCTTTCCTGTTCATACTCTCCCCTTCTTCGGCCTGGCATATAAAGGTTTCTGGCAAAAATCTTACCATCTGTCTATTAAAAAGTCAACACACTTTAAACCGGAAAGTTTCCATGTTTTTTACGGGGGCGATCTTCAAATTTATTTTTTAGTGAATCAAGCGCGCGGATCAAATGAGCACGCGTGGCGCGGGGATCGATTACATCATCCACCCAGCCACGGGACGCGGCAATATAAGGATTGGCAAACGCTTCCCGGTATTCATCCACCTTTTTCTTTCTTTCCTCTTCCGGGTTTTCAGCCTGCTCCAATTCCCGGCGGGCAATAATATTAATCGCTCCTTCCGGACCCATCACAGCAATCTCCGCTGTCGGCCAGGCAAAGGCGAAGTCGGCTCCCAGGCCGCGGCAGTTCATGGCAATATAAGCGCCTCCATAAGCTTTGCGTAAAATAACACTGATTTGGGGAACAGTCGCCTCCGAATAAGCATAAAGAATTTTAGCCCCATGTCTGATGATTCCCCCGTATTCCTGATGGACACCGGGAAGATAACCGGGAACATCAACGAAAGTAACCAGCGGAATATTAAAGCAATCGCAGAAGCGGACAAAGCGGGCAATCTTATCCGAACTGTTGATATCCAGGCACCCCGCCAAAAATTTGGGCTGGTTCGCAATGATCCCCACAGCTTGTCCGGCGATGCGGGCAAAACCGATCACTGCGTTTTTGGCATAGTGCTCGTGAACCTGAAAAAGCTCACTGTTATCGACAACTCTTTTGATCACTTCGACAACATCGTAACCTTTGTTCGGATCAGCGGGCACGAGGTTGACTAAATCATCTGCCGGAAGAGCAGGCTCGGCCGGCTCAGCAGCAGGCGGATCATTTATGTTATTGGAGGGCAGATAGCTGAGCAGTTTTGCAATTAAAGTAAAACACTCCTGCTCATCTTTGGCCCGGAAATGGGCAACCCCACTGGTATCATTGTGGGTCGCCGCCCCGCCAAGCTTCTCCGGGGAAACCTCCTCACCCGTTACGGCCTTGATAACCTGCGGACCGGTTATAAACATGTAGCTGATATTATCTACCATAAATACAAAATCAGTCAGCGCCGGGGAATAAACAGCCCCTCCTGCACTAGGCCCCATAACTACGGAAATTTGGGGAATCACCCCTGAATTGACCGTATTACGGTAAAAAATGTTGGCATAACCATCCAGGGACATGACACCTTCCTGAATTCGGGCCCCCCCGGAATCGTTAATACCCACCAAAGGAGCACCGTTTTGAGCGGCCAGGTCCATAACGCGGCAAATTTTGGCCGCATGCATTTCACCAAGAGAGCCACCGGAAACAGTAAAATCCTGGGCAAAAACATATACCAAGCGCCCGTTTACTGTCCCATAACCGGTCACAACACCTTCACCCGGCAGGGGAATGTCTATCACGCTGGCATCCTTCAGATCACCCTGGACAAAGGTCCCGACCTCGACAAAGCTTCCCGGATCCAACAATTGATCCAGTCTCTCCCGGGCAGTTTGTTTCCCTTTTTTGTGCTGAGCTTCAACACGTTTTGTGCCACCACCCTGGAGAATAACGTTTCTTCTCTGCTCTAAAAAACCTAACTTTTCTTCCACTGCAAGGCACCTCCTGGTTATTCTTGATCATCTAGTTACCTTTATACTGAACCTGAATTACTTTTTACCCTAAGGTGTCTCTCTCAATGCCGTTTCGTCCAAACATTCTTATTATTTCTTCTTTTTTCGTTTTTCCTGCATTTATC
Organism: Dethiobacteria bacterium; assembly: GCA_050948785.1. Taxonomy (GTDB): domain Bacteria; phylum Bacillota; class Dethiobacteria; order DTU022; family UBA8154; genus JAAZMI01. Next base: position 25,814 of record JBMNEM010000009.1, read on the forward strand.
TGTATTCTCTATGTTTTTCAGTATATCAAGATCACCAACTTTTTTCAATCTACTTTATATATTAATTCGTAAAAGAAAAGAAAAACCCTGCCTCAAACTGTGCTTTTTGCAACTATCGACTTTCCTGGTGAGTTATGGTATACTCGATTTGTTTAAATCAGGAGGAAAATAATGAGAGTTTATGCCCTCATCGGGCCCAGCGGCTCAGGGAAAAGTCATCGTTCTACACTGGTCGCCTACAAAGAAGGAATAGAGTATATTCTTGATGATGGGCTATTGATTAAAGGCAACCAGGTGCTCGCCGGCCGTTCTTCCAAACGGGAAAACACCAAGATCGGTGCCGCAAAAAGAGCCGTCTTTACAGATCCGCAGCACACCGCCAAAGTGAAGGAAGCAATCCGGAAGGCCCAACCCGAAAGTATTCTTATCCTGGGAATTTCCAAACGTATGGTAGAACTCATTACCCAAAAACTGGATATTCCTCCCCCCCAGAAAATAATCTCTATTGAGGATATTGCCTCTCCCCAAGAAATTGCCCGGGCACTGGAAATCAGGGCAAAAGAAAATCGTCACGTCATACCGTTACCTACATTTGCACTCGAAAAAGCATTCCCCGGGTACCTCCTTGATCCCTTCAAAGCTTTCTTCCTGGGCAAAAGTAAGGCAACTCCCCCCCGGACGATGGAACATTCCATTGTCCGGCCGGTCTATAGTTCCCTGGGAAATTTTTATCTCTCCAAAAATGTCATCGAACAAATCACTGTCCATGTCGCCACCCAAATCAGCAGCGATGTAGTCAAAATTAAAAAACCGGCCATTATCTCCAACAATAATGGCCTGATCATTAACCTGGAAGTGCATATCAAATACGGCGTAAATATTCCACAACTCCTGCAGAAGATCCAGAAAGAAATTAAAAATAGTCTGGAGAACCTGACCGGTTTCCAGATTTCCAAGGTAAATGTTGTCGCCCGCAGGATTGTGTTACCTAAAGATATTCAAAATAAATGAAAGGTAGTGCTACCGGGAACCGGAACATGGACACATACAGGTTTTGCACTGTGGATTCATGTCCCCCAAGCAGCACTACCCTATTTACCAGACCTGATTATGATTGTAACCCGGAACTCCACCCGTCACCCGGCCTGCCGGCCAGCTGCCCTGTTATCCAATGTTATAGTTAAAAATACTATTTTATGGTGCTGGCTTCTTTGGCTTCTTTACGGGCTGATGTTTCCGCTTTTAATTCTTCAGAGAGTTCTAACCAGCGCTGGGAAAGACCATCAAGATGTTTGGCTACTTGGCCCCCCAGGACCTGTTCTGCTCCCTGGTGTGTGGGATACGCCCCACATTCCTCCACCATTTTCCGCAAGGTGGCCGGTGCATCAATAATCGGACAAGGAGCCAGATGGTTCTCGTTAAAAGGATGCTCTCTCTGGTAAGCCTTAAAGAACGGGTTTTGTAAAACTTCTTTCAGGCTTTTATTTCTGATATTATCCACAGCAAAATGTACAAAAGCACACGGCTCAACGTCACCGGCAGCGTTGATATGACAGTACTGTCTGCCGCCGGCAATACACCCGCCTGTTACTGCCCCGTCATTCCAGAAATCGGCAATTAAGATCGGTTTAACACTGCGCAGCTCTCTCACCCGCTCAAACATCCAAACACGCTGTTCAGGTGTAAGCATCAGCTCTACATTGGGATTACGGCCAACAGGGATATAATGGAAAGACCACATATACGCAACGCCCTTCTCGACAAGGAAATCGATAAAATCGTCGCTGAAGAGCTCTTCAATGTTATCGTGCATCGATGTTACCGAAGCACCGATAAAAACCCCTCTCTCCCGGAGAAGATCCATCGCCCGGACAATCTTATCAAAAGTACCGGCACCCCGGCGCGCATCAGTTTTTTCACGCCACCCTTCCAGGCTGAAGGCCGGGGATAAATTGGCCAATTCCGCCAAACGATCGGCTACTTTCTCGTCAATCAGTGTACCGTTAGTATAGACCATAAAAACTGAATCAGGGTGGCTGGCGACCACATCCAGCAGATGAGGGTAACAGAAAGGCTCACCGCCGGAGAGAACTATCCAGTAGATACCCATCTCTTTGGCTTCATTAATAATCCGGCTAAACAGCTCCGGCTCCAACTGATCCGTTTTACTGTACTCACCCGCCCAGCAGCCCTCGCAACGCAAATTACAAGCAGAGGTGGGATCAATCAAAAGCAACTGGGGAACAGAAACCCCAATCTCCTTACTGATTTTTTCCCGCTTTGTTCTGCCGAGAAAAGTCCCATTGACAACCCAGGAGTTAACTAGATTTGAAAGCATCTTGGGATTACTGGCGATACGCTTAGTCTGTTCCATGATCAGCGGGTTATCTTTAAAGTGCTCCTTTACAGCTCTGACGGCATCTTTATGGCCGGGGGCAATAGCTACTTTCTCCATAAATTCAAGGAGAATGAAAAGATTTTTTTCCGGATCTTTAGTTACATAATTTATCGCCCGCTCCAGAGCAAATTCAGCCGCTATCTTTTTCACAGAATCAAACGTCATCCTTCACCCCTCCCTATAAAAAAATTTACTTCAAGAGTAAAGTCGGGTTTTCTTCATAAGTGTCAACTCCTTTTAGCTAAAAAAAAACGTACCAAAAAACATATTTTTCATTGACTGCTTCTATTGCTAAAACCGGCTCCCGTTGAAATATTTAAAGACAGGCTTTTTATAGTAGATGCATTTACTATATTATACCATTAAAAAACCTGCTACGCAAATACTTAAAATTGTCCTATTGGATATTAAGCATGTTCTTGGATTGCTTTAAACCAATAATAAATACTATCTTAATATAACTCCTTTTTACTTATTCTATGCATCACCATCTTTCTCATACAGATAATTGCTTTGCAGGCAGAGTATGCCTTTATAGAGAAATCCTGGCCTCATGGGCATAGATATTTAAGCGCCGGCCGCGCACGAAACCGACAAGAGTAATACCCATTTTATCGGCGAGCTCCACACTTAACGATGTCGGAGCAGAGCGGGAAACAATCAACGGCAGACCTAGTTTTGCCCCTTTAACGACAATTTCTGAAGAGATGCGCCCGCTGGATAAAAGAATCTTATCTTCTAAAGGAACATTTTTTAAAATACATTCACCCACAATTTTATCCACCGCGTTATGGCGACCGATATCCTCACTATAAAAAAGGATTTTGTCCGAGACAGCCAGAGCTGCACTGTGGACTCCACCGGTAGTTTTAAAGAGTAAGGAAGCCTTTTGCAGTGCAGCCATCAATTTGAACAGTTCTCCTGCTTTTACCTGTAGAGGAGATTCTACCCGCTTGCTTTGCAAAGAATCCAGGACATGTGCAAAAAGCGTCCCTTTACCACACCCGGAGGTGATGGTCCTTTTACCATATAATTTTTCAACCAGATCAGTTGACGTTTTCGTCCGGACAAAAACCAGACCCTTTTCCACGTCTACATTTATCTCCTCAAGATCATCCTTGCTTTCCAACAGACCTTCTGAACGCAAAAAACCAACAGCCAGATAATCCAGTTTTTCCGGCGAACATAAGAGCGTGACAAGTTCCCGCTCGTTAAAAAAAATAGTCAAGGGGATCTCCCGGATAAGACAATCCTTTTCCCTGCTTCTTTGCTGCTCCCGAATCCGGATAATTTCCGCTTCTATTATGCCTTCTGAATTTAAGTTTTTGCTAACCATCTTCTACCCCTCCCTGTTTCTATTATAGCCTTCCTGAAAAAAAATTTCCCCTTACACAAGGGGAAATTTTCAAATTTAACTGTAGATCAGGTTTCTGCCAATAGCCATAAATTATTATTTTACAAAAGCTTAACTTCAAGCCTCAACTTCGGCCAGCTTTTCCATTTTCACAGCACAGACCTTAAACTCGGGGATTTTGGCCACGGGATCCACGGCACTGCTTGTCAGCAAGTTTACGGCGGACTCATGAAAGTGAAAAGTCATAAATACCACTCCCTGTGGAACGAGTTCCGTAACTTTAATACGCACCTGCACATAGCCCCGGCGCGAAGATATCTTGACCAGATCCCCATCTTCAATGCCCATATTGGCAGCATCCTCTTTACTGACCTGCGCCATTTCCTCCGGCCGGAAAGGGGCAATACCCCCAGTGCGACGGGTCATGGTCCCGGTATGGTAGTGGTAAAGGGAGCGACCTGTAGTAAGCAGTAAGGGATAATCTTCATCGGGCTCTTCAGCCGGAGGCTGATATTCTACAGGGGTAAAAAGACCCTTGCCCCGCACAAACTTATTCTGATGCAGATAAGGGGTTCCCGGATGGCCGGCATCAGGGCAAGGCCACTGCAGGCCACCCTCTTCCTCCAGACGCTGATAGCTGATTCCAGCATAGCTGGGGGTTAAACGAGCAATTTCTATAAAAATATCTCCCGACGTTGCATAATGCCAGTCCAGACCCAACCGGCGAGCCAGTTCACATAAAATAAGCCAGTCCGGTTTGGCTTCGCCAGGAGGATTGACAGCCTGCCGGACCATTTGCACGCGCCGCTCCGTATTAGTAAAGGTCCCTTGCTTTTCAGCGAAAGCCGCCGCCGGTAAAACTACATCGGCATAGGCAGCGGTCTCCGTTAAAAAGATATCCTGGACGACCAAAAACTCCACCTTTTCCAGAGCTTCCTGGACATGATGCAGGTTGGCATCGCTGATCGCCGGGTTTTCCCCCATAATGTAAAGAAATTTGATCTTTCCGGCGGAAATTGCATCAAAAATTTCAGTAACGGTTAACCCCGGCCGGGAATTGAGTCTTGCCCCCCATGCTCTTCCAAACTTGGCCCGTGCACCACGCTCCTCTACTCGCTGGTAAGCTGTAAAAACATTGGGCAGAGCCCCCATATCACAGGCTCCCTGCACATTATTTTGTCCCCTTAACGGGTTGACCCCACTGGAGGGTTTACCCATATTACCGGTAACCATGGCCAGATTGGCAACAGCAAGCACGGAATCAGTTCCCGTGGTATGCTGCGTTATTCCCATCGTATAGAGAATCGCGCCGCTTTCCGTCCCGGCATAAAGGCGCGCTGCCTTACGGATATCCTCCGCAGCCACCCCGGTAATTTTTCCAACATGCTCCGGTGTATATTTTTGCACAACAGCAGCCATTTCCGCAAAGCCTTCTGTTCTTTCCCGGATAAATTGTTCATCAGCCAGTCCTTCCGAAATGATAACATGAATCAAGCCATTCAGCAGGGCTTCGTTCGTTCCCGGGCGCAGCTGTAAAAAAACATCAGCATAATCAACCAGGTCGATCTGCCGGGGATCGGCTACAATCAGGGAAGCGCCGTTTCTCTTGGCCGTTTTAATCCTGTAACCAATCACGGGATGGGTCTCCGTTGTATTTGAACCGATCACCAACAAGGCCCCCGCTTTCTCTATTTCGGAAATACTGTTCGTCATTGCACCACTGCCAAAAGCTGTAGCCAGACCAGCTACGGTAGGTGCATGTCAAAGACGGGCGCAGTGATCAATATTATTTGTCCCCAGCATACGTAAAAGCTTCTGAAAGAGGTAATTTTCCTCATTTGTGGCCCGCGCTGAAGAAAGGCCGGCCAGTTCATTACCCTTCATCCTCTTTAATTTGGAAGCAATAAAATCCAGAGCTTCCTCCCAAGTAGATTCCACCAGCTCACTATCTTTCCTGATCAAAGGTTTTTGCAACCGTTCCGGGCTATGCAGGAAATCGAGACCAAAATGCCCCTTGACGCAAGTCTGCCCCCGGCTTACAGGACTGGATGGATCACCTTTCACTCCCGCCACCTTGTTATCCTTGACATAGAGCTCCAATCCACAGCCTGTTCCGCAATAGGGGCAGATGGTTCGTACCTTGCGCAGCTCCCAAGGACGGCCTTGGCGGATGCTCTGTTTGGGTACCAGCGCACCTACCGGACAGATATCCACACACATACCGCAAAATACACAGGGGGAATCTTCCAAGGGATCATCAAAAGCCGGGGTTACCTTGGCTTCAAACCCTCTGTTGATAAAATCAATCGCCCCCGCCCCGTTGATCTCATGACAGACACGTACACACAAGCCGCAAAGTATACATTTGTTCAAATCCCTGATAAAGAAGGGATTGCTCTCATCAGGTGCATAGTCTTTCCGGGCTCCTTGATACTCACTCTCGGAAATCCCGTAGAGATAACAATATTCCTGCAGGCGACAATTTCCTGTTTTCTCGCAAGTAAGACAATCCAGGGGATGATTGGCCAGCAGAAGCCGCAAATTTTCCTTGCGGGCAGCATGAACCCGTTCTGTATCAGTATGCACCACCATACCTTCCATAACCGGGACACTACAAGCAGCCATTAAGGCACGAGCCCTTTCCACTTCCACCAGACACATACGGCAGGCTCCTGCCGGGGTAAGCCTGGGATCATGGCAAAAAGTAGGGATAAAAATTCCCAGCTTTTTAGCCGCTTCCAAAATTGTGCTCCCCTCTTCTACCTCTATGCTCTGACCGTTTATGGTTAAAGAAATCACCGATTTCCCTCCTTTATTTCATTATTTCGTTTTTACGGCGTTAAATTTACAACGTTCGGCACAGCTACCACAGTTGACACATTTTTCTTCATCTATCTCATGCGGCTCCTTTTTTTCACCCGAGATCGCTTCCGCCGGACAGACTCTCGTACAGGCCCGGCAACCGATACATATTTCCGCATCAATATAATAGGTAAGCAGATCGCGGCACTGACCCGCCGGGCAACGGCGATCCAAAATATGCGCCTCATACTCATCCTGGAAATAACGGAGTGTGGTCAGCACCGGATTGGGTGCCGTCTGCCCTAAACCGCAAAGCGAGCCGTCTTTGACAGCCAAGGCCAGTCTTTGCAGGCGGGGGATATCCTCCTCTTCCCCTTTCCCCTGGGTAATGCGCTCCAGGATCTCCAGCATACGCTTCGTCCCCTCACGGCAGGGCGTACATTTGCCACAGGATTCACTCTGGGTAAAAGCAAGAAAATAGCGGGCCAGATCAACCATACAGGTACTTTCGTCCATCACGACCATACCCCCGGAACCCATCATCGCCCCGGCAGAAGTCAGCGAGTCATAATCGACAGGTAAATCCAAAAGGGATTCGGGAATACAGCCCCCCGACGGCCCGCCAATTTGCACGGCCTTGAATTTTTTCTCGCCCTGCAGGCCGCCACCGATGTCAAAAATGATCTCGCGCAGGGAAATGCCCATGGGAACCTCACAAAGACCGGTATTGTTTACCTTTCCGGTAAGCGCGAAGATCTTCGTGCCTTTACTGCCTTCTGTCCCGATGGAGGTATACCATTCCACTCCCTTGCGTATAATCAAAGGAACATTCGCCAGGGTCTCCACGTTGTTGATACAGGTGGGCTCCCCCCATAAACCTTTTACTGCCGGAAAAGGAGGACGTGGGCGCGGCATACCCCTTTCACCCTCAATTGAGGCCAGCAAGGCTGTCTCCTCCCCACAGACAAAGGCACCGGCACCCTCTTTAATATTAATCTTAAAATTAAATCCGGAACCCAGAATGTTTTCTCCAATGACTCCATATTCCTCCGCCTGGGCGATCGCCGTCCGCAAACGGCGAATCGCCAGCGGATACTCTGCCCGGACATAAATATAGGCCTCATCACTGCCGATAGCCCGGCCGGCAATCATAATTCCCTCCAAAACAGCATGCGGATCACCCTCTAAAACACTGCGATCCATAAAAGCGCCCGGGTCTCCTTCATCAGCATTACAAACTACATACTTTTTGTCACTCCGGTTACGATAGGCGAACTCCCATTTCATACCGGTAGGGAAACCGGCTCCCCCCCGGCCTCTTAAACCGGAACTTTTTACCATGTTGATAATTTCCATCGATTCCATCCGCAGAACCTTCTCCAGACCTATATACCCGCCCCGAATAATATACTCATCAATATTTTCGGGATCAATGACACCACAGTTGCGCAGTGCCAATCTCTTTTGTTTGCTATAAAAGGGAATTTTCTCGTGGGAAATAATAGCCTCCCCTGTGTGCAGATCCTTGTAAAGCAGCCGTTCAACAATATTTCCCTTCACCAGGTACTCTTCGACCAACTCCGGCATATCTTCCGCACTTACCCCACAATAAAAGATATCTTCCGGATAAACGATAAAAATTGGCCCTTTTTCACAAAAGCCGTGACATCCTGAGAGAATAATGCGTACCTTATCTTCCAAATGATGCTTTTGCAGCTCTCTCTCCAGTGCCTCATGAACCTGCAAAGTACCGGAGGAAATACAACCTGTTCCGGCACAGATCAGAATATGTCTTTCGTGCATTTTTTTACCTCCCTCCGCTTGTCACAGTCTTAATCCTCCCGATAACCGGGACTATGGGCAAGACGACGAACAATAGCCTCCCTCTTCTCCTGGCAAACGAGGTTTTCATGACAGAAAGGGCCTGATAAACAGCATTCAATAAACTGCGTACAAGGATTTTCTTTGCTATTAAAACATTCCGGACAACACGGGTCAATGAATTTTTTCATCTATCATCCTTCCCCTTTCTTAAAACCTGCCCTTAAATTTTCTTTAAAATAGCCTTAACCTTATCAGGGGCAAGTTTTCCAAAAGTTTGCTCGTTGATCATCATCACCGGGGCAAGGCCACAAGCTCCGATACAGGCAACTTCCTCATAGGTAAACTTCATATCCTCCGTAGTCTCCCCCACATCAACTCCCAAGAGCTCCTTGGTTTTATCCGCTACTTTTGATACACCCCGTACATGACAGGCCGTCCCACGACAAACCCGGATAATATTCCTTCCCCGCGGCAGGAGGTGAAACTGAGCATAAAAGGTGGCTACACCATAAACTCTGCTTACAGGTATACGCAGCCTTTTAGCCATGTATTCCAAAGCAGGCCGTGGCAAATAGCCAAACTCATGCTGGATTTTTTGTAAAATAGGAACTACTACTCCTTTTTTATCCACAAATTCTTGTAAAAGACTTTCTACCCTGTCAAAATCAAAACTATTTTCTTTGACTGCTTTTGTTTGCAAATTCACAACCTCCTTTTTACACTTTTCAAAAAATAGTGAACATATTAAAATTTCTATATTGACTAGCAAAAATCCTGCTTTTCCCATAATTTTTTTACCTGTATTTGCATAATTTATTTAATAAATATTTTTTAAACATTGAAATTGTGTAATTGGCTAAGACTAACTGACTTAAATAGCACCCCATTTAGGCAGAATATTCTGAACCAACCTCACAAAAAAATCTCTCCTGAAATCTTAAGAAAACTTAAGAAGTTGGAGAAACTTAGAGAAAGTATCTGCAGTAATTTTTATAGTAATTTTTTATTTGTTCATGTAACCCTGAAAACCCGGGAACTAATACGCACGGGCAAAATAAACAATTTTACCCTCTTTGTTTCCGCAAAACAGGCAGGGACCCGTTTCTTTTTGTTCCGGCCCCAGGGGAATACAGCGAATCGTGGCCTTCGTCTCGTTTTTAATCTCTTCTTCACAATTGGAAGTGCCGCACCAAAAGCCTTGGAGAAAACCCTTTTTCTCCTGCAAAACTTCCTGAAATTCCTGGTAATTGTGTACACGGTAAGTATTTTTCTCCTGAAACTCCCTGGCCTGACGGAAAAGATTATTCTGGATATCTTTTAAAAGCAAAGATATCTGCCGGGACAGATCTTCTGCGGAAATAGTACTCCTTTCCCCTGTATCGCGCCGCACAACCGAAACCACTCCCTGTTCCAGATCCCGGGGGCCCACTTCCAACCTCAGGGGAACACCTTTCATTTCCCACTCATTAAATTTCCAACCTGCGGAATATTCTTCACGTTTATCCAGATGCACACGCACGTTTTCGGCCAATTCCCCAATGATTGCCTGGCACTTCTGCAGCACTTCTTCCCGTTTCTTCTTTGTAATAATGGGAATGACCACTACCTGCAGCGGGGCAACCTGCGGGGGAAGCCGGAGTCCCCGATCATCCCCATGCACCATAATTATGGCACCGATCAGCCTTGTCGATACTCCCCATGATGTTTGCCAGGCATACTTCAATTGTTTATCTTTATCGAGATACTGAATATCAAAAACCCTGGAAAAATGCTGGCCCAAATTGTGGGATGTTCCCGCCTGTAAGGCCCTGCCATCAGCCATCAGTGCCTCAATGGTATAGGTATGCAGTGCCCCGGCAAACTTTTCCCGTTCTGTTTTCAGCCCGCTGATAACAGGGATGGCCAGTTCACTTTCCACAAAGTCTTTGTAGACCCCCAGCATTTTCAGGGCTTCCTCTTCAGCCTCCTCCTCTGTGCAGTGAACAGTATGTCCCTCCTGCCAGAGAAATTCAGAAGTGCGCAGGAAAGGACGAGTGGTTTTCTCCCACCGGACCACATTGCACCACTGATTAATCAGGAGGGGAAGATCCCGCCACGATTGTACCCACTTGGCATACATACTACAGATGATCGCTTCCGAAGTGGGTCTGACCACTAAACGCTCACTCAGTTTTTCGTTGCCGCCACGGGTAACCAGGGCTACCTCGGGAGCAAAGCCCTCCACATGCTCAGCTTCCTTTTGCAGAAGCGATTCCGGTATAAAAAGAGGGAAATAAGCGTTCTGATGCCCTGTGGCCTTAATGCGTTGATCCAAAAGCTCTTTCATATTTTCCCAAATAGCGTAACCATAAGGCCGGATGGCCATGCAGCCTTTGACCGGAGCATAATCCATCAACTCTGTTTTTAAAACCAGGTCAAGGTACCACTGGGAAAAATCTTCTGCGCGGGGTGTAACTTCCTTGACAAATTCTTTTTCATTCATGCTCAACTTCAAACAAACTCCTTTCCTTGGCCCGGGGAAACACCGGCCCTCCTCTATTTACTGCTGAACAGGGTAAACAACCGAAATAGCATGTAGATCTTCCTGGAAATGTTCATGCATTCTTTTTTCCAAGTCCTTGATTGTTATTTTCTCCAGAACATCCAATATCTCAAAAAAATCGATCTGGCGAAAACGGTAGGCAAGATAATTATTGGCAATAAACTCCAGAGAATTGAAACTGCTGAGCAACTGGCCTCTCATCTTACGTTTATACCGGGCAAAACTTTCTGCCCCCAGGCCTTTCTTTTTCATTTTTTTAATTCCGGCAAGTAATTTTTCATGCAGTTTTTCCGGGTTTTTGGTCCTGCCGCCCAGTAAGGTGTAGCCGTAAGAACATTCCGCCGTAAAGCCAAAAGAAAAATGTTCATCAATAAGACCTTCCTCATAAAGAGAAGTAAAAAGAGGCCCGCTCTTGCCAAAAACCATCTCCAGGAGAAGCTCAGAAATCAATTCTCTGGTAAGAAGCTCCCGGCCTTCCAGGTATGAGTACGTATCCTTAAAACCCATGTTCAAAAGAGGTTGTGAAACTGATAGCTCCAAGGTAACCTCTTTTTGATGTACAACAGCCTCCTCCCGGGGATAAAGACGCTGTGGAGCATGAAAAGGCGGGAAAGAACGGCCGGCAAGATTCCCTTCCACCAGCCTGAAAATATCTTCCGGGACCAGATCTCCTGTGACAAAAATCGCCATATTGCGGGGATGATAAAACGTATAGTAACACTTATAAAGAATATCTTTGGTTATTTTACTGATGCTCTCCACAGTCCCGGCAATATCATTGCGCACAGGATGATGGGCGTAAAGTGCCTTTAAGAGATCAAAATATACGCGCCAATCGGGATTATCCTGGTACATACGAATTTCCTGCTGGATAATACCCTGCTCTTTGGCCACACTTTCCTCCGTAAAATAAGGGGCCTGGACAAAATCTAAAAGTAACTTGAAGTTTTCAGCAAAAAAATCCGTACAGGAAAAAAGATATGTTGTATTTGTAAAACTGGTAAAAGCATTCGGTGAAGCACCGTAATAAGCAAAACGATCGAAAACATTGCCTTCCTCTTCATCAAAAAGCTTATGTTCGAGAAAGTGAGCCACTCCGTCGGGAAGGATGATCTCCTCTTCCTCCCCGTTATCGATAATACGAAAAGTATTATCAATCGAACCAAACCGTGTTGAAAAAATTGCATACTTCTTGTTATACCCTTTGCGGGGGAGAATATAAAGCTCCGGTCCCCCTTCCAACGCAACATGAAAAATTTTTTCTTTCAGGGAATCATTTTGTTTTACTTGCCAGCGCATTTAGTCCTGCTTCCTTTCATCTCCGTCTGCAGAACGGAGGAAATAGATCGTATCCAGATAAACTTTATGAGCAACTGCAACAATATCTTCTTCTTTGATCCCCTCAATTCTGCGTATGAAATGCTCAACTTCCTCTGACCTTTTCCCGATTAAACCGTCTATGTAGAAACCCACCATACTGTAAGGGCTATCCCCGACAATCCTGAACCGGTTAATAAGCGCCCTTCTGGTATTCTCCATTTCCTCCCGGCTAATCTGCCCTTTTTTGATCAGCTCCACCTGTTGCAGAATAATCTCCAGTGCTTGCTGGTAATTGGGTACTTCTATACCTGAGCCGATGAGCTGTATCCCCTTATGCTTTTCGAGCCGGGAGAAAACATAGTAAGCCAGGCTGGCCTTCTCCCGGACATTTTGGAAAAGCTTGGAATGAGGAAAGCCCCCCAAGATGGCGTTATAGAATAACAGGTCGATATATTCTTCATCCTGGTAAGATATATTGGTCCGGTAACCCAAGGTTAGCTTACCCTGGTTGACGGGTAGCCTTTCTTCCCTGTAAGCAACCTCTGCGGGAATACGCTCCACCTCTACCGGGGGCAGCTCCACAAGTTTGTCAGCCCGGGTAAAATTAAAAATTTCCTGGATCAGGGAAAAAGTCCTTTCCGGATCAATTTCGCCGACGACGAAAATATCCAGGGGGTTTTCCCGTAAAATACTTTGATAATATGTATACAGCCCCTCCGCGGAAACTGGCTGCAGTTCTTCCACACTTCCATATTTATAAACGCCAAACCTCTCCCGGGAACACATCTCCTGTATGCAGCGCTCCAGGGCATAGCTCACTTTATCATTCACCAATCCCTGAATTTCCTTGGCCAGCTGATCTTTTTCCTGCTGCACGTAATCCTTTTGGAAGCCTCCATTTTCGAGAAGTGGATCACCAATCACATCTCTGAGTATGGAAAGGCCTTGCTGCAGCAGTTTTTCTCCGGGAGTAAACTTATCATTAATCACCTCCAGAGAAAAGGAAAGAATTTGCCTTTCCCCCTTTTTGATCACATCAGCAACC
>JBMNEM010000010.1:0-114598 GCA_050948785.1 Dethiobacteria bacterium
TTATTAATTTTTTTCAGGAAGAAGGTGGTAATTTGTGCAGTTCTTTTTTCCGCTTTAAAAAAAATGATCAGGGGCAGTCTTTGGTCGAGTTTGCAATTATTTTACCGCTTCTTCTTCTGGTTCTTTTAGGCATTATTCAGTTTGGCATAATATTCAGCAGTTATATTACAGTTACTACTGCCGCCAGGGAGGGCGCCCGGGTAGCAATAGTCGGTGCCGATGACATAACTATAAAAAATAAAGTAACAGAGACCGTCTCTGCCTCTGCGTTTTTGAATGAAATCGATTCCGGAGACATTGAAATTGAACCTGAATCCCGTATACAAAAGCATATGGTGACAGTTACTGTTAACGCTTCCGCAAAGATCGTAGTGCCATTTTTAAATTATCTTGCCGGGGAGAGTTTTCCGATCTCTTCTTCGGCCAAGATGCGCGTTGAATATGTCGGGGCTACTTAAATATTTTTACCGGGAGAGCTTAAATATGGAGAAGATAAAGGGAATTTTAAGGGATGAAAAAGGAACGGCTTTAGTGCTAGTCTGCCTGGCATTTGTTCTGCTTTTAGGATTTTCGGCGCTGGTGATCGATTATGGTGCTTTAGCCCTGGAAAGACGAAAAATGGTTACCGCTGCTGATGCCGGTGCCCTGGCCGGCGCGAGAATACTACTTGAAGCCAGTGGTAATTCTTCCGCGATAAGTGCTGCCGAACAGGCTGCAAGGGAAACAGCAATAGCCAACGGGGCCCAACCGGATTTGGTCAACGTGAACGTGAATGATCATTATGTTTATAAAGGAAAAGAAATTCAGGTAATCATTGTTAATACAGGCCATCATAAGGATTTTATTTTTTCCAGGGTACTTAATCTTAGTTCCCATCATATGGATGTCAAAGCCCGGGCTGTAGGAACCTGGGGATATGTTACCCGTGCTGATGAGGATTTTTTGCCTCTTTTTATTGAAGCAAGCCAATTTGGTGATGGAACACAGGCTATCCCGCTGCATATGAAAAATGAAATAAATGCAAACTGGGGCATTTTTGGATTTAAAAAGCCTTATAACCCTGATGACGTCAAAAACGCGATTAGAGGCGACCTCGGCGTAATTGATCCTCCCATTAAAGCTATTACGGAGTGGTCAAGCTGGCCGGAAGATTATATTTACGGTCAACCTTTGAGCCTTGAACTTATACAAGAAATTAAAACAGATGCAGATAAATTCATTTATGGAACGGAAACAGGTGCTATGCAAGTTGTTGTTGATGCTCTGGACAGGGATAGCCAGCATTTAAACCAACAAGGGCGGTTGTACAGGAATTATCAGCACTGGCTTTATCAAAACGGTCAAATTGAAGAAGAGGTGCCCGATGTCAGCCTTGAAGGAGTAATTCCGATTGTCGAGGTGATTGATACGGCTACTGCAGGTCAACTTGATTCAATCGTCGTAGGGTTTGCCAAATATAAAATTGAAGATGTCATTACTGATCCCCATGGCCATGGTTCCAATTATTCTACTGCTAATGGTGGGACCGGTAGTGATTATCAGGAAAATCAAAATAGAGGAACTTATCGTTTTCACTATCCCCAGTATGACAGACCGGAAGATGATTTTAAAGGTACGGTTATTGGCCGGGTGTTGGGAGAAGCTGAAAGCGGCTATACACCCGGTAAAACCGTGAATATCGTACAAAATGGTATAGGCTTAAAGTATTCTTTTTTACTGAAGTAGAAAGAGAAGCAAAAATGCACGGAAAGGAGCGCAAATACTTTGAAAGCCAGCAAGCGTCTTTTATTTGTAGCGGTTATTTTTGGCCTGATCACCGTAATTGCTTTAAACTATTATCTGCAAAGCCTTACCTCCGGGGGGGCTCCGGCTCTGGCGAACGCTGCCTACACAGAAGTGGTAGTGGCCAAGAGCACTATTCCGGAGCATACCAGGATCACGGCGGAGATGCTGGTCGTGGAGCCCATCCCCACTGATGCCGTCCACCCCGAGGCCATTAAAAATACAGAGGAGGCGGTGGGTAGCATCTCCCGCAGCGAGATCGTCAAGGGGGAGCAACTGCTGGCCGCCAGGGTGGCTGCGGAGGGGCGAGCGAGCCTTTCTTATCGCGTGCCGGAAAAGCGGCGGGCGATTTCCCTTCCTGTAAGTGAAGTCACTGGGGTTTCCGGGTATATTTCTCCCGGGGATAAGGTTGATGTGCTGATCACTTACAGCGATGCGGACATTAACAGCAAGATGACGACTTATACAGTGGTGCAGAATGCCCTAGTGCTCGCTACCGGAGAGTATACCAAGGAACAGGATAGTGAAGAACGGCATCTGGTCAGTACCATTACGCTGGCTGTGACTCCGGGGCAGGCCGAAGTGCTGGCTTATGCTCTTCTGAAGGGCTCCTTCCATTTTACTCTGCGTTCGCCTTTGGATGAAGAAAAAGTGCGCTTGGAACATTATAATGCTGAAAACTTTGGGACTTTCCGGGAGAGGTGATGAATATGGAACGCATTAAAGTGCTGGTAGTGGAAGAAGACGCTGAAAAAAGGTCCAATATTTTGGAGATCCTCTCCAGTGTGGAGTATATCCAGATGGCCGGCGAGGCGGAGACAGCGGAAGAGGCTCTGGAGGTGGTGGAGGGGCTTGATCCCGGGGTAATAGTCATCGGGGCCTCTGTGCCGGGGGACGGTTACAAGCTGGCGGAAAAGATCGCCGCTGCGTATCCCTGGATTGCCACGATACTGGTGGAAACAGAGCTGCTGGAGGAGACGATGCGCAAGGCCATCTTTGCCGGGGCCAAGGATGTGCTCATTGAGCCTTTTACTCCCGCCAAGCTGGTTGATTCCATCTACCGTAGTTACCAGCTGGAGAAAAAGAAGCAGGTCATGCAGCGGGATAAAACGCCCGCGTTGCGTAAAAAGCCCCGGCAGGGGCAGATCGTGACCGTTTTCAGTACCAAAGGGGGAGTGGGAAAGACTTTTGTCTCCACAAACCTGGCGGTTGCTCTGGCACAGCATACCGGAGATGCAGTTGTTCTGGTTGACCTGGACCTGGATTTTGGCAACACGGCGCTGGCCTTGAATATCGTTCCCCGTTATACGATTCACGATGTCATCAATGAGATCCGCAATCTTGATCAGGATCTGATGGAGAGCTACCTGATTCCGCACCGCTCGGGAATCAAGCTGCTGGCAGCCAATACACAGCCGCAGATGGCCGAGTTTATCAATGCTGAACATATTGGACTGATCCTCAAGGTACTGCAGAGTGCTTTTGATTATGTGGTGGTGGATATGCCGGCCCGCTTCTACGAACCCGTGGATCCGGCCCTCCAGGAAGCTGATCTGCTGCTGCTGATCACTACTCAGGATGTGGCCACCATCCGCAATATTAAAGCTTGCCTGGTGGCGCTCGGTTCTTTGAACTATCCCCGGCATAAGATCAAACTGCTGCTGAACAGGGCTGAGTCCCGCAGTGAGATCAAAAGTCGGGATGTGGAGACAACCTTGGACCAGGATCTTTTCGGCGTTTTGCCGGCAGAATACAGGTTGGTATCCTCTTCCCTGAATAAAGGCATACCTGTAGTTCTGCTTTATCCCCGGGCAAAAGTCAGCCGTAATTTCATGAAGCTGGCACGCCGGATAGCCGGGGATGGGACAGAAAAACAGGCTGCAACGGGTAAGAACCGTAAAGCAACGGAAATGGAAAGGTGAGAAAAATGAAGCTACCAAAACAACCTTCCCCCTTCGTTAATAGTTCAAGACCTGTATCCAGGGAACCCGTTCTGAATAAAAAGAAGGAACTGGAAGATCTGGCCACAGAAACCCTGCGCCAGGTTATTGATATCATGGATGATACTCTCCTTGTCCAGAAAATGGATAGCTTTCAGAAGAAGCATTTTTTGGAGCAGATCAGGGCAACGATGGAAGTGGTACTGGAAGATTTCAGGCACGATCTCTCCCAGGCTGATAAACAAAAAGTGGTGAGGTACGTTTACGATGAAATCTTTGGTTATGGACCGATCAATCCGCTGATCCATGATCCCACTGTTTCAGAGATCATGGTCAATGGTTCCCAGCTGGTCTATGTAGAACGGGAAGGGAAAATCGTCAAAACGGAGATTACTTTTCGTGATGATGCGCATGTGCTCAATACCATCGACAAGATTATCACCCCTTTAGGGAGAAGGGTGGATGAAAGCTCGCCGATGGTTGATGCCCGCCTGCCGGACGGTTCCCGGGTCAATGCCATCATCCCGCCGCTGGCTCTTAAAGGGCCGACTTTAACCATCCGTAAGTTTGCGGCGGATCCTTTTACCTCGGAGGACCTGATCAGTTTCGGGACCATGACACGGGAGATCGCCCGCTTGTTTAAGTCCGCTGTGCGGGCCCGTCTCAATATCATTGTTTCCGGCGGGACGGGGAGCGGTAAGACGACAACCTTAAATGTGCTCTCCAGTTTTATTCCCGATCAGGAGAGGATTGTAACCATCGAAGACGCGGCGGAGCTGCAGCTTCGGCAGGAGCACGTTGTCACCCTGGAAAGCCGCCCGCCGGATATTGAAGGCAAAGGAAAGATCACG
This sequence comes from Dethiobacteria bacterium, assembly GCA_050948785.1. Lineage (GTDB taxonomy): Bacteria > Bacillota > Dethiobacteria > DTU022 > UBA8154 > JAAZMI01. The sequence goes on from JBMNEM010000010.1 coordinate 4,574, forward strand.
ATTCGTGACCTGGTGATCAACTCGCTGCGGATGCGCCCTGATCGGATTGTAATTGGTGAGGTCCGGGGGGGCGAAGCTCTCGATATGCTGCAGGCGATGAATACCGGCCATGATGGCTCCATCTCCACTTTGCACGCCAATAACCCGCGGGATGCGCTGGCGCGCCTGGAAACCATGGTGCTCATGGCGGGAATGGATTTGCCCCTGCGGGCGATCCGCGAACAGATCGCCTCGGCCATTGACTTGATTATTCAACAGTCCCGCCTCCCTGACGGCAGCCGCAAGATCGTCAAGGTGACGGAAGTAGCAGGGATGGAGGGGGACATTATTACTCTGCAGGATCTTTTTGTGTTTGAGCAGGCCGGGTTTAATGAGAGAGGTCGTATTACCGGGAAACACGTGCCCACCGGCATTATCCCCCGTTGTATGGAGAAACTGCAAGCCTACGGGGAGAATCTTCCCACGGATCTTTTTGAATCAAAAAATTTTGAAATGACCTTCAGGAGGCGCTAAGATGCTGCAGCTAGTTATTTTAGGCGGTGCTTTTCTCACTGTAGTTTTCTTCTGCGTGGGTTTCTATCAAATGCTTTTTGCTTCCCGCCTAACTGTTTTGGAAAGATTAAAGGTCAGCACGCTGTCTTCTGCAGCCCAGCAGCAGGTGGAAGCTGCCCGGGCGAAAAGCTTGAAGGAAGAATTCCTGCGCTTCCTGGGAATATTGGGAACGACGCTCTCCCGCTGGATCAATCTGCAAACTATTCAGCAGAAACTCTTACAGGCCCATATTTTAATGCGTGCCGAAGAGTTCATCGGGCTGACGATCTGCAGCGGAATAGCGATCTTTATTCTCTTCTACCTGGTGACGGGGCACCTCCTGTTGGCTCTTCCGGCCGGATTGGCCGGTTTTAAAATACCTGACCTGGTGGTCGGGATTAAAAAGAGCCAGCGCGTCAACACTTTGACCCAGCAACTGCCCGAGGCGCTGACGATTATCTCCAACGGCCTGCGGGCCGGTTATAGTTTTCCCCAGGCAATGTCCGTGGTCGGCCGGGAAATGGGGCCGCCGATTGGAGAGGAATTTTCCCGTGTTATCTGGGAAAACCGCATGGGCAAGCCGCTGGAGGAAGTGCTGCATAATCTTGGAGAAAGAACCGGGAGCGAAGATCTGAACCTGGTTATTACCGCTTTGCTGATCCAAAAACAGGTCGGCGGCAACCTGGCCGAGATTCTCGATAATATCTCCCATACCATCCGTGAGCGCGTACGCATCAAGGGGGAGATCAAAACGCTGACAGCGCAGGGCCGGTTATCGGCCGTGATTATCATCCTGCTGCCTGTCGGTGTGGCTGCTTTTCTTATGTTTATGAACCCGGAATACATGTTGACGCTTGTCCAGGAAGTGCTGGGCCTGATCATGCTCGGAGTGGCCGTGGTGCTGCAAATCGTAGGGATCATCGTTATTCGCAAGATAGTCAATATCGAGGTCTAGTTTAGGGGGCGGAGAAATGTTAGTACTGGTCAATATCCTTGTTTTTGTCACAATTACCCTGCTTGTAGTTGCCGTTTATGAAGTATTTTTAAACCCCAAAAAACAGGTTGCGGCGAGGCTGCAGACGATCAAAGAAATGGAAGAAAAACCTGCAGATGAAGACGAACTTCAGAAACCATTTTTTGAGAGGATCATTCAACCGGCCTATCGCAATTTGGGTATCGCTCTGGGCAATTTAACACCGCAGGAAATTCGCCAAAGCATTGAAAAGAAGATCAATTATGCCGGAAACCCCGGGAATATGAATTTTAACAGTTTTATCTCCCTGCAGGCCCTGCTGGCGGTGCTTTTTGTCTGTTTGGCGGTGGGGATGATCCGGCTAACCGGCCTGGTAGGGCCGAAGGCTTTTTTTCTCCTGATTCTGGCACTGCTCAGCGGGGCGATGGTGCCCTTGAGCATGCTCAACTCCCGGGTTTTAAAACGTCAAAAGGAGATTCAAAAAAACTTGCCGGATACTCTGGACCTGCTGCTGGTAAGCGTTGAGGCGGGGTTGGGTTTTGATATGGCCCTAAAGCGGGTTACGGAACAGGCAACCGGTGTCCTGAGCAAGGAGATCACGCGAGCCCTGGAGGAGATGCGTATGGGCAAAACCCGCGAAGAGGCCCTGCGTGGTATCGTCGAGCGCACGGGGGTGCCGGATTTAAGCAGCTTTATCAGTGCTGTAATTCAGTCCGAGCAGCTGGGGAGCAATATTGCCAATACTCTGCGTATCCAGGCCGAGGGCATGCGGCAAAAACGCCGGCAGCGGGCAGAGGAGGCGGCGATGAAAGCGCCGATCAAGATGCTTTTCCCCCTGGTTTTCTTTATTTTTCCGACCCTGTTCGTTGTCCTGCTTGGGCCGGCTTTTATCCGCATCATGCAGACATTCCAAGGCATGTTTTAAGGGAGGGGTATAATGGTTTTACGCAAAAGTTACAAATTTGTGCTTCTATTTATTGCCGTATTTGCCCTGAACTTTTTGGGGGGAGGCCTGCAAGCTACGCCGGAGCGAGCTGGCTTATCCCAGGAAAACATTGCTGTAATCCTGCTCATAGATACATCAGGCAGTATGCGCTCTACCGATCCACAGAGGCTGCGGGAAACCGCTGCCCGTGTTTTTATTGATTTATTAAGTCCGGAAGATTACCTGGGCCTGATTACTTTTGATCATGAGGCCAATGTGGTTCTTCCTTTGCAAAAAGTGAGCAGTTCTGCCAATAAGGAGCTTTTCAAGGAGAAGCTCTCCCCGCAGCTGGAGCCCCGTGGGAATACAGATTTTACCAGGGCATTAAAAGCTGCCGCGGAGCAGTTCCGGAAAACAGATGCCGGGGGTGCACGGCCGGTGGCGGTGTTGCTCACCGATGGAGAACCGGACCCGGACCCCCGCCGCCGCAGCGAGGCTCTTTTTATGGAGAACTACATACAATCCCTGTGGGAAACGGTGGCCGCTTTTGCGCTGGAGGGCTATCCCATTTATACTGTGGGTTTTGGTGATGAAATTGATCCGGAGGTGATCCGCAAGATCTCCCTGGACACCAAGGGAGAATCTTATCTTTTAAATGAACCGGCAGAGCTTTTGGTGAGTTTTTTTGAACTGCTGGGAAATTTAAAAAACCGCCGGAGCCTCATCGAAAAAGCCTATACCCTGAAAGCGGAGGAGACGGCAGAGTTCGACTTTTGGGTCGATGAGTATACCCGCCAGATCAATCTTGTTGCCGTGAGCCCCGCGGCCGGGCAGTGCGCTCTATCCCTTACGCCGCCGCAGGGTGAAAGCGCCGGGGTTGCCGGCTTGACTGTAAACAACGAAGAAAACTACAGTATGGCGATCCTGCATCAGCCGGAGAAGGCATACTGGGGAAAATGGCAGGGGCATGTTTCCGGCCGCGGTCCGGTCCGGGTTCTGGGTGATCGGGATCTTTTTATCAAAGCCTGGCTGGAAGAACCGCTCCCTTCTTCTCAGCAGCCTCTGCATGAACCCCTCCATTTTAAAATAAGGGTGACCGGTGAGGAGCGGCGGAATACGTCTTTAAGGGTAGAACTCCAGTTAAAAAAACCCGGACAGGAGCAGCCGGTGAATATACCGCTAGCCAGAGAAGGTGTTTTTTTTACAGGCTGCTATGAGCAGGTTGATCAAACGGGAACATATGATCTGCAGCTGTGCTTACTCCTGGATGGTGAAGTGGCCGCAACCTCTACGGCGAAATTATACGTCAAGCTGTTGCCGGTGCTGGAGACGGATTTCTGGGAGGAGGGCAAATACCGCCAGGGTGAGGAAGTAATTGTGACGGCTTCGCTGAATTTAGGGGGCAAACGCCTGCCGGCAGGCCGCGAGCTAAAGGTCAAGGATTTCAACTTGCTTTTACATGGCGGGAAAGGCTCCAGGACAGTCGTGGCACTTTATGACGACGGTGATCCACAGCACGGAGATCTCAAAGCCGCTGACGGTATCTGGTCCAATCGTTTCGTTTTTGAACAGGAAGGGACGGCTGAAACTGTTTTGCAGGCGCGGGGCACATATCTGGACACCGAATTTTTTCTGGAAAAAAACCTGGGCGAAAGCGCTGTTTTTGCCCCGGGAAGAGTACTCTTGCATTTGCCCCGTCAAGAATGCTGGTCCTTACCGGGAAAAAACATCTCCATACCCTTGCAGCTCACCAGTGCTTCACCTTTGCGGGAGACAATCGTGCTTGCTGAGGAGATCAAGATTGGCCGCCTTTTTTCGTCCCGGCTCATCCTTGAACCCGGGGAAAGTAAAGTTGTCCAGCTGGAGTTGGGCCTTCACAGCAGTCTGGCGCGGGGTATGCACAATGTCCCGCTGATTATTGGCGCCGACAGTGCCTTGACCGTGTTAGAGCCCTCTCAACTGGAATTCAATCTGGAAATTGTCACTCCAGGCCAAGCTTTTTTAAAAAAATTTTTAAATATATTTGTTTGGGTTTCCCGCTTTCTTATTATTTTAGGGGCCGCAGGATTTCTTTTTTATAGCGGCGGAATGCTTCTTTACCGTTTTTTGGTTTTTCCCCGGAAAAAAGTGCAAGGCACTCTTTTATACTGGCAGACAGAGAGCGGCAGCACGGGGGAGGAGCAGCCACGGAAATTACAGCTGGGAAGTTTACACAAGGAAACAATTGTCATCAGCTTTGACCCGGAAAACGCCAAGGCGGATTTTCACATTAAAGGAAGCGCGTTTGCTTATGACCTGCTGATCAAGTCTATTTGGAATCACAGGCGCCCTCTTTTCATCCAGGGCTGGCAGGCGTTGTTGGAAAAACACCTGCCTGTCAGAACGATGCTCCAGTGCACACGGCCGGGGATTTTCGAGTTTGAGGGGAGAGTTTATACCTGCAAGGAACTCTTCCACTCTGATAAATTTGAAGCGGGGGGATTTAGCTTCGAGTACAGCAACCCCTACGGTAAATGGTTTAAGGACAAAACCGATGGTGCCAATATCCTGGAAGGAAAAGTATGATGAAGAAGGTACGGGTAGTCAATCTTTCCCAGGAAACCGTTATTTTGCAGGAGGCGGCGGTAGCCAATACTTTTCTACAGCGCTTCAAGGGTCTTTTGGGGCGCAAATGCCTCCCTCCGGGGCAGGGCCTGATCATTGAGCCCTGCCAGGCGGTGCATACCTGCGGGATGGCTTTCTCCCTGGATGTCGCTTTTGTGGACCGGGAAAATCGCATCTGTTACCTGCTTGAGGGGATGGCCCCTTATCGCCTCAGCCCGGTAATCAAAAAAGCGGGCTACGTGATTGAAGCCACAGCGGGTACTTTCCGGCAAACACAAACGCGGTGCGGTGATACAGTAAAGCTGGAGGAGCTTACAGATTAGTTTCGCATCGCATACTGTTTTCGTGCAGCGCGCGCGTATGCGCAGCGCTTGTATTCTCAGCGCGTGCTGCCGGCTTTTCGGCGCGTGCAGATGCCGCAAGCCGGCAAGCTGCTTTCAAGCCGGTGAGGAATCAATATCAAAATTTTTAGGAGGGCCGGCAGTTGACGTCTAAAGGGTCGTATCCAGGGAAAAAGTGGGGCATACTTTACATTTTGGGGTGTACGCTGCTAGTTGTTGTGGGGTCGCTGTGGGTGGCGGATCCTGATGTTTTTTGGCATCTTAAGATCGGGGAATGGATCTTTTGGCAGCGGGCCGTTCCCCGGACAGATATTTACTCCTGGAGTGTCTATGGACAACCCTGGATCGCTCACCAGTGGCTCTGGGAAGTGCTTATCTACTCCTTGCACCGCTATGCCGGAATTCTCGGCCTGTGGTGCCTGGCCTTTTTAATGATTTTTCTCACCGGCCTGCTGTTGAAAAGAGGTCTGCTGGCGAGGGGTGTTGCCTTGGGGAACGCTTCGGCAGCTGGGGCAATGGCTCCTTTGCTGCTCATCGGCTGGCTGAAACCCTGGCCACAGGCGGGGGTTTACGCCTTGTTTTCTGCTTATCTCTTTCTTTCGCTGCGCGATCGCTGGGGTTGGAAGGAAGTTTTATCTGCAGCAGGGTTGGGTCTGCTCTGGGGTAATATCCATTCCACGGCCCTCATGTTTCCTTTGCTTCTGCTAGCGGAAACAATCTGGAGTTTTATTTTTTATCCGGAAAAAAGAAAAACGGTCCGCTTGCGGCTGGCGGCGGCCGGGGCTGCCGCCATAGCCACCCTGCTCAACCCGCACGGCCTGCAACTCTGGGCTTATGCTGTCAGGGAGGGATTATTGTCGCAGCAGTACCGTGAAAATATTTACAGCTGGATGCCTTACGTTTTTGGTTTTAATATCCTGACGCCGATTTTTTTTATCTCGATCATCATTCTTTTTATGGCCGTGCGGCAGGGGCAGGAAAAGGAGTTGGCCTTTGTGCGGGCAGCCGGTTTTTGGATCCTGGCGCTGATGTCCAGAATCTATGCGCCGTACGCTGTGTTGAGCACCGCAGCTTTGCTGGGCCTGCTTACTTTCAAGTTGACAGCCGAGGGTCTCAAGCGCCTGGCCATTCTAGCCCTTGCTGCCGGGCTGGTGCTCCTTCCTGTCAGGGGGGTACCTCCCGATCTGGAAACCGTGGCCCGGAAGGGGGAGTATCCTGTCGAGGCCGTGCATTTAATCAAGCAGCGGGGTTATGAAAATGTATTTAACGATCACGGGTGGGGCGGTTATCTGCTCTGGAAAGAAGTCCCGGTTTATATTGACGGCCGCAATGATGTTTACGGTGAACTTCTAACTGATTTTCTTCATTTACACCAGACGGAGAAGCCCTTGGGCCAGGTGTTGGCCGAAAAAGGAGCCCGCACAGTCCTGACGGGTGTGAATAGCACAAGGGACCTGGCCCTAAGAGAGTCCTTGCTTTGGCAGAGAGTTTACCGGGATGAAGATGCCGTGGTTTACATATTAAGAGAAAAATTTGCAGGAAATAATGCCGGCAATTAGAATAACTAAACTGATAACCAAATTACTTACCTGTTGTGCGTGAGACGTGGTCCCGGGATAAATTTTTAAGTGAAGTGGAGGTGGGCAATCAAGATGAATATTAATGATCTCTTGCAACAGGCTATGGAGCGGGGAGCTTCCGATCTGCACATTACTGTCGGGGTGCCGCCGACAATCAGGTTGGACAGCCTTTTAATATCTTTAACGGATATGCCGCTCAAGCCGGAAAATACACGCGAGTTGGTGAAGCAAATCCTGCAGGAAAAGACCGGTTTTTTAGAAGAAAAAGGGGAAATGGATTTTTCCTATAGCTGCCCGGGAATGGGGCGTTTTCGTGTCAACGTTTTTCAGCAAAGAGGGACAATTGGCATGGCCATCCGGATTATCAATAAAAAGGTTCCCCCTATGTCCGCCCTGGGACTGCCCGATATTGTAACGCGGCTGACTTTACGTTCAAAAGGCCTCATTCTGGTTGCCGGGCCGGCGGGCAGCGGTAAAACCACCACACTGGCGGCGATGGTCAATTTGATTAATATGGAAAGACAGTGTCACATTATCACCCTGGAGGACCCCATCGAGTATCTGCACAGCCATAAAAAAAGCATAATTAATCAGAGGGAAATCGGTTCAGACAGCGAATCTTTTCCAACCGCCCTGCGGGCCGCGCTGCGCCAGGATCCTGATGTGATCATGGTGGGGGAAATGAAAGATCCGGAGACTATTTCCCTTGCCCTTACCGCAGCCGAAATGGGACACCTGGTTTTGGCTTCACTGCACACGCTGGATGCTCCCCAGACCATCAACCGCATTATCGATGTTTTTCCTCCAACCCAGCAGGAACAGCTCTATGTGCAGCTGGCCGATACCCTGGTGGGGATTATTGCGCAGCGTCTTCTACCCCGCAAGGATGGGCAGGGCAGGGTGGCCGCGGTGGAATTTTTAGCGGTTACCCCGGTGGTACGCAACCTGATCCGTGAAGGTAAGATCCACCAGCTCTATATGACGATGCAAACCGGGGCCAAGTCCGGAATGCGGACGATGGATAATCACTTGCAGCACCTTTATTTGCAGGGACTGATCAAAGCGGAGGATGCCATGGAAAATGCCGCAGACCGGACCTCCATGTCCCGTTTCATGAATCTGACCGTGGCCAGGAACAGTGCGGAGGAGCCCTTGTTTTAACGACTTGTCCCGGCAATCTCCTGCTTTTAAGCTACCTTGCTACAAACCGTCGGGCAAACACTATTTTCGGGATAGACCCCGATGAAGCTTTTTTGCTGAAGGACCAAGCCTGCCAGTGGAGCAGTTTGCCACCGGAGGGCTTTTTTTCTTGAGGGACAGGTGGTATAATTTCTGTAAATGCTCCTTGAGGATGAGCAGAATCAGCAAAAGAGGGGAAGGGATTCTACTTTGAAATATATTGTGATCCTGGGAGATGGTATGCCGGATGAGCATCTGGAGGAACTGGGGGGAAAGACGCCTCTGCAGTATGCCCGGACTCCCCGGCTGGATCAGCTGGCCCGCTGCGGCGAGGTAGGCCTGGTGCGGACCGTGCCGCCGGGGATGCCGGCAGGGAGTGATGTGGCCAACCTTTCAGTGTTGGGGTATGATCCGGAAAAATACTATACGGGGCGTTCCCCTCTGGAAGCGGCCTCCATGGGTGTGGAGCTGGCCGCAGGTGATCTGGCCTTTCGCTGCAACCTGGTGACGCTTTCCGGGGAGGAGCCTTATGAGGAGCGAAGTATGCTGGATTATAGTGCCGGCGAAATCAGCACCGCGGAGGCCGGAGAGCTTCTGGTCGCGGTTGAGCAAAGCCTGGGCAATGAAATCTTTCATTTCCATGCCGGGGTGAGCTATCGGCATCTCCTGGTCTGGAGGGGAGGCCCCGTCGGTTTTGAGCTGACGCCGCCCCACGATATTACGGGGCGGAAAATTGCCGACTATCTGCCCCGGGGAGAAAAAAGCCGCATATTAAGGGAATTTATGCAAAAAAGCAGCACTTTCTTATCCGGCCATCCCGTAAATAAGGAGCGCCTGGCCAAAGGGCTGCGGCCGGCAAATTCCATCTGGTTGTGGGGAGAGGGCCAAAAACCCCGGCTGGATAGTTTCGCGGCAAAATATGGCCTGAAGGGTGCAGTGGTTTCCGCTGTAGATCTGGTCAAAGGCCTGGGATTGCTGGCCGGCTTAAAGGTCGTGGAGATCCCCGGCGCGACGGGAAATATCCATACTGATTTTAAAGGCAAAGCCCAGGGTGCTCTCAAAGCGTTGCAGGAAGGCTGTGATTTTGTTTTTGTTCACGTGGAGGCTCCCGATGAAGCCGGCCACCAGGGGGATCGGGAGGTTAAAGTGCGGGCCATTGAAGAGATCGATGCCCAAGTCATCGGGGAGATGCTCCGCGGGCTGGAAGAATTTCCGGATTACAGGCTGATGGTTTTGGCGGATCATCCCACTCCCCTGCGCTTACGCACCCATACGGCGGAACCTGTGCCATTTTGTATCTATAAAAAAGGTGACGGCATAAAAAATCCACAGGGCGAGTTCAGCGAAAGTTTTGCTACCGAAGGAACTTATATCCAAAAAGGCCACACTTTAATGGACCATTTTTTTGGCAGGTAAGGCAGGGAAAAAGCAGGCTTAGGAATGGTTTTCTACAGGTAAAACGCAGAAAACAAAAAAGAAGTTGAAGATTTTGTTGGAGAATCCGCGGCATCCTTCTTTAAGAACTAAAAAGATCAAGGGGCAGAAAAGTATTTTTGAAGCAAGTATTACTATGGGTATGAGAATTACCTGGCAATAATTTTGAGGATGACATACTGCTTAGAAATATTGGAGAGCATGATCAAGCATTGAAAGATCCTTAAGATGCCTTTTCACCTTTGAAATAATGATCCGGTCAAAGCTTTAAAGGCAAAAATGACTTTTCAACTGATCACCAAAGGTTATTCCTAAGGGGAGTGTCTCTATGGGTTTGCGGCTTGTTTTGGGCCGGGCCGGCATGGGCAAGAGCAGGTTTTGCCGGCAGGAGATCGCTGCGGAGTTAAGGAAAAATCCGGCGGGGTTCCCGCTTCTTTATATCGTACCGGAGCAGGCCACTTTCCAGGCGGAGTATGCTCTGTTTGCCGCTTCCGGGTTGGGCGGGGCTATGCGGGCGCAGGTACTCAGCTTTCGCCGCCTGGCCTGGAAAGTGCTGCAAGAAGTCGGAGGGGGCAAACGCCTTTTTATTGATGATCTGGGTAAAGGTATGGTTTTGCGCAAAGTGCTGGAAAAGCACCGCTCTGAACTGAGGGTTTTCAAGCATGCCGGTGAACAGGGCGGGGTGCTGGAAAATCTTGTGGAGTTATCCAACGAGTTGAAGCGTGCCGGGATTACAGTTTCGCAGTTTAAGCAAACTTATGATCAGCGTGTAAAGGCCGGGAAAGATCTACCGGCTTTATTTAAGGAAAAAGTTAGCGATTTGCTCCTCATCCTGGCGGCAGCAGCAGGGGAATTGGGCGACCAGTATCTGGATGCCGAAGATTATTTAGATTTACTGGCCGTGCAGGCCGCGCACTCCTCTCTTTTAAAAGGGGCCGCGCTCTGGGTGGATGGTTTTGATCACTTTACCAACCAGGAGTATGCCGTGCTCACAGAGCTTTTCAAATTTTCCCGGGGGGTGACGGTGTCTCTTTGCCTCGACCGTGAGCGCTCACCGGGCGAGCAGCCGGATGAGCTGGATCCTTTTTACCCCACGGCCTTGACTTATCAGAAGCTGTTGCACCTGGCCAAAGCCTGCCGTGTTCCCGTGGAAAAAATCTTCCTCCGGGAGCGCCGGCGATCCCGCTTTTATGGCCGGCCGGGGCTGGCTCATTTAGAGCGGAACTTATTTCATTACCCGGTAAAGGCTTACCGGGGAAAACCCGGCTCTCTTTATTTGGCGGCAGCTCCCAACCGACGCTGTGAGGTGGAATCCCTGGCCCGGGAGATTATCCGGCGTGTCCGGGACGAAGGATATCGCTGGCGGGATATGGCAGTAATCAGCAGCAGCCTGGACGACTACCGGGATATCGTCGCCACAATTTTCAGTGATTATGATATTCCTTTTTTTCTCGACCAAAAGCGCTCCGTCATTCATCACCCCCTGGTTGAATTTATCCGCTCCGCCCTGGAGATAATCAACCGCAACTGGCGTTATAGTGCTGTTTTTCGCTGTTTTAAGACCGAGTTTCTCTTCCCCCTGACCAGGGACAAAACGGTGCAGCAAAAGTGGCGGGAGAGAACAGATCAGCTGGAGAATTATGTGCTGGCTTTTGGTATACAGGGGGGACTCTGGCGTTCGGTGGAGCCCTGGAGATTTTTGGCGCGGGATACTCTGGATTCTCCGGAAGAGCAGACAGAAGAGGGGAAACTTTCATCCGGGGAGGCAGCTTACCTGCAGCTGCTCCAGATCACGCGGCAAAAGCTCAGCGGGCCGCTGCTCCGTTTGGAGGAAAAGTTTAAAGCCGCGAAGACGGTTAAAGAGAAGACGGCTGCCCTGTACGAGCTGCTGACGGAGGCCGGCGCCTGGGAACGCCTTGAACTCTGGAGCAGGGATGCTCTGGAAAGGGGAGATCCGGAAAGGGCCCGGGAACACCTGCAGGTTTACAAAGGGGTCATCGCTCTCTTTGACCAGTTGGTGGAGATCATGGGGGAAGAAAAGATCCCCGGGGCTCTTTATGCACGGCTGGTGGAAACGGGGCTGGAGAGCCTGCGCCTGGGTTTGGTACCCCCTTCCCTGGACCAGGTTTTTGTGGGAGATCTGGAGAGAAGCAGGCCCGGCCCGGTGAAATTTGCTTATCTTTTGGGGGCAAATGATGGCTTGCTGCCCGCCCCTCCCCGGGAGGACGGTATTTTTTCCGATGAAGAGCGGGAGATCGCCGGCGGGTGGGGGCTGGAGCTGGGGGCCGGGGGACGCCGCCGCCTGCTGGACGAGCAGTTCCTTATCTATATGGCCTTGACCCGGACTACAGACGGTTTGTGGGTCAGCTATCCCCTGGCTGATGAGGAAGGCCGGGCGCTGCTACCCTCTTTGCTGATCATGCATTTAAAGGAGCTTTTCCCCTTTCTGAAGGAGGAGCTGCTGGCAATGGAGCCCTGTAGCGGTGATGCCGCCGATGGCGCAGGCGCCCCGGAGCGCGACGCCGAAGTTTTACTGTCCTATGTGGCCCACCCCCGCCGGACTCTTTCGCACCTGGCGGTGCAGCTCAGCCGTTGGAAGAAGGGTACGGCCCTGCATCCTTTTTGGTGGGATGTTTATAACTGGTATGCCGCTGAAAAAACCTGGCGCGCCGAGGCGGGGAAGCTGTTGGGTGGGGTTTTTTACCGGAACAGGGAGGAACCACTGCGCGCTGCAACCAGCCGGCTGCTTTACGGGTCGCAGCTGCAGGCCAGCGTTTCACGTCTGGAGACGTTCCGGGCCTGCCCTTTTGCACATTTTGTGACTTATGGCCTGCGCCTGCGGGAGCGGCCGGTCTATCGCCTGGAGGCGCCGGATATCGGGCGTTTTTTCCACGCGGTTCTGCGCAATTTCACCCTTTTCTTGCAGGAAAAAGGCCTCGCATGGGGAGAGCTCAGCAAGGAGGGGTGCCTGCAGCTGGTCGCGGCAGAGGTTGAACGGCTGGCGCCCAAGCTGCAGCAGGAGATCCTGCTCAGTTCCGGGCGTTATCGTTACCTGGCCGGGAAACTCAAAGATACGGTGGGCGAGGCGGCCCTGATCCTGGGGGAGCAGGACCGGTGCAGCAGCTTTAAGCCTGTGGGGGTGGAGCTTTTCTTTGGAAGTGGGGGAGCTCTCCCCGGAGTGGGCCTGGAGCTGGATGACGGCTGCCGGATGGAGCTGATCGGGCGTATCGACCGCGTGGACCTGGCCTATGATCAAGAGGGCAGAGCTTACATACGTGTGATTGACTACAAATCAGGGCGCACCGGATTTAATCTGGCGGAGGTCTACCACGGGCTTGCTCTGCAGCTGTTTACTTATTTGGATGTTGTTTTGCTTTATGCTCCGGAGTGGCTGCAGGTGGAAGCCCTGCCGGGCGGCATTCTTTATTTTCGGGTACACGCCCCCTTGATCCGTGCGCCGCGCCTGCTGCCCCCGGAGGAAATTGAAAAAGAGATCCGCAAGCGCTACAAGATGAAAGGAATGATCCTCCAGGATGTAGAGGTTGCCCGCCTCATGGACAGTTCCCTGCAAACGGGGCACTCCGCGATCATCCCCGTGGGGCTGACTAAAGAAGGCGGTTTTTACCGCAATTCGGTAACTTTTAACGCGGAGCGCTATACCCTGCTGCGGGAGTATCTGCGCCGGCTGATCAAAACAACGGCGCAGGCCATCACCAGGGGGGAAGTAGCTATTACCCCTTACCGCCTGGGTAAAAACAAGGCCTGCACCTACTGCCCCCACCGGGCAATCTGCCAGTTTGATCTGGCGCTGGCGGAAAACGATTATCGCCTGCTCAAGAACGAACCTGCGGAAAAAATCTGGCCTGAACTGGAAAAGGGATAATGAAAAAGGAATAACGTTACAACGAAATATCTAAGATTTTTCACCACGTTCAAAGTGACATAGAATATAGGATAGCAGATTTTAACATATCTGACCGTGTGAAAATACATCTTTTGAGTTCCTGTCATTTACGCTGTCAAATACAATCTTTCACTGTAGTGATAAGTAAAAGGGAAAAAAGAGGCCGGGGAGCAAGGAGGGGAGCACACTGGGGAAAGTTGAAAATGAAGGCCGGCGGCAGAAACCGGTAGAGGGCACCTGGACGGAAAAACAGTGGCAGGCGATTACCTGCCGGGGAGGGAATGTGCTGGTGACGGCCGGAGCCGGTTCCGGGAAAACCAGCGTCCTTGTGGAGCGGATCCTGCAGCGCATTATGGACCGGGAGGACCCGGTGGAGATCGACAGGCTGCTGGTGGTCACCTTTACCAATGCTGCTGCTGCGGAGATGAAACAGCGTATCGGGGCCGCTTTGGAGAAAGCCCTGCAAAAAAACCCGCGCCTGGCCTTTCTGCGCCGCCAACTGCTGCTCTTGAACAAGGCGGCGATCAGCACGGTCCATTCCTTCTGCCTGCAGGTGATCAAGCGTTACTATTACCTGCGGGATCTCGATCCTTCTTTTCGCATCCTGGAGGAGACAGAGGCCGACCTCCTGCAGCAGGAGGTACTGGAAGAGGTGCTGGAGGCCTATTACGCAAACGAGGAGGCGGAAAGCCCTTTTTACCGCCTGGTGGACATATACAGCAGTGACCGCGGGGACGGGGCCCTGTCTGCGCTGGTAATGCGCCTCTATAGTTTTTCCCGCAGTCATCTCCAGCCGGATTTATGGCTGCAGAAGCAGGCTGCCGCCTTTGCGGTAGAGGATGCCGGAGAACTGGAGAAGACGCCCTGGGTCAGGGAAACGCTTTTGCACTGCCAGGGGGAGATAGCAGGCATGTTGGGGCGTTTGCAGGAGGCTTTGGAGCTGGCCGGGAGGCCGGAGGGGCCGGCGCCCTACATCGCCAACCTGCAAGAGGAGCTTGCCGTTCTGCAGCAAATCGGGGAAGCGGCGCGGCACTCCTGGGCAGAGCTTTACGAGGCCATGCAGCTTCCGGTTTTCGGGCGTTTAAAACCCTGCCGTGGGGAAAACTACAGTCTATTTTTAAAAGAAAGTGTGCAGCAAAGGCGTAATGAATGCAAAAAAGAGCTGCAGAGGCTGAAGGAGGCACTTTTTCAGCGTTCCCTGGAGGAACAGGCCGCTGAATTAAGATCCCTGGCTCCCCTGCTCCAATTTTTGGTGGAAATTGTGCGGGTTTTTGCCCAGCGTTACCGCCAGGCCAAAGAGGAAAAAGGTGCACTTGATTTTGCCGACCTGGAGCACTATGCCCTGCAGATTTTGAGCCTGCCGGACAGCGCTGCTGGCAAGCTTTTACCTTCGGCGGCGGCTTTGAAATACCGGGAACAATTTGTCGAGGTTCTGGTTGATGAGTACCAGGATATCAACCCGGTCCAGGAAGCCATTTTAACGCTGATTTCTCTACCGCAGCCCGGAGGAAACAGCTTTATGGTCGGGGATGTCAAGCAGAGCATTTACCGCTTTCGCCTAGCCGCGCCGGAACTTTTTTTGGAAAAATATCATGCCTATACCACCGGAGTTCTGCCGGGAACTTGTTTGGCTTTAATGCATAATTTTCGCAGCCGACGGGAGATCCTGGCAGGGGTAAATTATCTTTTCCGACAGATCATGGACGAAGTTGTCGGGGAAATGGAGTATGACCGGGAGGTCTGGCTCCATTACGGTGCTGCTTACCCCGTTGATTGCCCGGCCAAACCCCCCGCTACTGAAGGAGAGGAGGAGACTCCCGACCCGCGGGCAGTTGAAGTTCTTTTCATTACACACGCCACTGTGGAGGCCGGGGAAGATGTGGCAGGTGAAGAAAGCGGAGGGGAAAACAGTGCTCTGCCGGGCACGGCCGGAGACCTTTTGCCAGAGGAGGAGGCTTCCGTGGAGACGGCGGAGGAAGAGCTGGACCGGGCGGCGCTGGAGGGGCGGCTGATAGCGCGCCAGATAAAAGAGCTCCTGGGGACAGGTGGGAAAGAGCCCTGGCCTGTTTTTGACCGGGAAACAGGGGGAACACGTCCGGCCACTTACCGGGATATTGTAATTTTATTGCGCGCGGCACGCCACTGGGCGATCCCCATCCTGGAGGAGCTGCGCCAGGCCGGAATTCCTGCCTATGCCGAGCTGGGTACAGGCTACTTTGAAGCCACCGAGGTCGAGGTCATGCTTTCCCTTTTGAAGGTAATCGATAATCCCTACCAGGAGATTCCGCTGGCGGCAGTGCTGCGTTCACCGCTGGTCGGGCTCAACGCCGAGGAGCTGGCCCGGATCCGGGCGGCCGCTCCCAGGGCAAATTATTACGAGGCCCTGCAGGTTTATTGCTCCACAGAAGCCGATCATGGTCCAGCATCATTGCCTGCACGGCTGTCTCTTTTTCGGCAGAACCTCCTGCGCTGGCAGGAGGAGGCCCGCCAGGGCTCCCTGGCAGGGCTGATCTGGCAGATTTACAGGGATACCGGGTATTACGATCTTGCCGGCGGTATGCCCGGAGGAAACCAGCGCCAGGCCAACCTGCGGGCCCTGTATGATCGTGCCCGCCAGTATGAGGCCACTTCCCTGCGGGGGCTCTTCCGTTTCCTGCGCTTTATTGAGCGGCTGAAAGAGCGGGGAGGCGATCTCGGGGTGGCGCGGGCGCTGGGTGAACAGGAAGATGTTGTCCGCATCATCACCGTGCACAAGAGCAAAGGGCTGGAATTTCCCATCGTCTTTGTCGCCGGGCTCTCCAAACAGTTTAACCGGCAAGATCTACAGCGGGATTTTCTCTTGCATAAAAGACTGGGCTTTGGGCCCAAGTATGTCGATACCGCATTGCGCCTGGTTTATCCGACCCTGCCTTGGCTGGCGATCAACAACCGGCTGAACCTGGAGCTGCTGGCTGAAGAGATGCGGATTCTTTATGTTGCTTTGACGCGCGCCCGGGAGAAGCTTTTCCTGGTGGCGACGGTTAAAAATATTGCCGCGGAGGTGCAGCGGTGGGCGGCGCGCTCTTCTTCCAAGGAGCAGCTCCTTCCCGCTTACGATCGCCGCCGGGCCAGGAGTTACCTGGATTGGCTCGGCCCTGCCCTGCTGCGGCATCCCCAGGCGGCTGTGCTGCGGGCCATGCCGGGGGAACCCGGCAGCGTTCCCTGCCTGGCGGAAGAAGAACCTTCAGTCTGGAATGTGAGGATCATGACCGCCCGGGAAGTTACAGCAGAGCCGGAAGAGGCGGCTCAAGACAGCGAACTGCAGATAAACCGGTTCGCAGAAGTTGCCCGCCTGGAGACAGTCCCCACGCGTAGTGAAAAATGGGCCGGGGAAATTGCCCGGCATCTTGCCTGGCGCTACCCTTATCGCGCCGCAGAAAGTTTTTTTGCCAAGGCCTCTGTTTCCGAGCTGCAAAAACTCTTTGCCGCCGGAATGGAAGGGGAGGACGCCCGCGAAGCACCCTGGTTGGAGCTTTCCCTTTCCGGGGGGCCACGCCCGCGTTTTTTAGGGGAAAGCAGGCTCACTGCCTCGGAGCGGGGCACAGCCTACCATACGGTGATGCAGCATCTGCAATTCAGCCCCCCTCCGGACGAAGCAAATGTTTCCCGGCAACTGGAAGAAATGGTCAGGCAGGAGCACCTTACAGTGGAGGAAAAGGAAACAGTCGATCCGGCGGCCATCGCTGCTTTTTTCCGTACCTCGCTGGGAGAGAGAATTTTGCAGGCGGCCCGGATCAGGCGGGAAATCCCTTTCAGCCTGGCCCTGCCGGCGGCCGAAGTATATCCCGGCTGGCCCGGTGACGAAAATACCAAAAAACCGGGGACCCTGCCGCCAGGCGAAGAGCCGGTACTCATCCAGGGCGTGATCGACTGTTTGGCCTGGGAAGAGGACGGGCTGCTGCTGGTGGATTATAAGACCGATCAGACTTCCGGTTTAACAGAGGAAGCGCTCCGGGAACGTTATCGCCTGCAGCTGGAGTATTATGCGCGGGCTTTGGAGACGATCTGGCAGGAGAGGGTCAAAGGGAGATACCTTTATTTTTTTAACGGCCAGAAGGTCATCGCTGTGGAAGATCCGGGGGTAGGGAAGCGCCTTTAATGGCTGCCTAACATTTTGTAAATTTTGTGATATAATATTATAAGTGGATTTTTGGTGAATGATTGAATAAGGGGGTTTTACGGATGCGCTATGAGGGTGCCATTTACCGTCCTCCCAGTGAGGCCGGGAGTTTGATTTTGCAGGCGACCATTGGATGTTCCCACAATCAATGTACTTTTTGTATCAGTTTCATAGATAAGAAATACCGTGAAAGAGACTTGCAGGATATTTTCGAGGACATTGACAGCGCCGCCGGCTATTTTCGGGATGTCAGGAGAGTTTTTCTGGCTGATGGTAATGCCATGGCCATGGATTCACCTAAATTGCTGAAGATTTTAGCCAAGCTTTACGGGACCTTTCCCCAGCTGGAGCGTGTCAGCATTTATGCCACGCCGCGGGATCTTTTGCATAAGCAGCCCCAGGAGTTGGCGGAGTTAAAAAAGGCGGGGATGGGTATTGTTTACATGGGTGTGGAAACGGGAAACGAGGAGCTTTTGGCCTGGATCCGCAAGGGGGCAACGCGGGAAGAGGTCAGCAAAGCCGGGCAGCGTGCCCGGGAGGCGGGCCTGATTCTTTCCGTTACAGTCATCAATGGCCTGGGTGGCAATGAAAAGATGGCGGCCCATGCTTATGATACAGCCACACTTTTAAATGAAATCGACCCCGATTATCTGGGTTTGCTCACCCTGATGGTTTGCCAGGGCACACCACTGGCCAGACAGGTAGAAAGAGGAAAGTTTGAGGTTCCCGCGCCGCTGGAGATCCTGCATGAAATCAGGATGATGTTGGAACCGTTGGAACTGACCAACTGTGTTTTCCGCTGTAACCATGCCTCGAATTATCTTCCTTTGAAGGGAACTCTTCCTCAGGACAAAAAAGCGTTACTGCAAACTTTGGACTCCGTGTACCATCAAGGGGATACCCGCAGCCTCCGGCCGGAATATTTACGTGGACTTTAATAAACTGGACACGCACTAAATCCCTTTTTAACCCATATACTTAAACAGCGATCTTTTTTAGCTTTAAGAAGGTGGGGAAAAAGGGATGTTTTCTGTAATAGCAACAATAGCCCTGGTGTTAAGGGGCGTAATGCTTCTTGTATCTTATATCACCAGCGATTCTTTCCCCCAACCCTTAAATTCCCAGGAAGAGAAATATTACCTGAAGCTTTTAAGCCAAGGGAATGGGGAAGCACGACAGATTCTGATTGAACGTAATTTAAGACTGGTAGCCCATGTTGTCAAAAAATTTGAAAATACAGGAGAAGATAAAGACGATCTCATTTCCATTGGAACGATTGGGTTGATCAAAGCAATTAACACCTTTGATGGCTCCAAGGGGGCCCGTTTGGCTACTTATGCAGCAAAATGTGTACAAAACGAGATTTTGATGCATATCCGGGCCAGTAAGAAGGTGAAGCAGGAAGTTTCTTTAAATGAACCGATCGGTATCGATAAAGACGGAAATGAAATTACTTTTGAAGATATCCTGGGCAGCAGCCCTGAAGAAGTGCTGGATGAAGTGGAAATAATCCTCTTCAATGAAAAGCTGAAAAGAATCATTAAAAAATTAAAAACCAGGGAGCGGAAAGTTTTGATCATGCGCTATGGCCTGGAAGGCAGGAAAAAATATACCCAGCGGGAAGTTGCCGGTGAGCTGGGTATTTCTCGATCCTATGTCTCCAGGATCGAAAAAAAGATATTGGGCAAGATTGCTGAAGAATTTCAGCCCTAAAGCATTATAAACTGTCGAATGGACACTATTTCCCGGAAAATTATCATCGTAGCGGGCCTTTCAGGAGACAGCCTTTTTCACTGTCCTTGTTAAAAGGTTTTTTTCTGTGTATACTGGTAGGCGGTAGCCTAATATGTAGAGGAGAATTGCACGAGATCACTGTGTTTTCATACACGTTGACAGGAAAATCGTGCTTTCTAATTTTGGGAGGATTATTGCAGTGTTGAATTACTTGTGTCCCAAGCAATTTGTGGAAGACATTTATCAAATAGATTTGCAAGATTTAAAGGACAAAGGCATTGAGGGCCTGATCCTGGATCTGGATAATACCCTTGTGCCCTGGAATGATCATGCCGTTTTCCCGGAGGTGCAGGCCTGGGTTGGTGAGCTGAAAAATTCGGGTTTCAACGCTTGTATAGTTTCCAATAATGATGCCAGCCGGGGCGAGAAAATACAGGAGATCTTTGATCTGCCGGCTTTCTGGAAAGCGGTTAAACCGCGCCGCCGCACTTTTCGCAAGGCGCTGGCCCTGATGGCTCTCAAGCCCTCGCAGGTAGCAGTCGTTGGGGACCAGATTTTTACCGATATTCTGGGGGGAAACCGTCTGGGGCTTTATACGATTCTTGTCCGCCCTTTAAACAAGCGTGAATTTTTGGGGACAATGTGTGTACGCAAAGTTGAAAAAGTCGTGCTTTTCGGCTTGAGGCGTAAAGGATATTTGAAATAATCCGGTATTAAACAATGTGAAGTGTTAAAGGCTTTGGGAGTTGTCATCAAAATATACCTTTAAGGTAATCCCGCTTTTTTGATCCCTCAGGAAGGAAATTTCGGTAATATTCAGCTCTGCCAGGCAGGGCTTTTCTTTTTTTATATCCTCCAGCGCTCTACGGACGATCTTGAGCAGAGAGGTGGCATCTTTTAAGCCTTCCCCTCCAAGGTATGGAGCCAGTTTTTTGCTCACTACATTTTGGTTCAAGGTTTGCATATCAGGACCTCTCCTAAATTAATCATCTTCAAGCCGCAGACTTTTTCGCCCCCGCCGTTTTTAGTATATGTGGGCCAAGGGGGATTTGCCCGGTTGGCCGGTAACGCCTCTGCAAGCCCTTCCTTAACTTCCCTCCCGATTAAAAAGGAGGTTCGCTCTAGCTTATGTCCCTGCTCTTATTATGTCCATAATCTGTAAAAAAAAGAGTGTCCCGCCATTTTCCACCAAAATAAAGGTAAAAGCTTATTTTTGTGGAATAAAATAGTTTGCCGGGCAGGCTCTAAGCGGATTTAAATAGAAAATGTTTGTACTATTGAATGTTTAAGGAGCAATAAAAAATGGTCAAGAAGAGATTAAACTTTGAGATTCCCGTGCTTATGACAATGCTGGTTTTGTACCCGCTTATTTTTACACCTTATGTGATGCCCCGGTGGACAGCGTTTATGGTTATCAGTCTTTTGGCTCTGATTGTTGTATGCAAAGAAAAAATATTTTTTTATAACCACAGTTTAATTCCTCTAAATTTGTTTCTTTTATTTGTTTTTGCTTCCGCGCTTTTTTCGCCGTACTCCCGGGAAGCCTGGTTGGGAGACGCCGGTTATATGACCGGTTTCATTGCATATTTTTTCTTTGCTGTACTTTTTATCCTGGCTTACAGCGTAGCTTTACGTAATCCCGCTGAAATAGAAAACATGCTGAATCTTTGGCTTTGGTCAGCTGCCTTAATCGCCTTTATCGGTTTGCTGCAGTATATTGGCCTTAATCTTTTACCTTTTGGGGGTAGGGATATTTTTAAGCCTATAAACAGTTCTTCAACAATCTGCAATTCTAATGATCTGGGTACCTTTCTGGCCATGGCCTTTCCTTTTGCCGCCCGGCGTTTTTTGCAAAAACCGGATTTTTCCGGTGTTTTGATCTTCGGCTTGATTTATGGCTCGCTGCTGACAACTTTTTGCCGGGGAGCCTGGCTAGGGGTAGCCGGCGGGATTCTTCTGATTGCCTTTTACTTTCCGCAAAAGAAAAACTTGCTGGTCATGTTTCTTGCTATCCTGCTCATTACAGCTTTTCTGGCTCCTCTGCATAATTGGAAGCTCACCGGGCGCATGGGCACTTTCCGGGGGGAGGCTGAAGCCGCTTTAGCGGGGGATCCCAGGGGTGGAAGCGGCAGGCTCCTTCTTTGGCAGGAGGGCTGGAAAGCCTTGCCCCAATCATTATTGACGGGTAGCGGGCCGGACACTTTTTATTATGTTTCTCCGCAAAAATTTGCGGAAAGATTTGGAGAGGGAGCCCGTGCTCCCCGCAAGGCCCATAATATTTTTTTGGAAATCGCTGTAACCATGGGCATCCCGGCTTTGCTGTTTTATTTATGGTTTCTCTGGAGTATTTGTGCTCAAACAGAGCGAAATAATTCCTTGCAGTTTTCTTTTCTGGTCATGGTCGCGATCTACCTGGTGAGGGGATTTTTCCTTGTGGATGTCCTTACCGTTTACCCGCTTTTTTGGGTTCTTTTGGGCTTCTACCAGGGATTAAAAACCCCAAAAGCCGTTGTTTAAGCTAAGAGGCAGCCAGCATAACTTCATTTATGCTGTAAGGGTAAAAAAATAAAAACAATCTTCTTAATTGTATTTAAAAAAAGGAAGTTGTCTCTTTATGTGGAAATAATAGTATTTGATCCTGTCGTTTCCAGGCGATATGTTGGAAAAAAGTGTGGAGATGGCCTTAGGGGAGTTCTAAACCCCGGCTTTGAATAGTGCCGGGAGCGATGGACGTATATGGAGGGTGTTTTTAATAAAATCCTTAACGCCGTGCCGTGGGTGTGCAAGGAGAACGGTCATAGGGGAGGATATTTTTCGTGTGGGAGTTTCTTGTTCCTGATTTTTTTCGTGATGCGGTGACCTTGCTTTTGCTGCTTCTGATTTCTATCCGGGATCTGCAAAAGGGGATCATTCCCAATTCCCTGGTTCTACTGCTTTTTTTCTGGGTTTTTTTATGGCAGCTCGTTTCTCCCGATCTTCCACACGGGTTATCTCTGGCGGGTTTTCTGGCCGGAGGCGGCTTTTTTTATCTGATTGCTTTTTTAAGCAAGGGAGGCCTTGGTGGGGGCGACATTAAATTAATGGCTGTTTTGGGCATGGCGGCAGGGTGGCCCTTTGTACTCCTTGTTTTCCTGCTTGCCTTTGTCTCAGGTGCTGTGGCAGGGTTGATACTGTTACTTATAAAAAGAAAAACTTGGCGCGCCACCCTTCCGTTTGCCCCTTTTCTCTCGCTGGCTTTCTTTCTGACCGCCTTCTGGGGGCAGGAGATTTGGCAGTGGTACACATCTTTTCTCTAGGAAAACAACAGGAGAGCAATCAAGCAAAGGGAAAGAGCGAAGTAGCAAAGAACGCGCAGGGTGCCTGGAGGGCTTCGGATGGAAAAAAGTTATCCTATAAAGGAAAAATTGCTGGGGAACCCCGCAGAACAGTTAAAACTCCGTACAAAAGAAAATCCAAAGTCTGCAGGTTTATCCCTTGAAATTAAGGAGAGTACTGCTGTTTATCAGGCTGAAAGTACCGGAGATGTTTCTGCGGTACAAATGATTAATGCTCTGCTTACTCTCGCGGTAAACAGGGATGCTAGTGATATCCACCTGGAACCGACGGAAAAGGGTCTGCGGGCCCGCCTGCGTGTGGATGGCGTCTTAAGCGATTTAAATTTATATTCCAGGGAGATAGCCCCTTTGATTATTTCCCGCCTGAAGATCCTGGCCGGGATGGATATTGCAGAAAGAAGGCTTCCTCAGGATGGAAATATCCAGGTGGAGTGGAATACTCTTCCCGTCAATATTCGCCTTTCCACCCTGCCGACCATCTACGGGGAAAAAATGGTGATACGCCTTCTCCGGCCGGATAAAATTGTTATACCGCTCAACACCCTGGGTTTTAAGGCGGAAAATCACCGCAGCTACCTCCGGTTTCTTCAGAATGCTTATGGCATGATTCTTGTTACCGGCCCCGCCGGCTGTGGCAAGACAACGACTCTTTATTCCACTTTGCATTACCTGAATAACCCCGGGCGTAATATTATTACCATCGAGGATCCTGTAGAGTACAGGCTCGCCGGTATCAATCAGGTACAGGTAAATAATAAGATCAAGTTGACCTTTGCCCGGACCCTGCGACATATTTTACGACAGGATCCCAATATTATCATGATCGGCGAAATTCGTGATAACGAAACAGCCGAGATCGCCACCAGGGCAGCTCTTACCGGTCATCAAGTTTTCTCCACTCTCCATACCAATGATGCTCCGGGAGCTGTAACCCGCCTCTTGGACATGGGAGTGGAGCCCTTTCTGCTCGCCTCGGCACTAATCGGGGTTGTTGCCCAGCGTTTGCTCCGTCTTACTTGCAACCATTGCCGGGAAAAATATTCCCCGACAGATGAAGAGCTGGTTTTTTATGAGGAACTCAGCGGCAGCAAGGCGGGAAATGTTCTTTTTACCCGGGGCAGGGGATGCGAAAAGTGCCATTTTACCGGTTTTCAGGGGCGTACCGCCATTCATGAGGTTATGCCGGTGGATGAAGCAATGCGCAGGCTTATTCTCAAAGCAAGCGGGACGGAGGAAATCCGGCGTCATGCTGTTTCCCGGGGCATGCAAACGCTTTTGCAGGATGGGCTGAGCAGGGTAAAAGAGGGTTTGACCACCTTGCAGGAAGTGCTGCAGGTGGCTTATACCGTTTTCTAATGAAAAGGTTTTATGGAAGGCGGACTGCTTGACTTTTCTTTTTTCCCGATTTATAAAACTGTTTGTAATCATAAGCTGTTGCAGGTTAAGCAGAGGGGTGAAACATTGCCCGTTGACAAGCACCGTTTTTCCTTTTTTCATTCTCACCCGGGAACCAGGGACCTGATGATTTTTTGCCGGCAATTCGCCGCCCTGAATAATGCCGGGATCACCTTTCTCCGCAGTCTTCAGTTGCTGGGTGAACAAACGGAGCAACCCGTATTAAGGGAAAGATTACGGGCGGTGGCTGCCAAGTTGGAGAGGGGGTATTTATTGGCTGATTCCCTGGCCGAGCATGGCGATATATTCCCGGACATCTTGCTCAATATGGTAAAAGCCGGTGAAGAAGGAGGGGTTCTGGATACTGTTTTGGACCGGCTGGCCCTACACTTTGAAAAGCAATATGATCTCGAACAGAAGGTCAAGGCGGCCACCTTCTACCCAAAATTTTTGGTTGGGATTGCTTCCCTGATCGTGATTTTTATTCTTGTGTTTGTTTTACCCAATTTTATGGGGATTTTTGAAAACCTGGGCCTGGAAATACCGCTGCTCACAAGGCTGTTTTTTACCCTGGGGAGAATGTTTATTACCTACTGGTATTTAATCATGTTGTTTTTATTGATGTCTTTTTTTTTCCTCCGGAAGTTTTTTCAAACAGAGCAGGGAGCCTACTATTATGATCGGCTGTGCCTTAATTTTCCCTTTTTCAGTTCCATCTACAGGAAAATCATGCTGGCCCGTTTTTGCCGGACACTGGGGACTCTTTTGGACAGCGGCATGACCTTGCTGCCTGCACTGAGCCTGCTCAAAGGGGTTATGGGAAACAGGATTGTTACCGCAAGCATAAAAGAGGTTGAGGAGGGAATCATTCAGGGTCGCTCTCTGGCTGAAAATTTGGCCACTGCGGGTTTTTTTCCGCCCATGATTGTAGAAATGGTCCATGTGGGGGAACAAACGGGTAACCTGGATAATCTGCTCCTGAAAACAGCGCAGTTTTACGAAGCTGACGTCTCTTATACCATTGAACGTCTGCATGCCATGCTGGAACCGGCACTTATCCTGACCATAGCGGTAATGATCACTTTTATTGCCCTTTCCGTTATTTTACCCATGTTTGAAGTTTATCAGCTGCTCTAGCCGGTGCGGTAGAGGATATACCGGGGATCTTCTGAATTTACCGGGGAAAAATCAAAAACCACTGAATAAGGGGGTTGGGGGTTAATGTGTAAAGTGTTCAGGGAAGAGGAAGGTTTCACCTTGATCGAGCTGATCATAGTTGTGGCGATCATTGCTATTTTGGGCGCTGTGGTTGCTCCCAATATCTTGAAAGCCATCGATGGCAGCCGGGTGGTTGCTGTGGTGGCTGATACTAAAGTTATTAAAAGCGCGGCACAGGCCTATTATGCTGATACCGGCCAGTGGCCGAAAAGTCCCGCCGCTGGAAGCGATCCCGGTTTTATAATGAACCGGAAAGGATGCGGGTGGAGGCTGGAACGGCCCTTACCTGGACAGGTGGCCCGAATCCGTATAATCCCGGGGCGGTACATACACTCTTTCTTACATGGAGAAAACTTTGAATGAGGGGGAAAAGCTGTACCTGCTATTAACTCAGGTTCCTGGAAGTGCCGCTGACTAAATTACAGGATAAATTGGGCAAAACTATTGTTGATACTATTGTTATAGAAGAAATTGACGTTGTTTCTATTTATCTGACGGAATAGGGGCGATGTATTCTTGCCTTTGGGGAAGGGAAGAGGGTTTCAGCTTGATCGAAGTCATGGCAGCAGTTGCCCTGTTGGGAATCTTGATTATACCTATCTTTTCCTTGTTTACGGGGTCTGTTGCCAATGTCCTCCATAGCAGTCAGGAAACAAAGGCTGTTACCCTGGCTCAAGAGGGAATGGAAATACTTAAGGGGATGGGCTATGCGGCGCTGAAAGATTATCTGCAGGGAAAAGAAGAAGTGAGCCGGCAGGAAACAATAGGGGACTATTCCAGGGAAGTGAAACTAAAGTGCATGCCTTTGGCACATCTGTTTCCCGATGCAGAAGGAGAGGTAATTTTTCTGCAGGTGCTTGTTTCCTGGGGGGAGGCGGACAGGCAGCGCTCTGTTTCCCTGGTCTCTTACCTGGGGGAAAGAAACGGGGGGCGGGAAAGCGATCCGGCAACTGAGGCCTAAGGAACTGCTAAAAATCGGATGCCAATATATTTTGGATAGTGAAGTAAGGATATGAAAATAAGCTATCTGGAACATACTTAAAAGAAAAAACGGAAGGATGTTACCCGAGTTTGGCGTAAAAATTTTCCAGTTGCTACGACCATGGGTCTTCAGGGGGTCTTGAAAAATAATTTCGCTAAAAAACTGGATCTGGGGCATCTCTGTCCAAAATAAGGGGGTTGGTCCGGATAAAAACACAGCGGCAAAACGACATATACGGTATAATCCATCATGTACTACAGGCTTTGCAGGCTCCGGGGAGAATGTTGAAGCGGGAACAGGGTACCACCTTGGTGGAGGTCGTTCTGGCTGTGGCCATTTTTAGCTTGCTCCTGACCACTGTGCTGACATTTTATTACGGTAGCCTGCAAAGCTGGAGACGGAGCTTGAACACCATGGACATCCAGCAAAATGCCCGTATTGCCATGGATGAAATAATCAGGAAACTGCGTTATGCCCACACCCTGGAGGGGTTTCAAAATGAGAGTGTTCTGCCCCTATACCGCCATGGTAATGAAGAACAGCGCGGGGCAAACAGCCTGCGTTTTACCGGGCTTGATGAAGAGGACAAACTCTGTTCTTATATGTTCAGTTTTGACGAATCTAAAAAATCAGTTAACCTTAAAAGCGGAAAAGGTACGCCCAATGAAATAGCCTATCATGTGGCCGGGCTTGATTTTTTCCGTTATATTCCCCGGGGAGTCTTGCCGGAAGAAGATTTTCAGGAAGCATCCCCCATGATTTTGGTTATTTTAAGGCTTCAGGAGAAAGATCGGGACCCGGCCCAGGGTGCTCCCTATATTCTGCAAAGCGTAGTACGATTACAGAATTTGGCTTTACCGGTTGAATGATGGAGGGAACAGGAATGGTTCTATTGCGTTTGAATTATTGCCGGAACGCCCTCTTGACACGAAAAATTTGTTTGAAGGAAGAAAAAGGTTCTATTTTATTCCTGGTTGTTTTTTTAACTGCCGCGTTGCTGCTCCTTGGAGCTGTTTTTTTACAAGGTTCCCTGCAGGAGAGGTTTATTGCCCGGAATTACACACAGAAAATCAAGGCACATTATATTGCCGAAGCGGGGGTGGAGGCGGCTTTGAGCCTCCTAAAGAAACAGCCTGATTGTTTTTTGCACAACAGCATGGTTGACCCGGTTTATATCAGTAATGGGCCGGCGGAGGAATATTTTACTCTAGAGTGGCTTGAACCGGGTAATCCCAAAGGCCATCACGATTACTATACACTTATCTCACGCGGTTATTATCGCCATACCCTTAAGGAAAGAAGCGCAAAAGCTGTAGTCAAAATGTTTGTGGAAATCGATTTTATAGAAGGCGAAAACGGTGATTCAGAAGAAACAAGCGTTGTCTTTCGCTACCTTAGCGGTATTTAATGCGTCCAAATAAAGATCCGATGTGCCCCTCCTAGTGACACGCAATGCAGACAAGGAAAGAGCAGACTATTGCCGATTACCTTAAACACGTTAGCTGTTCCAGTTGAGCAAAGACTATCAAAAATAATGTACGTGGAGGGGTGGAAATAGTGGTTTGTATGAAAAATTGCAGGCCCAACAAAGACTCTCCTGTAAATAAATACTACAATTCAAACAGTGGTTTTACGCTTATTGAACTGCTGGCTGTGATGGCCATTGTAGCTCTTTTTGCTGCGTTGCTCCTGCCCTGTGTAACCGTATATACACACTGGAAGCTGGAAGCGGCAGCCCGCAACCTGACGAGCGATCTGCGCCTGCTGCGTCAGGAAGCGATTACCAGCGGGGAAAGCTGTAAAATTAAATTCTATATTAATACGCAGCGCTATCAGCTCTTGCTTGCAGAAAATAATCAATTGCTCATCAATCTGCCGGAGGGGGTTTATTTTGAAGGCCGCACAAGTTTCCTGGGTAACCCTCCTTCCATGAGTTTTAATAATCTGGGGCATCCCAGCCGCGGTGGCACAGTTATCTTAAAGTCCAAAGAGGGAAGTAAGCTTTACATTATAGTTCTACCGGCAACCGGCAGGGTAAGGATTTCCAAAGAGTCCCCCTGGGAAAAGTAGCCATAAAGCTTGGATTCCGTACCGGTTACAGGCAGGCTTTGCCCATCCGTAGCATTTGAAAAAAGTTTTCCGCCAGGGAAATACTGCAAGATGGGCAAAGTGTTTTTTAATTTTTACAACCTTTAGCAGGACTTTTTCCCTGAAAGTGGAACTTACCGAAATAAGACTTAAACTTTGAGAGTGCCCGCAGAAAAATGGTAAATAATAAATGCAGGATGATTTAAAACCAAAAACGGTCATCTATCTTCCTGCCCTTAAATTTTGGAAACGGAGGTGGCGACATTTTTAAAAGACTGAATATTGCCCGGCAAAAAATGGTAGAAAAGAATCTCGAAGCTATTTTGGTTACCCACCGCCCAAATATTTTTTATCTCAGTGGATTCTCCGGAAGTAGTGGTTTTTTGCTGTTAACTGGCCAGGAAGCGTTGCTTTATACTGATTTCCGCTATCTACAGCAGGCCAGGGAAGAGGCCCCTTCCTTTGAAATTGTCCCGGTGGAAGGCGGAATTGATTATTCCAAAGTTGCCAAGTTTGTTTCTCAAAAAGGTTTTAAAAAGCTGGCTTTGGAGGAAGCGCATTTAACTCTGCGGGAATACCGAATGCTGCAAAAGGCTGTTCCCGGGGTCGAGCCGTTTCCGCTTTACAATTTTTTTGAAGGGATCAGGGCTAAAAAAGAAGAGGCCGAGGTGGAACTCATCGCCAGGGCAGCCCGTATTGCAGATGACGCCTGGCGAAATGTTTTTCCTTTACTCAAGCCCGGCATCAGCGAACGGGAAGTGGCCGATGAACTCGAGTTTCAAATGCGTAAGCAGGGTGCGGAGAAGTTGGCGTTTGAAATTATTGTGGCTTCCGGGGAGCGTTCGGCCTTGCCCCACGGTGTGGCCAGCTCTAAAATAATAGGTGCAGGAGAACTGGTCACCGTTGATTTTGGAGCTGTTTATGGCGGTTATTGCTCTGATATGAGCCGGACTTTTATTTTTGGGGAGCCTACGGCCAAGCAGTCAGAGATTTACACTTTGGTGTTAGCAGCCCAGGAAATGGCTCTACAGGCGATCAAGGCGGGGCAGAAGTGTGCTGATGTGGATATCATGGTGCGCCAATATTTTCAGCAGCAAGGTTATGGTGCATATTTTGGTCACGGCCTGGGTCATGGTGTCGGGCTGGAGATCCATGAACTTCCAACCCTTGCACCGCGGGGACAGGGAATTTTGCAGGAATCGATGGTCTTTACCGTAGAACCAGGTATTTATATTGAAAAATGGGGAGGGGTTAGAATAGAAGATCTGGTTGTCCTGCGTCCCGATGGGGTGCAGATTCTGACGAATAGTGATAAAAGGTTTGTTTGTTAATCATAGACGGGGAGTGGTCCGGCAAAAGTATAAACAAGGAGTGATTAGGGGATGATATCCAGCAATGATTTTCATACGGGGTTAACGATCGAATTAGATGGGGACATTTATACAGTTGTAGAATTTCAGCATGTTAAACCGGGTAAGGGTTCTGCTTTTGTGCGCTCCCGTTTGAAAAATATCCGCAGCGGGGCGATTGTGGAGAAGACTTTTCGGGCAGGAGAAAAGGTTCCCCGGGCAATGATCGAACGGAGAGAAATGGAATATCTTTATAATACCGGGGAAGAATATATTTTTATGGATACGGCAAGCTATGAACAGATTTCCCTTGGCCGGCCGCAAATGGAGGATAACATTAAATATATAAAAGAAAATTTGCGGCTGCAGGTGCTTTTTTACAAAGAAGAGGTTATCGGCGTGGAGCTGCCTCACTTTGTAGAGTTAAAGGTTGCCGAAACTGATCCTGGTTTTAAGGGGGATACTGCTGCCGGTGGGAGCAAACCAGCCAAGCTGGAGACGGGCCTGGTTGTTCAGGTACCCTTTTTTATTAACGAAGGGGATATGCTAAAAATTGATACACGCAATGGTACTTACATAGAGCGTGTTTAATATAAATGGCGTGGGCGGAGCAATAGCAGTGCTTGCTAAATGTTTTTTTGATGTTTTATTTTAATTTGAGGAGGTTTTTTAAATGGAAGATCTTGGTACCAGGATGGGATATTTAAAGGGTTTGGTTGAAGGGTTGGGGATGGCCGACGACACAAAGGAAGGCAAGGTTATTCATCAAATCATCGCTGTTCTTGACGATATTGTCGATTCTGTCAATACTTTAAAAGACGATTATGATGAGCTTTTTTCCTATGTTGAAGCTATTGATGAAGATCTGACTGACCTCGAAGATGACAGTTATGAAGGTGACGACGATGATGATGATGATGACGACTTTGACGATGATGATGATGATTTCGATGATGATTATGAGGTCAGCTTTACAGTAGAGTGTCCGGAATGCCGCCAGGAAGTGCCGATTGATGATGATATCCTGGAAAATGAGGAATCCCTGGAAGTGCTCTGCCCCAATTGCGGGAGAGTGGTTTTTATCAATGATGAGGAGTGGGAAGAAGAACTGGAAGAAATAAATGATGAAGAAGGAAACCACTCACCAGAAGCATAAGGGACGATCATTTAGCGGTTATGTCTTGCTTCCCGGCCTGCGGTAAATTAAGCTACGCCGGAAGAATAAAACCCATTACGTATAACTGGCAAAAATAAAAGCGTTTGCCAACCACTTTTTTTGTTTGACCCAGTATTTTCACTCATCTGATCACGAAATAAAGTTCTTGATGCCCAATTTGACTAATATGTTGATTTTTTATCGACGCCAAACTCCTGGTTTATAAACCAGGAGTTTTTTGGGTTTGCCTGGCTTACTAACGACATTCCTGGCTGGGGGACAGGTTTTTTGTCCTGCCCCAGCTATATTTTTAGTCGGAAAGACTTTTGGGGAAGATCCCGGGGAATAAATATTTTCTGCGGGAAGTTTTTTTTTATAAAAAACAAGCTTGTTATTCATAAAAAGATCTTTTTTACAATACTTATTCCTAAGGGGAAGAATGTCCAGGTGTTTCCTGGGCCTGAAAGGGGAAATCATTATGGGGAAAGCCGAGAACAGTATTAAAAAACAGATCTGCCCTTTTCTGGCTCCAAAAATCCGCTCCATTATCGAAAGATTGCCGTTGGAAATTTTAAATAAAACAGAAGAAATACGTTTAAGGCATTCCCAGCCCTTGATTATTTACTGGGCAGGGGGTGAGTCCTATTTAGGGGAAAGGGGGCCTGTTCTTACAGCCGGAGAAGCTTATCTGGTTTTTAGCGAAGATCTGGAAAAGACGCTGGAACTAATCAGCAGTTACTCCCTCTACGCTTTTGAGGAGGAGCTGAAGCAGGGTTATTTGACCCTTCCCGGTGGGCATCGCGTTGGATTGGCCGGGAGGGCGGTGCTGGAGAAAGGCAGGATAAAAATATTACGGGATATCAGCTCGCTCAATTTCCGTGTGGCACGCCAGATTAGAGGGGCAGGAGAAAAAGTGCTCGGTTTTTTGTTTGATCGGCGAACTTGCCGTGTTTATCATACTTTGGTTATTTCTCCTCCTCAGGGGGGAAAGACAACGCTGCTCAGGGATTTGGCCCGGTTGATTAGCGATGGTGCCGGAATTTTGGGCCAGGTCGGGAAAAAAGTTGGTATCGTCGATGAGCGTTCGGAAATTGCGGGTTGTTTCCAGGGAGTTCCGCAGTTGGATATCGGCACGAGAACAGATGTCCTGGATGCTTGTCCCAAGGCGGAGGGGATTATGCTCATGCTGCGTTCCCTTTCGCCGCAGGTGATTATTACAGATGAGATTGGCAGGGCAGAAGATGTACAGGCCATTGCCGAAGCTGTCTCTGCCGGGGTATCCGTTATTGCTTCCGTGCATGGCTCCTCACTGGAGGAGATCTGCCAGCGGCCGGTTCTGGGAGATTTATTACAAAAGAATTTTTTTGAACGACTGATTTTCCTGAGTAACAGCAGGGGACCGGGGACTTTGGAAATGATCATCGAGGGAGAAAGGGGATTACCTCTTTATTCTGCTCGTTACGGGGGTGAAGGGCCAAAAGATGTACCTTAAATGTTTGGGGGCGGCTTTGATTATATCTGCTGCATATTTCTATGGAAATAATATTTCTTCCCTATATCGGAACCGTGTTTATCAGCTGGAAGAACTTTTGGTCGGGTTGGAAATGTTCTTTACGGAGGTAAATTATGGTCTTACCCCTTTGCCGCGGGCTTTTATGAACATCGGAGCAAAGCTGAGGGAACCTGTGGGGGCCATCTTTCGTGATGCGGCCGGGGAAATGCAAAAAAGCGGGGGGTTAAGTGCCAGGGAATGCTGGCAAAATGCTTTGGGAAACAGCTCTGTTTTGCTGGCCCTTTCTTCCGAAAACCTGAAGTTGTTGGAAAGGTTGGGACTGGTCTGGGGGAAAGGTGATAAAAATGATCAACTGCGGCAAATTGCTTTAATCCAGGAATTATTGAGACAGGCTCTCCGTGAGGCACAGGATGAACTGCAGAGGAATGATAAAATCTGGAAGTACCTGGGGTTGCTGGGCGGCGCAACTCTTGTCATTTTTCTTCTCTAGAGACCAGGCAATTAGCCTTGGCGGATAACGGGTATGGCTTTACACGGGGAAAGGGGTTTGAAAATGCATGTCTTAAGGGTTGATCTCCTTTTTCAGATCGCCGGAATTGGAATTTTTATTTCAGTTTTGAATATTGTCCTTAAACAAGCTGATAAAGAAGAGCAGGCTCAAATGCTTACACTGGTAGGTGTTGTAATTGTCCTTTTGCTGGTTTTACAGCTGTTGGGGGATCTTTTCACTAGTATCCGCAATATTTTTAATTTATATTAAGTGGGTGTTCCTCTGTGGAAATTGCGCAAGTTATGGTATTTGGGGTGATCGCTACAATTTTTATCCTCTTTATTCGTCAAAGCCGGCCCGATCTGGCTCAATTGCTTTCTGTCGGTGTAGGTGTAATTATCGTTATTTATGTTCTTGGATATTTGAGAATGATTATTGATGTGATTACCGATCTGGCCCTGCAAGCCGAAATAAATACTGTTTTTTTAAGGATTCTTATGCGCGTAATTGGTGTAGCTTATCTGGCAGAATTCGGTGCTCAGGTTTGCAAGGATGCGGGAGAGGTTAATATCGCGGCCAAGATTGAATTTGCCGGAAAAATCCTTATTTTAATCATGGCTGTACCAATTCTTGTAGCTATTCTGGAGGGAATTATTAATTTTATACCATAGATAAAATACGGAGGCAGGGTTACAACAGGATGGTTCGTCAAAGATTTTCACTAAAAAGGGTGCTCCTGGTCTTTATTATGGCATTATTTATCTGGACATCCCCTGGGGAAGTTATGGCTGCAGAGGAAGTCCGGACAACTGTTTTCATCACAGGGGAAAATGAAAACGAAAATCTTCCGCCCCTGGAGGGATGGGAACAGGTGGAAAAATACTGGTATGAACTGGAAGAAGAGATGGGCGAATTTTTACCTTCCTGGAATATTAGGGATATCTGGAAAAATGAGGGAAGGGGGATTGTTCCCTTCAGGGAGTTATGCACAGGGCTGGGCCGGTATCTATTTGCAGAGGTAATTACCAATCTGGGCCTGCTCGGACAGCTCCTTTTCCTGGCGGTAGCTGCCGCTCTTTTAAAAAGCCTGCAGGGAGCTTTCAGTCATGAAGAAGTAGCCCGGTTGACAGAGGCTGTTGCTTTTTTTGTGCTCTTGGGGCTGGCCATGAAAAGTTTTACAATCGTTGTGGAAACTGGAAAAAACACGTTGGAAGGCATGGTAAATTTTATGCTCGCCCTCCTTCCTGTTTTATTTACTTTGATGGCTTCCCTTGGCCACATTGCCTCGGTCAGCCTTTTTCACCCTTTGATTATCTTTGCCGTTAATTTTACTGCCTCTCTAATAAGCAATATAATTTTTCCCCTGATTTTTTTTGCGACCATCCTTTACCTGATGAACCACTTTTCCCCGCATTTTAAGATTAACCGCCTTGCCGATCTTTTTCGGGATATCAGTATCTTTGGATTGGGGCTTTTGTTAACCCTTTTTATCGGTTTTATGGCTATTCAGGGAGTGGCCGGGGGTATTGGAGATGCACTGACGCTAAAAACAGCCAAATTTATGACCGGCACTTTTATCCCGGTAGTGGGGGGTATGCTTGCTGATGCGGTGGAAACCGTCCTCGGATATTCCCTGTTAATCAAAAACAGTGCAACTATTGTCGGCCTGGTAATCTTGGCCTTGATTACAGTTTTTCCCCTGCTGAAAATCCTGGCTGTGATTAGCATCTATAAAATTTGTAGTGCGTTAATTCAACCTCTGGGGGAAACCACCTTGGGGGAAGCCCTCCAGACCATGAGTAAATGCCTTACATTGATTTTTGCTGCGGTAGCTACAGTGGCCCTGGCTTTTTTTATTGGTATCGCCATTATTATAGGTGCCAGTAATGCCACAGTCATGCTGCGCTAAGGTTGGCCACAGGAGGTTGCCAGACAGCCACAGACGCAGAACAGCCACAAGGACCGTCCCCGCGGCTGGCCCGGGGATTTTAAAGTACGACTGGGGGGAAGGTGAAAGTGATGGAAACAATCGGAAACCTCATTCGTTATATTGTCATTCTTATTTTCATCAGTACTCTTTTGGAGATGATCTTGCCTCAAGGGGTTTTTCGCCGTTATTTGCGGATGTTGATTGGAATATTGCTGATCTTTACGCTAATTACTCCCTTACAAAAAATTATGCGTATTGCGCCGTATTGGGAAATTCCACCCTTGATAAACGGTATGGAAAATGAGAGTACAGGAGAACTGGAGACAATTCTTGGCCGTGGTGAGGAGCTGTACAGGGAAAAAATGAAAAGTGCTTTGGAGGATTATCAGGCCAGAGTATTCGATTTATTGGAAAACGAACTTGCCCGGGAATTTAAGCAAAAATTGCTTCATCTCCAGGTTACAACAGAAGATGACCCTGACAGTAAGGAATTTGGTATGCTTAAACACATTTATGCGGTGGTCAGGGAACAGGAGCTTGTTCCTGATGTCGACCCCCCCGGCAGCTTGGAAGAAATCAATGTTTCCGTAGAGGTGGCCTCCCAGAATGGAGAAGCTTCCGGAAAGAATGGTAAGCCGGAAAATATGGACAAAAACTTTATTCCCGCAGGTACCAACGGGAACAAAGTTACAGAGATTGAAAGATATCTGGCTGCTTATTTTCGGCTTTCCCCTGAAAATGTTGAAGTTGAAATTTTGCCTTAAGAGGTGGGGAAAATGTTTAATGAAAAGTCCAAAAATACTGCGCTTGATTTTCTCAAAGATTTCTTTATGGGAAAAAATTTAGGAGGTAAAAGAAAGGGTTATTTTCTATTATCTTTACTTCTTTTGGGGATAATATTAATGTTTGCCAGCTCCCTTTTTACACCGTTAAAAAAAATACCTTCTTCTAACCAGAGTCCCAGGGAAAAAACAGAGGATTTGTATGTAGTTGTAAATACATACGAAAAAGATTTAAGCCGATCATTACAGCAAGTCCTGGAGCATATAGATGGGATTAGTCAGGTACAAGTATTTATCAATTTTGCCGGCAGTAAAGAATCAACTTTTGGCCTCACCCATGAAGAAAACAGCAAACAGACGACAGAGAGCGATCGGGAAGGGGGCCGGCGGGAAATCCTGGAAAATAACCGTAAAGAAAATTATGTTTTGTTACGGGAACCAGGAGGAGGGGAAAAACCTCTGCTGTTGAGTGAGAGTATGCCCCGGATCACAGGGGTGCTGGTAGTGGCTCAAGGGGCGGAAAACAGTTTTCTGCGTTTAAAGGTGGTACGTGCTATCCAGAGCGTTCTGAATTTGCCTGTGCATAGAATAGCCGTTTTACCACTTGGCGAAGACCAAAAAAGATAAAAGGTGGTGAGCCATAAAACGATGAACAGGAAAATGATTTGGGTTTTTAGTATATTTTTAGTGGCAATTGTTACATATGTATTTTTAACCGGGGTAGAAAAAGAAATGAGCAGGATTGAAATAACACCTGACGAGGAGATGTTTCAGCCCTTACTCTCCGAGGATCTCTCCGATGATCCGGAGCAATGGAAATTTGATGATCCCCAGGCGTTTTTTGTGGAGTATCGCCTGGAAA
This sequence comes from Dethiobacteria bacterium, assembly GCA_050948785.1. Taxonomy (GTDB): domain Bacteria; phylum Bacillota; class Dethiobacteria; order DTU022; family UBA8154; genus JAAZMI01. The sequence goes on from JBMNEM010000010.1 coordinate 41,038, forward strand.
GAGACCGGGTGCGGGGCCAGGAAATGGAGATGCTCAACGAAATGATCAATAATCCCCAGGTAGGGGCAGAGGCAAGGCTTGAAGCGGAACAACAGCTTTTACATTTGGTCAATCTGATGGAAAAAGAGCTGATTGTTGAAAATATGCTTAAAGCCCAGGGATATAAAGATGCTCTTTTGTTTTCCCGCCGAAAAGGTACAACTGTCATGATCGAAGCGGAAAAACTGGATGCAGAGGATTTTTTAAGAATAGCGGAAATGGTCGCCGCCACGATCGAGATTTCCAGGGAGGAGGTGCAAGTAATACAACATAAATAGGCAAATAACCTTTGATCCTCCCCATAGCAAAAACCGGGGATATTATGCTGCTTTGAGTAAATTTATTTGAAAAAAGGTGTTATTATTTGGTATAATAAACTTAAGTTTTTATTGTTATTAAAGCCTAAAAATGATGAGGAGGTAAAAAATGACTGAAAACCGTGATCTTCCTTCTGAATTAGGGACGATTCGTATTGCCGATGAGGTTGTCTCAATTATTTCCGGGTTGGCAGCTACAGAAATAGATGGCGTGGCCAGTATGAGTGGAGGCATAGCCGGCGGTATTGCGGAAGCCTTGGGGCGTAAAAATTTGTCCAAGGGGGTAAAAGTGGAGGTTGGAGAAGAAGAAGCCTCGATCGATTTATTCATGATTGTCCGCTATGGTTCCCGCATACCTGATGTGGCCTGGAAGGTCCAGGAAAATGTTAAAAAAGCAGTTGAAAATATGACGGGTTTAAAAGTTGTCAAAGTAAATGTTCACGTCCAGGGAGTAAATTTTCCACAACAAAAGACAGAAGAGGAAGGGACGAAGTAGCACTGTCTGGGCTAACCTCCTGTACAAATTTTTTAACAGGGGGTTAGCTTTTCCTGCTTGGTGAAAGGAGACTGGTTTTTCTATGGGAAAGGGAAGGCGCATTATCCTGGCTATCCTGGGGATCAGCGGCGTTTTGTGCGGGCTTTTTCTCATCCCGATTACACTAGGGTACTTTACAGCGGAACTGTTCTTTTTTGTTAACCGGCTTACCGGTGATTTACGCTATACTGTCCTGGGTTTTCTGCTCCTCGCTGTCGGGATTATTTTCCTTCTTTTTTCTGCACAGGGCAGTAAAAAGAAGGAAAACGGTAGTATTGTCAATTTTACAGAGATTGGAGAGATCCGCATTTCCTTTCGGGCAATTGAAAATATGGTTTTGACTGCGTCCCGTAAAATCAAAGGTATCCGGGAAGTAAATACACGTATTAATTTTACGGAGCAGGGCCTGATTATTTATCTACGCATCCGTGTTATTCCTGATATTCCTATTCCTGCTCTGGTAAGCGAACTGCAACAAAAAATTCGTGAGTATGTTCAGGAGATCAGCGGGGCAAGTGTAGCCGAGGTAAAGGTTTTGGTGGAAAATATCGCCCAGGAAAAAATAGAAAAAAATGTCCGTTGAGGGTGTGAACATGTTGGATGAGAATAATTTTTTTTCGCTGATTAACGAAAACCTTGGCAAAATATTGGGCGGTTTTCTGGGTTTGTTGGTGGCCATAATAATTATGATCTTTGGCTTTTGGCGGGGGCTTTTTATTTTTCTCTGTATTGGGGCCGGGGTTTATCTTGGTGCCCGGGCAGAAAAAAACCAAGGTTTACGGAAATTTTTGGAGGGGCTTTGGTTTAGACGTGAACGTTTCTGACTTTCAAAATTTCCCCGAAAAGGCCTTTTGTTAAACCTGATGCCGGATCATCCTTTAGGTTTTTGTGTACTTAAAACTACTTACCCTGGAAAGGGGTACAGGCTTTGAAAAGAAGGTTGCCCAGGGAGTATGCCTTTAAAATACTTTTTATGATTGATGTCGGTAAGAACGAATCCGAAAGTGCCCTTTGTTATCTTCTTGATAATATTGGTTTTTCTGCCCAGGAAGAATCTTTTTGTACATCGTTGGTTGAAGGGGTCTTGAAAAAAAGGGAGGAGCTGGATAAAACACTTTCCCTGTACCTGATCAACTGGCAATTTGATCGCTTGGCGGCAGTGATTCGTAATATACTGCGCCTGGCTCTCTATGAAATGCTCTATCTGGATGATATTCCTCCGGCCGTGGCGATTAATGAGGCTATAGAGTTAGCCAAGGCTTACCAGGATGAAGAGGCGGCACGCTTTGTCAACGGCATACTGGATAGCATTCGGAAAAACAGCAGAGGTCAAGAAACAAACCCTTCCCGCCCGTAAAAAAGTTAGTTTTTCTTGTTGTGGGAATATTCTGTATTGATAAATATTACTTTTCGTCGCTTCTGGAAAAGGACTTTTTTGTAATCATGGCGAACTTAATCGTTAAAAAAGGACATTGTAAGGGAGGTAGGTTTTATATGTTCAAAATAGTTAAAAAGAAAGTTTTGGCCGATGTATCCAAGCTTATGGAAGTTGAGGCACCACTTGTAGCACGTAAAGCGCAGCCCGGGCAGTTTATTATCCTGCGGGTCCATGACAACGGTGAAAGAATCCCTCTAACCATCGCAGATAGTGATAAGGAAAAAGGAACAATTACGATCATCTTCCAGGAGGTTGGAAAAACCACCATGGAACTGGGGGCCCTTGAGGAAGGAGATTATTTAAGTGATTTTGTCGGGCCGCTGGGCCAGGCCATGGAACTGCCGACCACAGGCCGGGTAATTGCTGTGGGTGGCGGGGTGGGAATTGCCCCGGTTTACCCGAAAGTAAAAGCATTCCATGAGGCGGGTATGGAAGTCATCTCCATTATTGGGGCACGGACAGCCGATCTTCTCATTCTGGAGGATGAAATGCGGGCTGTCAGCAAGGAGCTTCATGTTTGTACAGACGATGGAACAAAAGGACATCATGGTTTTGTTTCTGATATCCTGCAAAAAATGCTCGATGACAAAAGCCAGAAAATAGATGAAATTATTGCTGTTGGGCCACTTCCAATGATGCGAGCCGTTGCCAATCAGACAAAGCCCTATGGTGTTAAAACCCTGGTTAGTTTAAACCCCATTATGGTTGATGGGACAGGTATGTGTGGATGTTGTCGCGTGACAGTCGGTGGTGAAACAAAGTTTACCTGTGTTGACGGTCCTGTTTTTGATGCACACCAAGTTGACTTTGAGGAGCTGACACGTCGTGGGCAGATGTATCTGCAAGAAGAAAAAGTGGCTTTAGAAAAATATGAACATGAATGCAGATGTGGAGGTGGGTGCTAATGTTGTTGGATAAAGAGCAAATTAAGCAATTACGCAGAATGAAAGAAAAGCATCCGATGCCTGAACAGGCCCCGCAAGAACGTATCAAAAACTATAACGAGGTGCCCTTTGGCTACGATGCTGAAACAGCGATGAAAGAGGCTGCCCGCTGCCTGCAGTGCAAAGAGGCCAAGTGTGTTGAAGGATGCCCGGTAGAGGTGGATATACCCGCCTTTATTAAATTGATCGTGGAAGGAAAATTTGATGAGGGCATTAAGAAGCTGAAGGAAAAAAATAACCTGCCGGCGGTCTGCGGGCGTGTTTGCCCCCAGGAAAGCCAGTGCGAATCTCTTTGTGTGCGCGGTAAAAAAGCGGAACCCGTGGCTGTCGGGCGGCTGGAACGCTTTCTGGCAGATTATGAGCTGGCCAAAGGAGTGGAAACGCCTCCCAAGCCGGAACCGACCGGCAAGCGCGTGGCCATCGTCGGTGCAGGCCCGGCGGGGCTGACTGCAGCCGGTGACCTGGCCAGGATGGGGCACGAGGTTGTCCTTTTTGAAGCTTTCCATGCGACGGGGGGAGTTCTACGTTATGGAATCCCGGAATTCCGTCTGCCCAAAGAGAAAGTTCTCCAGCGTGAAGTGGATTATATCGCCAGCTTGGGTGTCGACATCAAAACAAACGTTGTTGTGGGGAAAACCATTACAATCGATGAGCTCTTTAATGAAGAGGGTTTTCAGGCCATTTTCATTGGCACAGGAGCGGGACTACCCATGTTCCTTAATATTCCGGGAGAAAACTTGAATGGCGTTTTTTCAGCAAACGAGTTTTTAACCAGGACAAACCTGATGAAGGCTTATTTGTTCCCCGAATATGATACACCCATCAAATTGGGTAAAAAAGTTGCTGTTGTCGGGGCAGGAAACGTGGCCATGGACAGTGCCCGTACCTCGCTACGGCTGGGTGCTGAGGAAGTTCACATTGTTTACCGCCGTTCAGATAAAGAAATGCCGGCACGTGCCGAAGAGATTGAGCATGCCAAAGAGGAAGGCGTTATCTTTAATTTATTAACCAACCCCGTCAGGATTATCGGTGATGAGAACGGTTGGGTGAAGGGTATGGAGTGTATTAAGATGGAGTTGGGTGAACCGGACGATTCCGGCCGGGCACGTCCTATCCCCATTAAAGGTTCCGAGTTTGTTTTTGATGTGGATACTATTGTCATTGCCATTGGCCAAAGTCCCAACCCGCTTATTCCACAGACCACCTCGGATCTGAAAATCGGGCGTTGGGGAACAATCGAGGCTGATGAGGAGGGGGCAACCTCCCGCAAAGGAGTTTATGCCGGAGGCGATATCGTCACGGGAGCAGCAACAGTGATCCTGGCCATGGGCGCCGGCAAAGTCGCTGCACGGGCAATGGATCGTTACTTGAAAACATTATAGGGAATTCATTCATGTATTTTAGTCCAGGCTTTTAAGATAATTTATAAGGAGGTTATACTAGCATGGCAGCAAAGATTATTTCCGGAAATGAAGTAGCCAAGGAGATCAGGAAAGAGCTCAAGGGAAGGGTTGCCGAGTTAAAGGAAAAGGGTATCGTTCCGGGCTTGGGTGTGGTATTGGTGGGTGAGGATCCGGCATCTATTTCTTACGTAACCAGTAAAGCCAAAGGCAGCCAGGAAATAGGGATGTTTGAAGAAACGATCCGTCTCCCGGCTGATGTGCCGGAGGAAGAGGTCCTCAAAGTCATTGATGGCTTAAACAAAGATCCAAAATTCAGTGGAATTCTGGTTCAGCTTCCTCTGCCCGATCATATCAGCGTAGAGAAAGTCATCGGCTATATTTCCCCGGAGAAAGACGTCGATGGTTTCCACCCGGTAAACGTGGGTAAACTACTTAGAGGTGAACCATGCCCGCTGCCCTGTACACCCCATGGTGTCCAGCAACTTTTATTCCGTTCCGGCAATGATCCGGCAGGTAAACACGTAGTTGTTTGCGGCCGCAGCAATATTGTCGGCAAACCGCTGGCGGCAATCCTGATGCAAAAAGCTAAAGGCGCCAACGCTGTTGTTACTGTTGTGCATACCGGTGCCAAGGATATCTCCTACTTTACAAAGCAGGCTGATATTCTGATTGCAGCGATGGGCAGGCCCAATGCAATAACTGCTGATATGGTGAAAGAAGGAACAGTTGTCATTGATGTGGGCGTAAACAGGATTCCTGATGAATCCAGGAAGAGCGGCTTCCGCCTGGCCGGAGATGTGGATTTTGAAGCTGTGAAAGAAAAAGCCTCCTTTATCACTCCTGTTCCCGGTGGAGTAGGCCCCATGACAGTGACCATGCTTCTTTATAACACTGTCGAAGCGGCTATCAGACTCAACGAGGGATAAGGCGTCTACTATGCCTGCTAAGCTAATCAAGGGGAAAGAGGTGGGGGACAAGGTCTGCGCTGATATCTCCGCAGAATTAAAGGACCTGTATCCAAAAACAGATAAGGTTCCTGGTCTGGGAATAATTGTCGTGGGCGAGGATCCTGCCTCTCTTTCCTCTGTTCGTCATAAAGAGAAACAGAGCAAAAAGCTGGGTTTTTATTCTGAAGTACATCGTTTGCCTGCAACTGCTTCCACAGAGGATGTCTGTGCAGTCATTCAGCAGATAAACGAGAATAATCAAATCCACGGTTTGCTCTGCCAATTACCTTTACCGGAGAATCTGCATGAAAAAGCTATCCTGAAGGCTATTGACCCCGGGAAGGATGTTGGCGGTATGCATCCGATCAATGCAGGAAAACTTTTTAGCGGGAAAAGAGGATACTTGCCTTGCAGTGCTTATGGCCTCATGCAGGTGATTGACTTTACCAAACAGCCGATTTATGGTAAAACGGCGGTGATGATTAGCCGCAGTGATATTGTAAGTAAGTCGCTTGCTCTTTTACTGCTCAGAAGAGATGCTTCGATTACTTTTTGCCCTACCTTATCTGGAGATCTGCCGGAAATTTGTCGTACCGCGGATATCCTTGTCACAGATGCCGGAAAACCCGGGCTGGTAAGAGGTGATTGGATTAAACCCGGGGCAGTGGTGATCGATGCAAGTGTGACCCGGAGTGGCGAAAAATTAGTAGGCGATGTCGTCCTGGAAGAAGCTGTAAAGGTTGCGGGATGGATTTCTACTCTACCGGCAGGTGGAGACGATCCCCTGACCATTACTATGCTGATGAAAAATACATTGGAAGCTTTTAAAAAAAGAGTTATGATGTAGCAATGATTATGTGGGGAGGAGCATTAAAATCGCGCTGCGGTTAGCAGTTTTTGCTCTTTCCCCTCCTTTATTCTCTATTCTCTTGACACGGTTATACGGTTATGGAGGGAAAGAAATTGGCTGCAAGGGTGATTAGTGGAGTACAAATTGCCAGGGAAGTACGTGGGCAGTTAAAGTCAGAAACAGCTTCTCTTAAAAAAAAAGGAATAACCCCTGGCTTAGCCATTGTTGTGCTCAAGAGCCCTACTGACCGGATCCATGTAGCCCGCTTAAAGGAACGAACTTGCCGGCAGCTTGGTATAAATTGCCAGACTTATTATCTGCCGGAAAAAGCCACCGAAGATGATCTCAGTCATCTTCTCACACAACTAAATATAGCCCCGGAAATACATGGTATAAATATACATCCACTTCCCCCTCATCTCAACCATATACGCATTTCTCAATTGGTCGCTCCAAGTAAAGACATTGAAGGCTTTCATTTCCTGAATATGGGAAACCTTTGCACAGGTGAGCCCCGGATGGTACCCTTTGTAGCCAAGAGTATTATGAAGTTAATCGCGGCTACGGAAGAAAACCTGAAGAGTAAAAGAGCTGTTGTTGTTGGACGCAGTGAACTTGTAGGAAAACCAGTAGCTTTTTTACTTTTGGAAAAGGATGTCACCGTCAGTGTCTGTCATTCCCAGACTCCGGATTTGGCCACTTTTACAAAGAAAGCAGACCTTCTTGTTGTTGCTGCCGGTAATCCCCGTATGATTACCGCAGAGATGGTCAAAGAAGGGGCGATAGTGATTGATGTTGGTGTTAATTTGGCCGGTACCCGGCTGGTTGGTGATGTTGATTACCGGAGTGTGGAGAAAGTTGCCGGCTGGATAACGCCGGTGCCGGGAGGTGTCGGCCCGGTAACGATCGCCATGCTGCTTGAAAATCTACTTGACGCGGCTAAAACATCATGATCAAAGAAAAAGGCATTTATACCGTTTCCCAAGCAAACCACTATGTAAAAAGTTTATTGCTCCAGGACGGCTTGCTCCAGAATATCTCCATCCTGGGTGAGATTTCAAATTTTAAACGCCACAAGCCTTCGGGGCACATTTATTTTACTTTGAAAGACAAGGAAAGTATTATCCGCTGCGTTTTTTTCCTCAGTAGAAACAGAAAGCTGCAATTTGTACCGTCAGAAGGAATGAAGGTTGTTGCCAGGGGGAATATATCCCTTTATGCAAGGAGCGGTTATTACCAACTTTACGTTGAAGAATTAAGGCCGGAGGGCATCGGGGCTCTTTATTTTGCTTTTGAACAATTAAAAGAGAAGCTTAAAAGGGAGGGGCTTTTTGACGCTGCCAAGAAAAAGCCTTTGCCCCGCATTCCTCGTTGTGTCGGGCTGGTTACTTCTCCTGCGGGAGCAGCGATCAAAGATTTTTTAACAACCTTAGAGCGAAGATTCCCTTGTATCCATGTCCTTCTTTGTCCAGTAACTGTCCAGGGCCCGGAGGCCCCCGGGCAGGTTATGGATGCCCTGAAAATACTGGATGATCTCGAAGGCGTCGATGTCATCGTTATGACCAGGGGCGGCGGATCTCTGGAAGAATTGTGGCCTTTCAATGATGAAGAGTTGGCTTATGTTATTTTTAAACTAAACACGCCCGTAATCAGCGCGATAGGGCATGAAACAGATTTTACTATTGCTGATTTTGTTGCGGACATCAGAGCGTCAACACCAACGGCCGCCGCAGAATTAATCGCCCCGGAGCAAAAGGATCTTTTACGTCATCTGGATATGCAAGAACGCCGCCTGGTAAGCAGGTGGCAAAGTTTTCTGCGGGAAAAGAAAATCATTCTGAAAAATCTTTCCCCGGAAGCCTATTTAAATTATCCCCGGGAAAAAATCAACCAGGGTTACCAACGTATCGATGAAATATGGCAACGCTTGGAGCAAAACCTGGTGTATAATTTAAAGTTTAAAGAAACCGCACTCCGTAATGCTGAAGAAAAGCTGCAGGCTTTAGACCCTTTGAAGGTCCTGGGACGAGGGTTTGCCTTGATCAGTGATCGGCATAATTTGCCGGTGGGCGGCGTTGACTCTTTGGAAGAGGGTCAGGATATTCACGTTATTTTTCATGACGGCGAAGCCGGTTGTGAGGTAAAAACAATACGCAAGAAAAATTTGCCGGGTAGCTGAAAGGGGTTTAAAGGTGTCCCCAAAAAAAGCTCAAGAATTAGATTTGAATTTTGAAGAGGCCTTACAAAAGTTAGAAGCAATCATTGATCAAATGGAGAAAGGGGAACTTTCTCTGGAAAAATCACTCCAACACTTGGAAAAAGGGTTGGAGTTGGCTCGTTATTGCCGTAAACTTCTTACAAAAGCTGAATACAGGGTGGAGATGCTGCTTAAAAATGGCGAATTGGTAGAATTTGAAAAATTTGAAGGAGATTAAAGATCCAAAGATGATCATAAAGGGTTGAAAACCAGCCCGGGGAGTTTGACGATGATTTTCAATGATTTATTGGAGACAAGAAAAACTGTAATCGATAGTGCGCTGGATTATTATCTGCCAAGTGAAGAGCAATACCCGCAAAACATTCACCGGGCGATGCGTTATAGTGTTTTCGCCGGAGGAAAGCGCTTCAGGCCGTTGCTGGTTTTATTCACAACGGAGCTTTTTACGGTGGACTGGAAAAGAGCCCTGCCGGCAGCCTGTGCCATAGAGCTAATCCATACTTATTCCCTCATCCATGATGACCTGCCCGCAATGGATGATGACGACTACAGGAGGGGACGTCCTACTTCTCATAAAGTTTTTGGCGAAGCCGTCGCCATACTGGCCGGGGATGCGCTGTTAACCCTGGCTTTTGAAATTTTGGCCGGCAGCTGGGAACAGAAGAACGAGTTTTGCAGTTCTTACTGGCTAAATGCCCATCCGGAAGTTAAATTAAAAGTAATTTGGGAAATGGCCAATTCTGCCGGGGTGCAGGGGATGGTCGGAGGACAGGTAGTTGACCTTGCCTCTGAGGGAAAATGCGTCGACTTGGAAACTCTAAAATATATTGATACCCATAAAACAGGGAAATTGCTTTCAGCATCTGTGCGCTCAGGCGCTCTACTTGCCGGAGCTACTCCTGTTAAGTTGGCCAGGCTGACATCTTATGCCCGCTTGCTGGGAAGAGCCTTCCAGATCGTGGATGATCTTCTGGATGTAGAAGGTAATACCGAAAAAATGGGAAAAGCCAGTGGAAAAGATGCACAAAGAAAGAAAGCTAATTTTGTCTCTCTTTATGGAGTGGCTGCCGCAAAAAGTAAAAGGGACCGGTTATATGAGCAGGCCTTGAGGGAACTGGATTACTTTGGTGAAAGAGCTCTCCCCCTTAAGAAAATTACCCGCCTGGCCTTTTATCGGGACTATTAGACCGGAGAGGTTTCCAGGTAGGAGACACCATTGAGTTGCTGAGGATGATATGCTATAATTTATCTGGACATAGTGGTGCAGTATCCTAGTTGTTGCAAGCGTTTTTGAAAGCGGGTGGGAAAAACCGCTTAAGGCATAACGATGAAGTTCCTGGTGCTGGCTGCTGAAGCCCAGACGGGAGTTGGTGCTGGGAGTTAAGAAGGATGGGGCGATCTGCAAAGGCATGTAGGCGTTGACCCTGCCTTCGTGGAGACCTAAGTTTGTGGCGCATTACCGTAGGGGTAAAAGGTTACGGCTTAGGATAGAACCTGTGTGTGGTCAAAACTGTGCACAGTGTAGCCGGCCTTGAGTGGTTCTGGGGGAGGAAGGATTACTCCTTAGGAAACCAGGGCTGCAAAAAAGGATAGAAAACGTTATTGCGGCATTGAGGAAAACTCCTAGGCTGTTCCCCACCGAAGGGAGGCTCTATGAGGATTAAAGTGTGGTCTAAGTGGTAATCCAGCCCTGCTAGTGGCAACACAGCAGAGATGTTCTTAAAGGGAAACTGCCGCTTGGTGACAAGACGGTGAACATTTGGGAAAACCTGCTGGACCTTAAGCCGCAAAGTTTACTCGTGGAGTTGCCACTTATGTCCTTATAATTATAATTATACATGGTGGCGAGCGTAAGGATATTGGGAGAAAAAAAACAACGGCAGAAACAGCGAAAAAGGAAAAAAAACAAACGCTGGGTAATTTTAGTTAGTTTTTGGACTTTTTTTTTGGCTATAGCTATAACCTTGGTTACACGTGCTTTGTTGCAAAACCTGCGTTCAATATTGGTTTCTTTTATTCTTTTAATTTTTATCATCTTTATGGGCATTTTTTTTGACGTGATTGGTACCGCGGTTACCGCGGCAGAGGAAATACCTTTTCATGCTAAAGCAGCTAAAAAAATTTATGGGGCAAAAAAAAGTATTTTTCTGGTACGCCATGCGGATCTGGTGGCAAATTTTTGTAATGATGTCATTGGAGACATTAGCGGCATAGTCAGCGGGGTAATTGGGACGGTTATAGTGATTAACCTTGTCCAGGGAAACCCAAAGTTAAGTGAAATCTTTTTAAGTATTTTTCTGGCAGGAATTGTATCCGCTTTAACGGTGGGCGGCAAAGCTTTAGGTAAATCGCTGGCGATCCATAGGCCTACGAATATAGTATTGTTCGTAGCTCGTTTTTTAACAACCCTTGAGCGCATTTTTACCTGGAAAAGAAATACATAGCATTGCTCGGTTCGCCAAATGCAAAAGCTTTAAATTAGGTATTCCTCTTCCCCGGCTTTAGGGATAAAAATGGCCACAAAGACTTTTTCAATGCAAATCCCCATCAGCTTCGTTTCACCATGAAAAATAGTAAAGTTATGTTTTTGAAATAATGGCATACATTTATTTTGTCCCCAAATTTTTTCGGGAAGCGGTGGTTTTTTGGGTGTTATTCTTAAAAAAATTCATGAGCCTGCTGATCTGAAAAAGTTATCGCTGAAGGAGCTGGAACAACTCGCCTGTGAAATCAGAGAATTGATGATCGAGGTAATTTCAAAAAGAGGGGGGCACCTCGCCTCCAGTCTAGGGGTTGTTGAGCTGACCATTGCCCTTCATTTTGTTTTTAATACCCCTTACGATAAGATCCTCTGGGATGTTGGGCACCAGTGTTATACCCATAAAATTCTCACCGGGCGTCAGGAAAAATTTGCGAACATTCGCTGTTACAATGGTATGAGCGGCTTTCCAAAAAGAAGGGAAAGCCTTTACGATGTTTTTGGCGTAGGACATAGCAGCACCTCCCTTTCGGCAGCTTTGGGTATTGCTCAGGGCAGGGATTTACATGGAAAGAGTTTTTTTGTTATAAATGTGATTGGTGATGGAGCTTTAACAGGTGGTATGGCCCTGGAGGCGCTTAATTATGCCGGGGAAATTAAGACAGATCTGCTTGTCATTCTAAACGATAACGAAATGTCTATTGACCAAAATATTGGGGGCTTGCCTTCTTATCTGGCCAAGTTGCGCACCGATCCCAAATATTTTCGCTTAAAAGAAGACCTGGAACAGGTTCTCGAACGTATACCGGCCATTGGCAGGACTATGCTCCGTTCAGCCGAACGCCTGAAAGACAGCCTGAAATACCTGCTTGTTCCCGGTATGCTTTTTGAAGAGCTTGGTTTTACATATTTAGGGCCGATTGATGGCCATTCCATTCCTAAATTAGTAGACCTCTTCCGCGAGGTGAAAAGTGTTCACGGGCCTGTTTTAATTCATGTCGTTACCAAAAAAGGCAAGGGGTATATTCCTGCTGAAAAGAATCCCCATATTTTTCATGGTGTGGGCGCTTTTGACAAAAGTAACGGCAAGCCGCTTTCCACGGGCAAAGATCAACCGACATATAGCAAGGTTTTTGGTACTACTCTGGAAAAACTTGCCGAAGAAGATTGTTCCATTGTAGCTATTACAGCCGCGATGGCTGCAGGTACAGGTTTGGAGATTTTTGCACGGAGGTGGCCGCAGCGTTTTTTTGACGTGGGTATTGCAGAACAACATGCCGTAACCATGGCTGCGGGGCTTGCTGTAGAGGGTCTTAAGCCTATTGTGGCCATTTATAGTACTTTTTTACAAAGAGCGTATGATCAAATCCTGCATGATGTTTGTTTACAAAACCTTCCGGTTGTCTTCTCCATTGATCGGGCCGGTTTGGTGGGGGAAGATGGAGAAACACACAATGGCTTGTTTGATTTCGCCTACTTACGTCATTTACCCAATATTGTCCTCATGGCTCCTGCCAACGGCTGGGAACTGGCCGCAATGCTCAAAATGGCTTTTTCCTTGAAATGCCCCGTGGCAATCAGGTATCCCCGCGGAAAAACAGGTGAATCTTCACCGGAAGAGGCGGGCAAATTAACTGTAGGAAAAGCCCAACTTTTAAGGAAGGGCAACGATATTCTCATCCTGGCGGCCGGATCCATGGTTTTACCGGCCCTGGAAGCTCATGAATTGCTTTTAAACAGAGGTATAAAAAGCTGTGTAATCAATTCCCGCTTTATTCAACCACTGGATACGGATTTAATCTGCTATTGGGCTAAAAAATGCGGCAGGGTTTTAACGGTGGAAGAACATATTTTAAGCGGGGGATTCGGCAGTGCTGTTCTGGAAATGTTTGCCGAAGAGGGGATCCAAGGGATCCCTCTCAAGCGGCTGGGGCTGCCAAATGCTTATACAGGTCAGGGAAACAGGAGTTTTTTATTAAATCTTCATGGTCTTTCGGGAGAAGGAATAACCCATGAAGCTTTTAAGCTTTGCCAGGTAAAAGAAAAGGTGTACTGAGGATGCTTGGCGATGAAAAAAGATAAAAAAAGATTGGATTTGCTTCTTGTTGAGAAAAAACTTACAGCAACGCGCAGCAGGGCCAGAGCAGAAATTATGGCTGGAAATGTCCTTGTCAACGGTATAAAAAAGGATAAGCCCGGTGAAGCTATTTCCTTTCAAGCAAAAATTGAAATTCTCGCCACACGTAACCCTTATGTCAGCAGGGGAGGGCTAAAATTAGAAAAAGCCCTGGATGAATTTGCCATCAATCTTGAAGATAAGATTGTGTTAGATATTGGCGCTTCCACGGGCGGTTTTACACATTGTGTATTAAAGCATGGGGCTAAGAAAATTTATGCCCTTGATGTAGGCTATGGCCAGCTAGACTGGAAACTGCGCAATGAACCGCGTGTTGTCAATATGGAGCGCTTTAATGTACGCAACCTGAAAAGGGAGAATCTGCCGGAACTTCCGCACTTAGCTACAATCGACGTCTCGTTTATTTCCTTAAAACTGGTTATACCCGTGGTGGCAGCACTACTTATACCAGAAATAATTTGCCTCATTAAGCCTCAGTTTGAAGCAGCACCCGCGCAAGTAGGGAAAAAAGGTGTTGTCAAAGATGCTGCCGTCCACCGGGGAGTATTGGAGAGCGTCATTACGGCAGCACAAAGGCGGCCATATCGGGTGGAAGGGCTTACTTTTTCACCTTTAAAAGGTCCCCGGGGCAACATAGAATACTTTCTCTACCTTCGTGAAGAAAGAACGGGAGGACCGGAGGAAAGCAGGGTTAAAGATCTGTCCGATTTGATTAACTCTGTAATTTCCCGGGCTCATTCCTTGTTGGGGTTGTAATTGCTTGCAGATAACTAAAAAAGGGGGTTAATAAATGTTTAAAGGTATCGGAGTCGTTCCCAACTGGCAAAAAGAAAAAATGCATGATGTTATTGAACAAATCAAGTTTTTTTTTGGGAAATATGGCGTGCCAGTATACGTTGTTCCTAAAAAAGACCCTCTTTTACACCTTTCCTCACCAATAAAAGAAATACAGGAATGGCCTCAAAAAACTGATCTGGTTATTGTCCTGGGCGGTGACGGCACATTTTTAAGAGCGGCCCGTGAACTTGCGTATACGGATCTTCCCCTGTTAGGTATAAACCTGGGACATAAAGGTTTTTTGGCTGAAATAGAAGTGGATAAGCTCTCTTTTTCTCTCCAGCAATTAATCGACGGCAACTACCGCCTGGAAGAGAGAATGATGCTGCAAACTGAAGTAATCAGAGCAGAGAAAATCTTTGCTTCTGCTCTTTGTTTAAATGATGTGATTATCTCCAGAGGCCCTTTTTCCAGGATTATCAAGCTGGACACATATATTAACGATGATTTTTTGGAAAGTTACCCCGGAGATGGGGTTATTATTGCCAGCCCCACCGGTTCTACAGGCTACTCCCTTTCTGCCGGCGGCCCGGTGGTCCATCCGGCTTTAAACGTTTTGGTGGTCACGCCAATTTGTCCCCACCTGCTTTATCAACGCTCTGTTATTGTGAATAAAGATGATGTGGCGACCGTCATCATTGCTACAGAATATGCTGATATATTTTTAACCCTGGATGGACAGGAAGGTTTTGCCTTAAATTATAATGACCGGGTCAGGGTGAAAAAGGCTGAATGCAGAACCAAAGTGATCACGTTTCCGGAGAGTAATTTTTATAAATTGTTGCATGATAAACTCATCTAGCGCTTGGCCAGGCAATTAAAATTTTTGCCGGCCTGATGGTTCTTGATCATTTTGCCATTAAATATTTTTTCACTAAACATGCTTCGCGGGCGAATTCCCTAGGAGGTATTACGCGATGCTAGCTTATTTGCATATGCAAAATTTTGCTCTTATCGATGATTTATCTCTGGAGTTTTTCCCCGGGATGAACGTTTTAACAGGAGAAACAGGCGCAGGGAAATCCATGTTGATCGGAGCAATTAACCTTATTTTGGGAGAAAGAGCTTCCAGTGAGCAAGTCAGGACCGGCGCCGAACAGGCTATAATTGAGGCTATCTTTACCGTTTCACCGGATTATGAGCAATTAAGGGAAATACTGGAAGAAAGCGGCCTGCCCTGGGAAACGGAATTAATCATCCTGCGGGAGATTTCCCGTACTGGGCGTAATATCTGCCGTGTCAACAGAAAAATTGTCCCCCTGTCAATATTAAAAGAACTGGGCAGTGCTCTCGTAGACCTTCACGGGCAACATAGCCACCAATCCCTTTTACGACCGGAGAAACACTTGTTTTTTTTAGATGAATTTGGAGACGAAGAGTTATTAAATGTAAAATACAGGTACCAAGAAATATTCCACCGTTGGCGGGGTATGCAAAAGAAATTAAAATCTAGGGGATCTTCACCTGAAGAAAGAAAAAGAAAGATGGAGTTGCTTGCTTATCAAAGGGACGAGATTCTTGCAGCTTCCCTTTGTCCGGAAGAAGAGGAGTCCTTAAAGCAAAGGCTTTTACTTCTCGACAATATGGAAAAACTGCACACTATGGCCAACCGGGCCTACTTTGAAATTTATGGTGGCGAAAATGCGCTGCAGGCACCTGTGGTCGATCAGATTAGCAGTATCGAAAAAGAAATGTCCTCCTTATTGGAAATTGACCCCCAGCTTCTTCCTTTCGTTGAAATTTTACAAGAAATTAGTACAAGCCTGGCCGAATTGGGCCGCGAACTCTATAGTTATTTAGATGGCCTGACCTTTTCTCCTGAAGAAAATATAGAAATTGAAAATCGCCTGGAAATTTACCGGCGTTTAAAGGGAAAATATGGCGCAACTGTGGAGAAAGTTCTCTCTTTTGCCGAAAAATGCGCGCAGAAAATATCTGTTATAGAGAACAGTGAGGCAGAAGTTCTTCGTTGGGAAGCGGAGGAAAAAGCTCTCTGGCAGGAAATCGAACAAATTGCGGCTTTGTTAACGTCTAAAAGGAAAAAAACAGCTCAAAAACTGGAGCTGCTCGTCGTAGAGGCACTACGGGAACTCAGTATGGAAAATGCGCGCTTTGATATTCAGTTTACAGAACGAAAAACCCCGGGGCCCGAAGGACAAGAGGAGCTGGAGTTTCTATTTTCAGCCAATCCCGGGGAACCTCCGAAACCGCTGGTGCGCATTATTTCCGCGGGGGAAGCTGCCCGGGTGATGCTGGCATTGAAAAGCATTTTAGCAGAACAGGATCATATTCCCACCTTGGTTTTTGATGAAATCGACAGTGGTATTGGCGGGTATACGATCCAGAAAGTTTCCGAAAAATTGGCCGGGTTAAGTAAAAAACATCAAGTTATATGTGTGACACACAGTCCCCAGATTGCCAGCGCTGCGGATCACCAGTACTATATTTATAAAGAAGTGGCCAAAGGGCGCGCCGCCACCTCGGTTTGCTACCTCCAAGGGGAAAAAAGGATCCTGGAGATAGCCCGCCTTTTAAACGGTGGAAATATGAGTGAGATTACCAAAAAACATGCCGCAGAACTTTTAAAAAAAGGCCAGAAGCTCTAAGCTTTAATTGTTTTTTTGATCCCTGGTGGAAACTTGAACATGCCTGCATTGGATTTTGCAGCACCGTGCCACACCAAGACGTTAATATTATTACTCCTTGTGCTCTTTTTGAGGTCTGGCAACACCTTGAGAAGGGCCGCAAGGGTTTTTTATTGTTGTGATACCAAATATATCATTTTGATTATGTAAACAAAAAGGGATAAAAAACCCCTCCTCGAGACAATTTAAAGCTGTATCATAAATCTTTACGGCTCTGTGGAGGGATTTTTTTATGCATAATTACCGGAAAAGAAATATAATCATTATTTTTATCGTCTTTTTGTTGCTTTTACCCTTGCTTTTTTCCTTAGGGATTAGAAATAACCTGAAAGATAACCTGCGCCTTTTTGAAGGCCAGGAATATTCTTACCAGGTTAAATTTCCCCTGGAACTTTATATCAGGGCCGACAAATCTGATATACTGGATATCAACGGAAATATAATCACCAGTAATGAATTTAATCGCCTGAGGTCGCATAAAGGTGTTTCTTTACGCGGTTTAAACAGGGGTAATGTCCATCTCGAATTCAGCTTATTCAGAGGCCTGATCCCGATCAGGCAACTTACCGTCAGCGTTTTACCGGAAATTAAGCTGAATGCCGGCGGTCATTCTATAGGTATAAAATTGCACGAAGAAGGCGTGATGGTTGTCGGGTATTTTTATTTGGAAAACGAGGGAAAAAACTTTTCACCGGCTGAAGATAGCGGGATATTGATTGGAGATACTATTTTGGCAGTTAATGATATTTATATCAAAGATCTGGATGAAGCTGCAGAGATTATTAAAAAAGAATCCCAAAAAGGGGCCCTTAATTTCCTGATTAAAAGAAGTGGTGAAAAATTAAAAGTTCAGGTGCTCCCCCGGATATGCCCCACCAGCCGGGATTATCGTATTGGACTTTATATCCGTGATACCGCTGCCGGAGTGGGAACCTTGACCTTTTATGACCCGGAAAGGGAATACTACGGAGCCTTGGGTCATATCATCACGGATAGTGATACGCGTACAATATTGGAAATCGACGACGGATTGATTGTGCGGGCAGATATAGTGAATATTAAAATGGCCCAAAGGGGGCAACCTGGAGAAAAGGCAGGGATTTTCAGGGAAGGAAAGGATATCTTGGGAACCATCTCTAAAAACACGAATTTTGGTATTTATGGTAAATTAAAAAATATCGCTGCATGCGAAACCCCTTATCCTGATCCCATCCCTTTAGGACTTTGTTTTGAAGTAGAACCCGGGCCGGCAGAAATGCTCACTGTTGTGGAGGGCAATAAAATACAAAGTTTTCGTCTGGAAATTGAAAAAGTACTGAGCCAAAACAAACCTGTGGATAAGGGAATTATTATCAGGGTTGTTGATGAAAATTTATTAGCTAAAACAGGTGGCATCGTTCAGGGGATGAGCGGAAGTCCTATTATTCAAAATGGACGACTGGTAGGCGCGGTAACGCATGTCTTTGTCAACGATCCCTCAAGAGGATACGGGATTTTTGCAGAATGGATGGTCAAAGAAATGGAACTTTTACCGGTTTCCTGAGCAAGTGCTGCTATTTTTTATGTAAAAATCTAAAATATTCCTCCTTTAAGAAGGAATTACCTTCCAATTGTCGAATAATTTATAATAAGATGTAAATTATTTTATCCTATATTTTTTAAGGGGGCTTTTAAGTATGCTTAAAGTATTAATTGCTGATGATAATCGTGAATTCAATGAACTTTTGTCGGAATATATCAATAAAGAACCGGATATCGAAGTGACTGGTAACGCCTATAACGGTAAGGAAGCTTTGACGCTGCTGAAGGAAACAGAGCCGGATATTGTTCTTTTAGATATTATTATGCCGCACCTCGATGGTATCGGAGTGTTGGAGGAATTGGGCAAAATGGATTTATCTCCCAGGCCAAAGGTGATTATGTTAACAGCTTTCGGCCACGAAAACATTACACAAAGAGCGGTAGAACTGGGGGCATCTTATTATATACTGAAACCTTTTAATCTGGAGGTTTTGGCCGAAAGAATACGTCAACTTGGAAGAAATCAACTTGATATCCAAAGAGCCCCACTTATAACTCAGGATACTACTCCCGAAAGGGAAAAAGATAATTATATTGAAGAAATTACCCAAATAATTCACGAAATCGGCATACCGGCCCACATAAAAGGCTATCTTTACCTGCGTGATGCTATTGCCATGGTTGTGGAGGAAATCGAGCTCCTTGGTTCGGTAACAAAGATTCTTTATCCCCGCATTGCTCAAAAATATGAAACTACACCAAGCAGGGTGGAGCGGGCTATTCGCCATGCCATTGAAGTGGCTTGGTCCAGAAACAGTATTGATACGATTAAAAAGTTTTTTGGTTACACAATTAATACAGAAAAAGGCAAACCGACAAATTCAGAATTTATTGCCCTTGTTGCTGATCGTATTCGTTTGAAAAATAAGAAATATGAGTATAAAGTACTCTAGAACAGAATGCTGCGCCATTATGCGGCGTTTTAAAAAAAGCTTCGAAGCTCAGCTTTTGGCTTTCAGCCTGAAAATAGGACACATATAGCAAAAAAGTGTCCTATTTTTTATTTTGTTCTTATAAAGTGATGGACAATTATACATACTAACTATAAACAACTAAGGTATTATAGCATCATAAATGGAAATGGGGTCTAGAAAACGAGCCGGATTTTACAGGGTATTCTTAAAAAAGACCATAAAACCAAAACGCTTTGTAAAAGGCTGCAGCCGGGGGATATCGCCCTGATCGACCATCAGGATCTTGACGAGTTGGCTGCGCAGGAACTTGTCGAAAAAGATATTAAGGCTGTAATTAATGCCTGCAATATTTTTACCGGGGAGTATCCAGCTCAAGGCGCTAAATATTTATTAGATAAAGGAATTTATACCCTCGATAATGTTAGTGATAAAATTTTTTTTCATATTCCCGAAGGTGAAGTAATTAAGATCAATGGGAACTCCATTTATTATCAAGGACGAAAGATAGGGCAGGGGAGGGTTTTAAAAAGCGACCTTCTGCAACATAAACTGGCTTTAGCCGAAAGGAATCTTAATCGCCAGCTTGATTTATTTGTTCAAAACACCTTGGATTATGTCAGGAAGGAAAAACATTTAATTCTCGGGAATCTTGAGATGCCCGAGCTGAGAACCAAGTTTGCCGGAAAACATGTTCTCATTGTCATTAGGGGTAAAAATTATAAACAGGACTTGCAGATGATACGTTCGTATATCAGAGATGTTAAACCCGTGCTTATCGGTGTCGATGGTGGCGGCGATGCGCTTTGTGAGATAGGCTTAAAACCCCATCTCATTATCGGAGACATGGACAGCGTGGAAGATGCCACTTTAAGAAAAGCCGGTGAAATTGTTGTCCACGCTTATCGTGACGGTTTTGCACCGGGAAGGAAACGCATTTCCCGGCTGGGATTAAAAGCTAAAATTATTGCTGCCCCCGGCACAAGCGAAGATTTGGCCTTTTTACTGGCCTATGAAAAAAAAGCTGAATTAATTGTCGCTGTAGGTTCCCATTCGCATATGCTTGATTTTTTGGAAAAAGGTCGTAAAGGAATGGCCTCCACTTTTTTGGTGCGCTTAAAGGTTGGGCATAAGCTCGTTGATGCCAAGGGCTTGGCCCATTTATATCAGGGGGGAGTAAGATGGCAGTATTTATCTGTTTTACTGGCTGCGGCCTTATTCCCCATTGCTGTGATGGCCGCTTTTTCGCCTCTGGTGCGCCATTTTTTTTATCTTCTTTCCTGGAGGTTTGGATTACATTAAATAAAAGGGTGTATGTCAGTCATGGATCAGCAACAAAACTATTTATTTTCCTTAATCGCCGTTTTTTTGGCTTTGGGTATTGGAATTTTAATTGGCGCCTCCATGGGTGAAAATGCTCTTGTTACCAATCAAATTGCTGTAATTGAAGAACTCAAAAATGAAATCCGACGCCATAAGGAGGAAGTAGAGACCCAGTTTCTTTCTGTTTCCCAGTTGAAGGAGGAGCTTTTACGCTGGGAATCACTGGAAGAGGACTACTTTAATCCTCTGCTGTTGCAGGACAAATTAAGGAATGTAAAATTAAAAGTTATTGTTCAAGATAATTTGCCGGCGGACCTGGAAGAATTTTTAGATTTAAGCGGTTGTAGTTACCAGGCTTTTATTTTTGCAGAAACAAATTCCTGGCCAGAAATTATTACTGAAGAAGGCGAAGATTTTTTCGCTTCTTCATCGGGGGGGCTGTTGTTAATTGATACTTTAGAGTTGGTTTTGCTGGGAGAAGAAAACATTCCTTTAGACGATATTTTAAAGAGGTTGGAAGAAAAAAACCTGTTATGGGTAAAAACAGATAAATTCGGCGCGACATTTTCTTCCTCCACACTGCAAAAGCAAACTTACGACAGGGAATTTTTTATGGCCTATGGACACTTGGACCCGCTTTGCCTCGATCTAGTTCATAAGATCAGGCAAAAGGGGGAAACTGTCCTCTGGGTAAATGCTCCGGAAGATCAGGAAAATCAAGCAAATACACCTGCGGAGCTAAAAGTTGCTGTTTCTGAAAATATGGCCTTGGATAGTTTTTACAACAGGTTAAAACTTTTGGAAATCTTGCAGGTAGATAATTAAGTAAGCATAAGCATAGGAAAAGTACAGGAAATGACGTCGGCACGAAACATCTTCAATAAAAGATTAAGTCAAATTTGAACCCCCGGATTTATCAATGGAAAGTCAATAGTTGTGCCCCAAAGTTTATGCATACTTACAAACTGTTAGGTGGGAAGAAGAGAATGCAGGTATCGGCGATTATACCCGCCTATAATGAAGAAGGCTGGGTAGGAAAAACGGTGCAGGCCCTCCGGGAATTAGCAGAAATTGATGAGATAATTGTCGTTGATGATGGTTCAGTGGATAAAACATCCCTGGAAGCGCGGGAAGCAGGTGCAACTGTGTGCCGTTTTTCCCAAAACAAAGGGAAAAGCCAGGCTTTACGGGAAGGTGCCCGTATCGCCCGGGGGGAAATACTGGCCTTTGTGGATGCCGATCTGGGAGAAACGGCTCTGGAATTTCGCAAGCTGATTGCTTCCGTTTTAGCCAATGATGCGGATATGGTGATAGGTTACTTTCAAGCACCCGGACGGGCGGGGTTGGGACTGGTAAAATCACTTGCTTACTGGGGAATCCGCTATTATACCGGGCAAAGAATGATAGCTCCTCTTTCCGGGCAGCGCGTTCTTAAACGCTGTTTGTGGGATTCTCTTATTTTTCAAGCCGAGGGTTTTGCTGCAGAAGTAGCACTGACGATCGAAAGTTTTAGAAAAGGGTTCAGGGTTAAAGAAATTCCGGTGCAGATGAGGCACCGTTTTTGGGGCAACAGCTACCGGGCTTTTCTGCACCGGGGCACCCAATTTTATGCTGTTATGAAACTGCTTTTGGCTGAAAAAATATAACTTTCTCAGCTAAGGAGTACAAAGGAGAAATTTGTGTATGCATGAAAACCTGTCATTATCCTTCCTTACGGTCTTAATGCCGGTTTTAGTTACTTATTTCTTGACCCCCTATTATATTCGGCTACAAAAATCAAAAAATGCCGTTGCTGTCAATTATCAAGGAATTAAGATCGTTACGGGGGGAGGCCTAATCCTTTTAGCCGCTTTTTCCGCCGTACAGTTTTTTTATTTTTTTTACCCACAAGGGGAACAAATCCCCGGGGTGTTTATGCTCTTGTATTTGAGCGGCATTACTTTTTTAGGAATGTTCGATGATCTTAAGGGTGAAAAGGGTTGTAAGGGTTTTCGTGGTCATCTCCGAAAGTTTTGGCAAGGAGAGGGTATTTCTACAGGCCTTTATAAAGCAGCCGGCGGCCTTGTTTTAGGTGTGATTATTTCTGCATTGACTGGCGGAGGTTCCTGGACGGAGTGGTTGCTTAAAGGGATCTTCCTGGCTCTTTTCTCTAACCTCTTCAATCTTCTGGATACACGGCCTGCCCGGGCAGCAAAATTCTTTTTCTTTTTTTCTCTGGTTTTTATCCTTGTTTATAAAGAGCGTTTTTTACCGCTAATCTCTCTTTGGAGCGCCCTTTATATTTACCTGTTTTGGGAACTTGAGCAGAAAATTATGCTTGGTGATGCCGGAGCTTATTTATTGGGTGGGGCCCTTGGGCTTTATCTGGTAATCATGTCGCCTCTGGCGGTATTGCTGCCCTTGACAGCTTTACTGGTGGTTTTACATTATTTTGGTGAAAGGTTTTCGTTCAGTAGTATCCTGGAAAATAAAAAATTACTCTTTAATTGGGAGTTTCCGGGGAGGAGGAATTAATAAGTGCTCAGTACCGTACCAGGGGTTGTTGAAAACATTCTTTGGTCCAGAAAAGGATTACAGTGCCTGGAGGTCAGGCTGAACGGGAAAAATGAAAAGGCTTTGAATTATCCCGGCTTTACCGGTACGGCCTTGCCGGGCCACCGTGTTCTGCTGAATACTACAGCGGTAAAATTGGGACTGGGGAGCGGCGGCTTTCATTTTGTGATATCCAATTATACTTGCAAACGTTTATCTTTAAGCCCTCACGGCCATATTATTAAATTGCGCTACACACCTTTGCAGCTTAAAGTGCAGACCTATGAAGAAGTTTTAAGTAGTAAAGATCCCGGCGAGGCTTTAAAACGATACCGGAGGTTGGAAAATATACCTGTGGTGATCGGCGAATTGCACAGTATGGTCGCTCCTTTTGTATTGGCGCTCAAAAAAATAAATCCAGCCAGAAGAATAGCCTATATCATGACCGACAGTGCCGCTCTACCTCTTCATTTGAGCAATGTCGTGCATCGCTTGCAAGCCGACCACTTATTGGCAGGGACAATCACCTGCGGTCAGGCTTTTGGGGGAGATCTGGAAACAGTTAACGTCTACACGGCTTTAATCGCTGCCAGGGAGGCTTTAAACGCAGATGTTATTCTTCTGGCCCCGGGACCGGGTGTCGTCGGGACTTCTACCCGTTACGGCTATAGCGGCATTGAACAGGGGGAGCATGTAGACCGGGTACGCAAGTTTCGGGGATTGCCGATTGTTATTCCCCGTATCAGTTTTGCCGAGAAAAGAAACAGGCATTATGGTTTAAGTCACCATACTCTGACGGCTATGGGTGAAATTGCCCTAAAAAAGGCCTATTTACCGCTGCCACGCCTTACCAGGGAAAAGATGCTTAAGCTCTTCAACCAACTCAAAACTTCCGGGTTGTTTTCTAAACATAAAATTGTCCTGATCAACAAACCGCCCGGGATTGACTTTCGGTCGGAGCAAGACTATAAGCTGCAATCCATGGGTCGGGGCCTAAAAGAGGATCCGGCTTTTTTTGCCGCCATAGCGGCTACAGCATATTTTTGTGAAAAAATACTACGGAAAAACAAAATAGCCAGGTAAATTTAAAACATATTCCCCTGAACACAATCATATTTATGTAACAATAAGGACAACCTTAAGGGTCGGGGGTTTATATGTTTCCAAAGTTACGCCGGGCTTTGCTCGCATATATTAGGGAAAACCTGGGTATATATACGCTTGTAGCTTCTTTTTTCTTAGCCGGTATCATTGCAGGTGCACTTCTGCTCCGTTTTTTAGGGGAGGGGCAATTGGTGGAGTTAAATACAACAATCACCTATTTTTTAAAAGGCCTGAAAAGTGAAACATTTGTTCCTCTGCAACCTGCAGAATTGTTGAGAACTTCTTACCGCAAGAATGTTCTTTTTTTACTGGTAATCTGGCTATTGGGTTTAGCGTGGTTTGGTTTTCCTCTGATCTTGTTTTCTCTGACATTCAAGGGTTTTGCGCTTGGCTTTACAGTTGCTTTTTTAGTCCGTCTTGTTGCCTTAAAGGGAGTGATATTTTGCCTGGCTGCTCTCCTGCCGCATAACCTTTTACTGGTTCCTGCTTACATTGCGGCCGTGACCACGGCTACAACTTTCTCACTTTTAAAGTTAAATGATCGCCTAGCCAAAAAACGGACGGATAGGAGCCATTACTACCGGCAGTACTGTTATTTTATGTTTTTGATTCTGATCATTGTTCTCGCCGGTGGACTGGTGGAGGCTTATATCACACCGGTATTTATGCAGCTGACTGTTTCCATCATCTAATGAAGTATCTTGTTGTTTAAAAAAGGATTTTAGCTAAAGATGTGGAATAACTTATTAAAATTGCTGGATTTTAGTTAAAGGGGATAGTTTTGGATGGAGAGGGTTTTAAAGGATTTTATCAACTATCTTTCCGTAGAAAAAGGCCTGGCCGCGAATACTCTGGAATCATACCAGCGGGATTTGAAAAAATATTTACGTTTTTTAAAACGGCAGCATATTACCCGTTTTGAAGATACCTCCAGAAAAACTATTTCTCAATTTCTCCTGGAGGAAAAAGAGAAAGGCTTAGCCCCTTCAACACTAACCAGGAATTTAGCCGCGATACGCTCTTTTTATAATTTTCTTCTTCAGGAACAGGTTGTGCAAAAAAATCCTGCGGCAGAAACGGAATCTCCCCGTAATGAAAAAAAATTGCCCAAGGTTCTTTCTTTTAAAGATGTTGAATTGTTACTGGAACAGCCGGAGACCAGGGAAACTATCGGTATGCGGGATAAAGCCATGCTGGAACTCTTATATGCTACTGGCATCCGGGTCTCGGAGCTGGTTTTCTTAAATTTGGATAACATAAATCAAAAAACAGGATTTTTAAGATGTGAAGGTAAAGGTAATAAAGAAAGAATGATACCGCTCGGTTCCATGGCTCTGCGCAGTGTGGAGGAATACCTCCAGGCCGGCAGGCCTAAATTACTTAAAAATAAAGATGAAAAAGCACTTTTTTTGAACCAGCATGGCAAGCGGCTTACACGGCAGGGCTTTTGGAAGATTTTAAAAAAATATGCTCTGAAAGCAAAGTTTAATAAAAATATTACCCCTCATACCCTGCGCCATTCTTTTGCCACACACCTGCTGGAAAATGGAGCAGATTTACGTTCTGTACAGGAAATGCTCGGTCACGCCGATATATCCACTACCCAGATTTATACACAGATCACACAGAGAAAAATTAAAGAAATTTACAACAAAACACACCCGCGAGCTTGAGTAAAGGGGGTAAATCAGCCATTTCGATCCGGAGAGTGTTTATTATCGTTTTGGATGGCGCAGGTGTCGGCGCTTTACCGGATGCTGCCAGGTTTGGAGATCAGGGCAGCAACACCCTGGGCCATGTGATTATGAAAAATAAAGGAATCAGGATTCCACACCTTGTTTCCCTGGGCTTAAAAAAAATCCTGCCGGACAACACTTTTTCAGAAAAAACTGAACCGGAAAAGCCGCAGGGAGCTTATGGAAAAATGGCGGAGCTTTCTCCGGGGAAAGATACGATTACAGGACACTGGGAGCTGGCCGGATTGGTTCTGACAGATCCTTTTCCCCTTTACCCGCAAGGTTTCCCCCCGGAAATAATTACCTCCTTTGAAAAAATAATTGGCCGCAAAATCCTGGGGAATATCCCCTTTTCCGGAACAGAGATCATTAAAAAATTGGGGGAAAAACACTTACAAACCGGTTTTCCCATCGTTTATACCTCAGCCGACAGCGTTTTTCAGGTTGCCGCCCATGAAGAAATTATCCCTTTGGATACTTTATATTCCTGGTGTTTAAGGGCACGCCAGGAAATTTTTGTTGGAAAACATGCTCTTGGCAGGGTTATTGCCCGGCCTTTTCAAGGTCGCCCCGGAAACTTCATCCGGACAGCAGGACGAAAAGATTTTTCCCTGATTCCTCCGGGCCCAACGATCTTGGAGTTGGCCAGAGATGCCGGATACCAGGTTTGGACTGTCGGAAAGGTCAAGGATATCTTTGCCGGAAAAGGTATTACCCGTCACTTGCCGGCAACAGGTAATCGAAGTATCATCAAAGTTATTGATGATGCTCTTCAAGAAGATTTCGCGGGTATACTCTGGGCCAACCTGGTTGATTTTGATATGCTCTACGGACATCGCAATGATCTACAGGGTTTTGCCCAAGCTCTGGAAGAATTCGATCTCTTTTTGGGCAGGGCGATGAAACTTTTAAGAAAAGAAGATATGCTGGTGCTCACTGCTGACCACGGTTGCGATCCGGCTTTTAAAGGTACAGATCATACCAGGGAATATGTTCCTCTGCTTATTTACGGCCCGACAATTGTAGCTGCGGATCTGGGTATCAGGAAAAGTTTTGCCGATCTGGGAGCCACAGTAGCACAGATACTGGAATGCAAACCAACTGCCGACGGCAGAAGTTTTGCCGTGAAACTATTCCGGGGAGGAAGCGAAATGCAATGAAGGTTTTAGATTTAATTAACAAAAAAAAGAATGGTGAGACCCTTTCCAAGGAAGAAATAAATTTTTTAATCAGCGCATTTAATCAGGGGGATGTACCTGATTACCAGATGTCCGCCCTTTTAATGGCAATTTATTTCCAGGGGTTAAATACCAAGGAGATCACAGCCCTTACAGCCGCTTTGGCAGAGTCGGGAGAAGTGCTGGATTTCTCATTTCTGGGGACAATGGTTGCTGATAAACATAGCAGCGGGGGGGTTGGAGATAAAATAACGCTGATCATGGCTCCACTGGTAGCCGCGGCCGGTGTACCCCTGGCCAAAATTTCGGGAAGAGGGTTAGGCTTTACAGGAGGGACAATTGACAAACTGGAGAGCATTCCCGGTTTTAATACGCAGCTGCCTGTCGAAAGATTCATAGAACTGGTTAAGGAAAACAACCTCGCCATTATGGCACAAACAGAAAGACTGACTCCGGCAGAAGGAAAACTTTATACTTTAAGGGATGTTACCGGCACAGTAGAAAATCTTTCTTTAATTGCTGCTTCCATTATGAGTAAAAAAATAGCCGCCGGGGCTGATGCGATTTTATTAGATGTTAAATTGGGAAAGGGCGCCTTTATACAAAACAGGGAAGCCGCTTTCCAACTGGCAGAAACAATGTTCCGTATCGGTAATGAAATGGGCAAGCATGTTGTTTCTGTCGTCACGAATATGAACCAACCCCTGGGATTTGCTGTGGGGAATGCCCTGGAGGTCAAAGAAGCACTGGCTGTTCTGAGGGGAGAAGGCCCAGCGGATCTGGAACGTCTCAGCCTTCTTTTAGGCGGTTACCTGCTTGCTCTTGTGGACAAAGTGAGAAACCCGGAAGAAGGAGAAGAAGAACTAGCGCGACTCTTAAAAAATGGTGCGGGACTGGCAAAATTTAAAGAGCTGGTAGCTTCTCAGGGCGGAGATGTCGCCTATTGCGATGAGCCTTCCTTATTCCCAACGGCAAAGTACAGGCAGAAGGTGGAAGCGCCCAGATCCGGTTATCTGCGGGAAATCCACGCCGGGAAAATTGGCCGGGTTGCTGCTATGCTGGGAGCGGGAAGATTTTATAAAGAACAGCGGATCGATCCCTCAGTCGGGATAGTGCTCTGCTATAAAGTCGGGGATACTATCGATGAGGGCGAAACGCTGGCTTATATTCACGGAAATGATGAAAATATCATGAAAAATGCCCATAAAGAATTAAATAGCGCTTTTGCAATCGGTGAAGAAAAACCCGAGGATTTACCGCTTGTTTACGGGGTAGTTCCCCCTTTTCCCTGCTAAATATTTCCCTGTTGAGCCTCCTGCCTTTAGTATCATTTTGTAAACAATGGAGAAAATAAAAGCAGGAGGGATACAGACCATGAAAGTAAAGTTTCTTAACGGAACCCGCCTGATACTTTCTCTGGTGTTTATTTTTATTTTATTCTTTGTACCCGCAGGCCAAACAGTCCGGGCCTTCAATCTAAAAATTCAATCCAAAGCGGCCTTGTTGATGGAGCCGGAGACGGGGGAAATTATTTTTGCCTGCAATGAACATGAACGACTTTATCCTGCCAGTATAACCAAAATTATGACCTTACTACTGGCCTTGGAGGATTTAAACAGGGGAGAAATTAAGCTGGAGGATAAGGTTCTTGTCTCGGACAAAGCCTCCTCCATGGGCGGTTCGGAAATCTTTTTAAGCTCCGGCGATGTTGTTGACCTGGAATCTTTGTTAATAGGAATTACTGTAGGATCAGCTAATGACGCTGCTGTAGCAGTTGCCGAACATATTGCCGGCAGTGAGGAAGTATTTGTAGAGCGTATGAACAGGCGGGCAGCGGAGTTGGGGATGGGAAATACGAATTTTGTAAACTGCACCGGTCTACATCATGACCGGCATACGACCACAGCTTACGATGTTGCCTTGATGAGCAGAGAAATAATTAATTGCCCCATGTTTTTCAACTGGAGCAAAATATGGATGGATGAAAACTTTTTAGAGGGTAAGATTAAAAGTGGGAAGGTTTTCCTCAGTAATACAAACCGCCTGATCTTTGATTACCGGTACTGCGATGGTATTAAAACAGGGTTTACGCGGCAATCCGGGCATAGCATTTCCGCAACGGCGAAAAAAGAGGATACCCGTTTTATAGCAGTAGTTTTAAATGCCCCTTCCAGCGAAATACGTTATGAAGAAGCCATAAACCTGCTTAATTTTGGTTTTGCCAATTATGAACATATTCCCTTGGCAGCCAAAAAAGAAAAAGTTGCCCGGCTACCTGTAGAAAAGGGCAGTGTAAAGGAAATCGATATTCTTGTCAGCGAAAATTTGAGCTTACTGGTAAAGAAGGGCGAAGAACTGCGTTATACCACAGAAACTTTTCTGCCGGAAAAGTTAGAAGCCCCGCTGCCCGCTGGTAGTAAAGTAGGGAAAATAAAGGTTACCGCGGGAGAAAAAACACTTCAGGAAGTTGATCTGGAGGTAGTAGAAGACGTCAGGAGAGCCTCTTTACCCTTACTTTTTTCCCGATATTTAAAAATGTGGCTAAAATTTGGCCGCTAGCAAACTAAAAGCCCTCCAGGGGCTTTTTTTTTGCAGGAAATTAAAGAAAAACGTAGAAGTATTTTCCAGAAGGAGGGGAAAGGGGGGTTTTATAGTTGCAAGTGCAGTTGATCAGAAGAAAAAACAATCTTATCGTCAGGCTCAAAGGGGAGCTGGATCACCATACAGCAAATATTTTTCGTCAACCGGTAGAGAAGGAACTGGAAAAAGATATTATTCAAAACCTGATTTTAAATGTAGAAAACTTAACTTTTATGGATAGCTCAGGAATAGGAGTAATCCTTGGCCGTTATAAACAAATCAAGGATAGGGGGGGTAAAGTAATTATCTGCGGCCTGGGGCAACATAATAAAAAGATATTACAGCTAGGCGGCCTGTTGAAGATCATACCTGTTTGCAGTGATGAAAATAATGCTCTGGCAAGGTTAAAGTAATCTTTCCCAATTTAACGGTTAAATTTTTAACAATTGGCGGGGATGGTAAAACCGGCAAGAAATCTTCAATATCCAGGCTACTCCAGATAGGAGTGAGCTAATTGTAAACAGGAGGTGCAAGCTGGTTTGGAGGAGTACAGGATAGAAAAAATGACGGACTATATGACCTTGGAAGTACCGGCAAGATCGGAAAATGAAAGTTTTGTGCGGGTTGTTGTGGCTGCTTTCGCGGCACGCCTTGATCCCACCCTGGAGGAAATTAACGAGCTCAAAACTGCTGTTTCAGAAGCGGTAACCAATAGCATTTTACATGCTTATGAATACGGAATGGGCATCATCAGGATCAACGCCTTAATCGAAGATCAGCAGTTCTTTGTGGAAATACGTGATTCGGGTAAGGGCATCAATGATATTGCCCGGGCACGTGAGCCGCTTTATACGGAAAAACCTGAATTGGAAAGATCCGGGATGGGGTTTACTATTATGGAAAACTTTATGGATAAGGTTACGGTAGAATCTACCCCGGGAAAGGGAACGGTTGTAAGAATGCTTAAGATCTTCGGCAAAGTAGCGGAAAAAAATCATTGAAAGGGATAATGATAATGCCGCATCTTTCAGATAAAGAATTAGAAGAGCTCTATTTTAAAAATAAGCAGGGCGATCTCCAGGCCAGGGAAAAACTGGTTTCCTTTAACTTGCCCCTGGTACATGCTCTTTGCCGCCGGTATCCTCGGGAAACAGTTGATTATGAGGATATTTTTCAGGAGGGTTGTATCGGGCTGCTGAAAGCTTTACAGAAATACGATCCGGAAAAAGGGACAAAATTTTCAACCTATGCTGTTCCTTTTATCCTTGGTGACATCAAAGCTTATCTGCGTCAAAACGGACATCTCCTCAAAGTCTCCCGTTCCTACTATGCGCGTTTTTACCAGCTTCTTAAAGAAAGGGATAGCCTGGAGCAAGATCTCCAACGGAAGCCTCATCTGGAAGAAATCTCCCGGAAAATGGGACTACCCAAGGAGGAAATTATCTGGCTGATGGAGCTGCAGTACCCGACCGTCCCATTAACGGAGGAAAGTTCCGGCACTTTTATCTCCGGTGCAAAAGGCCAAAATATTGACCTGGAAAAAATTTTTAACAACATTATTTTACAAGAAAAACTAAGCACCCTTCCCCAACGGGAAAAGCAGGTTATTATTTTACGTTATTTCCTGGAAAAAAGTCAGGAGGAAGTTGCGCAAATCCTTGGTTTATCCCAAAGGCACATCTCCCGTCTGGAGAGGCTGGCCATGGGAATTTTAAAAAAGAGCAATTAGAACATGCTGCAGATTTTTCCCTGCAGTAGCATTTTAATGGGGCCTTTCCAGGCCTTTTTTTGTTATAAAAAATTTAATAGAGAGAATAATAAAATGGAGTAGTTACCAAAAAAGTGGTTTGGGGGGAAGTATCAATATGTTAAAAAGCCAACATTTTATCATTTTAGTGATGATCATCATTTTAGTCGTCACTCTTTTTACTTTTATCTTGACTCATTCACTGCTACCTCCCAAAGAACAAATTCCTCATCGTTCACGGGTTGTTATTCTCCAGTTTAGTGCTTGCTGCCATTTGGGCAATTGTTTACCAGCCGAGCCGGGCACTCAATTTCTTGGTTAAAGGACATTTTACCTGGAGGGGTTGGAATAGAAGCAAGAGATACGTGGCAAACTACAGTAAGGTTGTAAAACCTTTAAATAACAATAAATAAATTATGGAAAGGAGCAATAGACAATGAGCGTAGCTAAAGTAATTGAATTAATTGGTGAATCGGATTTAGGCTGGGAAGATGCAGTTCAAGATGCTGTCCAAAAAGCTTCCCAAACAGTGGAAAATATTACGGGAATAGAAGTACTTAATTTTACTGCTAACGTTGAAAATGATGAAGTCGTAGAGTATAAAGCAAATGTAAAGCTGGCTTTTGGTGTACGGGAAGATCGTTAAATCAAGCCTAAAGGCAGGTGGAGGGCCGTTAATTCTCTAAAAGAGGATAAAGATATTCTTGTAGATATAAACTGGGTTAAAAATTGGAGCCGGCTTAAACAACCCAAGCCCCCCCTGGTAAAAAATGTTTTACAGGCTTTCTTTTTTGGGGGAACAATTTGCCTGCTGGGACAGTTTATCCTGAATCTTTACATTTTCTTGGGCGTACCCCTGCAACAAGCCGGAAACCCTACCGTAGCAACTGTTATTTTCATCGCGGCAGTTCTTACAGGTCTTGGTGTATTTGACAACATTGCAAATTTGGCAGGAGCCGGAACAGCCGTACCGGTAACCGGCTTTGCTAATTCCGTAACTTCCATGGCCATTGAATTTAAAAGGGAAGGATGGGTTCTCGGAACCGGTGCCAAAATGTTCGCTCTGGCCGGCTCGGTAATTATGTTTGGAGTAGTCACCGCTTTTATTATCGGGCTTATTTCGGCCTTAATTTGAAGATGGGCAGCTTTTGCTGATGATGTAGCTCCAGGTTCCGCCCGCGGTTCAGCTGGGGCTTCGACGACCTACCCGCCAAATTCCTATTTATGGTCATAGGCCGGTTGCCGGCATTCAACCGGCAGAGTCGTCTCCGACCCTCGCTTTACTGTGAACTTTTTGCTTCGTTGCACAAGTCGCTTCGTCAATAACAAAATGCTGCTTCCAATAGTGAGATCTAGCAGGCGGGGGATGATTAA
This sequence comes from Dethiobacteria bacterium, assembly GCA_050948785.1. GTDB lineage: Bacteria > Bacillota > Dethiobacteria > DTU022 > UBA8154 > JAAZMI01. Next base: position 73,893 of record JBMNEM010000010.1, read on the forward strand.
AAAATTGCAGGTTTATACTGTACAAAGAAGAATCGGCAAACAAACTGTTCTTCTGGAAAAAAAAGTTGCCTTGCTTTCTGTAGCAACAGTAGCTGGCCCCAAAGAAAGTTTGGGGCCTTTGTCAAATTTCTTTGATCGTCATTGCACAGATAATATATTAAAGGAGAAAAGCTTTGAAAGAGCTGAGTGCCATATGCTGGAGGAGGCTTGTTATTTAGCCTTGGGCAAGGCCGGCTTATCCCCGGAAGATATGGATTATTTTATTGGTGGGGATCTTTTAAATCAAGTGATCACGTCCACTTTTTGTGCCAGAAACCTGGCCATACCCTACTTGGGTATCTACGGCGCCTGCTCGACTTTAGCGGAGGGTTTATCTTTGGGAGCGATGCTCATTCAAGGCGGGTTTGCGCAACATATTCTGGTTGCCACTTCCAGCCATAATTGTACTGCAGAAAGACAATATCGCTACCCTACAGAATATGGCTACCAGAAACCCGGGTATGGCCAGTGGACTGTTACGGGAGCAGGAGCAGTAGTTTTAGGCCCGGCCGCCGGGGAAGGCCCAAATATTGAAGCCATTACTACCGGTAAGGTTGTTGATGCCGGTGTTAAAGATCCTTTTGACCTTGGTACAGCGATGGCCCCAGCTGCTGCGGATACTATTTATAACCATTTTATTGATTTAGATCGGGAACCAGCTTATTATAACCTTATTTTGAGCGGCGATCTTGGGGGAGTGGGGAAGAAGTTAAATGAGGACATTCTGACCCGCAAGGGATTTAACATCGCACCTTATTATACTGATTGCGGGGTGTTAATATATTATCCCCACCAGAAAGTGAATGCCGGGGGTAGCGGCTGCGCCTGTATCGCACTGGTTTTTCTCGGTTATTTTTACCAAAAAATGATTGCCAAAGAACTGTGCAGAGTTTTAATTGTTGCTACCGGCGCCCTGCACAGCCCTACTACTTTTATGCAAAGGGAAAGCATTCCCGCCATTGCACATGCCGTTTCACTGGAAATTTAAAGTTTAAAAAGGGGGGAGTTTTTTTGGGAAATTATTTTACAGCATTTTTAATTGGCGGACTTATTTGTGTAATCGGCCAGTTATTTATAGATTTAACCCCCTTTACCCCCGGGCATATTTTATCCGGCTTTACTGTGGCGGGAGGTATTTTAGGGGGGCTGGGGCTTTATGATAAATTAATCGATTTTGCCGGTGCCGGGGCCCTGTTACCTATCTCCAGTTTTGGTAATTCCCTGGCAAAGGGTGCGATGCACGAAGCAGCCCGCACAGGAATATTGGGTATCTTGACCGGAATGTTTGAGCTTACCTCTACGGGAATAACATCAGCAATCCTTTTTGGCTTCTTTATGGCCCTGATTTTTAAGCCAAAAGGTTAACCGCAGTCATGATTAATGTGGAATCAATACTTATTTTTCCAAATAATACAAAAGGAAGCAACCCATGTCGGTAAAAATAAAAGAAAAAATATCTGTTTCTCCTGTATTGGAAAAAAATATTGCTTATGTCTCCCGTGAGTTGGGCCTGGATATCAGCTTCGATGTGATTTTAAGAGAATTTAAAATTGGCTATAAAAAAGCTGCTTTTGTTTTTATCGATGGCTTCGCCAATGCTGACATTATGACCCTGATCATGCAATCCCTCATGGAGGCAGATCAAGAAGAGATCGTCCCCAACACACTGGAGAAAGTTACTGCACGATTATTGCCTTTTGGAGAAATGGAGCTCTCGGATAACCTTATAGAAATGGTTAATGAAGTTCTGGCAGGCCCGCTTATATTTTTTATTGACGGCGAACGACAAGGCATAATCATCGATACAAGACAATACCCCTCCCGGGAACCTGAAGAGGCTGATATCGAAAAGGTAACCCGCGGCTCAAGAGATGGTTTTGTGGAAACCCTGCTTTTTAATCTGACCTTGATTCGCAGAAGAATAAGAGATCCAAAGCTGCGGGCAGAAAATATAAAAATAGGCAAGCGTTCCCTGACAGAAGTAGCCCTTGTTTATATTGAAGATATAGTGAACCCTGAACTTTTGGAGAGGATTAGAAATGCTCTTTTAAAAATTGATATCGATGGCTTACCCATGGCTGAAAAATCAGTGGAAGAATTTATAACCGCAGATTTCTGGAATCCTTTCCCGGAGGTACGCTACACAGAAAGGCCGGATGTGGCGGCAATACATCTGCTGGAGGGACATATCTGCATTATCGTGGACACTTCTCCTTCAGTGATGATTGCCCCGGTAACATACTTTCATCATCTCCAGCATGCGGAGGAATTTCGACACAACCCTTTTGTCGGTGTTTATATCCGTTGGATTCGCTTGTTCGGTGTTTTTATCTCCATTTTTCTAATCCCAATCTGGCTGCTGATGGTGAAATACAAAGCTCTATTACCACAAAGTTTACAGTTTATTGGGCCGAAAGAATCTTCTGCTTTACCTCTTTTACTGCAATTTGTCCTGGCCAATATCGGTCTTGACTTGTTGAGAATGGCTAGCGTGCATACACCTTCACCCCTGGCCACGGCGCTGGGTCTGGTAGGAGCATTATTAATCGGTGATATTGCTGTAACCGTCGGTTTTTTTGTCCCGGAGGTCTTGCTTTATATTGCCCTGGTCGCTATCGGCATGTTTTCTACGCCTAGCTGGGAACTCAGCCTGGCCAACAGGATGGTACATATTTTTTTGCTTTTATGTACCGGCTTGGGGGGGATATATGGATTTGTAGGCGGCCTGATTATTATTTTAATAAGGTTGGCTACAACCCATTCTTTTGGTATTCCCTACCTTTGGCCTTTAATTCCATTTAATGGCCCGGCCTTCATGAATGTTTTACTCAGAAAGCCGGCGCCTTTAAAAAGATTTAGACCCTCATTTTTAAAAACCAAGGATGATGATACAACGGATCCCAGTGAAGAATAAGCATAAAAAAGAGGGAGGGGAAACAAAAAAGACAGGGTAAATATCCCAGCAATGACACAAAATCCCTGGGTAATGCCATAAAATCCCTGGGAATTGCCACAAATTCCCTGGAAATATAGCTTTAGCGCTTTTAAATATATGTTTCTTAGCCGTTGTTTATCTTTTTGTTATTTTATGGTATAATTAGGTGAAATAGTTGAAAAAGTTTATTTTAAAGGAATTTGTCTAATGACTAGTTTGCTCCCCTTATTCAATACGGCGCTTTCCAAAAAATTGCACGCTTTAATTTATCTCCTGGGTTACTGGTCACAAAAAAATATGTTTAAAATATATGGTGTGGGTGGTTTTGTCCGGGATTTGATTTTAGGCCAGGAAAACCGCGCTATTAACCTGCTTGTAGAAGGCTCCGCGGTAGATTTTGCCCGGAGCTTGCAGCAAATACTACCGGCGGGCAGGCTGCAATGTGACGAAAAATTGGGCACGGCGAAACTGCTCTTGCCTGAAGGAATAGTATTTGATATGGTTACAGCAAGAAAAGAATTTTATGCCTTTTCAGGAACTTCATCTACCGAGCAATTAACGTTAAAAAACAATCTTTACAGGAAAGACTTTACAATTAACACTATGGCTTGTGCCTTTAATCCGCTGGAGTTTGGACGCCTTTATGATTATTTTGGGGGTAAAGAAGATTTAGAAAAGGGCACAATCAGGGTTCTTTACAAACTCAGTTTTGTGGACGACCCTAGCCGTATACTCCAGGCTATCCGCTTTGAGCAGAGGTTTGGTTTTAAAATTGAAGAAGAAACAGCAGCTTTATTGCATAAAGCGCGAGCAAGGCGTCTTTTGGAAAAAGTCAGCAAAGAAAGTCTTTATGATGAAATCAGGTTGATTTTCAGGGAACCGTCACCCTTAAAAGTTTTAATGCGGCTGGAGGAACTAAATCTGTTTAAGGAGATTTTTCCCCGCCTGATTTTTAATGATGAAATAAAGGCCCGACTACAGCGACTTGAACAGGTTTTATCCGAACTACGGGGAAAAACACTGTGGTCAAATTTAAACTATTTTGTTCTTTTTCTTTCCGCTTTTTTCTATGAACTGGTAGAACATGATGTACAGTTTCTTTGTCATTTAATGCGCCTGAAACGTAAAGAACGCCTGAAAATAATCTCTATATGTGAAAATGTCCGGCCAATTTTAGTGCAACTGCAGCTTCCCCATCTCAGCCCATCACGCCTTTATTTTCTCCTCGCAGGGATGCCGGAAGAGAGCCTGGCGCTCATGATGACCCTTACTACAGAGCCCCGGGTAGGGGAGCGAATTTTATTTTACCGGGAACATCTCAGCCGGAAAAAACCTGTTTTAAAAGTAAAAGATCTGCTGGAAAAAGGTTTAAAACCGGGACCGTTTTTAAATCGCCTCTTTCAAAGCCTGCAGGAGGCTGTTCTGGAGAACAAAGTAAGGGGAAGGGAAGAGGAACTGGCTTTTATAAATATTTTACTGGAACAAAATAATTTCTTGCCGGAGTAGGAGGAAGAGAATATGCCTTTTTCCCTCGCGGATATGTTAGCTAGTATACCCGCTCTGCTGATCGCCTTAACTTTTCATGAATATGCGCATGCCCGGATGGCTTATGCCTGGGGTGACCCCACAGCCAAATATGAAGGGCGCCTGACTTTAAACCCTCTGGTCCACCTGGATCCCCTTGGCCTGCTGATGCTGCTTGTTGTGCGTTTTGGCTGGGCGCGGCCGGTACCCATCAATCCTTTTCTTTTCAGGGATCGCCGCAAAGGCCTTTTCTGGGTTTCCCTGGCCGGACCGGGAATGAATTTATTAATCGGGTTCATAGCCACTTTTTTATGGGTTTTTTTAAGAGGGCGGGGATACTTTGCAGTAGAAAGCATTCTATATTACCTGGTTATTTATAATGTTTATTTGGCTATCTTTAACATCATCCCCTTACCGCCTCTGGACGGCTCAAAGATTCTTTCCTCGCTCCTGCCGGCACGTTCGCTGTATTTTTACCAGACTATAGAACCGTATGGCCCTTTTTTGCTTATTTTTCTTTTAGTCTTTGGTAGATTGCCTTATTTACTTGTCCCCGTGGCCAACGTGATTATCAATCTATACACAACTCTGGTCATGTTTCTGATAAAACCTCCGTTTTTTTAAAAAATACCGTTAGAGACATCCGAAAGGATTGTGATACCCATGACAGCAAATGTAAAAAAAAGTATCATTCTCAGCGGGATGAGACCGACAGGTAAATTGCACCTGGGAAATTTGTTCGGTGCCCTGGAAAACTGGGTCAGGCTGCAGGATGATTACCATTGTTTTTTTTGTATTGTAGACTGGCATGCCCTGACCACGGCTTATGAAAGTCCGGCTGATATTCAGCAAAACAGTAAGGAAATGCTCCTGGACTGGCTCAGCTGCGGCATAGACCCGGAAAAAGCGGTGGTTTTCCGCCAATCTGATGTCAAGGAACATGCGGAGCTGCACCTTCTGCTTTCTATGTTAACACCCCTCTCCTGGCTGGAACGTGTTCCCACCTATAAGGAACAGCAGCAGCAGATTACAGGACGTAACCTGGCCACTTATGGATTTTTGGGATACCCTCTTTTGCAGGCCGCGGATATCCTGATTTATAAGGCTGACGCCGTTCCCGTGGGAGAGGATCAGGCTCCCCATATTGAAATTACCCGTGAGGTAGCTCGCCGCTTCAATTATCTTTACGGGAAAAAGATTTTTCCCGAACCGGCTACCATGCTGAATGAGTATAAAGTCGTGCCGGGAATTGATAATCGCAAAATGAGTAAAAGCTACGATAATGTGATCGAGATCTCCATTCCACCGCAGGAAATTCCAGCCCGGGTAAGAATGATGATCACCGATCCGGGACGTATCAGAAAGAATGACCCCGGAAACCCGCAAGTTTGCAGTATTTATGCTTTTCACCGCATTTTTAGTACGGATGAACTGGAGAAAATTGCTGCAGCTTGCCAGGGAGGGGAAATAGGGTGCGTGGAATGTAAAAAGAATCTTTCTACCGTTATACAGCAGAATTTGGAGCCTTTCTATCTTCAACGGCATGCTTTGGAAAGAAAGCCCGGGAGGTTACAGGAGATCCTGGAGGAAGGACGTAAAAAAGCTCAAAAAGTCGCCCGGGAAACTATGGAGGAAGTACGTTCCGCCATGGGGCTGATATCAAATTGGTAAAATTAAATAACCGGGGGAAGAAACTTGAGTAGTATAATTAAACCAAAAGAAGGTGATGAAAAAGGGCATTGCCACATCATACTGCCCGTTTTTGAAGGCCCTTTTGACCTTCTTTTTTATCTGGTGCATAAAGAGGAGCTGGATGTCCACGAAATTCCCCTGGGCAAAATTACGCAGCAGTACCTGCAATATTTGCAATCCATGCAGGAACTGCAGATCGAGGTCGCGGGAGAATTTTTGGTCATGGCTGCTTCCCTGCTTTGCCTTAAATCACGCCTTTTGCTGCCGCAGCATCCTTTCTCCTTATCTGCAGGGGAAGAAGAGATATTTTTTTTTGGTTCCAAAGAAGAGCTGGTCCGGAGCTTGTTGGAGTACAAGCGTTTTAAACTGGCAGCTACAATCTTAAAAGAGCGCAAAAACCGGCAGGAAAGAATCTATTTACGGCCTTCCGCTTCTCGTAGTTACGTTCTGGAGAACAAGTACTCCCGTCTTTACCCTGCTGACTTGGAAAGCCTGAAAAAAGCCTGGATAAAATTAAAAGAAAAAAACAATCCCGAAGATAACAAAATGAAGACAATCTTTTTTGCTCCTAAAACCTCCTTTGTCCGTATATTAAGGTGGGTTGTCACCTCCTTACGGAAAAACACTTTCTTTAATAGTTATTTGGATGATTTTGGGGTGAAAGGTACAAGGGAAGAGCGTGTCTCAATCTTCACGCTTTTTTTAGAACTGGCCCGGCGTGGAAGGCTTTCCTTATGGCAGGAAAAGGCTTTCAGCCGGATTCGTATATTAAAACCTTCCGGGAAAAGGAGGAAGAGCACCTATGCCGCCAAAGAAAGCAGAGCAACAGTTGACAACAATGGCCATCATTGAAGCGGCGCTTTTTTTAAGTCAGGAAGCTTTATCTCTGGAACAGCTAAAAAAGATTTGTGCAGTGAATTTAAAAGAAATCAGGGGCTCCCTGGAAGAAATGAAAAAGGAACTGGAGAAAGGTGGGCGGGGGCTGATCCTTCTGGAAACACCGCAGGGATACCGGTTGGGGACAAAGCCGGAAATAGCAGTTTATCTGGAAAAAGTCTGGGGAGAAGAAAGCATGGAAACGTCCTTATCCCAGGCCGCTCTGGAAACCCTGGCGATTATTGCTTTAAAACAACCGGTGACCAGAATGGAAATCGAAAATATCCGCGGTGTAAAGGTTGAAGGTGTCCTGGAGAACCTCCTTAAAAGAGAACTCATCAGCGTAACAGGGCGCAAGGAAAGCCTGGGAAGGCCTTTACTCTATGGGGTTACGGAAGAATTCATGCAATATTTTGGGATAAAAGAATTAAAAGAGTTGGAAAAAGAACTGGAAAGCATTAATCCCTAACAACAAATAACTACTTTGACTTTAATTATATTTTTTTCCTGAAAATGGGGAAACTAAATAGAAAGACTTATCTCCTAAAGCAGGTGTTTGTGGTGTTCATGTGGACAACATTTCTGCCTGAGTCGTTCTATTTTTGGTTCCCTTTTTTATTTATTTTTTTGCTCCTTCTTTTACCATTGGAAATACGCATATCGTTTGATAATTTGCGGAAAGATAAGGGTATCTCTTTACAACTGGTCGTTCTCTTTTGGGGAAAAGTAAAGCTTTGGCAGTTACAAAGAACTTTTCCTGCCGGTCTCAAAATGACCTCCTTTTGGCAGCAGGCATACGCATTAGCAGAAGGAAAGGCTGACTGGTATAAAAGCGGTAAAGTAAAGCTGCAAAAAATAACTTTCCTGGTTTATCGTTTCATGCGGGCCATTATTTGGAAAAAATTTGACTTGAAGGTGAAGCTGGGTACCGGGGATCCGGCTTGGACGGCCCTTTTTACAGGTTTTTTACGTTACCTGTCCGGCCGGGGTTCTCCGCATGTTTTGCGCCTTCTTTCCTTTAGAAAAGGAAGCAGGCCACGTTTTTTGGTTTACCCCTCATTTTTAGAACGTGAGTTTCTCTTTCTCCTATCTGTAGAATTTACGGCCAGTGGGCTAAAAATTTTATATTATACCGTAAAGATATTTTGGGAAACTGTCTTGGGTTATCAAATTTTAATTTTACGGAGGCGGTCAAAAAATGGCAGAACATCCAATCCAGGGTTTAATGATCACAGCTATGGAGAACCTCAGGGAAATGGCTGACGTGACCAAAGTAGTCGGGGACGCGGTGGAAACTCCTGACGGCCATGTGATTATTCCGGTTTCCAAAGTAACACTTGGTTTTGTGACCGGAGGATCGGAATTTGAGACCAGCGATGAGGAGAAACAAAAACCATCCCCGGATCAGCAAAACACTTTTCCTTTCGGCGGGGGAAGCGGGGGAGGCGTTACCATCCAGCCGATGGCGTTTTTGGTTGTAGGTCCTGAAGAAGTGCGGCTATTACCGGTGGACCGCAGTGCAGTCTTTGATCGTTTGATCGATCTGGCCCCCCAGGTTTTACGGCATATCCAGGGATTCCTGCAGCCGGAGATCATAAAATAAAATCCATGCGAATAAATATCGTTAAAGAAGTATATTTTTTTCACGAAACACAGAATAATTAACTCCGGTGGGGAACAAATGCTCAAGAGATCTTTTGTTTTTGTTTTTTGTTGTGTATTACTGCTGAACTTTCTATTACTTCCAGCGGGCAGATCCCGGGCGGGGCTGCCGGAAATTTCTGCAGAAGCGGCTGTCGTTCTGGATTGGAACAGCGGCAGGCCTCTTTATTCCAAAAACCACCATTTACCCCGGCCCATGGCCAGTACAACCAAAATAATGACAGCGCTTGTTGCTCTGGAAAAAGGCTCCCTGGAGGATGTCGTGATCACCAGTGCGCGGTCGGCCCAGACCGGTGGTTCTTCCATCTGGCTGGAAGAAGGAGAAAAAAAGACTCTGGAGGAACTGCTCCTGGGGCTAATGCTGCGGTCGGGCAATGATGCTGCTGTCGCTATTGCCGAACATATCTCCGGTAGTGTGGAATCTTTCGCGCAATTAATGACACAAAGAGCTAAAGAACTGGGAGCTCAAAATACTGTTTTTCAGAATCCCCATGGTTTGCACCATCCGGAACATTATACTACCGCCTATGATATGGCCCGGATCGCCGCTCATGCCATGGGAATGAAGGAGTTTCGCCGCATTATTTCAACGCCCAGCGCCCGCATTTCCTGGCCGGGCCACCCTTGGGATCGTTTTTTGTATAACCAAAATAAATTATTTGATCTTTATCCGGGAGCGGAAGGAATTAAAACCGGCTGGACAACACCTGCTGGGCGCTGCTTTGTTGGAGCAGCTCAAGATAATAATCGCCGGCTTATTTCTGTTGTTTTGAATGCGCCGCAGATGTGGGAAGATACCGTTTTACTGCTTGATTTTGGTTTCCAAAGCTACAACTTTACCAGCCTTGTCAGCAAAGGCCAATATTTAAAATCAGCTGCCGTTTCCAATGGCGTTAGTGAAAAAGTAAAAGTGATTGCAGCTGAAAGTTTTTACTACCCTTTAAAAAATACAGAAGAAAAAAAAGTCACTTATCGTTTTATTATAAACGAACCTTTAAAAGCCCCCCTGAGAAATAAAGAAAGAATAGGGGAAATGGAGATTTATTTTGGAAAGGAGGTAGTGGGAGTGGTTGATTTGCTTGCCGGTCAGGAAATAAAAAAGATTGGATTTTGGGAGCGGTGGCAAAAAAAATTGGGGAGGAGAGAATGATGTGGTTAATTTACTCTGGGCAGGTATGATTATTGCTTCAATCATTATTGCCGCTGTAAATGGTAAAATGGAGATCATCACCCCGCTGATCTTTGCTTCCGCAGAACAAGCTGTAAACATTGCCCTGGGCCTGATCAGTGTCATGGTTTTCTGGCTGGGAATGATGAAGGTCATTGAAAAATCCGGTTTTATACATATCGTTATTTTTTTTCTTAAACCGCTGGCTCACTGGTTATTTCCAGGGGTTCCCCGTAATCACAAGGCCATGAATGTCATGCTCATGAATATGGGTGCCAACTTGCTCGGTATGGGCAATGCAGCAACACCTTTCGGTATTAAGGCCATGAAGGAACTGCAAAGCTTGAATAGCAACCCCGATACTGCTACAGATGATATGTGTACCTTTTTGGCTGTAAATACTGCCAGCCTGACTTTAATACCCACAACTATCATTGCCATCCGGGCGGCTACAGGGGCCCAAAATCCGGCGGATGTCATTGGAACAACAATTGCAGCGACATTTTGTTCTGCTTCGGTAGCTATTTTAAGTGATCGTTTTTTTCGCTATTGTCACCGCAAGAAAAATAAAAGGGAGATGTTCAACTGTATGAGTAAAAGAAGTAATCCCGCGGGGAAAAAATGAACCCCTTTTTAATTTTTAATGCTATTTCTACCTGGATTGTACCTTGCCTGATCCTGGTAGCACTGTTTTATGCTCATTTTCGTGGGGTCAGAGTTTTCGAAACTTTTGTTGAAGGTGCCAAAGAAGGTTTTGGCATGTCCGTAAGGCTTATTCCCTTCCTGGTAGGAATGATGGTAGCGATTGGTTTATTTCGGGATAGCGGTGCCATGGAGTTACTTATTTCGGTTTTCACGCCGGTTTTACGCTTTACCGGTATTCCTGCAGAAGTACTTCCACTGGCTTTTATGCGCCCCATTTCCGGCAGCGGGGCCCTGGCGATCGCGGCGGAAATGATGAACACTTTCGGGCCTGATTCCCTTTTGGGACGCATGGCCGCAACGATGCAAGGCAGTACAGATACAACCCTCTATGTATTAACAGTATATTTTGGTGCTGTAGGCATCCAAAAGCCACGCCATGCACTGGCCGCAGGATTACTGGGCGATCTGGCCGGCTTACTGGCTGCTATTTTTATTTGCCAGATGGTTTTTAAATAATGGATGTATTATAATCAAGGTAATGAGTACTTTCATCAGATTGCAAAAATATTTAGCTTCAGCGGGCCTGGCCTCCCGGCGTGGCGCTGAAAAACTTATCGCAGCCGGAAGGGTAAAGGTTAATGGCATTACAGTGACAAAAGTGGGGACAAAAATTGATCCCAAACAGGATCAAGTCGAAGTAGATAATCTTCCCGTACAACCATCCGGGGAAATGAAATATTACCTGCTTTACAAACCTGCCGGCTTTCTGACAACAGTTAAAGATCCCTTTGGACGACCCACGGTCATGGATTTGTTACCCGGGAAGGTTAAAAAAGGTCTTTTCCCGGTAGGCAGGCTGGATAAAGACACCGAGGGCCTACTTCTGCTGACAAATGACGGAGAGATGGCTTTTCGTCTCACTCACCCTCGTTTTGAGGTGAAGAAGAAGTATCTCGCACTTGTCCGGGGAGTTCCCTCCACAGAGGACTTGCAAAAGTTTACAAAAGGAATAATTTTGGAAGAAGGACGGACTTCTCCGGCCAGAGCTAAAATTACTTCCGTACAACAGGGAAAGGCTTTACTTTTAATTACACTGCATGAAGGTAAAAAAAGGCAAGTAAAGCGCATGTGCTCAGCTTTGGGATACCCTGTCGTTTCTCTGAAAAGAGTTTCTCTGGCCTTTCTCACCCTTCAGGGGCTACGGCCTTCCGCTTATAGGACTTTAACCTCCGAAGAGATCAGCATCCTTTCCTCTTTAGTGGGGCTTAAAAGATAATAACAAACCAGCAGGGACAAGCTATACCAGGAGATCACGTTGTCAGAGACAAAGAGGAAAAAATGCACGACCAATACCAGCCACAAGGACCGTCCCCGCGGTTGCCCGCGGTTGGTACCCGCGGTTGGTGCTCTGCGGGCAGGCCGCCGGGGCAACACTGAGTTGCCCCGGAGCTTTTCCATCAACGCAACGCTCACTTTTTTACAAGGAGGACTGAAATCATCAAAGATCAATGAAAAAAATATTTTTAGTTCGGCATGGTGAGACAGATTGGAACCTGCAGATGCGTTTTCAGGGTAGGGAAGATATTCCTTTGAATAATAAAGGGAGAAATCAGGCCCGGAGGCTTTCCGAGTATTTAAATAAAGAAAATTTTTCGGCGATTTTCTCCAGCCCACTGTCACGTGCCTGGGAAACGGCCAAAATTATCGCCGTCAACCACAATTTAACCCCTGACACTGTAGAGGGACTGGCGGAGATTCATTTTGGGAACTGGGAAGGGAAAACTTTCGAGGAAATGAATGATGCTGACCGGACCGCACTTGATAAATGGTTTTCAGATCCTGTTTTACACTCTATTCCCGGGGGAGAATCTCTACAGCAATTCCAGGAAAGAATACAGCATCATTATGATAAACTTTTGGACAACCATCAGGAAGGGAACCTGGCTGTTGTAACACATGCAGGGGCTATAAAGATATTGGTAGCCGGAATTCTAGAGATCCCCTTATCCAGGGTTTCCAGATTAAGATTGGTGCCGGCCTCCTTAACCATCATCCTGTATGACGATTGGGGAAATCCATATTTAGAATTATTTAACGGTGACGGCCACCTGCAGAATAATTAGGCCGTTTTCCCCGGTACGAACCCTGAAGAGTCTCCACCCTGTACAAATATTTTTCATGCAAAGAAGGAAATAATGCTGCTTTAGCGAATTAAATTAGCAATAATAGGCAAAATAATTATAGTCGCTGCTCTTTTATGGGTAAAAATGGATCTTCGTGCAGATATTTTGAAGTTTGGGGAGGAGTAAATGATGCTCAGACCCGAGATTAATTCTCGTGAAAAAGAAAAAGAAATAAAAGAATCTCATTCAAATACAAAGCTTAAGTTTAAAATACGGTTTGATTATAAAGGGAAACCGAAGCCGGCGCGTTTTTTTTTCGGTGGTAAAAAAACAGAAGACGTTGCCCAGGAATTCAGGGAACAGCAGGTGGCACGGTGGCGAAATATCCCCTTGCAGGGCATCACTGTTGAAAATATTGATCCGGGGGAAATATACAATGTCTATGACGAAGAAATAGATGAAGAGATCGCCTATGCTCCTCTGGAGCTGTTGGTTACTGCAGATTCTCTGGAAGACCTTCTCCGTTTTATTTTCCGGGAAGAATTCAGGCGCATTGAAGTGCTGGAGCCCAGCAGCATTCTTCTCGACAAAAAAGAGATCGAAAGACTACTTTTTAGAGTAAATGAATTTTTACAAACCAAACTTCTGCTGCTTTCGAGAGAATGAACCGTTAAATTAAATCTGAAGAGCATTAAAGTCCCTCTTTTGCATAAAAATATAATAAAGGGGGCTTTTTTATGGATTTCGATAAATGGCTGCAGCGTTTTGTAACCGGCATAGAAAAATTTATTTTTAGAATAGCCCTGACTTTTGTTGTCCTGCTTTTTGTTGTCCAGGCCGTGCTTTTAGATGGAGACCTGCGTGCGCTTTTCAGCAAAACCGATAAACTTGAAGGTAAACCGCTGCAAGATGCTCAGGATGTAATCGGCAGGAAAATGGCCGGGGAGGTTCAGCCTGTCATCAACGGGCAGGAAGAAGAAATTACGCTTGAGTTGGAGCTGCTTCCGCCTCCTGAGGTTTCTCCGAAGCTGTTTTTACTGTTGAATAATGAGGTTGCCGGGTCTTTCGGGGAGGGAAATAATCTTAAGGTCAGTGTAAGGCCTGGAGACCTGCTGGAGGTGACAGGAGAAGTTCCCGGGGATATCCCCGCTACCATCAGAATAGTAGGGGTATATGGAAAACTAAAAGCTCCGAAAAAAGGTGATGAGATCAAAACCTTTGGAGAAAGAGAGCTTTTAGCCTGGATTATACCTTAAATCTAGAAATATTTGATCTTAGGGTTGTCAAAAGATATATAATAGTATATTATTGCTTACAGAAGGTTTCTTTTTTCTCTGGGGTGGTAAAAAGGTGCACGGTGGAAGGTTGAGAGCTTTTAAGGCGGTAGTTGATCTGTTTTTAAGATGGAAAAAATACTTGGCCCGGGAAAAGTTTTTTACCAGATCAGGTAAACGTTGTGTTTCCATGAAGTTGGAAAATACCGTAGAATATTTTGCTGGCCGGATTCTTCTCTGGTGACGTGATAAATAGACGGAATACCAGGGAGGTATCCGGCGTATTAGTTTTACAAGAAAATGCAAATGCAGAATTACTGAATACTGGAGTGGAAGTTTGCATGCAGATTGCCATCGATGGTCCTGCGGGAGCCGGCAAAAGCAGTGTAGCCAAGGAAGTAGCCCGCCGGTTAGGTTTAAAATGCCTGGATACAGGAGCCATGTACCGGGCCATTACTTTCAAAGCTTTAAGCGAGGGCATAGATCTTACTGATAGTAAACTTTTGGGTGAGCTGACACGCCATTGCCAGCTGGAAATAAAATTTGATGAAAAGATGAACACCCTGATTTACCTGGATGGTGAAGATGTCACAGAAAAAATTCGCAGCCCGCAAATAAATAAATACGTTTCCATTATAGCCCGCTCGCCTGAGCTGAGAAAGGAACTTGTTTATCTCCAAAGAAAAATAGCGGAAAAAAGTAACGGGATTGTGATGGAAGGCAGAGATATCGGCACAAATGTTTTAACCAATGCAGATCATAAGTTTTTTTTAGATGCCGGTTTAGAGGAACGTGCCCGCCGGCGCTGGCTCGAAATGAAAGAGAAAGGCCTGGAAGTTGACTTGGAAAGTCTTTTAGAGGAAATCACCACCAGGGATCGTATTGATTCGGAAAGAGAAGAATCACCGCTAAAAATTGCGCCTGAAGCTGAAGTAATTGATACAACTTATTACAACCTGGAAGAGGTCATTGAAAAAATCCTTGATTTTGTTAAATGTATGGGCCGTGGGAGTTAGTTAGTATGTTTTATTATTTTGTACGGGACTTATTCGCATATTTTTTTAGGGTTTTCTACTCTTTAAATTTTAAAGGACTGGAAAACTTGCCTCTACAGGGACCATATATTATCTGTGCAAATCATACCAGTTGGTTTGACCCCCCCCTGGTCGGATGTTTGCCTTTAAAGAAACAAAAGATTAATTTTATGGCCAAGGAAGAGCTTTTTAAATTTTTTCCACTGGGTTTTATATTTAAAAAACTGGAAGCCTTCCCCGTAAAAAGAAATACTGCCGATCGAAGAGCAATAAGGCGGGCTCTGCAGGTACTGGCAGAAGGAGGAATCCTGGGGCTTTTCCCGGAAGGAACAAGAATACGATCGGGAGAGCTGGGAAAACCGCAACATGGTGCAGCCTTAATTGCTTTAAAGAGTAAAAAACCTGTTTTGCCCGTAGCGATCAAGTGGCCTCCCCGGATCTTCCAGCCAGTAAAAATAAATATTGGTCCTTTGATATATTTTGAAGAAGGGGGTAAAATAAAGAGAGAAGTTTTAGAAAAAACTAGCTTGCAGATCATGGCGGAAATAAAGAAGTTACTGTAAATTGGGGGCATGTTTTTTTGCAGGTTTTTTTGGCTGAATATGCCGGCTTTTGTCAGGGAGTTAAAAATGCCCTGGAACTTACGCTTAATGAAGTTTCATGGGGAAAAAGGGTTTGTACCCTGGGCCCCTTGGTGCACAACGATCAAGTCGTTCAATATCTAGCTGCCAAAGGAGTCCAGGTTGTAACCTCTATCCGGAAACTGGAAAATGAAGTCACTGTCGTTATTCGGGCGCACGGTATTTTACCTGATCTTTATCAATACCTACAGGCGAAAAAGAAAATCACAGTTGTTGATGCAACCTGTCCCTTTGTTAAGAGGTTACAGAAAATTGCCCACCGGTATAGTCAAAAAGGTTATAATGTTATTATTTATGGAAATCGTTATCATCCGGAAGTACAAGCCCTGTTGGGATGGGCCGGGGGAAAAGCCGGAATTGTAGATCCGCTGCAAAGCGATGCGAGCGATGCGCTGGATAAAGTATCCTTGCCCTCCAAAACGATTCTAATCTCACAAACCACCCAGAGAGAAGACCATTTTTTGGCCTTGGCTGAAAAGTTGAAAAAAATTTATCCTGAATTAGAGGTATGCAACACCATCTGCCGGGCGACCATGCTCAGACAGAATGCTGCTGCCAAGCTGGCTTCTACGGTCGACTTAATGCTTGTTGTAGGGGATCCTCAAAGTGCGAATACACACAAGTTAACGCAAGTCTGCCGTGAAATAGTAAAAACCCACCAGGTTGCGGAAGCCCGGGAAATCCCCGGGGAGTGTCTGGTAGGGGTAAAAAGGGTGGGGGTGACCGCCGGGGCCTCAACCCCCCCCTGGACGATAAAGGAGGTTATGGTGACAATGGAAAACGGTAAATTAGGCAATCTGGAAGACACCAGAACAGAAGAGGAATTTTCCTACCAGGAAATAAGGGATTACCGGCCTGGTGACACAGTCAAAGGAAAGGTTGTTCTGGTAGAAGAAGAACAGGTATTGGTCGATATAGGCTACAAATCTGAAGCTATACTTCCCCGCAGTGAGATTATTTTAGAAGAAGAACCTTCCTTAAAAGATAAATTTGCCGTGGGGGACGAAATTGATCTTTTGGTGCTCAGGGTTAACCAGCAGGAAGATAAAATTACCGTCTCTCAAAAACGCCTGGAACGGGAAAGGCGTTGGAAGGAAATAGAAGATTCCGCTGAAACAGGAGCAACGATGCAGGGCATTGTTAAGGAAGTGGTTCCTGCAGGAATCATAGTTGATTTAGGCAGCGGAATCGAAGCCTTTATGCCCGGTTCACTGGTGGATGTTCGTTATATTCCCGATTTTACACAATTTATGGGGCAAGAGTTTTCTTTTAAAGTCATTGAACTAAATCGGGAAAGGGATAAAATTATTCTTTCCAGAAAATTACTGCTGGAAGAAGAAGCTGAAAAACAAAAAAAAGAGGTATTAAGCAGTTTAAAAGAAGGCGAAGTTATTACGGGCGTTGTGAAAAGACTGACCGATTTCGGTGCCTTTGTAGACGTTGGCGGTATAGATGGACTGGTGCATATCTCCGAGGTTTCCTGGCAAAGGGTCGGACACCCTCAAGAGGTATTAAAAGTGGGGGAAGAAGTTAATGTCAAGGTTTTAGAAGTAATTCCTGAAAGAGAGCGAATCAGTTTAAGCATCAGGCGAACCCAGCTGGACCCCTGGACCAGAATTGATAAGGAATATAATGTGGGAGATATCATCACCGGCAGGGTTACCAGGATTGTTAATTTTGGTGCTTTTGTTGAACTGATACCTGGAGCAGAGGGGCTCGTGCATATTTCCCAGATGGCCGATTTTCATGTTACACATCCCTCGGAAATTATCCGGGAAGGAGAGGACGTAGAAGCCAAGATCCTGGATATTAATGTAGAGAATAAAAGGATCAGCCTCAGTATGAAAAAAGCTCGCCCTGCTTCCCGAAATTTCTTACAATCCTCTACAAAAGAGAGCGAAAACCAAAACGTAACCCTGGGAGATGTTTTTGGAGATCTGTTTAACAGTAATCGTACAGCCAAAGAAGAGCAAGAAGAGCAAGACGAACAAGACGAATAAAAAGAAATTATAAATTAATACCTCAAAATCACCTGGCCGCCCCGATTTTAAGCGGGTAACCAGGTGATTTATGTTTCCAGTCAGGTTGTCTTTTATGCTGACCGGGGTCCGGTTTTTTAAACTGCAGGCAATTTAAGCCGTCCTAAATTATTTGGTGAAAGTGAATCGGAGAATAAATATTTTGGATTCAGGTTATTCTATGAGGGTAAAATAATATTTAAACTTAAAGGAAGGGATAGGGGTATTGACTGCAGGTCTGATTATTTTATTAGCAGTGGCTCTGATCATTTATTTTGGCTTTGCGCACAGGGCTTTGGATAGATTGCGCTTAAACGATCGTACCGCTTTACTTTTTTTGATCGCCATGATCGTGGGGGGGTTTTTACCCGATATACCGCTGGGAAGAAGCCTGAGCATAAACGTTGGCGGGGGGATTATCCCGCTGATTCTAGTCGGCTATCTCTGGAGTAAAGCCGATAAGCCTGAAACCAGCAGGTCAATTGTCGCCGTAATTATTACTGCCGCCGTAGTTTATGCCACCATGAAAATCATGCCTTTGGAACCCACTTATAACTTTTTTTTGGATCCGCTTTATTTAATTGCCCTGATTGCCGGTTTGCTGGCCTATATATTGAGCCGCAGCAGAAGAGGTGCTTTTATTGCCGGAACGCTGGCGATCATTATTAATGACCTCCTGGCCCGGGTAGAAAATATTTTTGCCGGTATTACTGCACCTGTTTCCATTGGAGGTGCAGGGGCCTTTGATGCTGTGGTGATTGCCGGTTTTATAGCTCTCGGTTTGGCAGAGCTGGCCGGTGAAACCCTGGAAAGGGTTAACCTGGAAATATCAGGAGAAAGAAAAAATGATGAAGAAAACAGCCCGGATGCGGATGAAAATCCGGCTGAAACAGAAAATGGACCAGGTGAAGGAGATGCTTAATCCATGACCAGGATAAATCTTCAAGGATTTTTGGTCATCTTTTTATTTTTTTGCCTGATACTTTTATGCTCGGGGCTGCTCATTACCTCCCCGGTAGAAGCTCAAAACCCGTCAGAGGCTCAAAACTTCTTTGAGCTTCAGGAGCTGGATGAGCGGAGCGATGGATTCTTTTTCATGAAAGACCTCGAGAGCGAGGATGTAATTATGAAAACAGCGCGGCTCATCCGTCCCGGAGATGAATATATCACCAGCGAAAACAAACTGTATTGTGTTGAAAGAATCGAGGGTGATATTGCCTGGGCCCGCTTTAAGGAAGAAATTAAGCTTTTTGAGGGAAACCTTGCTGCCATCCTAAAAGACGTGCATACAGAAGAAACTGTCTTTCAGGAAAGCCAGCCGGAGACAAGTGTGCCTCGTCTGGGAATTTACCACTCCCACGGGGCAGAATCTTATGTTCCTTCAGACGGAGTTGAAAGTATCACGGAGGGAGGCGGTATTCTGCAAGTAGGCCGCTCCTTTGTGGAGAACTTGCGGGAAAAAGGTTTAAAAGTCAACTACTCTTCGCAGACACATATACCGCATGATGCCGGAGCTTATAATCGCTCCAGAAGAACCGCGGAACAATTTTTGCATCAAGGTGTGGGAACGCTCTTCGATATCCACCGTGATGCGGTTCCTGCGGAAGAATACACAGCTCAAGTTGAAAATACACCGACAGTGCAAGTACAAATTGTTGTTGGGCAACAGAATCAAAATGCTCAAGCCAACAGGAACTTTGCCGAGGGCCTTAAAAAAGTTGCGGATAGTATTCATCCCGGCCTGGTGAAGGGTATCTTCATGGCCAGCGGTAATTATAATCAGGATATCTTGCCCCTGTCCCTCTTGTTTGAAGTCGGAACTCATGAAACCACCCGGGAAGGTGCTGCCAGGTCAATGGCGCTTTTTAGCGATGTCGTAAAAGTATATTTTTTAGGAGAGCCAGGAAAGCAAGCCCGGGAGGGTTTGAGCAGCACTGCTTTAAAAAGCATTCTCTGGATTATTTTTATTGCAGGCCTGGCTCTGGGAGGTTACCTTTTGGTTGGAACAGGGAGCCTGGAGGAGCTGCGCGCCAAGTTACGTCAATTTTTTGGCAGGGAATTTGCTGAATTTGGGGGTAAAAGAAGCGATGGTGAAGGAGACGGAGAGCACGGTGATAATGGTACTGCATAAAAAGTTTAATCAGTCATAGCGGGGAGGACGAAAGAGCGTGCCCGGTGCCCCTTTTGCACAGGCAATGTTAAATGGTGTTGTAATCGGTGTTTTAATTCGTTATTATATTTTAAAAAGAGATTATCGCCAGTACCCCAGTTATCCTCACGGTGTATTAACCCACCTTTCCTTAGCCTTTATTGCTGCTGTGATTGGCTCCATTGCTATACCGGCCCTGATGGAAAAAGAATTTACCGCAGTTACGTTTCTGGCTTTGGCAGCAACACAATTTCGGGAAGTCCGTGATATGGAAAGGGAAATGTTGCATAACCTGGATCAGACAGGATTGGTTTCCCGGGGGGCTGACTATATCGAAGGGATCGCCAGGGTTTTTGAAGCACGCAATTATATTGTGATGTTTGCCTCCTTATTGGTGGGAGGCGCAACCTACTGGGGCAATATTTTTTACGGCCTGCTAGCCGGCCTGCTTGCTTTTCTCCTCTCCAGAAAACTGATGGGTGGGAAAATCGTCGGGCAGATAGCTTCTGTCCGGGAAGGAAAATTACATTTTGAGGGAGCCAACTTATTTGTTGATAATATTCACCTCATGAATCTGGGAACCGCCAAAGTCAGGGAAACTTACCTGCAAAGAGCTCTGGGGGTGGTCATTGAACCGCTGGATGATGATGGGCGGGCGACCCTTGCCAATAATGGACAGCGCATGGCCATTGCTTATGATGCTGCCGTGCTGCTCGGTATTCATAAAGATATGGATACCGGTGAGTTTGCACCTGTTCTCCGTAGAGACCTGGATACAGGGAGAGTCGGCATGGTCATTGTTCCTCTGGAAAAAGATATTCACTTTTTACTGGAGGCTGTCAAAAGAGTTCCTGTTCTGGAAAGCGCCTATGTTACTCCTTTACAGACTTCCATTGGGAAAAAAGCGTCCGACTGATAAGAAGGATGGGGATCCGTGGAAATAAATAAATTTATTCTGGCCATTGTCACGCGAGAACGAAATAAAGTGGGCGGGTGTGGAACACCCATTTTTTATGCCGCCAGTAAAGAAGAGCAGGATACGATTGCCACTTATCTGGCACGGATAACAGCAGGTGTAGTACATGATTTGGAGAACGGGGTCTATATTATCGTCCGGCATTAAGGGGAAACAGATGAAAATAATTTATCATTGTTACGGCGGAACGCATTCTTCGGTGATGGCTGCTTCATTACATTTAGGCCTTTTAAAAAAAAACAGGCTCCCCTCTTCCAGGGAATTGCTATCCTGTCCTTATTTTGATCGGCTTACAAATAAAGATTCCGGAAAAATTTTTTTTATGGGTAAAGATAAACATGGGCATGAAGTTTATGTCATGGGTTGTAAAAATGCCGGGTTACTGGTAGAAACAGCCATCAAGGAATTCTGCCAAATTATGAATATGAACGATGAGAAGGTAACCCTGGCCTGTACAGTGTCTTGCCTGAACATACTGATGAAAATCGGGGGTTTTTTGTCCCGGGGGTTAAATTTGGTCACCATCGGCCGGTTTTTTCTATTTCCCGGTTCACGGCTGGCATTTAATAAAATTAAAAAAGTTGTCGAAATGGTGAAAAATGAGGGTGAATAATTTTTATGGACTTTAATTACCAGCCTGGGCAATATCTGCAGCATCACCACCTTGACAGGATGTTCCGTAAATAGGATAATGAGGTGAAATACCCCCTCTCTTAATACTGGTTTGTGCTGCTAAACAGCCCGAAGGTGAACGAATTTTCCAATAAAAGAAACCTGCCTGAGCATCAGCTAAAGGGGAGATGATTTTGCCTGTTCCAATAGTCGCGTTAGTCGGCCGGCCCAATGTAGGAAAATCCACTCTTTTTAATCGCCTCGTAGGAGGCAGAAAAGCAATTGAGGAAAAAATACCCGGAATAACCAGGGATCGTCTTTACGGCCGGTCGAGTTGGTTAAACAGAGAATTTCTCGTCATTGATACCGGAGGCCTGACTTTTCCCGGTGGTGACGGGCTGGAGGCCCAGGTCCAGAGACAAGCTTTGCTGGCTCTGGAAGAGTCTACCGTGGTAGTTTTTTTGGTGGACGGGCGCCAGGGGTTAACCCCTCTGGATGAGGAAATTGCCGCTCTGCTGCACCGTCAAGGAAAACCTGTGCTCCTGGTTGTCAATAAAATTGAATCCCCCGCGCAAAGTGTTGTTGAATTTTACAAACTGGGCTTTAATGAACCCCTTCCTATTTCAGCGGCACACGGTTTAAATATTGGAGAGCTTCTGGATGAAATTATCTCCTTTTTCCCGGCCGGCAAAGGCGGGAAGATACCAGCAGAAGAAGCTATACGTATCGCCGTAGTTGGACGTCCAAACGTGGGAAAATCCTCATTAATCAATACTTTGCTGGGTGAAGAAAGAGTAATTGTCAGCCAGGAACCAGGAACCACCAGAGATGCAATTGATACCCTGGTAGAACGCGAGGGGAAAAAGTACATATTTGTTGATACGGCCGGTATCCGCCGTAAAAGCAGGGTTAGTGAAAACATAGAATATTATAGTGTCTTACGTGCTTTAAAAGCATTAGACAGTGCCGATCTGGCCCTTCTTTTACTGGAGGCCCCGGAGGGTGTTACAGAACAAGATCAGAGAATTGCCGGTTACATTTTGGAAAGCGGTAAAGCTTTAATTATTTCACTGAATAAATGGGACTTAGTTCAAAAAACGGGCCAGGAAGGTTTTGTTGAAGAAATGGTTACAAGTACCCGGGAGGCCCTGAAATTTGTTTCCTTTGCCCCGCTTATTTTTACTTCTATTTATACCCCTCACCGCTTAAAACACTTATTTAATCTTTTTCCTAAAGTTTACGAAAACCACAGCAGGCGCATACCTACCGGTTTGCTCAATGAGATTCTCCTGGAAGCGCAAGGCATAAATCCCTTACCCACTGTAAAAGGGAAAAGGGGGCGTATCTATTACTGGACGCAGTCTTCCATCAGGCCTCCGACCTTTGTTCTTTTTGTCAATAATCCCGCATTAATACATTTTTCATACCTGCGTTATCTCGAAAATCGTTTAAGAGAAGCTTTTAATTTTGAAGGCACCTCCTTAAAATTGCTACTGAGGGCCCGCCGCAGAAGGAAAGGAGAAAGATAAAATTGATTATTTTACTGCTCATTTTATCCTATCTGATAGGGTCCATTTCTTTTGGTTATTTAATTGCTAAAAGCACAAAAGGTGTAGACATTAGAAAGATCGGGAGTGGAAGTTCAGGCGCGACAAATACTTCCAGAGTATTGGGGTTGAAATTTTTCGCCGTAGTTTTAGTTCTTGATGCTTTGAAGGGACTTTTCGTTTTCCTGCTCGCTTCTTACCTGTTAACGGAAACCTGGGCTATCCTGCTCTGCTGTGGGTTGGTAATTGTCGGGCATAACTGGCCGATCTTTTTTGCTTTCCAAGGCGGGCGGGGGGTCGCAACAACCCTGGGAGTATTCCTGGGGATAGCTCCGCTGCCGGCACTGATCGTCTTTGGCCTTTTTATCCTGATCGTTTTTCTCACCCGTTATGTTTCCTTGGGGTCGATAATGGGTGCTATCGCTATACCCGTAACCATCTTAATTTTACATTTCCCCAGGGAATACTTTATTTTTGGCCTGGCGATTTGCCTGCTACTTTTATGGAGGCATGCGCCCAATATTAAAAGACTTCTCCAGGGAAAAGAATCCCGCCTGGGAGAAAAAATCAAAATTTAAGAACTTAGGAAAGGTAAATGAGCCATGAGAATCGGTGTGATTGGTGCGGGGAGCTGGGGCACAGCTTTGGCCATCTTGCTGGGTCAAAAAGGACTGCGTGTCAGTCTTTGGGTCAGGAGAACCAGCTTGTTAGAGAAAATTGCCGAATCCCGAATAAACAGCGATTACCTGCCGGATATTTTTATACCGGAAAATATAAAATTAACAAACGAATTGGAAGAAGCAGTACGGGGCAAAAATTTAATCGTTTTATCTGTGCCCTCGCATGCAATGGGAACATTAGTCAAAAAAATCAAGAATTTTATAGGGGAACAAACTATTATTGTCAATACAGCCAAAGGATTGGCCGAAGGTTCATTAAGGCGCCTTTCCCAGGTCATTGACGCTGAGCTCGCACCCTGCGGTAAAGTTGCTGTCCTCTCCGGACCCAACCATGCAGAGGAAGTCAGCCGTTTAATACCGACGGCTTCGGTTGTGGCTTCCACGGAACAGGCAGTAGCAGAAAAAGTGCAGGATATTTTTATGACTCCCTACTTCCGGGTTTATACCAATCCCGATATTATCGGGGTAGAATTAGGAGGAGCCCTGAAAAATGTCATCGCCATTGGCGCAGGCATTTGCGACGGGTTAAACTATGGAGACAATACCAAAGCAGCGTTGCTCACCAGAGGGTTGGTGGAAATTACCCGCCTGGGAATTGCCTTAGGTGCCGAAAAAGGTACTTTTAGCGGTTTGACAGGTTTAGGAGATCTTTTTGTGACCTGTAACAGCCCCCATAGCCGCAATCGCTACCTCGGGATGATGCTGGGTAAGAATCATCCCCTGGAGGAGATAACCTCTACGATGAAAATGGTCGCCGAAGGAATCAGGACAACCCGGATTGCTTATCAGCTATCCCGAAATTACGGTGTAGAGATGCCCATCACAGAAGAAGTCCATGCTCTTTTATTTTCTGGTAAAAACCCCCGGGAGGCGGTTAAAAACCTTATGCAGCGGCAAAAAACTCATGAAATAGAGGAGATTGCCTTTGATTGAGCAAAAAATTGCCAATAAATTTTTAATGACAAGGGAACTGTCCCAGGGCCCAGCGCTCCGGGGTTAATAAACCAAATGGTTAACCTGGATTGGTCCACTACAATTGCGGTTTTAATGTGCCTGTCTAAAAAAGAAGACAGGTTTTTCTTTATTTAAAGTAATATTGTCCCTTTATCTTCATATAAATATAACGTTAACACATTTCATTGTTGCAATATGTCTGGAAAATAAGGAGGGGAGAAGCTGTGAAGTTCGATCTTTTTAAAGAAATTATCGAACGAACAGGAGGTGATATTTATTTAGGAGTTGTTGGTCCGGTCAGAACGGGTAAGTCTACTTTTATTAAAAAATTTATGGAAAAACTTGTTCTCCCCAATATTGACAACCCTCAAATTCTGGAACGAACCAAGGATGAACTTCCCCAGGGCAGCGCCGGTAAAACCATTATGACCACTGAACCAAAATTTATTCCGGATGAAGCGATCGAAATCAAACTGGATGAAAATATTCATATGAATGTAAGATTGGTAGATTGTGTCGGGTATATGGTGCCGGGGGCAGTGGGTTATGATGATGAGGGTAAACAACGCATGGTTTTTACCCCCTGGTTTGACGAGGCCATTCCCTTTGAAGAAGCTGCGGAAACAGGCACCCGTAAGGTAATACAGGATCACTCCACCATAGGAATTGTAGTTACAACTGATGGGACAATTACAGAAATTCCCCGGGAACAATATGTTAACGCCGAGATGCGGGTGATTAACGAACTAAAAGAAATTGGTAAACCTTTCGTCGTCATCCTTAATTCTGCGAGGCCCTTTTCTCCCAATACCCTGCAGCTTAAAGAAGAACTTGCCCAAAAATATGGTGCGCCGGTTGTTTCCCTGAATTGCCTGGAACTAAATGAAAACGATATTAATCTTCTCTTCAAAGAGGTTCTTTACGAGTTTCCCGTGCAGGAAATCAGTATAAGCCTGCCTTCCTGGGTGGAGGCGCTGGAACCATCCCATTGGGCAGTGGAGGAATATACTAAAATTATCCGGGAACACCTCCTCAATATCGAACGTCTCAGAGATATCGAAACATCCCTGGAAAAAATAAGGGAGTATGATCTTGTCAAGGAGGCCTTTGCCCGAAACATTGAATTGGGCCGTGGCTTTGCCTTTATTGAGATTGCTGCCCCGCAGGAAATTTTCGAAAAAGTGCTTTCCGAAGTTTGCGGCATGGAGATTGAGGATCAGGCCGATCTTTTAAAAGTAATCAGAGATTTTTCCTTTGCCCAGCGGGAATACAGTAAAATTGCCCAGGCATTGGAGGATGCCCAGGCCACGGGTTATGGCATTGTTCCACCTCTTCTGGAAGAAATAAATCTGGAAGAACCGGAGATCATCCGGCAGGGAGGACGCTTTGGCGTCCGTCTTCAGGCCAGCGCTCCATCCTTGCATATTATTCGCGTCCCTATAAAATCAGAATTCACTCCTGTTGTAGGCAGCGAAAAACAAAGTGAGGAACTGGCAAATTACCTCATGGAAGAGTTTGCAGAAAGTCCTGAAAAGCTCTGGGAATCAAATTTATTTGGGAAGTCTCTCTATGAGCTCGTGAAAGATGGTATTGCCGGAAAATTAGAAAATATGCCACCCCACGCTCAACAAAAACTCCAGGAAACCCTGGGAAAGATTATCAATGAAGGCGGTGGGGGATTAATCGTCATCATTTTATAGAATCCATAAGTAAATCTGATCATCAAAAAAATGATACAATAAACGACGTTGCAGTAAAGAAGCACTTCTGAAACGGAGGTGCTTTTTTATTTTTCCGGTTTGCTGATACAAACCTCCCGTTCCGGTTCTTTGGATACCAAAACATGCAATAAAGTGTTTCGAATTTCGCCCGTATAATAAAACCGGCATTCATCCCTATTTGTAAAGCTGTGGTAAAATAGAAGCATAGAACCAGTTTGGTATTCTGGTCAAATTGCCGCATAGATGTCCGGTCTAAGAACAAAAACCGGCTTTAAACGTCTCTTCTAGTAGAAGGTTATGAAAACCACAAAAATTTTTAGGAGGCTAAAGAAAAATGAGCAGAAACGTGAAAAGATTTTGCACTGTACTGCTGATCTTTTTAACCGCCTTATTTATAGGCGGCTGCGGGTTAAGCAACAACCCTGCCGATTCAGAACCGCCGGAAGAACAGCAGGAGGCTTTGCCGGAATATGAAATTATTGCAGATGCGGATCGGCTGCCTGTAGAGGTAAAAAGTATAGTCGAAAATTTAAAAAGCCGGCGCGGATATTTTGTTTTTACCCCCCAGGAGTACGCTACCGGGGAAGATATCTATCTTTTCATCTCCACTGGAGCAAAACCCACCGGCGGGTATACTCTAATGGTGGATTCTTGCACAGTTGCGGGTGATACCTTGGGGATCGTGGTGGAGGAAAAAGAACCCGCTGCAGACGAAGGGGTAATTCAGGTTATAACTTTCCCCCATCTGGTTCTTAAAATAAGCAATAGCTATCAAAGTTACCGCATTATGAACGACAAAAATGAAAGCTTCGCCGCAATCCCTGCCGGAGCCGTGCCGGAGATAACGGAAAAAAGAGGGGTCTATGTCGGTCAAATTGATAACAACTTTATTGAGATAGAAGTAGAGGGTCAGGCGCAAGCCTTTATGTTTGGACCGGAGTTATCCCCGCTTATTGCAGAAGTTCTCAAAACCGGAGATGAAATCCTTTTTTCTTACTACGAAAATAACCATGGCCAGCTGATCATCACTGCTTTAAAAACAGAATAAATAAACGTGTGCAGGTGGGCCAGGGGCTATTTGCCTGAATAATCCAGTTTGTCGGAAATTGCGGAAATTACCTTTAAGCTGTAACATTGTTTTTTTTATGATATAATATTTTCGTGTAGCAAGAATAAAAGGGGATGTTTGAGACTTGAAACTTTTAGAAGGAGAAAGAGAAGCTATTTTCAAACACGTCGCAGAGATCCTGAATGATTTGGGGACAAGCCGTGAAAAGCTCATTCCCGTTCTCCAGCAGGTTCAAAACAAGCTGGGCTACCTGCCCGCGCTGGCCATGCAAAAAATTGCTGAGGACATGGAGATCCCGGCTGTAGATGTTTATGGTATAGCTACTTTTTATAACCAGTTTCGTTTAAATCCTCCGGGCAAACATCAATTTAAAGTATGTATGGGGACCGCCTGTTATATGGTTGGCGGATATATTGCCCTTGATTCTTTTGAAAGACGGTTAAACATTAAAGAAGGGGAGACTACCCCTGATCGGCAATTCAGCCTGGAACGAGTCGCCTGCGTCGGCTGCTGTACCATGGCGCCGGTTGTGTTAGTCGATGAGGCAGTGGAAGGGCATGTTACCCCGACGCGGGTGGACGGCATTTTGCTTTCTTTTGAAACAAATGCAGAAGAGAAAAAGGAAGAGGAAGGGGGCCCGGGTGTATGAAAGTTGCCACAGCTGCAGAACGTTACGCTGAACTCCAAGCAAGGGCTATAGAAAAAATAAATTCCCTGCAAGAAAAGCCGGTAATCCGGATCGGAGCCGCAACTTGCGGGCTGGCTGCAGGTGCCTTGAAGGTAAAAGAAACTTTTGAGGAAGAAATCAAAAACAAGGGGCTGGATGCTCAGATCCTGGAAGTGGGCTGCATGGGCCACTGTTATGCCGAGCCTATGGTGATTATTTCCAAACCGGGGTTCCCTTCCCTCTGCTACGGCCATATGGACGAGGGCCTGGCCAAGCTTCTGGTGGAAGATTTTTTAAAAAACGATGACCCATGCTATGAATATGCCCTGGTGGCACTGGAACCTAACGACATTTTCCCGACCTTTACCGACTTTCCCAGGGATGCTTATGAGAAAAAAATAATCCTCGAACACTGCGGCTTTATCGATCCCGGGGATATTGAGCACTACATTGCCCGGGAAGGTTATGCCGCCCTGGTCAAAACACTGCAGATGGAACCAAAAGAAATCATCGCCGAAATGACAGTTTCCGGACTTCGGGGACGGGGTGGAGCCGGCTTTCCGGTAGACAGAAAATGGGCACTTTGCAAGAGCACGCCAGGCGAGATCAAATACATTATCTGCAACGCTGATGAAGGAGATCCCGGTGCTTTTATGGACCGCAGTGTCCTGGAATCCAACCCTCACCAGGTTATCGAAGGAATGATCATCTGTGCTTATACCGTGGGGGCCACAAAAGGCTATATTTATATCCGCAACGAATATCCCCTTGCTGTCCAGCGGGTAAAAACCGCTATTGAACAGGCCAGGGATAAAGGATTGCTGGGAAACTCCATTTTGGGCAGCCAATTTAATTTTGACCTGGAAATTTTTGAAGGTTCCGGTGCTTTTGTTTGTGGTGAAGGATCCGCACTCGTGAGTTCAATGGAAGGGAAAATGGGCATTCCCCAAACCCGCCCCCCGCGTATGGCCATCTCCGGTTTTCGTGGCCGGCCTACTGTTTTAAACAATGTAAAAACCTTTGCCTATGTTCCGGTGATCATTAGAAAAGGAGCAGACTGGTTTAGAAGCATCGGAACTCCCGACAGCCCGGGAACGGCGGTCTTTACACTGGTTGGAAAAGTGGTCAATTCCGGTTTGGTGGAGGTCCCCATGGGGACAACCCTGCGCCAGCTGATTTTTGATATCGGGGAAGGCATACCCGCCGAAAAAAAATTTAGAGCCGTCCAGATCGGCGGTCCCTCAGGGGGTTGCCTACCGGATGAAACTCTGGATATTCCCATTGATTTTGATTCTCTGGAAGGAGCAGGGGCGATCATGGGTTCGGGCGGGCTGGTTGTTTTGAATGAAGATGATTGCATGGTCGCCGTAGCCCGTTACTTTTTAGAGTTTACCCAGCAGGAATCCTGTGGCAAATGCACTTTTTGCCGCCTGGGAACGAAGCACATGCTCGATATACTTACGCGCATTACCAAGGGGCAAGGGGAACTTGCCGACCTCGATATCCTACAGGAACTGGCCGAGGATATCAAAATCGGGTCTTTATGCAACCTGGGAAAATCAGCGCCCAACCCCATTTTAACTACCTTACGTTACTTCCGGGATGAATACGAGGCGCACATCAAGGAAGGGTGTTGCCCGGCACGTATGTGTAAGGATCTGATCCTTTACTATATTGTGCCGGATAAATGCACCAAGCTCTGCAACGTCTGCGTGGGCAGCTGCCCGGTAGAAGCGATCTATACCAGAGAGGATGGGCTTAAAGCCATTGATCAGGAAAAGTGCGTCAAATGTGATAACTGCTTAAAAACTTGTCCTCCGGAGCATAATGCCGTGGTGAAATTATCTCCGCCGGTATTGCCAGAGGAATAAAAGAAAGGAACTTAAAATGGGTAAAAAGATCACTTTAACCATTGATAACCGTCAAATAACCGCACTTGAAGGGGAAAAGCTGCTTTGGGTTGCCCTGGAAAACGATATCTATATTCCCAACCTGTGTGCAATTAAAGAGGAGGCGCGACCATCGGCCAGCTGCCGCCTTTGCTTTGTAGAAATAGAGGGGTTTTCCAACCCTGTTACTGCCTGTACCCAAGCTGTTTATGAAGGTATGGTTGTAAAAACCAGAAGCCCGCGTGTGGATCGCCTGGTAAAAACCGCCTTTGAGTTGTTGCTTTCCGATCACCGCTTAAAATGTGGCGAGTGCCCCAATAACCGCTCCTGCGATTTACAAAAAATTGCCAAGGAAAGAAAACTCAAACTGCGGCTTACCAGACTGCAACCACTCGAAAAAGAGGTTTCCGTTGATGAAAGCATGGAATCCTTCATTTTTGATCCCAGCCGGTGCGTGCTCTGCGGAAAATGTGTCTGGGCCGATCACCAGGAGGCCAAGGTAGGGGCGATTGGTTTTTCCCGCCGCGGCCTGCAACGTAAAGTGACAACTTTTGGGGATGGCCTTCTGGCCGATTCTCCCTGCACCGCCTGCGGCCGCTGCGTTGAAGTATGCCCGGTAGGAGCATTAAGCTTTACAAATAAGGCAGACTTGGAAAGCGCTGAAACCAAGCTGTAAAACCCAAGGATACAAATAATATTTATGCAATTATTTTACACTACGTGGCAATCCACTGCTAGTTACGCTAATATCTTATTGTATAAACGGGAAAAGTTACTTTCAATGAAAAGGATTGGTTTTTAATTATAACTGCATAGGAACTACACAGGCCGGGATGTTTGGAAAACCAGATCATTGTAGCAGGGAAGACGCTTCCATAGTTTTCCCTTTAGTTTCGCACTGCACCAGGGGACGCTCAAACCGTTCCCTGCTTCTCTTTTATTTACCTAAGAATATTACCCCTGAAGATATTACTTTGTTTTTTTTTCTACTCCCGGATACTTTACTTTTTTTATTTTTAGTATATACTAGTAATTAAAGGTAAAGCGCAAGAAAGTACCAATGTGCTTACCGAAAAGGCAAACCTGTCGTAAGGCAGGGACGCAAAGCCATGGGTCCAGAAAAACTGGATCGCCAGGCTGCCGAAGTATAGCATTTTTTTTAATGCTATCTTCACTTCAATACACTATTCTTACACTATTATTTCAAGGAGGCGTTTTTTAGTGAAGAAGTGGGTAGCTTTACTGTTGGTGTTGTGCATGGTTTTTGCTCTGTCCGGTGTGGTTGCTGCCGCGCCACAAAAGGACGGCGGAAAGTCAATGCCGCCCGGGCAGCAAAAAAAGATTGATGCTGCCGGAGACATGGAGCTAAAGGGAAAAGCTGCAAAAGAGGCTAAAGAAACTAAAAAAGCTGAGGAAAAATTGAAAGACGAAGAATCTGACGTCAATGATGAAGCTGATGAAACCGATGAAACTGAGGCCACGGAAAATGAAAATGGAGAAGATGAAAAACCGGTTCTTGAACGGAAACACCACTTTAAGGACAAAGTTATCGGCCCGCCTGCTTTTGTCCTGGAGATGCAGAGAGCCAAAGCAAAAATCATGGAGCAAAAAAAACTTAAGGTGCGTGGGCGCCCCTTTGAATCCGAATTACCCCCGGTAATTAAGGACGGACGCGTCCTTATACCCGTTCGCGCCGTAGCAAACGGCCTCAAAGCAGATGTTGACTGGAATGGTGAAGAGAAAAAAATAACTATTACCAAGGGAGAAATTGAAGTAATCCTCTATCTTGATAGTATTACTTTTTATGTAAATGGCGAAGAGCAAGAGCTTGATGTTCCTGCGATGCTGCTGGGCAACAACCGTACCTTTGTCCCGCTACGTTTTATCGCCGTAGCATTGGGGGAAAAAGTTGATTATGACCCGGATACGGGAGATGTAGATATTGGTGATGATGAAGATGGCGATGATGAAAATGGTAATGTAGGGGAGGAAGAGGAGGGGGAGGGGGAGGAAGAAGAAACCAACGAAGATGAAAATGACTCGGACAACCCCGATGAACAAGAAAATGATGAAGATGATCAAAATGGCGGAGAAGAAGAAGATAACAAATAGTTTTGTAGCCAGTAAAATCGATCAAGCATAAACGAGCAAAAAAACGGCAGCTAATACCTAAAATACCTAACAGCGGTATTGAAAGAGAAATGGGGCGAAAGCGCAAAGCGATACGATATCGCGGAAAAGCGGGGCAGAAGCCCCGCTTTTTTTATGGTGAGATCCACCGGATGGCGCCCCCAAGCCCCCCGGGCCTATGAGGATGTGCTTACTGTGCAGGTTTACTGTTGAAGATAGATGATCTGGGGAAAATATTATGGGTGCCAATATTTATGCCGGTTAATACTGTTTTAGGAAGGATTACCGTGGGGAATCCGGGAAATTTAAGAAGTAAAACAGAAGGATGTGTCCTGACAAGGAGGTAGTTTTATGCAATCGATCGGAATGCTTCCCTTTACAATTCTAATTTTAGCTATGATTCTTTATTTTGGCGGGATCTTACTTTTAACGAAAGGAAGACGGATGTGTTTAGGGCTTATTTTACCTTCTATTTTTGCATTTATTGCCCTCTATAATTTTATTAAACCAAAGCTAATTCCTAACCCTTATCCAACTATGCAAGAGGGTATCTATATGACTTTCTTCGGGGTACTGTCAATACTTGGATTTATTGTATTTGGGACTATTAAATACCTTTCAAAATAAAAGATTAAATTTTCTTTTGAAAAGCTCGTAGGAGACTTAAAAGGGCAATATTCCAGAAGAATTAACCTACACATCGTTTAGTTTACGTGGTTATTGAGGAAGAAAAAGCGGTAAAAGTATTATCAATGTGGACGCATTATGAGTAAGCGGACTGGGAACGGCCCTTCCATGGCACAGATGAGCCCCTGGAATCACAAGGGCATCTAAAGGACTTCCACAAAACTGGTGTTCAATCGGGGTAAAACTAAAGAAAGCAAGTTACGAAAACCAAAATTTTCTTGTAATTAATTTTTATTTATGGTAATATTATTAGCAGTGTTAAAAAGATGAGAACAACTTAAACGATCTTTAGGCCTCTGGTTAACAGTAAGCATAAAGGATGTTTGATGTTATTCCACTTTTTGATTCACAACTTAAAAGGAGGCCTACAAATGGAAGGAAAAGTAAAATGGTTTAATGCAGAAAAAGGTTTTGGTTTTATTGAGACTAGCGAGGGTAATGATGTTTTTGTCCATTTCTCTGCTATCCAGGAAGAAGGGTTTAAAACCTTAGAGGAAGGGCAAAATGTGAAATTTGATGTTGTCGAAGGCAACCGCGGTCCTCAAGCGGCTAATGTTGTTCGCCTTTAGCAGCAGATAAACCAACTAATGTGGAAAGGGGCATTTCCGGTTTCACGGAAATGCCCTGTTGTTTTTTATATTATAAAATGAATATGGAATTGGAAATCATATAATTATCAACTAGAAAGGGATTTTGCGTTATGCCAACTTTTTATGAAATGGGATTGTGTCAGTCAGTAATTCAAGCAACTCGAAATATGGGTTTTGAAGAAACCACCCCCATTCAAGAACTGGCTATTCCTGTAGCAATGACAGGTAGGGATATTATAGGACACGCTCAAACTGGGACCGGTAAAACAGCAGCTTTTGGTATTCCTTTAGTAGAAAAAATGGATAGTAAATTAGAAAATGTCGGGGGTCTTGTCATTGCTCCTACAAGGGAATTAGCTGTCCAGGTGGCAGAAGAAATAAATAAAATAGGTCAATTTAAAGGTGTACGTGCTTTGCCAATTTACGGAGGTCAAGATATAAACCGGCAAATCAGGGCTCTTAAAAATAAACCGCAAATTATTGTGGGGACACCGGGACGTTTAATGGATCATATGAGAAGAAAGACAATTCGGCTTCACCAAGTAGCAATGGTTGTTCTTGATGAAGCAGATGAGATGTTAAATATGGGGTTCATAAAGGACATTGAAACTATTCTCGAGGAAATTCCTGAAGGGCGCCAAACTTTACTTTTTTCGGCCACAATGCCTAAGCTTATTCAGTCCATAGCCCGGCGGTTTATGAAAAACCCGGATTATATCAGTATAAAAACAAAAGAAGTTACTGTTGCCAGTACTGAACAATATTATATTGAGGTCCAAGAAAAACAAAAATTTGATGTGCTTTGTCGGTTGATCGATATTCAATCACCTGAACAAGTTATTGTTTTTGGCAGAACAAAGAGGCGGGTGGATGAACTTTTTGAAGCCCTAAATAAGCGTGGCTATTCTGCAGAAGGAATACACGGCGATCTTAACCAATCAAAGCGTGACAGTGTACTGTGTCATTTTAAAGAAGGTGTCACCGAAATATTAGTGGCTACAGACGTAGCCGCTCGGGGTTTAGATATCAGCGGGGTAACACATATTTATAATTTTGATATTCCCCAAAATCCGGAGGGTTATATCCATCGGATAGGACGTACAGGTCGGTTAGGCAGGTTTGGCTTGGCCGTCACTTTGGTAACCCCTCGTGAGCTGAACTACCTGAAAACAATTGAACAAATGATTAAAAGAAAAATAGTGCGTAAACCCATCCCTACAATAACTGAGGTTAGGGATAGCCAGCAGCGCTTAGCGATAGATAAATTAATGCAAGTTGTCGAGGAAGAAGATACCCTCCAATATAAAGAACTGGCTGAGGGCTTGCTGGAGGAAATTGATTCTGTTTCCCTTTTATCAGCGGCTTTAAAAATGCTTACAAAAGAATCTGATACAACCCCGATAAAATTAACCGTGGAAGCACCCAAGAGAAAAATAAAGTCAAAGCCGGATAGGCATAAACATCCAGGATCCGGACGGAAACATAAAACTCGCAAAGACAGCAGGACTTACAACAAAAAGGAAAAGCAGTTTAAAAAATATCGGTAAAATTGGATGTCTAACAGGCTCGTCACCCGGTTCATCCTTACTACCCAATGCTTTCAGAGGTATCTGGGTACTTTCTAGTACAATAAAGTGCATCAAACAGTATTTCAGTGTCTAATATAAAATCGCTACCCTTCACGGATGCCGATTTTTACTTGATCGGAGCGACAGGATTTGACTCCTGCTTCTTGCCCTCCTTATACGTGCAAGCAAGAAGAGATGCGATAGAAAAACTTTATCAAAGAAAACGTATTTCATACGTCGAAAAAGCAGGAATTCACACAATATTGTGGAATTAATAATGATGGCAAGCCACGTGGCAGTCTCTTTCTATCGGCGTTCCCAAACAATGACTAAAAAGGCAGACCGGAAGGGGGCCGGGCAAGATACAGGAAAGGCTTCAGTGAAATATTAATAGGCTATTATTTTTCAGCATAGTATCACTGGGAGGCACTAAAAGTCATGGAAGTATTAAAGGTCTCATCAAAATCCAATCCGAATTCTGTGGCCGGAGCTTTAGCAGGAGTTATAAGGGAAAAGGGAAAAGCTGAAATGCAAGCTATTGGAGCAGGAGCAGTTAATCAAGCCATTAAAGCAGTGGCCATCTCCAGAGGGTTTGTAGCGCCCAGCGGCGTAGATCTTGTTTGTGTTCCAGCTTTCGTTGATGTACAAATTGACGGGGAAGAGAGAACGGCTATAAAATTAATAGTAGGGCCTCGTTGAGCCTTGTATGAAATTCCAGATAATGATCTTGATAAGCTGGTTTAACCTGCGTTCAGCGGATGGATCGGTTGCCGTTACTCCACCGAAATCATCTTTTCAACCTGGAAAAGTATTTCGACACAGTTGAAAATGATGATAGGTGGGTTTTAAATGATAAAAGATTTAATATGAAATAATATTCCAGCAAGTGGCCGCCTTCCGCTAAACTGTCATGTTCGCGCAGTATTGGTTGCGGAAGTAGTTGCAAATCTGCGTATTAGCTTTTTGGGTCCCAAAAGATTTTTAAATAATTTCATGCGTCAGCTCTGAGAAAAGCTGCCGACTGTTGACTTTGGTATCCAATAATGGTACAATACAAAAAGAATAAATAACGGGGCGTGGCGCAGTTTGGCAGCGCGCTTGACTGGGGGTCAAGAGGTCGCAGGTTCAAATCCTGTCGCTCCGACCATGATTATAACGGGGTTTGTGAGAATCTCCTAACGTATAAAATTACTGCTTACGGCAATTATTTACGGCAGTAGTCAAATTACGGTAATGTTTTACGGTAATCACGCCCCGGGCCAAAAGAAAAAGCCGGTATTTAACCGGCTACATAATAACCTCTGAATCCCTTACCTAACGGTAGGGGATTTTAGATTAAGCAGTCCTGCAACGCCCCCTCTATTGTATTGGCAGCTTTCCTTCTCATTTTATCGGTAATATGAATATAGGTATTACCGGTAACACCAATATCAGCATGGCCTAACGTAGCTGACGTAGTTTTTAGGTCAACGCCGTTTTCCAGTAATAAGGTAGCTGTGGTATGCCTCATGCCATGCAGGGAGAAATCCTCAATCCCTGCCCTCTCTGTAAGCCGTTTAAACGTCCTTGAGAAGGCTACAGGGCATAACGGGCTACCATCATTTTGACAGAACACTAAATCATGCTTAGAGTAATATGCTTCGCCTAATACGTCTTTATTTATGCTTTGCTTTACATTATGCTTCATCAGTTCCATCATCAGGAAATCATTAATAGCAATAGTCCTGTTTGAATTTTTGGTTTTAGTTTTGCCTATCTTAATACCTTCTGTTTTTGTCCTTGTAATGGCTTGCTCAATGGTTACGGTATTAGTTTCCCCGTCAATATGTTTCCATTCCAGGGCAAGCAGTTCGCCCCTTCTAACACCGGTGAACAAGCTAAAGAGTATGGCGGTATAATGTTTCGACTTCTTCGCAGTCTCCAATAGCTTTTTGACTTCTTTAATGTTGAGATGTTTCACTTCTTTATGTTCCTGTTTCGGCAGGTTAATGTTTTCAGCAGGGTTGTTTTTAATGGCTTTCGCATATACAGCTTGTTTCAAAGAATCGTTTATAATGGTATGGATTAGCTTAACTGTCCTTGGAGATAACACTTCCGATTTGTCCTTGATTAGTCTCTGAACATCAGGATTAGTTAACTGTCTAATAGGTTTTTCCCCTATGGTATTGTATATATGGCCTTCAAGCATATATCCATAGTTTTCTTTTGTAGCAGGTTTTAAGTCATGTTTATAATCGGTCATCCACTTTTCCAACCATTGCCGATATGTCATTTTGGAATAATCTTTGAATGTTCCGGTTTCCTCTACCTGCTTTAATGCCTCTTTCATCTTTGCTCTTGCTATTTCTTCTGTTTTACCGTAGAAAGACTTTCGCTTTTTAATGCCGTATTCATCCGGTATATAACACTCTGCCGCCCATGTTCCATTCTTCCGTTGATATACTGTTCCTTTACCGTTCTTCGCCTTTTTTTTGGCCATAATCTTTTATTCCCCTTTCGATTGTAGGTATTCTTCAATCAGCAGTCTACATTCCCCAAAGGCGCACTCCATACCGTTATTAAAGCCTTTCATCCAGCCTGTTTGGCTAATAGCCTCATGTTTCGCCCTCTCCATCCATTTATCCAGCAACCCTAATACCTGTTCCTTGTTCATGGTTATAATCTCCCTGCAATCTTTGAGTTTTAGGGGAGAAGGAAGGGAATCCCTCCCCCCTGCCTTCAACTACCGGTATTCCAACCATTCTTTGACAGCCTCTAAGGGAATAACATAACGCATTAACTGGCGATTAAGGGGATCAATGAAATCCTCTACAAAACCTTGATGATGTGTCTTTGAAGGTTCTTCCCCCATACAATCGGTAAGTATGCTTCTTGCAATGTCCTTAGATTCTCCACCCTCTAATGGGTATAAGCAATCCCCATCCTTTGCAATAACCCTGTTACCCCACAATCCCCTGTTTACATGATAGGTCTTTTCCTTAACCGTCATTCTAACTGCCTCCTTTGAGTGTTATTTACTGGTGTTCACATACCTATACTATCGTTAATTACCGTATAAGTCAAGTACCCTTTATTGCTTTTTACTGCTATTTGTGATATTTATTTTAATAGAAAAGAGGGCCAATGCTATGGAAAAGAAAATGATATATTCCCCTGAAGAAATAGCAAAACAATTATCTGTTAAAATGCGAACAATTTACTCCTGGATTAACAAGGGAGAATTAAAAGCATTTAAAGCGGGCCGCCTATGGCGAATCAAGCGGGCCGACTTAGAGAGCTTCTTAGGTATGCCTATCCCATGGGAAGAATAGCTTAATGGTTATGGTAGTAGTAGCAGTAATACTATTATTAACTAGTATTAAATAATAGATAGTAAGAAAGAGTTATAAATTGATTAGAGTTCATATTGGTTGATAATAGGTTGTTCTTGATTGTTGGAGTTAACCATAATTAGAATTATGTTAAGTAGTCTCTTACCGCCCGCGTCCCATAAATTACCTAAAAGTAGTTATTAGATAATCATAATTCCTAATTGATAATCATTATCATTTAGTTGTTAAGGATAATTAATATTTACCTGCCATAGGGTTTTAAATTATCCTTTTTTGTTAAAACCTGTTAACAAATACCTATTCCGGCAAGCATTGTTTTCTCCTTCCTGCTATGGTTACTTGATAACTTATCAAGCTGTCACGCTCTGGATGCCGATATTATCAGGGTTCAGGAAGGCTTACGGTTAAGAATACGGCAACCGCTCTGTTTTCCTTTGGTCAAAAGATATGTTACCAACAGGGTTATAGCTTGTCCTATCCTTCGCCTTCCGGTCAATGCTTCTGGTAGAATCCTGCTTGGGAAGCGGGAAGCGGCAGGGAAGGGGTTAGATACCTATTGTATTGTTTGTCCTCTGGAATTGCCTCACAGAAGCTCTGGTGAAGTATTTTTCGAGGCCGGGGGGGGGACTGATTGTCAGAGCGGGGAGAGACCCCCCTAGCGTCAACTCAATCCCTAAACTGGCTTCAATCCCCATTATTACAGCGGATCCTTAAAAATGCCTCTCCGTATTTGCGCTTTAAGGGGTTTGAAATGCTTAGCCATGCCTTTGTATTACTTGAGTATTTAAACGCCTTTAAATGGACACCAGACACCTCTCAAGAGATTTAAAACGAATAGTCTATGGTATATATTACAAAACAAGATAAATTATATATTATTCGAAATATTATCTTGTCTATTCTTCGTGTAACCGTTTTTATATACCGGGTAATGGTTTTATACCTGTTTTGATTTAAAACGCCTCTATACGCCTTACAGTAGCCTCTCAAGAGATTTAACAATGCCTTGCATGGCTAAATTAAAAATGCCCAGTAGTAAGATTCCTAAGAATCTCCCTGACAACCGCCGGGCATTAACTAACTTATTTCCAATACTTCTTTTTCCATTCTGCTTGTTCTCTAAAAAACTTTTCTGTATTTTTTCTTTTTATTTCTTCCAGCTCCGGGAAAATATCGCTTTTAGATGTTTTCTTAACGATTGGAGTATCGCCAATAATTGCTCTTGCAATATTGTTTATCATTTTATCGTATTCCTCAGCCACTCCAGTATCATCAAACAACTTTATTATATTGTCCTCATAGCCTTCTATTGCTTCGACAAAGTTTGTAATATCGTAATACATCGGGCCTTTTATGTCCTCAAAATGCCAATCAGACCATAGAATGTCGTCAGGTCTCATGTCCATAGGGTAGGGGAATATCCCTGTAAGGTAATTAGTTTCAAAGCCTTGTTTTGTTAGTAATATTCCTTGATAGTCCTTGTAAACAGCCTCATAGTCAAGCCTTGGAGAGTTTGCCCATTTTGAAAATAAGTCCTTGCATAATAAAAAAGTAGCAGAACTTTCTGCCATGTTTTCACTTAATCCCCTGAATTTACTCTTGCTTAAAGGGTATTTGTCAATCAGGTCAAGGAAATCTTGACGGTTATCAATCATATAAACTTTTACATTCTTTTTAGGATATAACAACCATACTTTAGCCAGCTTTTTGTCAGTATCAAGCGGTAAATATTCGTTATACCGCAGTTCGACAACCCTTCGTGTAAGGTAATCGCATCCGGTCAATTCATTGTAGGGGGCTGTCCATAGACCATCTTTAGTATGATCCGTAAGAAAGCGGGGGAAGTCCAATTCATTTTT
Source organism: Dethiobacteria bacterium (assembly GCA_050948785.1). Classification (GTDB taxonomy): domain Bacteria; phylum Bacillota; class Dethiobacteria; order DTU022; family UBA8154; genus JAAZMI01. The sequence continues at coordinate 113,954 of JBMNEM010000010.1, forward strand.
AATTGGTTGCATTCTTTCCTCTGGGTTTGCTTTCCCACAGTGTGCATATTGCGGTATCGAATATTCGCCTTTTTGAGTTATCACAATGCTATTGACAATAGGGTAATCGTATTTTTTAAGGGGTTTAATAAATTCCGATATATCCCCGCCCATTGCCTCAATTATGCTGTATTTCTCCATCCCTATCACCCCTTGTTATCTATTTCCAATACTTAGCATTAAAAGCTCTTCTCTGTTTTCCTGACTTCATTAAAGCCTTTAACGGTGCTTCCAGCGCATCCCCGTATTGCCATAGTGTGCAACGGTAAATTTTACAGTTCCTTGCTCTCTTTTCATTCCCACCATAGCATGATTTACACCTATTTTTAATTGTTTCCGCTGATACTGTTTTCAAAAAACCACTCCTTTAAAATAAATAAGCCGGTCATCAGCTAAGACAACCGGCAATAGTTTTTTATTTGTTACTGATATGTCCTTTGTCCTTTTATATCGCCTATAGCACCGGCAAGCATAACAATAAGACAGTAGGGTTCGCTCCCGTTAGAAACATTCAAAGCGCAAGCGGAAAAGCAAGGCTGATCTTTCCCAAAATGCAGGGGACAAAGTTTTATTTCATTATCAAGGCTGGCAAGTTCTTTCCTTCGC